>CAVXTT010000001.1:0-207463 GCA_963764685.1 uncultured Ignavibacteriales bacterium
ACGAATTGCTTGGTACGATAAGAGGAGGATGTCGTCCCCAGGGGACTAAAAGTTCTGTACCCGGACTAATATCTATCAATATTTCGCCCCGCTGGGGCGATGCATATTTGCCCCCGCTGAGGCGATGTATGACTTTTGTGCACAGAATGGGTGGAATGCATTTATTTTTACCTGCGCGGCAAAAAGACCTTACCCCTTCCTATACAATGAGTTCACTGGGACATCGTTTTGGACAGATATGGATGCTGCAATTATGTTCCCCGGATAGAATATGTCCTGTTGAATATTTCAGATACATTGAATAGCTTTATATATTTCCTGATCTTTTAATATGACTGACCTGCTAATCCATAAAATAAACGAAAAAAATTCAATTCCACTTAGCCTGGGAGAGGTGGAATCTGTAAAAAAAGCATTAAAGCCTAAAAGACTACTAAAAAGGCAGTATCTTCTGCAGGAAGGGGATGTATGCAAATATATGGCCTTTGTTGATAAAGGCGCCTTAAGATCCTTTATGGTTGACGACAAAGGAAATGAGCATATCCTTCAGTTTGCATTGGAAGGTTGGATAATTGCTGACCTGTATAGTTACCTCACCGGAGAACCTGCACGATTGAATATTGAAGCGCTGGAAAATTCTGAACTCCTGCTGATTGACCTGGAGTCGCAGGAAAGGCTCCTTAAGGAGATCCCAAAAGTTTTAACTTATTTTTATTATTTAATGCAATCAGCCTATGTTGCTTTGCAGAAAAGGCATATAGGTAAGCTTAGCCTTAGTATTGAAGAAAATTACTCCAACCTGATAAAATCATACCCGGATATAATTCAAAGAGTCCCACAGCATATGATCGCTTCCTACCTTGGCATTACCCCCGAAACCCTAAGCAGGGTAAAAAAACAGATGTTCTCAAGATAATTCTATTGATTTAGATCAAGATCATTTATTAATCCTGTTCAATGAATAGTCAGGTTCTCTCTTTTAAGTTTGTACATAAGAATTAACCCCGGAAGGGAACTTTTTTTAGACTAATGAGGTTTCTATTGTACCGGGATGAAAGACAATTAAAAAAGGAATAGAATACAATGAAAAAAATATTATTGCCCCTGTTAATTATTTTTATGACTATGGGGCTTTCCGCCCAGACGGAATGGAAAGTCGACAGGGCACATTCAAATGTACAATTTACAGTAACCCATTTACTGATTTCTGAAGTTGAGGGAAGCTTTAGAGTATACGATGGATCAATAAAGTCAACCAGGGATGACTTCACAGATGCACAAATAGATTTCAGCGTTGATGTGAACAGCATAAATACGGATAATGAAAAAAGAGACGCCCATCTAAAGAGCGATGATTTCTTTAATGCAGAAAAATATCCTCAAATGATTTTCAAAAGCACTGCATTCAAAAAGGTCTCTGATAATAAATATACTTTATACGGCGATCTCACAATCCGTGATGTAACTAAACCGGTAAAATTTGATGTCACATTCGGCGGCAAAGCAAAAGACGGCAATGGAAATATTAAAGCAGCTTTTAAAGGAACGACAGTTATAAACAGATTCGATTATGGTCTGAAATGGAATGCTTTAACTGAAGCCGGCGGAGCAGTAGTAGGCAAAGAAGTAACCATAGATCTTAAATTAGAATTTGCAGGTCCCCGGGAAGTCGTGGGAATGAAATAAGTGTTCACTAACAGCATCCTCATATAATAAAGAAGCCCCGGAAGAAACTCCGGGGCTTTTTTTATTCTTTAAGCCTGGTCTTAAATACCTTCTTAAATTTTTCTACCTTCGGTTGAATAACCAGGTTGCAGTATGCCTGCTCTGGATTTTCATTAAAATAATTCTGATGATAATCTTCAGCTTTATAAAATTTCTTAAACGGGGTGATCTCTGTAACTATAGGATTACTATATATCTTCTGTTTGGTTAACTCTTCCTTATAGCCTTCAGCAAGCTTCTTCTGTTCATCATTATGATAAAAGATAACACTCCTGTACTGGGTTCCCTCGTCTGCCCCCTGCCGGTTTAAGGTTGTAGGGTCGTGAGTAGACCAGAAAACCTCAAGCAGCTCCGGATAGGTTATTACTGAAGGGTTATAAATTACCTGACAGGCTTCAGCGTGTCCTGTTCTTCCTGTACAGACTTCCTTATAAGTGGGATTTTCTTTAGTACCCCCTGTATAGCCCGATATAACTTTTTCGACACCTTTTAATCTTTGAAAAACTGCTTCAACACACCAGAAACAGCCAGCACCAAATGTGGCAGTGTCAACTTTTGAAGTATTGTCCATTTTATGCCTGTTACTTTCTTTTTTAACCTCCTGTGCTGCGGATATTACTGTTAAAAACAATATTATCAGACAAGAGTGAATCATTCTATTCATAAATTTTCTCAAGGTGAGTTGATAAAAAATACTCAAATTTGATAATTAAACAACAGTCAAATAATTATGTTTCCATCCACTCTAAAGTTTATCACAGATACAAGAATATTACTTTACAGTATAAACTATTCTCCGGATTTAACTTTAATCGGCAGTTACTTATCTGAGAAAAAAGAATAATTTAAGATTCATTGAGATCTGAGGAATAATAGAAGAGTGAATATTGAGTAATAAATATAAATGTGGCAGAGACTTGGTAATGTCTCTGCCGACCCCACATTATATGATCAGGTGATTTGTTTTGTTTTGGTAGTTCGTGAAATTCTGTTGTATACAGCCGAAGTTATTAAAAGTATAATACCTGCAGCAAGAAAGGAAACAATTTTGTAATAAATATCAGGATTAGTAATCCCGAAGATCATCAGATAGAAAACTGTAATTAATAATGTCATTACAGCCATCCACCTGTACCTTAAATTTTTAATCAGCTTACCTATCCCGAAATATGCAAGTGCTAAGGCAAGAAGAGATAAACCTACGTATACACTCGGGAGCACACAATAAAAGAGATACGGTATCCAGAATAATGCGATCACCAGATAAGAAATCCGGAGTGCCTCTGTTTTCAATTCCAGTCTCCCCTTCTGCCAATTTAATACTCTTGCACTGATCAAAGCGGTCAAACCGAAACTGATTGCTTCAGTCCCCAATATCCAGTAAGAAAATAGATAAGCAGCAAGGACCATAAGATATATTATAAAATTAGCCACAATGATAAACCTGGATCTGAACCAGACTGCGGTTGATAATACAAGTATGCTTTGCCAGCAAAGGTAGATCAGGTTCCACGGCTGACTAAAATTGAATACGATTGCTACACTAAGTGCGGCATAGCCGGTCATAGCATAAATAAATGTCGAATACTGGCTTTTTTCCTTCACCCAGAATATTGTTGCAGTGACAAGAAAAACTAATGCTGCTAAAAGATGAAGCAATGCGAAATAAGTCTGCGGGTTAAGCAGTGTAATGATCAGAAATAATCCATATCCGAAAGCTGAATTCAGAAGGGACGACATTATATCCATAAACTCTTCTGTGGAATTATCTTTCCGCTTTAACAGACCAGCCGCAAAAAGTACAACATATCCCAGAATGAATATAAGATTCAGATCTGTTCTCTTCACTGTTTCAAAAGTGTTACCGAAAAATGGATTACTTACAAACCAGGTTGCATGAATAAGAAAGGCTGATATAATTGAAAACACAAGAAAGCCCTCCCACCCCGTCTTAATAAAAATACGGACCGCCACAAAGCAGGTCAGCAGTACAGCACTTAAAAGCATATAAGTATTGCCGATTGTTAGTGCTGTTACATAGGCAAGAAATATCCCCAGGGTGCCAAGATAAGGTGAATCATTTTTTAATGAATACCAGAGAGTGGTTGAAACAACAAAGACCAAACCAAGAAATTCCAGTACCCAGGTACCCAATACATTTTCGTGTCCGAAAAAGTAAAGCCGCAGTGTTGAAAGAAATGCAATTACTGCACTCCCTCCTATAAAATAAAAATTCAGCTGTGCAAAACTCTTTTTACCGAAATAAGCAAGTGCAAGAATTCCCAAAGCAAGGGTATAGCCTGCAATTGACGGGAGTAAAGCAGGTACTCCTGCAAACGGGAGAGTTAAGAAAAAGATCACCCCCATTATAAAGACCAGGATCCCGAGCTTCGGAAGCCAGAATTGCCCTATCCTTAATTCCAGCTCATCATTATCTTTGATGGAAAGTGTGGATGCATTGTGTACAGTATTGTCATCTCCTGCCGCCTGAAGATTAATCTGTTTTTCAAGCTGTGCGAGCCGTTCCTCAAGCTTTTTAATGACTTCAACATTCCCGCTGTTTTCAGAATTCTCTACCGGGTTTTCCATAACTGCACCTTTTTTCTTTAATTACTTATTAGCTGTCTATCTTATCCTGTTTCTCAATCCGCTTTATCTTTAAAAAGAGACCGATGCAAAGCATTGTAACTATTAGCGTGGAAACGATCAGTCCTTTTCGTCTGAAGTAATATTCATCTACTGCATTCAAACCCTGTGTACGTGCGCTTTGTGTTATTTCAAAACCTCCGTTCAGAACCTTACTGAACTCATCAGTATTAAATGCGTGTACGGTTGTTCTGGATTGTATAAGTACCTGCCGGATATCTTTAAGAGCAAACTGTGCATCCGATACATCCATTCCTTTTCTTTCTGCTTCTGTAAGGATATTTTTAGCCGATGCCTCTTCTTGTTTGAGACTGTCGATCGAGTGTCTCATAAAGTTAGCAGCGATATATCCTTTTTCTCCGGATTTATGACATTTTATACACGTAGAGTTATTATTTACTCCCAGAAGATCATCCGTTACTTTTGCAATATTATGATTGCCGTGGCAGCTTTCACATTCCGGAATACCCTCCTTATCAAATGCCGGCTTGTGAACACTCGTTTCAAAGAGTTCCATATTAAGGGCGTGGCAGCTGCCGCAGACTTTAGAAATAGATTCTACTCCCGGAGGTGTAGCCCCATGATTTCCGTGGCAATCATTACAGGCGGGTGCGCCTAAATCCCCTTTTTCCAAAAGAGCAATACCGTGAACACTTTTTTTATAAGATGCATACTGTTCTGTGGGAATATTATACTTTTGCATTTTATTCTTATCGCTGTGGCAGTTTGAGCAGACAGCAGGAATATTGGCCGGATAGACAAATGAATGAGGATCATTAACTGCTCTGATCTCGTGACTTCCATGACAGCTCACACATTCGGCAGCATTACTGTCGCCGCTTACATTTCTTTTACCATGTACGCTGGTTTTATATTTTGCTACCTGGTCAACCGGAAGCGAGGCATTGTAGTTTTTCATATATCCTGCATCACTGTGGCAGCTGCCGCAAAGCTGAACTACTTTTAAAGGGTGAACCGGAGAAGCTGAGTTATTCACCTTAACAATATTATGCACGCTATGGCAGGTAATACAATCGGCTACAGGTCCCTGATTATTATACGTTTGCTTAAAATGTACCGAACTCTTTAACTCATCATATTGTGTAATATTTTTTGTGAACCCGTATCCGTTCATCTTCTGCTGATCGGCGTGGCAGTTTACACAGAGCAGATATCTTTCTTTTCTTGCCGGTACCCCGATAAACCCCTTCTGTTTACTCATACTTATTTCAGGATCATCGCTTAAGGCATCTCCTCCGTGACAACCGGCGCAGGTTATTCCCTTCAGGTAATGAACATCATTAACATAAAGGTCTGAGGCTTTTTGAAGCTTGTCACCAAGAACAGAGTGGCAGTTCAGACATTCATCATCTGCAGAAAAGCTGCATTGAGGAAAGATTGCGATCATAAAAATTATTGATAAAATTATCTTCATATCTGAACTCCTAATCGAGTATGAATCCTAATATTGTGAACAGTGTGATAAATATGATTACGAATATCCCTGCGTAGAGAATAACCCTGTTTCTATGCCCTGCTTTTGTTTTTGTATCGAGGAATGGAACAAGTACCCATAATAAAATTGCAATACCAAAAACTAATATGCCGAATAACTCACCCGGGATAAACCATATATTGCCTGGAAGAAACTTGAATATCTGGAACATTCCCAGGAAATACCATTCAGGCTTAATTCCCTGGGGTGCGGATGCAAAAGGATCTGCTTTTACCCCTAATTCCCAGGGGAAATAAACAGCAAGAATAGCCAGAATATTAATTACGATAAGCCATATTAGAAGTTCGCGGAGAACAAAGTTCGGGAAGAAGGGGATTGTCTTTTTCTCATTAGGATGTTTAGCTTCCCAATCTTCCGGCTCACCTATCCCCTGCCGCTGAATCAGTATTAAATGAAGTGAAAGAACCACTATAAAGATACCCGGAAGGATTGCTACGTGGAATCCGAAGAATCTTGACAGTGTTGTACCTGTTACATCTTCTCCGCCTCTTAAAAGTTTCAGAATATAATCCCCGATAAGCGGAAGCTGACCGGCTATATCTGTTCCGACTTTAGTTGCAAAAAAAGCTAATTCATTCCATGGCAGAAGGTACCCGCTGAAACCAAATCCCAAAGAAAGAAACAGCAGAATTATTCCTGAGTACCATGTCATCTCTCTCGGTTTTCTGAACGACTTCAGGAAATAAACCGAGAACATATGAATGAATACTGCAAGTACCATAAGATTTGCAGACCAGCTGTGTACTGATCTGATCAGCCAACCGAAATTGATCCGTGTGCTTATATATTGTACGCTTTCAAACGCCTGATCCTCAGATCCCTTGTAATACATCAGAAGAAGGATACCGGTAAATACCTGTACAATAAATAAAAGCAGTGCTATTCCGCCGAAATAATACCAGATTGTTTCACGGTATTTGGGGACAGCCTTCTTACGTGCAAATTCTTCAAGACTTTTGATCTGGTATCTTTCATCCAACCAGTTATACGCTTTGCTCTTTGACTTTAGTTTTTCATATACCTGGTGCATATCAACCTGCATCTTTATAGATAATTACTTCTTCTTTTTGAATATTAACGCTGTATTTTTCTAAAGGAGCCGGGGGAGGACCGCTAATATTTTTCCCGTTAAGATCATACTTCCCGTTATGACACGCACAATAGATTTGCCCGTAATCCTTCCGGTATTGAACGATACAGTCGAGATGAGTACATACCGCACTGAATGCAGCATATTCGCCGGTGTTTTTTCTTATTACAAGAACAGGTTTATTACCAAACTTTACTATTTTACCGCTGTCCTTAGCCATATCTTCAACCTTCCCTATACTAAGCTGCGATACTTTCAATTCTTTTGCTTTTGGAGGTTCCAGATAATTGAAGATGGGATAGATGATTGCGCCTGCCCAGGCTATGAATCCTCCTTTAAGAACAGTAGACAAAAAATCCCGGCGGGACTCCTTTATTTCTTTCATTTTCTGACTATTTATAATTTTAGTTGTAATAATCAGAGAAATATGATGCCAGAAGAAAGAGCGACCTTGCTACGGCAAAATTTTAAGAAAAGGAAAGGATTATAACTCAGATGTGTGTATTAGATGTCTCACCGGGAAAGCGACTTCACACTTTTTCGCGCCATTGATCAGGGTCAATATTATGCAGCTTTAATAAACGATGGACATTTCTTCTTGTCATTCCTGCATCTTCTGAAACCCTCGTAACATTTCCATGATATTTCTGAAGGAGGGTCTGCAGATATTCCTTTTCGATATTGTTTACTGCCTGTTGTTTCATATCTACGAGCGAAACCTGATTATTTTTCGATTGCTGACGTAAAGAAATTTTACTTGTTAGTTCTGAAGGAAGCTCATTTATAGTAATGGTATTATCTTTGGCCAGTACAACGGCACGTTCGATAATATTTTCTAATTCTCTTATGTTTCCGGGCCAGTCATAAGTTTCAAATACTGCCTCAACCTCTTCTGTAAATGATGAAATCTTTTTATCCGACCTGGAGCAAATCAGTCCAAGAAAATGTTGAGCCAGCAGAAGAATGTCATCCTTTCTTTCTCTTAAAGGAGGCAGATCAAGATGAAATACATTCAGCCGGTAATAGAGATCTTTTCTCATTAAGCCTTTTTCCAGCCATTCATCTACATTCCGGTTAGTGGCGGATATAATTCTGAAATTGACTGTTATCAGATCGTTGCCGCCCAATCTTCTTAATTGATGATCTTGTAAAACCCTCAGGAGTTTAACCTGCAGCGAGCCCTGCATCTCACAGACCTCATCAAGAAAGAAAGTACCGCCATCAGCATATTCCAGAAGTCCAGTTTTTTTCTGAACCGCCCCGGTAAAAGCACCTTTCTCATAACCAAAGAGTTCGCCTTCAAACAAGTGTTCTGGGAAGGCACCGCAATTCACAGGAACAAAAGGTTTGGTTTTTCTTCTGCTCCTGGCGTGTATACTGCGCGCAATTAATTCTTTTCCCGTACCGCTCTCGCCAGTAATAAGAATATTTGCATCAGAGTCTGAGATATTCTCAATCATCTCGAATATCTTTCTCATCTGGCTGCTTTTGCCGACAATGTTATCGAACCTGTATCTTTCTTCAAGCTGCTTGATGAGATTATTTTTTTCTTTGTAAAGCTCCCTCTGATTCAGTCCTTTTTCCAGAACTATCTGCAGCTTGCCGGTATCCACGGGCTTTTCCAAAAAATCAAATGCTCCTGCCTGCATTGCAGTCACCGCACGTTCAATAGTTCCGAAAGCTGTAAATATAACCACAGGTGTATGCGAAGCGATTTGCTTGAAGCTTTTAATAAGTTCTACACCATTTATATCGGGCATAAGGTAATCACAAAAAATGATATCAAACTCCTCTTCGGCAAGCAGACGCATAGCAGACTGGCTGTCGCTTGCGCCCGTAGAGGAATAACCGAGTGCTGATAACATACCGCTGAACCCGCTGATCATATCAGGCTCATCGTCAATAATAAGGATATGTGCACGGGGCTTTACATTTTTCATTTAATATTGTCCTCAAGGATTTTCGGGAAAAACATTTTAAAGGAAGTTCCTTTTCCCTTTATTGATTCAGCAGTTATTGTGCCGTTGTGTCTTGTCATAATTGCACGGGCGATTGATAAGCCCAGTCCCGTTCCGTTTGAATTAAGTTTAGTGCTGAAGAATGGAGTGAATATTTTATCGACTTCACCGGGTAAAATACCTTTGCCTTCATCTTTTACTGTTACCATTACTCCTTCTATATCATTGCTGCAGCAATTTATACCGAAGGTAATTTTACCGCTGCTGAAGGATGCATCAACGGCATTGTTGATAACATTTATAAAAACCTGTTCCACCTGGCGATAATCAGCCATTACATAAGGGATATGATCTTCATATTCTTTTAATACACTAACTTGTTTTGCCCTGAACCGGTGACCCAGAAGATAAATACATTCGTCAAGCAGATGTTTTAAATTTACGGGTTCAGGATTAAACGGCATCCTTTGAGAATAATTAAGAAGGCTCCTGGTATAATCACTGATCCTCTTGGTTTGTCTTTTAATCAGTTGTAAAACCTCACTGATATTTTCAGGTTCTTTACCCGATAGCAGAATACTGTCTGCATGAGCAGCAATAATTCCTGCAGGTGTATTTATTTCGTGGGCAACCGAGTCCACAAGTTCACCTATAGAAGCCAGTTTGGATGCCTGGTTAAGCTGCTCCTGGTAAGTCTGCACCTCTTCAATATTCTTCCTGGCTTCTTCAGCAAGGATTCTTTTGAGATTTATGTAATAAATAATAAGACTAAAAAGGATAATAACCGCCAGGATAATAAAACCAAGTATAAAGAAGACCTGGAACCTGTTTCTCAGATTTTCCGTAACCTTGGGAACAGATGCTGATAAAACCAGCACCCACTTCTGATCCCGAATGACAATCGGGAAATAGGTCATCAGCTTAGGCGGTTCATCTTTAATTACCCGGTACTCACTTGAGGAAGCAGTGTCTGATTTAAGCATCGAATGCTGCATATCGAAGGAAATATGGCATTCGTAACACTCTTCGGTAGTTTTATTAATAGAATAAAACAGCATCTCCTGATGCTGGGGATGATATATTAATGTACCGGAGGAATCAATAATAAATGCAAAATCCTCTTTGCTCAGTTTTAGTGGTTTTATATACTGCTCAATAAGGGAATTGAAATCGAGTATATAACCCAGGTAGCCCCTCATTTTAGAAACGGGAACCAGTATCTGGAAGTAAATGTTCTTGTTGTCTTCAGTTTTCTGATCCCTTGAAACTTCTGAAACTATATAATCATTTTTATTCTTGCTCTTATAAAGATTAATTGAATTGGCGATTGAAAGTCTGCTCCAATCTGGTATGCTTTGTCCCGATGAATATAATAATCTGCCGGATGTATCCGCCAAAAACATAGAGCGGATAATACCGGAGTTATTTGAATGAATATCTCCGGTAAATTGGAGTGAACTTAGTTTAAGATTTTTTATTTCCGGATATTCGGAAAGAAATCTCAGATCATTTGCAAGGTGATCTATAAAATAAGTAATACCTGATGCTGCATTTTTTGCCATCTCCAGCTGCTGCATTTTGTAATCATTTTTCTCACCATCAAGTGTGCTGGTATAAATTTCAACAATAAGGAATGAGAATAAAATTACAAATACCAGGGTACCCGATATGATCCAGTATTTTTTAACATTATCCATTTTCTGAGCTATAATACCCAAAAAGCTAAAAATGTACAATCATATAGTTTATAACAATGTCGTATTGAGGCTATGCTGTCCTGTTAAATAAAAAACCGGCATACAAGCGCCGGTTTTTAGAGTTTCCCCTCTCTTTGAACTATTGAGTACAGATAATGTAACCTGCACATCTTAAAATTATTCTACAGTGTTTCCTTTATCTACCGTACAATTACCATTTTTTAAGGAGTAAATTTCTACCTTATTTTTGATGAAGATAAAGTTAAAGGTCCCATCCAAATGAAATTTCCTTTAAAATAAAAAGGACCGGCAGGTAACTGCCGGTCACTTTCCCTCCTACCAAACTAAAGAATGTTCGGTTAGTACCATTCTTTACACTTCCAAATGTATAATCATAAGTCTGTAAAAATCTACCGTACAATTACCGTTTTTTAAAAAAATATTTCGGCACCTTGAAGGGAGATTCCCGTTTTTGATTAAATATTCCTTTGAAATAAGGAACTGTTATACTATGTTTTACCCGGAAATTATCTTAAAATTAAGCTTTTTAAAGATTGCCCATATTAAATAGCACTAGATAAAGCGAACTGCTGAAAAACTCATCATTTTTCAGATAAGTTAAGCCTATCAACAAAATAAAATGGATACACTAGAAAAAATAACCATCCTTATTGCAGATGATCATTCTTTAGTCCGTAAAGGAATTATAAGTATGTTCAATGCCAATGAGGGAATTGAATTTGTTGATGAGGCTTCAAATGGTGAAGAGTTGATAGAAAAGTATCAGATCACTAATCCCGATCTGATATTGGTCGATATCTCGATGCCCGGCATTGGGGGAATTGAGGCAGTGAAGATCCTTATTGAAAAAGGATTTAATCCAAAGGCTTTGTTTTTAACGATGGATTCGTATGATGAAAACAAATACCGTTGTTATACACTTGGCGGAATGGGTTTAGTGGGAAAGGACGCATCGAAGGAAGAATTATTGAAGGCAATCTGCTTAATCCATTGGGGGAAAAAATACTTTGGTCCCGATTGGAACGATAAAAAACTGGAAGAGCTTGCTCAAAAGTACGGAACGAATTTTAATAAAGATCGATTTGAGAATACTTCAGTATTTCTAACCAGGCGGGAAAAGGTCATTTTAACTTTTATCGGGGAAGGTTTCTCAAGTAACCAGATCGCAGATAAATTATGCCTCGGCAAAAGAACTATTGATTCATACCGCCGCTCACTTCTCAGAAAACTGAACCTTAACTCTCTCTCTGAATTAATTATTTATGCAACAAAAAACTATAGGAATTTAAGTACTTCTTAACCTTAGACATGAATAAAAAAACCGGGCGTACCCGGTTTTTATAATAATAGTTTTGTATAATATTATTTCAACAGTATCATTTTCCTTATTGAATTAAAATCTCCGGCATTCATACGACAGTAGTAAACACCGGCTGCCAGGTCTGTCCCGTCAAAATAAATTTTATAATTACCGGCTGCCTTGTTACCATCAACTAATACTTTTACTTCCCTTCCCAGCAGATCAAATATTTTTATAGTGACTTTCTTATCAGCCGGGACAGAATAATTTATTACTGTACCGGGATTAAAAGGATTAGGGTAATTCTGTTCAAGCATATAGCTTGCCGCTGTTCCGGTTATAACTTCCAGTTCTTCAGAATAGCTGAATGATCCGCTAAAATCGGATTGCTTCAACCTGTAAGAATATGTCCTTGATGATAATGCCTGATCAGTAAAAATGTATGAAGTGGTTTCCGTTGAATTTCCTTTACCTGCAACAAATCCTAAGGATATCCAGTCTGAATTGGAACTTTGAGTTTTCCTCTGAATATCAAAGCCGTAATTATTTAATTCTGACGCTGTTGACCATTTCAGGATAACTGTATTCCCCTGAACCTCTGAAGTAAATGAGATCATTTCTACAGGAGTTACAGGGTTACCCAATTGCCCGCCTGGGTTTATATCCTGTGCATAAATTCCTTCATCGATTCTTCTGTCGCCCCAGGCTAATTTGCAGTTTCCAAAAACATCGGAAGTAACATCAAGATGAAGTTTTTCCTGTGTGGGATTTGAGAGAGTAACAAAAGAACCGGGCCATAGAAATTGTCCGTCAAAGTTACAGGCAAATCCCATAGTTTTTGTACTCAACCCCGATCCGTTACTTTCCAGGTAGAAGACATAAGCTCTGTCGCTTCCTATTTTTGTATTAACATTGCTGATGCTGAGAGTAAATGGTGCACTCAGATCCTTAAATACTTTAGCATTATCTCCCCATAGTCTTGCACCTGAGGGAGAAAGCTTTTGTCCCATTATACCGTTTTGATTTTGATCCGGCTCTGTTTCCATCCAGAAGACATAGGCGTTTTCTCCTACAGGATCGAAAGATACAACCGGATTATATTTCTGCCGTGACGGAGCAAGGGATGCTTCGGCACCGTTAAGGGGATAGTAGAACGTACTATCAGAAGCGACTCTTTGCACAAATGCACTTTGGAGATTATTATTATCCCGGTCATCGTGCCAGGACATTAAAGCACCATTTAAGCCATCAGAGATCACTTCCGGTACCGAAAATGCAGCTATCTTTCCTAAATTCTGAATATATATTCCATCGGTCCCCCACAATTTGGTTCCTGATGAATTTAATTTCTGAGCTCTGAGTTTTACTGTTTGCGCAGGGAAAGAACCAGTTGTTGCTGTATGGAGAAGGAGCACCGAGTTATTATCTGATTTCACCAGTGCAGGGTAATTGAAACCTTCTGTAATCCCCTGAAGCAGAATTGGATTTGTGCCCCAAAGTTTTATGCCGTCTGATGACAATTTCTGCAGACCGATCTTATATGGATTTGTAGCAACGATCCAGGCGAATACATATCCGCCATCATCTGTTTGCACTACTTTACCATTAGGCTGAAAATCAGATGTCGTATTAAGTGTTACACCATTGCTTCCCCATAAGAATGTACCGGTGGGACTTATTTTATAGGCAAATACATTTAGATTGCCGGCATCCCGTATATCGCTGAATATCAAAATTGCATTATCCGAGGCATCGCAAATAAGACTGTAATCCACCAGTGAGCTCATTTGGGGATTGCTGCTGATCAATAAACCGTTCGGATCCCATTGTTTATACCCAAGCTGATCTAATCTTTGAAGATATACACAATATTCTCCTGACCTGTTATCAAACCAGCTTATATAGCAGCCTCCGTCAGATGTTGAAGCAATTTTGGGAGTTGACTGCGCGCCTGTCAAATCGCAGATCATTAAATTTGTGGTTGGATCATTTATCCACTGGGCGGGTAATTCAGCTGCAGCAAGAATTATTATTAAGGTAAAAAGTAATCTTTGGAAGGAATACATACGAACCTCCGAAATTGGAATAACAAAACTAATAAATAATAAACTGCTTTATAACAAGTAAAGCAAATTATTTCAAAACCATTAACTTTTTAGAGCTCATAAATGATTCAGTCTTCAACTGATATATATAAACTCCGCTTGCAAGATCCGCAGCATTGAACTGAACTGCGTATTTGCCCGCCTGCTGCTTTGAGTTAACAAGTTCTTTGACTTTTCTTCCTAAAACATCATAAATAATTAAAGAAACATTTCCTGAAACAGGAAGATCATATTTTATAGTTGTAACCGGATTGAACGGATTAGGATAATTCTGATATAATGCAAACTTAGCTGGTGCAATCTCATTGCCTGATTCAATAGCCGAGGCACCCCTGGTTTGTATTAACTCACCTAATTTATCAGTATACTCAGAAAGATCATTAACAATGTATTTACCGGCTATTCCTTTATTCATTGTGCTGTCTTCGGGTAAAAGTAATGCAGTGGTAAGCGCATCTATCTGTCTATAAAAAGCAATATCAGTATTGGGGTTTTGCTGAGCAATAACATCGAAGTTATTTATTGCTGTAAGATAATCTTCGGCTGAGACGAGACACAAATCGTATAAATGAGTTAGGGTCCCAATCATTAAGCTATCTGTCTGATTCCCGGCCTTATCAAGATAAAACTCTTTTAACTGGTAAAATGAGGCTGCAGGGTTATCCATCAAGTTTGCTAGTGTAAACAACCGGGTATATGCCTGAAGGCTTGCCCTGCTGTTTCCATAATTCTGAATTATCCAATCGTATTCTTGTTTTGCCTGGGAATACTGGTTATGATAATAATAATTATTTGCTGATGCGTACCTTGTTTCTATTTCCGGTAAATCCGATGGGGGAACCTCTCCTGTTGAATATAATGTATCATATGCTTCCCCATAGGAATCAGCAAGAATTAGCTCACCGCTGCCGGGGGAGAAAATACAAGGTTCAGATAAGTAGTCTAAATAGTGTATGACGATTTCTTCCCCAAAACGGCCTGTTGGATCATTACCATAAACAGGATGCCGGCCCCAGTAGTTCCTGTTCGCGCTTATCTCCGGTACTCGTATTCCATCAATTAAATACAAATAACAGCTTTCTTCTCTGTCATCAGCAATTGTATTGCACCCTTTTTCCAGATTAATCGAAGATTCCACAAGATAAAGCTCACTGTAATTAGTAAAATAGCAATCACCATTCTCCCTTATAGTATTATAACCTGACAAGGGAAATTCCTCCTCACCGGTGAATGCTTCACTCAGGTCAGGGTTTGAATTATTGTTAATTAAAATCCCATACTGATGATTTTCTGTTATTGTATTTGCACCAATTTTAGGTGAAGAACTGCCGAGCTCAATTCCGTTTTTATGATATTGAATTGAGTTTAACCTCATTTCTCCATTACTGGATACACTCAAAATACCTGAACCGGGACTTGATACTCCCTGAGCGGTTAGAACATTGTTTATTACAGAGGGGTAATTAACCTGATTCACCCAAATGCCCACACAATCTAAAGGTGTCCCCTCATATGCTGTAATTACATTATCTTTGATAAGTCCTTCTTTCCCGTGGCTTAATGAAATTCCGAGGAAAGTATAGTTTAGAATTGAATTATTCGTAATTCCAACGCGATAATCACTTGAATTATTAACTGAAATCCCTGTACGGTAATTATTAATATTTGTTAATTCAATTTTAAGTGCAGAGAATTGATGACCTCCATATCCTATTGAAATTCCCACTCCGTTATTCCCCCCTCCTCCATTGATAGTGCAATTAGAAATCTGTATGTCTTCAGTATAAGAAGGTTGATTGTATTCTAATTCTGAAAGATCGGAAAGGCCGTGCTTAATACCATTTACAAAATTGTTTACCTGACATTCCAAGATTTGAGTTGATTTATTGTTAGCTATTCCTATTCCTGTCACTGATATTGAGTCATTTGAGATCGTATTTCTTAATAAAGTAAGCAAATTAAATCCCTGATACTGTAATCCGTAATTTGCACTTTTAATCGAAATAGTGTTATCTGTGAAATTAATATTAACATTCTGATTGTTACTTACATTAAAAATATTTGGGCCGTAGCAGTTTAGTATTCTCGAATTGGAGATTAAAAGCAAGCGAGGTATTTGTATACTTTCTTGGATTTTAAGTAGAATACGACCTCCATTAATAGTTGCATACTGCATCAGAAGAGTATCGCTATCAACACAAGAAAGATAATTTGGGCCCATACTGCAATTGATTTCAATATTATTGTTTATCGTTCCAATTAGTTTCACTTTACCGCCTAATTGAAAATTCCCCGAAGATTCTAAATTCATAATTACACCTTGTTCGGCTATTAATTCGCCATAATTATAGAAAGAAGAAGCTCCGCTGACGTTTAAAGTACTGCCATCTTTAAGTTCAAGTTTACCCCCTGAACTTATTTTGCAATAAACCGTATCCCCTAGATATAAAGTTGCACCTTGGAGAACTTCGGCTATTCCATTTATTTCTATACTATTCTGACCATTAAAAAAAGTTGAATAATCTTCATCAAAAACAATACTGCCGTTAACAGTTAATCGTGAGCGATTTCGGAAATTTATTATTGAATTATTGCCTCTAATTAATTGAGATCCTTCCTCCAGTCTTAACTCTGATAATCCTTCAAAGTAAACTACAGACCCTGCTGCTATAGTCAGTGTTCCGCTAACAATCAATTGGGCATTACGTCGGAAATAAACATCAGCTGTTTCAGATATAGTTAAGGTTACCCCCTCCTCAATAATAATATCACAGTCGTAGTTGCGCGATTCTAAAATAGTATCCTGCGAAATTACAATTGGATCGCACGGGTATGCGATTCTGGTAAGTGGGTCACCGACAACTACATTATCACCTCTTAAAATCGACATCCCTAAATAGGCGGATTCCACAAAATTATACCCCAAGGCATATGACGGAAACATTATTGAGTTTTGTACAATCCGAGAAGGTTGTGGTTCAAAGGAATGGGCAACACCGCATGTGCCTCCTTTCATAATAAGTTCTCCCACGATTCCATGAAGATTATATGGCTTCCGAATAATAGGCCAGGTGCCCAAAGAGTATCCATTAAAACTCTCTGCAGTATTAAAGATGCAACCATCGGCGTATGAAAAGCTAAGAAGTGAATCGATATAATTAGGCGGCCAGTTTTGATGGACACCTTCGGAACTATATGTCATAATGGGTCTGTCATGATCTATTATATTTAATGCTGTTTTTTCAAACAAAATATTGGTTATTCCTAGCTGATTGAATATTATTTCGGTTGCATTTGCTTGACCCAAAAGGTAAGGTATGCCAGTATCAGGATTGGGATGAGCATCTATAAACCAATCATATCCCTGTGAATTTATTGCATTAACAGATCTGTCAATCATAGCAGTGATGTCTTCGTATCTTGGCGCTGTAAGGTGTGTAACTAGGTATGAAAGAGTCGCAGTCCGTTGCTGCCCATCAATGTTAATAGTAGTTTTATATACGTTTGGAACAAAATTCTTATCCATAGAAAAATGGGGGTCAGCATTAAAGTAAGGATTCATTAGTTCATAACCCGGGTTTTCACAATCATTCGGATTAGAATAGAAATAATCCAAAAGAGCGTCAGGGTCATTTATTGTTTCACCTAGAAAACATAACAACCTGTCTAATACCACATTTTTGTTTTTACTCCAGCCTCCATTATCTGTTCTTGCTAGAATTCTAAATGGTATTCCTTTACACAAAACAATGTATCTTATTGTATTTTTTAGGGTATCCCCGTTAACCACTGTCGTGTTAAGATAATTTGCTAACGGTTTTGCTATTTTTTCATTAAAATATATCCAGGCGTGTTTTGTTGCGCACTGAGTGTTATTCGTTACATTATTACTATCACTGATTGTCTCTAATTGCTGTTCTATTTTTATATAATGGGATTCCCAAGTCAAGGTGTCGGTTACCCATTCATTTTGTAAACCATTTAATGCAACAATATTACTTGGAGGCACTCCTCGCCTTAATCTATAGTACTCTTTAACATTTTCCGATGTGTTATCTAAAGAGTTATATACAACTAACACGTGCGAAGAATCGGGAAGACTTGTTTGTGCCGTTAGTGGACTTAAACAAAGGAGAAATACGAACGAAATAAGATGCAGCGTCTTTTTCATAAATGTACTCCCTTTAATAAAGGATAAGTTTTATATACTGAACTTGTTTACTTTATAAGAAGTAATTTCTTTAGATCGGAAAACCCATTACTAGTTTTCATTCTATAAAAGTATACGCCGCTTACTAAATAATTCATATCGATGTAAATATTATACGCGCCTTTATTTTTTTCTTCATTTATTATCTGTTTTACTAATTCGCCTGTAACGGAATACAGGTCGATTTTAACTACTGTTTTCTCTGGAATTAAGAATAAAATATTTGTGGCGGGATTGGCGGGATTAGGATAATTCTGAAACAATAAAAATTCATTTAATGGAGTACTGACTTCAATAATATTGGAATAAGTAAATGAAGAATTATAATCGATTATTTTAAGACGGTAGTATACCGTACCGCCGCTTAACTTCTGATCAACAAAATTATAATAATTATTTTTTGTAGAATTACCCGATCCTTCTACAAATCCAATAGAATTCCATTGAAGTTTGTCTTGAGATTTTTCTATATAAAAACCAAAGTTATTTAATTCAGTGGCTGTGACCCACGATAAAACCACATTGCTATTTAAGATATTTCCTTCAAAGGAAATTAGTTCGGCCGGTACATAAGTTGTATCCAGATATCGTAAAATCAACCCCTTAGTTCCAACAGAATAACCGAGTAGGTTAGTCGGAGCATTAAAACTAGTTAATCCACCAGGGACGTCATTCGTAATTTCAATCCAACTACTGCCATAATCATTTGTTATGTAATACCTATTCCAACCCATATCCATCCAATGTCTTGGATCAGGGAAAAAGAAGAAATGTCGGGAACCAATTACTTCATTTACCGGTGTCCAATTCAAGCCATTATTTGTTGTTTTGTAAAGTGAAGTAACTATGGTAGAATACATTGAAACCCAGCCGGTATCCCGATTCATAAAATAAATATCATCATAGACCGCATATGGGAAATAACTTTGCTGTATCCAATTACCTCCTCCATCGAAAGTTTGGAAAGTAAATCTGCTTGTAGCCCAGCCATTTAAGGAATCAATAAAATACAAACTTTTGAAGTCATAATTTCCGGTAAACTGAGTGATCCAATTTTCACCTCTATCTGTAGTTTTAAGAATAATATTGCTACGTATAGCCCAGCCGATTGCCCCGTCAACGAAAAATATTTTACCCGCCCCTCCCTGTCCCCCATTAGGAACATACCAGGTTGTCCCCCCGTCTGTGGTCTTATAGATTTGATTGCTGCCGATAAATCCGGTGAGACTATCTAGAAATAACAAATCATTTCCCCCCGGTGCACCGGGTACCGTTGTCCAGGATATCCCTCCATTAGTAGTTTTGTATAATGCCTGAATAGTGGATTGGTTCCCGCTAATTACAAACCCAACATCGTCACTTGTAAAGGATACATCGGTAAAATTATCATTAAGAAATAGCCTGCTCCAATTATCAAGATTATTCGTTCTTTTACAAAAATTAAGTGCATGAACCGAATTTACTTCCTCTCCACAAGAAAAACCCGTACCATCATTCAGTAACTGAATGTGCCATTCACTTAAAAGGTAGGCCCCCACGGGATGAAACCAGCTCTGACCTCTGTTTGTTGTTTTGGCTATACCATATAAATTCTGCACAGAATATCCTGTATCGTTGTCCTTAAATTCTATCCAATTGGTTGCCGACGAGGTGGGTATATTCGGATTACTTATCCAGGTTGCGCCGGCATCACTGCTGTAAACATTTTTTCCATAAGCTCCTGCTGCTACAACGTGCAAGCTATCTATTATATCTATTGTAAATAATGGTTTTGTGTCCCCTGCTTGTAGACGTTGCCAGCTATTTCCGCCATCAGTTGTTTTTAATACTATTCCGCTGTCGCAGGGTATCATTCCATACTGTTCATTTATAAAACTCAGTGCCCAGTAATTATAATTAAAACCGGTATTTATATGCAGCCAGCTTAATCCTCCGTTTGTTGTTTTAAGGAGTGTATTGTTTAAGCCGCAGACCCATCCTAAGGTATCATTAAGCATTTGCACTCCCCAAAGGTCATAACCGGTTCCTACTCCGCTTGTCACTTGTTGAAATGTATTACCCTCATCTTCAGAGCGGAGAATTAGTCCATCAAATCCAGTAACTAAAACTATTTGTCCATTATAGCTGTGAGTTTTTAGAAGAAGATTATATATTGGGGTTTCAGAAATTGACCAGTCAATACCACCGTTAGTTGTTTTAATAACTGCACCGCTTTCCCCGCAGGCCCAGCCAGTATCTTTGTTAATAAAATAAAGCCCGATATATGTTACCCTTGGAACTTTAGGATTAAGTTCTGTCCATATACCGGTAGCGAATGTTACTTTATTTAAGTTCTTTGTTTTATAACCTGCAGGAAAAACTTCTTCCTTTGGCCTGGTATAGACTTCAACCGGTGGAAAGTTCTTAGGGTCGGTCCTGCGGTAATTATATCTTTGTTTTTCTGTTCCTGAACCAATATCGGTTAACTGCGCTGTACACAATGATGTTGAAAGGAAACAAATTGCTAGAATTGCGAAACGCATTGCGATGCGCGGTTCTAAAAAGTAGATATAAACAAAGAGAGGGAGTCGTGTTATATGTTGAAACATAGTTTAATTCCCAACTAAACAATAGAAAATTAGATAAAGGTATTATCAAATCCAATATTAGTGGGTTAAATTATTTGAAATGTCAGTATGTAAAACTGCATAGAAATACTGTTATCTGTTCTTAATCAACTATTCATATTCGTCAAGTGCTTACTATCAGTTAGTTTTTATCCGCATTCTCAAAATGACAATACTTAGAGTTCATCTTCTGACAAAACACTGACAAAACATTTCCCTCTAACCCCTACACAACTCCTACTATCTCCCTACTAAATCACTATTATAGAGTTACCGGAATAAGGATATTATACAAGAGCTAAAGGGACTTGGCAGGGGATGTGAAAAGCTTAGAATAAAGTGTTTTGTCTTTGGTTTCTAAATTTTTTCATTTTACACTGCAAAAATGATTCTGGCGATATGTTAGTAGAAAGTTTTAAAAATGGAGGTCCAGAGGAGCGAAACGTTAGGGGGATAAAATAAGAATAATATTCTCAGGCAGAGTTGCTGGAACTGGAAATGCCGGCCGACAAATGTCAGCCGGCTTAATATTTATCGTGCAGAGTCTTTTAATCTCCTTGCTACCGCAACAAAAAATCCCACTACCATAACCAGTACACCTGACCACACCAGGTTAATGAACGGTTTTACGCTTGCAGTAATGGTAAGGACTTCTTTATTCTGTTTTTCAGAATGCCCTGGTTCTTCAGCACCGGTTATATTTAAATTTATTTTACCGGAAGCATCAAGATTCTCAAGCGCAATGGTCATATTGTTTTCAGTTAAGGTGAAAGATGTCATTTCTCTTTGACCGTTAACACTTTTCATAGCTACGACAGCACCCTTTTTTTCACCATTAACATCAACGGTAAGACTAACACCGATCTCAAAATCCTTGCCTGCCATCATTATTTCCCTGAAATCAGGAGGAAGGTTAAAATCATTAAAAGTTATTTTTACCCCTTCAATTTCCTTTGTCTCCCCCTTGCTTATAGTAACCTGTGTACCTTCGTGATTATGATTCCCTTCATCATAACCAAGAGGAGATACATAAATATCCTTAGTAGCCATAGTTAAAATAGAGGGTTCTCTCATCAGACCATTGTTAAAATCGCTGATGTACATTACAGGTGCAACATTGTAGCTCTTACCTTCTTTTTCCAATTTAAGATTAAAGGCATATTTGGTGTTATTTGCAATTGGATGGTAACCGGTAAATGTTATCATATACCCGAAGGCTTCTTTCGGTACATTCTTTTCCAGTTCAAGATCAGTTTGTTTACTGTATGCTGCAGAACCAATAACTCCAAGTATAAAAAGTGCAATCCCGGTATGGGCAACATATGCACCGAGCATCTTCATATTTCCTTTAATGATCTTCAACGCTATTTCTATGTTTACAACAAGGGTAAAGGAAGCAGAGAGAGTAAGGAGGATCATCATTATATCTGTAATTCCTCCAAAAATAATTACCATTGCAGTAATCAATACTGAGACGGCAGCCGACAGGAAAGATTTTTTCAGCAGCTCCTGTCCGGCTGTGCTCTTCCACTTTAAGAGAAGACTAATACCGTTAAGGAATCCGATAATTATTGCAAGCGGTACGTGCATTTCATTGTAAAAAAATGTATCAACAGAATTACCGAATAACGGAGCTGAAGTACCGATGAGGATTATAATGGCAGATGCACTTAATGCAATAGCCGCAGTAAATAATGCAAGGTCTCGGGAAAGAATACCTTCTTCGGACACAATAGCTTCATTCAGATATTTCCATCTGTAAACCAACATTCCAAGCCCAAGAAAGATAAACGTCCCGATAAATATTACCAGGAAGAGATAAACTATCATTCCGGGATCTACAAATGAATGGACAGATGCATCTCCCAGCACTCCGCTTCGTGTCAGAAATGTACTGTAGAGGACAAGAATATAAGTAAGCATACAAAGGATAAGATTCATCTTTGCATATTTACCAATGCCCCCTTTTGCCTGTGATTTTCTTTGGACTAGCATTGTATGAATTGAAGCAACACCTACCAGCCAGGGAATTAAACTTGAGTTTTCAACAGGATCCCACGCCCAGTAACCTCCCCAGCCGAGCATTTCGTAAGCCCAGTAACCGCCAAGCATTATTCCTAGACCTAAAATACCGGCACCGGCTAAGAACCCACGGCATTGACTGTCTTACCCAATCCTTGTAATCATTTTTAATCAGTGCTGCAACTGCAAATGCAAAAGGAACCGTTGCCATAGAGAACCCTGTAAATAAGATCGGGGGATGTATCTGCATCCAGAAATTAATTAGCTGAGGATTCAATCCCTTACCATTTATAATAAAATTGTTTACTGAAATTCCTGCCGAGGCAAGTGACCCAGCAAGTTCCTTTGTCATCTTAATAAAATTCTGTCCCGCTCTGGGGATCACTGAACATAAACGACTGCAAAAAGGATAATCCCATATATTCAGGATTTATACTTTTGGTTCCCAGGAAAACAGCTTCTGTCCAGATATATTCAAAGGGATTCTTAAATAACGGCGAAACCATTACCAGCAGAAAGGTGGTTGAAAGTGAAAATACCGCCATAACCCTTGGTTCAAGGTCTCCTCTTTTGGAAGTATATGACTGAAGGAAGATACCGACAACGGCTGTTAATAGCAGCCACAGCATAAAACTTCCTTCCTGTCCCCCCCAGAAGGTAGCAAACAGAAGTCCTGTAGGTAAGATCAGTGCTTGAGTAATTGTAAACATATTTATACTGGTATTGATGAGTGAGTATAAAATACCACAATATTGCTGATGCAATTATTACCAGCATTGCCATTGAGTGATAAGCGATCCTGCCGTAGGTAAGTGAATTTTTATAACCCCTTATGTTATAATAATACATTATCATTGCAAAAAAACTGCTTGCCAGTGCAAGCAGCAGAACTATACTGCCGATCATTGTTACCTCAAAAAATCAAATTTAGAAAAGGAGCGGGGGTTTATCTCAGACGCCGGATGTTTTAACCTGCTGTTGTTCATACTTGCTTGGACATTTGGTTAGTATGTCCTTCGCGTGAAATTTACCATCTTTATATTGCCCGGTAACAACAACACTTACAGCAGATTCAAAATTATTAGGAATAGTACCGTTGTAAACTACTTTCATCTGATTACCGGAATTATCAGCCATATAAAAGCTGAAGGTCCTGTTTGCTTTATCTATCTCATAACTTTTCTCTTTTACCCAGCTTCCGGTAGCCTTACATACTTTACCTTTTTCTTTAACCACCTGGAAATCATTAACATATTGAATATTGCTTTGGGTAAAAAGATATATCATCAGAGCAAGAAATACAGTTACAATAACTCCGCCAAAGATATATTTACTTTTCATCAACTTTCTCCGTTAATTCTTTTTCAACATTTTTAATTCTTTTATCCAAATTCAGCAGATAGAGGAAAATCCCTGTCCAAACTATCAAGACTATTATTAATACTATGTAAATTGCATTACTTTGAAGAAACTGGTATAGTCCGTCCAAGTCTAACCTCTTATATAAGATTTGTTTAATTTATCTCTATAAATTATTGATTTATAACCAATATTCCACATCCAAAAATAGAGTATTGTAAAAGCTGTAAGTGAGAGAAAAAATATAAGCTGCATATTCGAATTCATCTTAAAATCGACTACAGGACCTGCATTTGTATCATCTGCCGAACCGGGATGCAGTCCGCTCATTATTCTCGGCATAATAAAGATAAAGAACGGCACGGTAATAAAAGCAATTATTGAATAAACTGCATGACAAGAGTTGCTTTTTTCTCTTCAGATTCTATTGAAGATCTAAGTGCAAACCAGGCTCCATATATAAGAAGCAAAGCAAAAATACTTGTCTGCCTTGGATCCCAGCTCCAGAAAGAGCCCCAGGCAAATTTAGCCCATACCGAACCGGTAACTGTAGCCAGGATACAGAATATTATTCCAAGCTGGGCAGCAGCATATGATTTGGCATCATCATCAAGGTTTTTCTTAACCAGGTATTTAACACTGTAAATGGTTGACATCAGAAATGCTATAACTGTAAGCCAGGATGTAGGCACATGAAAGAATATAATTTTAGCATTTTCTTCAAGTCCTTTGATTAAAGGAAACTCATACCAATGAACCGGATTCCCGACTATGGGAAAGGCTATTCCCGCCACAGAAACGAATGACATTAGCAAAAAAAGAGCGATTTTCCAGACCATATTAATACTTTTTATTTATTAACATTATTAATCTTTCCAGATAAAATCAAATAACATATAAGAAGCTGAGATCATAATTATATCATAACTTGCAACTATTGCCAACTCAAAAATAGATTCTTCAATTGTTGTGCCATCCATCGAAAACTGAGTCAGTTTCACAGATGTTAAAATTAACGGCAGTAAGATAGGAAAAGACAGCACAGGATATAATGTCCCCTTGGCTCCGGCTTTTGAAATTATAGCTGCAATTATAGTTGATGAAATTGCCAATCCTATATTACCCAGTAAATATGTGAGCAGAAACAGGACATAATTTTGTACTACAAAGGATTCGAAAAGTGCCGCATAAAGTAAGGAAATTATTGTATTCATCGAGAATACTAGAATAAGATTAAAGAGAAGCTTTCCTGTAAATACTGTCGTAGGGGAGGCAATCAGCTGCAGGGTAAGTGTAGTGCCTCTTTCCTCCTCCGAAACAAATGCCCTGGCTAAGCCAGACATAGCAGTAAAAAATATAACCACCCAGTACAGCCCGCCTGTTAGATCAGCGCTTATATTTTCATTCCCTACAGAAAAGAGAATAACACTGATTGCTACAATGATAAACATCGCCAGCGCATTAACTGCATAGCGCGTCCTCATCTCAGAGTTAAAATCCTTTAGGAAAAGTGACAGGGCTTTAGACATATCAGTTCTTATAATTTTCCAGATAAATTATACTGCTGCATACTGCAAGATCTGCCTGCTCATTAGATGCAATTATCACAATTGATGATTCTGCTTCCTTTCTGATAAGGGTGTAAACTTTTTCTTTCCCTTCGTTATCCAGGTTTGAAGTAGGTTCATCAAGAATTATAATCCCACGGAGAATGAATTAAAGCAAAGATAAATTTCAGACGCTGCTTCATTCCGGAGGAATATGTTTTTACAAGATCATTTCTCCTGCCGGAAAGAAGAAACAATGTCAAGCAGATATTCAGCCTTCTCTTTGTTAAACTGAATCCCCCTGATATTTGAAAAATGGAGAAGATTTTCAAGAGCGGAAAATTCATCATAAAGAACCAGGTAGGGAGAAACAAATCCAATGTGATTATGCAGGTCCTCAGATTTAATATCTTTGCCTCCTGAAGTATGTACAATTTTCCCTGATGAGGGAGAATTAAGTCCTGCGATTATTTTAACAAGTGTTGATTTACCCGAACCATTAGCTCCGGCAATACCATAAGTACCCGGTGTACTGAAATTAAAATTCAGATCCCTGAATATCAGCCGCCTGCCGAAATACTTATGCAGGGCAAGAGATTTTACCGAGTAATCAGTCATTAAATATTGCGAGCTTTCCTTTTATTATATCATCACCGGATTTGATAACATAAATGTAAACGCCGGTGTGAAGTTTCGCCTGGGTGCCGAGATCCCATTCCACACCAAGAAAACGACTGGAGTTTACCTTGGTAACAATCGGCTGATAGCTGTTACTGTAAACAAGCTCCATTCCTATACTAAATACAGAAAGCTCTACTGTCCCCGTCACTGCATTTTTTACAGGAATAAATATAGCGGAACCTGTCTGGTAAGTTCTGCTGTAATAGAACGGAGCAGGAAATGGAAAGTCCGCACTTATTTCATTGTTAAGGCCATCTTTAACTATAAGATTATTCAATATTTCTGTTGTCTGCCAGAAGTTAGGTTTGGCCGTAGTAAAGGACATATAGTACTCATCAGTCAGTTTAACAGATCCCGGGCTTTCATAATTAAATAAACTATATGTAAACGGCTGATCGGAACCGGGTATAGTTAATGCCGAGCGGATATCGCCATTTGAAATGACGGCTGCCAATGTATCAATCCCATTCTTAAAAAAAAGATAGCAGTTGCCTGCCGGTCTTGAGTTTGCATTGACAACAGACTCCGGGGGAGTGAAAATTAATTACCTGTAATGGTCTGACCAGGGGATAATTCTCCGCTTCTTCAAAATACTGCTCTTCTGCACGGTGTTTTGTAAAGAATGTCCAGACGCCAAAAGTAGCATACTCAGCCTGGAATGATGATCCCCTTTCAAGCAGCGCCTGGTTTATTGCATTAAGGGCTGTATCGACAATCATCAATTCCCAGATATGTCTGAGCAGATTATGATCGAATCTGTCCTGCAGGAATAAATTAATGATCGCAATGTTGTAACCGTTCTGCTGGGTGATGCAAAGTTGAGTATTCTGGAAATAGTTGTTCATATAAGCATAATAATCATTGATACTGTCGTAAACGAATTCTTCCATAGCAGTTGATGATAATTCATAGTAATAAAGATCTGAGCCGCGGTATACATAATTTCCCATCTGGATTGCATGATGAAGTTCGTGAGCTACCGTAACCCTGGCTCCATTTACACCCGGACTATAAAATCCCAGGTAATCATCATCTATAACTATAAATGAAGTAAATGTATTTGATCCTGGTGTAACCTCAACTTCAGGTTCAGTATATCCGTAATAAATTATGTTTGCTATATACACATCATACAAATTATCGCCTCCCGCTCCCTTATCAGAAGGGGGTGCAGGATATCCTAGATAATTGACCTCAAAATTATATGCTGAATCAAGGGCCTGGGCGGCAAGCAGTGCATTTTCATCGGAGCTCAGATTTGTCTGATACCTGGGAGTCTCTGTACCTGAGGCATTATAATGCACTCTGAAATGTCCTCCAGGGGATATTATACTGTTGGTTCTGGGGATTCTGTCAAACAAAGTCTTTAAGAGCTGCTGCTGCCCTGAATTGAATTTATCTATATTGTGTTTTACACTATTAACTAATCCGAATGCACATTTATGCTGTTCCGGCTGATCTGATTGACTGACCTGATGATCCTTTAATGTGGGAATAAAGCTGGAATAAAGAATCCGTGTTCAGATCTTTGTTCTGCGGAAAGGATAAAGCGAACGGGATAATAATAAAGGCTAAGATTTTTTTTGTCATATAATTAAAGCTGGATAATAGTTATGCAGTTTTCGATCGAATTAGTATATACCAGGTGATATTTCCTGAAGCTCATATTTTTTATAAAAAATGAACGTACTCCGGAAGCACTAACCAGATCGGAAACTACTATTTTTCTTCCGTTATAAATGAAATTAAAATTGTACACACTCCCCTTTTCGGGGTCATAACAGGATAATTTTTTTAATCCGTTAAATCTTATTTCGCCATAAAACAACTGGTGCCGGTTGCTGATTTCGCGGCTTCCAGGAATTTTATTCGGTAAAGATAAAAATAGAGAATCTGAAGCTGAAATGGTAAATATTTCCCCGCTGCATTCCAAAAAACTAAGAGTATAATCCCGCTCACTATTTAGAAAATTACCGGTAATCCCGGTAACGGAACAAGGATTACCTGCCTCTACGGTCCCAAGAAGTTTTATATCATCAAACATCCTGTTATAAGTAACCCTTGCAAGGTTCAGAGAACTGTTCTGGCGTTTCCAATAATAGAGGTAGCCTGATTTATCCTGTCCGAACCAGGCATCCTGAATATTTCCCGAGATACCCGCAGTTGTTTTAAATTCATATTTCATTTCGTTCCTGGATACCTTGCTTAATCCAAGTTTCCCGTCGGAGATAAATGCTATGAAAAGAACAGGATTATTATCCTCATCTCTTTCCGGCTTTACATCAAAGATATTACCCGGAGCATAAATGGATGATCTTCTGTAACTTCCCCTGCTGAGATCAGTATCAAGTATCTCAATAAGCTTTTTACCCGGCGTATAGCAATAAAATCTTTTCTGATGATCAGCTATCCTCTCGATAATAAAATCTTCGTCATTCTCGAACAGCGGGTATGAATAAAAAGTCGAAGGGATTCCTTCTTTATTTCTTATAATAATTTTCAGTTTATGATCATATTTATCAATAAAAGCATAATCAACTATGCCGTCATTGCCGAAGTCGAAATATCTGAGCACTGATGGAAGCACACCGGCAGTCAAATTAATGAAATCCGGAATAGAAGAAAGATTCGTTAATGAATATAAATATCCTGATGAGCTTAATGCCATTATGCCGTTAATGAACCTGCTGTAATAAGGGATAATGTTTTCCATATCCTGTTTCTTCAGATATAAGATCTCTTTATAAAATGACCTGCTCCCTGACGCAAAAAATATTGAGAGTAGTCCCTCCCTTTTATCAATATATGC
Organism: uncultured Ignavibacteriales bacterium; assembly: GCA_963764685.1. GTDB lineage: Bacteria > Bacteroidota > Ignavibacteria > Ignavibacteriales > Ignavibacteriaceae > CAVXTT01. The sequence goes on from CAVXTT010000001.1 coordinate 29,293, forward strand.
GATATCTATATAACCGTCCTTATTGTAATCGGCTGTAAGGAAGGTGCCGGGTCTATAATCAGCTGGAATCGACAGATCATAGCTGAATGAAGAAGTGAAATCACCGAAATAGATCTTAATACTTTTCCCCGCTGTAAGGATAATATCATCATAACCGTCAAGATCGATATCATTCATTCTGAAGCTTGTTATTTTCTCTTCAAAATCAAAAGACCGGACCTTATAAAAATTTCCGGCAGGGTTATAATAGAACAGGTCGATCGAATTCGATATAATATTCTGCGCAGCAATATCCTGGAAACCGTCATTGCTTATGTCTGTAAAATAGGCTCTTGCATAAATTCCATTAGGGACAGCTTCTTTTACTTCAAGCCTTCCGTCTTTATCATATATAACCGAGATACCGTTGTATGCACTCCCGGAAATAAGGCATTCCGAAGTATCATTACCATCAATATCCTTAACATTAATAAAATCAGGATATGACGATAATTTAATCTTTTTCCCCCCGGAAGGTCTTCCGGTCTCCGAGAAGCTGATGTTTCCTGCTGTCAGTTCTTTTCTTGAAGTATAAAAGTAACCTGTAACAATATTTTTTTTGTTAATTATATTCTCAATGTTTGTTAAATGGACGGGTGAAGTATATTTCCGGGCTTTGGAAAAGGCGCCATTCTTCTCCCCTCTTAATACAGCTATTTCTTTGTTTCCCGGATTGAATAATACCAGATCAGAATAAGTATCATTATTAAAATTCAGCTGAAATAAGGAGGTAAAACCGGAATCTACAGCGAGACTATTGTATCTGCAGAAGCCGTTAATCGGTATTTGGGAAAAATTAACAGATGTAAATAAGATAAGAAATAAAAATAATTTAGTTCTTCCTGCCGGAAAGTCTTGTTTCTCTTCTTTGAAGAGCTTCATTATATCTTCTTTTTTCATCCTTTGTTTCGGGAACTGCCTCGATCGCTTTTACAGGTCTGCCTTCAGAATCAACACTTACAAAAGTTAAATATGCCGTATTGGTGTGGAGCTGCTTTCCCTCCCTGAAGGTCTCTGCATAAACCTTTACACCAACTTCCATAGATGTATTAAAGACACGGTTCACAGAAGCAACAAGTGTTACTGCATCGCCGAGACTTATGGGATGGTGAAAGTCTATCCTGTCGACAGAAGCTGTAACACATATCCTGCTGTTATGTTTGGAAGCTGCTATAGCTGCACAAATGTCAATCCAATGCATCAACTGCCCCCCGAGCAATTTTCCAAGCTGGTTTGTGTGGTGCGGCAGAACCAATTCAGTCATTGTCACAATGGATTCGGAGATCTTCCGGGAGTTACTCATTTATTTGATGCAGATAGTTTACCCTGAATATCATTCCTCATACCTTCCAGCTCAGGTATGTGAGTATCGCCCGGGTACCTTTCAATAAACTTATTTATTTCCTTCAGGGCCTCTGAATTCCTTTGCCGGGATACGAGAAGTCGAATCCTTTGATACATAGCCAGAGGGGCGTAAGGGGTATCGTGAAATTGTTCTACAACATTATTATAATACATAATAGCAGCGCTGAAGTATTCCATCTTCTCATATATATATGCCGCATTATAAGCTTTGTGGGCAAGTTTATCGTTCATTTCCTGAATTTTATTTTCACATTCAGGCACTCTTTTATCCGCGGGGAAGAAATCAATAAAAGCCTGGTATTCCTGTATGGCTTTAATCGTGTATGTCTGATCAAGCGCGAAGTTTGGGGATAAGCTGTAGTAGCATTCAGCCAGCATATATTGTGACTCGGCTACAAATTCACTTGCGGGCATATTTTGTACAAGCCTGCTGAATTCATATGCGGCAAGGATAAACTCACCCCTTTTATATCTCGACTGACCCAGATAAAATTGTGCATCATCAACAACCTGGCTGCCCGGGTATTGAAGAAGCATCGACTGGAATTCTGAAACAGCTTCATCGTAGTCTTCTTCATTATATTTTTCCAGGGCATACTTCAGCCTCTCTTCACCTGAAAGATTTGCAGTGTCTATCGAGCCCGAACATCCCCAGTAGAATAAAGAAAATAATAAAATAATTAAGAATTTTTTCATATGCGGTTTTAATTTCAGCCTCAATAATAACTAAAATGATGAAGTCTTCAAAGGTAATTTAGCTCACTTTGATGAGGTCTATTTGCTCCTGATCGAGAAGAACAGAATGACAACCAGGGCTGCAGTTCCTATCGCTATGGCTGGTTCGAGAAGACTTGAGAAAAACGGTTCCGGAGGAATTTTCCCCTTAGTAAGAGGATACATCTGGTTTTCAATGAACTCAACCGATTCCATTGCTACTGTATCACTATACACCAGGTTAAATGTCCGGTGTACTTTGTTTTCTTTGTTTAGATAATTACCCTGAAGCTGCAGCTCCCGCGGAATGTAAAAGCTGCCGAACAAACCATCTCTGAACATTTCTCCATAAATAACTGAAGTCTGATCCACAAGGAAAACAAGGTCAGCATCCTGCATCGGTGCATCTTTATAATTCCTGTCAAGCAATCCAGCCGCAGCGTGATTATAAAAAATATTGTTTGCATCCCCGGATTCGAAGTAAAACAGGCTGTCTGAATCTGCGGAACTGTTATTTACAGCTTCTGTAAGTGCTGAATCGAGAAGAGTATAGAATATTTCAAGATTAGTTCTTGTCTGTGCTGCCGCCACACCGTAAAAGAGAAAGATGATAAGTATTTTTTTCATCCGGTAATAATTAAAACGATGGAAGCAGCAGAGCTCATAAAATTAAGCTCTGCCCCGGGCAATAAGCTGAAGTCTTTTTATTCTCTCTTCAACGGGGGGATGTGTAGAGAAAAGTTTCATTACACCACCGCCGTGGAGTGGATTTACAATAAACATATGGGCTGTGGCAGGTCCTGCATTATGCACAGGCCTTACCTGATTTGCTGCCGATATTTTCTGCAGTGCCGAAGCAAGATATAATGGGTCGCCGGATATTGCAGCTCCTCCTTCATCTGCAGCATATTCCCTCGATCTTGAAATTGCAAGCTGCAGGAGTGTTGCCGCAATAGGAGCAAGTATTAAAAGCAGGAGTGAAGAAATTCCTCCCCCGTCATCATCATCGCTTCCTCTTCCGAACATTAATGCCCATCCCGCCATTTGTGCTATATATGTAATAGTGCCTACGATTGTAGCAGCAATTGTCCCTGTAAGAATATCACGGTTCTTTACATGAGCCAGTTCGTGAGCCATTACACCGGCAAGTTCCTGGTTGCTTAATCCTTTAAGAATTCCTGTTGTGGCAGCTACAGCCGCATTCTCAGGATTTCGTCCTGTGGCAAATGCATTAGGTGCCGGGTCATCAATTAAATAAACTTTAGGCATAGGAAGATTGGCATTTTTAGCCAGCTCTTCGATCATATCATAAAATTTGGGTGCAGTTTCACGGTCAATCTGCTTTGCGCGGTACATAGAGAGAACTATCTTATCGGAAAACCAGTAAGCGCCGAAATTCATTATCAGGGAAAAGATAAAGGCAATGGTCATACCTGATGTCCCGCCGATGAGATAACCCACCAAAAGGAATAAAACCATCAGGAACGTCATCAAAAATACGGTCTTAAACGTGTTCATTATTTCCTTATTATTAGATAATTAAATTAAAGAAAGTTGTATGGTTTCGCAAGGAAAACCAGAGTCCGTACTATGTAACTATTTATATTTTAAGGAAGTTCCAGCTTTCCCGGCATAATAGATTGATATTAAGTGTCTTAATTTGATATTTTAGTTTCAAACAAAAAGAAAAATAAAATGGCAGCATATGTTATTGTTGAAGTTGGAATAAATGATCCTGTAAGGTATGAGGATTATAAAAAAATGTCCCCCCTGTCAATTTCCCTTTATGGAGGGAAATTTATTGCAAGGGGAGGTAAAGCAGAGCTTCTTGAAGGAACCAGGGAACCGGAAAGAGTAGTTATCCTGCAGTTCGAAAATGCAGAAAGAGCAAAAGCCTGGTGGAGTTCTCCGGAGTATGCCGAAGCAAAGAAATTAAGGCAGTCAATTGCAAATACGAGGATGATCCTTATAGAAGGAGTATAGAATTAATTATATTATCACTAATTTAATTCACTTGCCTTTATTTTATATTAATGTTAAATAAGCAATGTTTTTTTAAGGAATTTCGAATGAAGAGAAATCTTTTCTGGGTACTACTGCTTTTAGTTACTTCGGTATCTTCCGCCCAAAATACATATGATTTCCTGAGAGTTGATATGAGCGCCCGCGCAGGTGCATTGGGGGGAACGTTTGTCGCAAATAATGATGACCCGGATGTTATTTTTTATAACCCGGCAGGTCTAAGCCTTTTAACAGGGAGTCCCGCATCCTTTTCATTTGTAAAACACCTGATGGATATAAACCTGGCAAGTCTCTCCTTCTCATACGACTTTGAGAACATCGGGAGATTCGGAACGGCAATCAAATATATAAATTACGGTACATTCCAGGGAGCAGATGAATTCGGAAACCAGACAGGTGAGTTCTCAGCTAACGAGTTTGCATTTTTAGTAGGCTACAGCGGTGCACTTGCCGAAGGATTTTATTACGGAGCAAATGCTAAATTTATTTACTCCGGGATAGCCGACCTCTCCTCTACTGCAATGGCAGCAGATATCGGACTTCATTACGCGCTCCCCGGTGAGTTTAACTTAGGCCTTGCATTACTGAATATGGGAGGGCAGCTTTCGCAATATGACTCCACAACCGAAAACATCCCGTTCGATATTGTAATAGGAGCATCCAAAAAATTAGAGCACATTCCACTGAAGATCTCTCTCGATTTTCATAAGCTGAACGAAGAAAGGGATGATTTCATACAGAAGTTTAAGGCGTTTAGTGTAGGCGCAGAGTTTACCTTATCCAAAGTTTTAAGATTACGCCTGGGATATGATAATGAGAAACGCTCCGAGCTGAAGATAGGATCCTATGCAGGTCTCGCAGGATTTAATGCCGGCCTCGGAGTTAATATCTCCAACTACCGATTCGATTACGGCTTCTCTTCAATGGGGGCGATCGGAGAACTTCACAGGATAAGCATTTCAACTACTTTATAAAAATTTTAATTATTTATTAATTAAAAAAAGCTGTTTCGAAAGGAGCAGCTTTTTTTTATCTCACAACCATTACCAACAGAAGCAACCCGCCCGAATAACCGCCCAATTCAGAATTAAGAAGCGGCCTGTCTTTGATTGTGCCGTTTACGGAATGACCCGGTCACTTGGAATGTTTGGATTTCTCGAAGACTGTCTAGGCGCAGGCTCGAAAACACTCAGTGACCTTCCTTTCCAAAGATCCTAGCCCGGTGGCTAGTGTTCCGAAGGAATGTATCGAAGCTCATACGGCGGGCAGTGAAAAATCCTCATACCAGGCCAGTGCCCTGACCATTTTATGCTGGAAGATTTCTACGAGATGCCGGAATTCTTACGAAATAGATCCCCTCCAGGGGTCAATGCATTGGAGGGAATACATTTTCTCCCATTATAGAAGACCTCCAGCCTTGCAAAACAAAATATCTTTAAAAAAACTTATGCGTTTTTTGAGCCAAATTCAATAAAAGCAAAATATAAGCACCTGGTATCTAATCCTCATCTAATCCTGATGTAATCCTCATCTAATCCTCAGATTTGACTAATTTTGAGGATTACATCAGGGTTACTTCAGGATTGTATCAGGGTTAGCAGCCAAATCTTTATAATTTGCCGGTAAAAGGATTTTATTGATCGTGAACGGAGATTCAATTAGATGGAAAGAAAGTTGGATCTGTGAGGTGCGATTTCGATTAGTTCTAAAAATCCTGAATCAGACAGGAGCGTGGGATTGCTTCAGTCGAAGACTCCTTCGCAGGGTTATTCCATAGTTGATTAGTGACAGGTACGCCAGATTGCTTCGTCGAAGACTCCTCGCAATGACGAGTCCTATTTCGAACTATGATCGTACCATCGAACTATCGACTATCGTACTATCGTACTTTATTCACCTGCCGAAAGGTTTTTCGAGGTATTCTTTGGCCTGTGAATGGGATGAGCCGTAATCCTTCATTTCAAGAAGCTTGTTATAACATTCGACAGCTTCGTTCCTGTTGCCGAGCTGGTCATTTATCATTCCAAGATAAAGTACGGAATTTATCCTGAAGCCGGATGCCTCTTCCCCGTCAATCTCCGTAGAGATACTGTCGCACTGCTGAAAATAATATTTAGATGAGTCGAGCATATCAATATTCCTGTATTGCACACCGACATAATAACTGGCTTCCCTCTTCGTTTTCCTGGTTGTATAACCTGTCATATTCCTGCTGCCTTTAGTGCAGTATATCCCTAAAGATTTCAGAAGCGGCTCCATAATCTCCCATCTTTGCTGCAATTCTTCCTTTCCATTTCTGGAAAATCGGGTTATCGGGGAAATCATTTATAAGCATTGCTGCATATTCATTTGCCAGACGGGGATTATTTTCATACTGGTAATATAGTGTCATCAGAAAATACTCGCTTCATACTTTGCATATTTCCCGTTGGATGCTGTTGTGTTAAGCTGACTTATTCCCTTTTCTTTATCTCCCGATGGGAAGAATATCATAAGCGGTTTAAGAAACGGATAATCATTAGGAATTACTGATGCATAATAATTGTAGATTCCAAATCCAAGCTGAACATCCATATTGGAAGGATCGAGCTCAGATGCCCTTTCTACTATGGGAAGCGCTTCCCTTCCGTCATCTGCTGCTTTTATCCAGCTTTCCCTGTATGCCCTTAAGCGTCCCCTGAAACCGATAGCTCCCCCTTTAAAGAATAAGGCATCAACATTATCAGGATCTTGTTCAAGCATCTGATCACATTGATAGATTACATCCTCAAGCTTCTGGAAAAAAAGTTCATCATTGCTCTCGTTGTCAAGATCAAGCAGTATTCTCCACCAGTCGATCATTGCAAGGAAAAATCTCCCTGCCGGATGATCCGGATAATTGGCAATTACTTTACGGAATGTAACTTCGGCATCGGGAAATTTTATATTGTATATCTGGTGGATGCCGGTGGTAATAAGGCTGTCAAATTCAGGGGATTGTGCCTGCAGGAATCCTGCCTGTATGACCAAAAAGAATAAAATAAATCTCTTCAAACTAAACTGCTCCGGATTTTTTTAGCTTATACCGTCCCAAATCAGAAAAGTGCCCCGGAATCGAATGGCTGCTGGTCGATTGCGGTCGTGCGGACTCGATGCATAGTCGAAATTAGGACACCCGACTTCACACTAATCTAAGATCTTTTCTAATAAATATTTGCTGATCTGATCCAGTGAAACTCTTACCTGTTCCATTGAATCCCTGTCACGTATCGTTATGGTATTATCCGATAAAGTTTGTGTGTCGACAGTTATGCAGAATGGTGTTCCTGCTTCATCCTGCCGGCGGTATCTTCTGCCCACAGCACCTTTATCATCATAAAATACTTTGAAATTTCTTCTTAGGTCAGCTTCTATTTTTCTTGATATTTCAGGCATACCGTCTTTATTAACAAGCGGGAATATAGCAGCTTTTATTGGAGCAAGCCTGGGTGGAGTCTCAGCACACTTCGCTGCTCACCGTTTACTTCCTCTTCAAAATAGGAGTCGACAAGAAATGCCATAAATGAACGGCTGGCGCCGGCAGAGGTTTCTATTATATAAGGGAGTGAATTTTTCTTTGCTCTCCTCATCGAAATATTTAAGAGATTTCCCTGAATATTCTTCGTGGCTGTCTGAGGTCAAAATCCGTCCTGTTATGTATTCCTTCTATTTCTCCCCATCCGAACGGAAACATATATTCGATATCGGTAGCTTCCTTTGCATAATGGGCAAGTTTTTCTTTCGGGTGATCGTGATATCTAAGTTTATCCCTGGTCATTCCTAATGAATAGAACCATTCCAGTCGTGCCTGCTTCCAGTAGTCGAACCATTTTTTATCATTCGGCAGGTTTAACGAAGAACTGCATTTCCATCTGCTCGAATTCACGTGTACGGAAAAGAAAATATTTTGTGTTTATCTCATTCCGGAAAGCCTTGCCTATCTGCGCAATACCAAATGGAAGCTTCTGACGTGCTGCTCCCTGAACATTAAGGAAATTTACAAATATACCCTGAGCAGTTTCAGGTCGTAAGGTAAACAACTGCACCGGAATCCTCAACGGGACCAATAAATGTTTTGAACATCAGGTTGAATAAGTCTTGCGGGTGTAAATGATTCCTTATTGCCGCACTGGGGACAATTCAGTTCATCAAGAAGTAGCTTTGCCGAGCTCAGGATCTTCAAGTACTGAATTAAAAGGATCTTCAGTAATAAGTGCAGCTTCATATTTATGGGTAAGCTGGGCATCATTTTCAATTTTATTCTTTAATGCTTCAATAGCTTTCTTTCTCTTCTTTTCATTTATTGATTCTGCAAGTACATCAACACGGAAACGTGCTTTACAGTTCTTACAGTCGATCATAGGATCGGTAAAGTTCTCAACGTGTCCCGAAGCTTCCCATACGCGGGGATGCATAAGGATTGAAGCATCAATACCTTCTATATCTTCCCTGTATGTCATAAACTTCCACCATTCCTCCTTAAGATTTTTAAGGAGTTCAACACCTAACGGACCGTAGTCCCAGCAGCCGTTCAGGCCGCCGTATATTTCACTCGACTGATAAACAAATCCTCTTCTTTTGGAGAGGGATACTATTTTTTCAAGCAGATCATTCTGATGTCTTTTGCTTTTCGATTTCTTCCTCCGGGGAACGAAATTTTTAGTGCGTAAATATAAAGAAAATGGGGTTATATCTGATGGGAAGATTTTCACTCTTGTTGGAGGAAATGTCTTAATACTGGTAATCGTATCTCTTAATGTTCTGCACTCTTCTCTTCCCAATCCCGCAGGGATCCCTATGGGAGAGAAGGGCTGGGGATGAGTTCAAGTTGTGGGCGAACTTGTAAGGTTATCCACATTACAGGAAACTCACTCTGTAGTCTCTCTCTTGACAAGAGAGAGACTTGTTGGAGGAAATGTCTTAATACTGGTAATCGTATCTCTTAATGTTCTGCACTCTTCTCTTCCCAATCCCGCAGGGATCCCTATGGGAGAGAAGGGCTGGGGATGAGTTCTCTTTACGACGAAAATCCTAAATAAAAAAACCCCACAAACAATTTATTCAATAGTATTTATACTAATTTTTCATAAGTTTGGGTTTATTCTTCAGCAATTTCGGGATGGATATGTTTAAAAAATTTTTACCAAAAGAAGAAAAATATTTTGTTGATTTCCGGGATATGATTTCCAACATCGGGGAAATGGCAAGTTATACACAGCAATTATTCTCCACCGAGTTACCCGATTTCAATCTAATTCTTAAGATCAAACCTCTCGAGACCAGGTGTGATGAAATCCTGAACAAGGTGGTGAAAAGGTTAAATAAAAGTTTTATAACACCATTTGACCGGGAGGATATTTTTGCACTTATTAAACGTCTCGATGATATAAGCGATATGCTTCTTGGAGCCGTGTCCAGGGTTGAAACCTACAACATAACCTATAAAATTGACCACACCGAAAAACTTGCATCTATTATCCGGCAGCAGATTAAAGAACTTGAAACTGCACTGCAGGATCTGGGAGTAAAAAAGACTAACGATGTTAAAGCGGTTAAGGATCTGGAAAGAGAAGCTGATAATGAGTACAGGACTGCAATTAAAGAATTATTTGCCCGAGAGACAGATGCAATTAAACTGATCAAAGAAAAAGAAATTCTTGAAATGCTTGAAGCAGCTTCAGATAAATGTCAGTCAACAGCTAATGTTATCCTGTCGATATTCATAAAGAATGCATAAAAGATGACTAAACTAGTTTAGCCGTTATTTTTAATTCTTTAATAAGATAGTTCTTTAAGAGGATAAGTTTTTCTGCATCTTGTTTTTCTGCCGAAAGAAGTTTAAGGATTGTTAATGATTCGGTAAGATAGTTCATCAGCAAAAGCCACTCCTTTTTTCTCTTCAGCAACGTCTACATGACCTTTAATTGTATTAAGATCACCCCTTAAAACAGGTCCCGATACAGAATCTTTCAGACTATTTGTTTTAATATTTCTGATTGTCTCATCAATTATATTCCCGAAGAGATTTAAATAAGCAACACCTTCAATTTTGCTTTCCTTAAATATCTTTTGTGAATTGTAAAAATGGGATAAAAGGAAATTAGAGCTAAATACTCCTGTCAAATGATAAAGTGATTTGTTTTCCGGGGTAATTCTGAATGGCCTGAGCTTCAGCTGTCCTGCAAAATTGAATAACGAGAAAAGCAAAGTTTCATCACTGGTTTCAACTGCAGAATAAGAATTACGGATATTTACCATCTTCTTTGAGGGGAATGTCTGCATTATGTGGAATGAAGCTATTAATGCTTTTTTCTTTTTTAAACTTTCGAGGACCGAACTGTTAAGGGCTCCCGAAAAATGTACAAATATTTTCCCTTTTAGATTCTTATTATGTGAAGCAATTTTCTCAGCGACAGATTCTATTGCCTGATCGGATACAGTAAGGAAGATAACATCCGATTCTTTTGGTATTTCGCCATTAAATCTGCTGAATGATTTAATCCTGAACCTACGTGCAAATTCTGCAGCGGCGGCTTCTGTCCTATTGGATGCTGAAAGAATATTAAAACCATACTTAATAAGATGTCCGGCGAGTGAGTAAGCTAGTCTGCCCTGTTCCTACGAAACTAATATTCGAATTCTTTAGTTCCATCAGTCTTTGTATACCACAGCTGATAAATAGCCGACAACTTCACTCAAATCCCCGGTGACATCTCCTGAATCACTTCTGTGCAGCACTTCGGATTTAGTAATATTTTTAATCTCTGCTGCCTTAAGCAAAGCGGCTATAGGTCCCCCGCCGCAGGCTTCGCATTTTCTGGTTTCCAGTGCATTTAACAGATTATCATAATCAAGTTCAGCGATATATTTCTGCACTAGCGAATCAAGTTTTTCTGCCTGGCTTCTTTGATAAAAATGAGACAGATCGGAACTTATCAGAATAATTGTATTTTCTCCCATGGCGGAACTAATGCCCGCAGCAAGATCCTCTACAAATTGTCTATCCTGGTCCCCCATTACTATCGGAACTATCCTGAATTCCGTTAATATTTCCTGAAGAAAAGGTAAATGAACTTCAACAGCGTGTTCTTTTTGATGTCCGTTAATTCCCATAAAGACTGTCTCGGAGGAGTCAACTATTTTTTGACTCATCTCCTTGTTGATTTCCACCGTACCAAGAGGAGTTGAATAACCATCCCCCTGAAAGATGCAGGAGCCCTTAAAATAATCCCTATGGCTTGGCGAAATAATAATTATATTCTTAATATTCTGATCTCTGAGAAGGTTATAACCATATGCGGCAGTTCTGCCGGAATAAATATAACCTGCGTGGGGAACGATAATACCGAATATCCTGCCGTATTTTTTAGTGCTTCCGGTAAGACTAAGTAAAGTATTTACCTCATCTTTAAGCAAAGCCGGACGTGAGGGATAAAAAAGTCCTGCAACAGAAGGATCTCTATAATTGTTCATAAAGTTTTTTCTCTCCTTCCGGTTCAGAAAAAACAAGGGAGGTAAAGCTCATTAATTTAAGTTTTCTTGCCTGCCACTCATTGCGTCTTAAACCCGCCTTCTGGCATAATGCAGATAGAAACCGGGGAACATCATAATTATGCTCCACGGCAACCTGCGGTAACAAAACGGCACGCGGTTTTTCATCAAGAAGCAACCCGTCTCTTCCGATTACAATATCAGCATAATCATTTAATTTAGATAAGGGGGATAAAACAGAGATTTCAATTTCAATCATTTCTAGTTCATCTTTGGCAAGAGGATAAAAGCGGGGATCGCAAAATGCGGCTTGTTTAGCTGATTCGACTACCGTTTCGAATAAGGTATTTTCCGATTCAATATATCCTATGCATCCGCGCAGCCGTTTATCTTTGGTAAGAGTTACAAAGGCGCCGCATGCCTGCTTAAGTACAGGGAAATCAGTATAATCAATTTCAGGGGGAGGAATTTCACCATAAACAGACTGAATTGATTCTCTTGCCGATAAAAGCAGTTTCCTCTTATCTGCATCGGTTAATTCCATTCTCACCTCCATCTTAATCTTTTATAGCACAGACGATTAGTTTGGTTTTCTCTTTGAGCAGCAGAAGGTAGCTATCAACCATAAAGAAAGAATCCGGCATAATAGTCGTAGAAGCTGCATTCAAAGTTTCCTCAAAAATAATTTTTTTTGAATGAATATCAATAGCAGTAAATGTGTTCTTCAGGGTACCCTGTTTCATCACTTCGTGATAATTAACCAACAGCAGGTTATTAAACATCAGGTAATCGACCTTACCTGTAATTGTTTTTACATTCTTCAGGTTATCTAAAATACCGGAATATGAGGTCTTTTCAATCCCTTCATCATAGGATTGGGGAAATTTGAAGTTATTGTAATAGGTCTCCGAAGAGGAGTTCTGTTTAAGAATATTAACGGCAGCAGAATTATCTCCCAGTGACTCGATCATTTCTCCCGAAAAAAGATCCAGTACAAAATATTGCTTCCCTTCAAAGCCGCTGCGGAATGTATATATTTTATTATCATTTATGAAAAGAAAATTATATTCATAGGTTTCCCATATTACCGACCGTGTCCTGATGTCGAATGCCATTATTCCAAGATGAGCAGGAAGATCGGGCTTAACAAATTTATGAAAGAGAATGAGGTCGCCCGTTACAGCTTCGATTCCAATCCAGTATTTCTCCTCAAATTGTAAATTGTTAAATATTGGCTTCCCTGTTTGCATATCTATGCAGTTAAAAAATACCTCCTTAAGCGTAGGATCCCTGTCTTCAATGATAATTTGGCCATTATCATTCGGGAGTAATCGCCATAATTGGCGGTTATTTGTGTAGGTATATAGTTTTTTCAGATGCATATATATAAAACTTCTTTTTTAGGTTAGTTAATCTATAACCTTTCGTTTTTTGCTGATCCCTTTGAACTCATCCTAAATCCTTCTCTTAGAAATAGAAGGACTTTATTTATAACCCTGAAATGAGTTCCCTCTTAGACATAAATCCATATTTAGTATCAGTTGACCTACTTTGAACTCATCCTAAATCCTTCTCTTAGAAATAGAAGGACTTTATTATCAATCTGATCTTTACTTTTGTAATCTTAACTTCTGTCTCTTTCCTCTTCCCGTCTCCCTAAGAGAATGGGTTGGGGGATGAGTTCATGGGTTTAGGAGGTAATCTTTACCTTTCGTTTTTTGTTGATCCCTTTGAACTCATCCTAAATCCTTCTCTTGAAAAAGAGAAGGACTTTATTGGAGCCTGAAACATAACATTGGCAAACTTGTCTTTACTTTTCGTCCCCGTCTCTTCCTAAGAGAAGGGGTAGGGGATGAGTTCCCCAAGGGTCGCAACAGACTAAATCCCTATACGCGCTAACACTAAACTCATCCTAAATCCTTCTCTTAAAAACAGAAGGACTTTATTTATCAATCTGATCTTTACATTAATAATCTTAACAGAAAATCAATTCTTTGCTGTGAAGTCCGCTATTATATTAAGTATATTATCTAAATCTTTTTCGACTTCATCATTGGTAAACCTGAGAACGTTATATCCAAGCAGATTTAGAATTTTTTCTCTTTCTATATCTTTTTTCATATTAAATCGATGTATTTCGCCATCCAGTTCAATTACTAACTTTGATTCGTAACAATAAAAATCAACTATAAAGAATGTTTCAGGTCCTGCAATATCAAAAAAAATTGGGTATTGCCTAGAAAATTTTTTCCTGTTCAATCTTCGATTCTTTAAGGATTGCCATAAAATATTCTCTGCAACTGTTGCATTCTTCCTTAATAATCTGCATTTGATCTTTGCAAATTCAACCAGCTGAAGTTTCCTATTCAGACTCATTTAGTTCCCCTTTCTTATTTAACTTCTGCCTTTTCCGCTCCCCGTCTCTTACCTAAGACGGTAACCCCATCTTTTAAGCTTCTTCAGGCTCAAAATTTTATCATTTCCCTACCCCAACTTCATAAACTTTGCCGTGAAGTGTCGAAGCATCGGTGCTTCGTAGGTAATCTTGTAGCCTTTAAGATTTTTACGGTTCTTATGTACTTCAATAATTACCTCGAGTACATAATCGATATGGCTTTGGGTATAAACCCTTCTTGGTATTGCAAGTCTTACAAGTTCCATAGGAGGAGGAATCAGTTTTCCTTTCTCATCATATTTACCGAACATAACACTGCCGATTTCCACAGCACGTATGCCCCCTTCTATATAAAGTTCGCAGACAATTGATTGTCCCGGAAATTGTTCCGGTGGTATATCCGGAAGGAATCTTTTTGCATCAATGTATATCGCGTGTCCGCCCGGGGGCTCTATGATCGGAACACCCGCATCGACAAGCTTCTCTCCCAGGTATTCTGTACTCCTGATTCTGTACTGCAGATAATGTTCGTCAACAATTTCCTCTAATCCCTGGGCTATTGCTTCAAGATCACGTCCTGCCAGTCCCCCGTAAGTAGGAAACCCTTCGGTCACAATTAAAAGATTCCTGCTGTTCATTGCAAGCATTTCATCATTCATAGCAAGGAATCCGCCTATATTAACAAGCGCATCCTTTTTTGCACTCATTGTTGCACCATCTGCATAAGAGAACATTTCCTGTGCAATTTCAAGAACAGATTTATCCTGGTAACCCTTTTCACGTTTCTTAATGAAGTAAGCATTTTCTGCAAAACGGCAGGCATCAAGGAATAAAGGAAGTTTGTATTTTTTGCAGACAGCCTTCACATCCTTGATATTCTGCATTGAAACGGGTTGTCCTCCGCCGGAATTATTAGTAACAGTAAGCATAACAAGGGGAATATTTTCTTTACCTGTCTTTTTAATAAACTCTTCAAGTTTTTCAACATCCATATTGCCCTTAAAATCTGCACGTATCTCGGGATGCTTACCTGTTTCATTTAAAAAATCATCTGCTTCGGCACCTGTGAATTCAATATTGGCACGGGTAGTATCAAAATGTGTATTGTTAGGGAAGAATTTTCCTTTACCGCCTAGAATTGAAAAAAGTATCTTCTCAGCTGCACGCCCCTGATGAGTTGGAATTATATAATTTAAACCTGTTATTTTTTTTACTGCCGCCTCAAAACGGTAAAAACTTTTACTGCCTGCATATGCCTCATCCCCTTCCATTATACCTGCCCATTGTTTTGCACTCATTGCAGAAGTACCGCTGTCTGTAAGAAGGTCAATTAATACATCATCGGCGTGCAGAAGGAAAGGATTATAACCGGCATTCTGAAGCAGCTTTATTCTTTCTTCTTTAGTGGTAAACCGGATTGGTTCTACAGATTTTATTTTGAAAGGTTCAATAATGGTTTTCATTTTTCCTGGTAATAATGTTAAAAATTTATTGGTTCAACTTAGAATAAAGGAGATATTAAGGCAAATAATTCACAATGTTAAGAACAGCATTCTAAATTTAGATACCTGTTGCCTTTTTACTCAGGTATAAATAATTTACTGAATCAACTTTTTATCCCTTAAGGAGATATTATGGAAACCAATGAAACCTCCGTTCAGGAAAGTAAAGAACCTGTGGAAGGAGAACTTTCCCACTCCGATAAAATGATAGGTATATTTACCGAGCCCGATAATACCTATCGTCAAATTTCTAAATTTCCTCCAAAAACAATTGACTGGATACTCCCGTTTATTCTGCTGCTCCTCGTTATTGCTGTAACCCAGATCCTCGTAATGACCAATGAGGAAATTTATTTCCAGGTGAAACAGAAGCAGAAAGAGCAGACAGAAAAGATGTTCAATGATATGGTGGAGAAGGGACAGCTTACCAGGGAGCAGGCTGACCAGCAGATGGAAAGGGTTGACGAACAGCTTAATATGGGGAAAACTCCCGTAGGAATGCTCCTTATGGTTGTATCAATTTTTATTTTTGGTTTTGTAATGTTCTTTATTATCTCCGGTGTCTACTTCCTCTTCTCCAGGTTCGTGCTGAAGGGAGATGGTACTTATAAATCGGCAATGGTTGCAAGTGGATTAACTTCATACATCGCTATTATTTCAGTAATACTTGCTGCTATTCTCGCCTATGCTTTTGGCAGGTTAGTCGGGGATGTAAGTGTAGGAAGTCTTATGAATGCTGACAAAACTACATTTAGCGGGTTCGCACTCGGGAAATTAGATATCTTTTCTATCTGGGGATATATTGTGCTGAGTATAGGACTTTCACGAATGTTCAAATCTGAATCCAAAGGAAAATACTTTGCAATGGTATTCGGGATCTGGATTGTATGGTCTGTCCTTTCCTTTTTTATTGCAAAAGCTGTCCCGTTCCTTTCTTTCCTTAACCGTTAATAGATTTTTAAGAGGCTGTAATTATTTTACAGCCTCTGCATTATTTAATATTATTAATAAATTAACTCCGGGGGTCGTATGCCGTGGTTGGTCCTGATTCTGGCAGGTTTTTTTGAAGTTGCCTGGGCAATAGGAATGAAGTATTCCAACGGTTTAACAAAGCCCTGGTGGACAGTATTTACAGTTGCAACATTGATAATTAGTATGGGGTTGTTAAACCAGGCAATGAAATCTCTGCCGGTAGGATCTGCTTATGCTGTATGGACAGGCATTGGTGCAGTTGGTACTGCAATCCTCGGGATAATCTTATTCGGGGAATCAAGAGAACTGGTTAGAATATTTTTTATTTTATTAATTATTATCGGTATTGCAGGATTAAGAATTTATTCGGCCTGATACAAGACTATTCCGCTTTTAATACTTTGCCCTTATCTGCTGCCAGTTTAAACAATTGTTCGGCAAGAATTACATGTTCTCCGAAATCAATCCCTCCATCTTCCAGACAATCGGCAATCCAGGTGTTACAGGTATTAAAAAGATGGTACTCACCAACGGCCTTGTAAAATCTGATATTCCCTCCATACCTGCTGCTTAATACAGAAGTTTTACCTTCTATGTTTTTATAAAATGTTTCTGAAATATGTCCTGCAATTTTTTTGAGCTGTTCATCCGTTACATTTATCATTACAGCCATATCAGATAGTTCAATATATCTTTCAATTGAAAAAGTAATTCCCTCTATTCTTAAAGCAGAAGGTGTAGGATAGAATAGTGCCTTAACGGCAAGGCCCAGATCAAAATCCGGATATTGATAAAACTCTTCATCTCCCCACCCAATGTCTATATATTTAAATTGTTGGAATTCCATCAACTCCGGACAAAATGTTATTACATCCGATGTCTTAAGTACTATTCCTGTATGCCAATGATTCTTTATAAGAAAAATTGTATCCTTATCCCCCGGCTGAACAAAATTAGTAGAAACCGGGCTACCCGAAGTATTTAGAAAAAATACAACAATGGGAAAAATTATATACACCAGATGTCTTCACTTTTTTAATTGTTGTAATAAAACAAATTTATATATTATTAGGAAGTTATAAATCAGGAATATATGCAGAAAATAACCAGTGCGGGTCTTTTAATGTTTAATGTGACAAATGAAGAAATTAAAGTTTTTCTCGTACATCCCGGAGGACCTTTTTTTGCCAAAAAAGACAATGGATGGTGGGGAATCCCAAAGGGATTACCCGATGAGAATGAAGATCTGCTTAATGCTGCAGTTAGAGAATTTGAGGAAGAAACAGGAACAAAACCATCAGGTGAATATATACCTCTGGGGACGGTTGAACAGAAAGGGGGTAAAACAGTTTACGCCTGGGCTTTCAAAACTGATAACTGCATTCCTTTTGACATTATATGCAATACCTTTACCATAGAATGGCCGCCCGGATCGGGGAAGATACAATCCTTTCCCGAAGTGGATAAAGGAGAGTTTTTTACGATAGGTGAGGCTGAAACAAAAATAAATTCAGCACAGAAAGAATTTTTAGTCAGATTACTGGAATATCTCAATAAGGAGAAAAAATGAAGACTCTGGGATTTCTATCAATTGCGGCAGTGATTATTGCGTTCTCTGTATTTTTTAAGTTTCAGGAACAGCAGCAGCCTCCAAAGCCGAACGACTATACGATTGTTATACACGGTGGTGCGGGTAGTTTGAATAAATCAATTCCCGATTCGATAAAGAAAATGTATGAAACTTCTTTGAGACAAGCGTTAAAAATAGGACAAGAGATACTTTCCCAGGGCGGCACAGCGGTGGATGCAGTAGAGAAAGTAGTAATGTTCCTTGAAGATGATCCGAAATTTAATGCCGGCAAAGGAGCTGTGTTTACAAGCGAAGGTACATTTGAGCTCGACGCTTCAATAATGAAAGGTGAAGATCTTTCCTGCGGTGCTGTTGCAGGAGTCAAACATATTAAGAATCCAATTGCTCTGGCACGCACAGTTATGGATAAATCAAAACATATTCTGTTTATTTCTGAGGGGGCAGAAAAATTTGCACAGTCCCAGGGGTTCCAGCTCGTCGATAATAGCTATTTCTCCACACCAGCATCAATGAATTATTGGAAAAAATACAAAGAAGAAATTGACAAGAAGAAAAAAGGAACCGTAGGCTGTATTGCACTTGATAAATACGGCAATCTTGCAGCGGCAACCTCCACAGGAGGACTGACTGGAAAATCTCCGGGCAGAGTAGGAGATTCTCCTCTGATAAATGCAGGTACTTATGCTAATAATAAAACCTGTGCCGTCTCCTGCACCGGAACCGGCGAGCTGTTTATAAAAAATACTGTTGCTTATAATATCTCAGCTTTGATGGAATATAAAGAAATGACTGTTCAGGAAGCGGCGAAAGAGATGATTCATAAAAGATTACAACCGGGTGACGGCGGATTAATTGCACTCGATAAGAATGGCAATATTGCAATGGAATTTAATACAGAAAGTATGTTAAGAGCCGCAGCCAATTCCGAAGGTTTATTTGAAATAATTATCTGGTAAATTATAAAAAGGAAATACTATGAGACCCTCTGATAATGAATATGCTGCATATTACGGTAAATATATTCAGCTTGTACCAGGAGATAATGTAATTGAAGTTTTAAATGGATATGGAAAAACCGTTAGTTTCCTGAGAGCGATACCCCCTGATAAAGAAAATTTTTCATATGCACCTGATAAATGGACTGTAAGGCAAGTCATCGGACATATAGTTGATACCGAAAGAATTATGGCATACCGTGCACATAGAATTTCCCGTAATGATAAAACTCCCCTGCCTGGTTTTGATCAGGCGGAATTTATTAAATCCGGTAATGCACACAGAAGAACGGTCAAAGATCTAACGGATGAATTTGAAGCAGTTAGAAAAGCAAACATTCTGATGTTTAAAACATTTAATGATGAAGAATTAAAAAGAAGGGGAACAGCATCCGGATATGAAGTTACAGTAAACGGATTATTATACATTATAGCAGGGCACGAACTCCATCATCTGAATATTTTGAAAGAAAGATACCTTTTGTAGTTAGTGCGATGGTACGATAGTTCGATAGTTCGATAGTACAAAAATTTGGGATTGTAAGTTCTATGTTTCTATATTCTGGTAAGTTCACATAGAAAAACTTATGAATCCCTCCGAATAAGAATCAATCCTCTCTTTTATATAAAAATTGCAATTAACATACCCTGGTGCAGCTGTTTAAAGCAAAAATAGTATTTTACTGTAGTTCAGATTCTGCTCAGTCTACAGCCCAACAGGAGGCAAAATATGTTAAAAAGCCAGCTTTTGTTCTCGGCTTCGGATTTGAATTACCCCCTCAAATCGGTAAATTTGATGCTTATTTTTGTAAATTATCTAATTATTTATGCGATATCCCTATTTAGAAATTGAGAAAAAATGGCAGCGGTTCTGGGAAGAAAATAATACCTATAAAACCGATCTTAATAACCCCGGAAGGAAATTATATCACCTGAATATGTTTATTTATCCTTCGGGGGCAAAACTGCATACCGGGCATTGGTATCATTATGGCCCTTCTGATTCCTGGTCACGCTATAAAAAATTGAAGGGCTTTAATGTATTTGAGCCGATGGGATATGATGCATTTGGACTTCCTGCAGAAAATTATGCTGTAAAAACAGGAATCCATCCTTACGACAGTACAATGAAGAATATCGAAGATATTCGTGTTCAGTTGAAAAATATCGGATGTATGTATGACTGGAATGCCGAGCTGATGACCTGCGTTCCTGAATATTATCAATGGAACCAATGGCTGTTTCTTCAGCTTTATAAAAAAGGATTTGCATACAGAAAAAATGCACCTGTGAACTGGTGTCCCAAAGATCAGACAGTCCTTGCAAATGAACAGGTGCTTGCCGACGGAACCTGTGAAAGATGCGGGACAACGGTTATCCAGAAAAATCTTACACAATGGTTCTTTAAAATAACGGCCTATGCGGAAGAACTCCTTGAAGGATTAGAGTATATTACCTGGCCTGAAAAAACAAAAACAATGCAGCGGAACTGGATCGGTAAAAGTACTGGTGCCGAAGTAATTTTCAATGTAGAGGGAAGCAGTGATAAAAATAATTGTTTTCACCACTCGTCCCGATACGTTATTTGGTGTTACATATGTTGTGCTTGCCCCTGAACATCCGCTTGTGGATAAATTGACTACACCTGATTTCAGACAGAAATTAAGTGATTACAGAGAATCAATTAAAAGTCTTAACTGAAATTGAAAGAACATCAACTGCTAAAGAAAAAACAGGAGTGCCGATTGGTGCTTATGCCATAAATCCTGTTAACAATGAAAAAGTGCCGGTGTGGACAGCTGATTATGTTCTCGGTACTTATGGAACCGGATGTGTAATGGCGGTACCTGCGCACGATGAACGTGATTTTGAATTTGCAAAGAAATTTAATCTTCCCATAAAAAAAGTAATAATGCCTGAGGAAGCACAGGAAGAGGATCCTATAAACTCGGCATATGTTGATGAAGGTATAATGATTTCTTCCGGAAAATATACGGGCTTAAATTCTGCAGATGGAATCATAAAAATTACCGAAGATCTTCAGCAGGAAAATAAAGGGGCGGCAAAAGTAAATTACAAGCTGAGAGACTGGCTTATTTCCCGTCAAAGATATTGGGGTACACCAATTCCAATTATCCATTGCCCGGATTGCGGTGAGGTTCCTGTTGAAGAAAAAGATCTTCCGGTTGTCCTTCCTTATGAGGTTGAGTTTAAACCGACAGGCGAATCACCTCTTGCGGCAAATAAAGATTTTATAAATACCCCCTGTCCCCATTGCGGCAAGGATGCAAAACGGGATCCTGATACAATGGATACTTTTGTCGATTCTTCCTGGTATTATTTCCGTTATCTTGATCCGCATAAGCAGGATGCAATTTTTAACAAAGAGCTTGCCGATAAATGGGTACCGGTTGATATGTATGTCGGTGGAGCTGAGCACGCAACAATGCATCTGCTCTATGCACGGTTCATTCATAAATTCCTGAGGGATATCGGATTAACTAATTCAGATGAGCCGTTTCAGCATCTTGTACACCAGGGTACAATTACACACCAGGGTGCCAAAATGTCGAAGACCAAAGGCAATGTTGTTAACCCTGATGAGTTTACTAAATATTACGGCTCGGATGTCTTCAGACTCTATTTAATGTTTATGGGTCCTTATGAGATGGGAG
Source organism: uncultured Ignavibacteriales bacterium (assembly GCA_963764685.1). Taxonomy (GTDB): domain Bacteria; phylum Bacteroidota; class Ignavibacteria; order Ignavibacteriales; family Ignavibacteriaceae; genus CAVXTT01. The sequence continues at coordinate 51,072 of CAVXTT010000001.1, forward strand.
GCGACTGGAGCGACAAGGGAATTGCGGGCACCGACCGTTTTGTGCAGAGAACCTATGAAATATTTAATAAGTATGCGGGTGTTTTGCATGGCAGCCAGGTTAAAGAAAAACTGGATCTGAATTCCCTTTCAGCTGACGAAAAACTGCTGTACAAAAAAATAAATAAGACAATAAAAAAGTATGATGAGGAGATGAATAATTTCAGGTTCAATACTGCAATTGCTTCTCTTATGGAACTGCTTAATGAAATGGGCAGATTTCTTGATAACTCCTCACACGACTTAAAAATATTTACTCTCCGGAGATTTGCACTTATGCTTGCACCTATTGCACCTCATTTAGGGGAGGAATGCTGGCAGATGGCTGGAAATGAAAAATCAATTTTTCAAAACCCGGTATGGTTTGACCCTGATGCGGAAGCATTAGTTGAAGATGAGGCAACAATTGCAGTACAGGTAAATGGCAAACTCAGGAGTACAATTGTTGTTGCTGCGGGCTCTGACCAGGCATCAGTAAAAACTGCAGCGCTGTCTGACGACAAGGTTTCAAAGTACCTTGAGAACAAGGTAATAGTAAAAGAAATATTTGTTCAAAATAAGATTTACAATATTGTAGTGAAGTAAAACAGGACTTATAAAAATGCTGGATCTTAAATTTGTACGTGAAAACCCGGATAAAGTAAAACAAGGCATCGAAAATAAGAATGAAAAGAGCAGGGTTGATGAGATAATCGCTCTGGATGAAAAAAGGAGAGCGCTGATATCCGATAGTGAGGAATTAAAAGCTAAAAGAAATAAAGTTTCTGCCCAGATCCCTCAAATGAAGAAGAGCGGGCAGGATGTGACTGAAGTTCTTGCAGAGATGAAGCAGGTTTCCGATAAAATAACGTTTCTCGATACCGAGCTCAGGGGCATTGAAACTGAAGTTGAGAATATTTTGTTATATATTCCAAATCTGGCACATTCATCAGTACCGGTTGGACAAACTGCCGATCAGAATGTTGAAGTGAGAAAATGGCTTCCGGAAGGCTTCACATTTGAACTAACTGAAACTGTAATGGATCACGTACAGATCGGTAAGAAATTAAACATTCTTGATTTTGAAAGAGGAGCTAAAATATCAGGATCCGGTTTCCCGTTATATGTCGGTAAAGGAGCTACACTTGAAAGAGCGCTTATTAACTTTATGCTTGATTACCATATTCAGAAACATAATTATAAAGAGATACTTCCGCCATTCCTGGTAAACCGTGAATCGATGAGAGGAACCGGTCAGCTTCCTAAAATGGCTGAAGATATGTATCATATAGAAAAAGATGACCTGTTTCCGATCCCGACAGCTGAGGTTCCGATTACTAATATATACAGGAATGAAATCTTAGACGAAAAGGAACTCCCGATAAAATTTGTAGGTTACTCTGCCTGCTTCCGCAGAGAAGCAGGATCCTATGGAAAGGAATCTAAGGGTTTTCTTAGAGTGCACCAGTTCAATAAAGTTGAAATGGTTAAATTCGTTAAACCCGAAAATTCATATGATGAGCTGGAAGCTCTTGTTAATGATGCAGAGGATATACTGAAGGAATTAAAAATTCCTTACAGAATTCTTTTGCTCTGTACAGGCGATCTCAGCTTTTCTGCTGCAAAATGTTATGATATTGAGACCTGGTCTCCTGCAGAAAACAGGTGGCTTGAAGCATCATCCTGCAGTAATTTTGAGAACTTCCAGGCAAGAAGAGCAAATATCCGTTTCAGGAATGAGAGTACAAAAAAACCTGAATTTGTGCATACATTGAACGGCTCGGGATTGGCTACCAGCCGTTTGATGGTATCTTTAATCGAAAATTATCAGACTCCTGAAGGAAAGATCATTGTTCCAAAAGTACTGCAAAAGTATACCGGGTTTGAGATAATAGATTAGTACTTCTTAATTTTTAATCTTAAGCATATTTCAATTTTAATGCCTTGAAGCTTTTGCTTCAAAGGCTTATGTTATTCTTATTTATGAAGAACTTATTTACATTAAAAAAATATTTCGCAAAATATAAAAAGAAACTCGCCTGGGGTTTTCTTTTTATTCTTATTTCAAATATTGGAATGGTATATGTCCCGGTGCTTCTCAAAGATGCCATTAACAGCATACAGAAGCATTCAGATATAAAAGTTCTTTTCAATTACGGGATCCTTATAGTTTTAACATCATTAGTATCCGGTATATTCAGGTTCCTCATAAGACAGACTATAATTGTTGTTTCACGGGAGATTGAATATGATCTGCGCCAGGATTTCTGGGGACATATTCAAAGATTATCACTCAGATATTTTCAGAATAATTCTACCGGCAATATAATGGCTCATGCAACAAATGATATGAATGCCGTAAGAATGTTTATTGGTCCTGCAGTAATGTACTCTATCGATACCGGAATCAGGTTAGTTATTGTAATCGGTATAATGATGGCACTGAATCCCGAGCTTACTTTTTATGCATTGCTTCCGCTTCCCCTTCTTTCAGTACTTGTATACAGAGTGGGCAAACTGATACACGAGAAGTTTACCCTGATACAGGAAAAGTTTTCTGAGATTACAACGAGGGCACAGGAAAATTTCAGCGGAATAAGAGTAATTAAATCTTATATCCGTGAAGAGAACGAAATAAAGGAATTCAACAGGCTCAGCAAGGAATATCTTCATCTAAATATGAAAATGATCACGCGTACAGGCTTTGATCCAGCCGCTTCTGTTTCTTATTACCGGTTTATCCATCATACTTGTTATCTGGCTGGGGGGAATAAAAATAATCAATGCGCAGATGACACTTGGAGATGTAACTGCTTTTATAATTTACCTTGGAATTTTAATATGGCCAATGATTGCCTTCGGATGGGTAATAAATATTATCCAGCAGGGGGAAGCAAGCATGAAAAGATTAAATAAGATCTTTGCCGAGCCGTATGAAATAGATGATTCCGTTAATACCGATCAAAATATTAAAAGTATAAAAGGAAATATCCGCTTCAGGAAGGTTTCCTTCAGGTATAATGAAAATCTTCCGTATATTTTAAAGGATATTGATCTTGACCTTCCTGCCGGAACCACAACAGCAATAGTGGGCTACACAGGCTCGGGGAAATCTACAATGATAAACCTCATTGCAAGAATGTATGATGTTACAGCAGGAGAAATACTGATCGACGGAAATAATTTAAAAAATATTCCGCTCGATATTCTTAGAACAAGTATCGGGATGGTGCAGCAGGAATCTTTCCTGTTCTCCGATACTATTGTAAATAATATTTCCTACGGACTACGGGAGACCGACCGTAATAAAGTAGAAGAGGCCGCACGGATAGCAGCCTTCGATAAGGATGTGGAAAATTTCCCTGATGGGTATGATACCATTATTGGAGAAAGAGGAATTACATTTTCGGGGGGACAGAAGCAGCGTGCTTCACTTGCACGGGCACTGGTGATAAATCCTAAAATATTGATCCTTGATGATTCTTTTTCTGCTGTCGATACACATACTGAAGAGGAGATCCTGAATAATCTTAAAAAATATATGGCAGGACGAACTAACATTATCATCAGTCACAGGATTTCCACTGTAAAAGATGCCGATAAGATAATAGTAATTTACGAAGGAAGAATAGCTGAAGAAGGAAACCATCAGGAGCTTGTTAATCTGGGGGGTATATATGCGGATCTGCACTATAAGCAGCTGCTTGAGAAGGAACTTGAGGAGCTTAATTAGGAGCAGAGTTGATTAAAGTATCATTCTTCGAAATAAACGGCACAGAAAAAAGATACCTTCGCAGAAGATTCGGCAAGGAATATGAGCTTCATTTTTATGAGGAAGGATTAACCAAAGCCAATAAAAATCTTGCTGCCGATGCAAATGTAATTTCGACATTTATTTATTCAAAGATAGGTCCCGATATCCTGAAAGCTGCGAGGAAACTTAAAATGATAGCAACGCGCAGTACCGGATTCAATCATATTGATATTAAAGCAGCAAAAGCAAAAGGCATAGCGGTCAGCAATGTGCCTTACTACGGTGAAAATACAGTTGCGGAACATACCTTTGCATTAATACTTGCACTATCAAGAAACCTGCATAAAGCTTATGTCAGAACAATACGAAATGATTTTTCTCTTGAGGGCCTGAGAGGTTTTGACCTCAGGGGCAAAACTCTTGGAGTAATTGGAGCCGGCAGCATAGGCGTGCACGTTATTAAAATAGCCAGGGGCTTCGGAATGAAAATTATTGCTTACGATGTAAAGCCGAATCACATTCTTGAGGAACTGGCAGATTTCAAATATGTAACACTGGAAGAGTTATTAGGCGGCTCCGATATCATCACTCTGCATTGCCCCTATAATAAAAATACGCATCATATGATAAATCTCGATAATATTGAGAAAGTTAAAAAGGGGGCTATTTTTATTAACACAGCAAGGAGCGGCATAATCCAGCCGGAAGCGTTATATAAAGCTATTGATGAAGGGATTTTCAGCGGAGCGGGACTAGATGTTTTCGAGGGAGAGGAGCTGTTGAAGGAAGAAAACCAGATGCTTACTAAAAATGTATCCCTGGAAAATCTGGAGGCAATTCTAAAAAGGAATATTCTCCTGAAAAGAGAAAATGTTATTATAACTCCCCATATGGCATTTGATTCAACTGAAGCAGTTGAAAGGATACTGGATACAACTGCGGAAAATATAAAATGTTTTTTCTCAGGCAGTAATTTTCATAGAGTGGTTTAATGGCAAACGATTATACAGGCGATGATGAAATATTAGGTAAAGCGTACGATGCGCATTTAATGAGGAGGCTATTGCGGTATGTAAAACCATATAAGAAATATGTAATTATTGCCATCCTGTTCAATATAATAGCCGCGTCGCTGGGACCCCTGCAGCCTTATCTTACTAAGATTGCAGTTGATGATTATATTGCTCATTCAGATATAAGCGGACTGGTATGGGTTAGTGTCCTGCTTCTTTTAAGCCTGTTATTCCAGGCGGCAATACAATATTTCCTTACATATTATACCCAGTATCTCGGGCAAAGGACAATTTATGATCTCCGGTCGGAGATCTTTTCCCATACACAAAAGCTTGCTCTTAAATTTTTTGATAAAACTCCAATAGGACGGATTGTTACAAGAACTACAAACGATGTTGAATCACTAACAGAATTATTCTCATCGGGAATCGTGGTGGTATTCAGTGATGTGTTCACCATAATCTGGATACTGGGATTTATGTTCTTTATGGATATAAAGCTTTCGCTTGTAACACTTTCTGTCCTGCCCGTTCTTATCTACGGTACCTTTCTCTTCAGGAAAAAGGTAAGAGAGTCTTACCGGGATGTAAGACTTCATCTGGCGAGACTCAATTCTTATATGCAGGAACATATCACCGGAATGAATATTGTACAGCTTTTCCGGAAAGAAAGGGATGAGTTTAACAATTTCTCTTCAATAAATAATGACTTCCGGGAAGCCAATATCAAATCAATTTTTTATTATGCAATATTTTATCCGGGAGTGGAATTATTAAGCTCGATTGCCATTGGTCTGATCATCTGGTACGGCGGCGGGGAAATTATTCAGGGCGCCTTAACATTAGGCGTTTTATTTGCATTTATCCAGTACACTGAAATGTTCTTCCGTCCCATAAGGGATCTCTCCGAAAAATATAATATTATGCAGACGGCAATGGCTTCATCGGAGAGAATATTCAAACTGCTTGATAATGATACTATTATCAAAAATCCCGATAAACCTAAACAGCCGGCTGAAATTAAGGGGAGACATTGAGTTCAGGAATGTATGGTTTGCATATAATGACGAAGATTATGTTCTTGCGGGATGTTTCCTTCAAGATCAGACCGGGGGAAACAGTAGCTATAGTAGGCGCTACCGGAGCGGGTAAAACAAGCATTATTAATATCCTTACAAGATTTTACGATATCAATAAGGGAGAGATACTGCTCGATGGTGTAAATATCGCAGGTATGGATAAGAGAGAGCTGAGAAAATATATTTCCATTGTACTCCAGGATGTATTTCTGTTCTCGGGAAACATCAGGAATAATATCAGTATGGGGAATAACGAAATCAGCATCGACAGGATAATGGCATCAGCAAAAATTGTAGGGGCAGATAAGTTTATTTCAGGGCTGCCCGGGAAGTATGATGAGAAAGTAAACGAAAGAGGCTCAACTTTAAGCGTGGGACAGAAGCAGCTGATCTCATTTGCCCGTGCACTTGTTCACAATCCCCGCATACTGATACTCGATGAAGCAACTTCGAGTGTTGATACAGAGACAGAGATTTTGATACAGAAAGCAATTGAGCAGCTGCTTGTAGGAAGAACAGCAATCGTAATTGCACACCGCCTTTCTACTATCCAGAATGCAAATAAGATCATAGTTATGCATAAAGGTGAAATAAAAGAGGCAGGAAATCATCAGGAACTACTTGCAAAACGGGGAATTTATTATAAATTATACCAGCTTCAATTTAAAGATCAGGAAATAACTAAAGCTGTTTAATATTTCTAAGGGACAAACATAATGCAATCAATGCGTTTTATGACGCTGGCACGTCATATCATTGAGGGGGAAAAACTTCATCCGCAGGCTACAGGAGAGCTTTCAAAACTCCTACACGACTTATCTTTAGCTGCAAAAGTAATTTCACTTGAGGTAAATAAAGCCGGACTGGTAGATATCCTTGGTTTTACAGGTGATAATAATGTACACGGTGAGCAGGTTAAAAAACTTGATATGTTTGCCCACGATATGCTTATCAGGGCAATGGACCACGGGGGACACCTTGCTGTTATGGCCTCCGAGGAAGAGGAGGATATTATTCATATTCCTTCTCCTTATGAGGTTGGTAAGTATGTTCTTCTTTTCGACCCGCTGGACGGCTCCTCCAATATTGATGTAAATATCAGTATAGGTACTATCTTTTCAATTTATAAAAGACTTACACCCGATGGTAAACCGGGAACTCTTCAGGATTGCCTGCAGAAAGGAACTCAGCAGGTTGCCGCAGGTTATATAGTTTACGGTTCAAGCACTATTCTTGTTTATACAGCCGGGCACGGTGTACACGGTTTTACTCTTGACCCATCCTTCGGAGAATTTCTCCTATCCCACGAAAATATCCAGATACCAAAGAAGGGGAAGATCTACAGCATCAATGAAGGAAATTATAAATACTGGCATCCCGGGTTAAAGAAATATATCAAATGGCTGCAGGAAGAGGATAAAGCATCCCAGCGCCCATATTCATCCCGTTACATCGGATCAATGGTTGCAGACATTCACAGGAATTTACTGTACGGCGGTATTTTTATGTATCCGGCAGATTCAAGGAGTCCTAAGGGAAAGCTCAGACTTATGTATGAATGCAATCCAATGTCTTTTATAGTGGAAGCCGCAGGGGGCAGAGCCACGGACGGGAAAAAGAGAATACTTGAGCTGCAGCCTCAAACACTGCACGAGAGGACACCAATATTTATCGGATCTGAACAGGATGTAAGGGTTGTGGAGGATTTTATTGCAAAGGAAGAAGCCGAACTAGTGGAAAAATAAAGTTTTAATCAGGGTGTGAAGTAAATACTTCATACCCTGAATTTTTATTTCAGATCTTTTTTAATTCTTCATCTATTTTTTGTGCCAGCTCTTTTTCGCTAATCCCCTTAATTGTAAGCTTCGCATTCTGAACTATAATAGCCGGTTTATCCCCTTCACCTTTCATCAGTTTATATAAGTTAAACCCTAAACGGTTCCTGTCATTCGGCAGGGGGAGATATTCAGCTAGTTTTTCAACTAAACTATATACTTTCTTTTCTATTGAGTCATCAGGAAATTTCTGTGTTGCCGGAGGCGGTAATGTACCCATTATTAAACCTATAATTTTTAGAACAAAAATAAGCACACCGGCTGTATTGTACAATGCCGTTTTAGGAACCCGGGAACCAGTAACTTAGGAATTTAGGGACTTAGTGCTTTTATCTACCTGTCAAAAGCGATGAAATAAGAAAATAAAAAAGTATCAATAAATTTACGTGCAGGAAAAGGATATCTGGCAGCTCCTTTTGGATTTAATGAAATTACCCGGTAAGATCTGATTAAATATTTATTTCCAACCCTTTCTGTTCGGATACTTAACCCCTGCTGCCCCCGTATAACCACCTTTGGTCGTAGTCCTGTAGTAGGAGTTTATTAGGACATAGTAGGGGTTAAATAGGGGGTAGGGGTATTTCTTTTTACGGTGCCCGGTCAAATCATTTATGGTGGTTATATGTTCTTGATGATTGTGAAGAGTTGCCGGCTCTAAAATTTATTCCGGTGGGGGGATTGAAATTAAAAAAAAGAAAACTCTATCCAATACTAATGATTATCGACCCCTTTTTGTTAGTTATAATTTATATTGTACAGCAGTGATTTTTATAGTCCTTTAAGGATTGGTTCAAAATAAGGGGTTACGTAAATTTGCCTTAACTATTTAGGTTGTTTTGAACTTCTCTGATATAAAAAAGATCCTTATCATAAGGCTTAGCTCACTGGGAGATATCCTGCTTGCCACCCCGCTGATCAGGACAATTAAGAAACAGTACCCCTATATCCAGATAGATTTTGTGATGAAGGAACAATATACCGATCTGCTGAAGTTTAATCCGTACATCTCAAATCTTCTAATATATAATCCCGAGTCAGTATCAAAAACCAGGGATGTGATATTGCAAAATAAATATGATCTCATAATCGATCTGCAGAAGAATTTCAGAAGCAAGGCTCTTGCAGAGGGAACTGGTGCAAATATTTTGAAATTTAATAAAAGATCTTTGGATAAATTCCTGCTTGTCAGCTTTAAGATAAACAGGTTAACTAAAGCCCCCCCTATACCGCAGAGATATGCCTCAGATGCCGGGATACAGCTCGATAATGAAGGTCTTGATCTTTTTACCAATGGTATTATTTCCGTACTTCCTGAACAGGGACATAGATATATCGGCTTAGCGCCCGGCGCGCGGCATTTTACAAAGCGATGGCCCGAAGAATATTATGCAGAATTGGGGCACTCACTTCAAAGAGACGGGTATACAGTAGTTCTATTCGGCGGAAAGGATGATAAAGAGCTATGCGCAAGATTAAGCAAGGCAATTGAAAATTCAATAAACCTCTGCAGTGATAATGATATACTTCAGACAGCTGCTGATATGAAATTATGCAAGGCAGTAGTATGCAATGATTCAGGACTAATGCATACAGCCTGCGCAGTCCGCGTTCCGGTCCTATCAATTTTCGGATCGACAGTTAAGGAGTTCGGGTTTGCTCCCTATAACAGCAGGAGTTTAGTTTTAGAGAACAAATTATTATCTTGCAGACCGTGTTCGCATATTGGCAGAAGCCGCTGCCCGAAGGGACACTTCAAATGTATGCTTGAGATAAGTCCCGTAGATGCTTATAAAAACTTAATGGATCTTCTCTCCTGATGAATAAATTGTGGTTCCTGTTTTATAATGTTCTTATTGTTCCCTCGCTCTATTTAGGTATACGGATCCTGGGTCTTTTCAATGATAAGACCAGTAGAGGAATAAACGGCAGAAGGAGAGTATTTGAGGAGATCATCCTTGATGCTGCATCATTAAATAAAAATAAAAAGCTGCTCTGGTTCCATTCCTCTTCCCTTGGAGAATTCGAGCAGGCAAAGCCGATAATTGAAGAGCTTAAGAAAGATAACCAATTCAACATCCTGGTAAGCTTCTTCTCCCCTTCCGGCTACGAAAATTCAAAGAAATATCCTTACGCAGATATCGTTTCCTATATTCCATTCGATACAGTTTCAAATGCACGGAGGTTCATAAGCATCGTACGCCCTTCATTAGCTGTAATTATGCGGTATGATATATGGCCGAACCATATATGGGCAATGAAGGAAATGAATGTGAATAGTTTTCTCGTCGACGCTACAATGAAGGACGATTCACCTCGCAAGACACCAATAATAAAAAACTTTCATAAACACCTCTTCAGGGATATTACGCGTATCCTGACTGTCTCACCTGCTGACGCTGCAGGCTTTAAGGAATTCGGATGCACTGATTCACAGGTAAAGCCGGTTGGAGATACCAGGTTCGACAGGGTTTACCAGCGCAGCCTTTCATCAAAACGGCACAACCTGTTAAATGAAGAACTGTTCGAAGGAAAGAAGATATTTGTTGCCGGCTCGACCTGGGATACCGATGAGGATGTACTTATTCCGGCATTTAAGACTCTGGCTAAGTATGATAAAAATGTAATAATGATTATTGTACCCCATGAGCCTACCATAGTTCATCTCGATAAGATCGAGCACGAGTTCGCTAAAGACCTTGATACAATAAGGTTTTCATATCTGAAGAATTATAAGAACGAGAGGGTGATCATTGTTGATTCCGTTGGTATACTTCTCACGCTTTATACCTATGCAGACGCAGCTTATATAGGCGGGGGGTTTAAGCAGAATATCCATAATATTCTTGAGGCTGCAGTTTACGGCATACCGGTAATATTTGGACCAAAGATTGAGAATTCACAGGAGGCAAAACATCTGCTGCAAAGGGGAGGCGGAATAATGATCCGTAATAAAAGAGAAGCCTACAGAACTATCAGGGAGCTGTTCCGCTATGATGAGTTAAGGAAAACTAAAGGGAATATCTGTTATAAATATATTGAGGAGAATCTCGGGGCAACTAAAAAGATAATTGATGAGATAAGTAAGGTCATTTAAGAGAGTTATTCGTTCTTGGTTCTTAGTTCTTAGTTCTTAGTTCTTAGTTCTTCGCCATCCAAACACCACAGTTGATCAATTTTGACAAAATAATACTTTGATACAGGAGGAATGGCATTTATCTGGAACAATTAAATGTAAGGAACGATCAGTGATCGTTCCGCCATGGGCACATCGCCTCCAAGATAGCGTTCCGCTATCGGCACCCACCCAGATGGCGTTCTGCACGGATCTGGGAAAGGACAGGTGGCGTTAGCAATTATTACCTTATTATCCGCAATCGCGGCACCTATCCCTACTGAATTTTTATTGTCTTACGAATATTCTATTGAATCGGGCAATCAATTAAAAAAGAAAGTTATGTACGGACAGGTCAACCCTGAATAAGTTATTCGCTAATATTGCGTCGTTGACCTGTCCTTCCCGTTCCCTCCACGGTGGGCAAGCGCAATGACGATATTTATTCATACATTCATCCACTCCTCCATTCATCCATTCCTCAGTGCGTGGGATTGCTTCAGTCGAAGACTCCTTCGCAATGACGACATTTATTCAGACAATCATCCATTTATCCAATCATCCATTCATTCATCCAGGTAAAATTTTGAAGGTCTATCCCCTCTCGTATCAACTTATTTTTTCAGCCAACTGCTTTATGGTTCTGAACCTTATTCCTTATTAACCTTCTGTAAAGGGAAAGATAAGCCTGCCCCATCTTTCTACTGCTTAGGTCTAATGCTCTCCGGTGGGCTTTAACTGCAAATGTTTTCAGCAGGCCCTTATGTCCGGTCAAATAATTAACTACGAATATCAACTCTTCCGCATCATTGGGAGTAACAAACAGGGCAGCATCATCCCATATCTCAAGAAGGGAAGCTGTTTTTCCAAGTACAATTGCGCACCCGGAAAGAGCTGCTTCAAGGGGAGTAAAACCGAAAGGTTCATATTTTGCGGGAAGTAAAAATATCGAAGCTGATGCAAATAGCTCAGCTGTCTCTTTAAGGGAAAGCCGTCCCGTAAAGGATACGCTGCCGGCTTTTGTTTGTTCATTATTTAATGGAGACATACTGCTCCCTGCTACAATGGTTTTCCATAAAAAGTTTGGTGCCGCATCCACAACCGATTTAATATTTTTAGCTTCGTCCCATACCCGTCCGGCAGTAACAATAATATCCTTCTTTACAGAAACAGTAAACAGATCTTTATTTCTCCCATTGTAGATAACTGACTGGTTAAGGAAATCGCCGTAAATGATATTTAGGTTCTGCAGCATATAGCGGGAAGGTGCAACCACAAAATCTGCACCGTGCAGTCCATTATAAACCCGCTGATAATATTCACTCCACTCAGGAGGCGGAGATGTATTCCTGACATTCTTCCACCAGGAAAGTTTGTCCGTATGCCCCACAACAATTACCGGTGCCTGCCAATGCAATGAGCCGTAAGAATACGAATTAAGGTGAATGATATCCGGCTGATATTTATGTTCAAGATTAAGCAGCCATTCTCCCGATCTTCTGATATCATTCCAGGGATTATCCATCCATTCAAGTTTATAGTCCTTTTCATAATAGATAACATTCTTTAATTGATGGATCTCTTTTTTTTGAGAAGCGGATGCAGGTTCTCCCGTAACGGCGAGGATTACCTCAATACCCTGCCTTTCAAAGAATGAGCATAGCTCGAGCGTATAGGTCCATATCCCTCCTATGGTATCGCTAGTCATTAAAACAAGGGAAGGGATCTTCATCAACCGCCAGCCCTATATATTTTATTTTTTAGATTGATAGTAATTGGCACAGCTCTTTTATGGTGGTTTAACATTAAATATTTTAATAGAAATAGAAATTTGAATGGAAAATAAATGCTAAGGTATTGTACTATAGTGTTTTATATAACATAAAAGCAGCGGGTATGTGGATAACCGGACAGAAGTTGTTCCAGGATGTAAATAATTTCTACAGTTTACCGGAGATTTCTAAAGTGGTTTATTAGACTCAAATAGCCGATAAATTGAAAGCGGGTATTTATGATGAAAAAATTCAGCCCTATAAGGAGGACATCCTGAAGGCGTTATTAAAGGATGTCACCCCTACAGTTTCAAACCATCACTATTTACATCAATATACAAGTCCGGCAGTTTTTAAGAGCTCCTGTGCAACGACTGGAATTATATATACGCCCTCACGGGAATTTAAACCCCCGCAGCTCAAGTTTAGGTGATGTCCTGATGTTGCAGAAAATAAAATAAATGGCTATAAATATGTCAAAGGCAGTAATGATATAGTAGAAGTAAATGCCTGTAGAGAAGTCTGCTATTTTCGCTGCCATCTTTAACAAAATTGTTGACTCATACAGAAGCATAACTACAAAATAAAGATTTATCGTTGGTGAGTTAGCCGTCTCCTTCAAAAAGATATCGAGGATATTATATAATATTATCAGGTGCAGCAGGAATATCCCCGCAGAAGCGCTCACGAGATCACTGTAGAAAAAGATGGTAAGTACGAGAGCTGCGAGGGCGAAAGATATTTTTAACCGTTTTTTATAATAGAGCACCGCCAAAAAACAAAAGTAAGATACGGCGAGATAGAAATACATTGGGTAGATTTTAAAGGTGTGAAGAAACAATTGCATAAGAGGATCGCTGACCGCCAGGATCAGGAAATAATAAAAATAACCGTCCCTGTATTGCCGGAATACAGGGAGCAGCCAGAAAAAAATATTCAGGTTATATATAAGCTCGGTTAAGGGCATTACAGCTATTATGGACAATAAGGTGGACATTCTCCTCCAAACTCTAAAGTAAAATTACCGTTTGTGAGGGATATTATTTCATTCGCACGAAGTTCAGCTTTAGTAACCGGATCAGATCCATTTCTGATTATCTGATCGATCAGCCCGGTACTAAAAACACGGAATACATCAGAAGGCATAACCGGATAGTTTCCAGGGTACAGCTGTTCCCTGCTGCTGTTCAATATAATTAAATTACCATCCTGTATCCGGAACATAAGTGTACCATCCGTATTATTAAAAAATTTCTGCAGTAATATACTTTGAATATTTGTATTAATTAAAACAGGGCCATACAAATTATCAGCTCCTTCTTTTGAATAGACAACCCCCTGTGCGTTTATTGAAGTGTATAAAATTATTACAAGGATGGACGACCAGAACAGGTTTTTCATTTAGATTCTTCCTTATGGAATAGTATTATGATGCCGGAGCTTCCGGCTTTTGTGGGAACAGAAATGACTAAAAAAATTATCACGTACAACTGCACTTAAGCTGTATTTTTGAAATTCTGATTTTCAATTGCAAACTTTATTAATGCAGGAAAAGACCTGAGGTTAAATTTCTGCATTATATTATGTCTGTATGAATCGACAGCTTTTTTACTGACTTTCAGCTTATCTGCAATTTCTGATGACATCAGACCCTCAGCAAAGAGCTGAAGAACTGCTTTCTCTTTTCCGGTCAGATTACCCGGATCACTTTCGCCAGTTTTGTTAGCCCCCCTGTATCGTGCCGCCAGTTCAATAATTCTGGCAGAAGTATAAGCCTGACCGAAATAAATTTCCCCTTCCGTTATTTTTATTATTGCTGAAATCATCTCCTCTTTGGTAACATCCTTCCCGATCAGTCCTTTAACTCCGGCAAAGTAAGCACTAACGATATTATGTTCCTCGCTGTACATAGTAACCAGAAGAATTTTTGCCGAAGAATCTATTTTCAGGATCTCCTTCGATGCATCCAGTCCAGACAGTCCCGGCATTGAAAGATCAGCCAGAACAATATCAGGCCGCATTTTTATATATTCCCTGAGCATCTGACAACCATCGGCAGCTTCCCCTGCGATAACAAAATTTGCATTCCTCAATATCTGGATAATGCCGCTTCTCACAAGTTCGTGATCATCGCAAACAAGTATACGAATGTTATCCATCATAAGGGACCTCCATCAGGAGCACCGTTCCCTCGTCGGGAGAAGAATTAATATTTAAAGATCCGCCGAGATGCTTTAATCTTTCCTCAATATTAAACAAGCCATTGCCTTTACCGTTTTTTGCTGCTTCCACATCCATTCCCTTCCCCTCATCTATTGTCATAATTTTCAGGTTTATTTCATTATAGATCAGCTGCACATTAAACTCCCGGGCACCCGAGTGCTTGATAATATTATTTATACATTCCTGTACGATCCGATAGAGATAAAGCTCCTTTTCGCTATTAAGTTTCTTTACAGTCCCGCTTACATTTACCTCACCTGTAATACCTAAATTCCTCTTTATTTGTTCGCAAAGATTGATGATGGCTGCAGGCAATCCTAATTCTTCCAGCGCACGGGGTCTCAGATCAAAAATAATTTCCTTAAGATCTTTCAATGTTGAATCTATTACCTTAACCACCTCATTAGGATGCTCCTCGCTGTTATTCAATTTCATTCTCATCAGGAGAAGATTCTGCCCGATACTATCGTGAAGTTCCCTCCCCAAACGTTGTTTTTCCATCTCAAGCTTTTCCTGGAGCTGCAATGCGAATGTTTTGTATTTTTCGGTGATCAACTTTGAGGCATTTAATTCCGCCTCCATTTTTTCTTTAATATACTGTTTCTTATTGGGAAGCAATATATGGTAGTATACAATGTATGCGAACATTAAAATTATCACCGCAATCAGGATTGCAAAGAATAAGGGGTTATTCCAGGTGAAAATATATTTTATGTATTTGTTCAGTTCTTCTTTCATACGGACAATATGAAACTATTTTTATTTAAAGTCATCCGTACAATTACCGTATTTTTTTGTTAAGTAATGCCAAATAGCATGTATTTCTTACCAGTAAGTATACCTCCTGTCTCATATTTACAAAAAAAGAAGAGCCAATAACCGGGGATTCATTGATTTGGTTAAAATTTTACACATTTTCTTAATTATGAACAAAGAGCCGGGAACTAAGAAACATTTAACCAAATATCCATAAATTATTTGCCTGAGCACTTCATTATAAAATGGGCAATAGTCTTACAATACTCTTACAATAGTCTTACAATAGTCTTACAATCCTCTTATTGACGTAAGACTATTAAAAGAGTACTAAAGGACTATTGAAATACCATTGTTAGGGTATTTGGGCAATTCTTGCGAAATTCTTTAGAAAATTATCATAAATGAGATAAAAACCTCAACCCACAATCGAACCTTCTGTCATCGTACTAATTTATCTTGAATTAACTAAATTTGCGCTTAAACTTTAAATCTTAAAAAATGAACAAAAACATTAAAAATCTATTCTATCCCCGCACAATTTGCATAGCGGGGGCTTCTTCGAAAAAAGGGAGTATCGGGTATGAGCTTACTTCTACAATCTTAAGCTACGGATATAAGGGGGAAATAATCCTGATAAATCCAAAAGCTGATGAGATCCTCGGAATAAAATGTCTTCCCTCAGTACAGAACATAAATAAACCGGTTGATATGGCAATTATTCTTGTGCCTAAAAACTTTGCGGAGCAGACAATAAAAGATCTGATCGAAAAAAATGTAAAGTCGTTTGTACTTATTACGGCAGGGTTTAAAGAAACCGGCTCAGAAGGGGAAGCAGCAGAAAAAAGGATCCTCGAACTTGTTAGAAATGCAGGCGCTAATATGACGGGTCCGAATTGTATGGGAGTAATCAATACCCTTGATACTGTTAAGCTTAACGCTACTTTTGTTGCCGAGAAACCTGAAACGGGTACTATTGCATTTCTATCCCAGAGCGGGGCTCTCGGTGCGGCAGTTTTGAATTCATTGAGGGAAACGGATATAAGATTCGCTCACTTTGTAAGCGTAGGAAATAAGGCTGATCTGAATGAAAACCATTTCATTGACTTCTGGGAAGAGGATGAAAATATTAAGGTCGTAACTTTTTACCTAGAAAGTTTTTCTGCCGGAGAAGAATTAATACAGAAGTTTGTAAATCAGAAAGTCTCCAAGCCACTGATAGTTCTAAAAGCCGGCAGAACGGGGAGCGGAATGAAAGCTGCCTCTTCACATACGGGCGCAATGGGGAGCAGCGATAAGGTTGTTGATGCTGTGATTGAGCAGTTCGGTATGATCAGGGCCGATAATCTTAACGAACTTTTCAATACAGCAAAAGGATTTGAGAATTTCCCTCTTCCTGCAGGAAACAGGATTGCCGTTGTAACAAATGCAGGGGGACCAGCAATACTTGCAGTTGATGCACTGGAAAGAAATGGACTTCTGCTTTCTGAACTTACTGCGGATACTAAACAACAGCTTAGAGAATTTGTCCATCCCGAAGGAAGCATATCAAATCCTGTAGACCTTCTTCCAGGAGGAGATGCGGCTGCTTATAAAAAATCGGTTGAGCTTCTTGCATCAGATCCAAATGTTGATGCGGTAGTATCAATTTTTGTTGAGCCTGTAATGGTTAAACCGCTTCCGGTTATCGAGGGAATAAATTCTGTTTTATCACCTAAGCCGATAATTCAGGTTGCCATGCCATTGCCTGAATTCTGGAACTATTACAAGCAGAATTCTAATTATAACCGGCCGCTCTTTAAAAATCCGGAAGATCCTGCTGAGATCATCTCGAATATGTTAAGATTTAAACAATTTGATTTTAAGACTTCAAGATTGACAGCCGGAAGTAAAAAGAATAATAAGTACGGCAGTGGTTTTTTAAGTAAAGAAGAAATCGATCTGCTCGGCAAAGAATATAACATTCCCCTGCTGAGAGGATCAATTGTAAATTATAAAGATCTTAAAAATTATAAGACAGAATACCCGGTTGTTATTAAATCCCATTCTGCGGAAGTTATACATAAGTCGGAGCTGAACGGTGTCGTAATAAATCTTAAAAATAAGGATGAACTGCTTGCTGCTGCAGAAAAGATGAGAAGGAATTTTTCAGATGCCGGTTATGAACTGAATAATTTCAATATTCAGCCGTATATTGAAACAAGATATGAGCTGCTTGTCGGAGGTTTCCGCGACAGCAATTTCGGCCCGATGATAATGTTCGGGACCGGCGGAAAATATGTCGAATACTATAAGGATACAAAAATGTATTCGGCTTATTTATCGGATAAGGATATCGAGAACTTAATCTGCAGTACAACCATCGGGAAGCTGCTTTCCGGAGTAAGGGGGAAAGCTCTGCAGATGTGAATGTGCTTAGGTCTGTCATAAAATCTACGGCAAGGATGATGATAGAAAATGATAATATTACGGAATGCGATCTTAACCCGTTGATTTTGACCCCTTCAAATAAATACATTGCGGTAGATGTAAGAATTAAAACGGATAGTTTATGATTATTCAATCTTCTGACAGCTTTTATTATAGGAATGGCAGATTATACTGTGAAGATGTGCCTGCATCCGATATTATATTCAGTGCGGGTACACCTGTTTTTGTCTACAGTAAAAATTACTTTACTGATTCCTACAGGAAGTTTTCTGAAGCTTTCAAAGGTATTGATCATAAAATATTTTATGCCTGCAAATCAAATTTCAATATAAATGTAATTAAGATTTTCGGTGAACTCGGCAGCGGCGCGGATGTAAACTCTGAAGGAGAGCTTATCAGGGCACTGCGTGCAGGTATTGATCCGCGTAATATAATACTATCAGGTGTCGGAAAAACAGCCGATGAAATAAAGATCTCTATTCAGAAAGGGCTTCTGGTAATTAAGGCTGAATCTGAAGAAGAGATCATTCTTATAAACAGGATTGCCGGTGAGCTGGGGAAAAAAGCTGAAGTTTCTGTTCGTATAAACCCCGATATTATCGTTAAAACCCACCCGTATATTACGACAGGATTGACAGAAAATAAATTCGGTATGTCTATTAAGGCTACAGAAGAGATATTCAGAAACAGAGCTGCATATCCTAATATCAATTTTACCGGGATCGATATGCATATCGGTTCCCAGATCACCGAGACAACTCCTTTCCTGAGAGCTGTTAATAAAGTGTATGATCTTTATGCAATACTCAAAAAAAGCGGCATAACTGTTTCGCACTTCGACATAGGGGGCGGGTTCGGGGTTCAGTATAAAGATGAAGATGTATTTGAACTAAACGAGCTTGCATCAGTTCTGATACCCGCTCTTAAAAAATTCGGCTGTACTATATTTTTTGAGCCGGGAAGACTCTTTACAGCAAACGCCGGAATTCTACTCACGAAACTCCTTTATACAAAAAGAGGAGAAAACAGGAACTTCCTTATAACGGATGCTGCTATGACAGATATTATTCGCCCCAGTCTTTACGGAACTTATCATCATATCCAGCCTGCCGTTCTTGATGAGGAAAGAGAGGAAATAACAGCAGATATAGTTGGACCTGTTTGTGAAACCGGAGATTTTTTAGGCAAGGGAAGATCTCTCCAGGAAGTAAAGAGCGGGGAATATCTTGCTCTATTATCTGCCGGGGCGTATGGAATGGTTATGTCGTCAAATTATAATGCAAGGAGAAGACCACCCGAAGTGATCGTCGACGGAAATAAGTTTTATATTGTAAGAAGCCGTGAGACATTCGATCAGCTGCTTTATGATGAAAAAATCGTACCGGAACTTTAATGCAGAGAAAAGATTTTATTAAAGCTGCATTTGCCGCAGCTGCCCTTCCTTCATTTAATTCCTTCCCCAAAGTAAACATAAAAGATAAAATTAAAGCCCGGCGACTAAATCCGGGGGATACGATGGGACTGATAGCCCCGGGAAGCTATATCTCGGAAAATGAGCTCCGTGATTGTATAAAAAATATTGAACTGCTGGGATTGAAACCTTATTACACAGATAATATATTAAAGCAGACCGGTTATTTTTCAGGTACTGACCAGGAGCGGCTTGATGATCTGCACCTGATGTTCAGAGATAAAAATGTGAAGGGTATAATTTGCGCCAGAGGCGGGTATGGCTGTGCACGGCTCCTCCCATTGATCGATTATGACCTTATAAAAAGCAACCCGAAAGTGTTTTCCGGATATAGTGATGTTACAGCTTTGTTATACGGGATATATTCTCAAACAGGACTTGTAACCTTTCACGGTCCCGTAGGAATATCAACATTTAATGAGTTTACCTTACAATATTTTAAAGAGTTGATATTTAATGGAACCGAAGAGATTGACCTTGTGAGTAAGACTGAGGATCCTGACGATCTGGTTGTAATAACAACAGGAAAGGCATCAGGAGAGCTTGCCGGCGGAAATCTTTCTATACTAAATAGTTTACTCGGAACACCATATGATATCGACCTTTCCGGGAAAATTCTATTCCTGGAAGAAATAACAGAAGAACCTTACCGTATCGACAGGATGCTGACCCATATGATCCAGGCAGATAAATTCAAAGGATTAAAAGGAATAGCCCTGGGAGTTTTTAAGGATTGTGAACCGAAGAAGATTGATCCCGCATTCGAAAAATCATTTTCCTTAATAGAAGTACTTTTCGAACGTTTAAGCAGGTTAAAGATCCCCGCGGTATACGGATTATCATTTGGACACACTCAAAATAAGTTTACATTGCCATTGGGAATTAGTGCAGAACTTAATACTTTTACAAATACAATAAGGTTGTCGGAAAGAAGCGTAGAATAGAAGGATACTAAAATGTTAAAAAGTATATTTTTCTTTTCAGCAGTGCTCTTTCTTCAGGGGTGTCTAATTTTCCACAAAGTATCTTATGAAATTAGTCTCGATGGACCAACTGACGGAACTGCCTCAATTGTCGTTCACGACATCAGGTCGGATGCCCTTACAGAACTGACCTTTGAGGAAGATAAGATAAACCTTTTCGAATTTGCTCTTAAAAGCAATGATTTTGTTAAACAACTGGAGACAGAAGGAAAACATCTCATCGACAGGAAACTTTTTAGTTCCGGAGATACCCTCAAAGGTAATATTGTTTATAAGTTTCAGGATATCAGTACCACTGAAAATATTTCTTTTGAGAACGGATTTTATTATCTGCAGCTTACACCTGAGGACAGTGTGATCTCAACAAACGGAGAGATTCTTGCCGCAGAGGGAAAAAAGATGATAATGTGGGACAGAAGTTTCAGCACGCTGCAGTTCGAATTGTTCAGCACTTCATTTCCGGAAGGTACAAAATCAAGAGAATTGCTCCCCTATCTCGAATAATGATGTATGCCGAAATAGTTTTCCCGCTCCCCTTCCGTAATGCATTCACCTATATAGTACCTCCTGAACTGCACCCGTTTGCAAAGATCGGTGTTCGTGCAGTAGTTCCTTTCGGGAAAAGGACACTTACCGGTTTTATAATCAATGTTGCCTCATCTGCTGATAATAAAAAAGATCTTAAGCTGGTAAACGATATCCTTGATTCAGCACCTATATTCTCCAAAAAGGATCTGAAATTCTATAGCTGGCTGTCTGAATATTATCTGTGTTCATTAGGAGAAGCTCTTAGACTATCAGTTCCTTACGGACTTGAGGTCGAGAGCAAAAGGAAGATCATTGTAGATAAAGATTATTGCGCTGAACTGCTGGAAAAGGAAAAGGATAAAAGTTCACTTAAAGGAAAGATCCTTAAGCTTCTCGGTGAAAAAGAAGAAGTAAGTTTCAGCCAGATACAAGCGGGTATAAGAAAAAAGAATATTTACTCTGCAGTTAAGGCTCTTGAAAAAGAAGGGGCGGTTACAGTACTTGATGAAATTGCCCGGCCGAAGGTAAAGATAAAGAAATCAAGATATGTTTCGTTTGCAAAAACTGTTTCGGAGATCTATGAATACATCCCTGAGATTGAGAACCGTTCACCGAACCAGGTAAGAGTGCTGCTTGAGATAGCGGCTAAAAAAGAGAAGAGGGTACTTCTTTCAAAATTATTGAAAGGAACGGAAACAGGAAGATCATCTGTTGATTCTCTCGTTAAGAAAGGACTGCTTAAGTATGAAGAAAGGGAAGTTGAGAGAAAATATTCAGGCGTCTACAGGGAAGATAAAAAAATACTCGATCTCACTCCTCCTCAGAAGATCGTAATTGAAGCTGTTGCCATGGATCTGATGTCATCTACATTTGCCGTGTCGCTTCTTTACGGTGTAACGGGAAGCGGCAAGACCCAGGTATATATCGAACTTGTTAAAGAAGCACTGGCATGCGGAAAATCAGCCCTGATACTTGTACCTGAAATTTCTCTTACCCCCCAGATGACTTCTAGACTGTTTAATGTATTTGCCGAGCAGGTTACAGTTATACACAGCAGGATGTCGCCGGGGGAAAGATATGATTCCTGGAGAAGGATATTAAAAGAGAAATCTAAAATTGTGATAGGTGCCCGCTCAGCTTTATTTGCGCCGCTAAAGAATTTAGGACTTATTGTTGTAGATGAAGAACACGATGGGAGCTACAAACAATTTGAATCAACACCAAAGTATAATGCAAGGGACTCTGCGATAATATTAGGCAAGATCAATAACTGTCCCGTCCTGCTCGGTTCGGCAACTCCTTCCATTGAGAGTATGTATAACGCCGTAACCGGAAAATACAAGCTGCTCAAACTCCCCGAAAGGATAGATAATGCCCAGCTTCCTGAGATTCTGCTGGTCAATATTCCTGCCGAGAAGAATAAGAAGAAAATGCATGGTGTATTTACGTCCCAGCTGATCGAGAAAATAAAATGCGCTCTTGATAAGGAAGAAGGGGTCATCATACTTCAGAACAGGAGAGGCTTTTCAACCCAGGTTTACTGTGAGGACTGCGGCGAAATAGAAATTTGCAGTAACTGTTCGGTGCCCAATGTATTTCATATTAACAAGAACATACTTAAATGTCATTACTGCGGTGAGGAGAAAGAAATCCCCAAGGTATGCAGGAACTGCGGCTCGTATAATATTAAGTTCTTCGGCAGCGGTACTGAACGGGTGGAAGATGAGCTTCAGTATTTCTTCCCCTCTGCAGCAATAAAAAGAGTTGATTCAGATTCGATAACCGGTAAGTCATCCTTAGGATCAATACTTCTTGATTTTTCCAAAGGAGAGGTTGATATTCTTGTCGGTACGCAGATGGTATCAAAGGGATTGGATTTCCCGAGAGTAACCGTAGTAGGTGTTATTTCTGCCGAAACAACATTATGGCTTCCTGATTTCCGTGCAGATGAAAGAACTTTTCAGCTTTTAACGCAGGTATCCGGCAGGGCAGGAAGAAGCAGCAAAAAGGGAGAGGTTGTAATACAGACATTCAACGAAAAGAGCTTTACACTTCAGAAGGTCGTTGCTAACGACTATATGGGATTTTATGATCACGAAATAAGGATGAGAGAAAATCTTGGCTTTCCTCCTTTTACCAGGATCTGTTTAATTGAATCAAAAGATCTGAGCCTTGATAAAGCCAGGGATGCAATAACTGATTACTTCAAGCTGCTTCTTAAATATAAAAAGTATCTCAACATTACTCCTCCTCATCCTGCTCTTATATCTAAATTAAAAGGATCGTACAGGTTTCATCTGTTCATTAAAAGCAGCAGGGATAAAGATCCCGGCGGAGCAATTTTAAGAAAAGCCATAACCGATTCCTATATTGAATTTAATCGGACTTCCCGGTCAAAGGATGTTAAGCTGTTATTCGATGTAGATCCGCAGAGTATAATGTAATGGTGCGATGGTACGATAGTTCGATGGTACGATGGTGATATTCGCTTAGGGTATGTCCTAATTTCGTCCGCACGACCGCACGTCCGCACGCAACAAGGTTAACTACTGAATAAAACTTTTTAAGTACTTCCCTGTCCAGGAGGCTTCTACTTCAACTATTTCTTCCGGGGTTCCTTTGGCTATTATCTCTCCCCCTTTTTCTCCTGCCTCGGGACCAAGATCGATTATATAATCTGCACACTTGATTACCTCAAGGTTATGCTCGATTATAACAACTGAATTGTTCCCCTCGATCAGCAGGTTAAAGCATCTTAGCAGCTTGGAAATATCATCAAAATGAAGTCCTGTAGTCGGTTCATCAAAAATAAATAGTGTGTGCTTTCTTTCTTTCTGAGCAAGTAAATGGGATGCCAGCTTTATTCTCTGCGCTTCCCCTCCCGATAATGTATTGGAAGGCTGCCCTAATTTAATATATCCGAGACCTACATCGGAAAGTATCTTCAGACTGCGTACTATCTTATCTGTACTCTTAGATCCTCCCGTACAGAAAAATTCTATTGCCTCATCAACAGTCATATTAAGAACATCCACAAGGTTCCTGCCATGAAACTGTATTTCCCTTATTTCTTTTTTGAAGCGGGTGCCTTTGCAGTCTTCACACTCAAGATAAAGATCTGCAAGGAACTGCATTTCAACTTTAATGAATCCATCCCCCTGGCAGGTTTCACATCTTCCCCCCGGAACATTAAAAGAAAAATATCCCGGCTTGTATCCTCTTGCCCGCGCCTGATGAGTTGATGCAAAAAGCTCTCTTATCAGTTCAAATGCTTTTATGTAACTGATGGGATTGGACCGGGGTGTTTTACCTATTGGCGACTGGTCAACTATTTCAACAGAATCTATATGTTCAACGCCTGCAATATCTTCATAGAGGCCCACCTTCTCAGGAGCCATACCAAAATACTTAGCCAGTCCCGCATAAAGGATATCGTGCACTAATGTGCTCTTCCCTGAACCGCTGACTCCAGTAATAACAACAAGTTTGTTAAGCGGGATCTCGACATCAATATCCTTTTAGATTATTTTCCTTTGCCCCAAATATTTTAATTGATTTTGTTCTGCGGGTATTCCTTGATTCGGGAAGCGGGATATGCAGTTTACCGGAGAGATATTTTCCGGTAACCGACTCCTGACTATTAATTATATCCTCAAGTGTTCCTGTTGCAACAATATTACCCCCTTTTGCACCTGCACCCGGACCAATATCAAAAAGCAGATCGGCGTGCTTCATCATATCAGGATCGTGTTCAACAACCAGCACAGTATTACCGATATCCCTCAGGTTCTTGAGAATTTCTATAAGCCGTATATTATCGCGCGGATGCAGTCCAATGCTTGGTTCATCAAGAACATAAAGTGCTCCTACAAGAGCCGAACCCAGGGATGTAGCAAGATTTATTCTTTGTGTTTCTCCTCCGGATAAAGTTGAGCTTAATCGCTCCAATGTTAAATATCCTATCCCGATTGTATTCAGGAAAGAAAGGCGTTTAATAATTTCCTTCAGTACTCTGTCGCCTACTAGCTGTATCATAATCTGAAAGCTTCAGCTCCTTAAAGAAATTAAGTGAATCTTCTATCGGAAGCTTTACAACATCATATATTGATCTGCCGCTGATCTTAACCTGCAGGGCTTCTCTTCTTAAACGTGAACCTTTGCAGGCAGTGCAGGTTGTATAACCGCGGTATCTGCTTAAAAGCACGCGGATATGCATTTTATAGGTATGTCCTTCAAGCTCATTAAAGAATTTATTCAATCCCCAGAAATCTTTGGTCCCCTTCATAATAGTTGAAATCTGTTCCTCATTAAGTTCCCTGAAAGGAACATTTACAGGGATATTATATTTCCTTGCATTCTTAATGAGATCCCTGATATAGGAGCTGTACTTTGCAGATCGCCAGGGTGCAATAGCTCCTTCCATAATCGAGAGGTTAGGATTAGGCACCACAAGGTTCATATCGATACCGATGGTTTTACTGAAGCCCTGGCATACGGGGCAGGCTCCAAACGGATTATTAAAAGAAAAGAATCTCGGCTCCGGTTCTTCGTATCTTATTCCGCAGCATTCATAAAACTTATTAAATTCCTTCTCTTCTCCTGTGTCAGCATTTATTACGACTAAGACGGTTCTCTCCTTCTTTAAAAGTAACTTCGATGGAGTCGGATAATTTATCCCTGATGTCGCTGCCTGAAGATTTTAAATCTCTCAACAATAACTCTTACCTTATCTTTTTCTTTAGGAGCAGCTTCCTCTTCATTAAGATCAACAAATGTATTGTTATAGTATATCCTGAAGAAGCCTCTTTTCTTAAGATGTGCAATTTCCTCTTTTATATTTTTTCCTATATGAGGATGGAGAGGAAAGCCCAGATAATATTTACCTCCCGCGGGAAGAGATGAAATCCAGTCGGCTACCACACCTGTAGTAGCTTTTTTTACTTCCTTGCCGCACTCGAAACATATTGTCTTGCCTATACGGGCAAAGAGGAGTCTGAGGTAATCATAAATCTCCGTAGTTGTGCCTACAGTTGATCTTGGATTGCGTGAGCCGGTCTTTTGTTCTATGGCTACGGCAGGACTTATTCCCTGGATAAGATCAACATCCGGCTTATTCATTCTTTCGAGAAATTGTCTCGCATAAGCAGAGAGACTTTCTACATATCTTCTTTGTCCCTCTGCATACAAAGTATCAAACACAAGGGATGATTTACCGCTTCCGCTTACACCTGTAAAAACCACAAGCTTATTGCGGGGAATCTCAAGGCTAAGGTTTTTAAGATTATGCTCTCTTGCGCCTTTTATTACTATTTTCTTTTCTTTGCCGTTGGATTTATTATTCATTCTATTTTTCAGTCAAAATCCCATTCATATTAATTCCGAACATATAATTTAAGAAAATTTAATGAGGTAAAGAGGAGAAAATTTACTGCATAAGTGCAGGGATGCTGGAGAATTAGAACATTTCTTAATAGGTCTGTTATATTTTCTAGTGTGATTGATAACAGACTTTTTATTATAATACCATAGGTCATTTTGTTTTAATTAAAATGAGGGACCCTTCAGGTTTGGCGGTATTATGAAAATCTACTTTTTAACCTTTCTTAGCATTATTATTCACTGCGGGTTTGCTTACCCCCAGAGTATATATACATTCTCTCCTACTCAAAAAATTCAGCACAGAGACTACAATTATTTTGATGAAAAAAGCAGTCCTAATGATCTTGCCTCTTTTATCAGAACGGACAGTATCTTGACTGTATCGGTCCAGGGATATGGATCAGTGATGTTCTTTGAGTACAATGATAATGGGAAAATGTCTATGTATGTTATTTTAAGTAATACTGGTACCGGTAGGGACAGTTCAATTAAGCATACTTTTACATATGACCAGAATAACAGTTTAAACACCGAAACAGATCTCGGGTGGTCTTCCAACGGATGGGATTCGTTATCCAGAATATCATATTATTACTCCGGAGGGAAGCTTACTGAATATATCTTTCAGGACTATCAATCCGGCTGGAGAAATGTATCCCGCTCAACATATGAATATAATGATTCGGGGTATCTAAAGACCGACCTGAGCCAGCTATGGGTGAATAACAAATGGGAAAACAAGTGGCTTACTACTCGCTTCTACTCAAATTCCCCCCTGAGAGATTCTTTACTCTTTGAAAGCTGGAACAATTCTCAATGGCTTAAAGATAAAAAAACAATTTTCTATTACGGCAGTAATGGAATTGATGTTGACTCAATGGTTGTTACAAGCTGGACCGGAACACTATGGGTAAATTTGTTCAAGCGTATAGTTACTAATGATGAAAATCATAACCAGATAGAACAAATTGATCAGTTCTGGGATAATACTTATTGGGTAAATGATATCCATCTTTATTATTCTTATAACGCCAGCCATTATGTGTTAACAGGAAACAGCTGGCTGTGGCAGAATAATCAATGGGTACCCGGGGATAGTCCCTTAATGGTACAAAATCCGGATGGTCTGACTATAGCTTTTATTACGAATTTTCTTTACGGCTATTATTCTGATATTGTAGGAGTTAATGATGTTACAGCAATCCTAGTAGAGAGATTATTTTTATCGGAGAATTATCCTAATCCATTTAATCCTTCAACTGCTTTCAGGTATCATATCCCATTATCGGGAAATGTAGAGATAAAGATATTTGATATTCTTGGAAGGGAAATTGCTGTACTGGTTAATGAAATTAAAGCTCCCGGTGATTATGAAGTTGAGTGGAATGCCTCAGAATTTACCAGCGGCATTTATTTCTATCAGATAAAGGCAGAGAGTTTTGTTGATACGAAAAAGATGATCCTGCTAAAATAACCAGTACCGGGATCTGTAAATAACTCAACAATGAACTAAGAACAAAGAACCAAGAACATATTCTACATTCATCCATATCATCCAATCATCCAATGATTATTTCTTCGCTTCCAATTCTTTTAAGGTTTCGATCCTGGCATCGAGTTCTTTAATTTTCTTATCCAGCTCCTCCATCCGCAAGTTGATCTCATCTTCATATTCAGCTTTATCCCAATAGCCTCTTTCTTCAAAATAGCTTTTAAATAACCAGTTATGCTTCAGGGCTTCCATATTCTCAGCAAGTCGGGATGCAGCAAGACGGGCATCAGCGGCAGTTTTATCGATATTACCAATCACAGATGTAAACATCGTGTCATAAGCACTTCCATTTACAAGAAGGGCACCTAAGACACCCTCTCCCTTTTGAACTCTTGCGATCATACTATCTATATCAATAACAACGGAATCTACATTATGAACTACATTGCCCACACCGGTACCAAGCTGGTTAAATATCTCTGCTGCTTTATCAAGTTCATTTGTAATTGCAACAAGACTTTCATCGGCTCTCCGCGTAATCTGTACAGCCTGGTTATAAAGCTCCTCATCATTCAGTATCTTTCCCATTGTACCTTCCCCCTTATTAACCTTTGCGACTATTTCAGAAAGATCTTTCGTCATAGTCTTGGTATATTCCATTATACCCTTGGTTTCTGCTATTATCGCTTCAAAACCGACAGGATCCTCTGTCTGGATAAAACCACCTTCCTCCACCTGCGCAGCTCCGGTGGAGCCTATTTTAAGAACTACAACCTTATTGCCTACCAATCCTTCGGTTGCAATTGTTGCTTTTGTATCGGCACGTATAAATCGTTTAATATCTTTTACAAGGTTCATTCTTACTTCAATGCGTCCGGATGTATCATTAACAATATTAACGCTTTTCACCGATCCGACATCAATACCGCTCAACCTGACAGTTGCTCCTTCACGTAATCCCTGTATATCGTTAAAGTATGCCCCGACCTCAAATGTTGATGAGAAAAGAGCTTCCTTATCACCAATGAGAAAAATGGCGAGCACCAACAGGCCTACGCCGACAATAATGAAAATACCTAATTTAATGGGAGAAGTATTTATTACCATTATTAATTTGCTCCTTATACGGGACTAAAAAAGTCAACCAGGAATTCATCCTTATCGGATGTTAGTTCTTCCAGGTTTCCCCGGTAACTTATTTTTGCATCTTTAATTACTACAGCGTGATCTGCTACTATTTTTGCACAGATTACATCGTGAGTTACAACCATTGAAGTTACATTCATATCTTTCTGCAGGTCTACAATAAGTCTGCTGATCTCTTTTGTAGTGATTGGATCGAGTCCTGTAGTCGGTTCATCATAAAGAATCAGCATAGGCTCAGTAATTATTGTTCTTGCAAGCCCTACTCTTTTTTTCATACCGCCGGACAATTCCGCCGGCATCTTACCGATAGCATCAAGCAGGGAAACTTTCTCCAGGGCTGTCTTTACCTTTTCTTCAATTTCTTCGGGCGTAAAATTAAAATTCCTGATAAGAGGAAATGCAAGATTTTCCCTTACACTCATCGAATCATAAAGGGCTGCCCCCTGGAACAGAAAACCAATGCTTTTTCTTAATTCATTCAACTCTTTAATAGGCAATTGGTGAATTGATTTTCCGTCAATGATTATTTCCCCCGAATCCGGTGTCATCAGGCCAACCATACATTTCAGCAGAACGCTTTTCCCCGTACCGCTCCTGCCGAATACTACAAGATTATCCCCTTCTTCAACATCAAGTGAAACATCATCAAGTACAATATTGTCGCCAAATGCCTTGGAGACATTTTTAATCTGGATCAATTCGGCCATATTATCACCGAAAGCTTAACCAAAACCATATCCACAAGTAAAATAAGCAGCGAAGCCAGCACAACGGAACTTGTTGATGCTTCGCCTACACCCGCAGTACCATTGGTAGCATTATATCCCTTGTAAGAACCCACAGCCCCGACAATAAAACCAAAGAAGAAGGTCTTCAGGAACCCCGGTATAAGATCTGAAAATTCCAGGGAGTTGATAACGGCTGCTTTATAAAGAGTAAAATTTACACCGGTAGAAAGTGTAATTGCTATAAATCCTCCGATTATTGCAACAAAATTAACATACATCGTAAGCAGGGGAAGAACCAGAGTGCAGGCAAGTATCCTGGTTACCACAAGAAACTTATATGGATTAACAGCAGATACTTCCATAGCATCGATCTGTTCGGTTACGCGCATTGATCCAAGCTCTGCACCAATACCCGAACTGACCCTGCCGGCAAATATTAAAGCGGTAATTACCGGCCCAAGTTCCCTTACTACCGATAGGGCGACTGTCCCCGGTAGAAAAGCCTCTGCCCCGAATCGCTGCATTACCGGCTGGCTCTGCATTGCAAGTACAAGACCTATAATAAAGCCGGTGGTGGTCACTATAGGGAGAGTTTTCATCCCAAGTTCGATCATATGCTTCTTTACCTCTGCCAGCTCAAGGGGAGGACGGAAGACATTTGTAAAGAAACCAAGCGAAAAAACTGACAGCTCAGCCGTTTCAGTTAAAAACTTCTTGAGTTTCCTGACACTGTTTAGTTCGTGGAATTCTTCTTTTTTCAATAGTAATTGTTTTATGTGTAACCTCCGTTTTGAAAAACTTCATTAACAGAGGAGATAAATTATAACTAATTTAAGTATATAATTCCATTATTAATCACTTTATGTGCCATACCGATTAATCCCAAACGTATACCTGAATAACTACCCGCTGTCTGGAATAATGAAAGGACAGCCTGTTTAGTTATATAAGGCTGATGTTTATTAGGGACTGGCTATCCGTACAGAGTTTTCTCCTGATCCGGAAAGGATACCTGCTTCGATATAACAAATGTTCTATTATCAGGGTCAAGTTTTACGAATAATCCCTTTTATTTACAGAAAGGGCATTTTTAGAGCAAAATGAAAGAAAATATCTATTAAATAACTGCCCAAGCCTAACAGAAGCGACTAACGGGCATATCTCAAACGTCTCCGGAACGCGATTACACGCTGCAGACACGCTCCAGAGACGCTCCTGATGATAAATTATAGATATTTATTTTTTAAGATTTATTTCAACAATTTCAAAATTTTGAAACTACTATTACTTGTAAATTATTGATCGAATAGGAAAGTTAAACGGAAAGAATATATCGGTAGAAAGAGTCCGGGCCAGAACACTTTTACATATCCGTAAACGCATTAACGTAGTGAGTAATCCGGGGGGCGTTTTCACCATCCATAAGAATTGCAATTATATCAAACCGGCATAGAATTTCAGTGATATGCTTTTCGTAAAGGTAGGCTGATGCTATTTTTTTCAGCTGCTTCATTTTGTTCAGGGTAACACCATAAACGGGATCCCCGAAAGTGAGATTGCTTCTTGTCTTAACTTCAATAAAGGCAGTATATCCTGTCGCTTCATCCAATGCAATAATATCAATCTCCCCCTTGCCGAACTTATAATTTCTTTCGATGATTTTATATCCTGAAGTGATCAGCAGCTCTACAGCTTTATCTTCTCCCATTTTCCCCAGATCTGCCTGCGATAATTTCAAAGTACCGGAGCTTCCTCCTCCTCCATTGCGAATTCGAACTCGGGGATAGGTTCATTGTTAAGTATCCTGCTCAGGAAAGTTTTCCTGTGAAGACAGCTTGAGCCGTAAACCTTAATGGCGTGAATATGTTCCTGTGTAGCGTATCCCTTGTTCTTCGACCATAGATAGTGAGGATAAATGGGGCAGAGCCGTTTCATTATTGCATCCCGTGTTACCTTGGCTATTATAGAAGCAGCTGCAATGGCAAATGATCTTGAATCCCCCTTTATCAATGGTATAACAGGGACATGGTAATTAAATATTTTGTTCCCGTCCACCAGGATCAGATCAGGCTGGGTGCTTAAACGGAATGCTGCAGTCTTCATTCCAAGCAGTGATGCCTGCAGAATATTTATCCGGTCAATTGTGCCGTGGGAAATGACAGAGACAGAATAGCATATTGCTTTCTGAATTATCCTGGGATATAATTTTTCCCGTTCCTCTTCAGTAAGCAGCTTGGAATCGTTAACTCCATATATCCTTGTCTTCTCAGGAAATATAACTGCTGCAACAACAACAGGACCTGCCAGTGGCCCCCTTCCCGCTTCATCGATTCCGGCTATAAGTTTTACTTTATCAGTTAAAAAAGAATTATCCAGGCTCTTCATTTAAATACAATAGAGTGCAAAATCAGGATTCAATTTTAAAATAAAAGAGAACTAATACAAGTTATGTAACGATTTAATTTAGCTGGAACTATCAACAGTATGGAGAAATGCTTACCTGTAGGAAAAATCAACAAGTTATACTATTTCCCTGTGACTACGTCTGAAATACAAAAATATATTTAGAATTGACGCTTGACATAAGCTATATTTTGTTTAACTTAATGCCGGACTTCTCCAGTCTAATCATTTCGGCACTCTAAGAATTTTACAAAGAATACATTCACACTCTGATTGGTCTTTCTCAGGTAGATCAAGTCAGATATTTCAATAACAACAATACGTGAGGTATACTATGAGGTTACTATCAATTTCTTTTCTTGCTTCTGTTCTGTTCCTGCTTTTTATCCCGGCAAATATCCTTGCACAGGATCTGCCTTATGATGAAGGCAGTGTTTGGGAAATCTCTTACATCAGAACCAAGGCTCCTTATTTTGAAGATTATATAAAAAATCTTAGCTCCGGGTGGAAACAGGTTATGGAGCAGTCAAAGAAGGAAGGTATTATTCAGGACTACATGGTACTGAGTTCTGATCCATCCAATAAAAATGACTGGGATCTTATGCTGATGATAAAATACAAGAATATGGCTGCACTGGATAATCTTGAATCAAAAATGCAGAAGATACAGGCAGACTTGTTTGGAAATAAGGAAGAACGGCAGGCAGGTGCTGTGGCCAGGAATGATATCAGGGAATTATTGGGCAACAGGCTCGCCCGTCAACTGATGATTAAATAAGCAAGCTTAATTATGAGCCGGATTCCTTATAATGGATCCGGCTTAATTTAATTAATCAGAATTCGTTTACTATTCCGAAATGTATTTTCCCTTCTGAAAAACTGTCCCCTTCTCCTAAGGCATAGCTTACAATAAGTACCCCGAGTCCTGTTTCCAGGTTCAAACCTGCACCATATCCAAACTTGAAATCTTCCTGTTGTTCAATGTTACGGTCGGGCTCTGCCTTTCTTAAGTAGTAGCCGGTATCATAGAAAAGAAATGCATAGGTTCTCCTGGTGATAAGAAGCCTGTACTCAAGATTTGTCCATAATACCCTTGAACCCAGGAACTGGCTTTCCCTGTAGCCTCTTAGGGTTTGTGTCCCTCCCAGCCTGTAAAGATCACTTTCTTCAAAGAAGGATCCCTTTAATTCTCTTCCGTGAATTCCGGCAGCCAGGATATGGGTCAGAAACAGACTATAGAAATAGCTGAAATCAAAGGTTAATCTCTGCAGATTTATCCTTGTCTGCATTCCTGGGGTAAAGAATTGCTCGGGTCCGTATATCTTTTTTTTACTGAAAGAATAGAGACTCTGGAATAATAATCCTTCTGTCGGTGCATATATGTCATCACGTGTATCAAGTTTTAAGTTAATCCCGGTTGTTACAGAAGAAGAATTATAGACCCTGAATGTATTCCCGAGAGTTACAGAAGGAATTACTGCCTCGCTTTGTATAAACACTGCAGCAGAAATTGATTCTGTTGCCAGGTATTCGACCGTTCCGTCAAAACGCCTTTGCACATAAGAGGAATCCTGCTTCCTCTGAAAGAACCCGCCGCTGATATTTACCGGGATACCGAATATCCACGGCTCAAGATATCTTACTTCCATTTCCTGTGAAAGCCTGTCGTACTGCTGCCATCTTACTGCTGCTGCCCTTCCTGTACCGAAAAGATTTCTGAGACTGACATTCACCAGACCGGTAAGGTATCCCTTTTCCTCTTCTGCCGTACCCGGTATATAACCAAGAATACCGTCAAAGTAATTTGTCTCTTTTTCTTTAATCGTAACCTTAAGTACTCCTTCATTTTTTGAATTTAGATAAAATGATGGGGTGGTTACCGGCTCAAAAAATCTCAGTCTGTTTAATCTTTTAGGAAGCTCCTCTACAAGCTCCTGCGAATAAATTTCTCCCTGGTTTATTCTCAGCTCACGGAAGATAACATTTTCTTTTGTCTTAGTATTCCCGGTTACCTCTACCTTGTCTATTGTATTCTGATTCCCTGCTGCATACTGAAGGAGTATATCAGCTGTATTATTTCCGGAAGTGGTATCCCTGTTGAAGATGACTGATTTAACGAATATCTTCGAAAAGGGATAGCCGTTGTTCTCTAAAAATATAAGGCTTTGGGTTATCTGCTCTTCAAGATCAAATTTGCTGAATATCTGTCCTTCAAGGAACTGGAATGAAGAAAAACTTTTTGCCGGTATAGAATCCGCCCC
The DNA here is from genome assembly GCA_963764685.1 of uncultured Ignavibacteriales bacterium. Taxonomy (GTDB): domain Bacteria; phylum Bacteroidota; class Ignavibacteria; order Ignavibacteriales; family Ignavibacteriaceae; genus CAVXTT01. Next base: position 85,454 of record CAVXTT010000001.1, read on the forward strand.
GCTGATCCTGATCCTGTTAACAATATACGGCTCCCCTTCTTCTACCTTAATCAACAGTTTTATTTTGGATGAATCCTTTCCTGCTTCAGTACTTATATTAATTGAGTTGTCTATATAGCCGTTATTATTGAGCATAAGAGATATGTTCTTAATGGCCGTGTCCTTCAGGCCAGGTGTGAACTCAATTCCATTTCTCAGACCCCCGGCTTCTATTATCCTGCTGTCGCTGAACTCTATATTTCCCTCGACTGTTATTGATTGGATTGTCTGGGAGAATAATGCTGCAGAGAAGACAAGAATAAGAAAGAATACTCTAAAGAGGGGTAGCATCAATTAATTTCATCTTTTTCCCGCAAGGGAAAACTTTAATCTGATTTTTTATTTCTTCGGCTTCCTCAAAACTAACTTTGGATGTTTCCAATTTACAGGCATTTACTGATCCCAAAGCTGAGGCAAATGTTAATGTCTGCTCAAATGTAAGATCCTTATACCAGCCGTATACAATTCCTGCCGTAAAACTGTCACCGCTTCCTGCAGGATCAAATTCTATTACAGGGGCATTTGCCACCCTGAAGTGGAAGTCAAAATTGGAGGCATAAGTATCGGCGCTCCCGTTTGTAAGATAAGCCTGCTTAATTCCTTTATCATAAAGGTATTTTAGAAAATCGAATCTCTGTTCCTCAGTTACCAGGGGGGTATTTAAGGAATTTTCAATCTCCCTGATATTATTATGCAGGATGGTAGGAGATTTTTCTATGCAGGAGATAAGGTGATTTCCGTATGTATCGCAGACTGATATCTTATCATATTTATTTGCTGTATCTATACCAAATGGAAATATTGAATCAGCAGCCCCGGAAGGAGAGCTGCCGGAGAATACTACTATTTCACAGTTCCGGATCATCTTGTCCAGCTTTAATTTAAATTCCTCTGCCTCTGATTGACTAATTGATGAATCAGCCGAAAAGAAAGAATATATCTTAGAATTTTCCTCATCAATCAGAATAGAAGCTTCCCTGCTTTCTGCGCTTGTCCGCACGGCCGTATAATTTAACTGTTCCCTCTCCAGCGCTTCTTTCAATAATTTTCCGTTATGCCCCCCCCATAAAAGTAAAAGCGAGATTAGGAACATTAAGACATTTAAGCTGCCTGCTGACATTTATTCCTTTTCCGCCTGCTTCAACAGTTATATTGCCATTTCTGTTAACGGAATTAAGATTAATATTTATGTAGGTAAAGCGTCTTTCGAGAAGAGGGTTTATAGTTACTGTAAGGATCATCGGGAATTACCTGTAGTGGTAATCGTCGCCGTGCAATGGAGTGATAAGGCGGTAGTCGCCAAAACCTGTCTCATCCACAAAAACAAAAGACCTGTTAAACTGATAATAATCCCAGACTTCGTATGGCTTTGCATCATAATCAAAAGGATGGCGCTCAACATTATCTGGAGTGCCTAAAGTAATAAATACCATTCCGCGGTCTGTTCTCCATCCTTCGGTATAATGGGAGAAGTTCTGATTCGCATATTCAATACGCCTGTAATACTCTTCAAAGACTTCATTTTCCTCCGTATTAGGGGCAGGGTCTTTACTCTTCCAGAACTCGGTATACCTTTTAATCTTTTCATTCTGACTCTTCCCCTCCTCGATATAATCCATCTCAGCCGGTTTGGCGATATATCTCAGCTGATCAATTGCCTTATCGAGATCGGTTATATTTGTGGGAACTCCTGTCCATTTAGAAAAGAACGGCTTGGAGATAGAGGTCATTTCAGTATTATTCTGCCCTATAAGCTTTACGATTATTTTATAATTTCCCAGACTCAGATCCCCGACTTTTAAGGTATCAAATATCTTTGTGGTCCCTGAATCAATATCCCTTGTTTTCTTTTCTTCGGTGATAGTATTATCATCACCGTCGCTGATTACAGAAACAATCCCTACCTGCCGCGGGGTTCTGGAGGTTATTTCATAAAAGACCGGGACACCCTCTTTCTGAGCATTAACATTCCGGGAAATATTCGGTACAATTTTATTCTTGCCGTTTACAACATTCTGGTGTGCAATAAGCATTATATCGCTTAATGAAGGTTTGGTGCTCATATTCCGAACGGTAAATGGATTCTCCGTTACAAATGATTTTTTTGATTCCTTATCTTCAACCTGAGTCCTGACTACATAATCATCTGGTTTAAGTGTAAAGGATTTCAGACTTAGATTAAAGCTGTTCTTAGAGTTTGTTAACTCAAAATTATCTGTCTCCACCTTCTCCGTCCATGATTTTTCGACAACAAGGTTTTCCCTTTTCTTATCAAAGATGGATATGGTAATATTATATACTGCACCGAAACCCCCCGGCACCTTTACAAACTGCATAAACTGATAAGGCACCTGGACAAAGGCATCCATACGTGTTAATCCTTCCTGTCCCGACTCGAAGTTAAGGAATTCCTCAAAATAACCGGGAGCAGGAATTTTAAACCGGTATGAACTTTCTACCTGTGCGTATGAAGCATTAAAAGCTAAAATCAAAAGAAGGGATAAAATTATCTTCTTCATTTTATTACTCCGTTAAGATTCTGCCGAACAGGTCATATTCTGTATGATCATATATTTTAACATTATAAAATTCGCCGGGACGAAGATCATTGCTGTCTGCTATCAGTACTTCACCGTCGACCTCAGGCGCATCTCTATAACTACGGCCAATATAAAATTCATTTTCTTTACTATCAACGAGAACTTTTAGCACCTGTCCCTCATAAGAGCTGTTTTTATTAAGGGATATTTCTTTCTGAAGTTCCATCAGTATATGTCTTCTTCTCTCTTTTTCCTTTGCAGATACCGGATCACCAAGTAAATAGGCTGGTGTATTTTCTTCAACGGAATAATTAAAAACACCAAACCTGTCAAATTCAACTTCCTTTATAAAACTGCAGAGCTCTTCAAAATCCTTGAGCGTTTCATTCGGATAACCAGTTATGAAGGTTGTCCTGATTGCGAGTCCGGGAATCTTTTCTTTTAATTTATGGATAAGTTCTCTTGTTTTTGCTCCCGTAACTCCGCGTCTCATCGATTTAAGCACATTATCCGAAATATGCTGCAAAGGGATATCTAAATATTTGCAAATTTTAGAGTTATTTGCAATAACCTCTATTACATCTTCAGGAAAATGTGAAGGATAAGCATACATGAGTCTTATCCATTCTATCTCCTTTATTTCACTCAACTTATTAAGAAGAGTTCCAAGAACTCTCGCCCCGTAGATGTCCTTACCGTAATCTGTGGTATCCTGGGCAATAATTATTAATTCCTTTGTGCCCCTGGAGACAAGAAATTCAGCTTCGGTTAAGCAGCTGCTCCATTGGTTTGGATTTATGAAGTCCTCTCATCAACGGGATAGAACAGAAAGAACAGGGATGATCGCATCCTTCGGATATTTTTAAATATGTACTATGGGATGGCTGTGTAAGATGTCTTTCCCCGAGCAGGTTATATTTTAATTCTCCCCCAAGCTCTTTCACTATCCCTTCATATTCTTCAGTTCCGAAGTAAACATCAACTTCCGGTATCTCTTTTAGGAGCTCATCTTTATACCGTTCCGATAAGCAGCCTGCAACAATAACTTTTTTTATCTTTCCCCGCTTCTTCATTTCGGACGCAATAAGGATAGTGTTAATCGATTCCTGCCTTGCAGCTTCTATGAAACCGCAGGTATTTATAATAACTGTATCGGCATCCTCGGACTCATCAACGATATCAAATTTGTTCAGCTGAAGCTGACGGATCAGCCGTTCTGAATCAACAGTATTTTTGGAACACCCAAGCGTTATCACCTGGATCTTTTCTTTATTCATAATTTATGCTGTCAGCTAAAATATTTAAGGTAAACGAGGATTAAGGGGGCTGATAAAAAGAGTGAATCAAAACGGTCAAATACACCTCCGTGTCCCGGTACCAGTGCCGATGAATCTTTTACTCCGGCATCCCGTTTAAGAAGGGATTCTGTAAGATCTCCGATCTGTCCTATAATGCCCGTGATTAATCCGAATACAATAATCGTGCGCCAGGATAAAAATTCCAATACTAAAAATTTAGCAGCCGCCATAGTAAATAGTGCAAAAACAAAACCGAATAGGGCCCCTTCCCAGCTTTTCTTAGGACTCACACGGGGGAATAGCTTATGCCGCCCTAATGCAGTCCCCCCATAATAAGCAGCGGAATCACATACCCAGATCGAGGCAAATAAGGAAATAATTATATAGCCTCCGCGCTGGTAAAGCTCATCGACTCTGGGATAAAATTCCCTTATCCCGATTACTGAGCTTCCGAGCAGTCCTATATATAGGAGACCGAGGAATGTTGTCCCCAGGTTAAAAATTTCAGATCCTTTATTCCTGAACAATTCTATCACAAGGATCAACGCTACAAGCAGGATCAGCAGTGTATAAGTATCAATGAACGGAGTGTACTGATTTATCAGGAATAGGAAAACTGCCGGCAATCCTATCCAGAAATTTGCCTTTGCTTCCTTCCTTGAGGAGAGCATAAAAAACTCATAACAGGAGACAAGGACAATAAATGAAGTAAAAAGAAAAAAATATATTCCTCCCGCATATGAAGCAGCAAGAATAAGTGGAATTGAAATTACGGCAACAATAATTCTTACAAGATTATTGCTTAACGGCATTACTCTTCAAGACCCGTATCGTTAGTTCCACTCTGCATCTTTTCAATAAATTCCCTTGCCGCTGCAGCATCCTCCTTACGGACGATCAGCTTTACCAGTGAAAAATCTCCCGGTGCAGGGAAATTTCTATCTTTCTGAGACAGGATCGTTGAAACTATTCCGGCGCTGTCGAGATTATCTTTCAGCATTTCTACCTCATATTCCTGCCCGGAGGTATAAACAATTTCCCAATCCTCTTCTGTCCATTCTTCGGGGGGGATAAAAGTACTTTCCGGTACAAGCTCGAACCCGCAATCGGGACATACTTTTATTCCCTCAACATACTCATAGCTGCAATTTGGACATACCGGCATAAGACCTCCTACGTAAGTTTTCTTTCCTTGTAATATTTTTTAATATAGAGAATAATACCAAAAAATAACACCGATAAAAATACAATACCCGTAAAGGATGAGGTTAGATCAGCACCGCTGTCACCTGCTGTATTAACGAGATCGTCATCACCGAAAATGAAATAGATAATGACTGCAGTAAAGTTATTAAAAAAGTGCAGTATAATAGGGACAAATATTGAATTGCTCATATAAGCAGCCCATCCGAAATATAAACCAAGTCCTATAAGCGGCAGAATTCCGTATGGATTAAAGTGATAAAGACCAAAAAATACGGCAGTTACAAGTGCTGCGGTAAACGGCTTCATCTTAAATTCGAAGCTTCGCTGAATAAAACCTCTGAACATAACCTCTTCACACAACGCCGGAACAACTGCAATAACCAGCAGAACAAGTATCCCCTCCGGAATTGAATTTGCAGTGAGAAGGTTTCCGAATGTTTTTTCTATCAGGTCATTTAATGAATCAAGAGTGGATTTCACCCAATTGAAGAAGGAACTTGAAGCCGCTAACTTATCGAAGTAATGAGTTTGTATCGATAAATAAAACTGCATCAGGGGAGCAAGGACAATACTGCCCACCAGGAATATTCCCGTTTCCTTTAAAGTTGTTTTATGGAAACGGATAATCTCTGTTACATCTTCATAGAACCATTTGGAAAAAACGAGTGCTGGCAGGAGCATAAAGAGGATTTGACCACCTGCTGTCATAAGTCTTACGCCGTTAACCGGGGCGTTTTCAATATCAAAGCCCAAAACCAATAACGTTAATATACCCCCTACAATCTGGTAAAGGAAAAATCCACCTATTAAACCAATAAAAGCAGCAGTTATTGGGGAAATTATAGGAGTAATCTGTTTCGGCTGATATTCCCCGCCATAATAATTCTCCGGATCACCGGCATTGGGATCCTGCGAATTTAATTCTTTAGGCTTATTCTCCTCATTTTGTGAGGATTGTTCTTCTTCTTCAGGGTCGGTCATATATACGAATTCTTGATATAATTCTAATTACTGAATATTAAAATACAAAAAAGATGGTTCGATAGTACGATGGTACGATAGTTCGATGGTTCGAAATAGGGCTCGTTATTGCAACCTGCCCGCCTCCGGAGGGGAGTCATCGAAGAAGCATCGAAGGGTTGTAATTGTATGAATAAATATCGTCATTGCGATGAGTCATCGAAGAAGCAATCTGGCGCACCTTTCCGAGAAAGAATATATCTTTAAAATTTTACCCAATTCGGGAAGGACAGATCAACTTCGCACTATTAGCGAATTATTTATCCAGGGTTGACCTGTCCGTACATAGCTTTTCTTTTTTTTATTGATTTCTCGATTAATGAGAATATTTTAAAGAAAAGAAAAATTCTGTAGAGACAGGTGGCGCTATTGCGGATAATAATGTAGTAATTGCAAACGCCACCTGTCCTTTCCGGATCAGAGCAGAATGCTATCAGGGAGTGCCCATAGCGAAACGCCATTCGGGGATGGTGCTCTTAGCGGAACGCTCACGTTTCTTACACAATGCACGAATCTGCCATATGGGGCAGGACAGGTTAACTTCGCAATATCAACGAATTATTTATTCAGGGTTGACCTGTCCGTACTTGTCATTGCGAAGGAGTCTTCGACTGAAGCAATCTCACGGCCTCAGCGGAACACTATCTGGGTTGGGTGCCCATAGCGGAACGCTCACTGAGCGTTCCTTACATATTGCATTTTGCACCATCGAACCATCGTACCATCGTACCATCGAACTTTTTATAAAAACCACTTCATTAACACTTCGTTAACACCTGGGTCTAGACAGCTTGTAAACAGCTTGCTCAAGTCTTATAAAGCCCTTGGATGCTGTCTGTTTTAATACAGCAGCATGCTCTTTACAAAGCTTTAGCAAGACTTGAATTATATATCTACAGCGATTTGTTAGCTATGGTGTTAATAAAATGTTTGTTAAAAGTTCAATTTTGGAGCAAATTAGCCTTTAATTGGCCATATAAATGCCAATACATACGCTACAAACATGGTCCAAATCTGACCCACCTACGGTCCACATCCAAAAATTTCCCGAAGTTGAGTAGGATTTGGGTACCGTCAGAAGCGGTTCTGAGTAAAAGGGGAAGGCCTTTATCTGGCCAATTTGAGGCAGACAACAGGAATTGGATGATTGGATGTTTGGATGAATGGATGAATGGATGAGTGGATGATTGTCTGAATAAATAAATCATTTTCTCCTAACTTCGACCCTGCCTACCAGCAGGCAGGCGCACGACAGCACGTCCCGCACGACCGAACGAGAATTTTAGGTTATTTCTTCGAGCTCAGCTTCCCTGATATCCCCTCGTATTTTATCAGGTCGGCATCGATGGAGCCGATTACTACTTTGGTCTTTACGCGGACTGGAATTTTGTTATCGTCATCGCTAAGCCAGACAATTATATTTCCTTCACTCTTGAACAGTCCCCCTTCCTGGACAAGCGGTTCAACAATTATGCATCTGAATTCACCCGCAGCCACTTCAATTGTCTCGCGTCCAAGGAATCTTACATCCAGATCATAAACCTTATCCTTGTAGAAATTCTTGAGATGGACAAGGTCGCCTTTATTCATTTTGGAATAATCAAAAGTCCTGGCAAGATAAAATGCGGAGATAATATCATTAACATACATCGGTATCTCATACTCCCCTTCACTGGTTTTGGCTTTACCTTTTCTCTGGTCAAAGAAAGCTGAGAAGTCGCGGCTGTATCCCCCCTCCCTTATATGCTGCTCAAAACGCCAGGGGAAAAGTCCCTCAACATCAATATAGGATTCGTATTTGTCCCTTACTTTATAAATCCAATCGAAACTTGGAACGGAGTTAACTTCAAAGTTAACATTATAAGCATCCCTCCCGGAAATTCTTTTAATCTTAGGTATCGACATCGTAGCTATACCTGCTGTAACAAAGCCATACTTAACTTCAAAGGTTAATATCTCACCAACCTTAAAGGCTTTGTTTTCTACTTTTCTGAAATCTTCGGGATTATACGCAAAAGAAGTAAAAACGAATGACAGCGTTAGAAAAAGTGACAATGCCACTTTATACATTTAATTCTCCGTTCTTTACAATAAACTTATAAATTTTTTCTATCTCTGCAAATATTTTTGTGACCTGGATGGTATTCATACAATCGAGACGGGTACACTGTTCCCTTGTACAGTTGGAACAATCGATTTCCGGTTCAAAGATAACAGCTTTTTCGGAATAAGGACCCCACCGCCTTGCAGAACAGGCTGAGATTTTAGGGTAAAATCCAATAGTATACTTACCTAATGCTGCAGCTATATGAATAGGACCCGTAGAATTTGAAATGAATAAAAACGATCTGCCGATAAGTGCCGTTAATTCATCAAGATCAAACCTGCCGGCAAGGTTCTTTATATTCCCGTTTATTTTTAACGATTCGCATAGTTCCTGCTCTTGCAGCGACCCTGTAAGGATAATCTGAACAGGGAGTCTACCGGACACTAATTTAATCAGTTCACGTAATTTAGGAACAGGCAGATCAACAGAGCTTCCGCCGCTCCCTGGATGAAAAATTATGATTGGTTTGCTTACATCTTCCTGCTGCAGCATCAGGTTTATTTTTTCCGATGCCTTAACAGAAGGCTGCAGGTTAAAATTTACCGACGAGGGATAAACTTTCTCATCTATTCCGATTGCTTTAAGAAGTCCAACATTATATTCAAGCTCGTGCTTTAGAGCGTGTTTCCTATGCTCGTATATTTTTGAATTGAAAAGAATGGAGTACCACCTGTACCCGGTACCGATCCTTTGTTTTATTCTGCTCAGGAAAATTATCAGTGCAGTAATCAGGGTAGGATAAACAATGATCGAAGTGTCAAAATTCTGCTGCTTAATTTTTTTTACATTCTTAAGGAGGAGTATTTTACCATTCTCCATCTCAAGTGTAATTATCTGGTCAATTAACGGATGGTTTTGTACAAGAGGTCTGGTATATTCCCTGACAAGGAAGGTAATCCTGCACCCGGGATATTTTTTCCTGATAATACCGGCAAGGGGAAGTGATAAAACAACATCTCCTATCCTGTCGGTTCTTACGATTAATAAATTCTCAGGAGTATTCATTTTCTCGATACAAAAGGATTATCTTTAATATAGAAACGCCAGGGTAAATCTATCGATTTTTTTATTCCTATCCTCTTTCCAATCATTATGGCATTTTCTGAAATATCCGGAGCATCAAGGATATAGATCTTATCACCTGTTAAATCCTCACCATAAAGATCACTGTTTATCTTTAATGCGCTGCATACCTTGCCGGGACCGCTGGTAAGGTTGTGTTTTTCCTTTATGGTAATATTTGTTTTCTTGAACCTGTTAATGCTCATCTGCCCGATGCCCTCTAAAGGCTCAAGGGCTCTTATCAGGACAGCTGTTCCCTTCCCTTTTACTCCTGTGACGACATTAGAGCAGAAGTGTGCACCATAGGTAAAATAGACATAAAGATATCCCCCATCCCCGAACATAATTTTATTTCTTTTGGTGATCCCTATAAAAGTATGAGCGGCTTCATCATATTCACCATCATATGCTTCCACCTCGACTATTTTCCCTGCATAGGTTGTTTGACCGTCTACACGCACGAGTATCTTGCCGAGAAGTTCCCTGGCTACTGTAAGAACATCTCTTTTATAGAATTTTCTTGTTAATTTTTTTCCGGTAATACTTTTTTTCATCCGGGAGGGGAGATCTAAGGCTCGAACTGTTTTTTTATTTCTTCTATTTTGCTGAGGTAATATTCTTCTTTTTCGGGTGTCTTCTTGATGAGCCGTTTATAAGTTTCTATGGCTTCCTTGAATTCCCCTTGAGTAAGGTAAATTTTTGCCAATGTTTCAGAGATGATAAGACTCTGATGATCTATCTCCTGAAAGTCCTTTATGTTTGTTCCTGAAGAGGATCCGGGAGTCAGTCTTACATTCTTAATATCTTTTGCAATCTGATCCAGTCTGTCCTCTACGGGACTTTCCTTATCAGGAGGCTGCGCGGGAGTATCGTCCTGCGCTTCAAGCTCGTCGTAATCAATTCCCGGGGAGAGAAATGAAGGTCTGTTTGTAACTTCAAAATAGGATCTCTCTTTTTTCCTCAGCTCAATTTCTTTGAAGTAATAATCGAATGTCTTTTTTGAATTGATCAGCTCGCTTCCCATTTTAAACGATCTGATCGCGTGGCCGTAGCTGCCGAGACGTGTAAATGCCTTACCAAGAAGAAGATGTGCTGTGGGGAAATTAGGATAATTCTTTAAGCCGTTATTAAGAATATCTATTGCTCGTTCTATATTGTTCTTTTCAAGCTCGATATGAGCCATCCTGACGAAAAGGGGAGACTTTTTATCGTACTCATAAATAAGACTCACCTTTTCATCATATAGCTCAGTACCGGTCTTTTCCTTCATCCCTTTGAATAAGCGTGCTTGATTGATGTTATTGATACAAAGGAGAAACCAAGACAGAATAATATCTGGAACGGGAGAGCTGCTATCTCAAGGAAATATAAGGAAGAAGCGATCCCGACAAGACAATAAACAGCCATTATCAGTTCTACATAAACCGAGAGACCTATCTTTCTGCTGGTGTATCTTTTTCCTATCCAGGAATCTTTCTCGTTCTCTACTTTGAATTTCGGTGTCCTGACGAATTCACTTTTGCGGTTAAGAAGTCCTTCTATGACGGCGCGGGAATTATTAACGGCAAAACCCATACTGCCTGCCATAAACAGGGGGAAGAGGACAATCTTCTTGCGCCAGTCGGCCCTGATATCCTTCTGTGAATAAAGATAGAAAAGAAATGAGCTTATGAATGCAAGAACAAAAAGGGACATAATTGCAAAGTATGCTTCGTGAGATCCGCTGTTCTTAACAAAAATAAGAGGGACATTAAGAATTGCGGCAAGAAGAATGAAAGGGAATACCAGGTTATTTGTAAGATGGAATGTTGCCTGGAGTTTAATTCTTAAGGATACTTTCGACTTCCATACAAGCGGCAGTATTTTCTTTGCTGTTTCAATAGCTCCCTTTGTCCATCTGAACTGCTGGGATTTAAGCGCATTTATTTCAGAAGGAAGTTCTGCAGGAGATGTAAAATCTTTTAAGAAAACGAACCTCCAGCCAAGCAGCTGTGCACGGTAGGAAAGATCAAGATCTTCAGTAAGTGTATCATCGTGCCAGTTGCCGGCATTTTCAATACAGGATTTTCTCCAGACCCCTCCTGTCCCGTTAAAATTTATGAAGAACCCTGCTTTATTACGTACCGACTGTTCGATAACGAAATGTCCATCAAGTGCTAATGCCTGGGCTTTTGTAAGTATGGAATAATCACCGTTAAGATGTTCCCACCTGGTTTGAACCATACCTACTTTGTTATCACTGAAGAATTTGAGTGTTTTATTTAAGAATTCCTTGTTAGGTATAAAATCTGCATCGAATATAGCTACGAATTCACCTTTGGCAGTTTTCAGTCCTTCTTTAAGAGCACCTGCCTTAAATCCTTTCCGGTTTTCCCTTCTGACGTGAACAATATCATATCCTTCGGCTTTTTTCTTATCCACCATCCGGCGGGTGATTTCAACAGTCTCATCGGTGGAGTCATCAAGAACCTGGATTTCCATTTTATCTTTGGGATAATCTATTTCGCATACAGATTCGATTAGTCTCTCAACCACATATAACTCATTATATAATGGGAGCTGAATTGTTACGAGGGGTTCTCCACTGGTTTCTTTCGATTTAGGTGTAACATCACGGTATTTCCTATGATAGTATATCATTATAAATCCGTGGAGACCAAAAACGAAAAGTATAAAGAGTGAAGCAAAATAAGAGATCAGTACGATATCATCCATTAAATTCTTTCCTTAAAATTTTTTACCAGCCCGACACTGTATCGAGCAATATGTCTTCCGTTATTCTATCGATTGCAAGATCAATTGCATTTTTTCTTTCTGATATTCCCCCTGCTGAAGCATAGTCACCATAATTAGAAAAGGTTCTTTCGTAAATGGTCTTTCTTTTTACGAGATCTTTGTAGACCACTCTTACATTTATAGTTATTCTCCTTGCAGGAACATCCTCACCTGCAGTAACTAATGCAGGAGCATCAGTAAGAGAAGTAATAGTGCTTTCAATAATCGCATTTGCATTTACTTTCTCGGCTACCTGCAGAGTGTTATCAGTAATAAATTTTTGAGTTAACCTCTGAGTAAGTAATTCTCTCAAGCCCGGTTCTCCGGCACCGCTTCTGTCCTCTGCTACCGGTATCGCAATAGTCTGAATATGCGGTTCAACGGATGCCCCCGTAAACGAATATACGCAACATCCAAAATTAAGGACGAGAGGTATGATAAACAATAAAGCACATATGGTATTGACCACGCCCCATGAGACCAGCTGTGATATAAAAAGCTTATTTTTCTTCAATATCATACTCTTTCAGCTTTCTATACAGTGTTCTTTCACTTATATCGAGCATAGAGGCGGCAATTCTTTTATTTCCTCTTGCCTTATCCAAAGCGTTCAGAACAGCTTCTTTCTCAATTTCACGAAGAGTTTTGACCTCATTGGGTTCATTTTCTTCATTATTTACCTGTTTTTGGTACATCAGGTCCTTAAGCTCAACAAGGTCCTTTTTAATTTCATACAAACCCCTGTAGAGAAGTTCCCTGTCAAGTTCTTCTGTTGATTTACGGAGATAGACAGGTAAATTTCTTCCGGAATGATCATAATCAACACTTTTGAGAAGAGTAGAGAGGAGATCCTCATCTATAACTCCTGTTCTGCTTAATGCCGAGGCAGATTCAACAACATTCTTTAATTCCCTCACATTACCCGGCCAGGGAGCTTCCCTTAGCAGATTAAATGCGCCGGGTGTAATTTCAGGCAGCTTCATATTATTAGCTGCACTGTACTGCGAAAGAAAATGGTAAACAAGTTCATCTATATCCCCCTTCCTTTTTCTCAAGGGAGGGATATTAAGGGATACAGCCTTTAGCCGGAAATAAAGGTCCTCCCGAAAATGTCTTGCATCTACTTCCTTCTGAAGGTCTTTATTTGTTGCACCAATAAATCTTACATCTACCCTGGTAACTACCTCATCCCCTATTTTCATAAACTCTTTTGATTCAATTGCGCGGAGGAGCTTAACCTGTGTACTTAACGGCATCTCTGCAATCTCATCCAGGAAGAGAGTACCTCCATCGGCTATTTCAAAATATCCTTTTCTGTTTTCGGAGGCGCCGGTAAAGGAGCCTTTTTTATGACCGAACAATTCGCTCTCAAGAATCCCTTCAGGTATTGCAGCACAATTTACTGTTACGATCGGCTTGTCGGCTCTCGAACTATACCCGTGTATCGCACGTGCAAAGACTTCCTTCCCTACACCGCTTTCACCATAAATCAGGATAGAAATTGATGAGTCGGCAACCTGCATTACTATATCCACCAGGTCGTTAATCTCCGGTGAGTTTCCTATAATACCGAACTCTTTCTTAAACTGACTAATTGTCATACTTGCAGAATGATGAAATGTTCAAGACATAAATATAAGCAAAAATAAGCACTTTATCGAGGTAAATGACTAAAAGGATACTGCCAAATCTTCTTTAGCGATAATAACTTTTCCTGACATTTCCTTAGTCAGGGAATTTAGAATCTGCTGCTCATCCCCATCGCTTAAATGCGTAAGGTATAGTTTAGCGGCGCCGGATGCCCGAAAAGATTTTAAGACAGCCGGCAGGCTGATATGAGAAACTTCACTGATCATAATATCTAAATTATAATCATCAAAGATGTATAGGTCTTCTTCGGCTCCGATATCCCCTGTATAAAAGACCGGTTTATTATGAAAGTTGAACAGAAAACTGCTGCAGGAGTAGCTTAGTTCACCGGGAGAATCTTTTATATAACCATCAAGATGGGAATTCTGCCTTGCAAGGACCTCAAGGTTTTCCGAAGGATGAAAAAACTCATACTGCGTAAAACCGTTTAGGCGGAATGGAAATCCTAATCTTTTAATGAAGAGATAGGATGTATTAATAAAATTAAGAATAGTGTCTTGCAGACTTTCGTGTACGTATAATGATAATTCTTCTGTCCGCTTGTTCAGTTTCATCTGTATAAGAAGTCCCGCCAGACCTGAATAATGATCAGGATGCATATGAGAAATAATTATGGAGCTGATCTCATTGAATGGGATACCCGCATTAAGTAATGCCTTTGAAACTCCATCCCCTGCATCGATCAGACAGTATTTCCCCCCGCTGTAAAAAACAAAGGATGAGTGGAATCTTTCTTTAGATGCGGCGGCAGAGCCGGTGCCGACAAATTTGATATGATCAGTGGTCATTATTGATGCCGACTACTCTTCCGTCAAGCTTGTACCGGTCGTTAATGATCTTCAGGAACTCCCGGGCTTCATTCTCATTTGCAAACTTTCCTACATAGACTATGTCGAATGAAGTTCCCCCTACGAGTTTTTCCTTTATTTGAGTATCGTACCCTGCAGTCCTGAACTGTTCAACTAATGCGTTTGAATTCTTTTTATTGCTGAATGCCCCTGCTTGTATGGTAAAATGGTATTGCAGGTCTGACTTTTCTTCATTTGATTGAACAACTGGCTCCTGAGTGGCTATTTCTGATTTTTCATCGGTATCAGGAATATTTCTTTCTGCAAGTTTTATATATGGAGAATCCGTGTATTCTTTTTTAAGATGCTCGAGGTGCTTCTCTGCTGTGCTGTAAAGTCCAAGTGCAAAGTAATAACTGTAGACCCTGTAAACGGATGCATCTGCATAACGGCTGCGGGGATATTTTTCTATCACGGTATTGAATAACGGCAGTGCATTATCCGGTTCAGTTGTAAGTACAGCTTCAAGGAACATAATTGACGGGTCACCGGGATGTTGTTTTTTAAGATCAGGCATTTTAGCAACAACCTCATCCTGTTTCCCCTCTTCGATCATTTTAAGGTATGGAACAATGTCAGTCTCCTGTGCAGCGACAGGTAGGGAGAACAATAAAAAAAGACTTAGAATTAAATATTTTCGCAAGACTGGTTTATGCAGTTAAAGCAATATTAAATTTACCCGGTGCGGGAATATCGACAAGCTCTCCGAATAAAGTAGCGTGATTCACTTTTGTTATCCGGACCCTGGCATATATCCCTTCTTTAAGATCAGGATGCACAGGAATAATAGCTACCTTATTAGAGTCAGTTCTGCCGGCAAAGAATGCTTCAGATTTTCTGCTGAATCCTTCAATCAGGATTATATCTTCTTTACCGACCAATTCTTTATTTATTTCAAAGGATATCTGCTGCTGGAGTTCTATGATCTCCTGCAGTCTTTTTGTTTTTGTTTCTTCAGCAACATCATCTTCCATCCGGAACGATTTAGTTCCTTCTCTCGGGGAATACTTAAACATATATGCACCGTCGTATTTAACTTTCCTCATCAGATCCAGGGTCATAACGTGGTCTTCAAATGTCTCGGACGGGAATCCAGAAATAATATCTGTAGAGAAAGTTACGCCGGGAATGATTTCTCTTGCCTTCCCGATTATGCCGAGATAATGGGCGACAGTATAATTCCTGCTCATCAGATCAAGGATCCTGTCGCTTCCTGATTGAACAGGCAGGTGAATATACTTGCATAAATTAGAATGTTCTGCAATTGTATAAAGAAGTTTATCTGAAATATCCTGCGGATGGGATGTAGTAAATCTTATTCTCATAGAACGGTCAATAACAGCTGAAGCAGAAAGAAGATCAGCAAAATCATAATTCTGATCCCTGTAAGAATTGACATTCTGTCCCAGCAGTGTAACTTCCTTAAAACCTCTCTCCGAAAGCTGTTTGATTTCATCAACAACTGAGGTAAGCGACCGGCTTCTTTCCCTTCCGCGGGTAAACGGAACAACACAGAATGTACAGAATTTATCACAACCTCTCATTACAGATATCCAGGCCTGCAGTCCGTCTTCCCTGTAAGGTATAATATCATCATATGTTTCGGTACGGGAAAGTTTAACCCCGATACCTTTCTCACCATGGAAGGCAACATCGATCAGTTCGGGAAGTCTTCTGTATTCGTCAGGTCCTACTACAATATCTACTACTTTTTTCTCTTCAACAAGATCCTTCCTGAGACGTTCAGCCATACACCCGAGAATACCCACAACCAGTCCCGGTTTTGAATCCTTAATCCTCTTAAAGTTTCCTAACCTGCCGTATATACGCTGTTCTGCATTTTCCCTGATACTGCAGGTATTTAAAAGAACAACATCTGCCTGTTCTGCATCATTTGTTACAGAATATCCTGAATTCTTCAAAATACCAAGCACAATCTCGGTATCAGCAAGATTCATCTGGCAGCCGTAGGTTTCAATATATATTTTATTATTGCTCATCAATTCCGGGGATTTAAAAGAGAAATATAATCCTTAATAGGATGAGGTTCAATGGAGTAGGGTACCGGTAATCCCTCTAAAACACGGAGATGAAATACAGAACTGCATTCAGGATGATAAAGGAAATTACCCCGTATATAATATAAAGCAGGTTCCGTTTTCTTCTGGTTTCCCGGAAAACCTCTCCGCCAAGGCGGCTGTATGTTTTGTCTTCCTTATTAAATCCAAACATATGATTAAAGTATTTAAAGATGATTTTGGCTTAATAACAAACTTTTACTCTGTTTCCTGCTATAAGCTTTTCGTGTAATAGAATCAGATTTCCCGGCAAATAGTATTATGGTAATAGTTTTCAAAATAATAATTGCATTTAGTTTCAGGCTCATATTTTCCTCATAAAATCTGTCCATTTCAATTAGTCCTGCCATCCCGCTATTCCTGTTTCCGTATACCTGCCATAGACCGGTAATCCCGGGCTTAATCTTTAGTTTTTCTCTCGAACTATAATGATAAGGAAATTTCTCCTGCATCGATACCAGGTCATTTATACTAAGAGGACGGGGACCGGCAATGTGCATTTCTCCCCTTATAACATTGATAAGCTGCGGCAGTTCATCTAAACCTGTACTCCTTAACCAGCTCAGGAATTTTGTAACATAAGGAGCAAGTTCACTCTTATAAAGTATTTCCGGACAATGGATTTTTTCAGCCGCGGGGGGAATAGTTCGTATCTTATAGATTTTAAAGAGTCCGGCACTTAATGTAATCCCTCTCAACTGGGAAAAGAAAGGATAACTTTTCAGCTGCAGAAAAGAGATAGATGCAAACAGAAATATCAGCGGAGATGATGCTGTTAAAAGCAGTATGGCTGTCATTATTTCTAATAAGCGAAGTATGCAGAACGGATTTCCCCTTTTCATTATGAAGCTCCCCTCTTCATTTTTTAATTAAGTAAAGATAGTGATTAAGGGAAAGACTCCAAAGAAATTAATTTTACCCGGTTTATCACTTCAGAAGGAGCATCTTTCTCACCAGGATTTGATCTCCGGCTTCCATTTTATAGAAATAAAGTCCGCTGTTCAATCCTGAGCCATCAAAGTTCACTTCATAAGTTCCGGCTTGTTTATATTCATTTAGAAGGACTCTGAGTTCCTGTCCGAGAAGATTATAAACAGAAAGTTTAATATTTGCGGGTTCAGGAAGAGTAAGATTTATAGTTGTAGTCGGATTAAAAGGATTGGGATAATTCTGTTCCAGTCTGAAGCCGCTGATCTCTTTCCCGGCATCATCTACACCAACAGGATCATAAAAGAACCGGTGTGAGTTTATCTGGTTACCGGTAATCTGACCTGAATAAAAGAATGCAGAATAGAATGGTAATCCTGTCCGCCTGGTATTATATATCCTTTGACCTGATAGATTTGAGTAGGAAGTTAAATCCCCGTTCGGTTCAATCAGGGAATCCCCGTTCAGAAAAGTATATGAAGAGGAAAACCTTATCAGTGTATCGGTACATTCTATTTCATCAATGAAATAATTCTGCTTAACTGAAAAATTGGATGAGAGCTGGACTAACGTATCATTGCTGATTAAAAACATCTTTTCATATATATTGTATCCGCCTGATACCGGCAGACGCTCCCTGGTAAAAAACCTGTCCTTCCCTCCATACATCTGGGTAAGAGTGTATCCCGGTTCTAAAATATTCAATGTATCCAGAAGCAGAAATTCTCTTTGGTCCTCAAGATATTTGTACATTATGACACGGTTTGTCGACTGTGAATAGCCAAAGAAATATGGATAAACGGCTTCGGGATAGAAAGCAGTATTTCCGGAAAAAGTTGCCCAGACACTGTTTATACTTGTTATTATTTTAACAGAATCATCTAAAAACCCGACCAGGTAATGTGTGCTGGCATTCCGGATTACGAGAAAATGATCTCCGAATGGGCGGATTGAAAGAATGGAGGGGACATCAACATATCCTTTATATTCGGGTAAATATTTATTCAGCAATGAAAAAAGATCAACCCTGCCGGAAGAGAGTACTAAATACTTTTCATTATCTGCTGCCCGCTGATAGGAGACATTAAGACCGATTATAATTGTAAAAAACTCCAGGTTATCCTGTTCATTCCTTGTTAAAACCAACATCCCATAATTAGTTGCAAGGTAAGTTATCGAATCTTTTCCCGCCGCCGTATAATATTTGGTTTGTGCGGTCAGGAATTGAATTGATAAAAGGAATAAAAAGGCAGAGTAAATAAAAAGCTTGTTCATAAATATTAGCTTTGTTTAAAATAAAAAAGGGCGGACTATCATCCGCCCTTAGTTAAAAGCTGTTTATTTCAGCAGCGTCATCTTTTTTACCTGGGTATACGAACCGGTTTCAAGCTTATAAAGATAAAGACCACTGTTCAGTCCTGAAGCATCAAAGTTTACTGAATAAGCTCCTGCTTCCTTGAATCCGTTGACTAATGATTTTACTTCCTGTCCCAGCAGGTTGTAAACAATAAGCTTTACATTTCCCGCTTCGGGTATGGCATAATGAATTGTTGTCGAAGGATTGAAAGGATTAGGATAGTTCTGTGAAAGTTCAAATGTAAGAGGAGCAGATACTGTAACTTCAACATTCTGTGAATAGGAGTATGAACCGTCAAAATCAACCTGCTTTAGTCTGTAAATATATTTTCCCGACTGCAGATCTTTATCTGTGAAGGAATATGAATTCTCTTCGGTAGAAGTTCCTTTACCCTGTACAAAACCTGAAGTGGTCCAGGTACCCGATTGAAGTTTTTGAATTTCAAAGCCCCGGTTGTTTGTTTCAGATGCTGTAGTCCATCTTAGAGTAACATTATTTCCGGATGCATTAGCTGTAAATGATGTAAGTTCTACAGGCACTACTTGTGCCCAGCTCAATGATACTTTTATTCCGTCAATTACCAGTGTTGGTGCACTTGCGGCTGTTCCCTGACGAATATTAATTGTTCCCAGTGAAGTAGGATCATTTGCACTGGATGTACCGTGAGAAACAGAAGCTGCCGGCTCGGTAGGGGTGATCGCCGGATTTACAAACAGGAATACTGAATCATCATTAACACCGGCATTGAATTTATATTTTAATACCAGCAGATACGTAGTACCTGTTGTGTATATTGAATCGGTGTAATTTGGTACTATTGAAGCGGATATTGATGATTTGGAAATACCGAATGCAAGGTTTCCGTTAGCCGCAAGCTTAACAAAAACTCTTCCCATAAATATAGATGAGTTTGTCGGAGAAACTCCAAAATGCATAAAATAATCACCAGTTTGCCCCGTGGTTATGTTAACCATTGCAGCCGCATAAACTGAACCTGTATTTACTGAATCAGGAAATTGTTTGTTCACATCTGCACCGGTGTTTCCCAGACCTGCAGCATTACCAATTCCTGAAAGAGGGTAATTGGGATAACTCAAACCAGGACTAACAACCAGTTCAGGATTTGAAAAAACAGTTCCGGTAATATTCCATCCATATAATCTTAGTGAATCACCTGCAGGGTAATCAAAATTTTCCACCAGCGGGAAATTATCTGCTGCAGTAAATGTTGCAGTCATTAAGGCATGATAGATACAATGATATGCATATTGTCCGCCGACAGTTACGTTATACGTATAAGTATCACCTACTCCCGTAAACTGATAGTTCCAGGTAGCCGCACCCAGAGGTACTGCTGTGGAGGTTGTTGTATGTGTCCCTGCCATCAGTGTCCATATTATCTGATCACCTGCATTAACATTTAAATTGGAAGGGATAAATGCATTGTTTACTACCTGAACGTAATAAGTTCCGGCAAAGGAAGATGCTCCCCAGAGCAAGAAAATTGCGCAAAAAACCAGTATGGTTTTCTTCATATAGAACTCCTCGAAAAGTAATTTGTAAATGATTAATTAAAGATATTAAAAAAACCTAATCTTCCCATACAAATAAAGATTATTTTTATGTTAAAAAATCAAAAGGTGTTTTAAAACAATTTCATATATTAACCCGGTTTATGTTTAACTTTTCGTCACCAGGAGAAGCGGTTATGAAAAAAGCCTTTTACCTCTTCTGTCTGCTGTTTACTGTAAGTAATTCTGCGCAGACTCTTGTAGCATCCTACCCATTCCCAAGATACAATTACTATGACTATTTCTGGGGAATAACCCAAAAAGACAATGATTTTTGGGTCACTACAAATTATAACTATAACCAGTCGGACCCTGCAAGGTTTTATAAAATAACTAAGACCGGCGTCATCCTGGATAGTATTGCTCTTTCTATTAATAATGCAGGAGGAGCTGAGTTTGACGGGACAGATTTCTGGATAGCCAAAAATTCAAATAAGATCTACCGTGTTGCCCAATCAGGAGAAGTGCTCGATAGTATAATACCACCAAACCTGAACGGTCAGGCTGCCCTGGTAGGTGATCTGGCTATGGATGGATCAAGTAAGTTATGGTACACGGTATTCTCACCAGACTTCGTTAGCTACCCGAACTGCTATGCATTTTGCTATCAATCTTGTGGACTATACTATTGTTGATACTCTTCCCTTACGGGGACGGCAGGTGATCGGAATTGCTGTAAAGGGAGATACCGTTTTCTATGTTAATGATAAACAGTATACAGGTGATGTTGAAAGAATTTATGCTTACAGTAAAACTCTCGGCGATACTATTTTTTCATTTCCAACTCCTGATCCTGACGGTACCTGTGTACCCAGAGGATTATATTGGGATGGAAGTTATTTATGGCTGTTAGCTCAGAGAATCGGAGGAACTTCGTATGTGTACAAAACTCTGTACAAGTATTCAATTACCGGACAGGGAAACCCTGTAATTACAACTTCCTCATCAACTCTCGATTTCGGTGTTGTACCAATCGGCACGTCCGGTCAGGTTCCTTTGACTGTTTCAAATACCGGTACAGCGGACCTGATAATAAACAGTTTTGTGATTAATAACCCTGTATTTTCAATTCCGGGAACATCCCTTCCTGATACTATTCCTGCCGGCGGACAAATAATTTATAATACGAACTTCACCCCTGCAGCATATGATTCAGCTTTTGGAACTCTTGCCATTCATAGTAACGACGGCGGCACTCCCATAAAAAATATTGCCCTTAAGGGAAAGGGTGTCTACCAGGGAGCGTATATTTATCTGGTCTCCAATCAATTTAATTATGGGGGAAGAAGAGTTAATTCTAATTGTATGTGGGATATGAAGGTTGAAAATCACGGTAATATTCCTCTTCAGATAAATTCCTTTTCAACTTCTACATCCCGTTTTGTACTTGACACCACCGGTGTCCAATTCCCTGTAAATATTCCATCGCAGTCTTACAGAGTATTGAAAGTATGGTTTAAGCCAAACTCGGTAAATAATTTTACTGACTCATTGGTGATCAATTCGCTGGCAGTTAATGAACCTGTGAAGAAGGTTTACCTGTCGGGTACAGGATTCCAGAATCCGGCAGTTCTTGGTGAAGTTCTATGGCAGATGACATTTCCTTTGAACCCAAATTCCTATACCAATGACCTTGAACCAACAAGTATGAAAATGATAAATGATGTGAACAATGATGGAATAAAAGACCTGATAATTACAGCAAGGAATTATTATACGATCTGCGTTAATGGAAATTCTTCGGTAGCGGGGGATGTAATATGGAAATTCGATACCGGGTACAATAATAACAATACCGGCTCGGTGGGTTACCAGGATGGTATGCAGGTAAGAAGTGATGTTGACGGCGACGGAGTACAGGATGTTGTAATAGGAGTCGGCGGCGGTAACGAAATGGTTTATACTATTTCCGGCAGAACAGGCAATACGATCTGGGCATACGGCGATTCCATTAATTACAGCGACGGTGATATAAACGGACTAAGAGCCGATAAAGATTTTAACGGAGATACTGTGCCCGATGTCTTATTATCAGCCAGCGGATCATCCTCAGGCGGCAGGCACGCGGCTATCTGTCTAAACGGACTCAACGGAATGGAAATATTTAATATGCCCCAGCCCGGGCAATATACCTTCGATATTACAACTCTTCAGACAGGGGGTGTTATTTGTGTCGATCAGAATAACGGAGGTCCTTATTACCTGTATAGATTTAATAACAGCGGCGGTCCTTTATTTAATGTTCAGGTTCCTGACGTCGTATGGAGTTTGAAAGAAACTAAGGATGTAAATAATGACGGAGTAAAAGATTTTGTAGGATTCAGCGGAGGTATGAATGTAAATGTGTATTCAAGAAGCGGAGCCAACGGAGCCGTTATCTGGAACCATCCTTTTCCTAATTTTGCAACATTTGCGAATATACATTTGATAAGCGATCTTGATTCAAATGGATATGAAGATATGATATTTTCCGGCAAGGAAGGAATTTACAGGTATGATACCAAAACCGGCAGCTTACTCTGGAGCAATCCCCTCGATTATTCCTACACAATGGGGGTTGAGGAGCTTGTGGATCTGAATGATGATAATTATAAAGAAGTCCTTGCAGGAACTTTAAATGCCAATATATACTTACTCGATGGTTTAACAGGTTCGATAATAAATCAATATAATACAGGCGCACCGGTTGATAATGCAGTTGAGAGAATAACCGATATTTTCAGCATTGACGGAAATTATTCCCACGAGTTTACTGCTGGAACTGATGACGGAAGAATAATATGTTATTCAGGAGGTCCTTTTGAACCTGTCCCTGTTGAATTAAATTCATTTACTGCAGTATTGACCGGAAAAGATGTTTTATTGAAGTGGAGTACTGCAACAGAGCTGAATAATAAGGGCTTTGAAGTTGAACGTAGAAATGTAACCGGTAACGGTGATGGAGAGATCATTGCATTTGTTCCAGGTAAGGGAACTTATACGGGTAAATCTTATTACTCATATGTCGATCCCGTACCTGCTTCAGGAAAATATATTTACAAACTGTATCAGCTGGATCTTGACGGCACCCGTAATGATGAAGGTTCAATTGAAATTGATGTTAATAACCTGCCCCGTGAGTTTTCACTCGGACAGAATTACCCGAATCCTTTTAATCCTGTAACGACAATTAAATATTCTATCCCCATGGATTCCAGGGTAAAAATAACAATCTTCAATTCCCTGGGTCAGGTTGTTGAAGAGATTCCGGAACAGAATTTAGCGGCAGGTTTTTATGACGAAGAATGGAGCGCCGGTACAAATTCATCCGGTGTTTATTATTATTCCCTGGAAGCCATACCTCAGAACAGCGGAAATAAATTTTATTCAGTAAAGAAAATGCTTTTACTGAAATAATTAGGACTCAACGGCAGGAGGTCTTTCATTTCCGGTGGCTTCGATACGTCGCCTTTTGGATGATTCTGAAATATAAGATTCTTTTGGCGACACTCAGCCACCTTGCTTTCCTAATCCAAAGGAACAGCCACTAAGGTTATCGAGTGTTTTCGAGTCCTCGAGAAAATGTATCGAGATGACCGGCAACTTCGATAAGGAACATTGATAGATTGGTATAAGCATAAAAATTTAACCATATCGATGGTGATATCCTTAAAGAGTTGAACCGGCGGTGATAAATTAAATTAATGCCTTACGGAAGTTTTCATCTGATCCAGCAGCTGGTCAACGATCTTCCAGTCGTCGCTCCCGGTTTTCTGTTTATATTTTAGAAAACTCTCCTCTGCTTTGGCATATTGCTCCATCCTCAGATACAACAGACCCATATTGAAATAGACGTTCGAGAAATCCTCTGCCATTTCCATTGTAATATAATAATGCAACTCGGCGAGCTTATAATCATCCATTTCAAAATAAAGATTTGCAATATTGAAATGAGATTCTGCGTGAGAAGGGTCTAGTCTGAGTGCATTAAGAAAATAAGAAAAGGCTTTAAGGTTACCTCCTTTATCTGCTTCGATCACCCCTAAATTACAATATGCATCCGGTGTACAGTCATCATGCTCAATGGCTTTAAGATAAAATTCAGAGGCACGCGGGTCCCCTTCTTCATCAAGCTTAAGAGCTGTTTCAAAATATCCTCCCGTATCGAGAGTTAGATAAAGGATCTGGGGATCGGCTGTAAATAAGCTGAGCTGATTTTTAAAGCCCGGTTTTTGCCTCCTGCTTTTTTTGTTCTTCTTCAGCTCAACGTCATTCTGATCAATTGTAAATATTTTCATAGGCACCAATAAAAAATCCTCCGTGAAGGTGGGAGGATTAATATTTAAATTTAAAATTTCATTGAGTAATTAAAAGAAGCACTCTTGTATTCAAAATAAATTATTCATTACTTAAAATCAACAAAATGAGAATATATTAATTTATTTTTTCTGCAGACGATAAAATTTTATGTCCCGGTTTTCTTTTTGGCTGCCGGTTTCTTTATTTTTACTTTTCCTTTTGCTTTTTCCATCGGCATCTTCTTTGTTTGTCCCAGACTTTTCTTTAATGCCGCCATCAGATCCACAGCGGGCTTAACATCAATTTTTTCGGGTGCGCTTATTTCCTTTCCTGAAATCTTTGCCTGAATAATTTCCTTCAGCGCATCCTTGTATCTGTCGCTTATGGGTATATCTTTCAGCTTAACCGACATCGAATCAACAAGCGACTTTGCAAGATTCACCTCAGCGGTCTCAAGTTTGGTTACTTTCAGCAAAGGAACTTCATTTATATTTTTTACTTCATTCGGGTAGCGGATCTTGTAGAGTACAAGTCCTTTTTCCAGCGGGGCAATCAGAACGACATCTTCCCTGTCCCTTATAACAACCCTGCCAATGCCAATTTTTTTCGACTGCTTCATTGTCTCCATTAAAAGATTATAGGCTTTTGCAGCGGCATCATTATCGGGACCGATAAAAAATGGAGTATCATAGAGAACCGGATCAACTTCTTTCTGATCCAGGAACCCTTCTATATTAATAATTTTAGTGCTGGAAAGCTTTACCTTTTCAAGATCGGAAGGTTCTATGATTACATACTTATCCTTTTCATATTCATATCCCTTCAGAATATCGGCAGCATTTACTACCTGCTGGCAGGTTTTGCATTTTTTATCATATCCAATCCTCCCCATATCCTCCTTATGAAGCTGGTTGAAACTGATATTTTCTGTAGTATCCGTTGCTGAATAAATTCTTATGGGAATTATAACCAGGGAGAAGCTGATATGACCTTTCCAGATAGTTCTCATATAAAAACCTTCTTATTGTTCAAAGATTAGTACAATTTATTGCGTTTTTTGTGACGTATTGCAAGAGCCGTTAAAAAATAGATTAAATAAATTAAATAATCAATAATTAACAAATATTGCTTTTGGCTAAGCACCTATCCAGTACCAGGTTCTAACCCCTATTGTGCCCCTACTATGTCCTATTAAAGCCCTAAAATGTCTCTGGTTGAGAAGAGGTCCGGTAAGAGAATTAAAAGGTTATGGAAGGGGATGTGAAAGCTGTAGCCCTAAAGTTTTACCCGGATATTTTTAAGATTGAAAGAACAATCTTATTAATTAATGACAATTATTGATCAAGAGATATAAGGTAGGATAAATAGGTCAATTTAACTGAGTAATCTCTCAAGTACTTCATCTGACTGATGGGCATCAGGGAAGTAAGAAAGTATCTTGTAAAGTACTTCTTCAACAACTGCATCGGGACAGGATGCACCGCTCGTTAAAATTATCTTCACAGGTTTATGCTTCGGTAAAAATCCCATGGTAATTTTTTCTTTCTGTGAATGGATATCAAAATGCTTTATTTCTTTAGGTGAAATAATCTTTTCAGCTGAAGAAATAAAATATGTCTTGAATTTTTTCGTACAAAGTTCGACAATATGGGAAGTATTGGAGCTGTTATACCCCCCTACCACAATAGCAAGATCGGCGTCCTCATTTAATAATCCGTATGTAGCATCCTGGTTATCATTTGTGGCATAACATAAAGTATCCCTCGTATCCGCAAAATGAAATTTAATATTATGGTCACCGTAACGGGATATCATCGCTTCTTTAATAAGGTCTGATATAGCCTCTGTTTCCGAGGCGAGCATCGTCGTCTGGTTCACCACTCCCAGCCGGTAAAGGTCTTCTGCGGGATTAAAATTTATAGAATACTTTCCCTTAAAAAATTCTTTAAATTCGACATCGGATTTCTTTCCCCGGATATATTCTGCAAGGAATTTTGCCTCATCAAGATCCCTTACAATTAATGAAGGAGAGTTTTCCTTACTGTGTGAAAATGTAGCTCTGGTTTCTTCGTGATAATGCTTTCCGTGGATTATTATTGTATATCCCTGCTGTCCCCAGCTGCTCCTGATCGGTTCCATACCTTTTCAACAAAGGGACAGGTTGTATTATATTTATATGGATTTATTCCCAGGTCGTTCAGCTTGCTTTCAATTTCCAATGTTGTTCCGAATGCAGGGATCACAACAATATCTTCGCTGTTAAGATTATTCCATCCTTCAAGAAAATTGCCGGAAGTATCCATAAGGAATTCCACTCCCCTTTCTTTAAGATCCTCATTTACTCCCGGGTTATGGATCATTTCGCTGAGCAGGAAAATTCTTTTATTGGGATTTTCTTCCACCGTCCTGTAGGCTATTTCAATTGCATTCTCTACCCCGTAACAGAAACCAAAATGACGGGCTAATAAAAATTTTACCGCTCCAAAATCCAGTATTGTTGGATTAAAATCCTTCTTTCTGGGGTCATCGCTTTTACGTAAATGCTTTATTCTTGTTATAACCGAGCTTTTATAAAACTCAGGTATCCTGAAATTTTTCATAAGGTTAAAATAGTAAAATAAGGAGACTTAGAAAGTTCCTATCGGGATGCATCCTCCCTTTGGGTTTAAGGGAAAGCAATGTGTGAGAGATTCCCTAAAAATAATATAGATATTTAATCTTAAGAACAGCAGCTCTGTCGGAGATTTCCATTTTGCGGATATTATCAACAGGATCCGTTTCCCTAGTGTGAAGTTCATTGATAGCAAAATAGATCCAGCTTTTGGGGGAAAAATTATAGGAGAAAAGAAAACCGATAACAAGCTGTTCAAGTTTATCGGTCGATCGCACATAAACATTGTCGACATACATCCTGAGATTTAAATAATTCACGGGGGTCAGAGAGAAATAAGGACGTGAATTAAATGTCACATCTTCAATATTCCCTTCCGGGTTTCCTTCTACATAGGTATCCAGGGAACTCCCGATCTCAAGTATATCAATTATTTTCCAGGAGGCACTTCCGCCTAACCAATAAAAGAGGGCAAGGTAATCTCTTGAAAAATTGTACGACTTTGATACCCCGCCGTAAATATTCGCAGACCATTCCGGTTTAATGTTGAAATATGCACTTAAATTCAGTTCATAGGAATCAAATTCTTTCCCCTGATCCTTATTTTTTCCTGCCGAAATATTTATTTCATAGGCCCAGTTGCTTCTGAACTGCATATTAAATCCGATAATTCCCTCTTTATCTATGTAATCATCTACTTTTTCATAACCAACATAAGGGCCGGCGTATAAAAGAATTGACGACAACTCCCCCCGGGTAAAATACCAGCGCGGACCGGTTAAAATAGTTGAAGAGCCTGTGCCAATCCAGGGAACATACCCAATCTGGTTAATATCAAATTCATCACCTATATATCTTGATCTCATCAGTGTCATCCAGTTTTCGGTTACCATCCTGAATCCTGCAGAAGCTGCATAATCTCCTGTAGAATCCTTAAATGACCTTGCAACCTGGTATGCAAGCTGCCAGTCGGACGATCTGAATGCCCCGTCAACATCAATTACACCATAGTTATGTTCGCTTGTCTGCTTTCCGGAAAACAGAATTCCTATGCTTGAATTTCCAAGTACCTGCTTTTTTATTCTGCCGGTACCAAAAAAAGCTTTTGGTTCAGTGTATGTATTTCCGTCAACTTCATAATCTGTTTCTGCGGTCCGGGCAACAAATCCACCATACTCCCATTCATTTATTCTGCCCGATGCCTTTGCCCCGAAAGTAAGCGGGACCTCAGTTCCGTCGGGAAGAATCTTACCTATCCTGCGTGAATAGAAAAGTTCAAGGGGCAAATAAAAACCGCTGCTTCTTTCCTGTCCCGAAGGACGGAATATTTCATATCCCTGCGTAAAGAAAGGACGCCTCTCGGAATAATAAGATTCATACCTGGAAATATTAAAATCGAAAGGATCTGCTTCTATCTGTGCAAAATCGGGATTGGCTGTCAATTGAAAAGTAAGACTGCGTGAAGGGTTATAAAATATATCTATACCAAGTGCCGGGTCTCCTTCGTAAACACCATCTCTTATATAAGTAAACTTTGTAAGTGCAACTGGATATATCTCAAGATTCAATCCTTCAACCTGGGGAGTGAAATCTTCAAACACCAGCGATCCGAATTTAGATATCCTTTGCCCTTCATTTTCTTCATAACCGCACCAGTAAATATCTTCAGACCTTACAGGTGACCACCGGTCGATATCCAATCCCCAGGAATGTTTGAGGGTATCATACTGAATTGATTTGTAGGGAATTTTCATTTCAACAACGAATCCCCAGTCATAGATTTTTGAATCTGCAAACCATATACCATCCCAGCTGTAATCCCTGTTTCGAGCATCGTCAATTAACCGGCAGTCGCTTCTAACGCCCGAAGCAGATACTGCGAATTTATAAGCCGTGTTATGATCGTTAAAAGTATCGAACATCAGGGAAACCATATCTCCTGAGAACTGATCGAGGGTTCCGGTCACGTTTTGAATTTTTGACCTGGAATCATAACAAACGATTAATCCATAGATCGATTCATCGGTGGTCAGCAGTTTTGTGACTGTTCTTATGGTGGGTTCTTTTCCGTTATAAGGAGAGTGCTGGATAAAATCGGATAATGAATCAGCAGTTTCCCATAGGCTGTCAATTATACCATCTACCTCAATTTCTGTATTTGTTTTCTTCAGCTTATATATTTTTTCCTCATCGGCAGCAGAGACGATGATTGAAGATATAACACAAATCAGAATAAGATAGTTTTTCATTAAACTATTATTTAAGGTTTACCTAAACCTTTATATAACTCCTATTAAAAAATAATCAAATATGACCACCTGCTAATTTAACTGATGACCAGCACTAAAACCGGATGGATTTTTTCATGCTGTCGTTCGCCTGCCCGCCGGTAGGCGGCCGGCAAAATATTCAATATTTCTGATTCCGACGCTCCGCACGACCGCACGATTTAAGATTTATTGTTAATCACTTCCTTGATGATTATTTTAAAGATCTGAAATTTTTAAAGTTTTGAGACATTTTATAAACTGATTCAGGAGATGTAATGACCACAATAGTTGATGTATTAGGAAGAGAGATACTGGATTCGAGAGGAAACCCGACACTTGAAGTTGAAGTTTTACTGGAGAGCGGAATTATTGGAAGGGCAGCTGTTCCAAGCGGCGCTTCCACAGGTGAGCACGAGGCAGTTGAATTAAGAGATGGAGATAAATCGCGCTACGGCGGTAAGGGAGTATTAAAGGCCGTAGAAAATATCAATGAGAAAATAGCTGATGAACTGATAGATGCCGATGCATCCGAACAGGCTTATATCGACCAGTTCCTGATAGATCTTGATGGAACACCTAACAAGGAAAATCTTGGGGCAAATGCAATACTTGGTGTTTCACTTGCCTGTGCAAAAGCTGCTGCAGATACTCTTGATATTCCTTTATACCGATATATCGGCGGGAGTAAATGCACGTACTCTTCCTGTTCCGATGATGAATATTTTGAACGGCGGAAGTCACGCAGATAATAATGTTGATTTCCAGGAATTTATGGTAATGCCTGTCGGTGCACCCAATTTTGCTGAAGCATTAAGAATGGGTGCAGAAGTGTTCCATTCACTTAAATCCGTATTAAAGAAAAAGGGATATAATACTTCAGTTGGTGATGAAGGAGGCTTTGCCCCGAATCTTAAATCAAATGATGAAGCCCTTGAAGTAATTCTCGAAGCAATTGAAAAAACCGGATATAAAACAGGAACTGATATTGCCCTCGCTCTTGATGTAGCCTCGAGTGAAATGTACAAGAAAGAAAATAAAATGTACAGCTTCTTCAAATCATCAAAAGTGGAAAAAACATCAGCACAGATGGTTGATTTTTATGAGAACTGGGTAAAGCAGTATCCCATTATTTCCATTGAAGACGGATTGGACGAAAACGACTGGGAAGGATGGCAGCTTTTAACTGAAAAACTCGGCACCCGAATACAGCTTGTGGGAGATGATCTTTTTGTAACTAATACCGATCGCCTTGCTACAGGTATTGTAAGAGGAATTGCAAATTCCATTCTTATAAAAGTGAACCAGATAGGTACTTTAACAGAAACACTGAATGCAATTGAGATGGCAAAGAAAGCCGGGTATACAAATGTAATCAGTCACCGCAGCGGTGAAACTGAAGATACCACCATTGCAGATATTGCTGTAGCAACAAATGCGGGACAGATTAAAACAGGTTCATTATCCCGAACCGACCGGATTGCCAAATACAACCAGCTTCTAAGAATTGAAGAAGAACTTGATACAATGGCAATTTATCCCGGCATTACCGCTATAAATTGCAATCTATAACATTTGGAGAGACTGATATAAACGGGTATCAGTCTCTTTTTTTATTAAAGGGAAACTACAATGCCAGCTAATCTTTTACAAACCTGCAATAACACCATCAGGAAAAATAAAATTGAATTTATCGACCTCAAATCGATTGATCTCACCGGACGGCTTCATCATATAACACTTCCTGTATATCAATGGTATCCTCGAAAAACTGCTGAAGGAAGGAGTGGGATTTGACGGCTCAAGTTATGGTTTCAGGAAAGTTGAGAACAGCGATATGATCTTAATTCCTGATCTTGCAACTGCAGTTATTGATCCGTTCCGTGACGCCCCGACGCTAAGCTTTTATTCACACGTTATGTTATCCGATGGAAAGAAGACTCCCTTCTCACAGGACGGGAGATATCTTGCCAAAAAAGCAGAACAGCTCCTTAAGAAAATAACCGGTGCTGATAAGTCGTGGTGGGGACCCGAATTCGAGTTTTATATTTTTTCTAATGTTGAATACGATACCCGTACTGCCTCCTCATATTATAAGATTGAACACGCTGAAGAGTTTTATAAGAAGGCATACCACGCTGCAAATCCTTTTGATGTATATGATGATTTCAGGGACGAGGCCTGCAAGCTGTTAAAGAGGTTCGGAATAAATGTAAAGTATCATCATCACGAAGTGGGCGAAAGAGGGCAGCAGGAAATTGAGACATATTTTTCTGACCTGCTTACAACTGCTGATAATATTGTCTCTACCAAGTATGCATTGTTCAATTTTGCCCTTCAGAAAAATCTTTTCATTACATTTATGCCCAAGCCGATGTATCAGCAGGCGGGTAACGGAATGCATCTTCATCTGTTTGTGACAAAGAACGGAAAGAATTTATTCTATAAAAAAGGGGAATACGGAAATATGAGTCAGACCGGCAGATATTTTATCGGCGGTATGTTAAAGCACGGACCTGCTCTTTCGGCTTTTACTAATCCGAGCACAAATTCATATAAAAGATTAGTCCCCGGCTACGAAGCGCCTGTTGCTTTAACATATGGCCAGGGGAACAGGGCATCCGCAATAAGGATCCCGAAATATGTGTCAAATCCTGATGAAACAAGATTTGAGTACAGACCGCCAGATGCAACAGCAAATCCATATCTTTGTCTTAATTGCAATGCTGCTTGCCGGGATAGACGGAGTAGTAAATAAAATTGATCCCGTTGAAGAAGGCTTTGGTCCTTACGATAAAAATATTATCGAGGAAGGCATAAAGGACCACATTAAATTCCTTCCGAGGAATTTAGCAGAGGCACTTGATGCATTAGAAGCTCGATAAGGATTTCCTGAAAAGAGGAGATATTTTTACAGAAGAGCTCATTGAACAGTGGGTTAGGATCAAACAGGAAGAAATAATGGCGATCGGTACAATGCCTCATCCGTTTGAGTATAAAATGTACTTTAATTTCTGAAATATAAAAACTTACACTACATCCTATTTTGTAAGTAACAATTCAGTAACAAAAGGGGATTGAAATGAATCAAACAGTAAAAAATTTTCTCCTGGAGTGAAATGATTGATTTTATGGTTTAAGACCTTTGCTTGTCAATGTCTTGAATTGGATTTTCCTATTATCAGCTTCAAAATGTATACTTCTTCTGTTACTAACGGTCAAATAGACTTACTTTTGTCCGGTATATTGTATTTTCAGAGAGGCTCAGCAAATATCCATCGGCAGTTATATCTAACCCGGTTACATTGGCTGACGGCAATCCGGCGCTGAATGAAATCCAGCTTTTTCCATTATCTTCTGATTTGAATACGCCGATTTCAGTCCTTGCATATAATTGCTCATCAGGGCCGGGACATACATCGAAAATATATACTTCCTGGCTAACCGGGGAAGATAGAGTATTCCCAGGTTTCCCCTTCATCTGTAGTATGAATTATGTATCGCAATGCCCGTATAACATAAATTTCTTTTTCAGAAACTCTGTAGTTAACTATACTCCCGGCCACATCAGCACTGATACCACACCAATATCCCATCTCTTTTTGGAGAAGTCCTTCATTACAGAATTCCCACTCCACTCCGTCATTAATCAGAACAGGCCAGACCATTACCCTCAAGTGCAGCAAAGAGTTTTCCACCGGCGCCTCTGAACAAATAATTTACACTGGAGGTGAAGTCATACAGTGCATGCCACGATTTCCCGGTATCCCTGGTGACATAAACCTTTGCGGAATCATAAGAACTATATCCCGAATTAACTGCAGCATAGACAGTTCCGCCCGTGTCAGGAAAGAATCTGGTATTATACTCCATGAAGTTTTCCACCTTCTGTACTGTGTCTATTATAATCTTTGTCCAATCACCGCTGCTCATATCCATTTTATAGCTGTCAGAACCATCCGCCATCCATACACAGTTGTTTACCAGATCAATTTCAATAGCGTCCAATTCTGAAGATAAATTCATTTCCCGAACCGGGAGGGGGATAAAAGTCCATTTGTTTCCATCCTCTGATCGTGCAAGTGCCTGATAATCATTCCTTATACACCAGGTTAATCCGTAATAAAGTAATTTATAGACGTGATAGTTCTCGGGAATGTGAATATCCAGTTTTGTCCATACGTCTGTTTCATTCATCTCTTCCGGCAGTTCAGTAAGTAATTTATCAAGGTGTATTCTGTACAGGTCACATTCGTTTTCCCGTTCGTATTCATCATAATATATTGATGCAAAGAGTAAATTCTCTAGAAGAACTGCTGTCCGTACCTCGATATTATCAAATGCAATTGTATGCCAGGTATTACCGTGATAGGGAAGATAACACAAGCCGGCCTGGGTAGCTGCTATAGCATCGCCCGCAGGTAACAGTACGAGCTTATTAAATTTCTTGGTGCGTAAGCCGTTTGTAATCTCCTGATAGGTTTTCCCCCCGTCCATTGATCTCTTTAAACCTATAAAGATATCCCCTTTTTGTGAAATCATAAAATTAGTTTCAGGGTAGTCATATCTATCAACCGTTTTTAGTATTTCCCAGGAGTTACCGTCATCGCGGGAGGTTATAAGATAAGTTCTGGTACCAACATCGATAACCGCCAGTATTTCTCCTTCGGGTCCGGTACCCAGTGAATGTACCGATATTTCGGGCTGATCTGTAGTGTCTATAATTTTCCGGTAAGGATCATTTGCAAGCCATGTTTTTCCATTGTCCGGAGTACTGTATACCGAATCCAAAATGATCATTTTCCAGGTATTTCCATAATCAACTGATCTCCACAGGCCCCCTCCATATGGAACACTTAAAAGTCCCCCGCTAACAGGGATATTTCTATGTTCCGAATACCCTCCCACAATAATAATTCCGCTTGGTTTGGTAATGACATTTGTAATATTTGGATCAATGGGGAACTTAATTCCGGTAATCTTTTTTTCGGGCAACGTTACAGAATAAAATCCATCAAGCGTGGAATTTATGTATACCAGCAGAGAGTCCATTATGTTGATACTTTTCATATTCGCAATACCAATTACAGGTTCCCAGGCATCTCCGAAGTCAGTTGACATAAAAGCTCCCGAATACTCAGTACCGGCAAACAGCGTTTTATTTTGAGAGACAGCTAATACTTCTGTCTCATTGAACGAATTAGCAAGTATCCTCCAGTTGGTTCCTCCATCAACTGACAATACGATCATTTCGGCTGATTCAACACAGTTCCGCCCAAGGGCAATCAAGGTATCCGATGAAATCCTTTTCCAAGAAATTATTTTCAAACTCCGTTGTAAAGGCTGCCAGGTTTTACCGTAATCTCCGGATTCAAATTCAGTATGTGCATCTTTGCCGGGAACCTGAGCTTATTATCATGAGTAGCACGCAGTAACCAGATATCTCCTTCAGGGGATTTTACCTGTTCCCAGTTTTTACCTTCATCGAATGATGAATAACAGTTACCTGGACTTGATACAAAGATGATTTCTTTACCGTTAAAAATCAGCTCGGGATTTATAGACCTGCCCATGAGAGGAAGTTTTACCAAATTCCAGGTATTACCGTTATCCTCTGATTTGACATAACTGACAGAATCCACGCATAAGTATATGTCCCCCTCTTCATCATCATAGGTTTTTGTCCAGATTGGTTTATTCACCTGTTCCGGTATATAGGTAATTTTATTCCAGCTGATTCCCCTGTCTGAAGAAGAATAAAGGATCCCGGGGAAGGCAAGCGTATAAAGATAATGTTGGGATGTATAAATCAGGAACTGGAAATTTGAATCAGGTACCCCGGTCTTAATCCAGGTCATTCCTATGTCGGGGGAGCGGTAAACACCCTCTTCAGTCCCGGCAATGATCATATTATCCGCATAAGCCAGTCTGTTGATTTTCTTTCCGGGGGAGCTGAGAAATTCCCATTTGCCGTCAAAGTTACTGCATCTCCATATCCCCTTTGAAGTAGCAAGGAGAATGATCTTTCCGTCATCTGAGGCGCAATAGGTAATTACCCTCCCTAACGGGGAACTTATGTTAGTCCACCCTTCCTGACCAAAGGATATATTCGTTAAAGCAGATAACAGGAATATTGTAAAAAGAAATATAAATTTATTCTTATTGTTCTTTATGCGGATGTTAGAAAGGTGAATAACTCTAAGCGCAAAATTTTTCATGACAGCTCCCGATAATTTTCCGTAACAGAAAAATGCCAAGGTTAATTAAAACATTATTTTATGTAAAATCAAATATTAAAAAAGCCCGCTGATCGAAGCGGGCTGTGCTGCGGTTGTTACAATTGAACCGGGGGAAGTGAGTGAAGTTCGCAGCCATCCTGCTCACTTCTTTTATGCACTTACAGAAGGTAAACTTTTAGTGCAATATACAGATGGAAAAGAAGAGACTTATGATTTTCCAATCCCATTTTGAAATAGATTAATCAAACAATCCGTATTTCGCTATATAGTAAAAAGCCTTCACGCCATCCTTCCAGCTGATCTTTTTACCCTCGTGATATGTTCTGCCGTAATATGATATTCCTACCTCGTATATTCTAACCCCTTTGACCCTTGATATTTTAGCAGTAACCTCCGGTTCAAATCCGAATCTTTGTTCGCAGAGCTTTAATTTCTTAATTATGTCAGAACGGAAAAGCTTATAGCCGGTCTCCATATCGGTGAGGTTAAGATTGTTGAACATATTAGAAAAGAAAGTAAGCAGCTTGTTACCTGTTGAATGCCAGAAGAAAAGAATACGATGTGCACCTCCCCCGAGGAATCTTGACCCGAATACCACGTCTGCAAACCCGTTAACTACAGGCTTCAGAAGAAGATTGTATTCTTCAGGATCATACTCCAGATCTGCATCCTGTACAATCATATAATCCCCGGAGGCTTCTTTTATGCCGGTATGTATAGCTGCCCCTTTTCCCTTATTTACGGTATGTTCAAAGTACCTGATATTAGTTGAGGGATTTTTTTTAATGAAGCAGTTAATCTCTAATGCTGTTTCATCGGTTGAACAATCATTAATAACAATGATTTCTTTCTCAATATTCCCAATCAGCTTAACTGCAGCTACCCGTTTAAGTATATCTGCAATTGTTTTCCCCTCATTGTAAACGGGAATAATAATACTGAGCGAATTTATTTTATCAACCATATTTCATTCCATTTATTCAACTTCTTTAATTTTACTTGCCACACATATCAGGGATGCTCCGAACGGCACACCGAACCACTCAATAATTTTAAATAACGGTATTAGTTTCTCAAATGCCTGTATGGAAGTTTTGGATAAAGTTTTTTCCTTCAGGATCTTTCCTCTTACAAACCATCCTATGCCTCCCGGTAAATTAAAATAGAACATCTTCTTAACCGTGAAACCTCCCGACTCCACTACCCCGGCAAGTTTTTTTTTAGTGTATCTCCTGAAATGTCCAAGCAGTTCATCGAGTTTTGAGTACAATATATTTGAATAAGGAACAAGGAGAATAAGTGTTCCCCCCGGAATAAGACTCTTGTTCATATTCCTGACTGCACTATAATGATCTTCAATATGTTCAAGTACATTCAGACAAACTATGGTGTCAATATTATCAACTATATTAGCCTTGCTTTGGGAAATATCTAAATGAGAAGGTATAATCCTTTTATTGTCTCTGAATTTATCTTTTAAGATAGCTACATATTCTTCCGAATAATCAGTAGCATAAATTTTTTGTGCTTTTATATTGGCGGTCAGGTTTCCGATGCCTGAACCAATTTCCAGCACATTTGTGCCTATATAGGTTTCGATCTTTGAATACATCCATTCATTAAATCCTTTAGCCTCATTTAACAGTTCAAGTGTTAAATACCCGGTTTCATCCATCAGATCTTATTCCTTTAATTCTTTGCTCCGTTTCTTAACGAGAATAATCCCCAGCCTGAAAGCTCTTCAGAGGGTATAATCCTGATAAAAAGATCCGTATGCTCCATACACCATTTGTACTCAACTGATTCCGGAAGCAGGCACAGCAGCAGATCGATATTATTCTTCTTCAGCCTGCTGTACCAGAGGTTGAAATCCGAATTATATTCAAGCTCGCCGTTGGTTCTGTATGTTTTAATTTCCTTACTCTTTGCCGGAGAGATATAAATTAGTTCATTCTGCAGATGTTTCCCATAAAAGAAATAAATAAACCAGTTATCAAGATTTTGAGTTGGACCTGCGGTAACTGCTATGCGGTAATTCTTAAATTTAGAGTCTGTAAATTTAGCCGCCCCTGCCCAGTACCTTGGTGTTTCGTGAAGCACTACGCTTTTAGGAAGCATTGCATATCGAAATGAATACCTGGAAAGGTAAAGCAGGTTTGCGGTGAAGAGAAAGAATATGACATATAAAATATATACAGGTTTTAATTAAATATTCTGAAGGTAAATTGTTTAACTACTGCATTAAAATAGAGGAATATAAGCAGTATCAGTCCAAAGAAAAGTAGAATAAGAAACTCCGCCTTCGCCCAGCCATAGAACATCCCGTTAACGATCTGGATGAATGACATAATTATAATCAGAAAGAAAATATACTCTCCGGTCTTTTTATACCTGCTGATCTCTGCTGAAGCAAACGCTGAAAGAGCTATTACGGCC
The DNA here is from genome assembly GCA_963764685.1 of uncultured Ignavibacteriales bacterium. Lineage (GTDB taxonomy): Bacteria > Bacteroidota > Ignavibacteria > Ignavibacteriales > Ignavibacteriaceae > CAVXTT01. The sequence goes on from CAVXTT010000001.1 coordinate 123,763, forward strand.
GGGAAAAGGAATCTTGCCGAGAATGATGTTGAAAGTCTTATTACCTTAAAATCCCCGGAATAAAAAACAGCAAAGACCATAAGAGCAAATCCTATGTAAAATAATGACGTATATTTCTTTTGCAGGACTTCCCTTATGAGGTAATTAAATCCGAAAACAATTAAAAGCAGGGATACAATACTAAGGTGAGTTCTTAATGAACGGGGATCAAAAAAAGTTATATAGATAACCCTTAACTCATCAAAGAACCCTGAAGCATTAATCCTGGGTCTTTCTTTATACCACTGAAGCACAGAATCCCAGTTCCCTAATTTTATTCCGAAGATCTGGACCGGAGTCGAAAATAAATATCCTGTATTGTTATAAGTCTGAATAAGCCACGGGAGAATAAGAAGAAATGAAGAGAGACCTATTAATAATAAGTTGAGCAGATATTTATTCCTGTATTCCTTTCTAAGGAATGCTAAAATAAAGAAAGCAAAGAGGGAGAATAAAAAAACAGGCAGAACGGTTATCTTCACATTAGCAGCCAGGGCAAATGCAGTAATGGAAAATGCCATATATAAAATTCTTTTCTGAGACAGATACATTGAAAAGAAAAATATTCCTGTGGTAAAAAAGAGCCAGAGGGCAAGCTCAACGTATCCGCTGCCCACACTCAGCCATACCACGGGGATACACATTACGGCAATTGCTGTTATTAATGATCTGTTTGAGTTATTAAAGAGAGAAGAAAGAATATATACAGTAACCCCCAGCAGCACCCAGAATACTCCATCTATAAGTCCGGCAGCAAAATCTGAACGAAATATAAGCATACTCCAGGAAGTGAATATCTCCCCGCCTCCAAAAATATTATTGGCGTAAGAAGGTCCCCCCGGTGCATTTAGAAAATTTATTAAGGAGCCCGACTTGCTCCACACAGCTGCTTTAGGTGCGTGATATGTTATGGTATCCCACCCTAACGGAGGAAGTACCGCCGTCCGGTAAAAGATCAGAGCAAAGGCAAGCACAAAGAGAGGGAAGAAATATTTGGTTATTCCAGCCAGGCTGCCGATGAATAATGCCGGTAGTTCAGTTATTCTGGCTCTAAGTCTATATAGAAAAGTCTCTTAAGGTTAATTTAAATAATAATCTTAGTGACAATAGAAGTAAAAAGCTTACAATTAAAACCACCCAAAGTTTAAAAGCACCTGACATTGTCAGGATAAAAAAGACTACAGTTGCCAGCCATAAAATAAAAACCACTAAAGCTGCGAGCCATGTTTTAAGATCAGGGAAATTAAGAATAGGTAAGGACTCGAAAATGTATACCGCCGTCAGCAATAGATATCCGCTAATAAATATGCTGAGTGTAAAGAGCAGGTATTCAGACATTACATTAATAATTATAACCCTCTCCGCGGTTATATAAAGAAAAATTTATGTGGCGAATCTGAATAAAATAACAAATTTACCCGAGGAAGCAATAAATTCCCTGATTCTATTGAAGTTCTCATTTAACACATAAATTTACTAAATACCATCAGGAGCGTCTCTGGAGCGTGTCTGCAGCGTCTTTTTCATGCTCCGGAGTCGCTTGAGAGATGCCCGTTAGTCGCTTGTTTTACGCTTCTGTTGTTATTTATCAGTTATTTGCTTTAATTGTTGTTGGAAAAGGCAGAATAAGACGGTTAATAAATCATTAATAGTTTGTTCTAATGAAAAACCAATACTTTGCAGATATAAATGATTACCGGAAGTACGGCATTCTGAAATCCTTCTGTGATTTAAAGATTTTCGTCTGCTGGATGCTCACTAAAAACGATGGCAGGACTGATGGTAACTTCATTAAATATATAAGCAGGCAGAGCACTTACAGACAATTTGACCCATTACTTTTTGATGCGTTGGATCTGTCTATAAGTTCTGGAAATCGTAACACTCAATTTTGTGAAAAGCAATTGCTGATACCCGGGGCAGGTTATTATAATACCGTTTTAACCGATTCACTTATTGAGAGACAAACTTATTTCTCATTTTTATTTGATGCAATAAAGCAGTATCAGCTTGTTTTTCTTGATCCTGACAATGGCCTGGAGGTTAAATCCGTAAGAAAGGGCAGCAAGGACTCTTCAAAATATATTTATTATGATGAAGTGGATAGTATTTATAAACAGGGATGTTCTCTTTTAATTTATCAGCATTTTATAAGAGAAAACAGAGCGCACTTTATAAAAAGGATTTCGAGTATGCTTAAGGAAATAACAGCTTCCCCTGAAATTTTGATTTTGAGAACTCCAAGAGTAGTATTTTTTCTTTTACCGCAGCCTGACCGCATTAATTATTTTAAAGCATCTGTTTTGAGGATTAACTCTAATTGGGAAAATGAAATTAGCTGCAGTTTACAGTAACAATGAAGGTTGATATTATTTGCTGCTGCCCCGGTCTCATTCCTTATGCGCATTTATGAGATTGGATTTACGGAAAGTCTGATAGGAGATAGTAATGATACAGCCTATTTCATTTTCTGCTTACCGCTTCTTATACTTTCCTTAGAGTAAAAAAATATCTCACCTGCTCAATAGGATCTGTAGCCGGTTAAAATAAATAGTAATGCTTAGCTCATCAGTGCAGCAATTGCTGCAGTATTCACAATATCATCAACACTTGCACCGCGGCTAAGATCGAAGTATGGTTTTTTCAAGCCCTGTATTACAGGTCCTACAGCTTCAGCTTTACCCCATCTCTGTGCAATCTTGTAACCGATATTTCCTGCATTAAGGTCGGGGAATATTAAAACATTCGCCTTCCCGGCGACATTGCTTCCCGGAGCTTTCTTTTTTCCTATGGCATCTACAACAGCAGCATCAAATTGAAGCTCCCCGTCGATATTCAGATCAGGTCTTTTCTTTTTTACAGTTTCAGTTGCAGCTCTTACTTTATCGATCAGCTCGTGCTCGGCACTTCCCTTTGTTGAGAAGGAAAGCATTGCAACATAAGGTATATCATTGGTCAGCTTTAAATGATTGTCGGCTGTTGAGATTGCAATATCTGCAAGCTGATCAGCATCAGGATCAGGCACTACAGCACAATCGGCAAAGCTGAATACCTTTTCAGGAAATACCATCAGGAAAAAACTTGAAACAATGGAAATACCCTCTGACATTCCAACACATTGAATTCCTGCTCTTAAAACATCGGCTGTTGACGCAGTTGAACCAGCTACACTTCCGTCAGCATATCCTTCCCTGACCATCAATGCTCCGAAAAAGAGATCACGTTTTATAGCTTTTTCCGCTTCCTCCATCGTGATTCCTTTTTTCTTCCTCAGGTTGTAGTAGGTCTCAACATATTCTTTCCTTTTCTCAGAACTCTCCGGATCAATAATTTTGACATTTGTTAGCTTTACACCCAGTTTTTGAGCATCGCCAAGAATTTTCTTTTCATTTCCAAGTGTTATAACAGATACTATTTTTGAGGTAGTTAAAATTTCTGCTGCTTTAAGAACCCTTTCATCGTGAGATTCCGGCAGAACGATGATCTTTTTTCTTCCGGATGCGGTTTCTTTTATTCTTTCAAGTAAGTTCATTTTGTTTCCCTAATTAAAAATTAACAGAGTAAACTTAGTTTTTTTGACAATATTATCAAAAGAATTGAACTGCTTTAGCACTCTTCAGCTTTGCCAGAAGTGAGAAAATATTACACAAATTTATTACTAATTGCTTTATAATTGCTTATCTGTAAGCCATCTGTAAGCCATCTGTAAGCCATCTCAAAGCCATAAGTGCCGTTTTATGGCTTACAGATGGGTTAGAGATGGCTTAGGGATGGCTTATACATATACAATCTTTGTGCTATTCTGAATAAATAGCATACTTAAATGTGAAATTTTCTTGATAAAAATTGGGGAAAGAAACCTGGAAAGTGGAATGAAATTGAAAAAGATGCAATCTGTCCAATACAGTAGTTATTTAACTATTTTATTTTGACAGCAATGCAGAAGGTAATAATTGTCAGTTATAATAGCTAAAAAACGTTGATTTTTGATTCTAAATAATATACATTCACTGTTTAATTTTGTTTATGATAGCCCAAAATCTTAAGAATTTAAGAGAAAATATCGCCCGGAAATGCGTCGAAGTAAACCGGGATCCCTCGGAAGTAAAATTGATTGCCGTCTCAAAAAATTTCGGTCCGGACGATATAAAAACTGCTCTCTAATGAAGGTCAAAAGGATTTTGGAGAGAACCGTGCACAGGAACTGGTTTCTAAGTACGAAATTCTCGGCAATAGTCTTACCTGGCATTTTATAGGTTATCTGCAAAGAAATAAGGTAAGATTTGCTGTTAATTGCGCAGATTATATTCATTCGGTGAGCTCATTACTGATTGCTTCAGAAATTGAACGGCTTGCAGGCAAGGCTGGTAAAAAACCAAAAGTACTGCTGCAGGTAAAGACATCAGATGAGGAAACAAAATCGGGAATACAGACGGAGAGTGAGCTTTGGGATCTGGCAGAATACTGCCGTGAATTTAAGAATATGGAATTTGATAGGTTTAATGACAATAGCTCCGCTGACAAAAGATAAAGGTACTATAAAAAATAGTTTCCTGTATCTGCGGAGTCTGAGGGATGAATTAAATTCCAGAGGTTTCAAATCTAAGAGAGCTTTCGATGGGAATGACTGATGATTATGAAATTGCTATTGAAGAAGGAGCAACAATGCTGAGGATCGGATCTGCTATTTTCGGTGCGAGGAATTATTCACAATATCCGGATGAAGAATGAAAATCTCACCACTTAGTATTAAGAAGCAGGAGTTTAATAAATCACTCCGCGGTTACGAAAAAGATGAAGTAAGAACCTATCTTGAAAAGCTTGCAGATGAATTTGAAACACTGCAGAGAGAAAATGACACTCTGAAAAAAGAACTGGAACAGGCAAACGCGAAAATAACTGAATTCAGAAAAATTGAAAAAAATCTTCAGGATACTCTGCTGAAGGCACAGGAATCAAGCACTAAAGCGATTGAGTCGACAAAAAGACAAACAGGAATGATGATCAAGGAAGCTGAATTAAAAGCTTCACAGATAGTTGAAAAAGCACGAGAAAGCGCTAACCAGATAAGGAATGCATTGATCAATGTCAGAGAAGAAAAGAATCTTATTCTCTCAAAGCTGAAAGCCATTGTCAGCTCCCAGGCCAATCTTCTTGAAATGAAAATTGAGGATGCCGGCAATGAAATAAACCGCGATACAGTTGTTGAGGAAGCTGAAAAAGTTGATATTAACGTCGATGAAATCGTAAATAAACTTTTATAGACAATGGATAATTTAATAGAAAAAATAAATGACACCTTAAAGGTAATCCGCAGCTTATACTAAGGATGAATTACCCGGCCGGGATTATTCTCGGTACAGGACTGGGCGCACTTGTAAAAGAAATAGAGATTAAGCACGAAATTGATTATGCCGATCTTCCTCATTTCCCTCTTTCTACTGTAGAATCGCATCACGGTAAGCTGATATTTGGAAAGTTGAAAGGAAAAAGTGTTGTAGCAATGCAGGGACGCTTCCATTATTATGAAGGCTACACAATGCAGCAGATCACCTTTCCTGTACGGGTGATGAAATTTCTCGGAGTAAAAACTTTGCTGATCTCTAATGCCTGCGGCGGTATGAATCCCTCCTTTAGAAAAGGAGATATTATGATTATGACAGATCATATAAATCTTATGGGAGATAATCCATTAGTCGGCAAAAATTATGATGAACTGGGACCAAGATTTCCCGATATGAGTGAACCATACAATCTTGACCTGATCAGCCTGGCAGAAGAAGTTGCTAAGAGAATAATATTCCGGTATCAGAAGGGTGTTTATGTTGCTGTGCCGGGACCAAATCTTGAAACGAGGGCCGAATATAAATTTCTTCGAGACTACGGGAGCAGATGTTGTCGGTATGTCTACCATTCCTGAAAATATTGTTGCCAACCATATGGGTATTAAAGTGCTTGGATTCAGCATCGTTACGGATGAATGCATTCCTGAAACTTTAAAACCGGTTAATGTGGAAGAAATAATTGCAGCAGCAATGGCAGCAGAACCAAAAATGACGTTGATAATGAAAGAGGTAATCGGAAGATTATGAACTTAAAAAAAGTAGTCCATTATTCCACCCCTGCCCTGCTTGGGGTGCTTATGTTCAGCTCGAATTTTATCGGAACACAGTTATTCAGATTCGGCGAACATAATTTTTCCGTATGGTTTGTGCTTTCTGTTTTCTGTTTTGCCTGCGGATGGTTTATAAATAAAACTCTGGGATGGCATTTGGGCGGAAAAGTTGTTTTCGCAGTTATAATATCTGTTACATTTCGTTAGTGTTGTCCTGATTTCTTTATTCAGAAATTACTTCTCAGCAGATCAGCTCCTTACGGAAAATCTGATACTTTACAGCCTTAGAAATATAACCCTTGGGGCAATGGCATTCTTCGGTATGGCTGTGGCGGAAATAATTATTCTGCAGAAGGATCAGCTTCTTCTGACTGAAAAAATAAAAATGATCGAAGCCTCTGTATTCGATTCTAAAAAAGAAGCCGAGCTTAAAATTAAAGAAGCAATGCTTAATGCCAAGAAAATTTTAAATGATGCAGAAGCCCAATCCAAGAATACGATTCTTAGAAAAGAAAGGATCGAAAGAGAACTAAGAGAGTTCATTCTTGCCGAAAAAGAATTGATAAAAAAATACGAAGAAGAGAACGGTTAAATATAGAATATGTTCAAACAGAATTTTGAAAAAATAAATTACCCTGAAATAGAAGAACGGATACTGAAGTTCTGGCAGGATCAAAAGATTTTTGAAAAAAGTATTGAGCACAGGGATAAAGAAAAATCATTTACTTTTTATGAAGGTCCCCCGACAGCAAACGGCAAACCGGGTATACATCATGTAATGGCGAGAACCCTTAAAGACCTTGTATGCCGGTATAAAACTCTTCAGGGATATCAGGGTTGAGAGGAAAGCGGGATGGGATACTCACGGACTGCCGGTTGAAATTGAAGTCGAAAAGAGACTCGGAATTAAGCATAAAAGTGAAATTGTTGATTATGGAGTAGAGAAATATAACCAGGCCTGCAGGGATTCTGTCTTTGTATACCTCGATCTCTGGGAAAAAATGACCACCCGTATGGGTTACTGGATCGATCTTCACTCAGCATATATAACTCTCTCAAATGATTATATCGAATCAGTCTGGTGGGCATTAAAAACGCTTTTCGATAAAGGACTTATTTATAAAGATTATAAGATCGTTCCCCAGGATCCTAAATCTGAAACTGTTCTTTCCTCACACGAGCTTGCTCTCGGTTACAGGGAAACAAAAGATCCTTCTGTTTATGTGATGTTCAGACTTAAAGAAGCGGAAGAATATTTCCTTGTATGGACTACAACTCCCTGGACTTTAATATCCAATGTGGCTCTTTCTGTTGGTCCCGATATTGATTATGTAAAAGTTAAAAATAAAGATCGGGTACTAATACTTGCAAAAGAACGTCTTACTGTTCTCGATGGTGAATATGAAATTGTTGCATGAGTTTAAAGGAAAGCAACTTGAAGGAAAAGAGTACGAACAGCTTTTACCATTATGTTACTCCTGATAAAAAAGCATTTTATGTAACTCCCGGTATCTTTTGTCAGCACAGAAGACGGTTCCGGAATTGTTCATATTGCTCCTGCATTCGGGCAGGATGATTATGAGCTGTCAAAAAAATATAACCTCCCGATGCTTCAGCCGGTTACCAGAGGCGGATTATTTACAGCTGAAGTAAGTGATTTTGCCGGACAGTTTGTTAAAGATGCTGATTCCGGAATTATCCAGAAGCTGAAACAGGAAGGAAAGCTGTATAAAAAAGAAACTATAGTGCACTCCTATCCGTTCAGCTGGAGACACGAAAATGTTCCTGTAATTTATTATGCACAGGGAATCCTGGTTCATAAGAACAACCCAGTTTGCCGACCGGATGGTTGAGCTGAATAAAACCATAAATTGGCAGCCGCCTGAAGTAGGCACCGGCAGATTCGGAAACTGGCTTGAGGATAATAAGGACTGGGCTCTTTCCCGCGACCGTTTCTGGGCTACACCTCTGCCCATCTGGGTAAGCGATGATGGTGATACGTTTGCAGTAGGAAGCATTGAAGAGCTCAAAGAAGGATTTGTTGAATTAAACGGGTCAAGAATCCCCGTAGCAGACATACGAACAGCTTGATCTGCATAAACCTTTTGTTGATCTTATTAAATTTGAACGTAATGGAAAGATTTATAAAAGAACTCCCGAACTGATTGATGTATGGTTTGACTCCGGAGCTATGCCTTTTGCCCAATATCATTATCCATTCGAAAATAAAGAACTTTTTGAAAAGAATTACTTCCCTGCTGATTTTATTTGTGAAGGAATTGATCAGACAAGAGGATGGTTTTATACACTGCACGCAATATCAACAATGCTTTTTGATAATGTGGCATTCAGGAACATAATTGTTAATGAACTTATACTTGATAAAACCGGTCAGAAGATGTCGAAAACGAAAGGAAATACGGTTGATCCGTTTATTCTTTTCGACAAGTACGGCGCAGATGCTACAAGATGGTATCTGGTTACAAACAGTCCTCCCTGGAGACCTACACTTATTTGATGAAGAGGGACTTGTTGAAGTCCAAAGAAAATTTTTCGGAACGCTTGTTAACACATATTCCTTCTTCGCATTATATGCCAACATTGACAGGTTTGCGTTCAAAGAAGAATTTGATTCCTTATGATCAAAGAGTTGAAATAGACAGATGGATAATTTCTAAGCTGAATGCTCTTGTAATAGAATACCGGGATTTGATGGATAATTATGATGTAACACGGGCTGCAAGAGCAGTATCCGACTTTACAATTGAAAATCTGTCAAACTGGTATGTGCGCCGGTGCAGAAGACGGTTCTGGAAATCAGAAATGAACGCAAATAAACTTTCTGCTTACCAGACATTATACGAATGTCTGGTAACTGTGGCGAAATTAACTTCTCCCTTCGCTCCGTTTATTTCTGAAGAAATATTTCTTAATTTAAATACCGTAACTCAAAAAGAAGAATTTGAATCTGTTCATCTTTCCCATTTTCCTTCTGCAGAATACAGGGATAAGGAATTAGAAGAAAAAATGGAAATTGCCCAAAGAGTTGTTTATCTTACAAGGGCAATGAGAGCAAAGAGTAACCTTAAAGTACGGCAGCCTCTAAAAAAAATAATGGTTGTTGTTGACAAGCAGAAAAGGGATGCTCTGAATAAGATGAAAGATGTAATTCTCGATGAGGTAAATATTAAGGAATTGGTAGTCCTTGATGATGATTCGGAAATTGTAAATAAAACTGCCAAGGCAAACTTTAAATCCATTGGACCGAAATTCGGTAAGAAGGTTAAAGCTGTTGCCTCGGCGATTGCAGGTTTTAACAGAGATGAAATATCAGCATTGGAATCGGGACAAAGTGTTGTACTGCAGATAGAGGATGAACGAATAGAAATAGACCGCGGTGATGTGGAGATAATCAGTCACGAAATTGAAGGATGGCTGGTTGAATCGGATGAAGGGGTTACTGCAGCAATAGACACTGAACTGAATCCTGAATTAATAGCTGAAGGATTAGCCAGAGAATTTGTAAACAGAGTACAGAATATGAGGAAGGATGCCGGGCTGGAAGTTATCGACAGAATTAAGATTAACTTTAATGCTCATCCTGATTTCATTGCTGCTATAAACTCGTTCAGGGATTATGTTTCTAATGAAACTCTTGCCGATTCACTTGAAAGCGGCAGAAACCTGAATGGAAAAAATAAAACGGACTTGAAAATCGGAGACTATGACTGTTCAATCAGCGTTGAAAAGTCAGTCCCTTAAACTAAGGAGAACCTGCAATGGCTAAAGTATCTACCAAAAAATCACCGGCAAAGACCCGGAAAACAATAAAGGGAAAAGGCCCGGATTCTAAAAAGAAGACAGCCAAAAAACCTGTATTACGTGCAGTTAAAAAAGCTATTTCGAAAGTAAAGTCTTCGGTCAAAGGAGATATTAGGAAAACTGCAGTTAAAAAAGATGAGAAAAAGGTGATAAAACCTAAACTAACCTTAAAGAAGGATAAAGAGAAAGTCACTATGGCGAAAGCTCACGATAAGAAAAGTGTTACAAAAAAAGCGGTAAAAAAAGCAGTGCTGGCACCGGTGATGAAGGAAATATCAAGACCGGCAAAACATATTAAAGGCTACAGCAAGCAGGACCTTGAACATTTCAGAAAGATAATTCTTGATAAACGGGATGAGATCATTGAACAGCTGCAGAACCTGAAAGAACAAATGCTTGATCCGACAACTGGTGAGTATATAAATGAAAACTCCCCCTATTCACTGCATATGGCTGAACAGGGAACGGATGCAATGGAAAGAGAGAAAACTTTTCTGTATGCTCAACGGGAAAATAAATTCCTGGGATACCTTGAAGATGCCCTGAAAAGAATCGATGCGGGAACTTATGGTATATGTATTGAATGTATTGATGAACCGCAGAATCTTTGCGATACCTGTCCGTTGGTACCTAAAACGCGGCTGGAAGCTGTGCCGCATAGTCAATTATGTCTTCCAATAAAGCAGAGACAGGAAAAGTATAAATAAGGGAGGATAACAAAGGAAATATTTGAAAGTCCTTTTTGTTTCGCTGACAATTATTATTGTAGACCAGTTATGCAAGCTGTTCGTTAAAGGGGTCCATATCCCTTCCTTAAACATTCACCTGCAGGGAATCCGGGCTGGACAGGAAATACCGGTTATATCTGATTTTTTTAATATTACTTTAGTTGAAAACCCCGGCATAGGCTTCGGAGTAGATCTCGGTGCAGATTATAAACTGCTTATCACGCTTATGACACTTATTATTTTCCTCGGAATGATGCTGTATCTTTATATGATCAGGTTCCGGACCTTCAGATTAAGATTAGCAATCGGGTTGATTATCGGAGGAGCATTCGGTAATCTGATTGACCGTATGTTTTATGGAGTAATTTATGGTTACGCGCCCCTGATGTACGGTAAGGTTGTAGATTTCTTCAATATAAATTTCTTCAACATATATATATTCAACAGGACGTTCGGTAATTATATTTTTAATATCGCCGATCTTTCAATTACTGCGGGGGTTATTCTGCTCTTCTTTTCATACGGCAACCTTGGAGATGAAGAGACGAGTAAAAAAAGTCAAAATGTTTTAGTATAGAATTAGGAAATGAGTGAGAGTTTTATTCGTTAGTTTATTTATAGTTATTGCCGACCAGGCATCTAAATTATTCGTTAAAGGGTTTTCAATACCATTCCTGAATATAAGGTATGAGGGAATGTATCACGGTCAGCGTATACCCATCTTAGGCGATTTCTTCCGGCTTACCTTTATAGAGAATCCCGGAATGGCTTTCGGTTATGATCCCAGGCTCTGATTTCAAACTGCTGATTTCCATATTTTCCGTGGTTGCAAGTTTTGCTCTGATAACTTATCTCTATTTTGTCAGGCATCATTACTTAAGTATGAGGGTCGCACTGGCTTTTATTCTGGGAGGCGCTGTCGGTAATATGATAGACAGGATGTTCTATGGTGTATTTTACGGATATGGTCCCTTATTCTATGGCAAAGTAGTAGATTTCTTTGACTTTGATTTTTTCAATGTTACAATACTGGGACGAAGTTATGATCGTTGGCCCATTTTTAATATTGCCGATGCAGCCGTAACAATTGGCGTTCTTGTAATGATCATCTTCTACAGGAAACATCAGTCTGATAAAACAGAAGAAATTGAAACTGTCCCTGCGGCAGAAAGTATTAATCCAGCTGTTGTTAATCCGGATGCGGAGGAAGAAATAAAAGGAACCGGGAATGGTGAACCTGATCAGGGAAAAGAAATACCGCTTTGAGCTGTCCGGAAACAAAAAGAAGGAACGGCTTGATGTCTTTCTCACCAACAGCGTTGAGAATGCCACCCGGTCAAAAATTCAAAAGCTGATTGAAGCTGGATATGTAATTGTAAACAATAAACAGGGGAAATCCGGTTACGTAATACAGCCAAACGATATTATTGATGTCACTATCCCCATCAGCCCCCGCCCCGAAGAAACTGAACCTGAAGAAATTCCTATCAGATATCGTTTATGAAGATGATTACCTGATCGTTCTCAACAAACCCCCCGGAATGGTTGTTCATCCCTCATTTTCCAACTGGACAGGCACACTGGTAAATGCTCTTCTTTTTCATTCAAAAAAACTAAGCAGCGTAAACGAGGCAGGACGCCCCGGAATTGTACACAGAATTGATAAGGATACCAGCGGACTGCTGTTAATTGCTAAGGACGACTGGACTCACGCAAAGCTTGCTGCCCAGTTTGCAAAACATTCTATTGAGCGGGAATATTGGGCTGTGGCGTGGGGAATATTTAAGGATAAAAAGGGGGAGATAAATTTTAACATTACAAGAAGCAGATCCGACAGAAAAAAATTTACCCACAGCAGTGATGAGGGAAAAACTGCATTAACCTATTATGAGGTAATTGAGGAATTCGAATTTGCATCCCTGCTTAAATTAAGACTTAAAACAGGACGCACTCACCAGATCCGGGTACATCTGGCAGCTGTCAGACATCCTATATTCGGCGATGTAACCTATGGGGGAAATGTAATTGTCTACGGTTCAAGTCTCCCTAAAATAAAAACAAGAGTTGAAAACCTCCTGAAGATCATCCCGAGGCAGGCATTACACGCTAAGACTATTGGATTTATTCATCCGCATTCAGAACAGTTTATGCGTTTTGATTCTGAGCTTCCGGATGATATGCAGACCTTGATTGAAAAGTTAAAGAACGGCTGAAGCACCTAAAAATAAATATTCTAATTCATTGATCTATAAATATTTAACCCCTTGGAGCGATGCACAGCTTAATATTAATGATTCAAATAAAGGGGTTGCCTTTATTTAACAAAATAATGTAATGTCATTAGTAGTTAGGGCACTGCTGGGAATGCTGATTTACCGCATTGCCCGCCCTTATGGCTTCGATACATTCCTTTGGAACACTCAGCCACCGGGCTAGGATTCTTTAGGAAAGAGAAAGTAAGGTCACTGAGTGTTTTCGAGTCTTCGAGAAAATGTATCGAAGTGACCGGGTAATGGCGATGATTTGTCATTAGTAGTCTCCTATAACAATGTTGTCCTTATTTATAAAAATAATGATCTTTAATTCAGAGGTGGCTTCGTTATTACAAATTCTACTTCTATCTTTTATACTCATTACTGTTAATGTTCAGGCACAGGTGCTCTTTTCAACAAAGCGGCATTAGGGAAATCTCAGTAGTCTTTGGTTTGTTGATGGACAAAAAGGAAAAAGTCTATGTCTTTTGGTGTTGGTTTTTTAGCAGCTGAAACTTGTCCATAGGAACAACTTTATATCTCAAGTACTGATAATTAGGCACTTCATTTCCCAAGAAGTATTTACAGTTTATCAACCTTCGTGTCCATATGGATCACACTTTTAATCAGGCTTTGATAGAGTTTATACTCATTTTTTACTTCAATTAGCATCAGACTGATCGCCAGGCCCAATCTCTGAATCTATCATAATGTTTCCAAAGTATAATAATATCCTTCTTATGATAAATTTCACCACTGTATGATACAGCATTTTTGTGATCAATCAATTTTTCAAGATGCAATAATGCCTGTTTTGAATTCTTCGATTCAGGGACAGATTCCATCAATAAATTAAGAATCTCGTAATGATTATCCCCTGCCACTTTCGAAGAAGAGAGTTTAATTGTGATAGCATCTGCCAGAGCAATAGCAGAGTGTATTATAAGTACGCCTGCAGCATTAAAATATTCAAATTCCGATGCAATTTTTGCTGCTTCATAAAAATTATCTGCAACAATCCGGAACTTTTTAGATGAAGCCGATTCCATCCTTTTCCTTGGAACTCTCTTATTCATTTAACAATACTCCCGGTTGTTTTCCGCAAATAACGATTCCATCACTTATAATATTATTTATGGGAGGCTTCATTTTAACTCCTTTTTTCCTGAACTCTGACGAAGAAATAACAAGAGGCGCAAGAACGACCCCATAATATGTATGCAGTTCATACCTTAAATTCTGAATTTCTTTCTCAATATCTTTCAATTTGTTTCTGTAAACGAAACACAAATCAAGATCGCTTCCCGCTGTTTCTTCTTTTCTGGCAACGCTCCCGAAAACAATTATGCTCTCACACAATTCCCCCATTCTACTGCAGATCCGGCTGTATAATTCTTGCGGAAATTGCTCCTCTGCATTAAATATAACTTCTACCGCCTTTTTGTACAGATAATGCTCTCGATTTATTGTAAAATAGTACGTCCGGCCTGCAACCTGTTTTTTGACTAAATTTAACAACTCAAGATTTTCCAGGGCTTTAATAGCAGATCTATGTGTGATGCCCGATAGCCGTGCAACTTCTCTACCTGTTATTCCGCTTTTACGGATTACTAATTCTCTTAGTACCAGAGTTATACTGGTAGAAGTAAATATTTGATTTAGTACGTTATTTATAATCATAATAGCTGGATACTATTGTATCCATATGGATATATTTGTATCCATTAAAATAATGAAGCTAAGGAAGTAATACAAATACCTTTTATTCACTTTTGCATTATTCTCTTGATTTAGTTAAGGTAATTCCTGCCGGGCTTTTATTATTTCTTTGAAATTACTCGTCAAATAACTTAATTTGAAATAAATAAATTAAAATCAAAAATGTTAAGAACTTTTTACGTAAAAGATTATGTCCTGATCGATGAGATAAAGATAGAGTTCGGGAAAGGACTTAACATTATTACCGGGGAAACAGGTGCCGGTAAATCTGTCCTTATTGATGCAATGGGACTCCTTTTAGGAGGAAGAGCCTCCTCAGAAATAATCAGGAAAGGGGCATCCAAAGCAATTGTTGAGGGGATATTCGAGTTTTCAGGCAAACATATCAACGCAATTCTTGATGAAAACCAGATCGACAGATCGGATGAACTTATTTTAAGGAGAGAGCTTTCACTTAAAGGGAATAACCGCTGCTTTATAAATGACACGCCTGTAGCGTTAAATATTTATAAAGAACTCGGCAATCTGCTGGTTGATCTTCACGGACAGCACGAACACCAGTCGCTTTTAAGAACAGAGACGCATATAGACTTCCTGGATCAGTATGCCGATCCCGGAACAGATTTGTCTCAATATCAAAAATATTTTAATGAGCTCCGCCAATGCCAGACTGAATTAAAGCATCTATATAACAAAGAAAGTGAGTTTAAGCAGAAAAGTGATTTTTATTCTTTTCAGATTAAGGAAATAGACAGCATTGCTCCTCACATAAATGAGGATGAAAAGATTGCTGCCGAGCTTAAGATTCTTGAGAATGCAGAGAAAGTTGCTTGAACTGACAGGTGAAATATATTCCGGTATTTATGACTCCGATGATGCCGTTTACGACAAGCTCGTTAAAGTGAATAATGGTATCAGGGAATTAGCTAAAATTGATAAACAGTTTGCAGCTTTAGCCGAAGAGTGTGAGAATGCCCTCAGAATTATAAAAGATATCTCGGATTTTACGAGAACCTATAATTCCAAGGTGTCCCTTGAACCGGATACCCTGGAAGCTATGAGAAGCCGGCTTGCTTCATTGCAGGCTCTTAGAAAGAAATACGGCGGAAGCATTAAATCTGTGCTCGAGTACCGTGAGAAAATAGGAAAAGACTTTGATCTGGCAGAAAATTTCTCTGCAAGAATAACAGAGATCGAGACGCGCATAAATGAGCTTAAAAAACAATGTGCTTCCTTCGCTGAAAAGATTTCAGCTAAGAGGAGCAAAGCCGCCCTGAAGATAAAAAAGGAAGTCGTTGAATACCTGGCAGAATTAGGTATTTCAGGTGCTGTATTTGAGGTGAATATTACGAGGAATAAAGATAATAATTCAGACTACCTGGTTTGCGGAGGTGAAAAAGTTCTTTACAACTCTACCGGCATTGATGAAATAGAATTTTTTATTTCCACCAATCCCGGGGAAGATATAAAGCCTCTTGCTAAAGTTGCCTCCGGCGGAGAAGTATCCAGAATAATGCTTTCCCTCAAATCTGTTCTTGCAAAAACAGAAAAGCTTCCCCTGCTTATCTTTGATGAAATAGATACCGGAATAAGCGGCAGGATAGCTCAGAAAGCCGGCACAGCACTTAAAAAATTATCCTCGTTCCACCAGGTAATTGCAATTACACATCTGCCACAGATAGCCGGACAGGCGGATATTCATTTTGCAGTAGAAAAGGCTGCTTCAGGAGACAGGGTTATCAGTTCAATCAGGAAGCTTAATGATAAACAGCGGATTGAAGAAGTCGCAAAATTAATTAGCGGGGAGAATGTTACAGAAGCCAGTCTTAAGGGGGCAAGGGAACTGATGGGTGCTTAGTGCAGGAGACCGCAGTATATATTCATATCCCCTTCTGCGATCATAAATGTATCTATTGTGATTTCTATTCTATTATAACATCGGATAATATCGATCCCTTCCTTAATTCGCTGTTAAAAGAGATTGACTATTATTCCTCATTGTATTCAAAAGAAAGAAAAATAGTATCGGTCTTTTTCGGCGGAGGTACCCCTTCACTGATGTCGCCGGTATATCTTAATAAAGTTATCACCACTGTCAGAAATAATTTTTATGTTGCTGATGATGCAGAAATAACGATGGAAACAAATCCCGGTACAGTTGATTTCAATAAGCTGAGGGCATTCCGGGAGAGCGGAATAAACAGGATAAGCATCGGGGTACAGTCATTTGATGATGAGGATCTGAAATTCCTTACAAGGATACACGATAGTAAAACTGCTGTTGACACAATCCTGAATGCAGAGCGTGCCGGTTATAATAACATCAGTCTTGATCTTATTTTTAACCTGCCGCGACAGACCAAAGCAAAATGGAAACAGAACCTTGAAACCGCTGCCAGCTTGCCGCTCACTCATATTTCTGCCTACAGCCTTATACTTGAGCGGGGTACTATATTAAATAAGATGGTGCTTGACGGTAAGACAGCTTTGCAGGATGATGACTATGATGCCGATCTTTATGAGTTTACAATAGAATATTTGACGGGCAAGGGATTCGAACAATATGAGGTATCTAATTTTGCCAAACCGGGTTACGAATGTATACACAATAACTGTTACTGGAGATATAAAGATTATTTCGGCTTCGGACCTTCAGCACATTCTTTTATCAATGGAAAAAGATGGTGGAATTATTCAAGTCTGAAAGCATATATCTCAAATATTGAAAAGATGAATAGTGCCGTGCGAAGTTCTGAGATGCCGGATAAACAGGAAAGATTAAACGAATATGTTATGCTTGCTTTAAGAAGCAGCGGTATTGATCTCAGGGAGCTGAATGAATTTGATAAAGACTGGTTCTTAAGAAACAGGACTTACCTCAACCTGCTTCAAAATAATAAGTTCCTTTCAGCAGATAATAACTTCATTAAGCTTACACCCTCCGGCTATGCTGTGTGTGATGAGATACTTAAAAACCTCTCCTGAAAATGTAATATTTTGGGATATTTCAACACTATTTATTGAATTAGGACATAACAGTTTTGTTAACCAGCTTAAAAAAAAGCTGTCAATAAGGGCATTTAATTTGCTGTCTTTATAACGGATAAGTACACCCAAAAATATGTTATTCAAAATCTCTGCAGCTTTAATTCTTCTTACTTTAACTATCTATCCTCAATACGGAGAGGTCGATGTTAAACTCTGGGAGGATAATAAAAGATCTGCATATACTTTTACATTTGATGACGGCTTAGCCTCGCAGATCGATAACGGAAGAAGTGTTCTGACAGCTATGGCTTTAAAGCTACATTTATGGTTATAGCAGACCATTTAAATGAAGTGCCTCCCGGGGAATGGCGGTATACCACCTGGCCGGTATTACGTGATTTAAGTCTCGGCGGTTATGAAATAGCTTCACACTCCTTGAATCACCCCGATCTTACACAGCTTCCGGTTGGAGATACAATTTCTCCAGGGACAGCGACATATGAAATTTACAGGTCGCGTGAAAAAATAAATGAAAAAATCACATCACAGAAATGTTTTACATTTGCGTATCCTGTTTCAGCTTATAATGATACTGTCAGGACAATTACATCATATTATTACCAGGCAGCACGGGGTTCCGGCACCGATCATAATGGGAATAATCTGAATGATGAAGAATTGATGAGCATAAAATCAATAGCTCCCCTGTTTGATTCTCCGCGGAATACTATTGAGGATGACATTCCCGAACTGAATAGTTTTAAAACCCTGGTTGACACTTCAATACAAAACGGGGGATGGATTTTATCTATGCTGCACGAAGTTGTACCGCAATCTGAGCTGCCCTCAATACTGAATCTGTGGAATCCAATTTCTACTGAGTGGCTTAATATGCTTGCCGGGTGGCTCTATCAGAAATCGGAAGCAGGAGATCTCTGGGTTACTACATTAAAAAATGCAGCCAGTTACATAAAGGAGAGAAGCACCTTTTCATCAGAGGTGATAAGTCAGACGGATACTGAAATAAGAATCTCTGTTTCTGATGCAGTTAATGATTCTGTTTATAATTATCCCCTCACTGCAGATATTACTGTTCCGGGAAACTGGTCTTCAGTAAGAGTAATACAGGGAAGCCGCAACAGCATAGCCGTCCCTTTCCAATCAGGAGGTGAATATTATATCCGCACAAAAGTAGTACCTGACAGAGGTGAACTGATTTTACTTAAACAGGATGCCGCAGGAAATTTTTCTATCCTGGGAAATATTAAATATTACCAATCAGCAAAACCTGTAGCTGATGCAGTAGTAATTGCAAAGGGAATAAATAATTTTCAGGCAAGCGGGGTAACAGACAGTCAGGGAGTTTTTTCCATAGATAATATACCGCCGGGCAGCTATTCAATAACTTTCAATAAAACAGGTGAGTTTACCGGAGTAAATGCAACTGATGCTCTTCTAATTTTAAGAAGTACGGCAGGAAGTATTAACTTTGATCTGATCCAAAGAAAAGCAGCAGATGTTGATAAATCAAGCATTATTGATACGGTGGATGCAGATCTAATTCTTAAACGCTTTACACATTTGGTGGATCATTTTGAAAGCAATGACTGGCTTTTCTTCCCTGAAAACCAGGAGGTAACAATTATCGATCAAAATATTACCTTTGATGCCATAGCCATTAAAGCAGGAGATGTTTCCCCCTAGAAGATTTCAGACCACTCCCGCCGGATTATTCTTTTCTTTATCTTACCGTTTATAATTTATCCATTCCTGCTTAATAAAAGAAAATGACAGATTACCCAATAATTGGTGATATAGTAATAATCCTGCTTGTCTCGGTTCCTATCATCTATCTTTTCCAGAAGATAAAGATACCGTCGATTGTGGGATTCCTTGTTGCAGGTGTAATTATTGGCCCTTTCGGATTCAAGCTTATCTCCAATACTGAAGAGGTTCAGGTGATGGCTGAAATAGGGGTCATTCTCCTGCTATTTACAATAGGCCTTGAGGTTTCCTTCACCAAATTAATGAAGATGAAAAAATTCCTTCTGCTTGCAGGAGGTCTGCAGGTGGGAATTACTGTAGCCGTTGCATCAATTATTTTTATTATGACAGGTTTTGATCCCGGGCAGGCGGTTTTTTTCGGATTCCTCCTGAGTCTATCCAGCACTGCTATAGTATTAAATCTTATCTCTGACAGAAATGAAGTAAACTCTCCCCAGGGAAAAATATCAACAGGAATATTAATTTTTCAGGATCTCATTATAGTACCGATGTTTTTACTGCTGCCTGTTCTTTCATCCCAGGGGGGCAGAAGTGCCGGGACTATAGTACTGCAGCTTGTTTTTGCATTCGGCGCAGTTGCCCTGATCCTGTTTATTGCAAAATTCCTGATGCCTAAAATTACATTACAGCTTGCCAGGCTCAGGATCCGTGAGGCATTTACGATAGGGATAATATTACTTTTACTCGGCACAGCTTATCTTACCCACACAATTGGTTTGTCATTTGCCCTCGGTGCCTTTATTGCAGGACTGATACTTTCTGAGTCCGAATTTAATTATCAGATCACCGCAGAGATCCTCCCCCTTAAGGATGCCTTTAACAGTATATTTTTCGTGTCGATCGGTCTGCTTTTGAATATCGAACTGGTTACCGGTTTTCCTCTCCTGATGTTCCTCCTGGTAGTCGGAATAATCCTCATAAAAGCAGCTATTATCATATCGGTTATTATGCTGCTCAGGTATCCTGTACGCATAGGAATTATTTCCGGAATTTATTTAGCCCAGGTAGGAGAATTTTCATTTATACTTTCCCAGGCCGGAAGAAATTACCAGCTGATAGATTCCGTTTATTATAATGCATTCATTGCTTCATCAATTTTTACGATGATGCTTACTCCCTTTCTTTTCACAGTTGCTCATAAGATCGCCTCAGGGGCTGCCGGTCTTGATACCAAAAAAATTCCTGCTGCAAAAGAAAAAGATGAATTCAAATCTCTTAAAAAACACGTGGTAATTGTCGGCTTCGGACTTAACGGAAGAAACCTGGCGCGGGTTCTTAAAGAAACAGGAATAAGCTACCTTGTAGTAGAAATGAATCCGGACACTGTCCTGCAGGAAAAAGAAAAGGGGGAGAAAATGATATTCGGGGATATCACAAAAGAAAAAATATTGCGAAGCGCTAAAATTAAAGAAGCGAATGTTATTGTATTCGCTATTTCTGATCCGGAAGCTTCAATCAGGGGATTAAAGATGGTTAAAAAGTTAAACTCAAATATTTATACTATTGTCAGGACAAGATATATTAATGAGATCGAACTCCTGATGAAGGCAGGGGCTGATGAAGTGATCCCTGAAGAATTTGAAACATCTCTCCAGATTTTCAGTAAGGTGCTCGAGAAATATCATATCCCCTTAAATGTGATAATGAGACAGGTGGCATTACTAAGGGGAGAATCCTATAATTTAATGAGAAGCGAAACTGCAGATGTAAGTTCTTTTGTGCATCTGAATGAAATTCTTGCTGCAGGACTAACAGATACTTTTTATATCGATGAGAAAAATCCTCACGCAGGAAAAGATCTTACAGAGCTCGACCTCCGCGCAAGGACAGATGCAACGATTATTGCAATCGTCAGGGGAAATGAAACTATCTCTAATCCTTCCGGACGTGAAAGAATACTCGCTAAAGATACCTTAGTAATCACCGGAACCCATCAGTCTGTTGATAAGGCATTTGAATACCTTAATGGATAAGTTTCTTATATTATGTTTGGATAACTGAAGAAATTCTATGAGCGGTCCATACTAAAACACGAAAATATATCCTTATATCAGGCGGGAAATAGTCCAAAAAGTTCATAAAAATCAAAGATCCCGACATTCTTTTAACACCACTTCCAAAGCACCATATCTTCATTTAATTCATATTTAAGCACTATCTGATAATGAGCAGGCAGTGGCCGGGGGGTGCTCCGGCAAGCTATGGACAAAACAGCCCGGTTTTAGGCCGGGCATTGTCCGTGCACTGTCCGGGCGCTGCCCGAGCACCCGTATTTATCAGATCAATGTTTCTGAAATAATTTTATGGAAAATTATATAAATACTTTATAGTACTTTTAAAAAAAATAAAAGGGAGTAAGGTAAATGCCAAAGGAAGGGGTAGTGAAATATTTTGAGGAAAATTATTTTTGAGGGATTCTGACTTGGTTTCTAAGATACTAAATTTAGCCCCACGGTTAGAAACCGTAGGCTATTTTGTTTTAACGAAAACTTTATATTCCCACGGTTTTAGATTAAGCTCAACAGTTCCCGAAATTTTCTGATCAGTTCCTGTAAATAGTTCGGTATAATTCCCATCAACACGCTGATCATTAATCTTGACTGAAGCTTCTCCAGGTGAGAGGTTAAATACCGCAAAAATTTTATCGCTCCCTTTTTCTCTTATCATCGGAAGCACATTCTTGTTTTCTGTTTCAAGAATAACCTGGGTACCTCCTCTTTCCCCATTATATAATGCTTCATTAACTTTCCGGAGATTGAAAAGTTTTGAGTAAATATTTTTGAAGGGATGATCCTTCCACTCGATTGGATCCCTTTCAAAAAATTTAAGCCGCTTATCCGATCCCGCTTCCTGACCGCTGTATATTAATGGGATGCCGGAGACAATATTTGTAAGGACAGCAAAAGTACCTGCCGCATCACCCAGGCGTTCAAACTCTGTTCCGGTCCAGGAATTTATATCGTGGTTGGAGGTAAACCTCATCCTGAATGCTGATTGCGGATAATTATCCTGCTCTTCTTTAAATAACTCTATGAAGTCTGCTGCTTTTTTTTCTCCTTTAGCAGTGCTGTTCATCAGATTGGAAAATCCCCACGAGTATGTGGCATCAAACGCTTTCTCGTGGAAATCGGGTCCCTCAGCTTCGGCTAACATAAATACTGGCTTTACCTTTTCAAATTCCGGTCTCGCATCATTCCAGAACTCCATAGGGATCATACCTGCCACATCACATCTGAACCCGTCAATATCAGTTTCGGTCAGCCAGTATTTCATCGCATTTATCATATACTGCCAGAGGTCCTTATTCTCGTAATTCAGATCGATAACATCCGTCCAGCCGGGGTCGGGAAGAATAAAATCGCCTTCATCATTTTTCATAAACCATTCGGGGTGTTCTTTCATCAGGGGATTATCCCAGGAAGTGTGGTTTGCTACCCAATCGACAATTACATACATCCCCATTTTATGAATTTCATTGACGAGGTGTTTAAAGTCCTCAAGTGTTCCGAATTCAGGATTTATTCCGTAATAATCCTTTACTGAATAATAACTTCCCAAAGATCCTTTACGGTTAACTTCACCAACAGGGGTAACCGGCATAAACCATAATATGCCTGCACCCATTTCTTTTAATCTCGGGAGATGTTTTTCGAATGCCTTGAATGTACCTTCTTTTGAATACTGTCTGACATTCACTTCATAGATGGTGAGGTTATAACTCCATTCGGGGTGTTTTACCTGGGAGACCCCCTGACAGGTGAGCAGCAGCAGGACAAATAATTGAACCGGGAAGGACTTGATTAGCCGAATATTAAACGATCCTTATTTTTAATTAATTATATCAAATTTTATATATCTGGGCATTCGAGTCCTGTCCCGGTTTTTCGTCTGTATCTTCCCGGAATTTTCCAATCGACTGCTCCGAACTTAGTTTTTCTCTTATTCTCTGATATCTCTGAAGGATTGACTGGTGTTTAGTGATCTCATCCTGAATTCTTCTTTTTGCCGACATCAAGCTTGCTGATAGAACCTTTGTGCTGTTCCTGTTCAAGCTTTAAAGTACTGATTGCATTCTGTATGTCGTCCAGCTCTTTCATCGATTCTGTGATTCTGGTCCTGATAACATCAAATTCATCTTCATAATGCTGGAATTCTTTCTGGAACCCGGTGTTTCTTTCCCTGAGTTTGGAATAATTCAAATTCATAGTATTAAGCAGGTCCTGGAAATTCTTTTCGATCACAGATTTCTTTTTGAAGAGAAGATCGGTCTCCAGGCGGAGGTCTTCATTAACTCCCCTTCTCTCAATAGCCTCATCTTCCAGTTTCTGCAATTCGTTCCAAAGATATTCCCTCTGCTCTCTTGTACTATTCAGCACCTGGTCGGTAGATTCAATTTCAACCTGCCTGATATTGAGTATGCGTTCGCTCTCCTCAAGGGCAGCTAATTTTTCAAAAAGCATCTGATCCTTATCGTCAAGGTCCTTATCTTTCTTTAAAAGAACCTGCTCGAGAACATTACGTTTTTTATTTATATCATTCAGTTCTTTATTCAGCTTTTGGAAAACTTTCATAAACCGGGTTTCCAGTTCAGTGTTCCCCTGCTCTATTTCAGTTCTTCTTTGTTGAAGAAGTGATATCAATTCCGACAGCTTAGAATGATTCTCAACGAGCTTATCATATTCGAACTTAAGGTTCTGCATTTCCGTATAATTAACCAATACCTGGTTTTTCTTCTTCTCGAGATCGGTAACTTCAGATTTCAGCTGGTTTAATTTGTCTCCATTCGACACAATTAAATTATTAACTGATTCCAGTTCCTCCTGTCTGAGGGTCAGGGAATCAGACGCTTTGACCAGTTCACCGGTCACATCTTTCAGCTGATCTGATTTCTGCGTTAGATTGGCATAGAGTTTCTGTGCGTGCTGTTCAAAAGCTTTTATTTTAATGGTGAGATTCTTGAGAATGCCGTATTTAGCTTTCTCTTCTGATTCTAATTTTTCGAGGCTTATTTTGAGTTCTGATCGATGAGCTTGAACATCCTGATACTCCTGCTTCAGCTGGTCTGTTTCCTGTTTGTGTATTTCAAGGTTACTGACTGTCTCGGCTAAATCCCGGTTCTTTGAGTTTAACTGCTGATCTAGGTTTCTGAGATGCTCATCCAGTTTCCGGAGCTTCACTTCCTGAAGGTTTGTCTTCTCTGAATAATTTCTTTCTTTCTGCAGGAGATCGGCTAATTTTTTTTCAATCGATGAGATTTCTGTCTGCTTCTGATTAATTCTTCCTTTTATATGATCTTCTTCTTCAATCAGATCCCCGATCTTTTTCCTTCCCCTTTCAATTTCCTCCCGTATTCTTTTTTGTTCCTCAAGGATCTTCTTCTGGTCTTCTATTTCAGTCAGCTTTGATTGATTAAGCTCCACCAGAGCTTCAAGTTCGTTTAATTTCGTTGTTGTGGAAAGTATATTTTCCTGTATACCTGTTTTGACTTCCGCCAGGCTGCTGATTTTGGAATCCAGTTGTTTCAGAGATTCAAGCTTTTGGTTTTCTTCTTTTTTGTACGTCCGGATTTTATCAATCAGGGAATTATGATGATCCTGAAGCTGTGCGGTTTCAAGTTTTAGAGCTTTTACAGTTCTCTGGAGTTCTTTCATACTTAATTCCTGCTCTTTGATCAGTTCGAGCTCGAAATTAAGTTTTTCAACTTCAGATTTTAACTGCTTTATCTCTCTTCTGCCGAATATGGACATAAGGGGACTCCCGGGGAATTATTTAATACGAACTTAGCTATATATCGTTATAATTTCAATGAAATATTAATCCATTTCCCTTTTATATTTCTGCCTGAAATGGAGCTTTTGAAGCTGTCTTTCAATTATAAGGTCAGCAAGCTGTGTGGGTATATGTTCCCTGTTCTTGGCAGCGAACAATCTGGTCAGCTTTTCCTCATCTATATCAATCAGGTATAAAGTATTAAGAAGTTTGTCATATTTATATTCCAGAAGGTAGGCGAGTTTTTCTGCAAGGTATTTCTTTAACTCATCCAGGGAGATCATATCCTTCACGGAAATAACTGATTCTATCCCGGGACGGTCGAAATCCTTAACGATTAGTTTTAGAATACTGGCGGATTCTGCGGAATTGTTTTCACTCATACCTGCTAAAATAATGAAATTGGCTGAAAATTATCGGGAGAATTTTATTCCCTGGCACGACAAAGAAGCGGGCGACAATTTCACAATGCTTCGGGTGATAATTCCCTTAACAGGATATTTTTCCTGTGGAGGAATTTAACAAAAATGAAACAGCTGCTTGTAATAAATAAAGCCGCTAAAACATCAATCGTATAATGAACATGCTGAATTATTACAAAGACAGCTACAAGGATAATAGCGGCAAGCAGAAAATATTTATACACTCCTTTTTCTGCCACTAAGAAGAGGATGAGCAGTGTTGCCGTATGCCCTGAAAAGAAGAGGTCTTTTGTCAGTAGATTACCTGTTCCGAAAGTTTCCACGAATGGATCATTCAGCAGAATATGTCCTGCCGGGGGATCAAGCGGAACAAGGTACATACAGATTATCCGGGTAAGAATCATTAGTGAATAAACCTGCATTCCCTGGAGAAGATTAAAAGGTGAGCGGAGCAGGAAAATAACAGATAAGATAAGTGATGCATAGATCAGTGAAAAAACAGGCCAGGTCATATCAACCGGGTTTATAAGGGCCAGAACCGGATCCGGAAGTACTACTCCATTCCTGGATTCAACAAATAATAAAAAGCGCGTAAGTGAAAATAAAAGGGCAGCAAGTATAATTCCTGTAAAGACAAACTCCAGTCTGAACCTGGAATTCCGGAGATATGATTTCCAATGAAAGAAGTAATTTGTTGTAGGAATATTCACTCCCTCTTTAATGATTTTAATGCACTTTTTTAAGTGCCTGAAGCAGATCTGTTCTTGAAAATGGTTTTACCAGGAACTCATCCGCCCCCGCATCTAAGAACTGCTGGATCTTAGTTTCAACAAATTCATTTGAAACAATGATTATGGGACGTTTAAAAGGATCGCTGGATTTTATTTCCCGGCAGATGGTAAGGCTGTGATCCCAGTAGCCCTGGTTTACATCAAATATAACAGCTTCATAACCTTTATTCTTGAAATTTTCTATCCTGAAGTTGCCGAAGGTATGGGATACTATATTGTATTTATTTTTGAGAAATGCAGTTATAAGACTTATAGAATCCTGCAGTTCGTCTATCATATAAATTTTCTTTAGACTTGTTTCCCCGCTCTTTCCTTTTGAACCTTTCTTTTTGTTGTATTTGGATAGCGGCAGTGTCAGTGTAAATGTGGATCCGACTCCTTTGATACTATCAACAAGTAAGGAGCCCCCGACCAGTTCAACGTACCTTTTGGCCAGCGCAAGTCCGAGTCCGTTGCCTTCATAATTTCTTCCTATATCCAGATCTTCCTGGCTGAACGGATTGAAGAGGTGATCCAGGTACTCTGCTGAAATACCTACACCCGAATCTTTAATTTTGCAGAAAGCCAGTTCTTTTTCTTCCAAAGTACCTGACTCGACTTCAACAAACCCCTGCTTAGTGAATTTAACTGCATTGCTCAGCAGGTTATTAATCGTACTTTCTACCGCCTGTACATCAACATCAACATAGATCACCTCGGTATTTAAATTAATCCTGATATTCAGCTGCTTATCTGCAGCGGGTTTTTTAATGGCCTCGGCACAGGATTTAAGAAGCTCATTTATATCAACAGTTTCCGGCTTCATTTTATAGATACCTGCTTCGAGCTGTGCAAATTCAAGCATCTGGGTTATACTTTTGAACAAACGTTCGCTGCCGCTGTAAAGGTTATCAAGATATAATTTATCCTCTGCGGTAACCTTTTCTTTCAAACTTTCTTTTATAATGGATGAATAACCGAGGATAATATTTAAAGGTGTTCTAAGTTCGTGAGAAAGTACATTCAGGAAAGTATTTTTCAGGCGTTCAGCTTCCTTATAACTTTCTCTAAGTTTTTTTACCTCTTCCTCTGTAAGGATTAATTCCGTCTGATCTTCGTGGAAAAGAATAATATACTGCTTCCTGTCGAGGTACGTGTGAATCAGTTTAGTTCTGAAGAGAGGGGTAATGATTTCCTTGGATTTTAACAGGTTGTCAGAATATCCGTCGAATGAAAGATAATTCTTTGTTTCAAATAAGGACTTCATACTCTGAGCCAACCCGCTCTTCTTAAGCTCAGGATCATCATAAACAGAGTAGCCTTTCAGATCATTGAAACTATATCCCCACTGGAAAGAAAATGCAGTATTGATATATACAATCTTCCCTTCCTCATTTATTACCTGTATGGGAAAATGTATCCTGTCGTAAAGACTTGCAAAATATTTCAGATTCTCATCGTCCATTATTTAGCCGGTAAGGAAAATTGAATTACTGTACCTCTTGCAGAATCAAGTATCCTTATCTCGCCATTATGCTGATCAATAATGTTTCTGCAGAGGAATAAACCATAGCCCGGTTTATCAGCAACCGGAGGCTCAAAAATTTTGTCCTTAATATCTGCAGGTATTCCTGGTCCGTCATCTCTTACTTCAACATACACCTTTTCATTTGACGTATATGTTTTTATCCTGATGTTAGCGTCAGGTTTTACTTCGGCAGCATTAGAAAATAAATGCACCAGGAGATGCTGTATCTGCTCGTCATCGTAGCGGCAGGCTGGAAGCGGACTGAAGTCAACCTTAAAAATTATTTTATTAAATTTCTTAATAGATGAGATATATTTAATGACAGTCTGAACCGTCCTGTTAACGTCACCGTCATCTTTCTTGAGATTCATAATTGAAGTTTCAATAAGCACCTGGGCATATTTCTGGATGTTCCTGATGCTGTCCATTGCCACTTTTGATTTCAGTTTCAGCCTGTCAAAAAGGACAGGTTCCACAGTTGCTTTCTTTGATTCAAACTCCTTCTGGGTTTTCTCTATCGTACGGAGCAGACTTTCAAGTTCAAGAAGGGCAAAATGAACAAGTCCCTGCAGTGATTGCCCGATTTCAGAATCAATGCTTGCTTTTAATGCTTTTCGTTCAACCTGGATAAGGTGCATATTTGCTTCATTAAGTGCGTTATAAGCATTTATTTGTCCCCTGTACAGCTGCGCATTCCTGATTGCCGTTGCAGCCTGGCCGGCAAGTATTTCAAATGTATCTGTTATTTCTCTTATTTTTATTTTATGCAGATGCTTGCTGTCGACATAGATAACACCGATTTTTTTATCATCTGCAATTAAAGGGGAGCATAGGATTGTCTGAAGTTCGAGTTTGAGAATGCTTTTACTGGAATCGTAATTTGTATCGCTCTGAGCACCTTCAATAAACTTCGACTGTCCTGTAAAAAAAACATCTTCAACGACAGTGGTACTTACATTAAAAGATTCCTCGGGCAGATTGTTATCTTCAGAATCCAGTCCAAGCTTATATTCGAGACTTCCGGATTGATTTTTAAGTACTATAAATCCCCTTTCGGATTGCGTCAGTTTTATTGCATTATTCAGGACGAGCTGCAGCACATCCTGAAGTATTAACGACCTGTTAATACTTTTGACAATATCCAGGATCACTTCAAGATTTTTAACACGTGCATCCGATTCAGTTTTAATTGTAACTTCTCCCTTGCTCTGCAGATTCTCCTTAAATTCCTTCAGTTTCATTGGATCTCCTCAATTATTTTTTCAAGCCGTTCACTCATAACCAGCGAATCAAGTTTTCTATAGCTTTCAAGGGAAACCGTCAGCTGTTCTATGGCTTCTTTCTTTTTTCCTAATTCATTATACATCATTCCCAGCTCAAATGTGCTTTCTGCAAGATTTAAAATATTCTCAAGTTCTATATTTATTTGTATACTCTTCCTGAAGTATTCCTCAGCCGTATCGAAGTTGTTGAGGAATTTCTCGATAATTCCTTTAATCTTATAAATATCGGCGACTGATAAACGGTCGTTTAGTCTTATGGCACCTTCCATTGCCTTATCTGAAAAGGCCTGAGCCATAACAAAATCTTTCAACTGACTATAAATATAAGATTTGCTTAAATAAGAGACCACTAGTGTGGGGAGGTATCCGGATTTCAGGGATACTTCTATGCTCATATCATATACATTTAGTGCCGGAGTGTATTCCCCTTTCTGAGTATACATCATACCAAGATTATTGCGGACCTCTGCAAGTCTGCGGAAATCTTTCATCTGCTCAAATTTAAAAATAGCGCGCTGATGGAATGTAAATGCCTGGTCGTAATTCCCCTGTATATTATTAATTATTCCAAGATTCGTTTCAATCATTCCAATCAGATATTCATCCTGTTTCTGATCAAGGAACCCGAGACTTCTTTCAAAATGCATCTTAGCTTTTTTAATATTTCCTCTGTCTCCGTAAATAGTGCCCAGGATATTTTCGCATCGTGCACTTCCGCGAAAATCCTTCTGCTTATCGAATAGTTTTTTGGCTCTTGTAAGATACCTTATACTTTTCTGCCACTCAGCCTGACGACTGAAGATATCGCCAAGCGATAAGTAGCTGTACGCTTTTATATTCTGCAGTTCTGCTCTTTCAGCGGCGGCTGATATTATTCTCCTGTGCAGATCTGTAGCCGCCTGTAGTTCACCAAGAGATATTGAATATTCTCCTAAATGAAACAAGGAGTTCTACAAGCTTAGGTGATGCAAGTTTCGCTTCAGCATAATTTATCAGGATATCTGTCCCGCTGCCGTAATTCTCCCGGCTGAGGGGAAAAACTTCTGCTTCTGACTCTGCAGAAAGAATTTGAAGATTTGATTTTTGCAGAATTAAACTTAAATCATTTAACTGATCCTGGGGGAGAAAATCGGTAAGTATTTTTCCTATATGTTCAGATATGCTTTGCAAATCTATATAGATTGAAACGGAGTTAAGAAGTTAAGCAAATATTATTTGTTCTAAATTTATGGAATAATTAATTCTTTAACAATTTGATTGAAAAAAACCATTCCGGAGATTTATAGTTCTCAGACCAGGCTTGAGCAGCACCAAAAGATAAGGTAGTCTCAAGATTAAACCAATGTTTAAGCACTATATTTATCTGACCACCAAGATCCGCATAAAAGTTCTCAGCACCCGTCACCGGTAAGAAGCATTTGCGAATAGACCGACATATCAATATGATTTATCAACTGATCTCCGAGAGAAAGGTTATGAAATCTTATCGGGGCAAAGTTATTTTCGAGCAAAACCTTAAGGAATTTATCGGTACTTAAACTATATATCGGAATGCCGGGAAATCTGAATAAACTTCTGAACTGTTTAACATCAACATTCTCTACAAGCCTGTTTCCAAAACCTCCGAAGTAGAACATCGACTGTACTAAATTTTCATTTTCATTATGATATCCTGCTGCAACTTTATAGTGGAATACATTATGATTAAATAACCACAAACTATACCTGTCCCATTCTGCCATATAACTGACCTCCGAATTCAGGGTTAGAAGGATCTGATCCGAAGAGCATAAATGTAACATGTATATTCATCCCCATATTCATAATCTGAGCTGCCTATTGTTTTCCTGAGGTTTTTTGAATTTAAGGATGTCTGCACTACAGCAAAATCAGGTTCGGAAACTGCAACAAGATTATCATTTATATATTTAACGCCCCTGTAAAAAGCTGCCTCAGATTTCTGCACCAGCTTATGGGGATTATCGTACAGCCAGTAATAAATATATCCCAGGCGTACCTTCGTACCGATCATTCCTCTTTTTCTTTCATTGAAAAGATCATAAAAATCAGGTGCATTATGATCAATTCCGATCTCGTACTTCTTGAGATACTCATATTTTAATTTAAAATGGAATCTTGGTCCTAAGCCTGCTGTCGCTAAACGGTGAATATGCAATTTCTGCAGTGATATCGTGATTTATCAGCGGATCGGATAATTGTGCAAAGAATCCGAGAGCCGCCTGCTTTTGAAATCCTGTTACTACAGGAATAAAAGTGTTTAGGTTAATGCCGGATAAGGAGGCATATCCTGTTTCATCATTTGTTTCAGGCAGTGCCGCTGGCTCCTCGAAATCGACAATTAAATCAGCCAGATGTTTTTCTTTTTCAACTATTTTTTCGCCGAGATATTCTATTGCAGGAAGATACTGTGCCGGAGCATTCTGAAACTTAACAGGATAAAAGCCTTCTGTAGAAAATTCAAAGGCAAATATGGTATCAGGATCAAAGAATATGGGTTTAAATAATCCTTTAACAGTATTGGTCAACGGGATTGTAACAGAATCATCAAAATTATAACTGAAAATATTTGATACACCGTTAACGCTTGCATTCCATAAAAGCGTCCTGGAATCAGGACTCCACGATGGATTATCCGGCTCTCCTTTGTCTGATATTATCGTGGAAGCAAATTCTTTCTTCTTCTTCAACTCATTAACATCAATAATCAGCAGCTCCTGCTTCCCGGATGATCTGTGTACAACAGCCGCTAATTTTTCTCCGGTTGGATCAATTGATAGATTAAGAACTTCCTCCCCTATTTCAAAATCCTTTATGTGGTAAAGTTGTGAGTAAGGGTAATAAGTATAAACCAGCGATGCCTTACCGCTCCAGTGCTGTATGCCCCAAAGTTCGTGAGTCAGCGGGGAAGCTGTCAATTGTCCTGTGCGGGCATCTGGAAAAAGGAGTTTCGATTCACCGGAAACCGCATCGACAACCCGGAGGTCACGATAGAGTTGATTGTTATTGGTTGTATAAAAAAATAATCCATTACTGCTGTCAAATGCAGTAGATGTAACCTGGTACATACTCGGAGATGGGACACTGACAAGGTCCTGGAGTTTTTCTCCCTTTATATCTAATATTTTGACCCCCGCAAGATTATGCGGACGATGATCAGCAAATATTATTTTATCTCTTTGTGGAAAGAAATACGGCTGTGTAACCCAACCTAATGGTTCATCCGTTAAATAAGACAATGAAGTTACGGGAGAGGAATTAATACGTTGAATGTTCTTCTTCTGAAAGCTCTGCTCATATTTAATAAAATCGTTCCAGGTAAAATCGAAATCCTGATTAAATACTTTTTTGAATTTGCCGCGATACCCGGAATAAAAATCCTGAGGTTCAGTTTTAAACCATTCCAGCAGATGTTCGGAATCAAATTGAATGGATAGATAAGCTGCGAACCTCCCTCCGTATAAATAAAACAACTGTTCCAGCAAAAAAGAATTATGACTTAATATCGTCTCCAATTCGATATCAGTAGGAAAGTGCACAGAATCAGCCGTCATAGCCCTGAAATACATTTCATCAAAGCTTCCCAGTATTCTCCCAAAACCCCCTGAAAGCCAGGTTTCAAGATAAACAGCCAAAGCTTCCTGGTGCCACCTTGGTGTGTATCTGTTAAAGTTGCCCCCCAGACTATAAAGAATTGTGAGAGGTTGTATCTGAACCGGTGCCACTTTACCAAATATGTTTCGCTGAAACATTTCAACATTTGAGGCAGCATCATTTACAAAAATATGTACTAATTCGTGGTTTAGTACCCACTGAAATCTTTCG
Source organism: uncultured Ignavibacteriales bacterium (assembly GCA_963764685.1). Classification (GTDB taxonomy): domain Bacteria; phylum Bacteroidota; class Ignavibacteria; order Ignavibacteriales; family Ignavibacteriaceae; genus CAVXTT01. Next base: position 156,826 of record CAVXTT010000001.1, read on the forward strand.
TTATATGGGGTGTTCTCATAACCTGGCTCAAAGGGTTCTATCTCCAGACGAATAAAGTTTTCAGGGACAGTAGTAGCAGCACCAAAACCATAATCATTAATATCGTAGGTGTTTATAATTATCGGAGTGTCCGGATTATTATTGAAATATTTGGATAGGATGCTGTATGAACTCTCCGCGCAATTTAATATATGATCAACAAGGTGCTTGTGAGCAATCCTGTAAATTATTTTGAAGTGCTCAGAATCCTTCTCATACCAGTCACTTTGTGCATAAGTCTTATGGGATAATAGTAAAAAGGTCAAAAAGAAATAGAAAAGTTTGTAGAAATTTTTAAGGAGAGGCACACTGAATCCCAAAAAAAAGCCTTTAATAATGTTCTTATTAAAGGCTTAATTTACAAATTCTTTTAGTTAAAATCTTATAACATCCCCTGAGCAATTATTTTATTTTGCCCATCCGTAGCGGGTACCAAGCTCATCAATCTGACTAACTGATTTTGCCCATCCGTAACGGGTTCCAAGCTCATCAATCTGACTAACTGACTTTGCCCATCCATAACGGGTTCCGAGTTCATCAATCTGACTGACTGATTTTGCCCATCCATAACGGGTTCCAAGCTCATCAATCTGACTAACTGACTTTGCCCATCCATAACGGGTTCCGAGCTCGTCAATCTGACTGACTGATTTTGCCCATCCATAACGGGTTCCAAGTTCGTCAATCTGACTAACTGATTTGGCCCATCCATAACGGGTTCCAAGTTCGTCAATCTGACTGACTGATTTTGCCCATCCATAACGGGTTCCAAGCTCATCAATCTGACTAACTGATTTTGCCCAGCCGTAGCGGGTTCCAAGCTCATCAAGCTGGTTAACTGACTTTGCCCATCCATAACGGGTTCCGAGTTCCTCTAGTTGAGCGGAAGATCTATTCTCCAAAACCTGGATAGAAAGATTTGCAGCTAACCTGCTGTCGATCTGTGCCGGTAGTTCGATCTTTGGTGATTCCTTAACTACACGGAAACGGACGGCTTCTTCGACATTTGTGTAAGTTTGGGCAACAGCAGTAAAACCTAGTATTGCTGCGAATATAATTGAAAATAGAAATTTTGGCATTTACCCTCCGCCAAAAAAGTTGAAAATAGCTAGGTATAGTTCACCTAGGAGTTTAAGCAGGTGTTCTTAGACAACCACTATGCCATTTAGCAAGTATTTATTTAAATCAAATAGGGGGGTATAAAATATAGTAATAGGTAAAATTTACCTAAAATTAAGGGTAAATAGAGAGGATTTGTAAAAAATATTTACAAAATCGATTAAAAAGCTTCAAAAAAATCAAAATTAAAAGAAATATGTTATTTTATTCTGGTAAACAGCCTTTCTAACATTAAATATACATTAATTACAACAAAATACATACCGCCTGGCTTTACTTTGAATTTCGAACAAATTCGTACTTGCATTATTTATGTGAAGTAAACTTTACAGACCCAAGCTACGCTTCTGCTGATTTTAAAAGCATATCCAGCTTTGGTCTGGAGATTCCAAGCAGTTTAGCAGTCTGAGATTTATTTCCGTTCATTTTCTTGAGTATTTCGCTGGCATATAATTTATCGATTTTCCGCAAATCCGTGTTGCTGTAGTTCAAATCCAGACGCACAAAGAAAGGAAGGCTTTCGACAGTGGAAATACTTGAATCTTTTTTAATATTTCCCAGCAGGTTAGAAAAATATTTTAGCCTTAAGGTTGAATCTTCACTTAACAGAACTCCCCGCTCAATTGAATTTTTTAGCTCCCGGATATTTCCAGGCCAGGGGTAATTCATCATAAAATCTTTTAGATCCTTCTCAATCTTTTTAATATTCTTACCGAACTGGCGGTTATATTCTTCAATATAATAATTTGCAAGCACAGGAATGTCTTCCCTCCTATGTCTTAATGGAGGCAGTTCAAGTGAAACTACATTTAATCTATGATAAAGATCCCGTCTGAATAAATTATTTTCAATAAGAACTTCGAGGTTTTTATTGGTGGCTGAGATTATTCTTGCATTGATAGGAATATCCAGAATACCGCCTAATCTTCTTATTACCTTTTTTTCAATAGTCCGGAGAAGTTTTGACTGAATATTTATTGTAAGGTCGCCTATTTCATCAAGAAAGATTGAGCCCTGTTCGGCAAGTTCAAATAATCCGAATTTTCTGGCCTTAGCATTTGTAAATGCTCCTGGTTCATATCCAAACAGTTCTGATTCAAGTAATGTTTCCGGGATAGCTGTACAGATGATATCTACAAATGGGTTATCCCTGTGGGGACTATTATTATGAATTGCCTTGGCAAGAAGTCCCTTCCCTGTGCCCGTCTCACCGAGTATAATAATATTCACATCACTTTTCTCAGAGACTTTCCTGGCAAGGTTAATTATTTTCCGGAACTCTCCAGACTCACCGATTATCGATCTTAGGCTTAGACCATCAACTGCTTCGACAGGGCGCTGTGTTAAATATGATTTATTATTTATGATTTCAAACAGGTGAGATATAAATCTGTATAACTCGTATGGGAGTACAAAAATGTCCTGGAAGCCGAGCTTTGCAAGCGAACTTACAAGTACAGCATCCCCTTTTGCGATAAAAATGATCTTATTCTGAATGCTGTTTTTTAATTCTAGTATTTTATTCAGATATCTTGAATTGAGATCCTGCAGCTGGATTATAAGAATCTCATTTGACGTTACTTCAACTTTTTTGGGCAGATGAATATTGACATCTATCCCCTTCAGCTCGAGTTGTTTAACGGCTGATATAATGGAAGATTTATCCTCTATGTCAGAATAGATCTTTATGTTAATTTTTGAATCAACAATGCTCAAGTATGTGCTTTTAAATGTTTAATTTTTTCAAGAGCAAATTTTCTTCCGGGATCATTAAGATAAGCGTCTTTTAGCCGATCATCTTTAATTTTACCGGCAATAAAATGTATCAGCGAACTGCAGTATGCTGCATATTCCTCCGCTTTCATCACATTACCCCTGTCACTATAGTTTTTAGTGAGAGAAAATAGGATCTTCCAGGTATATTCTCCTATATTAAGTTCTTCAGCCAGTTCATATGCTCTCTGAAAATAATCAATTGCTGGCTCAATTTTCAGATGCGCTGCCTCTTCTGCCAATATACCCAGGTAATAATTCCTTTCTGCTTCTGCACTCATATTACGGCAGTTTTCTACCAGAGATTGATTACTTAATTCAAGAAAAGCTTCATTGTAATTATCCTGCTGGAGCAGAAGGTCAATAATATAAAAAGAAGATTCAATAAATTTTAGTTTTTCTTTCTGCTCCAGGAAATAATTTCTTATTAACCTCATATCGTGAAGATCGGGTTTAGACCTCCCGAAATGGTAATCTGAAATCAATCTCAGGTAACGGAGATATGTGTTATTTTTTTCGATCAGCAGCTGTTCCTTGTGAAGCGCTGAATACCTTTCGATAATTTTATCAAAGCTTGAAGGATCCCCCACAGTTAAATAAAGTCTGGCTAATAAATAAAGTGCTTCTGATTCTTCATTTGCATTTTTAAGCATATTAAGATTATATGCAGCATTTTCAAGATAATTTAAAGCTTCATCATACTCACACAACACAAGATAGATTTCACCAAGATTAACCTGAACAATATTTTCGCTAAGCCGGTTTCCCAGAGTGGAGTAAATGGAAAGTGCCCTTTTGTAAAAATGAATTGTTTTATCATACTCCTGCTTTTCAAAATATAATACGCCGAAGTTAAGCAATAAGGTAGCTTCCTGTTCAAGGTTGCCGATCTCGAGATTTATTTTCAGCGATTTATTCCAGTAAACTTCCGCCTTCTCAAAATCTCCCCGCATATTATATATATTGGCAATATTATTCTGCATCTGCGCTACACCAAACAGGTGTTTCCCTTTCATATAAACATTTTCTGCCTTCAGAAAACAGGACAGAGCTTTATCAAAATCATTCTGGGTATATATTTTTATAAGTCCAAGCAAATTTAAACTCTTGCCGACCTCTTCAACACTTGCTAAAATATCGTTCAATATTTTATTGCAGATGCTTTCGGCCGCAGCAAAATTATTAAGATCAAATTCTGCGGAGGCAATGCTTAACATAAGTCCGGGACGTTTATTTTGCGGGGCCCGGGGTAAAAGTTCTTTAAGCAGTGTTACTCCTTTCTGCAGTTCTCCCATACCAATCAGAGATCCGCCATTTATAAAAGCTGTTTCATAGTCCCTGCTCTGGTCTTCAAACTCACTGATAATATCCATTGCAGATCTGTAATCGCTTAAAGCATACAGAACACCTGCCAGTTCAATTTTTAATTTCCTGATTTTTAAAGGATCCAAAGGAAAATTAATAATATGCTGAAGCAGGTTTTTGATAAATGGAAGTGAAAGCTGAGTATCTCTTGCATCAATTTCTTTTCTGTAATTTTGATAACTTTCTTCAAATAGTCCTGCCAGTTCATACTGCCGGGCAAGTTCAAGCTTATCATATGAAAGTTTAATACATCCTGCAATTTCGAGATGAAGCGCTGCTTTATCCATGATGGTGGAATAAATATAATCCTTCATTCCCGATGAGGAAAATATCAGAGCTGTATTCTTCGGATCACTAATCAGAATATTCTTTTTCTGCAAACCTTCAATTATCTTTTTCACTTCCCCTTCATCGAAGTTGAGGATTAAGGAGAGTATTTTCAATCCAGGACTTAATTTAAAACAAGAGATTATCTTTACTGCCTGAAGCTCAATGGGTGAAAGATAGTCCAGTCTTACCTGATAAATTTCCTGATGAGAACTCTTCAGTAATTTTTTGTTCTCTTCAGTGAATTCAATTAAGATTCCTGATTCCGAATACCTTATGATATTGAAAAAAAGAAGATCTTTGATAAAGGCTTCAATACTTCCCGGAAGTAAATCAGCATAAAGCAAAATAGCTTTTTTCAGATCTGCTTTGGGAAAAAACGGACCGTAGCTGGTTTCAACAAATTCAGTCAGCTCATTTTCCATAAAGGAGGGAAGATGTATCTCACGCCTGTTATATATAAATTCGGCTGGATTTCTTTTCTCGCTGCTTTCGCTAATAATCACTTTGATATTGTTCGATTGAAGTATAGGTATGATCTCACTCATTATTGCAGAGGTGAAATCGTCATAAGTATCAAAGTCGTCCAGTATTATAGTAAAGTTATTCCGGAGAGAGAGGGAAATGAAGTAAGATTTTAAATCCGATTTAAGGTTTACGTAATGGTCTTCTATTATCTGATAGAATTTTTCCTTTTCCTGCTGGGTTAAACGGTTATATACACAGTCTGCATACGTCACTTTCTTCAGGAACTTTTTAATGAACTTTAATCCGGGATCCCTGTTTTCGTTTTCAATTAAAACCGAGCGGTCTATTACTTCCGCTGCTTCCTGAAAAAGGGACGTCTTCCCGGATCCTTCCGATCCTTTTATATTGAATACCTCGGTACTGTTTTTATCCTGAATATATTTTTTCAGTATCGATAAAATGTCTTTACGGGCTGTAAAAGATTTAACTGGAGTAAAATTGGACGTGATCTCTTCATTAATGTCAAATCCCAGGTCCCTGATAACCTGTAGTGCAGATGAGTATCTTTCGGACGGATTTTTCTTCAGAAGCTTTTTAATTATGGTAACAAATTGCCCGGGATACCCTGTTTCGGGAAAATTAAATTCGTTTTCAAGTTGTGCTTTGTAAATTCCAATTTCAGAAGATGCACTGAATGGAAATTGTCCATAAATAATTCTGTAAAGTATGATGCCAAGAGAATATAAATCGACCGTGTGGTTGTGCTGCTCACCTTTTAAAAGTTCGGGTGCAATATATTCAGCAGTACCTTTTATATTCTGCTTTGTTCCTGACGGACGGGCAGTAAAACCAAGATCGATAAGCTTCAGATCGGGATTTCCATTTGCCCCATAAATAAGAATATTTTCTGGTTTCAGATCGTAATACACATACCCTGATTGATGAAGATAAAAGAGGGCTTCGCAGATTTTTTTAACAATTACGCTCAGAATTTTTTCTTCTTTTACCCCCGGATAATCAAGCAACTCTATGCCATTAAAATATTCCAGGACAAAGAATATACTTCCCTCATAAGTACTGAATGCAGGGTTACTTATTTCATATGCCGTACCATAACTAAAACATTTAATAATATTCGGATGATTTATTTTCCTGAGAGTAAGAAATTCGTCCTTGAAGTATTTCTTCTCCTCTTCGGGGGAGTTTGGTGAAAGAATTTTAATTGCTACTTCTTTATCATCAAGATCAGTATCCCTGCACAAGATTACCTGACTTCTGCCTTCTCCGATTTTCTTTACTATTTTATACTGGCGGTTAATCATATGCTTTTCTTAAAATTTTCCGATTGAAGATTTTACCAGTATCATATGCGGTAAAAAGTGTAATCACCAGCAGGAGACCGGGAGGTATAATCATCCACCAGGCTTCAGATAAATAACTCTGGGCTGTATATATCATCGAACCCCATGAGGGGTAATTCACCCCTGCACCTAATCCCAGATAGCTTAAGGCAGCTTCAGCAATAATCACATTAGCAAATTGAAATATGAGGTTAACAATAACGGGTACAGCTATCACAGGAAGTGCTTCTTTGAACATTAATTCAAAGAAGGATGCTCCGGTCTGCCCGGCTGAAATAAAATATTCTTTCTTTTTAATTCCTATAACTTCGCTTCTCACAATTTTAAACATACTCATCCATCCTGAAAAACCAAGGACAACAATGACCGAAAGCAGGGAGTTGCCGAAAAGGGCAAGTACAAGTATTATAAGGAATATTACAGGAAATGAGAGGAAAATATCCGCAGTCCGGTTTAATATAATATCAATTATTCCGCCCGGAAACCCTGCGCTGAATCCTAAAATGAAACCCAGCAGGAAAGAGATGAGAACAGCACAAGTCCCCACAAAAAGTGAGATACGTGCACCATATACAAGTCTGCTGAATATATCTCTTCCATACTGATCGGTTCCAAGAAGAAAAATAGTTTTTTGAGTTCTGACTGTATTCTCAATCTTCGTTCCCGGTCCTGTAAATATAAAATTTTCATTTACTGGTTCTTTAACAGCAGAGTTCTTCAAGGTTAAAAATTGTTCTTTCAAATCATTTTTTAATTCAGCTTCAGGTTTAAATACCAAAATGATTTCAGCACCCGGTGAGAGGAACTTTGTTAAGGAAAGATTCTTATGAAATTCAGGGTGAAAGCTGCTGACTGCCGGAGCCAGAAAGAAAAATATACAAAGAATTATAACAACTGTTGTACGGAAATTCATTACGCGGTTCATCCATTTGTTCCGCCTGCTGAAAAGCAGGAATATAAATACAGGGGGAACGAGTAAAAAAGAAATTAATGTATCTATCAGTTCAAATGATAATTGTCCAACAGCAAAATCATAATCATTAAACAGCAGGCGGAAGAACATGAAGAGAAGCTGTCCCGAATCCCTGAAGAAATCAAATCTTAGAATTACAATCAGCAGAAGCAGAAAAATACTTGTATTCCGTACAGAAAAGAGTTTCAATTCAAAATCCCCTCAGTTAATAATCTTCGATCTATACGGGCTTTTATAAAATCTGCCGCAAGGTTAGAGAATATAATCATACACCCTGCAAAAAAAGAACATCCAATAACAAGAGGGTAGTCTCTCGTTAAAATTGCATTAACTGTAAGCCGGCCCATACCGGGTAGGCTGAATATCATTTCTGTAATTAATGCTCCTCCGAGAAGGACACCAAATTCTACACTGACAACGGAAATCAATGGTCCCAGTGCATTGGGAATAATATGCCTGTTGAGAATAACTTTTTCCCTGAATCCATTTGCTTTAAGATTTAAAACGAAGAGCTTTCCGGATACTTCCCCAAGGCTCTCCCTGAAATAATTATAGAAAAGAGCTGCCCCCCCTGCCGATAACGTCATTACAGGAAGTATAAGATGACTTAAATAGTCCCAGATACCTTCCAAGAAACTGAAATTATCGTGATTATAAGATTTTACTCCAGAGGAAGGGAGAAAATTAAAAACTTCAGAAAATATGAGTATAAGAATTACTCCGATTAAAAATGTTGGAGCTGAATAGAGGATCAGGCTTAGCGCTGAGGCTTTCCGGTCAAGGCTTCCCTTATTCCTCCTGAATACAAATTTTGCCGCATAGTATCCCGCCGACAACTGAATGAGCATAGCTATAAGTGAAAACAGAATAGTAAATGGAATAAATTCGGAGATAACATTTAGTACAGGTCTTCTGTATACAAATGATACTCCGAATTCTCCCCGTGACAGATTCATAAGAAAAGAATAATATTGTTTAAGAAGAGGTTCATCAAGACTGAACTCTTCTCTTATTGCTTTATTAAGCTCAGGTGAAAGTTCAGCTGCAATATATTTCTGCGCAGGATTTCCCGGAGCCGCACGAAGAAGGAAAAAAAGAAATGTGACAAGGAAGAACAATAAAAGAAGTGAAGTAAAAATCCTCAAGGATAACGCTTTTGTAATTGAGATCCCTTTCATTGTACGGACCAGGTCCAGCAGTGATGAAAGGGACCAAGCGGAGTAATTCTAATATCTACGATCCTCTTATTATATGCTGCAATATTATCAATCCAATACATAAAAGTTACCGGGTTATCCTTATAGATTACCTCCTGAAAACTTTTTATATATCCTGCTTTTTGTCCATAATCTCTTGTACCCGCTATCAGGGTCAGAAGGCTGTCTGCAATATTACTGCGGTAACCCGCAACATTTAAGAGCGCGGCATTCAAATCAGAAGACCAATATGGTGATAGTTCTAAAGGTATCGGTATAACCCATCCGGCAATCCAGGCGTCAAGCTGACGTGAAAACATCTTGTCGAAAAATACCCCCGGTTCAAGCTGTTCAACTTCCACATTTATTCCAATGACCCTAAGATTATTCTTAATTATAGCCGCTGCATATTCCCGCCTCGGATTTCCTGAAGGTATGTTAAGTTTAAATGAGAATTCTTTGCCGTTCTTTTCTAAAATTCCGTTCATGTCGTTATCGCGCCAACCGTTACTTTTTAATATTTGTTTTGCTTCCCCGGGGTTATATTCCGGAGGCAAAAGATCCTTATTAAAATATTCAGTGAAGATCGGAGAAACAGGACCTGATGCAAGTGACCCATTGCTTTCAAGAAATTCTCTAAAAATATCCAGTCTGTTAATACCAAGAGTCAAGGCTTTCCTTATTTCCGCATTCCCGAAAAGTGGATGCAGTATTATTTTACCTTTTGAATATTCTTCAGGCGAGATGTTATTCCAGCCGATATAATCATATTCTTTTCCCTTCAGGGGCTCAACCTCGAGGTTCTTTTTTTTAAGCTCTTCAACATTAGCAGTCTTGATATCTTCCATAAAATCGATCTCGCCATTCTTCAGCTGAAGCAAACGGGAATTATAATCAGGTATGATCTTAAATATTAATTCCGGGATATTTCCCCTCTCCTTCAAATAGGGCTGATCATCTTTTTTAAGTATTACCGACTGGTTCTTATCCCATTTAAATAAATAAAAGGCACCACAGGTAATACTATCCAGTCCTTTCTCATAAACTGCAAGATTGTTCCTTTCCAATTTTTCAAAAACGTGAGCAGGTATTACAGGCATATCAAAATATTTGAGATCGGGAACAGCTCCTGCCCTGAGATTAATTTTCAATTCATACGGATCTTTCATTTCGAATGTTTTAGCGATATCAATATGAAGATTCTTCTCGAGGTTAAAGTGATCAAATGTTCCGAAGAGCCTGCTTTGTACAAGGGGATCAGAATAGGCATCCATTGAGAAAATAATATCCGAGGCAGTTACAACTTTCCCGTCACTCCAATGGATATCCTTTCTTAAGTAAAATGTAACAGAAGAGGAATCCTTATTCCATTTCCAGGATTGTGCAAGCATTGGAAAGAATTCTAACCTGCCGAGATCATTGTTCCATTCATACTGTACAAGCGCAGGATATAACAGCTCGGTTAGTATAGTCTCGTAACCGGTAAAGGAAAATAAAGGATTAAGGGATTCCAGATCAGAAGGGATCCCGATAACAACGGGCGATACCGGTCCAGGATTCTCTTTGGAACAGGAGTTCAGCAGAAGGATGCCGGTCAATAACAGGTAAGGCAGCCTTCTGAAAGTTGTCATAGAAAAAATATTGGTAATTATTTCCACTTAATTTATTATTTTGTTCATCAAATCCAAAAAATATGTTTCTCAAAGTAAAGCAACTTTCCGTACTAACCAACAGCAGCAGACCTTTTACTATTCTTAAAGAGATAGATTTCAGCCTGCCCGGAAACTCAGTACTTACCATTACCGGGAAGAACGGAAGCGGTAAAACCACACTTATAAAATCACTAACATCGCTGCTGGATAAAAATATTTATAAGGTCACGGGTGAAGTTTTTATTGATGAAGCTCCCCTATCTCAGATGAGCGATGAACAGCTGCTGCAAATCAGAAGAGACAAAATAAAATATATTTTTCAGGACTCAATCAACAGCTTTAATCCCCTTCTTAAGGTCGGTTATTATTTTGATAATATTCCCGGCAATATTTTAGAAACAGAGGAACTGCTGGAATATTTTTATCTACCTCCGGCTAAGCAGTTATTTAAGCTTCATCCATATGAATTAAGCGGAGGGATGGCTCAACGGATCGCAATTGTTCTGGCACTTCGCGCCCGCCCGGCATTGCTTATATTTGATGAACCCACCTCAAGTCTCGATAGTCCGGCCGTAAATCTCTTAATTCACAAATTAAAAGATTTCATCTGTACTGAAAACAATTCTGTTCTTATTGTTACACAGGATTTGAATTTTGGATATGAAATAAGTAATTCCTTATGCCTGCTTGATGAGGGAGTACTTTCAAAACCATTGCCTGCGGCGGAGTTTCAGAACGCAAATGTAAGTTTCTTTATGACAATGAATAAATCCGATCAGGAGGATAGTAAATGATCCTGCAGGCGGAAAATATTTCCTATTCTGTACCGGGGAAAGCAATACTGACCGATATTAATTTAAATATGATCAGGGGAGATATTCTGGGTATTGCCGGTGAATCCGGAAGCGGAAAGACAACCCTGGCAAAAATTATATCCGGATTGCTGAACCCCACTTCAGGATCCTTAAAATTCAGTTTTGTAACAAAGGACAGGAAGATCTCCCCTGTCCAGATCCTTTTCCAGAATAATGGAGATATAATAAATCCCTTTAGAAGAGGGAATGACATACTGAACTATACTGCGTTAAGGAGATTCCCGGAAAATGCCCCCTCTGTAATAAAACAGATAAAAAAAGCACTCGATATCTCTGAGGATGTATTGAACAGGAGAGGACTGGAATTAAGCGGAGGGGAGCAGCAGCGGATTGCGCTTGCCCGTGTACTTGCTGCAGGACCTGAACTGCTGATACTTGATGAACCATTTTCTGCACAGGATCCGCAGTCGCAGCAAAACCTGCTTGCCTTATTTAGAAAACTAAATACCGAGTATGACATTACCTTAATATGTATTTCTCACTATACCGGCATACTCCGGCACTTCTGCAGAAATATTGCCGTACTCTATGAAGGAACCATTGTTGAGAAACAGCCAGCAGTTGACCTCTTCAACAAACCGCTGCATCCTTACACAAAATATCTGTTGTCCGCTGAAGATTACAAATTATCTCCTCATGAGCTGCTCAACTGGAGAGTAAATGACAAATAAAAAAACCAATGCAGTACGGATAGTAGAAAGCTATAATATCCCTTATGATCTGAAATATTATGATATTGATGAAGACGATCTCAGCGGTATATCAGTTGCTCAAAAGATTGCAATGGATCCTGATTCAGTCTTTAAAACGTTGGTTGCTTCAGGAGATTCAAACAACATATGCGTTTTCAGCCTGCCCGTAACAATGGAACTGAGCCTGAAGAAGGCTGCCGCCGTAAGCGGTAACAAAAAAATAGAAATGGTGAAAGTAAAAGACCTTCTGCAGCTAACCGGGTATATAAGAGGAGGGTGTTCCCCAATAGGTATGAAAAAGAAATACCCTTTTTTTATAGACAGGACTGCAGAGCTCTTTGACCAAATTTCCGTCAGCGCAGGGGCAAGGGGTATTCAAATTGTTCTTAAATTGAATGATTTAGTGAGAGTTACGGATGGAGTCCTGGCTGAAATAATCTGATTCGGGAGAATTTTTAAGGTTTTATTTACCCCGATTTTTCCTATATTTATAACTTTAATACGGAGGAACTATGGCAAAACAACAATCCTTTGCAGATAAAGCTAAATCCAAGAAGAAACAGGAAGGCGTCAATGTTAAGATGATCAAAACTGTTAAAACTTCGAAGGGTTCATTCAAGTTTAATGAAAAGTTTGTTAAGCTCGATGATATAAGCAAAGTTACAGAACTTAAATAAGCGGTCTTGTACCGCTTATTTTTTATCCCCCTTCCCTGATCTACATTTCATTAAAAAGTTCAAGTGTAATAAATCCCTCATGTTCGAGAAGCGTTTCTTTTATGGAGAGTCCTGCCGAGTATCCCCGTAAATTCCCTAAGCTGTCTATAACACGGTGACACGGAATTATTAAAGGCACCGGGTTGGCGCCTACTGCCCCTCCTACTGCCCTTACAGAAGAAAGAGTCCCAACCTTCAGTGCAATGTCCTTATATGTTGTCGTTTTCCCGTATGGAATTCTGCTGACTTCTTTCCATACCTTTTCTCTGGAATTCAGTGCCATCAATATCAAGAGGTACATTAAAATGCTTCAGCGAACCCTCAAAATATTCCTCGATCTGACGGAAGATATTAAACATGAAAGGATCATCGGGATAAAGCTTAACTGCCGGGGCAAATAGCGAAGGGTCTTTTAAATTAAAATATAATTTTTGAATGCCCCTGCCTGATGAAAATACCGTAAATTGAAAGCGGGAGATCTTCTGGGAAGCATAAAATTTATTGCCGTTTATTTTCATCACGCATTCTATTGAAATTCAATCCAATAGAAATGTATAAATGATTTAGGAGAGAAGCAATATTTTTCGTCCGGGGAGTAGGCAGTATGCGGAATTTGTCTTTAGATTTTCAGAACATCGCTATTTCTATTGCACTGAACTCAGAACTTGCGCGGTTCTTTATAAAGTTCTTCAATTATATCAATAAAATTACTGTACCTGGCAGCATCACCTACGGTAAGCTGGTCTTTATCGTAGCTTACTAAATAAACATCGGAAATAAAGAGGTCCTCGTAAAGGTTTTTTAAGACTTTTAGGTCACCTGCGGAAACTTTTTCCCCCTCATAAAATTCCTTAACAGGTTCAGGGGTATGGGATATAATCAAATAAAATTCTTTAGGGGAAGTAAAAAATATAGTAAGATGCGCTTGTGCCCTGTCCGGCTGGGGAGTCATAAAAGAAAGTTTTAACTTTATCTTGTCACCGGCATAAGCTTCGATTGCATCCGGAATGCTGCTTATACTAAGCCCGTTTACTTTTGCAAAGCTTTTAAATTCATTTTTAATCTGCTCTGATTTCTCCAGTATTTTGGAGGTTAAAAGATTCCTGTACTTAATTAAAACGGCTGAATACTCGGAGCTCATTTTATTGTCAGCAGGTTTTTTTCCTTTATCTTCAGTCATCCTGGCTCTCTCTGTTAACAGCTAATTCATATTTTTTAATTTTGCTGTTTAATGTCGGCTTAGTTATACCCAGTATCCTGCAGGCTTCCTGTTTATTCCATTTAACCTTCCGGAGTACTTTGCCGATATAAATTTTCTCAAGATCATCAAGTGACATATCAAGATGGAGATGTTCTTTGTTGTTCTTAGAGGTTTTGCCTGAATTAAAACCTTTAATAAGAATATTTTCCTTTTCCAGCACGTCACCTTTTGAAAGGACCACCGCCTGGAGCAGAGTATTATAAAGTTCTCTTACATTTCCGACCCAGTCATAGCTCTGCAGCATTTCCATTATATCAAAAGGAATTTTTCTTACATTTTTATGGAGTTCTGTATTTATTTTTTTCAGGAATTCAACCACCATTAAAGGAATATCTTCTTTTCTTTCTCTTAACGGAGGGACATCAATTGTTATTACATTAAGTCTGAAATAAAGGTCCTCTCTGAATTTACCTTCTTCTACCAGGTCCGAAAGATTTTTATTTGTAGCAGCAATAATCCTTGACGATAAAGGCATAGTAACTTCTCCGCCAACGGGTTCAAATTCTTTTTCCTCTAGTACCCTGAGAAGTTTAACCTGAAGATCAGGAGAAATTTCTGAAATTTCATCCAGAAATAACGTGCCGTCACCTGCTAATTCAAATTTTCCTTTTTTTGTTCTGATAGCACCAGTAAAGGAGCCCTTCATATGTCCGAAAAGCTCACTTTCCAGAAGATTTTCAGATAATGCAGTACAATTTATACCCACAAAAGGTTTCCCCCTGGTTATCCCGGAGTTATGTATAATTTTTGAGATAAGCTCTTTACCTGTTCCGCTTTCCCCCTGAATTAATACAGTAACCCTGCTGGAGCAAACTTGTCCTATTTTTTTAAATATCTCCTTCATCTGCCGGGTTTTGCCGATCAGTATACTTTCTCCGGGGAAGGAAATTTCCGTTTCCTTTATAGAACTTGTAAGTGTTTCGCTCAGCAGTTTTGTTTCAAGAGCTTTATGAACTACTTCAATAAATTTTGCAGGCTCAAGAGGTTTTTCAATATAATCATATGCACCAAGTTCCATTGCCCGGATGGTGGAGTACATATCATCGAAGGCTGTTATGACAATAACCGGTATCTCAGGTTTGTTATCCCTAACATATTGAAGCAGTTCGTAACCCATAATTCCGGGCATTTTAAGATCGGTAATAATAAGGTCGGGGATGTAATCAGATTTAATGAGATCGATGGCGTGCGGAACGTCCGGTGCGGGCGTAACCGTAAAACCTTTTGTAGTTAAAAAAAGGTTAATGCTTTCTCTTATAGCCAGGTCGTCATCAACAAGTAAAATTCTGTTCATTTGCCTCTGTAATCAGGTTCCTGGAGTAGTTAAGATGTGCATTGTGAATAAACCCACGGTTAAATTTTAGCAGGAATAATATAACGATTTTATTCTCACTTTCATATAACAAACTCTGAAAGTGACATTAAATTAATATTAATATCAGCCTGCCGCAGGGCACCGTTCTTAAAAACAACTTATTTAATCGAATGTATCCATTCCCTTATTATTTTAATGGTCTCAGGTGAAAAGGTCTCCTCAATTTTAGCATATTCGGTTGGTGATCCGGTTACTGCATGCTGAAAAAGATGATTCATTCCGGGCAGCTCCATAACTTTTGTTTCCTTATTCCCATTATTTTTCAAGGCTTTTTCCATTTCCGACTTATTTTCTTTTGCAGGAACCTGCAGATCTTTTTCACCATAAATCGCAAGTGTAGGTATTGTTACCTTCTCCAGGGTAGGACGCGGGTCATATGTTACAAAGTTTCTGAACCAGGGAGAGTTGACCATCTGCAGATTTGCGGCAAGAAGAATATCATAACTTCCCGATTTTTGTTTTTCCTCATCCGACAGGGAATCATAATAATTTTTAAACAACCTGGTAATCTCAGCCGAAATTACTGATGTATCAGTTTCTGATTTCAGAACTTCATAAATGCTGCTGGAAAATGCTACATCCCTCTCTATAGTAGCATCATCCGCTCCTTCTGCTTTGGCTATCAGGCGTGACTGCAGGCGTAGAATTTCATCACCTGGAAGAGCAGGACCGGCAATAAGCACTATAAAATCTATATCTTTATTTTCAACGGATGCTAACGGAGCAATTAGTCCCCCCTCACTGTGTCCGATAATTCCGATCTTACTGTTCTTAAATTCCTCCCGCGTCTTAATGAATTCCACGGCAGAATTTGCATCTGCAACAAAATCATTTGTAGTAGATTTTGAGAATTCACCCTCAGATTTACCGGCTCCTCTGTCATCATATCTCAGCACGGCGATCCCGTTTCTCGAAAGATCATCGGCAATTACCCAAAAAGGTTTATGATTAAGTAAACTTTCATCCCTGTCCTGCGGTCCCGACCCGGTTACCATAATTACCACGGGATAATTTCCCGGCTTATCAGGAATTGTTAATGTGCCTGCAAGATTTATATTATCTTTTTCATTCCGGAAGACTACTTCTTCAATTTTATAGGGGAAAGGTCCTACGGGTGTCTGCGGGCGTTTAACCTCTTCCACCTTATCGGTTTTTTCAAGATCGAGAGGAAGCGACATCCCGCTTTGTGACCACACGCCGGTAATTTTATTTTTCTCAAAATCTGCTGCCCCTTTATAAAATCCTGCTACTGACGGGACCTGAATTGTTATAGAATCATTTAAGAAAGTAATATCACCAAGAGGAATGCCTTTGGCACCCTGGTCGGGACTATCCAGTGTACCTGTTAGTTTATCGTCCTTTATTTCCAGGTTAAAAACTATTCTCATCTCCATCCCCTGGATGCTTAATTTGCCCTGCCATATACCGGAAGCCTTCTCTTTATTATCTCCTTCAGCAAATGCAGCAGAATAAATCAATAAAAAAAACAGACTTATTAATATTCTAATTTTCATTTTGACCTCGTACTTCAATATTTATGCGGGAGTAACGTAAGCAAAAGATGTACCTCTTTCAATACCGCTTATCTAAAAAATTATTAAAGCATTTTATGGTGAAGTAAATAAATTTGCCAGTAAAAACTTAAAATTGTATTCTAAATCAAATAAACTGAAGATTTACACTTGATATTAATATTTAAGATACATATCTTCGCTTTGTAGGCGCCAATGAAAAATCAGCTGATCTATCCACTCACAAATTAGGAGGCTGAGTGACTTTACAAAAAATTTTATATCTAAATATTTAATTGTATTTAGCGGGATTAGTCCTCCCGAAAACACAATAAGGAATCATTCAAAATAAAATGCCGGTTTAAAACACCGGCATATTTATTTTAAAATATCAATAACAGCATTAAGTTCTTTCTATATATTATCTTATGAAAAATTGAGTAACAACATAGTAACATATAAAGATGAATTTATTAAGATGGTTTGATGGAAATGATAACTAAAAAACTATTGTCGATTGATGATTGACAAGTAATATTCTTGTTGACTTAGATGATGTTTTTTATAAACTTGATCTTATAAAATTATTAATTCAGGAAAGCTCACCATTTCTTCCTGAATCGGGATAAAAAATACGGAGAGGGCAATGAAAACAATTATTTCATTACTTGGTTTTTTGATCATTTCTAATATTACCATTGCACAATGGTACTGGCAAAATCCTCTTCCACAGGGTAACATCCTTCAGAGTGTAAAATTTGTATCATCAACAGTGGGATGGACTGTTGGTGATTATGGAACAATTCTTAAAACAACTGATGGTGGAACAACTGGACTTCACAAACAAGCGGAACGACAAAGTCATCTATATGGTGTCTCATTTACTGATGCAAATACGGGAACTGCTGTTGGTGAAAATGGAACAATTCTCAGAACCACAAACGGCGGAACGACGTGGACTTCACAAACAAGCGGAACGACAAATTATCTATATGGTGTCTCATTTACTGATGCAAATACGGGAACTGCTGTTGGTGATAGTGGAACAATTCTCAGAACCACAAACGGCGGAACGACCTGGACTTCACAAACAAGCGGAACGACAAATAATCTATATGGTGTCTCATTTACTGATGCAAATACGGGAACTGCTGTTGGTGAGTGATGGAACAATTCTCAGAACCACAAACGGCGGAACGACCTGGACTTCACAAACAAGCGGAACGACAGATAATCTATATGGTGTCTCATTTACTGATGCAAATACGGGAACTGCTGTTGGTGATGATGGAACAATTCTCAGAACCACAAACGGCGGAACGACCTGGACTTCACAAACAAGCGGAACGACAAATATCTCTATATGGTGTCTCATTTACTGATGCAAATACGGGAACTGCTGTTGGTGATGATGGAACAATTCTCAGAACCACAAACGGCGGAACGACCTGGACTTCACAAACAAGCGGAACGACAAATACTCTATATGGTGTCTCATTTACTGATGCAAATACGGGAACTGCTGTTGGTGATGGTGGAACAATTCTCAGAACCACAAACGGCGGAACGACGTGGACTTCACAAACAAGCGGAACGACAAATCATCTATATGGTGTCTCATTTACTGATGCAAATACGGGAACTGCTGTTGGTGATAGATGGAACAATTCTCAGAACCACAAACGGTGGAACGACATGGACTTCACAAACAAGCGGAACGACAAATCATCTATATGGTGTCTCATTTACTGATGCAAATACGGGAACTGCTGTTGGTGAGTAGTGGAACAATTCTCAGAACCACAAACGGCGGAACGACCTGGACTTCACAAACAAGCGGAACGACAAATGATCTATATGGTGTCTCATTTACTGATGCAAATACAGGAACTGCTGTTGGTGATGGTGGAACAATTCTCAGAACCACAAACGGCGGAACGACTTGGACTTCACAAACAAGCGGAACGACAAATGCTCTATATGGTGTCTCATTTACTGATGCAAATACGGGAACTGTTGTTGGTGATGGATGGAACAATTCTCAGAACCACAAACGGCGGAACGACCTGGACTTCACAAACAAGCGGAACGACAAATCATCTATATGGTGTCTCATTTACTGATGCAAATACGGGAACTGCTGTTGGTGTAGTTATGGAACAATTCTCAGAACCACAAACGGCGGAACGACTGGACTTCACAAACAAGCGGAACGACAGATTGATCTATATGGTGTCTCATTTACTGATGCAAATACGGGAACTGCTGTTGGTGAGGATGGAACAATTCTCAGAACCACAAACGGCGGTGTTACTTTTGTCGGAGAGATACAAAATAATAACCAACCCGCTGAGTTTTTACTTAAGCAGAATTATCCTAATCCTTTTAACCCGGTTACAACTATTCAATACTCCCTCCCCCGGGTAAGCTATGTAACAATAAAGGTTTTTGATATCCTCGGCAATGAAATAGAAACACTTGTTGATGAAGAGAAACCTGCAGGCACTTATGAATTAACCTGGACAGCAGGTAATCTGCCAAGCGGGATTTATTTCTACAGAATACAAGCAGGTGATTTCCTTGAGACAAAGAAGATGATTTTGATGAAGTAACCTTTGACATAAATGTATTTTATAGGGAATTATTTATTCCATTTATAATTTATTTTACTTGGTCATTCTTTTACTTTGTTATTAAAGAATGACCTGAGTTCCCTTAAATTTTTAGCTTCGTTCATTTCTTTTTTGTATTTGTTAATATCATCATCATTTACGAATAGCTCTCCTGTTTCTGGTCTAATCCAATTCTTGGAATCTTTATTTTAAAAAAATCCTCCAGTGCGTTCGTTTAACCTGGCATCAACCCGGCATACTTTTCATCCAAATTAAGCACCATCAAAGGTTTAATAATTTTTTTTATCACCAAATTATAAAACTAATGCTTGTAACCCTGAGGTAATCCTGATGCAACCCTTATGTAATCCTCAAAATTGGTCAAATCTGAGGATTAGATGAGGATTAGATCAGGATTAGATGAGGATTAGAAACCAAATCCTCATATTAGGTTTTATTGGTTTTTATTCGAAAAACGCACAAATTTTTATTTCTGATATTGTGATAGTTTAGAGCGATCAGCAATTGTTCGGACTTGAAGCGAGTGGATAATTGTCTGATGGGAGGCAGGGATATTTTGTAACGAACTCCTGATGCAGGTTAAAATAAAGAAACTAAATCTGATATCTATTTCATCAGAACAATTTTGCGTGACAGGGATTGGCTCTCCGATCTTAAAGTAACTATATAAATTCCTGAGGGGAGATCTGCACCATCAAGCTTCACGGTATACCGGCCTTCACGAAGAGTGCTTTTCTGCAGAACTTTTATTTCTTCCCCGAGAATATTATAGAGGATCAGACTGATCTCTCTTTCAGCAGGAAGTGTAAACTCAATTGTGGTAACAGGATTAAATGGATTCGGATAATTCGGCAGCAGCTGCATAGTTTCCGGATTAACCGGGTTATCGGCTGATAGAGGATCAAAAATTAAAATCAATCCTGTGGTATCTGTATGAGCGGGATCGATCACAAAAGGACCTGAATAAGCATTATCGTATCCTAATTTAGATCCTATTAATCTGTATGTCCCGTAAGGAAGAAATGACAGATTAAAGCTGCCCGATTCGTCTGCCAATCCATAAGAGTATAGCAGGTTGTTATTAAGCGACTCTACAAAGATCATTACATCAGAAACCTGTGCAGGATCACCAAATGAAACCGATCCACCCACAAAACCTCCGCCGATCGAAGAATCCCTGGGCATCGGTATATTAACTCCGCTCAACGAAGTACTTATATAAATGGAGTCCGCCTGCTGCCAGAAAGCCGGGTGTGTATTTCCTGCAGTATAATATGCCGGAACATAGTAATCTGAAAATGACTGAATATAATAGTAATCGGCATCGATGATATTATCCACATGATAAGTTCCGTCGTTGCTAACAAATGCAGTGTATACTTCTCCGGGAAGTGCTTCAATATTACCGCTAACCGGCTTTGCAGGATTGTGAGTGCCTTTCCGTATTACTACCGCACCTCTTAATAAGTATGTATTGGCAATCGAATCAATCAGTTTTCCTTCTACTGAAATCCCCGTCGACTGCATAATATTCAGCCTGATATCAGCCGCAGAAACTGAATCCGCCGTAACCCTGATGCTCTTTGCGGTAAATGGATCATAAGAGGAGTCGTGAAAACTCACATAATAAGATGGTTTTTCTGCCGCGGCAATATAACTGCCGGGAGGAAGTTCTTTAACATAATGCCCTTGTGCATCTGTATGTGCAGTATCAATTACAAAAGTTCCCTCGTAGAAAAAATTTACTACTGCATCGTTAATGGGGAGCGTTCCATCGGTAACATATCCATTAAGAGTACCGAACCTGTAATCATCATCAAAATAATCAATTTTTATATGTGCATCCTCTATGGGATTTACCCCGTTATTGTAGACGAACATAGTATCAACGGTATCGACACTTGCAACATAAAGATAACCTGCAAGTATACAGTCCATCTTCACGCTGTCACCGGGATTGATAGTAAAAGGATACCTGGCATAACCATCGAATCTTAAAAAGTATATATAATTGCCGTAGGTTATATTTTGAATAACCAGCGGCTCGTCCCCTTCATTTATGAAGTAGACCAGCTCCAGCCTGTTAAACATATCCTCAAATTCTATATCGTGCGGTCTGATATCAAGACGCGGCTGTGCATCAACCGTCTGAGCGGATATAAAAATGCATATAGCTGCTAGCAACCATTTCATATTGTTAAAAATCGGTATATTAACTATAATAATTAGTACTCTTAATATATTAATTAGTGACATTTTGAAATACGAGAATTTAAATTACATAAATTTTTCTCAAAAGGAACTAGGGGATATTTTCATTTCTGCCAAATCGGGAGATTCAAAAGCATTCGAGAAATTATCAGGTTACCTGCGGCACATTTCTTACAGCTATTTTGAATCGAAATACCGCCAGGGCAAAATTCTGAATCTGGATGATGCAGAAGACCTTACCAATAATGTGTACCTTTCATTTGCCGAACAATACCATAATATTGAGAATATTGAATTCTGGCTGAGAAGAGTGCTTTTTCTGAATTTTATCAACTGGTATAAGAAATCAAAAGAGAAAAAGGTCTATGAGCTTGAAGAAGCCCGCTATATAGAGCATAAGGAGACTAACCCGGGGGACGTTGTAGATGCTCATAATATGCTTGAAGCCGTGGAAAAGCTGAGCGAAGAAAAGCAGAGAATAATCAAAATGAGGTTCTGGGAGAACTTAAAATTTGCTGAAATAGCCGAAATACTGAATAAATCAGAGGATGCTGTCAAAAAGAAGTTCTACCGGACGATTGAGGAGCTTAAAGGAAGTTTTTAATGTCACTATTATCATTTTATACTTACTAATTCAGTGTATTAATAAACAAAAACGTAATGGAAAATTTCGACAAAATATTAGAGCTGCTGGAAAAAAGGAAGTTGACTTTTGAAGAAGAAAAAGAACTTGATTCGTTAAGAAAGGATAAACAGTCAGCGGATTTTATATCAGGCTACCTGCAGGTCAAAGATGCCCTTAACCTGAGCCACATCAGTACCGATGATCTGGCAGATTATATACTTTATGAAAAGGGCAATTCTGATAAGGATATCTCCTACCGCCTGCCGGCAATAGGAGCCCACCTTAAAGAATGCAGGATCTGCTCAGTGCAGCTGAATGAGTTAAGGGATGAATATCAGAATATAGAGGGCTTCCTGGCTGATAATCTATACTCCGATTCAAAAGCAAACCAACCGGCTGCTGTACATATGCCGGTCAATAAATTATACCCGAAAGGTTTCAGACCCTTATATGCAATGGCAGGGGTATTTGTTGTCGGTCTCATATACGTCGTTTTATTAGCCGTCTCCGGAATAACCACTCCTGATAATTATAAATATGCAGCCATTACAGATCTTTCCGAAGATTATCTAACCCGCGGCAGGAATACTGAACTCTTTCTTAAAAGTTTTGAGGCAATTGAATCAGAAAATTACCCACGGGCGGTTGAATATCTGAAGCAGGATATCAGACATAATATCAACGATGAGACAATTTTTTATTCATACTATGTACTTGGATTGACATATCTCGAAATGTCCGAAAGCAGGGTACTGGGTTTGTTCCCATCCTACGATCATAATTATGCAGTAGAGGGAATAAATAATCTTCAGCGTTCGGTTGATCTGAATACGTCCGGCAGATTCGATAATATTAAGCTTGATGCCTATTTTTATCTTGCAAAAGGGAACCTGATGTTAAACAAAGAAAAAACTGCTAAAGATTACCTGAAGCTCGTGATCTCCCAAAAAGGGGGGAAGATGAATGAAGCTGCAGGAATTCTAAATGAACTGGAGTAGTTAGTGCCAAATGGTACTTCAAAAAAGTATTATATTAGTTTTTCTTCTCCTCTTTATACAGCCGGCGGATGATAAGAAACCTCAGGACTCCGGATCTGTTAAGAAACTAATTATCGGTTCTGAATTAAATAAAGAAAATCTCCGCCTGACAGAGATCAGTATCAACGATGCCGATACATCTACACTTGTCCTGTTCTCAAATGATCTTCTCCCCGGATGGCAAAAGGCTTACCTTCAGTGCCTGATCCTGAAAAAGGAAGGGAAGTCCTCAGAGATCTATGACTCTTTAATCAGCTATATCGATCAAAAACCTGATTATCTTCCCTATTACGATCTGCTGGTATCCTCTGCTGGCGCTGAAAACCGGCTGACCTTTATCGACAAGCTGATTTCAGAAAAAGAATTCGACCCTGTTGTTAAACATTATCTCAGTTCCCTGCTGCTTAAAGGAAAAGCAGAGTACCAGGCTGCCATTGCCGATGCATTGAAAGCAGATGAACTTTCTCCCCACAATTATTACCTGATATATAATTTATACGATATTTACCGGCATACAGGAAACTACGAGAAAGGAATGGAGTATGTGCTCAAGATCTTTAATCAGAGAAACCTCCTTCCTGCTGACCGAGCGGAAGCAAATTATGCCGCCGGTACACTCTTATTCAATTCAGGAATATACAGCGATGCCGAAAAATATTATATCCGCGGTAACCAGATAGCCTCAGATAATAAATTATATACGCAGATGGCAAAAGGGGATATAAATATCGGCATTATCGAGGATCTGAATGGAAATACTGATGATGCCAGACTGCATTTCAAAAAGGCACTTGATATTGCGCGCAGCATCAGTAACCTGGCTATGGAAGCCCACGCATTATCGGAACTCGGGGTCTCCTATTCCTTCACAAATGATCTTGTCTCCGCCAAGTTGAATTACCTGGAGAGCTATCACCTATTTAAGAGACTTGGAGAGAGGCAGAGACTTTCATATTTATCCGAAAACCTCGGTAAAATATATCTGCAGCTTTTTGATTACAACTCAGCCTTAAAATATTATGAGGATGGAGTACAGTTTGCAGGAGATAACAGACGGGCACAGGTGCTGAATCTTACCGGGATGGCAGATGTTTATGCAAACCTTTCCAATTATACCAAGGCGCTCCTCTATTATAAGGAAGCTGAGAAGATAGCCTCGGAAATAAAAGAAGCCAGTCTTACCGCCGAGATAAATCTTGGGATGGGAATACTGAACTATAACCTTAACAGGAATGGCAATGCCTTAAGATATTTATCTGCTGCCGGAAACTATTCTGCAGAAGCCGGGGATATTTACCTCTCTGCAAGAATATGCAGGGAGATGGGACAAATCTATACGGATTCGGATTCTCTTGATAAAGCGGAAAGTCTTTTCCTGAAGGCTCAGGAACTTGCGGTACAAAGCAGGGATGCATATCTCCGGGCTCAGACCCTTATAGATCTTGGTAATATCAAAGGTTTAAGAAAAGAGTATAATTCTGCCCTGGAGAAAATCGACAGCGGCTTGAGACTTGCACAATCTAATGGATATGATTACTTAACAGCACTTGGAAAATATACTCGCGGCGAGGTATGCCTCAATTCAGGGGATTTCGCTGCTGCTAAGAGTGCACTGCTGGCAAGTGCCGCTCTTTCTGAAAAACTGAATGAACAGAATCTTAGTATAGCATCAAACCAGGCGCTTGCCGAGCTTTATGATAAACACGGATTTACAGAAGCCGCATCTTCACATTATATCTCTGCTATGCAGCTTATAGATAATGTTTCTGCTTCATTGTTCGGAAATGAGGATATCCAGATATCCTATTTCTCCGGCAAAAGAGACCTCTATGATTCCTATGCAGGTTTTCTTCTCGATAAAAAATATTATGCAAATGCCTTTGAAGTAATTGATAAATCACGTTCAAGATCAACAGTACAGCATCTTAACAATCTAAAGATCAGGGAGTATGTAAAGGACCAGGATCAGCTGAACAGGATCTACGAGTACGACTGGATACTTAACTCAGGTGTTTATGAAGAAGACAAAACCGACTCGGTGCGCTACCTGGATTCAAAGCTCAAAAAGGAAATTACAAAGAAGTACCCCTCTCTTGCAGGGTACCTGGATAAGAAAAAATTTCTTGAAGTAAACGATATACAAGATAAGCTTAATGACGACGAAAATATTCTCTCCATCTACACGATGGATTCAGGAACTTATATATTCGTAATATCAAAAAATCATTTTCATTATAATTTTGTTCCTTTAGGGGAATCCAAAATAGATAATCTTATAAAAGCCGTATCACCATATTTTAATTACGCAGGTGAGGGAGCTTACTTTAATCAACATCTGTTTTCTTACAATGCACGGGCTGCGTATCAGCTTTACGACCAGGTATTTAAAGAAGCATTTAAGAATATTCCCGAAGGTAAGAAACTGATAATTTCCCCATCTGCTGAATTTGCTTCTTTCCCCTTCGAGTTTCTTGTTAAGTCTTTCGATGAGAAAGGGAGTCCGTATGATTATAAAAACCAGGATTACCTCCTTGCTCATTACACCATTTCATATACTCCTTCTGTAAACACATACATCGGGCAGAAACAGAACAGGCTGAAGAATAATAACAGGGTGCTTGTTGTGGGCAATCCTTCTATCAACAGGCAGCTGGAGGGATATGCCGAACGGAGAGGTCTGCTTGATGAAACAGGCGGCATACCACGCGATATACCGCTTCTCCCGCTTAAATATTCTGCCGAGGAGGTAAGCGAGGTAAGCAGCATCCTTAATGCAGATAAAATATTACTGGCTAACAGTGCAACCGAAAGCAATTTTAAGAACAATGCATCATTCAGCAGGATTATACATTTATCAACGCATTCATTCCTTTATAATAAGCAGCCGGTTATCTTCTTCTCGAATTCATATGATGCTGAAAATGACGGCTTCCTTGAGGCGGGAGAAATAGTTCAGATGGAACTTAACAGCGACCTGGTTGTACTGAGCTCCTGTAATTCAGGTCTCGGCAGACTGGATGAATCGGAAGGCGTGCTCGGAATGTCGAAGGCTTTTTTTGAAGCAGGCACCAAAAGCGTAATTGCATCTTTGTGGGAAGTAAACGACAAGTATACTGCGATCTTTATGTCGTTATTTTATCAAAGGCTTAAAGAAGGGGTTGATAAATCTAAAGCGTTACAGCTTGCTAAGATGGATTTTATTAAAGAGTATTCCCCCAATCCCTATTATTGGAGTGCATTCGTACTTAACGGCGATACTTCAAATCTTAAAATAGAATCGGGTGTTCAAATTCAGATATACCTGGCGGGTCTTGCAATAATCCTCCTTCTGGCACTTATAATTTCTGCCGCAGTTAAACGTAATAACAGAAAAGGATGTCGCCCCAACAGGGCTAGCTATTTTCATTCCAATACCTATCTATCAATGTTACGCCTCTACAGGGCTACGGAGAGAGGAAACCTGAAGGTTTATTTTAAGAGTAGGGTCTGCGATTTTATTTAACATCTGCTTAACAGATATTTATTGCGAATATTTCGTACAACTTTCCTGAGCTCCGGAGGATATTAGTAACCTCTCGATAACACTTTCGTCAGATCAGATTTCATCATTATGCTTACCAGGTCCTCAAACTTTGTTTCAGCTTTCCAGCCAAGCACCTTTTGAGCCTTTGAAGCATCGCCCATCAGAAGGTCAACCTCTGTTGGTCTGTAATACCTGGGGTCAATGGCAATAACTTCATCTCCGGGTTTAAGTGTATCCGATAACCTAAGCTTGAAATTAGAGGAGGACGTCTTAAAATCCACAAGCTGCATTGCCTGGTCACGATCGAAAGCTTTGATCACTCCCCTTTCCTTTTCATTCTTCCCTTTCCATTCTATTGTTATACCGGCATCGCAGAATGCACGTTCTGCAAATTCCCTTACCATATGTGTCTCGCCTGTGGCAAGGACAAAATCTTCTGCAGTATTGTGCTGAAGTATCCGCCACATACCTTCACAGTATTCAGGTGCATAACCCCAATCCCTCTTCGCATCAAGATTTCCTATTAAGACCCTATCCTGCAGACCGGCAGCAATCCTTGATACTGCCCTTGTTATCTTTCTTGTTACAAAGGTTTCACCACGGCGTGGGGACTCGTGATTAAACAATATCCCGTTGCAGGCAAACAGGTTATATGCCTCCCTGTAATTAACAATTATCCAGTAGCCGTAAAGCTTTGCCACCCCGTAAGGAGAACGGGGATAGAAAGGAGTACTCTCATTCTGAGGTATTTCCTGTGCCTTTCCGTAAAGCTCACTTGTTGATGCCTGGTAGAACTTTACTTTCTTTAATCCTACCTCTCTTATTGCATCAAGAAATCTTAATGTGCCGAGTGCATCAACCTGTCCTGTATAATCAGGAACTTCGAAAGAGACTTTAACATGGCTCTGGGCTGCAAGGTTATATATTTCATCCGGCTCAACTTTTTCAAGTATACGGTTCATATTGCTGGTATCGACAAGATCCCCGTAATGAAGAAAAAGTTTCTTATCCAGTATCTCCGGGTCAGCATATAGATGATCTATCCTGCCGGTATTGAATGAGCTGGATCTCCTTATTATCCCGTGAACGGTATAACCTTTCTGCAGAAGAATTTCTGTCAGGTAGCTGCCGTCCTGCCCGGTAATTCCTGTTATTAAAGCTGTTTTCATAAATCAAAGATAATAATTAAAAATAATAGCTGTCTATGCCTTATTATTTTTTACAAACCAGTCATATGCTTTTTTTATTCCCTCTTTAAGATCGGTTTTGGGACTCCATCCCAGCTCTTTTATTCTTGATGAATCAAGCAGCTTTCTTGGGGTGCCGTCGGGACGGGCAGTATCGAACTTTATTTGTCCTTTATATCCCGCTGTCTCAGCAACAAGCTTTGCAAGATCCGAAATAACAATATCCTTCCCGCTCCCGATATTCAAATGGGATATGCCTTTAGAAAAAATATCAGCTGCATTTGTATTTTCTACCAGGAAGGAAACTGCCTCTGCAAGGTCCTCTACATAAAGAAACTCCCGCATAGGAGTACCTGTTCCCCAAAGAATTACTTCCGGCTTGTTATTTACCTTAGCATCATAGAATTTTCTTATTAGTCCCGGTATCACGTGCGAGGTCTCGGGGTTATAATTATCATTAGGACCGTACATATTGGCAGGCATAATTGAATAAAAGTTGCACCCGTACTGCCGGTAATAATTTTCACAAAGCTTTACGCCTGCAAGCTTGGCTATAGCGTAGGGCTCGTTTGTCTGCTCAAGGTAACCCGAAAGCAGATACTCTTCCTTTAAGGGCTGCTGTGCTAACTTCGGATATATCGATGAACTTCCGAGAAGTATCAGCTTTTCGACATTATTTTTATATGCAGAATGGATAATGTTGCATTCTATCATCAGGTTAGTGTAAATAAAGTCTGCCCGGAAAGTATTATTGGCAACTATCCCTCCTACCTTTGCTGCCGTAATAATAACTATCTCCGGCTTCTCCTCAGCAAAGAACTTTTCGACATCCGCCTGTCTTGTAAGATCAAGATCCGGAAGCTCCCTGAGCAGGATATTATTATACCCGCTGCCCTGGAAATAGCGCAGGATGGAGGAGCCCACCATCCCTTTATGTCCCGCTATATATATTTTTTTATTTCTGCTGTTCATCCGCAGCTTAATTCTTACTGGTGAATTCAGTTATTTTTTCTGCAACGTAGATTATCTGCTCATCGGTCAGTTCAGGGAATATAGGGAGTGCAATTGAATTACCGGCAGCAAAATCAGCGACAGGATATTTATCCCTGCTTGTTTTAAGATCACTGAAGCATTCCTGCTTGTGGAAAGGCACCGGGTAATAAATTTCCGTCCCTACCTGGTTATCGGTAAGGAACTGCCGTAAAGCATCCCTCTTCTCCACCCGGATAATGTACTGGTTATAAATATGAAAATTATTTACCTCATCATAAGATTTATATACTGGTTTAGGAAGGAGTACCTTATTCTTATTATCGAACTTTATCTTTCCTTCCTCTTCAGCTGCGCCCAGCTTTATAAGCTGTTCGGTATATAATGCTGCATTCTTTTTTCGTTTGTCTGTCCACGACTGCAGGTGAGGCAGCTTAACATTTATAACAGCAGCCTGCAGGGCATCCAGTCTGAAGTTCCCGCCGATCACTTTATGATAGTACTTAGGTTCGCCGCCGTGTACTCTTTTTATTCTGAGTATATCTCCAAGCTCTTTATTATTTGTAACTACAAGTCCCCCGTCTCCGAAGCATCCTAAATTCTTGCTGGGAAAGAAAGAGAAGCAGCCTATATCCCCAATCGTACCAACATACCTGCCGTCCTTATATTGTGTTCCGATAGCCTGTGCTGCATCCTCGATAACAATCAGGTTATGTTTTTTAGCAATCTCCATAATACTGTCCATCTCTGCACTCTGACCATAAAGGTGGACCGGTATAATCGCTTTGGTTCTGGGAGTTATTTTCTCCTCTATCTTAGAAGGATCTATATTAAATGTAACAGGGTCTGAATCTATAAAAACAGGAACAGCATTTAATCTGCTTACCACACCTGCAGTAGCAAAAAAAGAATAAGTGGGTACAATTACCTCATCCCCCGGCTGAATATCAATTGCCATTAAAGCTAATAGCAGGGCATCGGTGCCTGACGAAACGCCAATGGCATATTTACATTTAAGGTACTCTGTAAAATTCTTCTCCATCTTATCGAGTTCGGGACCCATAATAAAGTACTGGGATTCCGCAACCCTAAGCACTGCTTCATCAAGTTCTTTTTTAAGTGAATGGTATTGTGGTTTAAGGTCTAATAAAGGAACACGCATAAATTCTCCGGGATTTTCAAAATAAGTGAGTCTAAAAATAATAAAATAACATTATTTATTGTGAGGAAGAAGAAGTTATTAGTTCTTAGTTCTTGGTTATGTCATTGCGAGGAGTCTTCGACGAAGCAATCTCATCCTGAATATCAATCAACAATGCCTATCTGACTTTATCCTCTCCGCTCCTGGCTGCTTAGTTCTGTCATTGCGAGGAGTCATCGACGAAGCAATCTGGCATACTTTTCCGAGAAAGAATAGACCTTTAAAAGATTTTATGCCATTCGGGAAGGACAGGTCAACTTCGCAATATCAGCGAATTATTTATCCTGGGTTGACCTGTCCGTACTTAGCTTGTCTTTTTTTTCTGATTACCCGATTCAAATAAAATATTTAAAGAAAATAAAAATTCTGTACGGACAGGTGGCGTAATTGCGGATAATTAGGTAGTAATTGCGAACGCCACCTGTCCTTTCCCGTACCTATTTCCCCTAGAGTTGTCTGCTGGGATTCGAGGAGTGGCGAAGGCTCTCCAGGGTGGGTGCCCATGGTAGAACGCTATCCGTAGTGGGTGCCCATGGCGGAACGCTCACTGAGCGTTCCTTACATTTACAATATCGAACTCTCGTACCTGCCTGCGGTGGGCAGGCTATCGAACCAATAAAAAGACTTAACCCCTATTGCTCCCGTATTATTTCGCATTTTCTCTAAGACTTGCTTACTTCATAACCTGCATCTTCTTTACAATTGCAAAATCACCTGCTGTCATTCTATAGAAGTACACACCTGATGATATTCCTTTCGCATTAAATTCAGCAGAATATGTGCCCGGCTCATAATCACCATTCACCAGGGTTTTTACTTCGTTTCCAAGAACATCAAACGCTTTAATATTTACAATCCCGTGAGAAGGTACCGAGAAATTAATTACTGTTACGGGATTAAAAGGGTTTGGATAATTCTGACTAAGAGAAAATTCACCAGGAATATTATTTACTAATAATTCTACAGTCTTCGAATACTTAAAAGCACCATCGAAATCCACCTGCTTTAAACGGTAACTGTAATTCCCCGGACTTAAGATCATTATCTGTAAAACTGTAGTCCTGTTTTTCGGTTGTTGTTCCCCTTCCCCTTACAAATCCTCTTACACTCCAATCATTATTTTCCTTCTTTCTTTGCACTTCAAAACCCCTGTTATTTGTTTCTGTTGCAGTCGTCCAGCTAAGTTCAACATTATTATTGTTAATAAAAGCACTAAATGAGGTTAATTCAACGGGTAATACATTCCCCTCAAGTTTTACAATTCTTATTTTTTGATTCTCCAGCTGTGCAGAAACAAAAATCGATCCTTCTGTATTGACAGCAATACGAGGCACACTATAATATTCGAGATAAGGAATCGGCGCGGGTGTAGTCCAGGTCTTCCCTCTGTCACGGGTAATGGAATAATGTACATTATCATTTGTCGGGTGAGCATAAGGATAAATTACAATTCCGGCATTGAGTGATGCAAAGAATATATTACACCGAGAGGTCCCCCATCTGCTTGTAAATTTTTCGGGAGGATTATAGACATCCCAGTTATGCCCTCTATCCGTTGTATATAATATTGTGCTGTACCCGTTCAAATCCCCAAGCAGGAAACAAGTATTTTCATTTATTTTGAATGATTGTCCGGGCCAGAAAAAATGAAACGGGAAAACACACTCTATCCAGGTCCTGCCGCCGTCGGTAGTTCTCAGCATGCCCGTATCGAGCTCAGAATTGCCCTGGACAATTTCATAAGTGTATACTATTATTCCCTCAAGATCATCAAATAGAATAAGGCTTGGAGCGCAGCCAAATCCCGGCGAAGTAATAACTACTACGGTATCCCAGGTTACTGCTCCGTCTTCTGTTAAGAAAGTGGATAATGAGGGATTATTACCACCAAGATCAACTGCAACTCCTTTCTGTTCATTTATAAAATGAAAAATGTCACAGTATCCCTCAGGATAAGTATTATAAACCATCCAGTTCTTCCCCGCATCTGTACTTTTAACCAGCGAGTAATAAGTTAAACCCGAGCGCTGTCCCCCGGATGCATAGAATATGCTGTCATTTATAATATTCGCATTCTGCAGAAATCTTAAGCCGGGGGAATGCACTATCCCTTCCTCCCAGGTACTTCCATCATCTGTTGAGTACAGAACTGAAGCTACCGAGCTATCGGTATATTTTGTCCCCAGGAGCAGACCTGTATTTTTATTAAATACAAAATCATAGAATTCTTCATTTCCGGGTCTTTCAAAAACCAGCTGCCATTGTGCGGGAGTGCTAATCTGTAATAAAAGAGAATAGATAATAATGCAGAAGAATTTTTTCATCAATCCTCCGATAAAATTAATAAATTACCTGCCGTACCAGGTAATTAAACTAATTTATATTAATTTTTAAGGCGATGATGTAAGGATAACTGTGAGCGGAAATACCTAAACGATTTGCCCTATCATTTCTTTGTAAGATACTTAATTTCGACCGCACCACCGCACGACCGCACCACCGCACGATTAAGATTTAACCCTCATCCCCTCATAAAAAAAATCTTTTGGTATATCTTTAAGCGGCATTGCCTGCAGGTCCTTCCGCGAGACGATAGGATTCTTCACTCCCCAGTCGATATTGAGATCCGGATCATTATAGAGAATGGCTCTTTCATACTCCCTGTTGTAATATTCTGTGCATTTATAATTAAATATCACTTCATCGCTAAGGGCAGCAAATCCGTGTGCAAATCCCGGCGGTATCCATAGCTGGTATTTATTTTCTTCGGATAGTTCAACCCTGACGTGTTTACCGAATGTAGGGGAGCCGAACCTTATATCCACTGCAACATCAAGTGCTGCGCCGTAAATCACCTGGCATAGCTTTCCCTGGGCAAATTCACCTGCCTGGTAATGAAGTCCCCGCACTACATTCTTAAACGATTTGGAAATATTATGCTGTACGAAAGTCCTGGCTGTAAAATTATATTCTTCCTGCCTGAAGGATTCAAAGAAATACCCCCGGTTGTCGCTGAACACCGCGGGTTTAATTACAAGAACTCCATCAAGGGCAGTTTTTACTATTTCCATTTATACTTTCTATCTGTTGATCTTCTCGAGATAATCCCGGTAAAATGATTTCGGCATAGAGCTGACAAGGTCATCGAACTGCTGCGGCGTAATAAATTCCATAGCAAGGGCTATTTCCTCGAGGCAGGCTACTTTTAGTCCCTGTCTCTGCTCAACAACGCCGAAGAAATTAGAAGCCTGCAGCAGGGCTTCGGGGGTGCCGGTATCCAGCCAGGCAATTCCTCTTCCTATTTTTTTAACGTTCAGCATACCCCGTTCAAGATATTTCCTGTTAACGTCTGTTATTTCAAGCTCGCCTCTTGCAGAGGGGGTAAGGTTATGCGCAATGTTTACAACCTCGTTATTATAGATATAGATACCGGGCACGGCAAAATTCGATTTAGGGAACTTAGGTTTCTCTTCAATGGAGATTGCCTTTTCCTTCTCGTCGAATTCCACGATACCGTAGCGTTCGGGATCGGTAACCTGGTAGCCGAAAATAGTTGCATACTTATGTTCCGCAATTGCCTCATAAAGGAAATCAAGACTCCCGTAAAAAATATTATCCCCCAGGATAAGCATAACCTGGTCCTTCCCGATAAAGCTCTCGCCGATAATAAACGCCTCGGCTATACCGGCAGGGGCAAGCTGCACGGCGTACTGGATATCGAGCCCGAACTGCGACCCGTCATTAAAAAGCTGCTTGTACAGGGGTATTGTTTCCTTATTACTGATGATCAGTATTTCCTTTATCCCCCCCAGCATCAGGATGGACAGGGGATAATAGATAAGGGGCTTATCGTAAATTAACGTAAGCTGCTTGCTGTATATTTTCGTGATCGGATAAAGCCTGGATCCTGCTCCTCCGGCTAATACTATGCCTTTCATAAACATCAGGGAAATAAATAAAGTGTAAAATTAAACTATTTTGAGGAGAAAAGTAAAAGGGAAGCTTTTTTCCTTAAATGCCGTTTATTCCCGCCGGAACAATTCAAGAATTTCTAAAACATTTTACTTACCAGTGTGAAATCAACAGACAATTATTTCAAAAGGATCATTTTCTTTACATCTGAGTAAATTGCTGCCGTGCCGGTATAGCTTACCAGAAGTGAATAAAAATATATCCCTGATGAAAGATGAAGATTCTTTGTATCCAGTAAATATTCATATCTGCCGGCAGACTCTACCTCATTCAGCAAAACAGAAGTTACATTACCAAGAACATCATATAATATCATTTTCACATTTGCTTCGTTTGACCCTGCCGCAGCCGGGAAATTATATCTTATCAGTGTTATTGGATTAAACGGGTTAGGAAAATTTTGAAATAAACAAAAATCTGACGGTATCAGCTTTACGTTTATTTCATTTGAATATTCAAAACTGCCGTCGGTATCAATTTGTTTTAATCTATAGGATATTTCACTGCTGTTAAAGATCTCATTATCCAGAAAGTTATAATTATTGGGAGTATTACAGTTGCCGTGTCCTTCTATGAATCCTATTTTCTCCCACTTCCCGTATTTTGATCTCTCAAGATCAAATCCATAGTTTTCAATTTCAGTTTCTGTCCTCCACTTTACAATTATACTGTCAGAAAATACCTCGGCACTAAATGTTGTCAGCTCAACAGGCAGAGGTGCCTGCGCCCACGTGGTATCCAAACGCAGACCATCTATATAGATATTTCCTGAAGCAGCAAGCTGGCTTAAATTAATTGATGTAAGATTTGCAGCATCAGCTACTGCAGGGCAGTGTGTTAACGCAGGAGGAGGGATTCCTCCCGACAGATCAGGGTCGATCCATAATTTAAGAGTATCATTGCCCGTATTAAACTGGTATGATGCAACAATAAGATAAACTTCTCCGGGATCGCGTAACACAGGATCAAAAAAATACTCACCCCCTTTTGATATTCCGATCTTATATTTATTTGTACCTGTTACCTTTTGAAGATTAACATACAATTTAATGCTGGCATCCAATGATTTTAACCTGAAGAACCCTGCAGTAGTTAAATCAAGGGTATCCTTCATTTTTAAGAGAAAAGATACGTAGACCTTTTTACCGTTTCCCGAAATCATTGGAAAAGATCTCTTTATTCCGGAACGGCCTGAAGACCCTCCGTCGAGAAAAATCATTCTGCCGGCGCCGGAAGAGGGATAACCCCAATAAGTAAGATTTCCATCGATTACCTGAACATCATATGACCCCAAAGGATCTTCGATCCAATCAGTATTTAAAACGGTCAATGTACCGGTTGGGTATATAAAATTTTCTTCAATGACGGGCTGGGCATTTGTGTAATTATACACGACGAGAACACAAAATAAAATAAACCGCATTTTTATCCCCTGACTGTTATTATTAAAAAGAACTTTTAAAAAGCTATATTCAACAGCATTGCCGCCGGAAGCATAAAAGTAAATATGAATAATCCCCTTCTGACTTTCGGCATCATTATTATAAAGATCTTAAACCATATATAAACACTGAATCCATTTATAAGATTCAGACTTAAAAAACTAAATCCGGGAAGCTGTAAGATTAATTGTACGGAAATAAGCAGAATGATAAACACTATCATAATGAGATCGAGTCCGCTGAATACAGAAATCCTGGCTCCAAATATCCTTTCACGGAATAAAACAAATACTCCTGCAAAAACTAAAATAACCGCAGCAGCTATTTGTGCCAGCAGGTAGTAGCTAAAATCCGCACTCCCGAAATATTGCAGATATGAGTCCCCGCTGCCTGATAAAGTAAAGAAGATTAAAATATTCACCAGTACATATATATCATGAAAACCCGGGTACTTCTTTAGGGTGACTGCCGTTGAAACTATAAGCATAATAAACACTGTAATCATTACAATTATTATTTCTTTAGGGCTGTTTATTTCAGACGGAAAAACAAACAAAACAATAAGCATTATCAATAAAGTTGAAATAGGAAAGAGTATTTTTTTATAAATTCTCATCATATACAGGTCCGGATAAAGAAATGAAATTAGTGAGGAGGTTTTTCTCCTGACCACCAGGAAATAATTTATTACATCGGTTAAAGAAGATCAGGATGCTGCTTAACAGAATAAAAAGAGCAGATGCGATAAGAAAGTTATAGCTAATGCAGCATACAGCACTGAAAATAAATCCCAGCGTAAGAAGCTGGATTATAAATACTGAATGTTTATGATGAATATTGTTGTCCTCAATCTTATGATGAATATGAGAACGGTCAGGGAGAAAAGGACTTTTTTTACGTTTTAGCCTGATAAAAATCACCTTAATCATATCCACTACCGGAAGTCCAAGCAGGATAATTGAAAAAGCCATATCAAGGCCGGTTTTATTAAAAGAATTTGAAAGTATTAAGGCAGAGACAGCAAGGAAAAAACCAATCAGCATTGAACCTGTATCGCCTAAAAATATTTTTGCCGGAAATGCATTGAACTTAAGAAAACCGATTAAGCTTCCCATCATTGCAGAACAAATTACTATAATCGCTGAGTTCACATGGCTAACCGACAACATAAAAATCATCGTGAATATAAGCAGAGCATAGCCGGTGACAAGTCCATCCAGCCCATCAAGCATATTTATGGAGTTAATAACTCCTGTAACAAAGAAAAATAAAACTAATACATCGAAAGGGAATGGGATTGGAAATCCGAAGAATGCCATTTTGTTCATCCCGGGGTAGAAAAAGAAAATGAAGATTAATGAAGCGAGTGAATGCATAAAATATTTATTGTACCATCTGACTCCGCAGATATCATCTTTCAATCCGCAAAGCATTATTAGTGAAGATGAAAAGAGAAGCGTTTTCGAATAAGGTATATTATTAAAAACGAGAAGTGAACAGAGAAGAGGGATAAATATTAAAATACCTCCGGCTCTTGGAACAGGAACAGAATGTCTTTTTCTTCCGCCGGGGTAATCTACTACCTTTAACCTGGTAAGGGCATCGATCAGAAATGGTGCAAGGAAAATTACAATGAGAAAACTGCCGGAGAAAATCAGCAGGTACAACATATTATAATCCCCTTGATCAGAAAAGACAAAACAGAACTCTCCCCTTTACACACTTACTCCACCTGAATTTGTGTAATTTATAATATTAAGATGTAAAACCTGAAGCCAAAAAACAAATTTACATTTTCTTTTTATTCTCAGAAAAATATTTCATCGGGAAATAAGTTTATTACTGCTCATAAAAAAAATTTGAAAATTAAATCACCCAGCTATAGCTCCTAATCCTGATGTATTACTGATGTAATCCTGATCTAATCCTCATATTTGGGCAAAAGTGAGGATTAGATGAGGATTAGATCAGGATTAGATGAGGATTAGATGCTAAAGTTTAATTATTTATTAATTAGGCCTTTTAGTTAAAATTTGATTTAATTTGGGAAAAGGAGGAAAAAACACTGTTTGGGGTTACTGATTCGTTTGGGGGATGCTTAGGTTAAAACGATAGATTGAAAGTGTGATGGTTTAATCTACAGAGTTTTGGTGTAAGGATCGATCAGTGATCGTTCCTTACTTGCACAATCCTATGGGTTAGTTTTTACTCATGCACTGAAATTATTTTTTTCAATTTGAGTCTATCCCCCCTTACTTAACCAGCCACAATTCCTTCTGCGGTTTTGAAATAAATTCTGCGCCGTCCTTTGTAACGTATACTTCTTCTTCGATGGTAGCTACGCCGTGCCCTTCTACCGTAAGGCGGGGCTCGATGGTGAATACCTGCGATTCTTCTAGTTTAAGGAAGGGGAGGTTGCCGTAGTTTTCCCACCTGGGGAATAAGCCTGCGCCGCCGTCGTGCACGTTCCTGCCTACCTGGTGCCCCAGTCCGTGCTTGTATTCGGAGTAACCGCTCTTTACAATGTAGTTCCTTGCAATGTCGTCCATCTCGCATCCCTGCACGCCGGGCTTTAT
Organism: uncultured Ignavibacteriales bacterium; assembly: GCA_963764685.1. Lineage (GTDB taxonomy): Bacteria > Bacteroidota > Ignavibacteria > Ignavibacteriales > Ignavibacteriaceae > CAVXTT01. The sequence goes on from CAVXTT010000001.1 coordinate 194,926, forward strand.
CTTTTCCTTTACCATCCGGATGGATTCAACTATTACATCAAATCCCCTCTGCACATTTGCCGGGGCTTTGTCTTCGTTATCCTTAAGCACGTACCACGTCCTCTGTATGTCCGAACAGTAGCTGTTGTATTTTACCCCGAAGTCGCAGTTGATAAGATGCCCCTTCTCTATTACACGGTCCTCGGGACCAAGATGGGGACCCTTGATTATGGGACCTGTAAATATACTGGGGCAGTGGTCGTCCTCCCACGAAAGCTCCAGTCCCCTCTTCTTTACCTGCGCCTTCATAAACTCAGCTACATCAATTTCCGTCTGCCCCGGCTTTATGAATTTTGTGGTCTCATCTATTATCTCTAAAGTTTCCTTTACCGCCCTTCTCATATTATCTATCTCGGCAGGAGATTTTCTTCCTTTAAGCGCGGATACAAGCTCTTCGGATGATACGAGGCTGAACCTGTACTTTGTATCCATCAGGTAATTCATCAGCAGCAGGTACATACCGTGCGTTAACCCGTCGGCAAGGTTTGAGTTCTGCGAATAGTTGATTGCAATTCTCCCGGGGTCTTTCTTTTGAAGATAAGCAGTAAATGTATCGCCGAAGGATTCCTTGTACTGGATTATCTGCGGGTATAAGCCTGTCTGCTTTATATTATCAAGATCAAGCGAGCCCGCAATTGCGGCTGTCTCACCATCCTTGTTTATGATAAACGCACTCTTCCAGGTAACATTTATACCGAGTATCATATCCTGTACGGGGTCGTGTATGCTGGAGCTCTCGCGGATAAATGTTATCCACATATCGATGTTCTTATCCTTAAGCAGCTTAACTGCCTGGCTGATCTTTTCCTGAAGAATTTTATCGGGCATTTGTTTCTCTCGCGGTGTTAATGATAGTATTTTTTGTTCCCCGGTGCCTGTCCCCTCCACTCGGCTGAAGAGTTAGCTGCCTTATAAATGCAGCACTTGTTTCAGCTTGTTGTCTCCGGGCAACAGAAACTTATAAATTTCATCAAAAATATATTAGTACGGCGTTAAAAACAATAAAATTTGAAGTTATTTATGCAGTTCAAAAAGAAAAGACAAGGCGTCCCTGTGGAACTCATTTTACCAACATCACCCTGTGGGAACTCATCCCCTACCCCTTCTCTTAGGAATAGAAGGGGACGAAAGAAAAGACAAGTTTGACAATGTTATTTCTCAGGCTCCAATAAAGTCCTTCTCTTTTTCAAGAGAAGGATTTAGGATGAGTTCAGGGTTTGGGGGCAATAGGGTTTAATGCTGACTATGTGGCGACCATCTGAACTCTTCTTACCAACATCACCCTGTGGGAACTCATCCCCTACCCCTTCTCTTGGGAAGAGAAGGGGACGAAAGGAAAAGACAAGTTTGACAATGTTATTTCTCAGGCTCCAATAAAGTCCTTCTCTTTTTCAAGAGAAGGATTTAGGATGAGTTCAGCGTTTGGGGGCAATAGGCTTTAATGCTCGAATAGGTGGCGACCATCTGAACTCTTCTTACCAACATCACCCTGTGGGAACTCATCCCCTACCCCTTCTCTTGGGAAGAGAAGGGGACGAAGGGAAAAGACAAGATTGACAATGTTATGTCCCACGCTCCAATAAAGTCCTTCTCTTTTTCAAGAGAAGGATTTAGGATGAGTTCAGGTTTTAGGGGCAATAGGCTTAATGCTCGAATAGGTGGCGACCATCTGAACTCTTCTTACCAACATCACCCTGTGGGAACTCATCCCCTACCCCTTCTCTTGAGGAGGCTGTGTGAAAAAGACTTTATTTGTGGGAGTTAATAAATAGATTCTTTAGGAGGAGCTTTTTAATAGAAACAAAAAAATGGCCTCCCGCTAAGCCATTTCCCGTTGATAATTATCGATTACCTGATTTAGTCTCTCATAGCCATCTATGTTGAAGATCCTTAAAATATTGTAAGCTAAACTGACTAATCTGATCTCAGTGTGTACCTTTGTCTTACCCCTGCATAAGATTGGATTCTTTCCCAACCACATCTTTATTATTCCGAATGGATGCTCTACTATAGTCTTCCGTAACTTTATCTTTTCCTTAGATTCCTTCAGCATCATCTTCTGACGGTAGTAATCTCTAAAGTCTTGATTATGATATCTTATTTTCTCCCTACCTGTTTTTGAACGGGTACATTCCTCCCTTATAGGACACCCCTGGCATTCAGCACATTTGTAATATCTCCTGACTCTTCTACTATTTACTCTTTTTATCTGTGTAAATGTTAATACCTTTCCCATTTGACAAGTATACTGATCTTTTTCTCTATCATATCGAAAGTCTCCCTTAACCTTCTCAGGCAGCGGTGCTATATATGTATCGACCTGTTGTTCCTGCTCTAAATTCTGTATCTGCTCAGGACTATAATATCCTGCGTCAGCACTCACCTCTTCAGACTTTTTACCACTGAGCATCTCCCTGGTTGTTTCATACATACTCTCCAACTGCTCAAAATCATTTGTATTACTTACTACATCTGTTGCCAGTATAAGCTTATTTTTCTGATCACAGCTTATCTGAACATTATAGCCTGCTCTTTTGGCCCCATCCACCCTTACTATATTACAATCAGGATCTGCCTCTATATAAACTTTTTTTTTACTATCCTTCAGATACTCCAACTTATTCTCAAGCTCTTGCTTTTCTTTCCTCAGCAGCTCTATTTCTGTCTCATATTCATCTACATTGTTAAAAACTTCCAGATAATAGGTTATTTTCCCCTCTGTCTGTTCTATCCTTTCCCTTAACTCCTCTGTATTCATACTCCCTCTCATTGAAGCATTTGCCTTCAGTTTTGTTCCATCTATTACTATGGATTTACCTTCGGCATATCCGCTTTCCAGCAAAAACTTATTAAATGAGATTATTGACTGCTTTATCTGCTCCTGATTATCTTTTCTGTAGTTGGATATGGTCCAATGATCCGGTATCATTCTCTGCATTAACCAGATTACTTCTATGTTTACCTTGCACTCTCTTTCCAGAGCACGGGAGCTCTTTACCCGGTGAAGATATCCGTAAAGAAAGAGTTTTAACAGACTGCTTCTCGGGTATTCTGGTCTGCCTGGTTCAGGATCTCTGTTTACTGGTTCTTTTGACTCATATAGTTTATCGACAATCTTATCGATTATCCTGGCTATAGAGTGCTCATCTACCTGATCATCCAGACTGCTGAACATCTCTGATTGATATCGGCTTTGTGGTATTATCTCTGACAATTATACTCTCTGTTTTTTTTAACAAACTTATTAATTGTTAGAATTAATTCATAATTTTCACACAGGCTCGTCCGGCCAGTATCGGGGCATTATTTACCTGGAATCCCGGAGGTAATAAATATTGCTACTAGAATGAATAAACATTTGGATAAGAGACTTAAAAAATACCTCCCGGGATCTCTATGCAGAAAAGGCAGTAGAGTTTGTCTTAATAAGAAGGATTGATTTATAGTATAGGATGAATCTGTCCAATTTATCCTATTATTCTATACTTTTACTGAAACTCGAATTACAGTAGTGCAGCTTTATATTACATCCCTTGCATTTTCCTTTCCTAAAAGCTAATTTTCTACATTTCAATAATATTCATCCCAACCTATTAGCGGAGTAAACAATGAAGGAAAATAATCTGCGAGGAGAAGTTTATTATCCAACCAAAGAAATTGTAAAGCACGGTATTGCTAAATGCGGGGAAATATACCGCTTTGCTGAAGAAGATTATGAGGGTTTCTGGGCTAAGGAAGCAGAGAACCTTCATTGGTTCAAGAAATGGGATAAGGTGCTTGATGACTCGAATAAACCCTTCTATAAATGGTTTACCGGCGGCAGAACAAATATTGCATATAACGCTGTGGACATTCACGTTAATAGTTATCGCCGCAATAAACTTGCTTTGATTTGGGAAGGGGAAAACGGGGAATTCCGTTCCCTGTCTTACTTTGCACTTAAGCGTGAGACCTGCCGCTTTGCAAATGTGTTGAAGAGTCTGGGTGTAAGAAAGGGAGACAGGGTTACAATTTATATGGGACGGATTCCCGAACTTATGACTGCTATGCTTGCCTGTGCCAGGATCGGTGCAGTCCATTCAGTTGTGTACGGCGGATTTTCTGTTGAAGCCCTGCACGAACGTCTTGAGGATAGTCAATCAAAAGTTTTAATTGTAGCCGACGGCGCATACCAGCGCGGCAAAGTTATTCAGCTGAAGCAAATAGCCGATGAGGCACTTCAGCGTGCCGCTACAGTTGAAAGCGTGCTTGTTGTAAAAAGGACAGGTGAGCAGATTTTTATGGAAGCAGGACGCGATATGTGGTACCACGAGCTGATGGCTCTTCCCATTGCCGGCAATTCCTGCCATATGGAACATATGGAAGCTGAGGATCCATTATTCCTTTTATACACTTCCGGTACAACCGGAAAACCGAAAGCAATACTCCACACCCACGGCGGTTATATGGTGGGGGTATATTCAACTCTTAAATATGTATTCGATATTCACGAAGAGGACAGGTACTGGTGTGCAGCCGACCCCGGCTGGATAACCGGTCATAGTTATATAGTTTATGGTCCACTGCTTAACGGAGCAACTTCATTTATGTATGAAGGGGCTCCTACTCATCCTTACCCGAACAGATGGTGGCAGCTTATTGAGAAGTACGGTATAAATATTTTGTATACGGCCCCTACTGCAATAAGAGGTTTGATGCGTTACGGAGAAGCCTGGCCTAACCGGCATGATCTTTCATCTTTAAGACTCCTCGGCAGTGTTGGCGAACCGATAAATCCTGAAGCATGGAAATGGTACCATAGAGTGATCGGAAAAGAAAAATGTCCGATTATGGATACCTGGTGGCAGACTGAAACGGGAATGTTTATGATTACCCCGATGCCCTGCGTTCCTTTGAAACCTGGTTCGGGTACGAAGCCTTTCCCGGGATTGAAAATGGATATATTGGATGAAAATGGGAATCCGGTGAAGGATAATGAGGAAGGATATCTTATTATCAGGAATCCGTGGCCTGCTATGATTAGAACAATTTATAACGATCCTGATAGATATGTTAATCAATACTGGAGCCGCTTTCCGGGTGCATATATGACCGGAGATTCTGCACGGAGGGATGAGGACGGCTATTACTGGATAATTGGACGCGTTGATGATGTAATTAAAGTTTCAGGCTACCGCCTGGGTACTGCTGAAATTGAAAGTGCACTGGTAAGTCACCACGCTGTTGCTGAAGCAGCTGCCATAGGTCTGCCGCACGATATTAAAGGGCACGCAATTTATGCTTATGTAATTCTTAAATCAGGTTTCAAGAATGAGGACGGACTGATCGAAGAATTAAGACAGCATGTTGGGACACGAAGTAGGTCCTATAGCAAAACCGGAACATATAGAGATTGTTGAATCTCTGCCAAAGACAAGAAGCGGAAAAATTATGAGGCGTGTGTTGAAGGCAAAGGCTTTAGGGCAGGACCCCGGGAATCTGAGCACACTTGAAGAGTGAAACATACCGGCGTAGGTGTGCGCCCATCTATTATCCGTATCTGATGGTTTTTTCCTTCGGTCAAATTCTGTTATTTTTCTATATCTACTATAATATTTTTAGGTTATATATTGTTTATTGCTGATGCGCCGGTTGAGAAAGTAATAAAACTTGAAAACGATATCTATATATTAAAACTTCATTGCCCCAGAATTGCTTCCCAAACACATCCCGGTGAATTTGTAAATGTAAAAGTATCCGATTCTATTTACCCGTTACTGCGTAGACCTTTTAGTATCTGCGATGTGGAAGGTGATTCCTTTTACCTGATGTTTAATATTTTCGGGGAAGGAACGAAAATGCTGGCGGGCAAAAAACCGGGAGATACCCTTGATGTGTTGGGTCCTCTTGGTAAGGGCTTCCATATTGATGATAATTTTGATACTGCAGTAATTGCAGCTGGAGGTCTGGGTGCAGCACCATTTCCTTTCCTAACAAGATTATTAAAAGATAAGAAAAATATTATAAGCTTTATCGGTGGAAGAACAGAAAAAGATGTTATTACGTACAATCTGCTGAATGTACATACAGCAACAGATGACGGCTCAGCAGGATTTAAGGGAAATGTTATAGATCTTCTTGAACAAAATATCGGTCTGCTGAAAAAAGGGAAAATAAAAATATTTGGCTGCGGTCCGAATGCAATGCTGAGAGCTTTAAAATAATTTGCCTTGAAATATGATTTCAATTGTGAGGTTTCTACTGAGTGTGCAATGGCGTGCGGATTCGGGATATGCCAGGGATGTCCTGTTGAATCAACTGCTCATCCTGATAAATACCTGCTTGTATGTAAAGACGGGCCGGTTTTTAATATAAAGGATGTGGTAGTATGAAAAAGCCCGATCTGTCTATGCCATCGGTGCACTTAAATTAAGAAATCCGGTAATGCTTGCCTGCGGTACCGTCGGATATGGTAATGAAATATCTGATTTGTAAATTTAAATATATTGGGGCAATAGTTACAAAATCCTTGAGTCTGAAACCGAGAAAGGGAAATCCGCCGCAGCGGATCGTCGAGACTCCTGCCGGTGATGTTGAATGCGATTGGTCTTGCAAATGTTGGTGTGGATGAGTTTCTTAAAGAAAAAATTCCATTCCTGGTAAAATATGATGTGCCGCTGGTTTGCAATATTGCCGCCGACAAGAGCAGTTTTAAAGGAATATGTTGAATGTACAAGGATACTTACAAGTGAAGAATCAATAAAAGCTTTTGAGATAAATGTATCCTGTCCAAATGTTAAAGAGGGGGGACTTCAGTTCGGAAACGATATTAAAGCTGTCGGAAATATAACATCTAAGGTTAAGGCAGTAACCAATAAGCCTGTAATTATAAAGCTATCCCCTAATGTGTCGTATATTGCAGAGTTTGCACGCGTTGTTAAGGAAGAAAAGGGGAGATGCGGTATCGGCAATAAATACCCTGGTAGGGACAGTCTTCTTAACATTTTTACCCGCAAGCCCGAAAATATATAATGTAAACGGCGGAGATTATGGGTCCGGCAATTAAGCCGTTTGCTCTGGCGAAGGTATTGGAGATTAAAAGAAAGGTAAATATTCCGATAATTGGAATGGGTGGAATAATGAACTGGAAAGATGTTGCTGGAGTTTATGATTGTTGGTGCATCTGCGGTGCAGTTAGGTACCGTGAACTTCTAAATCCCGCTGCTGCGGATGAGATGATTAAAGAACTGAAGCATATTGTATAAAATTCAGTATCGGAAAACTGGCGGAACTGATAGGTCATGCATTCTTTAATATGAATTTAAAACAGTCACTTGAGAAATTGTTTTCCTCCATAAGAACAGGGGCATAAAAGCTCGGGCCGATAATGTCATAAAATTTCTTCAACGATAGGAAATCCCCATTTAAAACTGAAGACGTTAAGATTGTTGATCAAAGGGAAGGGGAGTACTTCTGCGTTTATCGCGAGTATTCTCCAGGAGATGAAATATAGGACAGGACTTTATACTTCCCCTCATTTGTCCGTTTCAATGAAAGAATAAAAATTAATGGGGAAGAAGTTGATAATGAATATATCGCCGGTTTTATAAATGTGGAATGATTACATAGATGAACATGAGTTGACCTTTTTTGAGGTAGACCACTGCGATGGCATTCCAGGTATTTGCAAGGAAATGGGAAGTTGATTATGCGGTTATTGAAACAGGACTGGGGGGCAGGCTTGATGCCACAAATGTACTCCGAAACCGCTGGCGGTGATTATAACTTCAGTTAGTCTTGGCACACCGAATATCTTGGGACCTCAATAGAAGGGGGAAAATAGCTGCTGAGAAGGGGGGCATCATAAAAAAAGGTTCGAAAGTATTTACAGGTAAACTTCCGCCGGAAGCAGATGAAGTGATAAACCGGAAATGTATTGGCAGATGGAAGCAAACTTTACAGGATCGCCGATTATATAAACGAGAAACCTGGTTCGGTAGACCTTTACACGGAAGAAATAGAACTGGATGACTGGTCATGCCATTAAGGGGTGATTATCAGAAATTGAATGCAGCCTTGGCTGGGCTGCCGATTGTTAATCTTCGGAATTGATGACTACAATATTATTTCAACCGGCATTAAAGATGTAATTAAAAATACAGGTATTCAGGGAAGATATGAGTATTTTAATCAAAGTCCGGATATTATACTGGATTCTGCACATAACCCTGAAAGCATCAGGAATTTTTTATCCGAGTTCAATAAATCAAAAAGTAAGTATAAAGGAAGAAAACTTCTGTTTTCTGCCCTGGATGACAAGGCTGTAAAACAAATGTTGCATATGCTGAAAGACGCTTTCTCAGAAATACATATTACGGAGCTGAAAATGGAGCGGGCCTGTAAATTAGAGGATCTGATCGATATATGCCGTTCTGAGGGTATTTCTCCCATTATTGAAGAGGATCCGGTCTCTTTCGTAAGTGCTTTTGCTTCATCCGGCACCAGGGATTGTCTTGTTGTGGCTGGCAGTATGTATTTAGTGGGCGAAATTAAATCTTCACTGCAAAATAAAAATGCTTGACATTTTTTTAGATATACAGTAAGTTTCGAATGAGCCTCTTGTACCTTTCAACAAGTAATTCAAATGGTAACCTCGTAATCATATCCGGAATATTAAATTTTTGAAAGAACTTGTTCTAATTTATTTCTTAATTTTATTTTATTTCATTTTCCAAAACAACAGTTAGGGTTTTCGCAATGCCAATGGATATTTCTGAACTCAAGTCAAAAAAAATAGTGGAGTTAAACTCTATAGCTAAGGATCTTAATATCCAGGGTTATAGTGATTTGAGGAAACAAGGATCTAATATTTAAGATTCTTGAAGCACAAACTGCGAAGGACGGATTAACATTTTCCGAGGGAGTGCTGGAAGTACTGCCCGATGGTTATGGATTCCTCCGTTCTTCTGACTACAACTATCTCCCTTCACCCGATGATATATATGTTTCCCCCTCCCCAGATCAAAAAATTCAGCTTAAGGACCGGAGACTTTGTAAGCGGGCAGGTAAGACCACCTAAAGAAGGCGAAAGATTTTTCGCGCTTCTGAGGTGGAAGCTGTAAAGCACAGAGGCCCGGAAGCAATAAGAGGGAGAACACTTTTTGATAACCTTACCCCGGTATATCCTACAAAGAAAATCATGCTTGAATCGGCACCGGGAGAATATTCGGTAAGGATTATGGATCTTCTGGCACCTATAGGAAAAGGGCAGAGAGGTCTTATTGTATCACCCCCTAAGAGCGGTAAAACAATTCTTCTTCAAAAAATAGCTAATTCCATCACAAGGAATCATCCCGAAATAAAGATGATTATCCTCCTTATCGATGAACGCCCCGAAGAAGTAACGGATATGGAGAGATCAGTTAAGGCGGAAGTTATAAGCTCCACATTTGACGAACCTGCAGAAAGACACGTACAGGTTGCAGATATGGTTATCGAAAAAGCTAAAAGACTTGTTGAGGCAAAAGAAGATGTTGTAATTCTGCTTGACAGTATAACAAGGCTGGCCCGTGCACATAACATTGTAGTTCCTCACAGTGGAAGAATATTATCCGGAGGTGTTGACTCCAATGCACTTCATAAACCGAAAAGATTTTTTTGGTGCTGCAAGAAACACCGAAGACGGAGGAAGTCTCACAATTATTGCAACTGCCCTGATCGATACGGGCAGCCGTATCGATGACGTTATCTTTGAAGAGTTCAAGGGAACGGGTAATATGGAACTTGTTCTGAACCGTGACCTTAGCGACGGAGGATATTCCCGGCTATTGATGTTAACCGGTCGGGAACCAGAAGGGAAGACCTCTTATTGAAGGAGGATGATCTTCAGAAGATCTGGATCCTCAGAAAAAATACTAGTGACTTCTCCCCTGTTGAAGCTATGGAATTCCTGTTTGATAAGATCAGGGGGACTAGAACAACAAGGACTTTCTTAATAATATGAACAGCTGATTAGGTTTATAACCAGAAGGGATCAGAAATGATCCCTTTTTTATTGATATGATTTACTGTTGAACAAATTAGAATTGATTTTTAGGTTTGATAATAAAAAAGAATTGTAAATGAGATTTATATTTTTTTATCTCCTGCTGTGCACATCACTGATCTTTTCTCAAACCGGTCAGGTTATGCATGAGATTCATTTCCTGCCTGGAGAAAAAAATTACGATTTATATTATTCTTTCAGAATACCTTATAACAGGCTGGTTTTTGAAAAAACTACAAAAGGTTTTTCAGCGGAGTATGAGGTGATGATTGAATTATCTGACTCGGGTGGTGCTGTTATCCAAAGACGTATTGAAGATAAAATTGTATCTGTATCGTCATTTGAAGAAACAAGCGGTGAAGATGGCTACTCCGAGGGACTCCTTTATTTTAATGTGCCGGGAATTAAAATTAAGCTCAATGCTGTATTTACCGACCGGAAAAGTGAAAAGGAAGCACGCCTCCCGGAAAGAGATATATTGCCTGCCGGTGCAGAGGGAATTCCATTCATGCCGCCATTAATAATATATTCAGACAAAGTTAACTGTAATGACGAAATGATGTTCAGACTGGCTAATTTTGAAGGTAATATACCCTTTGCCGAAGAACCCTTTAATATTATTCTTCCCGTAACCGACAAATCTGTTCCTCAGATTCAGGTTGAAGTGAGCAGGGGAGACTTGTCTATTGGAGTGGTTCTGTTACTAAAAAGATTGATGGGAAAATAAATCTTTATGACTGCGGTAGGGGGTTGGTATTCAGGATGAAGACCCCGCAGTTTCTTATTTCCTGGTAGAGGGTTTGTCAGGGCTTCTGCCTGAAGGTACATATTCCTTGAAACTTGCGGATAAAAGTAAGAAGAGTAATTTTTTTGAGATAACAGTTAAATGGTATAACCGTCCTGTTTCGTTGTCCGACCCGGAGTATGCTATTCTTTCTTTAAAGTCTATTGAGGAGGAAAGTAAAGTGCAGGCTCCGGAAGGCAGCAGTTCTGAATACAGGAAAGCACTTACGGAACACTGGCGTAAATCAGATCCTACTCCGGGAACTATGTTTAACCCATTAATGGATGAAAATGCTTCCCGGAGGATTGATTATGCGGCAAAGAATTTCTCATCGCTGAAAAGAGAATAGGGTGAACTTCCGACCGGGGAAGAATATTTATTAAATACGGCAAACCTGTAAAAATAGAAAGATCATATACTGTGAACGGTCAGGCTTTGGAAACCTGGTTATACGAGAAAAATAAATTTATCTTTGTAGATGCAAAAGGAACAGGTGAATTCCTGCTGATAGAAGAATGAGAAAAAATTCATTTTTACTTGTGGTGACGTTAATGGTATTGGTCCCGAAATTGTCGTTAAATCACTCAACACAATTTTCGGTAAAGACAGTAATAATGGATATTCATCTGCCCCGCTAATATATTTAAAAAAGTAATTAAGCTGGTAAAGCCCCGTTTCAATTTTATTATCTCAACCGACTATCACAGATCAGAACCGGGGACGGTTACAGTAATAAATCCCGGTAACATTAAAATTTCAGAGGGGAAGCCGACAGTGACTTCCGGAAAATGTGCATATGAAACTATTGAACTGTCCTTTGCTCTTCTTAAAAACCAGATTGCCGATGCCGTAATTACTGCTCCCGTTTCCAAGAATGCACTTAAATTAGCCGGAGTTCAGTATCCCGGACATACGGAAATGTTTGCAGATTGGTGCGGAACTTCTGATTATGCAATGAGCTTCTTTTCGCCTTCAATGAATTGTGCATTATCCAGTATTCATATACCGATAAAAGAGATTTCAGGTTCGTTAACTTACCGGAAACTAAGAAGCGTCCTAAATGTTCTGATAAGTACACTTCAATATGATCTTAATATTGTAAAGCCTTCAATCGCTGTACTGGGTTTAAATCCGCACAGTGGAGAGAACGGATTGATTGGAAATGAAGAGACAAAGATTATTGATCCCTTAATTAATGAAGATGCATTTAAACCCTATTGCCAGGGACCTTATAGTGCCGATGCATTCTTTGCGAAAAGAGAGTATAAAAATTTTGATATGGTATTGGGGATGTATCACGACCAGGTTCTGATTCCCTTTAAGATGCTGAATTTTGACAGGGGAGTAAATTACACAGCAGGGCTCCCGGTAATAAGAACTTCACCCGATCACGGTACAGCATTCGACATCGCCTGGAAAAATGCTGCATCAGCATCAAGCATGGTAGATGCGTATAAATTTGCCGATAAGGTAATAACTAACCGCAGAAAGAATGCCGGAACAAGAAAAAAAAATTTATAACAAACTTGCACTTGTATATTCCCACCTAATGAGAAATATCAGGTATGATCTGTGGGCTCAGTATGTGCATAATATCTTCTAAAAAATATGTAAGTAAAAAAGCTAAAGTGCTTGAACTGGGGGCAGGTACCGGGTTGTTGACAGAACCCTTCCGAAAATATTACCCGGAT
>CAVXTT010000002.1:0-7554 GCA_963764685.1 uncultured Ignavibacteriales bacterium
AAATATATGAGATCTGCTGGATTTGAACTGCTAGTTAATCTATACAAGCAAATAAAACTTAAATTAACCCATCCCGCTTCTGCATGATAATAATAAATTCACTGCCCTTTAATTTCCCAAATGACACCACCTTAAAAAAGCTCTTTAGAAGGAGGTAAACACTTTTAAGAAGTTCAGCATGCTTTGTTCTTTTAAAAGTATAACTAAAATCTGTAATATCCCATAAATCGGAGAATGGTACATCCAGTCCATGCTCACCAGCATATTTTTTCAGTTTCTGTGGTGCAATCTGATATTTTAAATAAGTTTTAAAAGGACCTGTATCCTCCTTGCCGGCGTTCTTCTGCTTATAAATTAATTTATAATACAACACATGGATCCAGTGGGGAGAAAATTTTGTAAATAATCCTTTAAACGACATCAGGTTGGGAATCTTTACCAGAAGAAGTCCCCCCGGTTTCAAAGCTGTGTGCATATTATCCAACGCAAGCCGCGGTTTCTTAAGATGTTCAAGAACATCCCAGCATACAATTATATCATATTTTGCTGCAGGATGAGTATATGTCTGCAGATCTCCCTGGATTTTTTCATGGATATATTTATTTCTCGCAAGCTGCTTAGCGGAAATATCTATGCCTGTAATCTTCGCCGCTGTATTAAAAGTAATTTTGCCTAACGACCCGCAGCCGGCTTCCAGAACATTAATAGTATCTTTTGCAGCAAACTCCTTTTGTATAAAATCTTGCAGGCTTTTGTATATATCACTCATGACATACTCTTATGAGAAGAATTGACTTAAACTTATGAGTGTAATTAGACTAAAGTGTGAGTTATGACAAAGATTTAAAAAATTCAGCAGATTTTATTTTTGCAAAATAATCGCTACACACTCATATGCCTGGCGGTAGACTCATTCAATCAATAGTATTTAATTTTAGAAGGGATCCTAATGATGATGTTCTCCTTCTCCTTTAGTCATTTCGCTGTCAAGATAATAGGCGCCGTAAACAACTACTTCAAGGTTTTCATTCATCCCTTCGAAGGATAAAATTTCAGTATAACCTCTGTCGCTTACACCCGTTTTTACCTGGATTTTTCTGAAACTGATATGTTCTCCCTCATTCTGATTTTCTCTGTCCTCCTTATGCTCCTCCTCATCCTTATGAGCGATACTGCTTTTAACAAAAATATATGCACTTTCGCCCTCACGGATAATAGCGGATTCAGGGAGTGTATAGGTTTCATAATCATCAACAATGATCCTTCCATCAACATACATACCTGGAATAAGATCGTTATCCTGGTTTTGAATTTCTGCGTGAATTCTTACTGCCTTCAGTTCATCCTCGAAGGATTTACCTACTGCAAATATTTTTGCTTCAAGTTCTTTATCCCCGATATTGGAAACCTGAAATAATACTTTCTGTCCCTTCTTAATTTTATTTATATCCGTCTCATAAACAAGCAGATCTATATGTATATGATGGTTATCCACTATCTCAAACATATTCTTCTGCGGTTCAGAATACATACCTATATTTACCTGGATATTTCTAATATAACCCTGTATGGGGGCCTTAACAGGAATGGAAGTAAATATTTTACCCGTTGATACTTCCTCTTCAGGCAGGTTTAATAGATCAAGCTTAGCTTTTAACGAGCTCAGCTTTGATATTGTTGAATGATATTCCGCCTCGGTTTCCTGGAATTCCTTGCCTGAAGAGATGCTTTCTGTATAAAGTTTTTTCTTCCTTTCATATTCCTTCTCTAATAACTCATATCTGCTCAGACTTTCCAGGTATTCTTGCTGTACTTCTATAAATTCCGGATTTTCCAGCAATGCAAGTGTTTGTCCCTCTTTTACAAATTCCCCCTCGGTTATCAGTATTTCTTTTATGGTGCCTCCAAGAATGGCACTTATGGTAGCCTTATTCTGAGGAGGCAGTTCCAAAATGCCGTTTGCTTTTACCGATGTTCGCAAATTTTTCTTTTCAAACACCCCGAGTTTTATATCAGCAGCATTCATTTGTGCTTCTGTTACTTCCACAGACTCTTTTCCTCTTATTGATTCATCTTCACCGGGTCTTTCCCCGACAGGTGTTCCGCAGTTAATGGAAGTAAGTATGAACGGAACAGCAATTAATACCGACAATATTTTATTCATTTGATCTCCTGAAAATCCTTAATTAAAATTTCCTATTAAATATTTAAGTTCAATAACACTCTGGTTATGCCGGTCGATTAAATCTCTGTACCTGAATTGTATTTCAATCGACTGTTCAAGGTTCTGAACATATTCTATGTATCCAATCTCTCCCGACCTAAAACCCGCTTCGGCAAAGTTAAGTTGTTCAATTGCAAGAGGCAGCGCCTGACTATTATAGTATTTCAAAATATCACTAATCCGACGGTGCTCTTCAATCCTGTTCCTTAACTCTGTAGAATATTCTATTTCTTTTTCAAGTAGTTCCTGCTCGGCAATTTCTCTTTCATATTCGGCTTCCTGGATTCTGCCCTGCTGCGGGAAAAACCATAAAGGCAGGCTTATTCCTGCTTCGATGGAATAAAAGCCGCCGCTCCCATTTATTTTCTGCCAGGAATACCCGAAATTAAGTTTAGGCAGCAGGACATAAAATTCTGCAGAAGCATTCTCTTTATTAACTTCTACCTGCTGTCTGTATGTTTGCAGCAAGGGATTAACTAGTAAAGTAGTATCAGCTTTAAAACCGGGCTCATATATATATAGTTCTCCCTCGTTAAGAGAGTAATATTTGTCTGAATTCAGCCATTTATTAAACTCCCTCAGAAGCATCAGGTAATTAGTCCTGTGACTTTCAACCAGCGTTTTTATTTCCTGATGTTTTGCAGCTGCATTTATCATCTCAAGCCTGTTTGTTTCGCCGGTCTCAAATCTCAGCCTGGCTGCGTTTTCAAAATTCAGGAAAACAGTATCGAGTTTTTCTGAAAGTTCAAGTCTGCTTTTCGCTGTTAAAACCTTGTAGTAGGTTGAATAAATATTTCTGATAAGTTCAAGTTTCCTTACTTCATAAAATCTACGGCTTAATTCTGTCTTGCTTGATTTATATCCCGCTCTTGCCAGGTAAGTAAGTGGAAAATCTATACTCTGTCTGATTCCATAACTCTCAATCCCTTTATTGCTGCTGCCATCGGTCTCTTCATTGCTGTAGAAAAGTTCGGTGTCACCAAAATCCCATACACTCTTTTCAAGCGATTCTTCTTTTTGAATGGTCAGTTCCGACTGCTTCAGACCAGGATAATTTTCAACAGCTTTATTTACTGCCTCGGTTAATGATATTTTATCCTGCGCATTTACCTCACCGGACAATCCGGCACCCAGGATAATTATTATAACCGGTGCAATCTTCCTGATGTTGAACCTCAACGGGTTTCGAAGTCCGCTTTCAACCAGGTAGTATAATACCGGCAGAATGATTAGTGTTAAAAATGTTGCGGTAACCAATCCTCCTATTACAACAGTTGCCAGGGGTCTTTGAACCTCTGCCCCTGCAGAGGTAGAAACCGCCATAGGTAAGAATCCGAGAATGTCCGTTCCTGCCGTTAGTAAGATAGGGCGCAGGCGGGATTTTGTACCCTTTAATATTCTTTGACTGATATCGTCAACTCCTTCCTTTCTTAATTCATTAAACCTATTGATCAGGACCAGACCGTTTAATACCGCTACACCGAATAAAGCGATAAAGCCAATGCCGGCGGATATACTGTAAGGCATACCCCTTAAGTAAAGTGTTAATACACCGCCGATTCCCGCAAGCGGAATTGCGGTATAGATCATAAGGGATTGTTTAAAGGATTTCAGTGAGAAGTAAAGGAGGATGAATATCAGACCTAAGGCAATAGGAACAACAAGTCTTAATTTGTCTGCTGCCTCTTCAAAATTTTCAAATGCACCTCCATACTCGATATAATAACCCGGCGGCAGATCGAGCTCTGCATCTAGTTTATCTTTAATCTCCTGAACTAACGATGAAACATCTCTGCCATGAACATTTACTCCCACATAGGTCCTCCTGTTTGTATTCTCCCTGGAGATCTGCATAGGAGCAGTAATGTAACGGATATCAGCTATTTCTTTAAGAGGAATCTGGTTTCCGTCAGGCAGGGGGATATATATATTCTGAAGGTGGACTATGTCCTTCCTGTACTTTTCCATTAATCTTACAATAAGATCAAATCGTTTCTCTCCTTCAAATATTACTCCTGCCTGCTCACCGCCGAATGCAGTACTGATAACATTATTCAGCTCCTGAATATTTAATCCGTACCTGGCTATTTTTTCCCTGTTATAGCTAATGGAGATCTGCGGCAGTCCTTCTATCGCCTCTGCTTTTAATTCACTTATACCTTCGATCCTGCTTATGATTGCTTCCGCTTCTTTTGCCTTCCTTGCCAGCACATCAATATTATCGCCGTATATTTTTACAGCCACATCTTCTCTTACTCCGGAGAGAAGTTCATTAAACCGCATTTCTATCGGCTGGGTGAATTCATAACTTACACCCGGAAACAATTCAAGCTCTTCTTTTATTTTTTCTATAAGCTCGGGTTTAGAGCCTGCTGAAGTCCATTCTGATTCATTCTTTAACATTATGAATGTATCCCCCAGATCCATAGGCATCGGATCAGTCGGAACCTCAGATACACCAAACCGTGTTGCTATCTCATTTATTTCAGGAAATTTATTTAATAAATGCCTTTCTATTTTTGTTGACATTATTCTGGCTTCTGTGAGATTTGTCCCGGGCTTTAAGATAATATGAAAGGCGATAGTACCTTCATCCAGCTGTGGAAGGAATTCACCTCCCATTCTGAAAAACAGAATGACGGATATAACAAGTAAGGCTGCTGCACCTGTTAACACCGCAGCTTTTCTTTTTAATGCATAAAGAATTGCGGGGAGATAGAGCTTGTTAAAGAAGGTCATTATTTTTTCGCTGATAGTCATTTTACCAGCAGGTTTTTCTCTAAGCAGTAATGAGGAAATCATCGGTATATACGTGAAGCATAAGATTATCACCCCGATCATTGCAAATATTAGCACATAGGCCATAGGTTTAAACATCTTGCCTTCCACTCCGGAAAGAGCCAGTATCGGGAGGTAGACAATCAAAATTATCAGTTGCCCGAAAAAAGCTGAGTTCAGCATTTTTGCAGATGAATCATATGTAACCGAATCCATCTCTTCCTGATTTAACACCCTGTTGAGCTGCCTGCTTTTTTTCCAGACCAGGAATACAACACTTTCGACAATTATAACAGCACCGTCGACGAGGATCCCGAAATCTATGGCTCCCAGGCTCATTAAATTTACCCAGACACCAAATATGTTCATCATACAAAAGGCAAACATCATAGCGAGCGGAATGGTTGAGGCAACTATTAAACCTGCCCTGTAGTTGCCGAGAAGTAAAATCAATACAAACACCACAATCAATCCTCCGATAATTAAATTCTCCGTAACTGTTGATGTGGTATGTGAAATTAATTCCGAACGATCAATAAAAGCATGAATCTCTAGTCCCTCAGGTAACGATTTTTCAATTTGTGCTATCCTCTCCTTAATGTCTGTTATTACTTCATAGGAGTTTTCCCCTTTGAGCATCATAATCATTCCTCCTACACTTTCTCCTTCACCATTCCGTGTAAATAATCCATAACGGACCTGGCTGCCGTATTGAACTTCTGCGATATTTTTTATAAGTATAGGCACATTTCCGTTTATTTTAACGACAATATTTTCAATATCAGCTTTGGTTTTAACCAGACCCTCACCTCTGATGAGATAAGCCTTATGATCTTTTTCAATATAGGATCCTCCCGTATTTTCATTGTTCTTTTCAAGCGCTTCGAAAATATCAGGTATGGTTACATCCATTGCTTTAAGTTTTTCAGGATCAACTGCAACTTCATATTGCTTGATATATCCGCCGAAGCTGTTTACCTCCACCACACCAGGCAGCATTGAGAGCTGCCTTTTTATTATCCAATCCTGTATGGTTCTTAAATCCATCACTGAGTAAACAGTATCATATCCTTCTTTCGGTACAAGAGTGTACTGGTATATCTCCCCAAGTCCCGTAGTAATCGGGCCCATAAATGGTTCGCCTATTCTTTCCGGGATTTCTTCCTTTATTTCATTAAGCTTTTCAGATATTAATTGTCTCGGAAGATATGATCCCATATTTTCTTCAAAAACTATTGTCACGACCGATAATCCAAACCTTGAGATGGATCTTATTTCTATTACCCCGGGAATATTGGACATTGCTATTTCGATCGGAAAGGTGACAAACTGTTCCACCTCCTGTGTTGCAAGCTTTGGAGTAACAGTAATTACCTGTACCTGATTGTTTGTAATATCCGGTATGGCATCAATAGGGAGCTGCGTCAGTGAGTACAAGCCCCAAAAAACTAAAGCAGCGGTAAACAGCCCCACAATGAACTTGTTTTTTATCGAGAAGGATATAATTCTTTCAATCATAATTCACACTTATTCGTATTAAATTTTAGGTTATATCCGCCTGCGCGGATTACGGAAGAATAACTAGTTAAGAACCAGGTTTATAGCCTGGGGGGCTGCCAGACAGAAAGCCGTGGATTGAAAAGGTAACTGCTGTGAAATTCCAGGGGTGTACGGGTTTCAACCAGGTGGATAATGAAGCAATTATTTTCGAAAGAATATGAAACCGAGCAGCACATGCAATTACAGAAAGGAGAGCAATGATCTTCATAGGCATAATGATCAGGTAATATAGATTTAGATACTTCCAGTGCCTTTGCAGAAGAAATTTCCTCCCCATCAGTACAAGGGTAGGTACTGCTGATCAGAAACACAATGAATAAGATTATTCTAAGCAACTTCATAGATTAAGATATAATAGAATAGTTTAATTGACAAAAGTTAATTGATAGTATTTATCAATCTATTATTTCATTACCATGAGCACTATTTATCTCTAACCTTTGGTCTTTTTATTTAATTTTACTTAGGAAGTTTAAACTGTTTTTATGGTTGATTCATTGGCAGCCGGCAGATTGACTAAACCTAAAATATACATAACCGGGGATCTTTTAATGAGAATTATTTATTGCGTTCTTATCAGCATTATGTTAAACTTTTCTTTGTATGCTCAGAGCCTTGAATTAAAACCATATGGGTTTATAAGAGGTGATATGGTTTATTCATCTAAGGGGGTGTTGTCGTGCGGTAATCCGAATCTTTCCTCTCCTCAGACTGCCAGCGGCCTTGATCAGGGGGCCCTGGGTTTCACAGCAAAGAATTCGAGAGTAGGATTAAAAGGAAGTTATGGTGAAGATCTTAAGGTTGGCGGTCTTGTTGAAATAGACTTCTTTACGGCCAACGGGTTTGATACTAATGTTAATCCGCGGCTTCGATTGGCTTATGCATCATTATCTGTAGATAACTTTGAATTTAAGTTCGGACAGCAGTGGGACCTTTTCTCCCCTTTGAATCCCAACACGGTAAATGTAAATGGAAATCTTTGGTACAGCGGA
>CAVXTT010000003.1:0-149464 GCA_963764685.1 uncultured Ignavibacteriales bacterium
GCCGAGGCGGCGAAGCCCATCACGGATGCCGTCGCCCTCGCGCAGCGAAACGGGCTGTCCTGTCGGTGTCTCGTCGTCAGCGAGGACGGCTCCCTGGGGACGTCGCGCAAAGTCACCGACGTGCTCGCCGCTGAGGTGCGCCCCCACGACCGGGTGGCAGTGTGCGGTCCGCCGGCCATGGCCGAAGCCGTGTGGTCGCATGCTCGGCCGTGGAAGGGGTCAGGAGCTGGTACAGCCTGGAGACGGCCATGGCCTGCGGCTCGGGCTCGTGCCACGGTTGCGTCTTCCCCCTGGCCGACGGCTCGCTGGCCCGGGTGTGTGCCGAGGGACCCGTGTTCGCCGGCGAGCGTGTGTGGGGTGGGGCGGGCGGAGGATCGCAGGGAGGTAGGGAAGAGATGACGGCGTCCGATCGCCCTGGCTCGCCGCTCGCCGGGAGCGCCGACCTGGCGGTCCGCTTGGGACCTCTGCAGCTCGACTATCCGCTCATCAACGCGTCGGGCACCATGGAGATCCTCGACATCGCGGCAACGTCTTCGGTCCACTCACGCTGGTAAATCCGCCCGTGGCGGCCTACGTGGCCAAGACGATCACGCTGGAACCCCGGCCGGCAATCCGCCGCCTCGCATTCTGGAGACGGCGGGCGGCATGATCAACGCCATCGGCCTCGAGGGCGAGGGCTTGGATGCCTTCCTCCGACGAGCGTCTGCCGCTGCTGCGCGCTCTGCCCTGCCCGCTGATCGTCAGTATCGCCGGGTTCTCGGTGCAGGAGTACGTTCTTCTCGCCTCCGGGCCTGCGCCGGGCCCTCGAGGAGGGAGACGGGCCATTGCCGGGCTCGTCGGGACTGGAAGGAGAGAGATCGGCCTGGATGCACGGGTGGGATTGGACTCAATATCTCCTGCCCGAACGTGCACTCAGGGTGCATCTCCATAGGGGCCGATCCTGAGGAGACCGAGCAGCGTGTGGCCGCCGTCCGCGGGGTGTGGCCCGGGCTGCTCATCGCGAAGCTGACGCCGAACGTTACCGACGTGGCGCCTATCGCCCAGGCGGCCGTCAGAGGCGGTGCGGACGCCTTGGCGGCAGTCAACACCTTCAAGGGACTGGTCATCGATCGCCGCAGCCTGAGGCCGTACCTGGGCAACGTCACGGGCGGCCTTTCGGGGCCGGCCATCAAGCCGCTCGCCCTGCGCTGCGTCTACGAACTCTTCGAGGCTGTCGAGGTCCCCCTCATCGGCATGGGCGGCGTCGTCAGGCCGATGACGTCCTCGACTTCCTCGCCTGCGGGGCTCGAGTGGTCGCTCTGGGCTCCGGGCTCTTTCGGGATCCATGCTCGGGCCGGAAGGCTGGCTGCCGAGCTTCAGGCCCGTCTCACAGCCGCGGACTTCGCTGGATGAGGTCATCGGTATCGCGCATGACCAGCTAAATTAAGCTTTACCTCAGGTGTAGGGTTTTGACGCTACACGGAGGAAGAAAACCAGTTGCGTCCCCGTTCGGCTTGAGTATAATGGCGCTGTGAGCCAGCTAGTCGGAACATCTGTGCAGACCCCAGAACGCAGCCATCAGCAACGGATGGAGGCCCTGCGGAGGGCCAACGACGTGCGTTCGGAGAGGGCTCGGCTCAAGGAGGGCCTCCGCAATGGCGAGATCACCATCGCTGAGATCCTCGACGATCCTCCGGAGTGCGTGCATACCGCCAAGGTGTTCGATCTGGTGCTCGCCGTGCCCAAGTACGGCAGGGTGAAGGCCAACAGGCTGCTCGAACGCTGCCGGGTGAGTTCCTCCAAGACCGTCAACGGTCTCACGCCGCGCCAGCGGAAGGAACTGCTCGACATGCTCTCCGACTGACTCTGCCAAGGGCAGGGCCTATCTCCAGACTCATCGTCATCTCTGGGCCTTCGGGTGCGGGCAAGGGTACGCTTATCGAAAGCGTGCTCAAGCGGGTACCCGGCCTCAGCCTCTCCATCTCAGCGACCACCAGGCCGCGCCGCGAGGACAAAGAGGTCCACGGGCGCGACTACTTCTTTCTTTCCGAAGAGGAGTTCCAGAGCCGGGTAGACGAGGGGACGTTCCTGGAGTGGGCCCAGTTCAGCGGTCATCACTACGGCACACCCGCGGAGCGCGTCCTGGAAGAGCTCGCCCTCGGGCACGACGTGCTGCTGGAGATCGAACTCGAGGGTGCCAGGCAGGTCCTGGAGCACTGCCCGACGCACTCATGATCTTCATCATGCCGCCCTCGCTGGCCGAACTTGGAGCGGCGTTTGCGGGGACGGAAGACCGAGTCGGAGGAGGCTATCCGGCGTCGCCTGGCCCGGGCGAAGGAGGAGATGGCCGCCGTCACCGAGGGCACCTGGACGGGTTCCAGGGAATTCGACTATGTTATAGTGAACGATAGCGTCAAACGGGCGGCGGATGAGCTCGCCCGTATTATCGAACGAACCAGGGATGAGGATGAACAAGCCGACTGTCGATGAGGTGCTTGCCGGGCTGTCCAGCGCGCGCGACGCCGACACAGAGGAGCCGAACCGCTACACGGCCGTCATGGTCACGGCCAAGCGTGCCCGGCAGATCAACAGCTACTACCACAGCTTGGGAGAAGGAGCGGCCTCGATAGCTTTCGCGCCTCCTCTCGTCGCCACCATCTCGAAGAACTACCTGAGCATCGCCATGGCCGAGGCTTCCAGAGGCGAGATCGGGTACCGTCTTCGCCCGACTCGGCAGTAGTAGGCGACTAGGACCGCATCATGGCCGATCCACCCGTGGTTCTCCTAGGGGTGACGGGAGGGATCGCGGCCTACAAGTCCGCCGAGCTGCTGCGCCTCCTGCAGAAGGCAGGCATGGAGGTGCGGGTCATCATGACCGCGGCCGCCACGCAGTTCGTGACGCCCATGACCTTCGAGACCCTCTCCGGGCATCCCTGCCGGCTCGACAACATCAACGAGCTGCGCTCCGATTCCCGCATCACCCACATCGAGGACAGCCGGGAAGCCGACATCATGGTCATCGCTCCCGCGACGGCCAACACGCTGGCCAAGATGGCCAACGGCATCGCCGACAACCTCCTGACCTCCATGTGTCTGGCCTTCGCCAAGACCGTCGTGGTGGCGCCGGCTATGAACACCAACATGTGGGAACACCCGGCCACGCAGCGCAACGTGCCTTTCTTGCGGGAGCGGGGCGTGTTCGTGGTCGAGCCGGGCTCGGGCGAGTTGGCCTGCGGCGTGTACGGCTCCGGGCGCATGGCCGATCCCGACAGTATCGTGGCCGAGGTGAAGCTGCGCCTGCAGGTGCAGCGCAAGCGCGACCTGCGCGGACTGCGCGTGCTCATCACCGCCGGCGGCACCCGCGAGCCCATCGACGCCGTCCGCTTCATCGGCAACCGCAGCTCCGGGCAAGATGGGCTTCGCCCTGGCCCGGGCCGCTTTCGACCGCGGAGCGGAGGTCGAGATCATCGAAGCCAACGTGGACATGCCGGCGGTCCCGGGAGTGCAGCAGGTGGAGACGCCCACGGCGGGCGAGATGCACGCCGAGGTCATGAAGCGCCTGCCCGAGACGGACATCCTCATCATGGCGGCCGCCGTGGCCGACTACAGGGTCGCGCAAGGCCCGGCGGGCGGGAAGATCGGCAAGGGCCGTGACGAGATCGCCATCGGCCTGGAGCCCACCACCGACATCCTCTGCGACGTGGCGGCCCACCACAGCGGCCAGTTCCTGGTCGGCTTCGCCGCCGAGTACGGCCTGGAGGGGCTGGAGCGGGCCCGCGGGAAGTTGGTGCGCAAGAGCCTGGACATGATCGTCTTCAACGACATCTCCCGCACCGACATCGGCTTCGACTCCGACTTCAATGAGGTGCGCATCCTCAGACGCGACGGCGAGATCTTGATCGAGCGGGCTCCGAAGGAGACCATCGCCGAGATCATCCTCGACCACATCGCCCAGGCCATGCGAGCACGCCGCGGGGAGACCCCCCTACCCGCATGAGACGGGAAGACCCGCCGACCTTCCCCAGGCCTGCGGTCGATCCAATTCGGTGTTCCGCGGCGTCTGACTCACCAAGGCATGGACATAAGAGACCGAGCGCGCCGTGAGGCGCGCTCGGGGGTGCTCCTGCCAAATAATGACCAAGGGAGGGGATCAGGCGGTCTCCCGCATGGCCTGGATCTCCTCCGCCGCCTTGATCTGCTCCAGAGCTTTGGCTTCGATCTGGCGGATGCGCTCGCGGCTCACGTTGAAGCGGGAGCTGACCTCGGCCAGGGTGCGCGGATGCTCGCCCTTGAGGCCGAAACGGAGCTCGACCACCTTGCGCTCGCGCTCATCCATGGCCTTCAGCACTCGATCGAGGCTCTCCTTGGCGATGATGCTGCGAGACCACGTCGGCCGGATCGGGCGTGCTGGAGTTCTCGATGAAGTCACCCAGTTCGGCGTCTTCTTCGTCGCCGATGGGCGTCTCCAGCGAGGTGGTGCGCTGCGCGATCTTGCGCATCTCCTGCACTTCGTGCGGATCGATGCCCAGCTCATAGGCCAGTTCTTCGTCGTTGGGCTCCTTGCCGGTCTCTTGGAGGAGCTTCCGCTCGGTACGCACCATCTTGTTGATCTTCTCGATCATGTGCACCGGGATGCGGATGTTGCGGTCCTGGTTGGCGATGGCGCGGGTGATGGCCTGCCGGATCCACCAGGTCGCGTAGGTGGAGAACTTGTAGCCCTTGCGATAGTCGAACTTCTCCACGGCCCGGATGAGCCCCGTATTGCCCTCCTGGATGAGGTCGAGCAGGTCCATGTCTTGGGTGTAGTAGTTCTTGGCGATGGAGATGACCAAGCGCAGGTTGGACTGGATCATCCGGTCTTTGGCGCGCTTGTCGCCGGCCTCGATCCGCTTCGCTAGCTCGATCTCCTCGTTCTTGGTGAGCAGAGGAATCTCGCCGGCCTCCTTCAGGTAAAGGCGCAAAGGGTCATGGGTGACGGTCTCGATGGAGAGATCGAGCGTCGGCTCGGTCTGCTCGAGATTACCCTGGGTGACCGGGCTCTGCTCTGCTTTTCCTGATTTGCTAAACCCCACTAACTAAAAAAATCTTTATAATTTTTGGCTAAAACCTGATGTTTTATTTGGTTCAATCCACGGCTAGAAAAGCCTTGGCTATTCATTCATTGTACTATCAACTAAGAACCAAGAACTAAGAACCAAGGAACTATTTTATTCCTACATTCATCCAACCATCCAATCATCCATCACCATCCCTGCCCTGCATCACATTTTTGCGGGTGAGTATTTTCTAATCTTATGCAGGAAATATGAAGAGTTATTC
The DNA here is from genome assembly GCA_963764685.1 of uncultured Ignavibacteriales bacterium. GTDB lineage: Bacteria > Bacteroidota > Ignavibacteria > Ignavibacteriales > Ignavibacteriaceae > CAVXTT01. The sequence goes on from CAVXTT010000003.1 coordinate 5,299, forward strand.
TTCGGATCTCAAAGAATTGTGATCATATTTCTGATTTCCCGCGCAGATAAAACCACAAACATATCAAGGATCTCATTTTTGTATCAGGCAAATGAACCTGGAATATTCCGGGTAAATTAATAAATGCACTTTGCCGTTTCAAAATATATTTGATTATGCGCCCGGTCGTTTGGTTTTTAATCTCAGTATATCGCGGGTATCAGATATCATTTTATGGAGGGCTTTATGGACAGCAGCTGATCATTCAATAAAGATAATTAAACAATGGTTCTTATAACTTAATTCATTCGAAAAGGAGATTACAATGAAGAAAAAAACAATAAGTGTTCTAATTACACTTATTTTATCATCCCTGATTTTTTATGCGTGTAATGAAGAGGACAAAGTCACCAACAGCGCCCTTAATGATTCACAAACCCTATTAAAAAGATCAACTGATAATGTAACAGTAACTGTATTTGCAACAGGATTGAACTCACCGAGAGGCTTAAAGTTTGGTCCCGACGGATATTTGTATGTTGCGGAAGCCGGTCTGGGAGGAAATATCTCAACTGCCGGTTTGTGCGATCAGGTAATACCTCCGGTCGGTCCATATCTTGGCGGAAACTCGGCGAGGATTGTAAAAATAAATTCTTCAGGAGTTGTATCCACTGTAGCGGGTGACCTTCCTTCTGCTATAAATGCTCTTGGGGATCTTATGGGAATTGCCGATATAGAATTTTATGATAATAATCTGTATGCACTGTTAGCGGGAGGGGGCTGTTCGCACGGACATTCTGATTACCCCGCTTCAATAATTAAAATAAATTCAGACGGCACCTGGGCGGTAATAGCAGATCTGAGTGTTTATCAGCAGACTCATCCTGTTGCTCATCCCGAAGAAGATGACTTTGAACCGGATGGAAGCTGGTACAGTCTTATAAGTGCAAGAGGTTATCTCTATGCAATAGAACCTAACCACGGAGAGATGGTTAAAGTAACAGCAAATGGCAACATCAGCAGGGTAATTGATTTTAGTGCTTATTATGGACATATAGTACCAACTGTGGCAGCTTATCACGGTAACTTCTTTGTCGGTAATCTGAATACATTCCCTACGGTAGCAGGTAGTTCAAATATATATAAAGTTACCCCTAGCGGGCAGCCTCAAATCTGGGCAAGAGGGTTTTCCACGATCCTTGGTGTGGTATTCGATAATCAGGATAGAATGTACGTCCTGGAATCATCTTCTGTAAACGGTTTCCCTACTCCTAATACCGGCAGAATTATTAAAGTTCAACCATCCGGACAAAAGGAAGTGCTTGTTGATAGTTTGTTTTTCCCGACAGGTATGACACTTGGATCCGATGGAGATCTTTATGTTTCGAATAAAGGTTACGGCCCTCCCCTTCCGGGATTAGGTGAAATATTAAAAGTAGATCTTCACTAAAAATTCTTAAACATCTCAATGGTATATTCCCTGTCGTTATAAACCGGCAGGGAATTTTTTTACTAGTGGTTTAGTTGATTTGTTGATTAGTTGATTGGTAAATAAGGAAGTGCACGATTGGCAAGCTTTCATCTCCAGGCTTTCGCATTTAACCAAGAACTAAGAACCAGGAACTAAGAACTCTGCCTTCATTATTCACCGATCAAAAATTTATACAGCACTTTATTCCTACCTCCAATTCTGCACGACTTGCGGATCGAATTGAACCAAACCTATCGCTCTCCCTTTGTCACGGATCATTGTTGGAATGGAAAGCATTGCCTGCTCTGCACTCTCTGCTTCGATTATCGCATATCCGGTATGGTCGCCGGATTTGCATCCCCAGTAAAAGTGAGTAAGATACCCAATGGCAAGGGTTTGCTTTATAACCCGCGTACATTCTTCGTGCGTGTGCGGGGAGATAATTAAATATTTCTGCATAACCTGCTTTCCCTTTCAATTAATTAATATTGATAAATAGAATAAGGACATTAACTACGTTGAGCACGTAAAATAAAGGCATTAACCACATAAGGCACATAGAAAAGACATAACCACAAGGCACATAGAATAAAAACATACACATATAGGTTCCCCTACTGGTGGACATCATCCCCTTATAACTTCCGCACTCCTGCACTTCCGAACATCCGCACTAATTTCTACGTCTCCTCCAGGTACTTACGTACAAACCTTATTGCCATTGCGCCTTCGCCGACAGCCGATGAAATACCGGTAAGTGCTGTTGATCTTACATCGCCGGAAGCAAATATTCCGGGGATGCTGGTCTCCGGTAAAAATGGATTCCTTTCCAGCTTCCAGCAGGCATTAAATCCTTTTTCTTTCAATAGCTCATTGCCTGTGAGAATGAATCCTTTTTCATCTTTCAGAACAATGTCGTTGAGCCATTGCGTGCCTGGCTTAGCGCCAATATATATAAACAGAGCTTTTGCAGGGACAGTGTTTTCATCCCCTGTTTTTGAATCTTTAAGAGTAATTTTTTCAAGTATTTTGTTTCCTTCAACTGAAGAAATTTCAGTATGGGGATGAACTTTTATATTCGGCGTTTTGAGTATGCTCTCAGCAAGATAGTTTGCGGCAGTATTTTTTATTGAATCGCGCCTGATAAGTATATGAACTTCTTTAGCAAACTTGCAGATGTGCATTGCCGCCTGGCAGGCGGAATTTCCGCCGCCGATAATATAAACGATCTCATTTTTGCAGGCGTGTGCTTCCACGGATGCGGAACCGTAATACACTCCTGCCCCGGTAAACCTTTCAAGTCCTGGGATTCCTAGTTTAGTATATTCAACGCCGGTAGCAATGATAACGCTTTTACTGTGTATTTCAGATCCGTCCGTCATTTCGGTAATTTTATAACCATCCTGCAGCCGGATGTTTTTCACTGTCTTGGGCGTAAGAATTTCAGTACCGAAACGAAGTGTCTGCGTTATTGCCCTGCGGCTGAGATCAGCACCTGAAAGTCCTGTAGGAAAACCGAGATAATTTTCTATACGCGCACTGCTGCTTGCCTGACCGCCAGGGTTGCTCTTTTCAATTAATATTGTTTTCAGCCCTTCGCACGAACCGTATACCGATGCAGCTAATCCTGCAGGCCCGCCGCCGATTATCAGTACATCGTACATTTTTTCAGATGCCGTCTGCTGAAGTCCGATGCGCTTTGCTAGTTCAGGTAATGAAGGATCCGGCATCCAGGTACCGTCTTTCAGCACCACTAAAGGAAGTTCTTCAGCTTTTACATCAGTGCTGATAAGATATTTCTCTGCATCAGTGCTGCTCTCAGCATCCATCCACATATAAGGAATTAAATTTCCGGAAAGGAATTCTTTTAAGCGGTGGGACTTCGGTGACCACTGGAAGCCGATGATACGGATTCCCTCATGGTCCGGCTTGTATTGTGCCTGCCAGTCATCCAGTAGATCATCCACAGCAGGATAAAGTTTTTCATCCGGGGGGCTCCATGGTTTCAGGAGGTAATAATCAAGCTTCAGGTTGTTGATAGCTCTTATTGCAACATCTATATCGGAATAAGCAGTCAGCAGGACTAATTTGGATTCGGGATAGATCTCTTTTGTTTTTTCTAAAAATTTTACTCCTTCCATTTCAGGCATACGCTGGTCTGAAATGAACAGTGCTACGGTTTCGTTCTTCAGTTTTAATTCCTTGATAAGCTCAAGTGCTTCATTTGCTGAATCCGTTGCACTGATCCTGTAGTCCTTATGATACTTGCTGCGGACGTCGCGCTGAATTGCACGCAGCACCTGCTCATCGTCGTCTACTATTATTATAAATGGTAATTTCATATGATTCATTTTGCCTATTGGGACAGGGGAAGACAAATATGAAATTCCGTCCTGCCCGGTTTCGAATGAACTTTGATTTCGCCGTTATGGCGTTTAACAATTCTGTTTACAAGATCCAGCCCGATACCCGTGCCTTCACCAACCTTTTTAGTGGTAAAGAAAGGGTCAAATATCCTCGAAATGATCTCAGGTGGAATACCTGCCCCGTTATCAATGATCTTTACATTCACATTTTTAGTATCACAGGTCGTTTCAATAGTTAATTCGCCTTCCGGTTTTAGCGCATAAATTGCATTATCAATAAGGTTTGTCCATACCTGGTTAAGCTCACCGATATATGCAGGAACATCGACAAGATCTGTACAATATTCTTTTTTCACCGAAATATTTTTTTCACGAAGCTTGTAACCCAACAGAGTAAGCGTGTTATCAATATCCTTGTGAAGATCGGTAGGCTGTAGCTCATTAGTTCTGTCCATATGCACATGGCTCTTGATGGCGCCAACCAGGTTGGATATGCGTGTGGAAGCTTCCTCCAGATCTTTAATGATTCTTTTTGAACTAAGCAGGTTTTCTATCCACAGGAGAATCTGGGCAACATCTTCAGCCGGGACATTCCTGTAAAGGTTCTCAAGGTCCTCACTTGAAAAACCGGCTTCCGTAAAAGTTTCCACTACCTGCTGATCTGTAGGGAGTCCGTTTGCTTCAAGCCATAGCATCAGCCCGTCCTCTTTTTTCATCCGCTGCAGTGCGCTTAATTTTTGCTGAGTGCCGTTCTTGGATTCAAACTTATTCCTGAGATAAAGGATATGGTCTGCATTGATATTCTGTCTGAGCATTTTTTCAGTAAGCTCAATATTCAAGAACAGCCGGTTTGTTAATTCATAGGATATCCTGTTGATAGCAGAGGCTGGATTATTCAATTCATGCGCGATGCCGGCGGAAAGATTTCCCAGCGCACTCACCTTCTCCTGCTGCATTTGTGTAGTAGCGAATGATTTAGCCCGTTCAGTCATATAGCTGATCAGCCGTTGAATAAATTCAGGATTCAGGCGTTCCAGCTCCGGGAAATATTTTTTGTGAAGCCGCAGTCCGCGAAGTTTACCTATAGCAATTGAATTACCCGGATACACTTTCATTCTCGAATACGGCAGCAGTCCGCTCACTCCCCCCGAGTCGGCATCGTTATTGAAATGATGATAAAAAACCAGCCTGCCGTTCATATTCATATAAAAATCTATCCTCCCTTCAATAAGAAAGAACATCCAGTCAGCCGGTTCACCGGTTTTACCGACTACATCACCGTCATCATATTCCATTACTTCTGAATTGTTCAGGATCCATTTCAGATGTTCCTCCGGCAGATCGCTGAGTGCGATTACTTTTCTTAATTCTTCAGTTGTTACAGGCCTCATATCTTTTAAAATATAGGTTAAAGCAGCTGAACGGTGCTGCACTGTTAAAAATTTGCTTTAAGTACTTGGGGAGATTTTACCGGTATAAGATTGCTAAAAAACACATTATAAGTCAAGTGATGCAGTATACTTTAGGCTAATTAATCCAATTCTGTCCAGGATAAATTATAACAAAACAAAAAAGGTTCGATAATTGTTAATATGGGATAAATTTCTTCTTTTTTTAATTTTAATCCAGCATTAAAATAATTTATCTGCCTGCTTTGAATCGAAAAATCCTCCCGAAGCCTTAAATAGACTATTTAAGCCTTAATCAAGAGCTGAATGGAACATTTAAGTTTAAAGCTGCAATTCTTCACAATCATCAATTCAATTTAACGACCACGAATGATTTGACCCGGCACCTAATTAAAAAAAACCTCTAACCCCTACACAACCCCTATTATGTCCTACTAAACTCTTACAATAACATTACCTTCGAAGAAGGGTTGTATGGAGGTTAAAGGGGTTAGGTACCGGGAGTGATAGGCCTGGGAATAAGTGTTTGGTGAGATCTTTCAGGGTTATTGCATTGCTCCTTCGATTATTTCATATTTCATCATTTGGGACAGATATGCATTAATGATAAAAAACTGTCCTGCGCTTCCAATGTCCCAGGGGTCATAATATTTTTGGTCCTGTTTTTTTAATAATCAGCACAACCAGGTAAAGCGTAAATGCAATTACTACTGCCATAGGTCCGCTTGATAGATCATATTTAAACGCAAGGAATAACGAAACAGGCGGAAGCACGGCACCTGTTATTACCGAGATCATAAAAACCTTAACCAGGCTTTTCCCAAGAAGTATCCCGATCGAGGACGGGATTATTAGATATGCAAATGTGAAAACATCGCCTACATACCTGGTTGTAAGTGAGATCCCTGTACCAACTATCAGGTAAAACAAAAGCATCCAGAAATTCGAGCTTATCCCCTGTGCGTCTGCCGATTCGGTATCAAAAAGAATAATCTTAAGATGCTTTTGGAATAAAACGAAAACCAACACAACAACGGTTAATATTCCTGCTAACATATAAAATTCATCCGGACCTATAAATAATATGTCCCCTTTCAGTATTGATTCAATTTCCGAAACCTCGGCAACAGGACTTTTCTGAATGAATATTATCCTGAATGCGATGGCAGCTGCAAAAATTATCCCCAGCACCGCATCCTGCGAAAATTTCTGCCCGTGAGTTTGTGAAAATATTAGCACAGTAATAAGGGCAAAAGCCAGTGAAAAAAAAGCAGGCTCAAAGTGATGGAGAAATGATTCTTGTGTAACCGTGATACCCAGGACAGATGTAATGAAGTTTTCAAAATTTATAAGATGCAGAAAAGAGAATGCCACACCTGCTATTGATGCCTGGGTTAATGCAGCTCCTAAAAAAACAATTCTTTGGGAAAGAATGAACACTCCGAGAAAACTGCAGATTATCCCGGCAATAACACTTCCCGCTACTGCATAAGGGAAAATTTCAACAACCTGTTTAATTATATCCATTTTATTTTTTGTGTTGTGATGTTATCAGATATTCGCCGTTAATTTTTGTTACTGAAAAATCAGATGAATAAACACTCCTCAAATTATTTTCCGACAGAAGGTCATCTATATTTCCGTATTGAAAAAACCCCTTATCGATCAACATCAGCTTTTTTACGGAATTTGCCACATCGGTAAGCAGATGGCTGACAAGGATGATCGTAAAATTATTTTTGTCGTGAAGATCCTGAATAAGGTTGAGCAGAAAATAATGGGACGGGGTATCCATTCCGTTTGTGGGCTCATCAAGTACCAGCATATCCGGCTTTACCGCAAGCGCGCGGGCTATCAATGTTCTCTGCCTCTGCCCTCCTGAAAGTGTGTTATAATGATAATTTTTAAGACTACTTATTCCTACTTGTTTAAGGCACTCCTCAACAATATTATGATCATTACGCCCCGGCTTGCTAAGTATCCCGAGCGAGGAATATCTGGCCATCATAACAACATCATAAACGGTAAACGGGAGTATGGGATGGATAAGATCCCTTTGCGGTACATAGCCGTACTTTACATTTTTTACAGATATTTTTCCTGATAACGGTTTCAGGTTTCCTAAAAGTGTTTTCAGCAAAGTTGTTTTCCCTGCACCGTTCGGTCCAACAAGTCCGATAAAATCATTCTCATAAACCGAGAAATTAAGTTTATCCAGAAGTACATTCTTACCGTATCCGATCGCCGCATCTGTGAATTTTATTATTTCTTTTGCCATTATAAATTTATCTATTTAATTATGTCTGCCCGGTAATAGTATTAATTATATAATCCATCATCTTGAAATAAGAATCGATCCCTTTCATTCCGTATACGGCGGTGGGTACTTTTATAACCTTGATCCCTGTTATTGAGGCAAGCTGGTTTGGTGCAGAATCGCTGTAAAAATTTTCCATTACCAGGTATTTAATACTTTTATCCTTGATCAACTTTATCAACTCGGCATTATGAGACGGGGATGGAGCTATTCCCGGTTTCGGCTCAACATATCCGGCTATTTTTAGATTATAACGGTCGGCAAAATATGTCCAGCTTGCGTGGAAAAATATGAACGGCTTATTTTTCACAGCGGCCATTTTATTATTCCATTCTGTTATTTTCTTATTCAAATTATTAATAAAATCATCATAATTTTTCTGATAATAAGATGCATTACCCTGGTCATTATCCGAGAGGGCATCCAGGATCTCCTTCGCCATTAACTTAACATTCTCCGGATCGAGCCAGTAATGTGGATTTCCTTCAGGATGAATATCTCCATAACTTGCATCGGGTTTATAAGAAGGAACCTCTTTTCTGTTGATCGTCTCAGAGAGGAGTATAATCTTTAAATTGTTATTCCTTGAGCCGTCAACAAGTTGGCTGGCCCATGTTTCAAGCCCTAATCCAATCTGGAAAAATATATCGGCATTTTTAAGCTTCACCATATAACTTGGAAGCACTTCAACAAAATGGGGATCCTGGTCGCCGCGAGCAATAAAATCAGCAGTAACCTTATCCTTCCCAATTTCTTTTACCAGATCGTAAATAACAGTTGTCGTGGCAACAACCTTAACATTTGCGGATGCAATTGTCTGCAAGAGAAGCAGTGCAAGAAAAAATATCCTTTTCATTTTATTCCTTTATCATTTTAAAACTGATGAGCCTTATGAGGACCAAGGGAGAATAAAAACTGCAGGGTAGCTCTTGTCTCATTATTACGCGCTGTCCCGTCAGCATAGGTAAAAAATAATTCCTGAACACCGAGCCGTAATACCAGAGTTTCTTCTACAGGCAGATATGAAATCCATCCCTCAACTCCTTGGGTGTTATTATTATCATCATAAATAAGAGTGTTTAGAGATGGAATGCCGTCGAAAATACCTGCCGTATAATCGTATTTCAGCCCGAAGCTAAATTGTTTAGCGAATTTATAATCCGCAGAGATAAAGCCCCCGTATGTTGTTATAGTTTTAATTCCTGATAAACCTGCCTGCAGTGCATCACTGTTAGATATTAAGCCCTCAGCCTGCAGTGTTAATGCAGTATAGGAATCAGGGGCATATTTATATTTTAAGTCCAGACCGCCGTAGAAGAAGTTGAGGGGTTTAGTCTCACCTGGTAAATTTACTTTTGTGGATACTCCGAATGAACTGCTCAGACCTGCTTCAAGGTTTGTAAAATCGTTCAGATTAAAAAACCCGCTAAGCCGTCCTGCAAAGATTGGATTTATACCCCGTTCAACAGCATTTGTATCTTCAGGGACTCTGATAGATTCTCCATTATAGACGCCAAGTTCCAGGTTCGAATAAACATCTCCTGTCGGGAGGAGAAAGCTTACATTTACACCGATATCGTTAAAACCTTCGGGACTAAAAAATACCTGGTGGAAAAGAGGCCTGTTCAGGAAAGGCCAGGCGTGGGGGTGGACGGTATTTATTTTCCCAAATGCAACCAGGTATTTGCCTGCCTTGATCTGCATATCCAGAGGCAGTCCTCTTACGATATTTCCATAGAGTTCTTCAACTGAAAATTCTCCCTCCTCATAGGCAAGATTTGCCGCCGCTTTAGCATAAGGATTCAGATAGCCATCAATGAATAATTCCATTGAAGGCATTTCAAAGTTAAGTTTCCCATATGCCGGATCGCCTTTTATAAAATTCATCTTAGTATTAAAAGTACCTATTAGACTTATATCGGGATTTATATTCGACTGTGAATAACCCGTTCGAATGAAAATCAGAACGGTTATTGCAATAACAGCTCTTTTCATAGAGAACCTTTTTTTGATTTTTTATTTAGAGAAACAGGAGGATAACTCTAAACTGCGGGAGGAGCTCTCAGGCTGTTAAGTTCGAGGTCGGTTCTGAGAGTTATTGCAGAAGTATGAGAATCGTAAATAAGCGTAGAGAGATTAACCGGTCCTTCGATGACAGGACTGTCAAAAAGATCGTTATTGCTTATAATCTGCTGAACGGAAAGAGGGATACAAACAGACTGAGTGTCGAAAGCATTACTCCTAACCGGAGCAGTTTTTTCAAACATAGCAGAATAAGAAATATCGATCTTATGAAAATGGAAAGTAGTAACTAAAAGTATAGATAAATACCCTGCCAGAAGAAGGAGCGATGTTACTCTGTTATATTTTGTTTTAAATGCATTCAAAAAAATATTTAATTATCAATTAAACTTAGTAATGAATTATCCGTGTGATTTAAGAAGCCTGCCTAAAATAGTAAGCACTGCGAAAAAAACCAAAAAACATCCGAAGGATGGTTGCTTGCCTAATGAATTAATTCCCCCAGCCGTTGGATATTTACAGACGTGTCAAAGAATTCCCCCATCCATCTTCTACAGCGGTTTGCATCAAGAGGTACGCCCACAACAGGTATATTGTATTTTCTGCAGAGCCGCATTCCATTTGCCAGCTCCGGGATGCAGGCTACACCTACAACACCAGGTGTTTCGGATCTTTCAATATACATCCTGAATATATTTTTAAGATCAGCCTGGAGCCAGATATAAGGAGTCACTTTATTTTCTTTCAGCAGCCGGCTTATCTTATTTACAGTACAAATTTTTGAACACCCTTTACAGAGATAATCAATTCCATCCGGGGCCGCAAGGCATTCCCTGCTAAAATCCCTCAGGCAGTGGGGCAGGAACGCAAGCTTTCTGCTGCTTTCAGCAAACCTGTTTAGATTGATCCTGTTGGTCATTTCGATTTCAAGCATATAGAGGAGGTACTGGTCTTCGGAGGTCGACAGCCGCTTATCCCACCTCTGTCTTATCGTAATAGATTTCAGGTGCCATTCAACATTATGGAGGTATTTCTTAAGATCCCTCCTAAGAATATTCATAACATTTGAAAAGACGGGATCTTTTCTTTCATAGGATCTTATTCTTCTTTTAGAGGTACTAATACGGGATAGAAAAGAAAGGAGATTCGCTTCGCGGCCGTTGAAGTTTTTTAACACCAGGTCGCCTGATAAACAGAGCTGATCATAAAATTCAGCCGATGAACTTTCATTTCCATATAATGAGTATGTCTTCCCAACAATAGGAGCAGCAGGTGTTAAAATTTGAACAGGCATATAAATTAAACAAAAATCAATATTATTTTAAGAACTTTTTAACTAATATAAAACGCAAAAAATTTTTTGGTTCTTTGTTATTAGTTCCTGGTTCTTAGTTCCACAGAAGGGTTTTCAGTATTTTACCCTGCCGTTACTAACCTTCTGCCGCAGTCCCCGGTGTCTGTAAAGTTCTTTGCTTTTTTGTTTCCGGTACCGTTTTCCATCCTTTGTCTTATTAGATTGTTATAGCGTACGCAGATTATCTTTTTTGTTATTCATTACCCGTAAACTCCCATTAAATAATGTGAAGGCATTTTGTTAAATTTGCATATTAAATCCAGATCTAATATATGAGGGAAATGTTATGGTGTTCTTTATATCTATTCTAGCTGCATTTGCTGCAGGTTTCGTTTATGTAAATGCAAAAAAAAGATTTAATAAAGCTGAGTCCACATTTGCATTGATAGGTTTAATAGTCGCTCTGCTGATCGCTGTTATGCAGTTCTGGACTATTATTCCTGCGGGACATGTGGGAGTAATTGATTTCTTCGGCAATGTAAGCGATAATACACTAAAGCCGGGAATAAATCTTGTTAATCCGATTGCCAATATTGTTAAGTTCGATGCCCGTACACAGGAGCTTAAGGAAACAATGACGGTGCCATCCAAAGAAGGCTTAACTATTGAACTGGAGATAAGCCTCCTCTTCAGCCTCAGCTTTGAAAACGCGAACCGCATCTATAAAACTGTGGGGGAGGATTATGTCGATAAAATTCTCAAACCCCAGTTTAGGTCGGTGGTTAGAGGCGTAACCGCAAGTTACGACGCCCGTGCTTTATATACAGCCCAGCGGGAGGAGCTGGCAAAGAAAATTGAGATCGATCTTTCAAAACTTGTGAAACCGCAGAGGAATAACACTTGAATCTGCTCCTTTGAGACAAATTATACTCCCGGCGGGTCTCACTGCTTCGATCGAGGAAAAACTGAAAGCCGAACAGGAAAGCCAGCGTATGCAGTTTGTGCTTCTTAAAGAACAGCAGGAAGCTGAAAGGAAAAGAATTGAAGCAAAAGGTATCGCTGATTTTCAGGATATCGTATCCAAAGGCATCAGCGACCAACTTCTTAAATGGAAAGGCATTGAGGCTACCGAAAAACTGGCATCATCCAATAACACTAAAATCGTTGTAATCGGCTCAGGAAAAGACGGCCTGCCCCTGATACTCGGCGGCCAATAACATATAACCCCCCTGGAAATTCTCCCCACCCCCCTTACTTCTTATTATCATCTTCTCTATTAGCTTTATCCTCTTGCTTGTGCTCTGAGTTTTCCTCAAAGGTTTTATTTACATAATCCAATACTGATAAGGTGGGTACCTTCCTTTCCAGGCTTTCCATTGATGCATTTGCCTTAACCAGTGTTGAGTCTATTGTCTGATGTTTCCCTTCTATAAGTCCGGATTGATTACATAAATCTAAAACCTTATTAAATAATGATTCGAAAATCTCTTTCCCTAATAACCCTCTTGTTCTTGATATTGTTGAATGCCAGGGAAGGTCCTCATCTATGTCATATCCTAAAAAGTATCTGGCCGACAGACTATCACTTGTTCTACGTATAAGTTCTCTGTCGGAAATAATGTTTTCAAAATAGCCATAGAGCTGAAATTTGAAGAATACTACTGGATCAATCGATGGCTTTCCTGTTTTCCCATATAACTTTTCGCATTCTTTATAAAGGAATCTCAAATCCAAGAACTTTTCTAATGTCCTGTAGATGTTATCCTTCGGAACCAGATCGTCTAAAGTTAGTTTATAAATTAATTTTGGCTCAAATTTCTTTTTACCCAGCATATTACAATTGAATATAGTTGTAGATGAATTTTTACATTCAATATATATGCCGAGTTATGCAACAGACCCGTAGGAAAAGGGGGGAGGGGTGAAAGATGATGACTCGTAAGTCATTTTTCTATTGTTTAATATCACTTAATTCCCTAATTTGAACCAATAAGTCATTTAATTTTTTTAATATGAAGTCCTTGATTGATTTTCTAACCGGACTGCTCCCTGTACTTTACATAAGTTCCTTCAGCATATACTCTTATGCGTTTATGAAAAGTGGGAAGCAGCTTGCAAATTCAAAGCGTTTGTTTCTTTTTTTAACCCTGCTGATACACGCTTTATATCTTCTGATGCGAACGTTGGAATTTCATCATATGCCTATTACAAATGTTTTTGAAATCTTCACTGTACTGGCATTCTCAATATCCTTTTCATACTTTATTCTGGAGCTGCTGACAGATATAAGGGGTACCGGTCCGTTTATAATAATCATCTCTGTATTGTTCCAGGTTATCTCCAGTTTCTTTATACAGGATCTTACAGAGGTAAAGGATGTTCTTAAAAGCAATCTTCTCGGTTCGCACGTATTCAGTGCATTACTGGGTTATGCGGGAATAACAATTTCTGCAGTATATGGTTTTCTTTACCTGATGTTATATAAAGAAATTAAACTAAATAAATTCGGACTTATATTTAACCGTCTTCCTAACCTGGAAGTACTTGAACTTTTAAGTTTTTATTCTGCTGTAATCGGCTTCAGTCTTTTAACAATAACAATTACAATAGGATTGATCTGGCTGCCTAAAGCCTTCCCTGATTTTTCATATTCCGATCCTAAGCTTATCGGTACATCAATGGTATGGATACTTTACGGCACAGGTATTCTAAGTAAGATTTTAGGGAAGTGGAGAGGGAAAAAAGTTGTTTCACTTTCTATTGTGGGATTTATCCTTGCTATTCTATCAACGATGGTAACAAATTTTCTTGCCAGGAGTTTTCATTCTTTTTATTGAAACTATGAATTTACTCGCTGTTACAATAAATCATCATACCGCCCCCGTTGAAATGAGGGAAGCTCTGCACCTGAGCGCTGAAGAGATATTAGAGCTTATAAATAAAATTAAAGGAGAATTTTTCTCCGAAGGGCTGGTGATCTCCACCTGCAACAGGACAGAATTGTACGGTATTCCGCTTAATAAGGATCTTACGCATTCTGAATTCCACAAACTATTATTGGAATATAAATCAGTAAATGGTATTCAGCCTGATCATTTTCAGAACCTCACATCCCGCACAGCAATTCAGCATCTGTTTGATGTAATAACCGGGATTGATTCTTTATTAATCGGTGATAACCAGATATTTAAGCAGGTAAAAGATTCATTCCAGCTGGCAGATGAAAAAGGATTTTCAGGATTCCTGATGAGAAGGATCTTTGATTCGGCACTTAAGGCAGGTAAAAGAGCTATCTCTGAAACAGAAATAAGCGAAGGGGCTGTTACGGTAAGCTATGCCGCTGTTCAGTTGATCGAAAAGATATTCTCCAACCTTAATAAAAAGAACGCACTTGTAATCGGTGCAGGTGAAACCGGTGAGATTGCAGCAAAACATTTAGTTGAAAGAGGGATCGGACGGTTATCAATCACCAACCGTACCTATGAAAAAGCAGAGAAACTTGCTGAGTCTCTGGGCGCAAGCATTCTTCCATTTGCAAGCTTTAAGGATCACCTGCAGGAATTCGATATAATACTGAGTGCAACAAGTGCAGAGAATCTAATCATCACCAAAGATGATATCCGCAAAGTGATGAAGAAAAGAAATTATTCATCTCTTGTTCTGATGGATATAGCAATACCAAGAGATATCGATCCAAGCTGCCGTGATATCGATTATGTTTTCTATCATGATATAGATTCGTTGAATATTATAGTTGAACAGAATATTCAAAAAAGGAAAGAGGAAGTCCCCAAGGTAAAGAATATTATTGAAGAGGAATTGAACTCCTTTTACAGCTGGTATAATTCACTTGAAGCAGCGCCGACAATTAAATCTCTAAGAGATCTTTTTGAAGCCGTGCGTGCCGAGGAAGTTGAAAAAAACAAGAACAGGTTCTCTGCAGAGGACAGGGAGAAGCTTGATCTTGTAACAAAAAGAATTATAAACAAATTATTACATCACCCTACTGTTGAATTAAAGAAATTATCGGAACAGCAGAATGATTCAGGGTCGACCAGGAAGATCAGCATAATACGGGATCTTTTCGGTATCGACTCAAAAGGTAAAAAGGAACAAAATAATTGAAGTATAAAGTTATTATAGGCTCCCGCGGAAGCGCACTTGCCCTCTGGCAGGCAAATTTTATAAAAGCACAGCTCGAGAAAAAACATAAGGACATATCCGTAGCGGTCAGGATCATCAAGACCAAAGGGGATAAAATACTTGATGTTGCCCTTTCAAAGATCGGCGACAAAAGTCTTTTCACCAAAGAGCTTGAAAATGAGCTGCTGAATAAGAGAATAGATCTTGCTGTGCATAGCCTTAAAGACCTGCAGACAAAAATACCCGAGGGATTAAAGCTGGCTGCCGTAGGTAAAAGACATCCCGTTGAAGATGTTTTAATTGCACGTAAAAAGAAAATGACCCTGCACGACATTCCTGAAAACGGAACAATTGCTACCGGTTCATTAAGAAGAAGCTCACAGGTACTCCATTTGCGTCCTGATCTCCATATTGAAGATCTGAGAGGGAATGTCCCTTCGCGTATAGAAAAATTTCTTAAATCTAAATGGGATGCCATAATTCTTGCGCGTGCGGGTGTTGAGCGCTTAAAGCTCAATAAGCATATATCCTCTTTTATCCCGGTCGATGAAGTTCTCCCTGCAGTGGGACAGGGTGCACTGGGGATAGAAATACACGAAGATAATTCTTTTGTCGATGAATTATTAAGACCTCTTCACGATGATAATACCTGGATTGCTGTAACTGCAGAGCGGGCATTTCTAAAAAAACTTGAAGGCGGCTGCCAGGTACCGATCGGTGCTCTTGCAGAGGTTACAAGCAACGGTATATACCTGGATGGATTTGTCGGTTCTCTTGATGGTGCACTTACTTTCAGGAAAAGGATCAGGGGTAAAAAATCGGAAGCCGAAAAGACAGGTAATGCACTTGCTGCTGATATGATAAAGGCGGGAGCGAAAGAGATCCTTGATGAAATTTATAGAACAGAGAGGGGTCGATGAGCAGGATATTATTCTTAATTTTTATATTGGGTTTGCTTTCCTTACCTGCCGTGAACACTATCTCCTGTGCCGGTAATAGTGCTTCCAATAACGATACGACAGATATACCGAGTAAAATTTTGCGTGCAGCGGATAAGCTGATTGTTTCAAAAACAGGCGAGGAGTTTTTTGAAAAATATATTACCCCGGATTACAAAGAATCAAAGTTAATCCCTGAAGGATTTTTTATGTCGTACCGGTTTTACATGCCGGAACGTCCTTATGTAGATGAAAAAATTACTTTTGGGCTCGACTCAAGCGGGGTAGTATTAGCTAATATCCCTCTTACCGGGTTTCCGGACTGTAAAGCTGATCCGGTTAACTGCTCCTTCCTTGTTGATGAATTGGAAGCGGTAAAGATTGCTGAAGAAGCGGGACTGCAAAAGGGAATTAAGGACTGGGGTAAAACTTTTATATGGAATGCTGAATACAACAAGTATGTATGGCATATTATTTCTACTCTGAAAGGTAATGACGGACCCGATGGTTTCAGAGGAAGCGGTATAGAGATGGTAATAGATTCCAATTCGGGTGAAATATTAAAACAAGGCGAGTGGAACATAAGATAAATCAATTGATACGATGACAGAAGATAAAAAAGAAATAAAAAGATCAAGAATAATAGACGCTGCCTTTCAGCTGTTCTCTACAAGAAACTATTATGAAGTAATGATAGATGATGTGGCAAAGCTGGCTTCAATTGCAAAGGGCACGGTATATAATTATTTCTCTTCAAAGGAGGAACTATATTTTTCTATAATGCGCCTCCGTATGGAAAAACTGCTCACATCTCTGAAGAATAACATAGCAAATGAGACAAGCATAATTAATTCTCTTCATTCTTATGTACTCCATCTTTATATGTTTATGATGAAATACCGCAGCTTCTTCCTTATCTACAGGAAGGAAACATTGAAGGCAGAGAATGAAATATGCGCTGAGATAGTTTTTATGGAGACGGAACTCCGCTCCCTTCTGCAGAATTTAATAGACCAGGGTATCAAAGAAGGGTATTTCAGAAACTTTGAAGATCAATACGCAGTTGACCTTACTCTCGGTGCAATTAACGGTGCAATAGCACGGGGCATTGAAAAAAGTTTCAGTGAAGAGCAGATAACGGCAGAGCGTGAGAATTTATTTGAGTTTATACTGCAGGGTCTTTTGTCGTCAAACGGCAGCGGGATGCTTCCGTTAAAAGGAAGGATAATCCTTATAACCCGCTCTGTGGAGCAGTCAAAAGAATCAGCTGATCATTTCAGAAAGCTCGGGGCGGAGGTGATTACTTTCCCGACACTTGATATCGTACCCCCCGACAGCTGGGAGGCGTTTGATAATATAGCATCCCGGTATAATGAAATAGATTTCCTGATTTTCACTTCCTCTCATTCTGTTAAAATGTTCAGGATTAGAATTGACGCTCTCGGCCTGGCATTTAATTTTAATAACGTGAAAGTTGTGGCAATCGGAAATAAGACGGCTGCAGCTTGTGAGAACAATAATATCCCCGTCCATATAATACCTTCAAAGTTCAGCAGCGAGGGGGTAATCGAAGAATTATGCACTTTAGGAATGGAGGGGAAGAAAGTATTTATACCCAGATCAGCCATCGGGAGGGAGGAACTTCCCGGCGGTCTTGAAAAACTAGGGGCAGTAATACTTACGGCACCGGTTTATAATATTGCTATTCCGAATGCTGCGATGATAAAGGACAATATATTTAAAGTTAATAACTCCAGGGTAGACCTGTACGTATTTACAAGTCCGTCTACCTTTGAAAATTTTCTCAAGATAATGAATATTAAGGAACCTGCCGGGTATTTTAATGGTTTGAATATAGCGGCCATTGGTCCTACGACTAAAAGTGCCATTGAATCCTATAATGTCCCCGTAAGTGTTATGCCGGAGGAATTCAATATTGAAGGACTGGCAAAGGCTGTAATTAAATTTTATAAAAATGAAGGAGCGCGTGTCTAATTGAAATTAAATAATGACCTGTTTTTAAGAGCATGTAGAAGATTACCGGTGGAAAGAACTCCTATATGGATAATGCGCCAGGCGGGAAGATATCTTCCTCAATACCGGGCAATCAGGGAAAAAACCACCTTTCTTAACTTATGTAAAACACCAGAACTGGCTGCAGAGGTAACAATACAGCCTGTAAATATTATAGGAGTAGATGCGGCAATAATTTTTTCAGATATCCTTGTAATTCCTGAAGCGATGGGAATGAAACTGGAAATAACCGAGGGGAGAGGACCTGTGTTTGAACATCCCGTAAGAAATAAGTCAGACGCTGACAATTTAAAAGTCCTGGATCCTTTTAAAGATCTTAAATATGTAATGGATGCTCTTGCATTAACCAAAAAAGAACTTAACGGCAGAGTGCCATTGATCGGGTTCTGCGGCGCCCCCTGGACTTTATTAACATATATGGTTGAGGGAAAAGGAAGTAAGAATTTTTCACATATTAAAAAGCTTTTATACAATGATCCGGCAACCGCACATTTTATACTTGATAAATTAGCTGATGCCGCTGCCGACTACCTGTCGGCACAATTGGAATCGGGTGCAGATGCTGTACAGATATTCGATACGTGGGGAGGAATACTATCACAAAATGATTTTGAAGAATTCTCACTTCCTTACATCGAAAAAGTAATATCAAAAATTAAAAGGAAGGAACAGCCGGTTATTTTATTTGCAAAAGGAGTTCATTATAAACTTGAAAAGCTTGCAGGTACCGGGGCAGATGTTGTTGGAATTGACTGGACAATGGACATCGGTAAAGTAAGGGAAAAGATCGGCGGCAATACTGCTGTACAGGGAAATCTGGACCCTACCGTCCTTTACGGTTCAAAAAAGAAGATAGAAGAAGAAACAAAAAGGATATTAAGAGAATTTGGCGACGGCAGCGGTCACGTATTTAATCTCGGACATGGTATTCTACCTGATGTAGATCCTGAAAATGCCCGGTATCTTGTTGAGACAGTTAAAAAAGAAAGCAAAGTATACCATAAAGAAGAATTAGAAACGGAATCTTAGGAGCAGATATGTTTGAAGTAGATCTTGGCAAATTTAAGAAATATGATAAACCGGGACCCCGTTATACAAGCTATCCCACGGCACCCCAGTTCAATGAATCATTTACTAATGGACAATACCTCGATGAGATAATTAAGACTAATTATGGAGAGAATCTGCCTGATCTTTCTCTCTATTATCATCTTCCATATTGTGATACGCTCTGTTTTTTCTGCGGGTGCAATATGATCATCACAAGGAACCGGGACAGGGTGGGTGAATATGTAGATTATATAAAGAAAGAAATTGACCTTATCAGGTCATACCTCTTACCCGGAAGAAAAGTAGCTCAGCTTCATTGGGGAGGCGGAACACCAACTCATCTCAATCCCGATGAAATAGCTGACCTTGCATCTTATATCGCAAAGAATTTTGAGTTCAGAGAGAATTCGGAGAACGGCTGTGAAATTGACCCCAGGGGTCTGACAAAAGCTCATCTTGAAGCATTACGTTATAATGGATTCAACAGGATAAGTATGGGAGTCCAGGATTTTGATGAGACAGTCCAGAAAGCCGTCAACAGAATACAGCCTGAAGATATAACAAGACAGACCGTAGAATGGGTCAGGGAACTTGGATTTCATAGTATTAACCTTGATCTTATATACGGGCTGCCTCATCAGAAGGTTGATACTTTTGCAGATACTGTTGATAGAATAATAAATATATCTCCTGACAGAATAGCTGTATTTAATTATGCTCACGTTCCCTGGATGAAAAAACATATGGCGCTGATTCATCCCGAAGATCTTCCTTCGCCCGATACAAAACTGCAGATATTAAAAATGACCATTGAGAAATTAACCTCAGCGGGGTATATCTTTATCGGTATGGATCATTTTGCAAAACCTGAAGATGAGCTTGCTGCTGCATTAAGAGATAAAAAACTCTATAGAAATTTCCAGGGCTACAGTACAAATGCAGGTGCTGATCTGTATGCTATGGGCATTACAGCAATTAGTCAGCTGGAAAGAGTATATGCCCAAAATTATAAGACCGAGAAAGAATATTACAAAAGTATAGATGAAGGTCAGCTTCCTGTAACCAAAGGTTACCGGTTGAATGATGATGATATTCTAAGGCGTTACGTGATAATGAGAATTATGTGTGATTTTGAACTTGATATCACTTCCGTAGAGCAGAAGTTCGAATATAGATTTCCGTCAGTATTTCGGTTGGGGCCTAAATAATCTTAAAGAAATGGAAGAGGACAACCTGGTTACAATAAAAGATAATAAATTAACCGTCAGTGAAATGGGAAGACTGCTTATCCGTAATATTGCGATGAACTTTGACGGTTACATTGAACGGAAAGAAGACACTGCAAGATATTCAAGAACAGTATAAGCTGAAGGATAAACCATATTGAGAACTGCGGTAGTGCTTTTTAATCTTGGAGGTCCCGGATTCGCTGGAAGCTGTTCAGCCATTCCTTGAGAACCTTTTTAATGATCCGGATATTTTTAAGCTTCCTTTTCAGAGATCAGTTGCCAGGTTTGTTTCGAAAAAGAGAGCTCCGAAAGTTCAGGAAGAATATAAACTTGATCGGAGGGAGATCACCTATCAGGGAATGGACAGAACTGCAGCGCTCCCGTCTGGAACAAAGTTTAAGATGCTACAGGACGGGATTTTGATGTATTTGTCGCAATGCGGTACTGGCATCCTTTAACTGATGAAACTGCTAGTAAGGGTTTTAACAGGAAATTATAACAAAGTGCTTCTGCTGCCGTTATATCCTCATTATTCAGTCTCAACTACAGGATCCACTTTTAATGAATGGAAAAAGAAATATAATGGGCCAGGATCGAACCATATTTATGTTAATGAATATTATGATCACCCTTTTTATCTGAAAGCAGTAAATCAGCGGATTGATGAAGCTTTATTGAAATTCCCTTCTGATAAAAGAAATGAAGTTCAGCTTGTATTCAGTGCACACGGAACTCCTTTAAGCTACCTGAAAAAAGGTGATCCATACAACCAGCATATTAAATCTACTGTTGCGGGGATAATGAAATTAAGAGGATATGATTACCCTCATCATTTATGCTATCAAAGTAAAGTCGGACCCGCCAGGTGGCTTGAACCGTCAACAGATAAAATGATTGAAGAACTGGCATCTGAAGGGAAAAAGCAGCTGCTGATCATCCCGATAAGCTTCGTATCCGATCATATAGAAACATTATTTGAACTCGATATTGAATACCGGCACGTTGCTGAAAAGAATGGGATAGAAAATTATATTGTTATGACCGGCTTGAATGATTCCGAACTTTTCATCCGTGCTTTATATGAAATAACCCTGACTCATATATGAAGAAAAAGATTATTGTACTAGGTGCCGGAATTTCCGGATTAGCAGCCGCCTGGTGGCTTCATAAGGATGGTTATGATGTAACAGTACTTGACAAGAACAGGGAAGCCGGGGGAGTTATGGAAAGTATTATTCAGGACAATTCTCTATTCGACAGAGGACCCAACAGCGGACTTGGAAACTTCTCCGTTGATTTCAGAAATGGTAAAAGATCTCGGATTAAAAGATGAATTCATATATGCCAATGAAAAAGGGAATAAGAGGTATATTCTCAGGAATAATAAACTGCATCCTCTGCCGATGAATCCAAAGGCTTTTATTAAGACGCAGCTTTTTTCCCCTGCGGCGAAATTAAGATTATTTGCGGAACCCTTTATCGGCCGGTCTGAGGATGGGTATTATCAGAGCATTGCCGATTTTGTGAAAAGGAGACTGGGAAAAGAATTTCTTGATTATGCAATAAATCCTTTTGTTGCAGGTGTATATGCAGGAAACCCTGAAGAGCTGAGTGTTAAATCTGCTTTCCCAAAATTATATGCCTTAGAGGAAAAATACGGCGGCTTGATCAAGGGGACAATTAGAAGCATAAAAGAAAGAAAAAACAGAGCAGAGCAATCAAAACAAAGTGCAAAAATGTTCTCATTCATAAAGGGAATGCAAAGCTTCCCGGCAAAGATAGCTGAAGCCCTGGGAGACCGGGTACAGTTATTCTCTGAAGTAAGATCAGTTGAACAGATAGGAGATAAATATCGGGTCGTTTATAATCATACAAATGAAATAAAAACCATTAGAAGCTGACGGGGTTGTATCTGCAGTCCCTGCATATGCGGCGGCAGAAGTCTTTCAAAGTATGAATGATGATTTACTTATTCAGCATCTTAACAAAATATATTATCCCCCGGTTGCAGTTCTTTATGTGATTTATGAGAAAAGTGCAATAAAGCAGCCGCTGGACGGTTTTGGATTTCTTATACCTGCAAAAGAGAAAAAGTCATTTCTTGGCGCAATATGGAGCTCGGTTCTTTTTCCGAACCGGGCGGAAGATGATAAAGCCTCCTTCACAATATTTATAGGCGGGGCACGTGATCCGGAAATAATTAATTATGATAAGGATCTCTTATTCAAAAAAGTACTGAAGGAATTTGAACAGATAATGCAGATAACAGCGCCGCCTGTTTCGCTTAAACACCGGTACTGGCAGAAGGCAATACCACAGTATAATATCGGATACATTGAACACGAGAACTATTTTGACGAGTTTGAAAAAAGAAACCCGGGAATTGTATTGAGCGGTAATTACCGGGGAGGTATTTCAGTCGGTGACTGTATTAAGAATTCGAAGATCGTATTTGATAAATTAAAAACTTATTTACCTAATTAAATGTGAGCACAAAAATGGCATCGTTTCCAATCAAAAGACTCAGAAGATTGCGGTATAATCCACTGGTAAGGGATATGGTCCGTGAGACTGTCCTTACTAAGAATGATTTTATATATCCTCTGTTTGTTGCACCGGGTGAGAATTTTAGAAAAGAGATAAGCTCAATGCCGGGGAATTATCAATTGTCAATAGATAACCTGGTAAAAGAATGTAAAGAGGTTGCCGATCTGGGAATTCCTGCAGTTATACTTTTTGGCATTCCCTCAATAAAAGATGAGGTCGGCTCGGAAGCATATGATCCGAATGGTATAATACAAAGAGCAGTTAGAGCTTTGAAAGCAGAAGTGAAAAATCTTCTGGTAATTACCGATGTCTGTATGTGTGAGTATACTTCTCACGGACATTGCGGTGTATTGAACGGCGAGGAAATATTAAATGATCAGACGATAGAGCTCCTGGCAAAAGAAGCCTTGACCCATGCTCAGGCCGGCGCAGATATTATTGCTCCTTCAGATATGATGGACGGCAGGGTAGCAGCCATAAGAAAAATACTGGATGAAAATAGTTTCCAGAAGATTCCTATTATGAGCTATGCAGCAAAATATGCCTCCGGATATTACGGCCCATTCAGAGAAGCTGCTGAATCAACCCCTGCGTTCGGGGACAGACGTTCTCACCAGATGGATATCGCTAATAGTAATGAAGCATTAAGAGAGGTTGCCTCAGATATAGAAGAAGGCGCCGATATCGTAATGGTTAAGCCTGCGGGACCGTACCTTGATGTTATACAACGGGTTAAAGAAAAATTCGGAATGCCCACTGCCGCTTACCAGGTAAGCGGAGAGTTCTCGATGATAAAAGCTGCCGGTTCAAATGGTTGGATTGATGAAGAAAGAGTGATGATGGAATCATTATTTGCTATTAAACGTGCCGGTGCTGATATGATTTTAACTTATTTTTCAAAAGATGCAGCAAAGTATCTGGATAGAGTAAAAAAGTAATTATTTATAACAATTTAATAGAGCTGCAGGAAAATCTCTGAATATTTCTGTGGCTTTTATTTTTTCCTTCCCTTCCATTTCAGCACAGGTTATTTCATTCCTTATCTTATCAAATTTCTCGGGCATTATCAGACTGGTATCTTTCCAGGTTTCTCCGAGGGGTAGGGTATCTTCATCGCATATTGTTGTTAATAATCTTGAGACGGCAGTAATAAGTAATCTGTCTTGATATGATCTCGCGTATGCAACTATGTTTTGCTTAAATTCTCCCCCTATATTGAGATTCACTTCGATCATTTCTCCTGATATTCATTATTTCATTGAGATATTTTCTTCTTAAAGCGCGGTAAGGAAATGCGGGATCCTGAACTTCAATGGTTTCCAGCCAGGGATTTTTTCTCGGGGGCTGATAAAAATGCCCGTGTATACATACATCTTTTCCCATTGTATTCCTCTCTTTCGTAAGCTAAAACCTGATCCTTTAATTACAAACATTCTTCTGTTGAGTTTGCACCGGCATTTGTCATTTGCGTGTTTTTTTATAAAAAACAAAGATCAGCATTGGGTGATTAAGTATCTGTGATAACCTTTCAAACAGAATCGGAATTAGGTACAGCACAATTCAGAGCAGTTCTTTTGCTTATAATAATTCCTGATAAATGAAGTAATATTTTGTTCGGGTAAATTTTAGTGCTTGTATGCAAAACTAAAGGCGAGTCGTGAATAATATTGAGGAACAAAATGGATACAGATAAAAAACCTCGAAACGAAAAAGAGATCAAAAAGAATCAGGCACACAAATCACCTCCGGATGCCGATGATACCAACAGAAAAAGTGATGAGATAAGAGAAGAAAATCGTAATAATAAATAATAAAGGAGAATCAAAATGCCGGATAGAGAAAAATCTTTCAGGGAAGAGGATGATCAGGATGAATACGGACTTGATGATGAAGAATCGGTAGAGTTCGACGAGGAAGAAGAAGACGAATAAATTATTCCAGAAAGCTGCCCTAAAGGCAGCTTTCTTTTATTACCTGCTGTTAAAAACTTATAAATAAGATTCCCTGAATTTTTCATAATTAACTATTCTAAGTTTCGAACCTTCCAATTCAACGAGTCCTTTTTTTGCAAATGCATGAAGCGTCCTCGAAATTGTTTCTCTGGAAGTCCCCGCCATATTAGCCAGGTCGTGTTGAAATGGGAGTTTTTCAATTTCAACTTTACCTTGCTTTATACGTCCGACATTATCAGCAAGTTGAAGAATAACATTTGCGACCTTTCCTTCAGCATCTTTAAGGGAGAGTGATTTGATTTTCATATCGGCAGAACGAAGTCTTTGAGTCAATTCCTGTACTAGGGCAATGGTAACTTCGGGGTGTTCCTCCAAAAGATTCAAAAAATCATTTCTTTGAATGAGAAACATCTCGGTATCTTCCATTGCGGTTACATTTGCAGACCTTGTTAAACCATCCAGTAACGCCATTTCACCGAAGAAATCAGAATCGCTTAATATGGTAAGAATTACTTCCTTACCATCATCACTCACACGGGAGATTTTAGCTTTTCCACTAATAATCACGAATAAAGCCGAACCTGTTTCGTGTTCAAACATCACAATAGAATCTTTCCGAAAAGTTTTTTTAATTCCAATCCTGGCAATCTTTTCCAGTGATTCTTCATTCAGTTCAGAGAAAATCGGAACATATTTTAAGAAATCGGTTGTTTCAGACATATTTTTTTCCTTTCGTTTCTTTATTCCTTCTGTTTAATTAATTAGGCAGCTGTTTTTTTAAAACTTTTTCAATGGCAGATTGCAATCTCTCAATATCAAAAGGTTTCATAATAAAATCTGAAGGCTTGGTTGATTTTGCCCTCTCAAGTGTATTTTTATCAGTTGATGAAGTAACATAAATAATGGGAATTCTGTACCGATGAGAAATAAGCGAGGCTGCATCAATACCATCAAGTGAACTCTTCAGCATAATATCCATCAGTATCAGATCCGGTTTGTTTTCTTCTATCTGTGTCATCACATCAATCCCTGTTGATGCGATCGATGTTACACTATAACCAAGTTTTGTTAACGAATTTTTTATATCGAGAGCAACTATATTTTCATCTTCTGCAATGAGTATCTTTGCACCACTCATAAAGACCTCCGATGTTATTCCCAGTTAATATTTAGCTTTAAGCAGGAGAAGTAATCCCACACTTAAGTTAAATACTGGGTTAGGTTAAATTTGTGCTTTAAAGTACCGCGGATAAAACAAAAACTTATGTCTGTCCAAAACAATAAAATAAAGATCCCTTGTAAAAAGCTGGTAAATTTGTTTAATCCAGCCCTGTAGGGATAAGATCAGATTTGTAACAAAAATTTCACGCATTATCATTTAAGCCCTTACAGAAAAGAGAATTATAATAAGAAAACCTGTTTTACATTTATGGATGCCCGGACGGCGCTCGGGCAATGAGTTGACAATGCCCGGCCTAATTTCAGCCAATCCGGCCCAAAACCTGTCCGGCCATTATCGGGGCATTATTCACTCAGAATCCCGGAGGTAATAAATATTGTTACTAGAATGAATAAACATTTGGATAAAGAAGACGTAAAAAACACCTCCCGGACAGCAGTGCAAAAACTGTTTCATTGCAACAATTTCCATACCTGAAAAATTATCGCTCTCGGGTAATAAATAAATTAAACCGGTCTGATATTTATGCATTGTATAAAAAACCATAAATAATTATTATTTTTTTAGGAAATTTCTATTAAGCTATTTCTGTTTTTATTATTGTAGAGTAATTATGTTGCCCGAGATTGGATACGAAGAAGATATGAAAGTAACTATTAAAACCGACGAATATGGAAACAAACGTTTGAAACAGAAGGATGTAGATTATTCCGACATCAGGTTCATATATTCTCCTTATCTTCTTAAACTTCCCTCTAAATCATATAATAAATTTTCAGAAGCACTAATCAAACTATGCAGCAATTCGACTAAAATAGAAGTTGTGGAAGATAAATATCAGTCAAGAAACGATTTCCCGGAAAACCCTGATATTAAACTGGAATTCTCATCATACGGTACTCTTCTAGATTTTATCCGCAAGAAGGATGAAAGATTTTTTGAGGAATTAAAATTCATTATTAATGATATAGCTGCCGTTAGAAATGATGACCCGGATCGTATTATGCTTGCCGGGTTACATCTCGTATTCGATCTTGAATATAACGGGCATAATATAAATGCTACATTTGCAATTATGAATAAGGACCTTGAGATTAATAACAAGCTCAGTCAGCGTATTGAGCAGGGGATGCAGTATATATCCGAATTAAGAACACACATAAAAATCGATCAGGTCAGACTCGCTGCAACTGACAGCTGGCCCTATTGGAAATTCCTTGATTTTAATAGTCCTGAAGGACACGATAATCCTTCATCGGGAAAATACCGGGAATATCTTCAGGTTTAGGTAGTAGAGTCATCTCTCAGCGGGGATGGGTAGAATGGAAGCAGCCAGATAATAGTAACGCCAAGCGAACGTATATAGTCAAGTTTCTGAATTAATCCATTTATATCTCCAATACCATCGTTGTTACTGTCGTTCTTTTATATGTACCTGGTAAATTACGCCGTCTTTGTACCAGTAAGGATCCTCGCTAAGCTGATTTTCCCGAATCATCAGGAACTCCGTGGTTTGGTGCTTGATAAATGATTTTATAAAAAAGACTGCCCCGTAGGACAGTCTTCTGCAAAATTAGATACCCAGAAAAAGAAAATTACTCTCTTTCCTCTTTTATTGCTTGAGAATTTATTTCACTTTCAGCAATATCTGTTAGCAATTCATTTGCACTGGATTCCTCATCAAGTGTTTCCTGAAGTAAATCGGCCACTCTTTCGTAACCCAGCTGTTGTGCATATGTTCTGACCGTACCATATGAAGCAATTTCGTAATGTTCAACTTTTTGCGCAGCAGCTATCAGGGCGGCATCAAGCAAATTTTCATCAAGATATTCGTCCATTATTTCCTTCCCCTCATTAATAATGCCTTCAATGCCCATACATTTTTTACCTTTTGCAGGCATATCAAGCTCCTTAAAAACTTTTTCAAGTCGTGTGATCTGATTTTCCGTCACCTTCAGGTGTTCTTCAAAGGCTTTTCTTAGTTTATCATTTGTGGAATTTGGATTTTCAAATAGAATTTATTTTTCTAAATTATACGCCAATAAAATATTTACCAATGCAGATCAATTTTTATAAGGTACTCTCTATCGTGGTTCTTAGTGCCCTGATGGGGATTATCGTGAATTCTCTCAGCAGCAGGGGAATTCCCCTTGTATTTAAAAAGCAGGAGATCGCCTGGGGAAATGATTCACTGGTTAATGTCATTACGGGAAATAACGATAAACTAACAGATTCTGTAATTACAGGAGAATCCCAAAAGACTTTAGCGGATCTTAAGGAGAAGGAAAGGGCTAATATTGAAGAGAAGACTGCAGTTACTGCCCCTGAAACAGATACAAGAACAAGCACTGTACATAAAGAAGCAGCAAATGAGCCCGTCAGAATACACGTTAAAACAGCATTTAAGCTTTTTAGTAAGGATGTACTGTTTGTTGATGCACGCCCCGTGGAGGAGTTTACGGATGGGCATATTCAAGGCGCTTTCAGTATACCCTATTATGCTAATAATGTTGATGATCTGTTAAATAAATTGGATAAGGACCAGCCTTTTGTGGTTTATTGCAGCGGTGACGACTGCGATCTAAGTATAATGCTTGGAAATAAAATGTTCAAGATGGGATTCAAGAAAGTATTTGTGTTCTTCGGCGGATGGAATGAGTGGCTTGATAATAAATATCCTATTGAGACTCCGGAGTAATTAAATATGAAGAATATTCTAACAAATCCTTATATACTGTTTGCAGCAAGATGTATCCTTGCATTTATTTTTATTTTCTCAGGCATCGAAAAAATTGCCAACCCTGCAGGCTTTTCTGAATCGATCATGAATTATAAACTAATACCCGAAGCCTCAATTAATATTCTGGGGATTATTCTACCCTGGATTGAACTCACTTCGGGACTGCTTCTTCTTTTCGGTATATGCGTTAAAGAAAATGCATTCATAATAAGCGCTCTCCTTGTAGTTTTTATCCTGGCTGTGGGAATTAGTATGGCGCGGGACCTGAACATCAGCTGCGGCTGCTTCGGTACATCAGGAGGCACTAAGGTCGGCTTTACAAAATTAGGGGAGAATATTCTCCTGCTTGGTTTGGGCGCTCTGCTTGTATCCTATAACTCCACTTTTTTAAGCTTATCAAGATCTGAACAAAGCTGAAAGTTCTCCCTCCCCCCGAAAAGAGGAGAGGGTAGGATGAAGTAAATCCTTATTTTAAAAGCATCATCTTTCTCATAATTTCAAATCCATTAAACTGCAGCTTATAAAAGTATACTCCGCTTGAGAGATCACCGCCGTTAAAATTAACCTGGTGTACTCCCGCACTTTGTTCCTGATCCAGCAGCGTGACAATTTCTTTTCCGATGATATTATATATTTTTAATATCACCTTTCCCGCTTCGGGTATTTCATATCTTATCAAAGTAGATGGGTTGAATGGATTAGGATAGTTCTGATCCAGTCTGTAGCTGAAATTATTCTGCAGTTCATCTGCCCCGGTTAAAATACCTTTAAGCCTGAACCTGACAGGCTTTACAAAATGAGTAGTGCCAGGTGTAAATCTTGCATCGAATACGATCTTCGGAAGATATAAATCATTTGTGTTTCTTTCTATCAGCGGCGGATATACAGTAAAAGTTATCTGCTGTGAATCCCCGGGAGCGATCACGAATGCTTCAGGTGCAACTGATAAGGCATTTGGTGGAGTTACTTCATTGTAATCCAGTGTAACATACACAGAGTCGGGTCCTGTTCCATTGTTGTAAACATAAAAGGAAGTGTCAACCGCAGGTGTATTTACTTCAATAGTATCGAGATTAATCTGCGACGTGTTAACAAAGAAAGCCGGTGTGGGGTTCGAATTCCCCTGCAAAGATATTTTTAAGGGGTTATCAATATATTGATCATTGTGCAGCAGAAGCAGGGAATCGTCCAGGACATAATTTCCGGCAGGCTCCCATTTTACAATTATCGAATCCCCCTTTAATGGTTCAATAATAATCGGGAATGCAGTCATAACACTTATTCCTGGAGCCGATGTTGTCCCGCTGGTAATTGTCAGATCTTCTGAGCCGGTATTAAATACTCTTAATGTTAATGTTTTACTATTTCCGGAGAGAATATTTCCAAAGTTCAGGGTGACGGTTTGTGCATATAAGCCGGGATTAGAAAACGCCGGGAACATATCCCTTCCCGGTCCTCCATAAGCTCCTATATCGTTCCGGAGCGTTCCCATTGATGGAAATACTGCTGTGCTTCCGGTACCGGGATCATTGTAAGCAGCAGAAGGATCACCGGCATCGATATTCGGTGATGATGCAGTCAGAAAAAAACTGGTGTCGGCGAAGAGAGGATTAGAACTTATATTCCCTGTACCCGTTATTCCATCTTCAACATTATTATATGTGTAAGCAGCATTCCCCGAAAGTTGTTTACCGGTAAGCTGAAAATTTCCCCATACCAGGTTATTTATAAAACTTACTGTTGCACTGCCTGCCCACATTCCTCCGCCTAAACCTGCCTGCCCGCCTCCCGAACCGAAGGCTTTATTTCCTGCTATCGTATTATTTTCAATTATGTTAGCTCTTGTATCACCCGGTTTTTTCTGGACTATCCATATTCCTCCCCCTCCGAATGTAGCAGCGTTTACATACTGATCAACAGTGTTATCGACAATTATATTATTCCTTATAACTGAACCCGAACAATAATTTAATACAATGCCACCGCCATACATCCCCCTGTTCTTCATTATAACGTTATTTAATGATCAGGGGAGATGAATCGCCGGCACGTATTGCACCCCCTCCGGCACTTGTCGTTCCCGCGGGACGGGTAATGGCTTCATTATCAACAATAAAATTATTCCTTATTACAGGTGAAGATAAGGTGATCAGGATTCCGCCTCCCTCAACAAAGGTTCCCGCGCCGTGTTCATCAATCCATTTGGTGCCTTTACCGCCTGTCAATGTAAATCCTTCAAGGACAGCTGTTGAATCTTCTCCTGAAACGATCAGTACACAACTTGCAGTATCCGGATTAACCGGAGTGGAGCCATTAATTACCGTATTTAATATCGAGTTCCTGTTTCCATTAATAATAAATGTGCTTGCCACGGTAATATTCTTCCCCCTGAAATTGATATTCTCGTGATATGTTCCTTGGGCAACAAGAACTGTATCCCCGTTCTGGGATGCATTTATTGCCGCCTGGATGGTCGAATACTGTCCCGGTACATTTCTAATCACTGCATAAGCATTTACCGAGATCAAAATTAATACTGCAGTAAATAATATTTTTTTCATCATAACCTCTCTTGTTGATCTTGCGGAGGGGGAGTTTGATTCCCTCCGTCTAATTTGAATTTCCAGTTACCGTTTATATCTTTCTTCCAGACTGTAAAATAATTGCCGTAGACTTTCATCGGATTTCCTGTTGAATCTTTACCGGTATACTCCCAGTTGCCGAATGTATATCCGATCTCTCCTGAAGCGGCTGCATCGGCTTTAACAGGATACCAGCTAAGAACACCGGATGTATCCTCATCTCCTTCAAATGCTTTCCTGAGCGCATCAATCCCTATAATAGGATGCTCACGGTTCTTCAGTTTGATAATATCATCTGCAGCATAATAAAGGAAGGCTTTTTTCATTCCTTCTTTTTCAGACATTTGAGAAAATTCTTTTTCTGTCTGAATTATTTCTTTCTTTGCTTGTTCGGTTCGATTCTCTTCAGGAGAATCTTTGCATGAGGAAATAAAAATTGCACAAATAACGAGTATTGTAAAACTGCGCATATCACACCTACTTGATTACTAATAATTTTTTTGACTCTCTGATATTTCCGGCAGAAAGTGTGTATAAATAGACTCCTGCCGAAAGATCCGCGGCATCTAATGTCCTTGAATGAAACCCCCGTTCAAGGAACTGATCCGCTAATGTGTATATTTCCTCTCCCAGCAGGTTGAATAACTTTAAGGTTACAGTGCCTGCTTCCGCTATAAAAAATTCTATCCGGGTGGAAGGATTAAATGGATTAGGATAATTTTGATACAGCTTTGTATCAGAAGGAATTGTAACTCCGTAATCATCTGCATCAAGCAATGAACCGTCCTCCGCGACATCCAAGGTCTGATCTGGAGTTACTGATCAATATACTTTGCCGGATCCCCGAAGGCCATCTTATAACTATTGAATCAACTACCGTTGCATTTCCTAATCCAAAATGAAGCTGCAGGTTCTGCCCGCAGTAACCGCCTTGCCCTGTTACCTGCTGCATTTGTACAACCTGTTGTCCTCCTATTTGAGCATAAACCTTCACTACTGCACCTATAGCGGAAGAATTAGAAACGGTGCCTTCAAGATTAAATTTAATCCAGTTGCTGCTTCCCCCGTCGTTTCTGAATAAAGTATTATTCTGATTCGTAATAACATTTGGCAACAGCAAGATCAAGCCAGCCATCATTATCATAATCACCAAAGCTGCATCCATATGACCAGCCCGGATCATTAACCACACTCCCGGATGCCTTTGTAAAACTGCCGTCTCCATTATTCATATAAAGGAAATCATTCAGCTGCGTTGTGCCGAATCCATTAGCAACAAAGAGATCAATATCTCCGTCATTATCAATATCTCCCCAGCAGCTTCCTATTGAATATCCGCCGTCGTTTACAATAATCCCTTCGGTGACTTTAGTGAATGTCCCGTCGCCGTTATTATTATAAAGAAAATTATTCTGATTCTCGTGGTTGGCAACAAAAAGGTCAAAGTCACCGTCATTATCATAATCGCCCCAGGAGCTGCCGAAAGAAGCTGCAGGGCTGTTCACAATATCTCCTGTGGTAATTTTTGTAAATGTTCCATCTCCGTTATTATTGTATAAAAGATCCTTCTGATTATTTTCCGTAGCAACAAACAGATCGATATCACCATCATTATCATAATCTGCCCAATCGGCATTTCTTGATCTGGCAATATCAGAAACAGGGGCTCCTTCTGTAATTTTAATAAAGACTCCCTGCCCGTCATTCATATAAAAGAAATTAAGAAATGGTGTTTCACTATTGCAGACATACAGGTCAAGCCAGCCGTCCTTATTATAATCGTTCCAGGCACCGGTCTCAGAATAACCCCTGTCAGTATAAACAGGGGAGACGGTAATAAGACTGAATGTTTTATCACCGTTATTCCTGTAAAGAAGATTATTCTGGTTATACCAGTTAGCTACAAAAACATCTATATTTCCGTCATTATCATAATCTCCCCAGGTGCTTCCGTCTGATGACTTTCCGTCTTCAGTAATTCCTATTCCTGTTTTCTTTAAAAAAGTTCCCCCGCCTTCATTTTCGTAGAAAAAATTATCAGCACCATTCTGAGGTCCGTTTGTAATGTAAAGATCAAGATCTCCATCCTTATCATAATCAACCCAGTTTACAGCTCTTGATTCTCCCCCTTCATTTGCAGGGGGAATGCCTGTTATTTTTGTAAATGACTGTCCATAAATTATCCCGTTCAGCAGAACCGCATATACCAGCTGCTTCATATTACTCCTGAGATTATTAAATTACATTAGATAGTTACCTAATTAGAGGGAGGAAAGTAACTACCTGAAAAGGGGGTATTGATAAGCGGTGATTTAAGTTTACGGGTTGTCTATTGAAGAATTTAACGGCGGAATCAGCTTTTTTGGTCTATCAGATACAGCAGATTATCTTCAACTTTATAAAGCATCGGGACAATCAGGATCTTAGGGTATACTTTCCGGAGGCGGGCCTGCTCGCTTAATAGAAAATCTACTTCATTTCCTATTTCAAAAACGGGGGCGTATTTAATAAAATGCTCTTCGGACTGTTCCTTTGTCCATCCTGCTCTTTCCTGGAGCCCTTTAACAAACATTTCTTTCTTAGATGCAAGATCGACCATACCGCAGTTTGTATGTCCGAGCAGGGCAATAGTGCTTATTCCACCGACACCTATTGCAAATGACACCTTGAACTCACTGTACCTTAAATTACCCCCGCCGGACCGAATTATGAATGCAAAGTTATCCGGAATGTTAAGATGCTTCCTGTTATCCATACACATACCGATAAGCAGCTGTGCCTGCTGGTAAGTGTCGAACGGAAGCTTTAGGTTATGATATTTAAGGAGCAGCCCGATCGGGGTGGACAGGTATTCCTGCGGTATATTTTCCTCACTAATAACAGGTTGTAATCGATGCATATTAAAAAATAAGCATTTGAAGGTTTTTACACAACTTTACGTGAATGAGCTTTAACGATAATCTTAAAAGCAGGGAAGATTAAATCCTAAATCCTTCTCTTTAGAAAGAGAAGGACTTTATTGGAACCTGAAACATAACATGGGTCATCTTGTCTTTCCTTTTCGCCCCTTCTCTTCCCAAGCTTGTGTGAAAATTATGGTTGAGGATTTTACAAATAAAAAAATCATAACTCCTTTATCATTTGCTCCTCCCCCTTCGCTTTCAAAGAGAAGGGGGTTAGGGGGATGAGTTCCCTGCTCTGGTGCAACAACTCATAATTCAGCACCCTCTCAATAAAAAGAAACCCTCTCTCCCATAGGGATCCCTTTGGGATAATCTCTCCCTTGGAAAGGGCGAGACTTATTGGAGCTTAAACTACACATTTGTAATACTGGCAGGTTACCGAAAAATATTTTTCAAACAACCTTTTCCCAAGAGAAGGGGTAGGGGATGAGTTCCCGCAGGGAAGCAGCTTCAGCTAAGATCCTATTTGCACGGTAAAACGAACTCATCCTAAATCCTTCTCTTAAAGAAGAGAAGGACTTTATTGGAGCCTGGACATAAAATAGACCATCTTGACTTTTCTTTCGTCCCCTTCTCTTCCCAATCCCGCAGGGATCCCTATGGGAGAGAAGGGGTAGGGGATGAGTTCCTAATTCGCCCCTTAACGCGAATTTATCCTAAACTAAATTATTCTGCTTAATAAATTTTAACTGTACCAGTCCTGAATCAAATTTATCAATAGACATTAGTTTCAGTTTTTTTGCTTGTTTTATACCCATAAATAAGGGAATACCTTCACCTAAAACTACAGGGTGCACTGAAATAATATACTCATCAATGAGATCTGAGTTTTGAAGAAAAGTAATTATCTCACTCCCTCCGAGCAGCCATATATCCATCCCGTCCCTCTTTTTCAGATCTTTAACAAACGCAGGTATCCCGGAATTTATAAAAGTAAGATTATCATGATTATCCGATTGCTTTCTTGTAAATACATAGACTGTTTTCCCTTTAAATGTATCACCAAGTTTAACAGCGAGATCAAAGGTTTTTCTTCCGGTAAGTATTGTATCGATGCCGGAGTAAAAATTATTATAGCCGTAATCACTGTCGGTAAATAACCAGGTTAAATCTTCATCTTTTCCGGCAATATAACCATCAAGGCTTGATGCAATAAATAGTATTACTTTTCTCATATGATTTTATCAGGAAGGTACAGGAAAGCGGGAGACCACAACAATGGTCTCCCCAATAAGATTCTAATCTAAAGCAAACTGCTCATATGTTACAAACTTAGATCCAAGGGTACTGCAGACAGGACATTTATCGGGTGCATTGCCAAATTCAATATATCCGCATACAGGGCAGAGGTATATTTCACCCACGTCCAGGTCTTTTCCCTGCTGTGCAGCGTCAAGTGCCATTTTATAGAGAATGGCATGTACTTCTTCTGCTTGTACTGCATATTCAAACATTCTTTTTGCTTTATGGTTCTCAGCTATTGCAGTTGTGAGCATCGGGGGATACATCTCTTTGTACTCATAAGTTTCACCGGCGATTGCCGCCTTCAGGTTATCAACGGTTGATCCAATTCCATCTAAGGCTTTTAGGTGCCCCCCGGCGTGTATTTTTTCAGCTTCGGCAGTCAGTTTAAATAGTTTAGCTATATTCTCGAAGCCTTCCTTTTCAGCTTTTGCTGCAAAATTAAGATACTTCTGGTTTGCCTGGCTCTCGCCGGCAAAGGCTTCCTTTAAGTTGTTAAGCGTGATATTCATAGTTGATCCCTTTCGATCGATGGTTTATTAAAGAATTGAAATATCAGGCTTGTAATTTAGGAATAGTGAAGGATATTTTTAAGGCCAAAATAAAAAAGCCGGTCGTGTTGACCGGCTAATAACATAATCAAAAAATTTCTCACCTCATCAATATCATTTTCTTAGTTTCAGAATACGATCCCGCCCTAAGCTGATAGAAATACACACCTCCGGTCTGTTCTTCAGCATTCCATTTTAGTTCATATTGCCCTGCAGGTTTTTCTTCATTAATCAGCGTTTCAATTTCATTACCCAGAATATCAAATACTTTTAATGTTACATTTGAGTATTCAGGTATGGAATAGCTGATCATAGTAGATGGATTAAACGGATTAGGGTAATTCTGATTTAAGAAAAAGCTGCCAGGAGATGTCCCAGGCTTAACTTCAATTTCATTTGAGTACTCGAAGGACCCGTCATAATCAATTTGTTTCAAACGGTAAAATACAGAAGTGCGCGTAATGAAATTATCTGTATAATTGTATATATGTCTTGCCGTAGTTGTTCCCTTTCCCTCAACAAATGCAATCGTTTGCCAATCTTCAATATCTGACCTGCGCTCGATGCTGAAACCCTTATTATTAGTTTCCGTTTCTGTTATCCATTCCAGGTGAATATGTTTTCCATCTTGTAAAACTGAACCGGTAAAGGAAGTTAACTCAACAGGGACACCCCCATTAATAGTTTTAAGTATTATTCCACCTCCGCCAATTGCCCAGCCGGTATTTGAATCAGTAAAGAAGACAGAACTAAATCCATAATCCCCTTCACCGAATTGAAGTATCCAGGTTACTCCTCCATCAGTTGTTTTACATATTCTGCCTCCTGCTTCCCCGGTTCCAACAGTCCATCCCGTATATTGGTCGGTAAAGAAGACTGCATTTAATTGGCCCCATATATAGTTGGACTGCCCATTCCAAACTGTGCCGCCGTTGGTAGTTGAAAGTAGTATTGTTGGAAAAGGCGGAGGCAGCACCGGAAGGACCCCAACTATCCAACCGATATTTGGGTTGATAAAAAAAACTAAAATAAAAGCCCAGGATGATCCGCCTGATTGAGGATACCAGGTACTTCCACCGTCTGTAGTCTTAATAATAAAACCAGCTCCTACTACCCAGCCGATAGCCTCGTTAATAAAAAATACAGAATAATAATAATTACCGGCTCCTATATTTTGAACCAGCCAATCGCTGCCGCCATTTGTTGTTTTTAAGACCACAGTATTTCCTACGACCCAACCGGTATTTTGATCAGTAAAAAAAACTGAAGTCAGGTAAGTGTTTGTCCCGCTTGTTTGAGCTGTCCAGTTTATTCCTCCATTTGTAGTGTTTAGAATGGTTCCGTTCTCTCCTGTTATCCACCCGGTATTTTGATCTATAAAGTGCACGGAATAAAGATCTTTAGTGGTATCAGTAAACTGAGAAGTCCAGTCTGTTCCTCCATTTGTTGTTCTTAGAATAGTGCCGTTGTTACCGGCAATCCAGCCGTGATTACCATCTATAAAAAAAACACTGTTAAGGTTATTGGTTGTACCGCTAATTTGCTGAAACCATCCTTCCTGCGAAAAAGCAATCGTTGTAAGTATAAACGAAACAAACAGAGAAGGAATTATTTTTATTTTCTTCATCATTACTCCCAGTGAGTTGTTATTTTATTAATAACATTTTCTTAGTTTCAGAGTATGATCCTGCACGAAACTGATAGAAGTACACACCCCCTGTCAATCCTTCAGCATTCCATTTTGCTTCATATTGCCCCCCAGGCTTCTCTTCATTCACCAGTGTTTCTATTTCATTACCAAGAATATCAAATACTTTTAATGATACATTTGAGTATTCCGGTATGGAATAGCTGATCGTAGTAGATGGATTAAACGGATTAGGATAGTTCTGAGATAAATAAAAATTATCAGGAGAAGAGTAAAGATCAATCTCTATCTCATCGGAATATGCAGCAGTACCGTCAAAGTCAATTTGTTTCAGACGGTAGAATACAAGTCCTGATACTTCATTGCTGCTTAAATCATCGGTATATGAGTATGACTGTTTCTCAGTAGTTGTTCCGTGCCCCTCAATAAATGAAATCACTTCCCAGTCAAGGATTTTCCTATGAAGCTCAAAGCCTTTATTGTTTGTTTCGCTTGCTGTAGTCCAGTTTAATATTACAACTGAACCTTCCTGTATACCGGTAAAGGAGATAAGCTCAACCGGAAGGGCATTTGTATAGACAATATTAAGCGGAGCTGAAGTTATAGGATCTGTAATGATATAAACTCCGCTGTCAGACAGAATGGGACCATTGCCAAACTGGATAGTGACATAATCGGGCAGGTCATAATGGACCACCAGGGGAGCGCCGAGATAGGCAAACTGCCAGATCAATCTGCTTTGTTTTGTACCGGTATAAGGAAATGCCGGGGCATTCCTGTAATCTTTATAAGAAGAGATAGGACTCCCGCAATATGAAGTCAGATCGAAGCGGGCCTCAAAAATACCCGGGGGAGGGAATGGGGGTAAATCACTTTCTCCGAGCAGGGGATCAAGACAATCTGTAGCTGTTGGATCTAACCCGAAATATACAGTCTTACCACTGGATATCCCATCATCAAGAATCAGGGGTATATCAACTGCTGCCTGGGGAAAAAGAAAAGAAGTGTAAAGCAGTAGTACTGCAAATAGGAAGATTATTTTACTCATAAGTCCTCCACCTATGAAATTGGAATTATCTCACCTGAATTTGGTTAAATTCCCCTTCCAAATCAAGCAACCGTTAACAGATAGCAATATCCAATAAAAAAGGCGGACTGTTAAGAACAATCCGCCTTGGACAATTTTTACTCTTCGGGATTTAAGCTATTTCATCATTATCATTTTTTTAGTTGCGACAAAATTCTTTCCGTCAAAACCTGCAGCAGTCATAGTATAATAGTATATCCCGCTCGAGAGATTTTGTGCATTATAAGTTACGTCGTGAATACCAGCTTTATAATCCTGATCAACAATCAGGTCAATTCTTTCACCAAGTGTATTAAACAGCTCTATTCTTACCTTTGCATCCACCGGTGAGGAGAATGTAATGCTGGTTGAAGGATTAAAAGGATTCGGATGATTCTGACTCAGGAAGAATGCTCTTGGCAAACCGACATCTACACGGATCGAATTCAGATAATTGAATGACCCGTCAAAGTCTACCTGCTTGATCCTGTAAAAATAAACTCCGCTTTCAACCGAATAATCATTGTAATAATACTTTGTAAATTCAGTGGTGGTTCCCTTACCCTCTAAATATGATAATGAAGTAAAGTTCTCATTATCACGGCTTCTCTCAATATAAAATCCCGAGTTATTTAATTCTGATGCGGTAATCCAGTTAAGTGCAACACCGCCGTCAATAACATCTGCAACAAAAGTAATCAGTTCGACAGGGACAGCCTCATCGATGGTAAAGTTCTGGTTCGATATATCGAAGAAAATATTTCCTGCAGCTGCAACTTTTATTCTTGCCAGACTGGTCTGATGATCGGGAAGTGTAATCTGTTCGCTTCCGTCATTGGGAGTATTTGCTGCCAGCGTATATTGATATGTGTTTCCCCCATCTACGGATAAGAGGATATTTACATTGGCGCAGTTAACCGGACTTGCTGTTGTATTTGCCACATCCCAGGTAATGGTCTGGGATGTTAATCCCGGCCACGATACATTAGTATTAGGTGAGGTTACCAGGAATGGTCCTGCATCTGCTGTAACAGCAAAAGTTATCTGCTTCCAGTCCACTCCTCCCCCGGTAATTCTGTTATCCCTTGCAGTCATTCTAAAGGAAAGATTTCTTGTATAAGTTGGAAGGATCTCACCTATTGTAGTTGTATTATTTAACAGCGAGCTTAGCTTTGGAAATGTCCTTGTAGGGGAAGTTACTGAAGTAAACGATCTGAAAATAGGTGCGTTGCCTGAAGGTGCTGTCGGAGCTCCGGCAGGACCCAGATCATATTCTTCCCAGCAATAAACAAGAGGATCGCCGTCAGGATCTACAGCTGCTCCTGTTAATGCAAAAGGTGTACTTTTAGGAATAGTAAATCCTCCTGCCGGGAGAGTTATCTGCGGAGGATTATTTCCTGTATTGGTAGTTACGGGACAGCTGTTGCCGTTTCCGTTATTTGTATAGTAGACTATTTCATCAAAACTTCTTACATGAAAATATGCATCGCTGTTATTCTGAAGATTATGAGGTGCACAGATACCGGCATAAGCCATAATAGTTGAACCGCTTCCGGGTTCATAAGCAGAACCTGCAGATCTGTTTCCGCCTCCGCAGGCACCGGCCTCACTATTAAATGAATGGTTACCGCCATACTGATGTCCCATCTCGTGTGCAACGTAATCAATATAAAAAGGATCTCCGATAGGTGAGGGTAATCCTGTTACTCCTCTTGCTTTCGTAGAAGGATTGCAGACACAGCTGAGATATGCTACCCCGCCGCCGCCTGTACTGAATACGTGCCCGATATCGTAATTAGCAGTGCCGATGACAGCATCAAGTGTTGTCTGGTTCTGTGTCAGCATTGCAGAGCCGTTACTATTTGTATATGGGTCGGTACTTGGGTTCGTATATATTATCAGGTCATTATTGGCGATAAGAACCATTTTTATAGCCATTTCAACCTGGTATACACCCGTAACTCTGTTAAGTGCTGTAACTACTGCAGCAAGTCCCAGGGCAACTGTTCCGCCGTGATAAATTGTATATTCACCCGTTGCAGCAATTGCAACCCTGTAAGTTCTAAGCTGGGGACCTGTAGGGATATCGATATCATTCTGATGAAGCTGCTCGAGTTCTCTCATAGTTTGTTCATCATAAAGAACTTCACATTCAAAGCCCTCTTCGCGGGTGTAGTTCCTGGTGTAGTATGAAATATAATTTTCAGTGTCTCCTTTACTGTAAGGATCTATGAATACTCTTCCGTCGGGAGAAAGTATCATTGCGTGGAATCCCTGGGGGGTTAAATCTAGTCTCACATTGTTTAATGAAGATTTAATGCTGACACCCGCATAAGTTTTTATTTCAGGGTATCTTACTGCAAGTCCCGATTCCATCACAGGAGATTCGACGACTTCAAATATTTCATACGATCCATCAGGTAAGGGGAGAGCAATATTAATTCCTTTAATATTCTTTCCGATTATCTCCATGGGTGCTGAAACAAGCAGGTTTCTAAGAGCAGGCACATCCAGGGAGAGAGTTCTGTATTCCGCAGGAATTATAACCCTGTCCCCGGTTACACTAATTTGATTTTCCTGAATATCATTCCAGTATGAAGGAGCGGTCTGCGCATACGAAGTGATAGTTAAGAAAAACACCAGCAGAAGAATTGACAATGAACGGTACACTAATAACATATCAATATTCCTATAAATTATAAATTGAACGTATTGAATTATCAGTAGGATTTCGGAGGTTTAAATTTACCGGTTATATGTAAATAAACCAAAAGATATTTGCCCCGAAAGTCACTTATGATTTTGTTAATGAATAGAAGAGGGCTTCAGTATTATTATCAGTCTGAAGCCCTAAGGCTAATTCCTATTTCGAATAAATTAGTTTTCTTGTTAATAAAACATCCCCTGATGCCAGCGTGTAGAAATAAACACCGCTTGAAAGTCTGTAATTATCAGGTCTGAAAGTAATTTCATAAGCTCCCGGATTTTTTTCCTCATTCACAAGAGTTGCAATTTCACGTCCCAGAATGTCGTGCAGTTTTAAAGTAATATGACTGCCTTTGCTTCCATCGGGCACTTCGAACCGGATCTTTGTCTCGGGATTAAAGGGATTGGGATAATTCTGATCAAGCTGAAGATCAAATGATATCAATACCTCTGCTTCGGCTGCCTGTGAATAGGTAAATGTAC
Source organism: uncultured Ignavibacteriales bacterium (assembly GCA_963764685.1). Taxonomy (GTDB): domain Bacteria; phylum Bacteroidota; class Ignavibacteria; order Ignavibacteriales; family Ignavibacteriaceae; genus CAVXTT01. The sequence goes on from CAVXTT010000003.1 coordinate 47,211, forward strand.
CATCATAATCGAGCTGTTTTAATCTATAGATATATTTGCCGTTTTCAGAAGGTTTATCTTTATAAAAATATGATTGTATTTCGGAAGTTGTCCCTTTGCCTGGAACAAATCCTAAGTTTGTCCAGGAACCATCATTTGCTTTCCGTTCAACCTGGAAACCATAATTATTTTTTTCAGAAGCAGTTTGCCATTGCAGCAGGATCTCTTTGTCTAAGTAATCAGCCGAAAAGGACATAAGCTCCACAGGGACAAGAGATGGGTCGGCAATGAATAATACTACTGGATTCCTCGCTGTTCCTACTGCAAGGTCGAGCCATCCGTCACCATTTACATCCCCGAATGAGATAGAAGTAGCGGATGCGGCTGCTATATATGTCCAGGTAGGAGCACTGTCCAGAACCCCGCCCCTGTTTATAAATATCTCAACTCTCTTGCTCCCGAAATGAACAACAGCCAGATCAGGATACCCATCCCTGTTAACGTCACCCCAGATAAGTTCCTGGACAGAAGTGCTTGAAGAACTGGATGCCCAGTATGGAGTTGAAGATAACACACCACCGTTATTTTTATAGACGTAATTCGGTATACCGCTGCCGCCGATTGCAAGATCCATAAAACCATCCCGGTCTATATCCGCCCAGGCAATACCTTTCTGCCCTTGAGTTGTTCCGCCAGTCCACCCGGGTAATGAGTTCAGTACACTGTTATTATTAAAATATACTCCCGCCTCAAAATACACCCACTTTGCTGCAGCAAGATCACCGTGCTTGATATATGTATAACTTATATCAACCTGTGCCCCGGCAGCAGGTTTATAACCGAGGGATATCCAGCAATTCAGGGGGTCATAGGCATAAGTATCTATGGGATTGCCGTTAACTGATACAACATCTATTGAGTAAACGGGAGTCATTGGAATTAGAAAGCAATACCCTGTACCGGTGGCTGTGTAGGTAAGATTATCCTGTGTCAGGTCGCTGTTGTTTATATCTGCGAAGGCAACGGAGTTGGTTATCATTTCATCCCCGGATGTCCAGGTCGGTGTTGTTGAAAGCACCCCGTTATTATTATGGAAAACATATATCGGTTTATAGGGCTGAGGATCAACACCCTGATTTCCCATAGCAAGATCCATAAAGCCGTCCCCGTCCAGATCATTAAATGCACCGCCGACTGTCCACACATTAGGTTCATTTGAAATCCAGGCAGGGTACTCTCGATACACCCGAATCAGAATTTAAATAAAGAGTGGAGTGCTGAAACTGTCCGTTCACTGAAAACAGGTCAGCTTTCCCGTCCTTATTTACATCTGCCCAGCGGACATCCATAGTTGTTCTTTCGTCAGCTGATATCCAGGCAGGCAGAGTATCGAGGACACCATTATCATTCCTGAATATCATATTCTCATAATCATTGATCGGAGGATAGGACTGACTGTAATAGCATCCTACAGCAAGATCGAGATCGCCGTCGTTATCATAATCGCCGAATGCCATACCGCCGATCTGCCTGTCACGCTGTGCAGCCCAGCTTGGGGTGCCGTGGAATGGAACATCCTGATAATTTAGTATTTCAGGATGAGCGGGGGTATATTCATAAGTGTTTGTCTGTGCGCCATCAGGTGAGATATCTGTAAAAACCTGCTGGGAATAAGAAAAGCGGACGAGAAGAACTGTCATTAAAGCAGTATAAAACAATTTCATAAAAAGCTCCCAAGTACTCGAAAATTACTGTACTAATTATAATTAAAAGATGGGAGTATATCTAAAGAAATTATGATGAAAAGTTTTCTCGTGCAGACGTGCGATCGTGCGGTCGAAATAAGGACTCGTAAATTGATCTTACTTCAAGTATATCATTTTAATTTTTTGGGAAAACTGCCCATCCAGTTTTAATTCACAAAAATAAATCCCCGAAGTTAAATTGTACTTTCGGGCATCGAAATTTACTTCGTAGGAGCCTGATGGTTGTTCTTCATATACCAGTGCAGCAATTTCACTACCCAGTATATCGTAGATTTTCAGGGACACAATCTGAGTACCGCCAGCTTGTATCCGGTACTTTATCATTGTAGAAGGATTAAACGGATTCGGATAGTTTTGTTCTAAAGCGAACCTCTCAGGCAGTTCAGCATCAATTTCTTCATTTACTGAAACAACCATATCACTCCGTCCCTTGAAGATTATTACATAACCTCTATTATTTTCGCCATATGGACACGCGATAACTACATAATCTTTTACCCCGTTACCATTCTGATCTCCGCAGCCAAGTGCTTTTTGAGGGAAAGACACAGAAAAAGATTCCAATAAACCCCTCAAACCATAAGGATTTTGATTGCTTATATGAGGCCCACCTAAATGTACACTGAATGTTTTGTATCCTACGCCCATAAGTAGATAATCCTCATCACCATCGTTATTCCAGTCGCCTACATTATGACAAACATACCCTACTTGAATATCATCAGTAGTTGAATCAATATCAGACATATAAAATGATGGTATTGTGTCAACTATATTAACTGAACCATAATGTACATGATTAGTTGAATCTGTTTTTAAATGACTTATGATCAAATCGCTGAATCCATCAGAATTTATATCCATCATTGATATAATTGTGTTTACCCAGCCATATGAAAATCCATTAGAAATTGCGAAAGATTCATACCTGAGCGTCTCACCGTTTTCCAGAAATGCAAAATTATCACCTCCCATATATATATGAAGAACTGCAAGGCTGTCACTAAAAGGGACTTTATATATCCTTGAGGTCAGAAGTAAGTCATCATAACCATCATTGTTCAGATCCCCGATCTGAAAATATTTTCCAAAGTCTCGTATATATGCCTGGTCGGGAATATATCTACCACTTACAGAATATGTTGCGCTATCAGAAGGGATTGTGTTTCCCATATAAATATATAACTTACCTACATTAAACTCTGGAAATACATTTATTGAATTTATTGCAAAATCAAACTTACCGTCATTATTAAAATCTCCATATTCTACACCCACTATGGAGGTCCCCCAGGCAAGTTCATCTCTCAGGGGGTACAGTGTAGGCAGAGGAATTGAATATTCAGCAGTTGTATCTATTGCAGGAGTACCACTTTGACCGTAGTAAAAAAGAATTTCCCCGTTATAATCGAATTTTGCACTATCGTAATTTGTAAAATGCATTGCTATCAGATCTTTGAATCCATCCCCATTATAATCACATAATGCAAGCAGTCTTCCCTTATACTGGATATCGAATGTTGAATCCAGCAGACTACCGCCGTATAAAACTTTTGTGTCATTCCAGTTGCCGATCACAAAATCAGAGTGTTACCATCCCTGTTCATATCATAACAATCAATATTGAATCCCAAGCCAAAATCTGATATTCTTAAATGTTCTTGAGGGTAAAAATTAGGGCTCTGTGGAAAACTGATGGAAGAAAAAAGAAAGATAAACAGGGTGATTATTTTATAAAGATAACTATGGTTGCAAAGAAGAAAAAACTGATGGTTATTTTTATTTGCTTTCATACTGCCAGAGATTATTTCAAGTATATCATTTTAATTTTTTGAGAAAATTGCCCATCCAGTTTTAATTCACAAAAATATGTACCCGAACTCAAGTTGTACTTTGAGGCATCAAAATTTACTTTGTAGTATCCGGATGATTGTTCTTCATTTACCAGTACAGCAACTTCGCTGCCAAGTATGTCGTAGATTTTCAGGGACACAATCTGAGTACCGCCAGCTTGTATCCGGTACTTTATCATTGTAGAAGGATTAAACGGATTCGGATAGTTTTGTTCTAAAGCGAACCTCTCAGGCAGTTCAGCATCAATTTCTTCATTTACTGAAACAACCATATCGCTCCGTCCTTTGAAAATTATTAAATATCCCCTTATATCTGTGTTGAAAGGGCACGAAATAACTGCATAATCCTTTACCCCATCACCATTCTGATCTCCACAACCAAGTGCTTTTTGAGGGAAAAACAGAGAAAAAGATTCCAATAAACCCCTCAAACCATAAGGGTTTTGATTACTGATTCGGGGACCTCCTAAATGTACACTGAAGCCTTTAAAACCAGAACCCATCAGAAGAAAATCATCATCACCATCGTTATTCCAGTCGCCTACATTATGACAAATAAACCCAACTTGGATATCATCAGTGGTTGTATCAATATCAGTCATATAAAATGATGGTATTGTGTCAATTATATTAACTGAACCATAATGCACATGATTGGTTGAATCAGTTGTTAAATGACTGATGATCAAGTCACTGAATCCATCAGAATTTATATCCATCATAGATCCATATGGAATCTTCTCTTTCTTAAAATTCAGCGTAAAATGTATCGAAGGTCTTTTCCTATCCGAAAGGACGATTTATTCATTCTGCAAACCTGGATTAAAACTCAGTACAAATAAAGATGAACGGAAGCAACGATAAGTATGGCCTGCCAACAGGTTAGCAGGGTCGTGCGGGCGAAGCTATAAACAATGTTACTTTATTCAGACAATCCTCCATTCTTCCATCCATCCAATTCCTGTTGTCTGCCTCAAATTGGCCAGATAAAGGCCTTCCCCTCTTACTCATTCAGCTCTAACGGTACCCAAATCTTACCCAACTACCACAATTTCGGGTTGTGGGTAGCTTGGGTCAGACTTGAGGCCTAGTTTGTAGGGATGTATTGGCATTTATGTGGCCAATTATGGCTAATTTGTTCCAAAATTGAACTTTTTACAAACATTTTATTAACATTATGCAACAAATCGCTCAAGAAATATAGTTCAAGGCTAGCTAAAAGCTTTGTAAAGAGCATTTTACTGTATTAAAACAGACAGCTCCAAGGGCTTTATAAGACGTGAGCAAGCTGTTTACAAGCCGTCTAGAACCAGGTGTTGACGAAGTGTTAATGAAGTGGTTTTTATAAAAAGTTCGATGGCCTGTCCGCCGCAGGCAGGTACGATTGTACGATGGTTCGATAGTTCGATGGTGCAAAACGCAAAATGTAAGGAACGCTCAGTGAGCGTTCCGCTATGGGCACCATCCCCAAGATTGCGTTCTGTTAGGGCAACCACCCAGATGGCGTTCCGCTAGGGACACCATCCCCCAGATGGCGTTCTGAGAGAGTACACACCCCAGATGGCATTTCGCTACGGACACCCACAAGCGGATAGCGTTCCCGTTGATGCAGTCCTCGAATGCCAGAGGGCACTACCAAGGGGATATGAGGAAAGGACAGGTGGCGTGTGCAATTACTACCTAATTATCCGCAATAGCGCCACCTATCCCTACAGAATTTTTCTTTTCTTTAAATACTTACATCAATCAGGCAATCAATAAAAAAAAGACAACCTGTGCACGGACAGGTCAACCCTGGATAAATAATTCACTAATAATGCGAAGTTGACCTGTCCTTTCCGAATGGTGCATCCATCCATCTCCGATGCGTGGGATTGCTTCAGTCGAAGACTCCTTCGCAATGACGACATTTATTCATACATTCATCCATCCATACATCTCCGGTGCGTGGGATTGCTTCAGTCGAAGACTCCCCTGCCTACCGCAGGCAGACTATCGCACTATCATACCATCGCACCATCGTACTATCGCACCATCGCACCATCGCACTAATTTAAACCAGCTTCTGCTTAATCGCCTTTGCTACTGCTTCGGTTTTTGAGTGTACCTGGAGCTTGCGGTAAATATTCTTAATATGGAAGTGAATAGTTTCTTCGCTGATGATAAGAGAATCGGCAATCATCTTGTAGCTTTTCCCCTTGCACATCTGCGATAATACTTCTGTCTCCCTTCCCGTTAAATTGGGATCGGGAGATGATCTGAAGGACGTTACAATTCTCCTGGCAATATTGGTACTCATAGGGGCGCCCCCCTCGTGCACTTCCTTTATGGCCTCAATAAGCCTTGCCGGAGAGGTATTTTTCATCAGGTAGCCGCTGGCACCTGCGCAGAGGGATTCGAATATAAGTTCATCATCTTTATGGACAGTAAGCATCAGGATATCGACATCAATCTTCTCCCTTATTTTCCTTACGCCTTCTATCCCATTCATTCCGGGGAGTGTAATATCCATTAAAATAACATCCGGCAGATTCTCCGGGAGATCCTTTAACGCATCTTCACAGCTCCCGAATGCACTAATACACTTGTATCCTTCGGTGCTGTTGATCAGGTATTTAATGCTCTCTCTTATTTCAGGATCATCTTCAACCAGCGAGACATAAATCATATCAAGACCTCCTGCCTGCAGCTTGTTTAAGTTCACCTGTAAAACACATTTCCATTCCCTTTGCACCCGGCACAATTTCCAGCAGTCCGCCTATCCTCACTGCACGCTTCTTCATTATATCCAGTCCCCTGGCTGTCTTTTTAATATCATCTTCCTTAAAGCCTATCCCATTATCCTTCAGAATAATTTTTATCTTCCCTTCAGATGATTCAATAAGCAGCGTAACTTCCGAAGCACCGGAATGTTTTAATATATTGTTCATTGCCTCCTTAAAGATGAGGGTAAGCTGACGCTTCCAGTTCATCGGCAGGACTATCTTCCTGAAACCTTCAGGTATTTCATTTACAATGAAGGAGATCCCGGTCTTCTCAAAAAACTCATCACCGAAGTCTTTAAGGTAAACGGCAAGATCAAAGAGTGAGTCCTTAAGCGGGTCAATCGACCAGACGAAATCCTTGGTGTCATCATAAAGATTATTTGCAGCATCATTTATTTTCTGTAGATACTCTTCGTGACCATTCAGCGTACCGCTTAATTCTCTCCTCATTATCTCACTGTATAATGATATCTTGGTGAGCTTATGTCCAAGCTCATCGTGAAAATCATCTGCAATGCCTTTTCTGATTTCTTCAATCTTCTCAAGCTGCTTAAGCTTTAATCTTACCCTGTATTTATGAATGCTGACTATTGCTGCAGTAACTGCAATTACCGAAATAATATAGAACCACCAGGTGCGCCAGAAAGGAGGCGCGATTATAAAAGATACTGCTGCAGGCTGCTCATTCCATATGCCGTCATTGTTGGATCCTTTTACCAGGAAGATATATTCACCCGGTTCAAGATTTGTGTATGAGGCAAATCTCCTGCTGCCGCAGTATATCCATTCTTTGTCAAAACCTTTAAGCATATAAGCATATTTATTCTTCCATGGATTATGATAATGCAGGGCAACAAAATCAAAGGAGATAAAGTTCTGATCGTAGCTCAGTTTAAAAGGAGTTCCGGGAATGATATTCATTTTATTATCAAACACTCTCATATCTGTTATTGATAACAAAGGAGGGTCTTCATTTTCAGTAATGCGTTCGGGATAAAATGAATTCCATCCTTCCAGTCCCCCGAAGAACATTTCGCCGTCTGCTGATTTAAAGGATGCGCCGCCGTTATATTCGAGTCCCTGCAGTCCGTCGGACAGGTCAAAGTTCTTAACTGAATGATCGGCAGTATTAAAGCGGCTGATGCCTTTATTGGAACTAATCCAGAGATATCCTTTATTATCCGGCTGGATAGCATAAACTACATTATCCGGCAGTCCATTACGTTCGGAAAACCAGGTAATAGTTCCGTCCTTGTCTAACCTGTTTAACCCTCCTCCATATGTACCGATCCAGAGAGCTTCCCCATCAAAACAGAGCGACAGTATATTACTGCTGTTAAGTGTATTCTTTTTACCGGACTCATATTTCAAGGACTTAATTGTTCCGTCTGATAAGAGCTTTATAATGCCATCAGCGGAGCCCAGCCATAACCCATCAGCATCAGCTGCCGCAGAGGTAATTGTTAATGAAGATAATTCTTTATGCTCAAATTGTTTATCAGGTACCTTCCGTTCGGATGCAGGATCGAAAACTATTATTCCCTCTCCCCTTGTACAAAGCAGAAGGTTATTCTTATAATAAAATAAACGGGATATAGATGAGTTTATGCCTGCTTCTTTATTACAGTTTATAAATTTACCGGTACGTTTATTAAACTTAAATAAGCCGCTGCCTCCTCCGATCCATAAATTATCATCGCTGCCCCCGGCTATAGATGAGATGCCGGGGACTGTTCCGGTTCCGGTTATTTTATAAACTGTATAGCTTTCCTTCAGGGGATCATATTTGTATAACCCATCAGCTTTTCCGATCCAGGTAATATTATCTTCATCCTTATAGAAACAATTTATAAAGGCGCTGCCCGGACTTCTCTCTGTTGTATTACTATGAAGCCTGAATTTCCGTGCTTCGGGATTTATTTTATTTATTCCGCTGGTATACGTGCCTCCCCAGATGATACCGGTCTTATCCATATACAGGGAATATACCCGGTTATCGGTAAGACCGGATACAGAGCCTTCAACCTTGCCTGATATTTTATTAAAGATCTTTATTCCGCTTCCCATTATCCCGACAAGAAGCCTGTCGCTGTCGAATGGAATAATTGAGTATATACTTCCGCTGGTTTCTTCACCGGCATAATCCAGGGGATAATGTTTGAATTCTCCTGTTTCAGGATTAAAACAATCGAGTATTCCTGAATCACTTCCTATCCAGAAACAGCCGTTATCCTTTAGAATCGAAAACAGTCTCAATCCCGAGGTGCCATCCTTCTTGTTTGTATTAACAGGGTAATCTGAAAACTTTTCTGTCAAAGGATCAAACTTTACTAAACCGTGAAGAGTACCAAGCAGCAGATTGCCCGCATCATCTTCTGCAGCGCTCCATATATAATCCTTGCTGTTATCCTTGATTTGAGAATCATTGGGGAAGCTTTGTAAAGTACCGTCGGCTCTATTCAATTTGATCAGTCCGCTGCCGTAGCCGCCTATCCACATATTCTTATTATGGTCAATCAGAACAGGCATTATTCTGCTGCCGGATGAAGTCATCAGGTACCTTTTGAATTTACCTGTTTGTTTATCAAAGGAATTAAGCCCGTTCTCGGTAGCTATCCACAGAACTCCATTTTCATCTTCAGTGATATAATTGATTATGTTGTTGGAGATAGATGTTGAATCGAGAAAATCAGTTTTATAAACATTAAAGCTGTAGCCGTCATAACGGTCCAATCCATTTGCCGTACCAAACCACATAAACCCTTCCCTGTCCTGGCAGATACTGGAAATGGTGCTCTGGGAAAGACCGTCTTTCAAAGTCAGGTGCTCCACGCTCAGATCGTTATTATTGATCTGCGGGAATAGAAGTAGTGTATAACAAATTAACAGTGCTGCGGTTTTTAGCATTTTAAATAATAGTAATTTGGACGGATTTAATCTACTACCTGTAAAGGGGGTACCTGCTTTTCAGAAGCTTTAAGGTTCCTGAAGAGTTCAATCACTTCCCGGCTGAATTTAATTAAATACCCCAATACCTGTTCCGGTTTCTCAAAGGTGTTCAGGGATGACAAGTTTAAGGACATCCTTCTGCTGAGTGAATTTGATACTATTCTTATGGCTGTTCATAATATGCTGCATCAGGTGGACAAACTTCTGTTTATAATAATCCTCCTTCTCTCCCTTCGGTAGTATTATAAAAATATTTTTCCTCTGGATAATTACTCTTTCAAATAATGCGTAGGATGAATAAAATTTAAGAAGTGCCGATGCAACCAGCATCTTTACCTTTTCAGGAAGGGGTCCAAATCTGTCGGTTATCTCCTCCTGTATCTCGGTTATTTCATCAGCACTCTTTATTGCATAGAGTATCGTGTAGTAATTCAGCCTGTCCATCTGATCAGGCATATAATCATTCGGTATACCGAGTTCGAAATAAGTATCGATTACAGGATCTGTCCTGTCTTCAGGATTCGGGAGATCCTTAAATATATCTTTAAACTCCTGGTACTTCAGTTCCTCAACTGCTTCGTTGATTAATTTTATATAAAGATCGAAGCCCACTTCATTTATAAATCCCGACTGCTCGGTGCCGAGAAGATTCCCTGCTCCCCTGATCTCAAGATCGCGCATCGAGATATTAAAGCCGGCACCTACATCTGTATATTCCTCTATTGCCTGGAGTCTTTTTAATGCTTTCTTATTTATGCCGTCCATAGAAGGGACAATAAGATACGCATACGCCTGCCTGTCCGATCTGCCGACCCTTCCTCTTAACTGGTGAAGCTCTGCAAGACCGAATCTGTCTGCACGGTTTATAATAATTGTGTTTACATTTGGAATATCCAGTCCCGATTCAATAATTTTAGTTGACAGGAGCAGGTGGTATTCCCTGTTAAGGAATTTATAGATTACCTCCTCAAGGGCTGAGGGTTTCATCTGTCCGTGCGCTACACCAATCTTAATCTCAGGAATACTTTTGGTGAGATAGACAGCAAGCTTATCGATTGAATGAACCCTGTCGTGTACAAAATAAATCTGTCCGCTCCGGTCTATTTCACTAAGTATCCATTCCCTGATCTTGTTAATATTAAATACAGAAACGTGAGTGTAGATCGGCTGCCTGTTAGGAGGAGGGGTTGCAATAATGGATAAGTCCCTTGCGCCAAGGAGTGAAAGATTCAGTGTCCTTGGTATCGGTGTAGCGGTAAGAGTAAGAGTATCAACGTTAACTTTTAATGATCTGAGTTTCTCCTTTGCCGTAACGCCGAAACGGTGTTCCTCATCTATTATCAATAAGCCGAGATCCCTGAACTGAACATCTTTGGATAACAGGCGGTGGGTGCCGATAACAACATCTACTTTCCCTTCCTGCAATTCTTTTAGTATATGGGTCTGTTCTTTTTTTGAACGGAACCTTGAAAGAGAAGCAACTCTTACAGGGAACTGATTCAGCCTGTCAGTAAATGTATTGAAATGCTGTTCGTTTAAAATTGTAGTCGGGACAAGCACAGCTGTCTGCTTCCCTTCCTGGGCAGCCTTAAAGGCAGCCCTTACGGCTATTTCTGTTTTACCGAAACCTACATCACCGCATACAAGCCTGTCCATAGGGTTTTCGGCTTCCATATCCTGCTTAACTTCCTCGGTTACTTTAGACTGGTCGGGAGTATCCTCGTATAAAAATGAAGCCTCAAGTTCCTTCTGCCAGATCGTATCGGTGTTGAATGAATAACCTTTTGTTGCTTTTCTTTTTGCATAAAGTTCTATCAGCTCACGTGCAGCTTCCTTTATTTTTTTCTTTGTACGCTGCTTTGTATTGCTCCAGTCTGCACTACCTAATACCGAGAGTGCAGGAGTAAGGCTCTCACTGGAGGAATATTTCTTCACAAGTGAGAGATAATTCAAATTAACATATACAACCCCGCCGGCGCTGTATAATATCTTCATCGATTCCTGGTTGGTATCGCCGATCTTTATTGTTTCGAGTCCTGCATATTGTCCTATCCCGTAATCCTCGTGTACTACAAAATCCCCCCGCTTGATAGCATTCAGTGATTTGGCTTTTGATTTTTTATACTTCTTTGCTGAGGGTAGCCGTGTCCTGTAGGGTTTATTAAATATCTGGTAATCAGTCAGAAGGAAAAACTTATCCTCCTTGTTTACAAAACCTTTTTTGATAGGAAGAGTTTCAATTACGATTCTTTTTTGTTCAAGAAGCACACCGAGTTCAGTTCTTATTTCCGAAAGAAGATCCTTAAGCCGTCCCGACTGCAGTTCATTTTCAGAAGTAATGATGATCTCATAATTCTTTACTGCATAATCACTCAGCACATTAAAAAGAATTTCATAGTTCGAATTTATGATAGGAGTTTCTGCAAGCGAAAGTTCGACTCTCGGGTTTAAAGAAAGTTCGTCTTCTATTATCCAGGTACAGGAACCGGGGTTCCTATATCCATCATATCCTTTTTTCTCTTTATATACAGGATCTGATGTCGTTTCCTCCTGGAAGCTCTCCGGGAATTCATCATCTGAGACTGTATCCTTTTTTACTTCCTCAACCGTTAATTCCTTATCCCCGTTCAATATGTTTTTTTTATCAACTGTAAGATTTTCCATCTCATAGAGGGAGGCAAGCACAACAGCATTTTTCAAATAAGAAAAGATATCCGCCTCTCCTGCAGATTTCTCCTCCGGTATACGTCCTGCGAGTGTTGCTGTCTCCGCGTGCTGTATGGACCTTTGGCTCTCAGGATCAAAGTATCTTAACGATTCAATGAAGTCACCATCGAATTCAATCCGGACTGGACTTCTTTCACTGTAGGACCAGAAATCAACAATAGATCCTCTTACAGAATAATCCCCGGGGGCTTCTACAAATTTATCTCTCTGATAGTTCAGAAGATTCAAATAATCCTGGAGGTCATTATAACTTAAACCGCTGCCTGTGCTGATCTTAGCTATTCCTCCGGATATTTCTTTTGGATCGGGGAAAGAATAATTCAGAATATCATACATAGCCAGCACAATAACCTGATCGCGGCCGGTAATCTCGGTAAGCTTCTGCTGCAGTCCTTCCGGCAGGAAATCATTTATAGTAAGAAGCTTATCTTCAAACCCCAGGATAGAAAGTTCAACAGCAAGTTCATCGACTGCCTTCTCATCCGGCAGAAGAATGAAGATCTGCCTGTGCAGCTTTATCAGTTCCGCGATAATGAAACTCTTCGAGGAGCCATGAAGGGGAGATATAAAAAAAGGGTTTCGTCCTCCCCCCTTTACCTGCTCAATAATTCTTCTGAAGGTTTTATTTTTATTCGATATTTCTGAAACTTGTGTCATTACTTTTTTTATTATCTTCTTCCATTCAAAATTTCATCACATACTTCACATAAAAAACATAGGTACACTCTTACGTGCTTCGAATTCTATGTGACCTATGTTCTGTCTTCCTATGTGCCTAATGTGGTAAAATCCTAATTTTACTTAATAGAACTTTCCCCAATCTCTCTATCCCGAAACTTGCATAGATTTAAAATGCCAAAAGGGGTTCAACCAGGAACCCCGGGGGTATATTATTATATTTATCCGATTACAGCTCTAAGGCTTTTTTTACAAATCCGTCTGCGGCGGTTAATTTCCTTTGCGCTTCCGCAGAGTCAACCTTAGCAAGTATCATAACAAGAGCTATCTTCACATTTCCACCGGCATCTTCAAGATATTTAGATGCGCTGTCATAATCAATCCCGGTAATGATCATAATTATACGCCGGGCTCTTTCCCGCAGCTTATTGTTTGTAAGCTGCAGGTCTATCATCATATTCTCATAAACTTTGCCGAGCCGTATCATCGAAGCGGTCGTCAGCATATTTAACACGAGCTTCTGTGCAGTTCCACTCTTCATTCTTGTTGAGCCCATTATTACTTCGGGACCAACAAAGGGACATATTGCAATATCCGCTTCCTTTAAATTAAATTCTTCCCTGGGATTGGTGGTAATAAAAATTGTCGCTGCACCAAGTGCTTTTGCTTTCTTCACAGCACCGATTACGTATGGAGTCCTTTTGCTTGCGGCTATTCCGCAGACAACATCCTTATTCGTAACTTCTGCTTTTACAACATCACCTTCACCAATCGATTCGAGATCCTCTGCTCCCTCCACTGCCTTAAATACTGCTTTTCTTCCACCGGCAATAAATCCTTTAATAAGGTCGTAGGGAGTTCCAAATGTAGGAGGACATTCTGCAGCATCAAGTATTCCCAGCCGTCCGCTTGTTCCTGCGCCAAAATATATTAACCTGCCGCCGTTCCTTACAGCGTTAACAATAAGCTCTACAGCCTTTTCAATATAAGGGAGCTCTTTCTCTACCGCGGCGGGAACATTCTTATCTTCATTATTTATTATGTGAAGGATTTCCTTAATGGATGCAGAATCAATATTCATCGATGCAGGATTACGCTGCTCGGTTGAAAGGTTGCTTATTTCAGAAAAAAGAGAATCCTTTGAGGGATCAGAACTCACTTATTAAGCTCCAGAAGAACCAGTTTTTTTCCTTTCTGATTCCTTACATTAGACGGCTTATAAAAAAGTTCAAAAATGGTAGATTTCTTTATAAAAGGTTTATACTTCATCAAGGCCTTCTGGAATTCTTCCTCCAGATCTCCCCCTTTAACAGCTGCAAGATAAGCTTTATCTTTTATTAAAGGCATTGCATAGCGAAGTAAAATAATCAGCGGGACTGTAGCGCGGCTTACAACAAGATCGAATGAGTTAGCATAGGTAGCAATGAATTCAGGACTTTCAACACGATAATTTTCTGCATTAACATTGCTGAGTTTCAACTTATCAATAAATTCTTTTACCGCTTCGATTTTCTTTCCGGTTGAATCTACAAGTATACCCCTCATTTGAGGTCTAAGAATGGCAATAGGTATACCCGGGAAGCCTCCTCCTGTTCCTATATCAAGGAAATGAGAACATTTTTCCGGAAGAAATTTTGTGATATATGAGGATATGAAGATGTGGTTTTCAATAATCCATTCAGCGTCTTTCCTGGATATTAAATTCAACTCCTCATTTTTCTCTTTGACGATTTCTGCAAAGTAGGCTAGACGTTCTATTTTCATGATATCGGGATTGAGCCCGTTTTCCCAGTATAACGAGGATAATTCCTTCGTATAATGATCTTGAACATCTATCATAAAAATTCCCAAGATTAGTTTTTCAAATATACCAATAATACAGAAATATCGGAAGGCGTCACACCTGAGATCCTCGAAGCCTGCCCAATAGAGCGGGGTTTTACCTTATTCAGCTTCTCCCGTCCCTCTGTGGATAATGACTTTAAGTTAGAATAGTTTAAGTTTAAAGGAATGATAGAGTCCTCATATTTACCAAACCGTTCGACTGCCTCATACTGTCTTTTAATATATCCCTCATATTTTAATTCTATTTCGATCTGCTCAAATGCTGATTTATCAGCTAAAATAGCATCTATATTGTTATTGCCATTAACAAATGTTGCCAATTGTGATAAAGATAACTCAGGACGTTTTACCAATTTAGCTATCGTCTCAGTTGAATCAATTCCCGGTAAATTATATGATTCGAGGAAAGCGTTCACTTCCCTGGCGTGGAGTTTATAATTAGAAAAAATATCCAGACCTGAAGTTATAAGGTTCTCTCTTCTCAGCAGATCATCATAAAAAACCTGCTCTAACAATCCCAGCTTAAAGCCGTAAGCGGTTAATCTCCTGTCAGCATTATCCTGTCTCAGGAGCAGTCGGTGTTCAGCTCTTGATGTAAACATCCTGTAGGGTTCATCGGTTGATTTATTCACCAGATCATCGATTAAAACACCTATATAAGCTTCACTTCTTTTCAAGACGAATTCGGGTTTGTTTTGAATTTTCAGTGCGGCATTTATTCCTGCTATTAGTCCCTGAGCTGCAGCTTCCTCATATCCTGAAGTACCGTTTATTTGTCCCGCAAAATAAAGTCCTTTGATCAATTTAGTTTCAAGCGTAAGATCAACCTGGTGAGGCGGGAAGAAATCATATTCAACGGCATAGCCGGGACGCACCATTTCGGCATTCTCGAGTCCTTTTATTTTCTTAATTGCCTCCTGCTGAATTTCTGCAGGCAGGGAGGTAGAAAAACCATTTACATAGATAAGATCACTGTCCAAACCTTCCGGCTCGAGAAAAAGCTGATGCTGCTTTTTATCTGCAAAGCGAACTATTTTATCTTCTATAGAGGGGCAGTAACGTGGTCCTACGCCTTTTATTAACCCGGTAAACATAGGTGAGGCAGCAAATCCTTTTTCGAGGATCTTGTGGACAGTCTCATCCGTGTGCGTAATTGAGCAGCTTACCTGGGGCAGATAAGGAAAATCTGACAAATTTGTCTTATGGGAAAAAGGTTGGGGGTTCTCATCACCCGGCTGCTCTTCCAAAATATCAAAATTTATAGTCTTTTTAAGCAACCTGGGAGGTGTTCCGGTCTTTAGGCGTCCAGCTTCGAATCCCATTTTAACTAGCGACTCAGTTATTCCAAGGGCTGGTTTCTCACCATACCTTCCCCCTTTAACGGAATTTAATCCGGTATGCATTAGTCCGTTCAGAAACGTTCCGGAAGATAGTATCAGCGCCTTACAGGGATAGAACTTCCCGGAGGAAGTATGAATTCCTTTTATTTGATTATTTTCCTGCAGAATTTCATCAACCGAATCTTCAACTATCGTAATACCAGGATGATTCGATACAACATTAACAGCTTCTTCAGAGTAAAGCTTACGGTCAGACTGGCATCTTGGAGACCATACAGCAGGACCTTTAGATTTATTAAGCATCCTGAACTGTATTCCAGTTTTGTCAGCCAGCAGCCCCATCATCCCTCCAAGGGCATCAATCTCTCTGACCAGGTGTCCTTTTGCCGTGCCTCCTATAGCAGGGTTGCAGGACATTCTACCCAGGGCATTCTTATCCATCGAAAATAAACCAACAGAACATCCCATCTTTGCTGCTGCACAAGCAGCTTCAATTCCGGCGTGTCCTCCTCCAATTACAATTACATCATAATTATTCATAAAATCTTAATTTTTAATACTTTGTTCCACGTGAAACTATTAAAACCTTTATTTCTAAATACTTTTTACGAGCAAAAATTATCCGTTATTGCGAGTTATCCAACAAAGTGATTGCCTTTATTTAACAAAAAAATGACCTCTATTAAAATATCTGTTCTACGAAGAAATTTCATCATAAAATGGTCAGGGCACTGCTGGTATGAGGATTTTTCGCACTGCCGCCCTTATGGCTTCGATACATTCCTTCGGAACACTCAGCCACCGGGCTATGATTCCTTAGGAAAGGGAAAGAAAGGTCACTGAGTGTTTTCGAGTCTTCGAGAAAATGTATCGAAGTGACCGGGCACTGGCTATAAGGCGTCATTAGTAGAAGTCTGCGAAGAAGCAATCCTCAATAAAAAACTTAGAACTAGAACAAGCCACCTAAGAACTCCCTTTCATGTTTCACGTGAAACTATTTTCCTATACAAAACTGGCTAAATATATTATTCAAAATATCATCTGATGTTACTTCACCTATTACTTCAGCAAGTGCATTTTCAGCATTCCGCAGATCTATTGCCACAAATTCACCGGTTAGACCGGAATTTAAGGAGTCAGTAGCATTGCCAAGGTAATCCTTTGCCCGTCTTAGGCAGTCATAATGTCGCAAATTTGACACTATGGCAGTCTTCTCAGTATATACCGAACTTCCCAATGCCTTTTCCTTCATAACTTTAAATAACTCCTCAATCCCTTCACCAGTCTTCGCAGAAATATTTACCGCTCCCTTGAAGCCGTCATTGCGAGGAGTCTGCGACGAAGCAATCTCACCCCTCAGGTCAATTTTATTAACAACCCTTATAATCTTATCCGGACTGGTCAACTCCAGGACTTCCTTTTCCAGATCTTCCGGGAAATCCTGCAGGATATCTGATATTATCAGCACCAGGTCCGAATTTCTGATAACCTCCCGGCTTCTGAGCACGCCTTCTTTTTCAATTTCATCGTCGGAGACGCGTATACCTGCGGTATCATACAGCCTGAAGAATATACCATCGATAGTAACATCTTCGCGGATAATATCCCTTGTGGTTCCGGGGATGTGACTCACTATCGCCCGCTTTTCTTTGAGGATATAGTTCAGCAGGGAGGACTTACCGACATTTGGCTTGCCCACTAATCCTGCGTTTATTCCTTCCTTTAGCACTTTTCCGAAATTATAGGTCGACAATAATTTGTTTAGTTCACATATGATACTATCAATTTTATTTAATAGTTCATCTTTTCTTACAAATTCTATATCTTCTTCTGCAAAATCAAGTTCTAGTTCAACAAGCGAGGAACTGTTTATAAGTGCCGTTCTCAATTCATTAACTCTTGCAGACAGCAATCCATCCAGCTGGTTCCTTGCCCCCTTAAGAGAGATATCCGTCCTGGAGCTGATTATATCGGCGACAGCTTCAGCCTGTGCAAGATCGATCCTGTTATTAAGGAATGCTCTTTTTGTGAACTCTCCCGGATCAGCATATCTGACATTATGATTTACCAGCAGTTCCAGTATAGTCTTTGCGATAAGCGGACTCCCGTGTGTGCTTATCTCAACGGCATCCTCACCGGTATATGAATTAGGGCTCCGGAATACCGATACCAGCACATCATCAACGACGTTTCCATCAGGATCCATAATATTTCCATAGTGGATCGTATGAGACGCTGCTTCCGATATTTTTACCTTCCCCCGGAAAACAGCATCAGCTGCGCCAAAGGAATCTGCACCGCTTATGCGGATAACAGAGATTGCACCGCTGCCCGGAGGGGTTGCCAGTGCTGTTATGGTATCACTGAATTTTGACACTTATAATGAGATGAATTTTTTGAGTCTGCAAAAATACCGATAGACACCCTGATTAACAATCCACTTTTTTTAAGCACTTGTAAAGGTTCGATAGTTCGATAGTACGATGGTATGGTTCGATCATTAGTATATAATTGGAAACACTTCTCCCTAAATTTTATATTTCTCCAACTAAGAACTACGAACTAAGAACCAGGAATTAAACAGATGAAAAATAATATCAAATCAATATCAAATTGATTTCTGCGAGACTATAACTCTCCTGCCTGATTCGCTCTTTCAGCCACCTGGACCGGATGACCTCCGTTCGACCTCCTGACCTTAACCTGAGTCCGAAGCTAATCTTAGCGTAATTAGAAGCCAATTATAAGCTAATGATCGAAGGATGGATAGATGGATGGAGGAATGGATGACTGTATGAATAAATAACGTCTTTGCGAATGGAGTCTTCGACTGAAGCAATCTCACGCACTGAGGATGACTGGATGATTGGATGATTGTCTGAATAAATATAAATTTTCAGATAGAAAAAACTCTGTACGGACAGGTGGCGTGATTACGGATAATTAAGTAGTAGTTGCAAACGCCACCTGTCCATTCCACATATCCATATCCCTTTGGTAGTTGCCCCCTGGCACTCGAGGACTGCATCAACGGGAAGTTATCTGAGATTGCGAAATGCTATCTGGGATGTGTACTCTCTCAGAACGCCATCTGGGGTTGGTGCCCATTGCGGAACGCTCACTGAGCGTTCCTTACATTTTACACTATCGAACCATCGTACAATCGTACTATCGAACTTTTTATAAAAAACCGCTATGCCCCCACTTAGCTAACACCTGGTTCTAAACAGCATGTAAATGGCTTGATAAGACCTTGTAAAGACCTTTAAGCTACATGTTTTAAGACAGCAGCATGCTCTTTACAAAGCTTTAGCAAGTCTTGAATTATATGTCTGGAGCGATTTGTTACTATTGTGCAAATAAAAAGTTCGTTATCATTTAATAAATCTGTCACTTTTCACATCCTGGTTAATATTTTATACATTTAAAACTGGCTGGCGGATCGTCTATAAACTCACATCTTCTCCCCTAAATTCCTTAATTTTACATATCTGATTTTACTGTTGGCAGATAATACTTTAATATGAAACTATTCGTTGGCTGACAATGTTTAAATATGTTTAAGTCGAGGGAATATTAACTATGGCATTTAATTTCAGTAAATTAACTATAAAAGCGCAGGAGCTGGTGCAGAATGCAGTGGAAATTGCACAGAACTATAATAACCAGGTCCTTGAACCGGAACATATCCTTGCTGCAATTGTCCAGGAAAAAGGAAATATTGCAGATACTCTTCTTCAAAAGACCGGAGGCAATGTTAACCGGCTTAAATTAAAGATCAACGAGCTTATAGAAGCACTCCCTAAGGTATCAGGCGCAGGTGTTGGCAGCCAGCAGATGTCTAATTCTCTTTCCAAATTGTTTGATGATTCTGCCGGAGAAGCAAAACATCTTAAGGATGAATATGTTTCAACTGAACATCTGCTGCTGGCTTTTTCTTCGCATGAGGGGAGAGCGGGACAGCTTTTAAGGGATAACGGCATTTCGCGGGATCTTATTCTGAATGCTTTAAAAGAAGTGAGAGGGACAGAAAGGATCACATCCCAGAATCCGGAGGATACTTACCAGTCGTTAGAAAAATACGGCAGGGATCTTAATGAGCTTGCACGAACAGGAAAGCTTGATCCTGTTATCGGAAGAGATGAGGAAATAAGAAGAGTACTGCAGGTTCTTTCCAGAAGAACAAAAAATAATCCTGTCCTTATCGGTGAGCCGGGTGTTGGTAAAACAGCAATTGCCGAAGGAATTGCCCACAGGATAGTATCAGGGGATGTTCCTGAAAATCTAAAGACAAAAAGAATCGTTGCACTTGATATGGGAGCGCTTGTTGCCGGTACCCAGTTCAGGGGACAGTTTGAAGAACGGCTTAAAGCAGTAATTAAAGAAGTTCAGCAATCCAATGGCGAGATCATTCTCTTTATCGATGAACTGCATACACTTGTCGGCGCCGGTGCTGTTCAGGGCTCAATGGATGCGGCTAATATCTTAAAGCCTGCACTTGCAAGAGGAGAGCTTCACGCGATAGGGGCAACAACTCTTGATGAGTACAAAAAACATATTGAAAAAGATGCTGCCTTAGAAAGACGATTCCAGCCGGTGCTTGTAAGCGAACCTTCTGAAGAGGATACGATTTCTATTCTGCGCGGACTGAAGGAAAGATATGAAGTGCACCACGGTGTAAGAATAACCGACGGCGCTATTGTTGCAGCTGCCCAGCTTTCGAACAGGTATATAACCGACAGGTTCCTTCCTGATAAAGCAATCGATCTGATTGATGAAGCTGCTTCAAAACTGAGAATAGAAATTGATTCAATGCCTGAAGAGCTTGATGCTGTTGAACGAAAAATAAAACAGCTTGAGATTGAAAGGGAAGCACTGAAACGGGAGAATGATGCGGACTCTCAAAAAAGATTATCGGAACTTCAGCTTGAGCTTGGTACGCTTGATGAAGAAAGAAATAAATTCCGTATGCACTGGAATCTTGAGAAAGAGAAGATAAAAAATATAAGAGCAATGAAAAGTGAAATCGAGAATGCAAGAACCGAAGCAGAAAAATATGAACGGGAAGGTGATCTCGGTAAAGTGGCAGAGCTCCGTTACGGGAAAATAGCATCTCTTGAAAAAGATTTGAAAAAAGAGACTGAGAGTCTCTATGAAATACAGCGCAACCAGAAGATGCTGAAGGAAGAAGTCGATGCCGAGGATATTGCTGAGGTAGTCGCAAAATGGACAGGCATACCGGTAAGCCGTATGCTTGAAAGCGAAAGGGCAAAGCTTCTGCGTCTTGAAGATGAACTTCATCATCGTGTGGTGGGACAGGAGGAGGCTGTCTCTGCAGTGGCAAATGCAATACGCAGATCAAGAACAGGACTGCAGGATGTTAACCGTCCTATCGGTTCATTTATTTTTCTCGGCACTACCGGTGTTGGTAAAACCGAGCTGGCCCGTGCTCTTGCAGAATTTCTCTTTAATGATGAACACGCAATGGTGCGTATCGATATGTCGGAGTATATGGAAAAGTTTTCTGTCTCCAGGCTTATCGGTGCACCTCCCGGATATGTCGGTTATGAAGAAGGGGGACAGCTGACCGAAGCAGTCAGAAGAAGACCTTATTCGGTGATCCTGCTTGATGAAATTGAGAAAGCTCATCCCGATGTGTTTAATATACTGCTGCAGGTACTTGATGACGGAAGATTAACCGATAACCAGGGAAGAACTGTTAATTTTAAGAATACGATTATAATAATGACATCCAATCTTGGCTCGCACCTTATACAGGAAAAACTTTTAAATGCTGAGGATAGTGAAATTGAGAATATTTTAGGAGATTTGAGATACAGATTAACAGATCTTCTCAGGAAGACTATAAGACCTGAGTTCCTGAACAGAATTGATGAAGTTGTACTCTTTAAGCCGTTGAGCAGAAGCGAATTACGCAAGATCGTGGACCTGCAGATAGAAAAAGTGGAACATATGCTCAGGGAAAAAGATATAACTATTAAGATTGATAATGAATCAAGAGACTGGCTGGCGCAGATGGGTTATGATGTAACATACGGCGCACGCCCATTAAAAAGAACCATCCAGAAGTACCTGGTTAACCCGCTTTCCTCAGAGATTTTGATGGGAAAATTCAGAGAAAGAGATACCATTGAAGTTACTCTTGGAGAGAAAGGTCATCTTGAATTCAGGAAAATTGAACAGAACTTAAAATGATCATTTTAGTAAACTACAATAATAATTACGGGAAGATCGGGGAGGCCTTAAAGACTCTTCAGATCGAGCATAAGTATTCCGATAATGAATTTGAGATATGCAAAGCCGATAAGCTGATCCTCCCTGGGTACGGCATCGCCTCTGCGGGCATAAAGAAGATCCATATACTCAATCTCTTTACTATGCTGAGGGTATTAAAGAAACCCCTGCTGGGAATCGGTTTGGGGATGGAGATCCTCTGCGATTATTCTCCGGAAGGGAATGTATCCTGTCTTGGAATAGTGGGAGAAAAGATCAGGCAGTTTAATGAAGCAGAGAATGATGTCCCGTTTCAGGGACTTCATCCAATCCAGCTTTGCCGTGAAAACCGTCTGCTTGAGGGAATTGCAGATGGAGCTGAATTTTATTTTAACAATTCATATTACCTGCCGGTAAATGAATATTCAACAGCGGTGGCAAGGAATAATAATACTTCGATCAGCGCTGCAGTTGAAAAGGAAAACTTTTTCGGTGTGCAGTTCCATCCTGAGGATTCGGGGGAGAATGGTCTTAGGATATTAAAGAATTTTGTTAACCTTAAATAGAGTTCGATGGTACGATAGTTCGATAGTTCGATAGTTCTAAATATGGGGCGTTATCTTGAACCTGTCTGACTTTCAAACGAGAAAGATAATTTTGATTAAATAAGGGAATCAGCGGAATTCTAATGTGTCCTTATGTGCCTAATGTGGTTAATGTCTTTTGTCCTTATTCAATTCGAATTTAGGAATTTTACCACATAAGGCACATAAGAACACATAGAAACACACGCAGAATTTGTAGCAAGCACGATAAACTACAATGCGTTCCCCTGTAGGGGGAATATAATTGTAGCAACCGGCCACCCACAACATTTGATCCCTGTAGGGGATCTATAAATTTCATATTATCCGACCGGCATTATTTTGCCTGCAAACTTATCTATACGATAATCTCTAACAGCCGTAATAAACAACGGCACTGTCATCTGCAGCTCTGTTAAATAATTCTGAGATCTTAATCCCGCCAGGCCTGATCCAAATAAATTTATTACAAGCATAACAACAACAGGGACAGCAATGAACAATGCCGAGACGAAATGTACCTCCTGCATATCAGCAGTTATCCACGCGATATAGATTAACGCAAGGAAATAAATTATTAAAAGCCATACAGGCATTGTAAACAGCAGTGAGAAATTAAAGTACTGATAAAGATAAGCACTAACCAGACCCTGCGATATAAACCAGGCAGTGAAAATAAATGTAAGCGCTGAGATCATAACAAAGATAGCAAGCCGTACCAGGTCATCCCTGAACAGGTAGAATATAAAAAAGATATAAAATATTATCAGGGTGGATGATACTACTAATATCCCGCCGGTCAATAATGCAAGAGTATAAAAAGTATATGCCGGCTTCCCTGTATCGCTGTATTTATCCAGCATATAAATAATAACAATAAGCAGCAGCACTGCCGGGATATAGGTCCCGTTAAAGATTATTTCCAGAATAAGCACCGGCGCCGAGAGGAACATAAACATCCTGATTATCAATTCCAGGTTGTTGGTTGAATCTTTCACGAGGTAGATACAGTAAAAAATGAATGCAAGTGCGGGTAATATTCCTGCTGCCTTGTAGCTTGTAAATAAAACTACAAAAAATATAAGGAGGAAAAAGAAAAGCAGCGGGATAATTATTTTATTCTGAAGTATTCCGTCACGACTGATAAGTGAGAGTCCCGGGAAAACAACCAGGTATCCGAGGAGTAAAAGAAATGCAATAAACCGGAGCTCATTGCTGACGATAAGGACAAGCAGACTATTAATGAATGCGAATGCTATCAGAGAAATGTTATTGATGTAATGTTTTGAGGTAAACATCCGGGCAGAAGATCAGCTCTTCTTTTCTTCCTTTACCTGAAGCTTGGCAGCTACAATATCAGAGTATTCCACACCGATCATATTTCCTATCCTTTTTACAAGATGCTCTTCATATTTATCAAGCCGGTCGTCAACATAAACCAGGCGCCACAGATCTTTTAAGAGTGCAAACTTCTCTTCTGAAGTAAAGCTGCTGTTTATAACCGGCGTAAATTCATACAGGCTTATGCTTTTATTAACGCTTTCCGCAGCAAGCTGCAATAAGCTCTTTAACATAATCTTCTTCCAGCGAAAAAGATTTCTTCATAATCGAGATAATCTTTTCTTTTTCAATCTCATCATAGCTGCTGTCTGCTTTAGCAATTTCAATGAAGAGAGCACAGGCCGCAATGTGTACCTTTTTTGCGGATTACCTGCAGGCGAAGTGTTCTTATTATCTGCTGCAGGATTAAGGATCTTTTTTAATACATCGAACATTAATGTTCCACTTCTATTTCTACTTCATCAACTTTAACCGGGGGACGTTCATATAGTTCGGCAAGTTCTTTTAACCTTCCTGCAATATCCTTTGGAATCATATCCCAGGTAAATCTCCACGTCCAGTTGCCTCCTAATTTGCCGGGATAATTCATTCTGGCTTCATCTCCAAGATTTAGTACATCCTGCATTGGTATTATCACAAGATCTGCAGCTGAGGCATAAGCAGCCTTTATTAATTCAAATACCACATCATCACCATAGTAGTCGAGATACTTCTGCATATGCTCGTAAATGTCATTATCCTGATGCTTTGCCTTTTCAAAATAAGCACGTGTAGTATCGTTATCGTGAGAGCCTGTCATCACTATGCTGTTCCGTGGATAATTATGCGGAAGGAATTTTGTTTCCATCTTTGTCCCGAAAGCAAACTGAAGGATCTTCATTCCCGGGAAATCAAACTTCTCTCTAAGTGCAGTAACCGATTTTGTAATTACTCCAAGGTCTTCTGCAATTATAGGGAGTACCCCAAGACTTTCCTTTATAGAGTTAAATAACTTTTCCCCGGGAGCTTTTACCCATCTTCCTTTAACGGCTGTTTTGGCATTACCCGGTATTTCCCAGTATGCATCGAAGCCTCTGAAGTGATCTATTCTGATTATATCAACAAGCTGCAGCTGTTTATTTATCCTTCTGCGCCACCAGAGAAAATTATCTTTTTCCATCATATCCCATTTGAACAGGGGATTTCCCCAGAGCTGTCCCGTAGCGCTGAAATAATCCGGCGGAACGCCTGCAACATAGGTAAGCTTCCCTTCCTTATCAACAGTAAAGAGCTCTTTGTTTGCCCAGAGGTCGGCACTGTCGTATGCAATGAATATAGGTATGTCGCCTATAATTTTTATTCCCTTGCTGTTCGCATATTCCTTAACATCCTTCCATTGCTTAAAGAATGTGATACTGTATAAATTTCTGAAAATTGATCTGATCGAACAGCTTTGCTTCCCACTGCTTTAAGTGCAGCAGGTTTTCTGAGAATAAGATCTTTATCCCATTCGGTCCATTGAACTCCGCCGTGATATTCCTTAGCAGCCATAAACAAGTGCATAGTTATCAAGCCAGTCCTTATTGCTCTCTTTAAATTCAGAATAGGCAGCATCCGATAGTGTGACTATCCTTTTTATAATTCTCAAATGCTTTTTTCAGCAGCTCGGTTTTATAGGTAATGATACTGCCGTAATCAATATGGTGCGGATTTGAACGGGGATGATGATGAAGATCCTCATCTTTAAGGAAGCCTTCTTCTTTTAGTTTATCGGGACTTATTAATAAAGGATTTCCGGCAAATGCAGAAAAGCATTGATACGGGGAGTCGCCGTATCCTGTTGGTCCAAGTGGAAATACCTGCCACAGTTTTTGTCCTGCAGAGTCAAGAAAGTTTACAAAGTTATAAGCTTCATTCCCGAGATCACCAATTCCATATTTCCCCGGAAGGGAAGTTGGATGAAGCAGTATGCCGGCGTTTCTCTCAAATCTCATTGATTAACCTGATATAAAAATACGGGTAAATATATGCAGAAAAGTATCCAATCAGAGTAAAAGCCGCAACTGCTATAATAATAAAGCGGAAATAACATTTCCGGCTTAAGTAATTATCTCATCTTGCTGACATTCGTACCTCGTAAGGCGGAGAAGCTGCCGCTGATGTTTAATGTATCGCCAGAGAACAGTGCCAATGTTCCCGGAAAGATTTCCGGATATATTACTTCCTACACTTCCGTAAGCAGTAATATTCGTTGTACCCTGCAACGGATAGAAATATAGTCGATATGTTTGTATAGAAGCTGACATATGAAGTTGTATCACTCCAGGTAAATGTTCCGGTTGAGTATTCCGGGAAATGTAATTGCGATGGTAGCAGTATCATTGCTTACAACTCCCATAAAGAGACAACTCCTGTTTCATGCTGTGCAGTATCATATAAGAGCTCCTCCGCTTGACAATATTTAATGTTTGATTGCGTAGCCAGCCCCGTTAAGTGTAAATGTTCCGGAACCGGAACTTCCACCAGGGGTAACAGGATTATTATCATCTTCGCAGCTGCTGATTATCAATGCTGTCATCAGCATCAGGACAGTTAAATAAAGTTTCAAATGTTTCATTTTGTCCTCTTAAATTTTATTTGAGACGTAAAATTAAATATAATTGATTTAATTCGTGTGCGCTTTCACGAACTTGTGAGGCTGATTTATCGGGAATATAATAAAAAAACCCCGTTGTAAGGAACGGGGCTCATAAGAAAAATTATGTATTTATGAGAGGTAAACCTTAAGTTTGCTGCTCCTGGGACCATGCCTGAGGCTTCTTAAAGCTTTTTCCTTGATCTGTCTTACTCTTTCCCTGGTGAGATTAAATCTGTCACCAATTTCTTCTAAAGTTGCAGATTGTCCTGTTTCCAGTCCGAAATAAAGCTTTAATACTTCAGCTTCTCTTTCAGATAAAGTTGAGAGTACTTCTTCAACTTCTGCTTTAAGAGATTCTTTCATTAATGTGAAGTCGGGCGACGGCTGCTGTTCATTCGGAAGGACATCGATAAGAGAATTCTTATCATCATCACCTCCGAAAGGAGCATCAACCGAAACGTGGTGTCCCGATATCTGCAGAGCATAGGCAACATCTTCGGCGCTCATATCCAGCATTGTAGCCAGCTCCGAAGTAGTGGGCTTTCTCTCATATTCCTGCTCAAGATCTCTGTAGGCTTTGCTTATTTTACTTAATGAACCTATGCGGTTTAAAGGAAGCCTTACTATTCTTGACTGCTCAGAAATTGCCTGCATAATGGACTGCCTGATCCACCACACGGCATAAGAGATGAACTTAAATCCGCGTGTTTCATCAAACTTCTGCGCGGCTTTAATTAATCCAAGATTCCCCTCGTTTATAAGATCTCCAAGAGATAATCCCTGGTTCTGAAACTGTTTGGCAACAGAAACAACGAAGCGGAGGTTAGCTTTAACCAATGCTTCCATTGCAGGTTTATCCCCTTTTTTGATCCTTTTGGCAAGGTCAATCTCCTGGTCAGGCGTTAAGAGGTCAACTTTCCCAATCTCCTGCAAATACTGGTCTAATGATTTGCTTTCGCGATTGGTGAATTGCTTGGTTATTTTCAAGTTTTGTCAACTCCTGATAAATGATTGTGATTGATTCTGAAACAAGTTACCCGGTACATTTGTTCCCGATTTTGTTTGGGGGTTATAGTTTGTAGTGTATATTCCGGGAATATAAGCATTTGGCAAATATACGCAATTATTTACGGGAATGATAGTGCTATATTTTGTACACTTCTGATATTGTGATATATCTCCAAAGCTTTCTTTCTATAGAATAATTAACTAAGCAAATTGAATAAAAACACAATCTAAGGTTAATATAACCTCCTGCCATCTAATCCTCATCTAATCAGGGTTACATCAGAAGTGCATCAGGATTAGAAATATTAGTTGTGTTATTTGCTTATAAAGTAATTTTTAGAAACAATTTTTAGTTACCAAACCGTTTAATTAATACATTCGATCTTTGCTTTTCAGGAAAACCACTCGGTCAATTTTCTTATATTTGATGCTTAATTTTAAATAAAGTTCCCAATATTATGACAGATATCCCGAAAGCCTATAATCCGGCAGCAGTTGAAGATAAATGGTATTCGTACTGGACAGCCAACAACATTTTTCACTCGGAAATAGACAACACCCGCAAACCTTATACAATTGTCATTCCTCCCCCCAATATTACGGGTATTCTTACATTGGGACACGTCCTGAATAATACTATCCAGGATATGCATATCCGCTTCAGAAGAATGCAGGGATATAATGCCTGCTGGGTTCCGGGAACGGATCACGCATCAATTGCCACCGAGACAAAAGTAACAAATGCACTTAAAGAACAGGGATTGAATAAGTATGAAATCGGAAGAGAGAAATTTTTAGAATACTGCTGGGAGTGGAGAGAAAAATACGGCGGCATTATTATCCAGCAATTAAAAAAACTTGGCGTAAGCTGCGACTGGGAGCGTGAGCGCTTTACAATGGACGATCATTATTACCAAAGAGTAATTCAGACCTTTGTTGATCTGTACAAGGAAGGAAAAATTTACCGCGGATACAGAATGGTTAACTGGGATCCCGCATCTAAATCTGCTATCTCTGATGAAGAGGTAATCTTTAAAGCCGTAAATGGGAAATTATATTATTTGAAATACCCGGTTGCGGAAAGCAATGACTTTGTAACCGTTGCTACTACACGTCCTGAAACAATGCTGGGAGATACAGGTATAGCTGTTAATCCTAATGATGAAAGATATTTAAAATACATCGGCAGGAAAATTCTTCTCCCGTTAACCGGAAGGGAAATACCTGTATTTGCCGATGAATATGTTGATCCCTCATTCGGAACCGGTGCAGTTAAAGTTACTCCCGCTCACGATGTAAATGATTATGAGATGGGCAAACGTCATTCGCTTGAAATAATTAATATTTTCAATGAGGATGCTTCGACAAATAATAATGTACCTGCTGAATTCAGAGGACTCGACAGGTTTGAGGCAAGAAAGCTTGTCCTGAAGCGGCTTGAAGCTGAAGGTCTGATCAGCAAAATAGAAGATTATCAGAATAAAGTCGGTTACTCCGACCGCGGCGGTGTTCCAATTGAACCATACCTGTCAGAACAATGGTTTATGAAAATGGATGAACTGGCCAAACCTGCTGTTGAGGTTGTGCGTGAAGGTAAGATACATTTCCATCCGGAGCACTGGGTAAAAACTTATGATCACTGGATGAGCAATATAAAGGACTGGTGCATATCAAGGCAGCTCTGGTGGGGACACAGGATCCCGGTCTGGTATCATAAATCCACAAAAGAAATTTACTGCGATATTAATCCGCCGGCAGATCCTGATAACTGGGTCCAGGATAAGGATGTACTTGATACGTGGACTTCAAGCTGGCTCTGGGCATATGATGTATTTAAATCTGATGAAGAGATTAAATATTACTATCCAACAGATCTTCTTGTTACCGCTCCCGATATTATTTTCTTCTGGGTTGCAAGAATGATAATGGCAGGGATGCATTTTCACAAGGACGTGCCTTTCAGGGATGTTTATTTTACGAGCATAATCAGGGATGTTCAGGGAAGGAAAATGAGTAAATCACTCGGCAATTCTCCCGACCCTCTTGATGTTATAAATGAATATGGCGCTGATGCATTACGATTTACAGTAATTTATCTTGCCCCGATAGGGCAGGATGTTCTCTTCAGTACTGATAAATGTGAGATCGGGAGGAACTTTGCAAATAAGATATGGAATGCAGGACGTTTCCTTTTAATGAATGCAGAAACGATTCCAGTTAATGATTCTCTTGCAGATAAGCATATTGATTTTTCGGATGAGTGGATAACATCAAGATTTAACAGAACAGTTGAAGACCTTACAAGTGCGATGGACAGCTTTGATATAAATGCTGCGACTAAAATAATTTATTCGTATGTCTGGAATGATTTCTGTGACTGGTACATAGAATTAGCAAAGAACAGGTTGTACACCGGCAGCGATGATGTTAAATCTGCAGTACTTACCAGAGCGTTAAAAATGTTTGATGACCTGCTTAAGATTGTCCACCCCTTTATGCCATTTATAACCGAGGAGCTGTGGCATCTTTCAGCTGTAAGGAAAGATGGAGAAAGTATTTCCATTGCTAAATTCCCCGAAGCAAATCATTCAAAGATCAGGCCCGATGCAGAATCAGAAATGGAATTTGTGCAGGCTATAATAACTGCAATAAGGAATATCAGGGGGGAAATGAATATTGCCCCTTCAAAGCAGATAAAAGCTTTAATTAAAACAAAAGCTGTAAAGCCGCATCAGATCGATTATATTAAAAAGCTTGCGCGTGTTGGTGAGCTTGAGGTTTCCGAAGTAATGGAAAAACCCAAGGCCAGTGCTTCTTCTGTCTTCAAGGAATGTGAAATTTATGTACCGCTCGGAGGACTCATAGATCTCGATCTTGAAAGAAGCCGTCTGAAGAAAGAGATTGAAAGATTTGAAAACTCATTAAACGGAATAAATAAAAAACTGTCTAATGATAAGTTTGTACAGAATGCTGCCCCGGATGTTGTTGAGAAAGAACGCACAAAGAAGAATGATTGGGAAGCGAACCTGCATAAGCTGAAGGAAATATTAAAAGAACTAGACTGAACCGGAGAATTTATGTATCACTCAATTTCAGAATTTCTGCTTGACTGGAAGCAGGAAAAAGAATTTACTCAGAAGGTATTAAATAATATTACGGATGATTCGCTTAATTACAGCAGCGGTAATACCGGCAGGAATATCGGAAGGCTTGCCTGGCATATTGTTACTTCGATAAGCGAAATGGGAAAGTCAGGAGGATTAAAATTTGAAGCTGCTTTACCCGACCCGGAAAGCGCAAATGCTATGTCTGTAAAGGAAGCATATAAAAGAATGGCAAGTAATATTCAATCTGCAGTATCTTCTCAATGGAGCGATGATGACCTGTCTGAAAAATTAAATATGTACGGGGAGATGTGGAAGAAGTCGTTCATACTTGAGGTTCTGATAAAGCATCAGATACATCATAGAGGACAGCTCACTATGCTTATGCGCCAGGCGGGCTTAAAAGTACCCGGCGTCTACGGTCCCTCCTATGAAGAATGGCAGTCAATGGGAATGGTCCCGCAGGAGTGACTAGTTTTACCATATAGGTCCTAATGTGATCTAATGTGCCTAATGTGGTTTCTGTTTTTGTTCTAAAAAGGGGAGTTAAAATGACAAAAAAATATATCAACGGGCTCACTTACAAAGTGGTCGGAGCAGCAATTGAGGTGCATAAAGCAATTGGGCCTGGTTTACTCGAGAGTGTATATCATAAATGCCTTAAGCAGGAGCTGATGCTCAGGACCATCTCGTTCCAATCCGAATTAATAATACCAATTAAATATAAAGGCTTTGAATTGGAAGCTGATCTAAGGTGCGATCTTCTAATTGAGAATTCATTAGTTGTTGAACTTAAAGCAGTTGATACCGTAATTCCTGTTTACGAAGCTCAAATTCTTAGTTATATGAAGCTGCTTAATGTTCCCAAGGGAATCCTCATGAATTTTAATTGCGGTAATCTGTACAAAGAGGGACTTAGAACTTATGTTAACGAGTTGTTTAAAGCTCTACCGCAAGAATAAGACAAAAGACATTAACCACATTAGTCACATTAGGTCACATTAGAAATAAAAAAAGGCTGTCTTTAGGACAGCCTTAAGATCGAGGAGTAAAGAGATTAGTTATTTACTTCAACTCTGCCGCCGAGGTGCTTTCCGAGGAATTGCTCCATTGCGCCGTAGAAATCGAAGCGGTTCTCTTCGTTATGGAAACCGTGTCCTTCATTATCCTTTACCATATACGGTACATCTATTCCCTTTTCCTTAAGAGCCTTTACCATCTGGTCTGATTCATCTTTATTTACCCTGGGATCATTTGCTCCCTGGGCAATCAATAAGGGCGCTTTCATTTTATCAACGTGAAATACCGGTGACGATGATGTAAGCAGTTCCTTATCATTTTCCGGGTGTCCTACCATTGCATAAAGCATCTCAAGGTATGGCTTCCAGTAAGGAGGGATGGATTTCATAAAAGTGAATAAATTGGCTACACCCACATAATCAACTCCGCAGGCATAAAGATCGGGAGTAAATGCCAGTCCTGCAAGAGTAGCATATCCGCCATAAGACCCGCCGTATATACCAATCTTTTTAGGATCCGCAATGCCTTCACTTACTAACCATTTCACCCCGTCGGTAATATCATCCTGCATTGTTTTACCCCACTGCTTAAAGCTGATCTTCCAGAATTCCTTTCCGTATCCTGTAGAGCCTCTGAAATTTATCTGCAGTACACCATACCCCCTGTTTGCAAGGAACTGCACTTCGGGATTAAATCCCCACGCATCCCTGTACCAGGGACCTCCATGTGGGTTAACAACAATAGGAAGATTCTTCGGGTCGACTCCTTTCGGTAATGTTAAATACCCGTGGATTGTCAGCCCGTCCCTTGATTTGAACTGCACCGGCTTCATATCAGCCATATTCTCTTCGTTGATCCAGGGACTTATATCTGCAAGTTTCATAAATTCTTTGGTGGTCAGATCATAATAATAGTAGGCGCCCCGTGATTTATCGCTGTATGTCCTGATAAGAGCTTTATCCTCATTCTTATTCTGGTTTGCAACTACAACTTCATAGCCTGGGAGCTTCGCCTCTATTTCCTCTTGCAGCTTTTTCCTCTGATCATCAAAGAAATAGTACTCTCTTTTATCGGTAACGAAATTAACGCCGGTAAGCACTTTTCTTTTATGCGAGACCATTATGCCGGCGACATCTACTTCGGGATGAATATATAATTCATTAAGCTCTTTGTTGTTTTCTATATCATATATAACAAGTGCTGCTTTATCCCTGCCGCCCAGGTTCGAGACCATATAAACATTTTTATTGTCATACGTAAACATCTGGGGGGCGAGAGTTTCAGTAAAATCTGTTTTTACAATCTCTTTAAATGGATCAGCTTCTGTTTTACGGTAAAGAATGCTGCTGTTGACTCCATCGGTTGTAACTGCCAATCTTAACTTGCCGTCGTGATCTGTTATCCAGCCAGTAATATTACCCGGGTTCTCTGCAATCATCTGCATATCGCCGGTAACAATATTTATCCGGTATACATCAAATATCTCTGCATTTCTTTTATTCATCGCAATGATCATCTCATCTTCTATATCTTCCAGGTCGTCTATCACCTGCACTGTCACCTTTTCAAATGGAGTAAGATCTTTCTGGTTTGACCCATCCAGATCAACGGCGTACAATCTGAAATTTTCATCACCTCCGGTATCCTGGATGTATACGATCCTGGTATTGCTTGCCCAGAAATATCCCGATATGTCTCTCTCGGTTGCACCCGTTACTCTTTTGATCTCGGTGCTGCCGATCTTTTGAACGTGAACATTTAGCCTGTTCTCCCAGGGCATCACAAATGCAAGATATTCTCCATTGGGGGAAAGGTTAAAAGCTGCTTTATCAGGATTTCTGAAAAAGTCTCTCATCGGGATCAATGGTGCCTCACTGGTTTGTGGTTGAGTGTAAATAAAGAGGGGGAAAACAAAGAAAGAAAACAATAAATAGATAATTGATTTTTTCATAACACCTCCGGTCATTGTTTAAAATAAGAAGAGAATCCCTGAGACGGATCCTCCTCTGTAAAATTAAAATTTATAAGCTGAGCATATCCTTAAACTTGATCGCCTGTCTTCTCGAGACCTCAATCTTATTTCCGCCTTTAAGCTTTACGAGCAGTCCGCCGTTTAGCCAGGGCTCAATGCTTTCAATCCATTTAAGGTTAATAATATGTTTCCTGTTTGCGCGGAAGAAAGTTTTATTATCAAGTCTCTCATCAAGATAATTTAACGTACGAAGGATCAGGGGTTTATAATCCTCAAAATATAAACGCACATAATTGCCTTCCGATTCAAACAGCCTTACAGTTGAGAGCTTAACAAACCAGCAGCGCTCGCCGTCCTTGACAAATACCTGGTCTTCTTCACTTAATGCAGGCTGATCTGAAGTAAATGCATCCTCGCGCTTCTTCTTCTCGAGAAGTTTTTTAACTGTATCCTCGAGACGCTTAGGCTCGATCGGCTTGAGCAGATAATCCATTGCATTGTATTCAAATGCCTTTAGTGCATACTCATCATATGCAGTAGTAAACACAACTGTAGGAACAGCATCGAGTTCTTCCAGAAGCTGGAATCCATTCTTCCCGGGCATCTGGATATCGAGAAAAATAAGATCCGGGTTAAGCTCTGTTATTTTTGTCAGAGCATCGTCTGCATTAACCGCTTCTCCTGCTATATTTATGTCCTTATAGGGGGCAAGGAGTCTGCGCAGTTCTACCCGGGCAAGTCTTTCGTCGTCTACAATGAGAGCTTTCATTTGTTTAAACCTCCTGATGGAATTACTATTTCGGCTAAGACCGTATTATTATTTTCATTACTGATTCGGAATAAGCCATTCTCACCGTAAAGAAGACTTAAGCGGTGCTTGGTATTCTGTATTCCGAATCCTGAAGAATGCTTTATTGATTCCGGATCAAATGAGCCGGAGTTCCTGATAAGAATATGAAGTTTTCCGTTCTGCAGATTGCTGTTAATACTGATCTCTCCCCCTTCTTTCATTTTAGAAATACCATGCTTGATCCCGTTCTCCACAAGTGTTTGTACCATCATCGGGGGAATTTCAATCTTAGAGGTGGATGGTTCAATATTAATTTTATACCTGAGCCTTTCTTCAAAACGGATGGTCTCCAATGCGAGATAATCTGCTACTGTTTCCAGCTCTTCCTCCAGCGGGACAGTTTCATTCCTTTCGATCTTAAGAGAATATCTTAGAATGTTGGAGAGTTTTGTTACTGCTGTCTGCGCGCTTTGAGGTTCTTCCTTGATCAATGCCCTGATACTGTTCATAGCATTGAACATAAAATGAGGATTAAGCTGAGATTTTAATGTCCTTAACTCAAATTCCTTAACTGCATTTTCCCAGACCAGGGCTTCTATTTCTGCTTTTTTATAGTTCTCGAAATAATGAACAGCAAAATAGATCAGCGCCCAGAAAAGGATAATGCTGCTCATATTAAACATACCCATTAAAATATAATCTGTCTTAAGCCTGTCGGGGGGAATAGTGCCAGCAAAGTAACTCGCTATAAAATAAAATCCGAATATCAATGAGCCGAGAATAAAACTTCCGATCAGGATCCTGGGGATTATCGCCGTTAGCTGAAGATCAAGCCAGTTGTATTTTTTTATTACTGCTCTGAAGATATGTGTGAATCCTATACCTGCAAGGCAGAGGAAGATGAGGAGTACGGCTCTTTCAATTGTAAAAGTATCGAAAAGCGCCGTTACGATCAGGTTGATGATAGCAAAAACTGTCCAGCCGGCTGTCTGACTGAACCAGTATGCATTTTTTCTGTCAAGCATACGAACTTCTGTTTCGGTTCCCGGAGATGCTTTAAATAGTATACCGGGGAGGGTATTTAAAGCTAAATTTTTAATCTGCATATAATATAATCGTATCGTTACATAAATAAAATTAACCTGAGCCGGCTCAGTTTTATTATGTAAAAGTAAATGCCGGGGGACGAATATCGCCGGATTAAGTTATCAGAGGTTTATTTCAATGATAAGCGGGGAAATTTTACAGACTTATTATGTCATTATAGATTATAAATGCCATTAATAAGAGGAGAATGACAAGTCCGGCATTCTGTATTGCGAGCTTAACCTTTACCGGAATCTCTCTTTTTATTATCCCTTCGATTATAATAAATACAAGGTGCCCCCCGTCGAGGACAGGAAACGGCATAATATTTATGATGGCCAGACTTAAACTTAGCAGTGCTAAAAAGTAAAGGAAGCTTGCAGCACCGCTGTCTGCAGATTTTGCAGCAACCTGGGCTATTTTGATAGGACCGCCGAATGCCTTCCCGAATTCAACATCCCCGGAGAATACTTTCCCGAGCATACTGAATGTCAAGTCTGTCATTCTTATAATATCGCTCCAGCCCAGTGCAAACGATTTGAAGAAGCCGTAGCTTATATATTCAACTTTCCCTTCAAAGATATTCCCGATCCTTACTCCTATTAAACCGTTTGGTCCGGGAGTAACAGTTAGATTTAAGGTATCCGTACCGCGTTTCACAACCAGCGGAAGATGCGTACTTTTATTCTTTGATATGATCTCCGTGGTCTGCTGACTGCTGTACAGGGGAATATCATTAAGTTTTAAGAATATATCCTGGGCTTTTATGCCGGCTTTTTCAGCAGGGGAGCCGGCAAGCACTTCCTGAATCGCAGGTTTTACACCTGCAGGAATGAGAAATACTTTTTCGGTTTCATCAGGAATTTTGTTTCTTGGAACTACGACTGTTTCTTCCCTGCCGTCCCTCAGCAGCTTAACAGAAGCATCGCTGCCTATGCTGTTTATATATAATTCCGTGCGGAGCTCTTCCCAGCTGCTTACAGGAGTTTTATTTATTGCAAGAAGCTTATCGCCTGCTTTAAAGCCAAGAGAATCTGCAGCACTATGCGGTTCAACATATCCTATTGTGGTAGTTTTGGTTACCTGTTTCCCCTGGAAAAAATTCATTCCCCAGAATACCAGAAGTGCAAGCAGCAGGTTCATCAGCACACCTGCCGATATTACAAATATTTTGCTCCATACCGGTTTTGATCTGAATTCATAAGGCTGAGGTTCTGTTTCCGTGTATTTGACATCGAAGCTCTCATCGATCATACCTGCTATTTTTACATAGCCGCCGAGCGGGAGAAGGCAGAGCCGGTAATCAGTATTCCCCATACCATCAAAGTCTTTAGGAAGCTCGCCGAATGTAAAACCGGAAAGTTTATTCCATCCGAAAAGTCTTTTATAAAATCCAATTGCAAAAATATCTACTCTCATTCCCGACAGCTTAGCTGCTGCAAAATGTCCAAATTCGTGTACGAATACCAATATTGCAATTGTTATAACAAAATAAATAATATAATCCATTAACGAGCTTCTCCGGTTCTAATCAAAATTGTGAGTGGAAATTTAAGTTATATTAAGTACAAATTCTCTTGTGCGGCGGTCACATTCGAAGAGGATATCAAGGCTTTGTGATTTATAGTTCTCCATTTTATTGAGCGATTCCCTGATGATCTCAGGTATCCTGTTAAACCTTATTCTTCCTTTTAAAAAATTATCAACGGCTACTTCGTTTGCAGCATTCAAAATACAAGGCGCAGTACCGCCTGCATCAAGTACTTCATAAGCAAGCTTTAAACATTCGAATTTCTGAAAATCAGGCTCGAAAAAAGTAAGTTCTCTGAGTGCTGCAAAATCTGCCCGCTCTGAACTGCTGGTTAATCTTTCCGGGTATGTCAATGCATACTGAATAGGAAGCTTCATATCAGGAAGTCCCATCTGGGCTTTAACCGACCCGTCGATAAACTGCACCATAGAATGAACTATCGACTGCGGGTGAATGAGCACTTCAATTTTATTACTGTGTACCCCGAAGAGCCAGTGGGCTTCAATTACCTCAAGTCCCTTATTCATCATTGATGCGGAATCAATTGTAATCTTATCTCCCATTTTCCATTTGGGATGTTTCAATGCTTCGGCAACAGTTACGTCCGAGAGATAAGATTTGCTTTTATTTAAAAAAGGTCCGCCTGATGCTGTTAGTATTAACTTTTCAATAGCAGAGGATCTCTCACCGACGAGACATTGATAAATTGCACTGTGTTCTGAATCTACCGGAATAATTTCAGCACCGGTCTCTGCACACAGATCATTTATAAGTTCACCTGCAACAACAAGTGTTTCCTTGTTTGCCAGGGCAATTCTCTTCCCCCGTTTAACAGCTTCAATAACAGGTGCAAGTCCTGCAATACCAACAACCGCACCTACAATAATATCATATTCTATTTCTGCTGCCAGGCGAAGGGATGAATCAACACCTGATAAAACATGGCAGTTTACCCCTTCCCTTGCTCTCAGGACAGCAGCAAGCTTTTCATCCTTTACAACTACTGCTTCGGGATGAAATTCTTTTATCTGTGTTTCCAGGAGATCTATCCGGGTATTAACTGTAAGGGCGGCAACCTTAAATCTTTCAGGAAATGATCTGATGACATTTAAAGTGTTAATCCCAATTGAGCCCGTTGAGCCGAGAACGATTACTTTTTTCATTTTTATATTATTCTATAAAATTACTCAAGAATCATAAGTGAATCAATATAAACAATTACAACTATTATGCCTTTTTAATTCCAATCGGCACTTTTTATTATAAATTAATACTATTTTCAAGTCATTCTGTCTAAAAAATAAATTAATCACTAAACCGGAAGATATATGAAACATCTCATTACTTTCTTAATCCTGATTTTCTTTTGCTTCATTGCGGAGATACATCCGCTGCCGAAGTTCTCTTTAAGGACAGGGGCATTATGTGTAGACTGCCACGTAAATCCTACCGGCGGCAACCTGAGAACTACAAGAGGATGGAATTTCGGAAAAAAGAACCTGGCTTTAATATCCCCCCGCGAGGACTTTAAAATGTCTAATATGATAGGTGAGAATATTCAGTTCGGGGTTGATTACAGAGGACAATATCTTGCCACTTTAAGCGATTCAACTTCAAAGAGTGATTTTCAGAGAATGACCGGTTCGATCTACAGCAGTATTGGTCTGTCTGAAGAAATTACGGCTTTTGCAAGATATGATTTCATTCAATCGATCTGGGAAGGCTATGTTACAGCGAATATTCTGCCGAATAATAGTTATATAAAAGGAGGAACCTTTAGTCCCAATTACGGGATCCGGATCGACGACCATACGGCTTATACAAGGGGAGGAGACCTGGGGGTATTATTTGCGACAGGGCAGCGGCAGGGATTAATTTATGATCCCCGCTATGTTGAAACCGGAGTAGAGCTTGGAGCATATATAAGTGATTTTGCTTTTTTAACTGCAAGTGTAGGAAACCCCAGGACGCAGCTGTTCCAATCAGATCCGACATATACGGCAAACCTGATGATAAAGCCTGCACTGGAATCTGAAGATCTTAATTTTTTTGTAGGCGGCTCCTTCGCAAGATTCCGAGGTGCGATCCCGCCATCTTTTACTGTATTTCCTGAAGTGACTATGTATGGAGGATATTTAGGATTCGGTTATAAAAATTTCAGTCTCCTTGCAGAATATGATTTAGCTGACAGTTACATCTATACAGATACTTCATCAGGTGCAATAATGACTGAGGCTGCATATAAAATAATTAATGGGTTGGATGCGGTAGTGAGGTATGACAGGTTTGATCCAAACCCCGATAATGATAATGATAATATCGACAGGGTGATCCTTGGGTTTGAATTCTACCCATATACATTTATAGAGATCAAGCCGCAGTTCCGGCTCCAGATGGAGAAAGACCCGCTGGGAGAGGATATTACCCATAAGTCAGTGGTTATCCAGTTTCATTTGTGGTACTAAATCAATTCTGATTTCAGGAGTTCCGGGGTGCACGAATTTTTTCCACGCACCCCGGAACTCCTGCACTCCAAATCTTTATCATTTCTGAGTCCCTGCTCTCTTTTTCCGGCTATCCTTAAATTTATCCGCTTATTTAATATCCCGGGGGAAAGTGAACCAGATTGGATCTTTATACGTCTTAAGAAGTAAAATTAGACCTGGAGATCTGTTATGGCACAAATTTTTACTAGAATCGAATCTTATTTAATAATAATTCCCCTCCTGGCGATTTTTCTAACGGGTTGTTATCAGTCGGATGATGTACAAAGCTTTAGAAAAAATACACAGGGTGAACAAATGTTTTCCTTCTATGATTACAGGGATGGAAAGGAGACACACTGGAAAGTTTACTTCAAGGATGATACCATCTCAGCCTTATATAAGGACGGGAAAAGAATTCCTGACAGCGAAGTAAAAAATTACGACGATATGATCTATGAAAAGATAGATGATATTGCAGACCTCAGGGAAGGGAGCGATAAGCACGTCAGCGTATACAAATTTGACGGTGACCATTTCAAAATGAATATGGACCGGATGAAGCACAATATGAAGAATATGGACAAAGATATCAGGATTAAGGTTAATAAGGATCTTAAAGATGGTATGAAGAAGCTGCATATCGAAATGGAAAGATTAAAAGATAAAGGGTATCCCGGGACCCGAATTCAATGAAGAGATGAAGAAGCTGCATAAGGAGATGAAAAGATTTCATAATGACTCATCCGAAACATTTATATATAAATTTGACGGGGAAGATCTTGAGGACGAGCTTGAAAACCTGGCGGATGAATTAAAGGATATCGAAATAAATATTGAGATCCCTGATATAGATATTAACCTTGATGAAGTGGATAAAAATCTTGAAGACCTGGATATCCAGCTAAAAGATCTGGATAAGGACCTTGAAAATCTTGATAAGTTTTTTGAAGAGCTTAAATCTGAAATGGTAAAAGATAAACTGATAAGCAGCGATAGTGATGAGATAAGTTTAAGGCTGGACAAGGACAAGATGTATGTTAATGATAAGGAGGTTCCAGCCGAAACTTATCAAAAATATAAAGAGCTGTATAAGAAGCATACCGGTAAGGATTTCGAAGAGAACCATTATTTCCATTTCGATAACGATTAGAATTTAACCGCATCATTCCGGCTGATCCTTCTCTTTAATCTGAAAAGATAGAGTGGGAGAGGCCGGAATTTTATTTCTGCTGCTTCGTTTTTACTAATTACATACCCTGTCAATTCTCCCCTTTAATTAAATTCCGGCAAAAAAAATCTTCCACACCAATTTTGAATTATGCCATGCCCGGACAGTGCTCGGCCTGCCAGCGGACGATGCCCCGCCAAAAACCGGGCTGTTTAGTCCGGAACCTGCCTGGTCATCCTTTCCTCATTACCGGCGCATTGTCTTATCATTAGAAAATATAAAATAAATGCAGGAATTACCTATTTATAGTTGATAAAAGAGGCACCGCTAAACCCCTTTAAAGCTGCAAAATATTGATAGTTTTGGCCTGAATATGGACAATAATACGACCCAAAAAAGTTGTTGCAGATCCCTCCTCTCTGAATTATGCATTAGAACAGAAGTACCCCAACCCATTCAATCCATTAACGTTAACTTCTTTTAATGAACAAATATTTTTGGTAGGAGAATATGAAGTTGTTAAATAAATTGGCATATGACAAAAATATTTTAGAAACAATAATTCCACCATTATGGGGATAAAAATGAAAATATCAATTATTTTACTCATGTTTTTTTTATCGCCACTTTTGTTTGGACAACCTATTGAAGACAAAACCATGTTTTCGAAGTATTATTTTAGTGCATTGGGGGGATTAAATTTTAATACCTTGCCGACTGCAGGTTCAGCCATAATCATCGAAGTTAAATCTAATGTAACTTCCAATCTGAATGCAATAATTTCTGTTGGTTATTCTGATCTCTATGATGATAAATCTTATGAATCAAAATATTATAGATATGGTGATTTTGATTCAGTATACCACACCAATTTATTAGCCGTTGAAAGAGTCAGATACAGAATGATCCCATTTCATATTGGCGCTGAATATGTTTTTTTACGGAGTAATTTTACTCCGTTCGGAGTGATAAAAGCCGGTTACAATTTATCAGCTTCTGAGGCAGAAGGAATAAATTACGATGGAATTGCAGGAACGTTTAATACAATTGATGAGATTCCTGAAGAATACAGAAAACCGGAGTCTGATATTGATGATGGTTCATCATTCACTCTGGGGATCGGGTTTGGCATCAAATATAGATTTACTGAGCGGATGGATTTAAATATTAGATACATCTACAACTACAATAAAGCAATCATAAATAATAATCAAATTTTATTAGGGTTTACATTTTAATATTATAATTTGGTGCTTGTAAACAAAAAATAATAGAATGGGGATAAAGGGAAAATAATGAAAAAAATATTATTCATCCTGTTACTTATTTCAATTAACGTCTTAAAAGCACAGGAGAACAAACCTTTCTCCAACTTTGATATCGGTTTTTACGGGGGGATAAATTTTCATACTGCGGGGCACCTTAGAGGAGATTTTCTTATAGAACTTAAAACAAATCTAATGCCTTCACTTCAACTGAAAGCATCTGCCGGTTATTTTAAGTCAACCGAACCAATCACAGATACTGTAAGAACATACTCCCCAAATCCTCTTCCTGACTCTATCCCAATATATGCTGCAGGCAAATATAATTATGAAAGTAAAGATTGACTTACTTGCTTAATATTTACAATTTTGAATAGACGATTCTTCATTTATAAGGCGGGTGTAATGAAGCAGTTTTTTCTATTGGGCATAATTTTTATTTACTCACACATATCCTTTTCTCAAAACAGAATTCTCTTTCCTGAAGAAAAATTACCTGGGATAAATTATTTTGATAGAAGCTCTCGTACGGGAAATGATTTACCTTTCATCAAAACCGATTCTATAATTGGGGTGAAAATAAATCAGAGTAAAAATAAAGTGATTTTTGAATATAACAATAACGGGAAGATCTCCGAATATATAGAATATTTATACGATTATTTATCACAGAGTTGGGATCCTGCTAACCGACATTGTTTTTTCTATAATGACGTTGGAGACAAAATCGAAGAACTTGAGCTTTATTGGCCCGCTGACTCTTCTTCCAGAATTAGGTACTTTTATGAAGCTGGGAGAGTATCTTCATCTACTTTTGAAGTATACGGAAATGGTTGGTCAAATTGGTATCTATACAGTTATGTATATACAGAGCAAGGTTACATAAAAGAATGGATTATCCAAGAGTGGGTAAATGATCAGTGGCAAAACTCAGACCGAGCGACATTTTTTTATTCGTATTCTGAATTAAGAGATTCCATTTTATTTGAAAGGTGGGACAATAATCAGTGGATGGACGATAGAAAAACTCTATTTTTCTACAGCAGTAATAATATTGATGTTGATTCAATATATTATAAAAGCTGGGACGGTGCTTCCTGGAATAATTTGCAAAAAGAATATATTGTGAATGATAATAACCATAACCAGATTGAGGTCACTGATCAAGTCTGGGACGGAAATTCTTTTATAAATTATGAAAAGCGTTTTTATTCCTATAATGAAGCGGGATATGTCCTAACCGGTAACGCCCTTGTTTGGGATAATGGAAGCTGGGTGCAGGGGGATGGAGGTTTTAAATTAACTTCTCCTCCTGATAGCCTTGTCCAACTTTG
This sequence comes from uncultured Ignavibacteriales bacterium, assembly GCA_963764685.1. Taxonomy (GTDB): domain Bacteria; phylum Bacteroidota; class Ignavibacteria; order Ignavibacteriales; family Ignavibacteriaceae; genus CAVXTT01. Next base: position 90,653 of record CAVXTT010000003.1, read on the forward strand.
GATAGCGAATTATGTCTATGGATATTACACAGATGTTACAGCCGTTGGAGATAATAATCATTTGAATGAATTGGGCTATAGTTTATCTGAAAACTATCCTAATCCTTTTAATCCCTCTACAACAATTGAGTATAGTCTACCTGAATATTCATCAGTAGCGATTAAAATATTTGACATTCTTGGCAAGGAAATAGAAATACTTGTAAGTGAAGAAAAATCTAAAGGTAACTATAAATTTATATGGAATGCCAAAGGTTTACCCAGCGGGGTTTATTTCTGCAGGATGCAGTCAGGGGGGTATGTTCAGACCAGGAAGATGATATTGATGAAATAATCAGCAGATAATTTTTGTCAATAATTAATATTAAATATTACTAGAAGGATAAATAATGAAAAAAATATTATTCATCCTGTTACTTATTTCAATTAACGTCTTAAAAGCACAGGAGAACAAACCTTTCTCCAACTTTGATATTGGTTTTTACGGGGGGATAAATTTTCATACTGCGGGGCACCTTAGAGGAGATTTTCTTATAGAACTTAAAACAAATCTAATGCCTTCACTACAATTGAAAGCATCTGCGGGTTACTTAAAGACAATCGAACCATTCACAGATACTGTAAGAACATACTCTGAAAGCCCTGATTCTGTCCAAGGATATGCTGCAGTCAAATATAATTATGAAAGTAAAGATTATGATATTTTTCCGCTTGGATTAGGTCTTCAATATAATTTTATCGAGGGTATCTTTTCGCCGTATGTTTCGGTAGATGCAGTTTATAACTTTATCAATACATTCCTGGATACTGCGCCGGGAGAAGTCTGGTTTTATAATTCATTAGAAGAGATACCTGCTGAGTTTAAACAAGAACAGAGATCTGTAGAGCTGCCGGATAATTCCTTCGGAATGATGTTAGGAGCAGGGACATCATATCAGATTTCTTCAAAACTGAATCTTGACATCAGATATGTCTTCAAATACGATAGCAAGATTGTCAACACGCATCATTTCATTGTGGGTATTTATTTTTAAAGGAGTGAAATGAGATTAAATAAATGTCTTTGCCTTTTGCTTCTTGCTTTTTTAGTAACTGATATTTCCCCTCAACCCTTAAAAGGAGGGACAGTAGGTGTTGGACAAGTAGTAATGGTTCAGTTGGAGGCATAGTAAGCGATAACAGCATAATGTTTCCTGCTTATGCTCTTGGTTATTCTTTCATTGAGGCAGCATATTTAGGGGCCGAATAGCATCATCGCTTGAACAAAATACGGCAAATGCAAACTCATCCTGTAGTCCTTCTCTTGCGAAGAGAAGGACTTATTGGAGGCAAGAACAATTTATTTTTCATCCTGACCCACAATTACTTAATGTTTGCTAAGATGTAAAATGTTTTGTAGGTAATGTCAATAAGTCTCTCTCTTCTCAAGAGAGAGATTAGAGTGAGTTTCTTTCGGGAAGAGCACATCATCAAAAAGTAGTGAATATAATTATACTGATCCGGAATTAGCAAAGGAAATTTTTTACCGACTTAAAATGAAGGGCCATAATGGAACATTTACTTATTCAACCCCTGCACGCCAGCACGTATTTTACCCCCTGCATACTGTCCCAGGAAAAAAGCTGATACCATTACAGGATAAGTAATGAATTCAAACCCTAATCCGGAATATATTCTGATCAGAATTATAAGAGGAACGGGAAGATGTACGGAGAGAAACCATTGGAGAGAAAATTTCTTAACACCTCCGCGCCAATAGCCGAAGGGAAGATTAATAATCAGGACAATGAGAGCAATTAAAATTAATTTCATTAAGGAGTGATTCTTACTTCCTGAAGAGGAAAAGATACTCGTGCTTAAAAATATAGAACCCGCCGATTAAAGCACGGTAGCGCCAGAGCTCGGTGCTGTTCATTTTACCGCGGGTCTCATCAAAGTTCTTAACAACTATCGACTTTAGTTTATAATTATGCTTCAATACCTCCTGCATTGCATAAAATCCCAGTGGTATCAATTCCCCTTTTGAATATTTATCCCCGATAACCAGTGCAAGGTATCTTCCTTTATCGAGCACGTGGTATGTACTCTCAACTGCCTGTCCCAGCCTTTCTATGTATTCCTCAACTGTTGCAGAGTTTGAAAGATCTTCAGTTTCACCGGTAAATTTTATTATATCCCAGTAGGGCGGATGAAGAATTATCAGCTGTACAGACTTTATTCCCTGCCGGTATAACTCCTCCTTAAAATCCAGCTTTGTGCTGTCAGAGGTAATAATTTTACACTCGGATTTGTTTACTGGTTTCTCATTCTCAACATTTTTTGAAGCTAAGGCTGCAATATCGGGCGAAAGCTCTACTCCAATACAATTGCGCCCGAGACGTTTGCATTCAATTAATGTTGTGCCGCTGCCTGCAAACGGATCCAGCACCCATTCGTTTTCTTTTGTATATCTCCTGATGAGCTGATTGGGTATCTGCGGAATAAAATTTCCCCAGTAACCGGCAGTATGAACTCCCGAACGGTCACGTTTATGCAGGATCCATAAGCTGTCGGTAATTATATCCTCATATTCCTTCCAGCGGTTAAGATTAAGACTGTTGATCTTGCCTGTCTTAACTTCGGTCAGACTCTTTATTAATCGTTTGAGATAATATGCGGCTCTTTCAATGGTGCGGGTATCGAGGATCTGCTCAATTTCATTTAAGATATACTTAAAATCTTTTTTAACGGCATTGAGATCAAGCGCGAAGGGGAGAACCCCGCTTTCCTCTGCAACTACATCATAAATATGTCCCTGCAGCTGCTGAAGTTCTTTTTTCAGATCAGCAAGGTTGGTTTCCTTTAATAATGATTTCAGTGTTTCTGCAAGTGACCGCTCTGTCATCAGCTTTCTTTTAATTACGCACAAATAAAAAAAGGGGGATATAATCCCCCCTTATACTGCAAAAATAGTTAATTATTCTTTAACTGTAACCTGACCCTGGGCCAGCAGCTGATTGTTAGCGTTTATAACCGTAACCTGGTAACTTCCTTCCCCCAGATTAGCAATAGAAGTAGTGACCTTTTTAATGCATACGCAATCCGCATTACTGGATGCATTCCTGATTTTCAATTTAATCTGGTCATCAGTCCTCTCCATATCAAATGCAACATTTGAATTGCATTCCGTCCTTACATCCATTGTTGCATAGACCGCACTTCCCTGCTGAAACACATTAAGATTCTCAACACTCTCACCTGTAAAAACATTTTTATCAGTTACATCCGATTTATCACGGCAGGGTTCCTGGCTTACGGTACCCAGCTGGGCATCCTTGGAACCGGCACACGCAAAAATCAGAACTGAACTTAAGATCAATATGAAAAGATTTCTCATTATGGCTCCTTATTGTTTATGGATTGATACGATAAAATAGAAACTAATTAACCTTATATCAATTAGTAACACCACATTCGTTGATTACCCGGTCATAGAATTGTAGTGTTTTATCCGTAATAACATCTATATTGAAGAAATCCTGTGCCCTTTTTCTTGAGGCTGCGCCGAAGTGTTCCCTGTCGCCTGGTGATTGTATCAGCCTTTCCAGTTTAAGCTGCAGATCCCCGGCATCTTTTACCTTGAATAAATATGAAGTGACTCCATCAATTGCAATATCCAGTACTCCATCCGAATTAGAGCACACAGAGGGAAGGCCGATTCCCATCGCTTCAACAAGAGCAATTCCAAATGCCTCTGCGTGGGACGGAAAAGCGAAAATATCCATTCCGTTAAGGACTGTTTCGGTATCACTCCGGTACCCGGTAAAAATTAAATTCTTTAAGCCTTCTTTCTCAGCAAGATCTTTTATTTTCTTCTCATACTCCATCTCCCCCCTGCTGGCTTCACCTACAATAATATATTTAAGGCTGGCATACTTTTGATTCAATCCTGCTGCTGCGGCAATGAATTCCTCGTGTCCTTTTCCGGGACTGAACCTTGCAATCATTCCAATTAATAATTCGTTCTCTCCAGCATTAAATTCATTCCTTGCTTTTTCTCTTTTAACGGGGTCGGGTGAAAATCTTACTGTATCTATGCCGTTAGGAATGATATGAACTTTATCTTCCTGGATCGGGCAGGTTTTTAACAGATTATCTTTTATAACGGTGCTGATAGCTACAGCGGCATTCAGCCTGCCGTATATCCACCGGTGCATCCTGTCCTTTTTATCAATAAAAGAACCAAGATGCTTTGTCATTATTAAAGGAGTTTTATTCTTGCTTAAATCGAGTGCAGGAACGATCTGCCACAGGTCTTTGGAATAGTGGGAATGGATAAGATCAAAACGTCCCCGCCTGATGATAGAAATGATCTTATATATACCCGAAGGTTTTAAGTACCCTGCAGACTTCAGAGTATTTATGATAAGTCCAAGACTGTTTGCTTCAATATGAAGTCTTGAACCCTCAAGACAAAGAAGCTCAACATTTACTTTGTTTTTCAGAAGCTGTTTCAGAGATGTAAGGGTATACATTTCCATCCCTCCCCAGCTTTTCGAAAGACAGCTTACAAGTATTTTCATCTTAATAAATTTTCAGCAGGCTGGCGCCTGAAAAATAATGCAGCAGTATCTCATCAAACTGGTATCCCTTTAATGCCATTACTGCAGCGCCTATCTGGCAAAGTCCTACACCGTGACCCCATCCGGCACCCCGGATAATAAATCCCGAAGGAATACCGTTTACAATTTCTTTCTTTTCAACAATGAATGCAGAGCTGTAGAGATGAGTTTTTGAAAGAAGGCGTCTTATTTCCAGTTCCTTCCCGACAGTTAAAGAATTTTTTGTTCCTTTAATTCCGATCTTAATAAGCCGTGATGAAAATCCTCTCTCCAGCGGAACGATATCGAGTATCTCACCAAAATCAATTCCGCTCTTCTCTTTTAATATCCCGGAAATTTCAGCTTGTGAATATTCAACTTCCCACCGGTAGAAATTTATTGTTTCCTGGTCATAATCATTAAGTATCTGGCTTAATACTTTTTTCTCCCTGGTATTGCAGTATGCGGGAGGTGATCCTGTTATCCATTTGCGGGCATTCTCTTCTTTAGAAAAATCCAGCCGGTACCCATCGGGTTCAAATTTATTATCTATTACCGAAGACAGATAAGGCTGCGGTATATGCTCCCAGGTATTTTCAAATGATTCGGTAATGCCGCCGCAGGCTTTAGAATAGCGGGTGTCGCATATCGAATTTCCCGAGGTAAGAACTATCCCGTAAGTCTGGTTTACTGCAATATGTGCTGTCTCCGAAACAATTTTTGTTATCCCCTGGTAACGCTGGCAGTGATCATCCGAACAGACATTAAATAATGTATGATCTTCCCGGTTATACCACTTCATCACTTCGTTAGGGTTTTTAGACTGCTGACTTTTCTCTTTTTTATCTTTCTTCTTTCCGGCTTTTTGCATTTGCGAAAGGACCCAGCTTCTCGATACAACTGCATGAGACTTAAGAAACTGTAATGAACTTCTTGCGTTCATTTCGGAAGAGATAACGCTTGTAAGGTATTTTTCAAGAGGAAGGGTATTAATGATCTGGATCTTATCTTCAACTTTTAAAAGTGTAAGAGCACCGATAAACCGCTGCTTCTCTTTTCTCTCCCAATGAAACTTTGACCCGATAATAACATCCCTTATAAGGAAAGATTCTGTTCCTAAATCTCTTGGTTCGAAGGTTATGGATTCACCGAATTCGAATTTCTCCTGCCCTTTTTTGCAGATTATTTTATTGCCTGATAACTCTGCAACGAATCTGCCGCTCAGAAAATTCTCCGTGCCGGCGGCTTTATAGTCGCCATACAATTCAAAAGTGATCTGTCTGCCAAGCATAATGCCGACCTTTATGGCTGGCTCTTTATCGATCTGGATCATTTACCAAAAATTTCTATTAATTAAATATAAGAATTATGTCTTTTACTTTCTTCTATGATAACTCTCCCACATGCCCCCAATGTTAGCTTGAATATTGTTGTATTAAAATTAAAAAAACTTCTATATTTCATAATGTTTTCTAATTTTTAGATCAAATTACAACTTATGAAAAAAATCCGCACCGAAGAAAAAACCGTAAATATCGTTGGTTTCCCGATAGACCTTGGATCAGGACGCCGGGGAGTTGATATGGGTCCAAGCGCCCTCAGAATTGCCGGTTTAGCCTCAAAATTACAATCGCTGGGATATACTGTTATTGATGATGGCGACATACATATTGAAATAATGGAAAAACAAAAGATAACCAATCCCCGCTTGAAGTACGTAGATGAAATAATTAAGACATCAGGAATACTTGCACAAAGAGTTGAAAAGATCCTTGAAAAAAAACATTTCCCTCTCTGTATCGGCGGAGATCATTCTATGGCGCTTGGTACAATTGCGGGGATCTCTGCCCACTGCAGAAAAAATAAACTCAGGCCTGGTGTAATCTGGATAGACGCACACGCAGATATGAATACAGATACAACTTCTCCTTCCGGAAACATTCACGGTATGCCGCTTGCAGCAAGTTTAGGTTTGGGTAATGAGCGCCTGGTGAATTTTTATGGATTTTCTCCTAAAGTAAAGCCGGAGAATTGTGCGCTGATAGGAATAAGGAGTCTGGATCCCCTGGAAAAAATAAATATTAAAGATCTGGATCTGAATGTTTTTACAATGACTGATATTGATAAGATCGGTATACATAGAATTATTAACAGGGTGCTGAAACATTTCAAAGAAAAAGTTGATCATATTCATGTTAGTTTTGATCTCGACAGCACCGACCCTTCCATAGTGCCGGGCGTAGGTACTCCTGTTGCGGGGGGATTAAGCTATCGGGAGACTCATCTTCTGATGGAGGCAATTGCCGAATGCGGATGTATGTCATCACTTGAAGTGACTGAAATAAATCCCATACTGGATAATAAAAATCAAAGTGCAATCTTTGCGGCTGATGTGATTGCCTCCAGTATGGGTCAAAGAATTCTTTGAGTAAAATCATAGTGTAATTAAAATGAAATTTCAATTTACCATATAAAGAAGCGGTCTTGGAAAAGCACCACTGGATCTTTGTATTTATTATCGCATTTGTATTCATTTCAATTTTATTGAATGCATTCGGAATTACTTCTTTGAAAAACGGGGAGATCCTTTCATATGTACTCGCCTTTTATGGTTTAGGCCTTGTATTTATTTCATTCGGAACGGAGAGAAGGGGCAGTCTTTTCCTCGGTACGGTTGTATTCCTTGTGGGAATTATAGTTTTTATCAGGAACAATTATTCATTCGAAGATGATTCGAAAGTTATCATCCCTTCAGTCTTTATGATACTCGGTATCAGCTTCTTTATATTGTTCCTTGATGAAACTTCTCACCGTGTACCATTATACGTGGCAGTGGTTTTTATGATAATCGGATTATTATTTACGATATTTTCCGGCTCTCCGGGATTTATTAGTTTCTTCAGGGCAATACCGGAAATAATAATTAAAGTTTTTCCACTTTTAATAATTGCAGTTCTGCTGATTTTACTGCTGCGGAGCAGGCGGGGGCATTAAATTAATTAGTGCCTGAAAGAAGAACGGTCCGTGAAGGGTTCTCGGAGCCGACATAGGGTTCTTCGGTAAGGAAAACCCGCATATGCTGATTCAGGTTAGTCCTCTGCAGGGAAAAAGGATAGAAATCCTGCTTTGTTGCTGAAGTAAACCTGTGAACCATATAATTGCGTCCCCCCACATTTATCCAGAATTGATATGACATATTTTCCTTCAGCTCGGGTAATGATGCAGTGTGGATATACCCCTTATTCTCTGAAGGGCTGTATATAACTTTTCCGTAGCTGTAAGCGTTCTCGCTGCCTCCGGCTAAATTAAGTATCCTGCTGTCCTTTTCACTCAGGATGCTTAAAATCTCCTTACTAACTGTAGTGAAATCCTTCATCGATAAAAGTTCTCCAGACATTTTTTCGTTATCCGTTTTGAATAACTCCAGTTCGGAATTGAAATAGTAGTAGAGAACTGCTGCTGTTAACACTACGAGAAGAACGGTTACTATTGTACCGGTTGCACTGCCGCTTCTGCGATAATTTCCTGATTCGGTATATCTTCTCCGTGAGCTTTCCATAACCGGCGGATCCTTTGCTATGGTTTCTGCTCTTGGTACGCGCGGTCTGGGAGGAGTAACTTCCCTTTTTGCTCCTTCGGCTTTTTTTGCTTCGGCAAAGTAATCTTCAAATTCAATTTTACCTGTAACCTCCTCCGGCTTTATTTCAGCTCCTGCGAGGAAATCACCAAGGGATCTTAATGTCTTAGGTTCTTCTTGTTTTGGTTCTTCCTTATTCGGTACTTCCGCTTCCTCTAGAATTTCCGGTACGGGATGAACTTCTGTCTTTTCTTTTATAACAGGGGTTTCCGGTTCCTCTTCGGGTACATCTTCCGGCGTTTCGTAAAGCTCTTCTTCGATTTGTTTGATTTTATCATCAAGTATTTCAACGACTGCAATTTCAGGAACATCCGGAACAGATTCTTCCGGCTGCTTACCTTCTTGAGGCTCTTCAGTTTCTTCAGGAGCCAATACTGTTTCCATTTCCGAGCTTAGGGCTTCCGGTTCAGGAACAGGTTCAATATCCTGGACATAATTCTCAACAACCTGAGATGGCTCCTCTGCAACAGAATCTTCAACCTTGTCTTCCTGATCTTCAATAACCTCTTCTTCCGTCTCCTGGAGATCAGATATCTCTGTATCTGGAGTGTTCCAATCCTGTAAAACTTCTGAAGCACTTACCGGCGTTACTTTTTTCTCCTTGGCCTGGTCTTTTATAAAATAAAGCTGCCGGGCAATATTTTCTTTTACCGATTTTGGAGGAGCTTCAGGTTCAAGGATTGAAGGAAGCAGGGCTGTGAGGTTTTGAAATTCGCCTAACTCCTGGTAAGGATATTCATCCCCCTTCGTAATAAGATTAAGGAGTCTTAAATAATCTGAGGTACTGAGACATCCGAGTGCATAAGCATACATCATCCCTGTAAATTTATTATCAGCCATTTCTAATCCCCCCCGATCAGATTATCCCTGAAATTATTCAGGGCTACTTTTATTTTAGATTTTACAGTCGGCAGGGGGATCTTCATATGCTTGGCAATTTCCTGTTCGGATAAACCATCATAGAATGCAAGGTTTAACACGTATTGCTGGGCTTCAGTTAATTTGTAGAATGCTTTCTCAACACTTCCTTTTATACCGGTAACTGTAACCAGGTCAAGAGGATCGATAGATGAAGAAAGAGTTGGTATGATCGACCGGTTCTCAAAATCATCAGAGTACAGCTCATAACCATCGGGATCTCTTCTTCTTCTTAAGACATCGACAGCCTTATTCCTGGTTAAGGTAACTATCCAGGCATAAACATTTCTTGTTTCGAAATCAAATTGATTTACCTTTCTCCATATTATAAGAAACACTTCAGCCAATATCTCTGCCGCCAGTTCTTCGTCATCCGTAATTTTTTTTATCATCGGGAACAGAAGCGACGAATAGCGATTATAAAGAATTTCCAATGCTTTAGGGTCATTGTCTGCAACCCGCTGCATCAACTCATAATCGGAAGAAGGTATAGAAGTACTCAAACAGTTTTTTCATTTCTTATAAATTATACAAAAGTAAAACTATGATAAGTAAAAAGCAATTAATATTCGCTCTAATGAGGAAGGCTGCATGCTTTCCATCGAAAAATTGTGCATTATTCCCACACCCAGACACATTTATTAGTTGGTCTGTTTTTTATGAGGGATTCTTTTTTTTATTGTTTTGGACAGATATCGGAATTACACATATGTTTACAGAAACCAAGATCAGACAACTCCTATTGGATTTAATGAAACAACCTGGAAAGATCTGACCAAACACTTATTTCCAGGCCTATCTCTCCTGGTACTTAACCCCTTTAACCTCAATACAACCCTTCTTCGAAGGTAATGTTATTGTAAGAGTTTAGTAGGACGTAGTAGGGGTTGTGTAGGGGGTAGAGGCTTTTTTTTGTTAGGTGGCGGGTCAAATCCTTCGTGGTATTTATGTTGTATTGATGATTGTGAAGAGTTGACAGCTCTAAACCTAAATATTCACTCCCTCTGTTCGGATGAGTTCTTTGGAGCATCAAGTCATACCTGTCCAAAATAGCCATTTCTCCTCCTGATTAAATTTATACATATATAATATACTGTTTATGTGGGAATGAAACTCCTAGCGGAGTTTGACTGGCGTTTTGTGAATGTTTTTCTACAGATATGAAACCCCTAGCGGGGTTTTCTGAGTACCAAATTATTGTCTCTTTGAATACTTCAATTAATGCATTTGGGGATTTTTAATTTTATAATAAACTACCCAGGCAATTAAATATTTTCTTAAACTCCGTTAGGAGTTATATATCTGTAGAAAAAATACTGCAAACGATTCACTCCAACTCCGTTAGGAGTTGCATTCCTGTGTAGGAGCAATCCAAATCAATTTAACCTGGACAGGAATGCCTCAGGTATTAAAATACTCTGATTTCTTACCATTTATGCATAATCAATAATTCGTTATCTTTACGAATCCAAAAGAAACAATCAAATATGACTTCAAGAGAAATAAGAGAGCAATTTTTACAATTCTTCAGAGATAAGAACCATAAAATCGTCAGCAGCTCACCTGTAGTTCCCTTTGATGATCCGACACTACTTTTTACAAATGCCGGTATGAATCAGTTTAAAGATGTATTTCTCGGTACGGGTACACGGGACTATACCCGGGCTGCCGATACTCAAAAATGTATAAGAGTAAGCGGCAAACACAATGATCTTGAAGAGGTAGGGCACGATACTTATCATCATACTTTTTTTGAAATGCTCGGCAACTGGTCATTCGGGGATTACTATAAGGCAGAGGCCATCACCTGGGCGTGGGAACTACTTACCGAAGTGTGGAAGTTACCTAAAGAACGTTTGTTCGCTACTGTTTACAGGACCGATGATGATGCTTACTCTTTATGGCGCACAAAAACAGATATCAAGCCTAACCATATATTAAGATTCGATGAGAAAGATAATTTCTGGGAAATGGGAGAAACAGGACCCTGCGGACCCTGCTCCGAGATCCATATTAACCTGAGCGATGATTTTGATAACCCTGTTTATGTTAACGCGGGAGTTCCTGAATGTATAGAGATCTGGAATCTTGTATTCATTCAATATAACAGGGATGAAAAAGGGCATCTGCATGAACTGCCCGCAAAACACGTCGACACCGGAATGGGATTCGAAAGAGTATGCGCGATACTCCAGAAGAAAAAGTCTAATTACGATACCGATGTATTTACCCCGATTATTAAACAGTATTTCCGAATTATCCGGAATAAAATATTCAGATGAACCTGATCAGATTGCAATGCGTGTAATTGCTGATCATATCAGGACATTAGCATTCGCCATAGCTGATGGTGCTGTCCCCGGGAATGAAGGACGAGGATATGTTCTCAGGAGAATCCTTAGAAGAGCTGCCAGATATGGAAGGAAGTTAAAATTAAGGCAGCCCTTTCAATATAAGATTGTTAGGGATGTTGTCATTGCTATGGGAGATGTATTTCCCGAGATCAAAGAGAAGCAGCCGTTCATTGAAAAAGTAATTAAGGCAGAAGAAGAAAGTTTTAATGTAACTCTTGACAGGGGTATTGAGCTGTTTGAGAAAATTGCATCTGACCTGGAGACGGAGGGAAAAAAGATGATCCCGGGAAATGAAGTATTTCGTCTTTACGATACTTTCGGTTTCCCGGCAGATCTTACAAAAGTAATGGCATCTGAAAGGAATTTAGAGATAGATGAGATAGGGTTTGATGTACTGATGCAGAAACAGCGTGATATGGGTAGAGAAGCATCAAAAGATAAATTTTCTTCTATAAATGTTCAGACCCAGGATCTTGAGTCCTTTGAAATTGCAGAAGACATCGGCACAGCATTTTCGGGATATGATGAACTTAATTCTTCTTCAATAATTGTAGGGTTAAAAAAAGAAAACGGGAAAGAACTTCTGCTGCTTGACCGCTCCCCGTTTTATGTTGAAGCCGGGGGACAAATTGATGACACCGGCAGCATCTTGACCGCCGGGAAGATATTTAATGTTATTGACGTGGCTCGTCTTGAAAATAAAATCATTCACGTTATTGATACACAGGATCCTCTGCTTAAAGCTGGAACGGAAGTACTGGCACAGGTTGATGAAATCAGAAGATGGGATATTATGCGTAATCATACAGCGACTCATTTTCTTCATTCCGCCTTAAGAAAAATTCTTGGAACACACGTGCATCAGGCGGGCTCCTATGTTGGTCCCGACAGGTTAAGATTCGACTTTACACATTACTCCAAACTAAATCCTGAGGAAATATCTGCTATCGAATCACTCGTTAATGATAATCTAAGGCAGAATATCCCGCTGCAGCATCACAGGAATATTCCTTTCGACGAGGCAAAAAAAATGGGTGCCCTGATGTTCTTCGGGGACAAATACGGGGATCGTGTTAATGTTGTACAGTTCGGTGATTTCTCTATGGAATTCTGCGGAGGTACCCATGTAAAGAATTCATCTGAGATCGGATTATTTAAAATTATCAGTGAATCTTCCATTGCAAGCGGTGTAAGAAGGATTGAAGCAGTTACCGGCGCCGGTGTAGAGAATTATATATTATCGCAGCTGGAAAAAATGAAGTCCTCTGAAGAAAGAATTATATCGCTTCAGGAAGAAAAAAAGAAGCTTGAGAAGGAGATAGCCGAGTTTAAGTTAAAATCGAAGCTCAGTCAGGTGGAAACAATAATTGCCAGCGGAACAGATTACTCGGGCATCAGGATTTTCAAAGGAACGGTTAATGCCGATAATATGGATGAACTGAAATTTTTCGGTGATGAGTTAAGGCTTAAAATGAAATCCGGAATTGGTGTTCTGTTCTCTGTTATCGATAACAAAGCAGGTATAGTAGCAGTTGTTTCAGACGATCTGATAAAAGAAAAAAAGTTAAATGCAGGGAAGATAGTAGGTGACCTTGCAAAATTGCTTGGCGGCGGCGGAGGGGGCAAACCCCATCTTGCTACTGCAGGCGCTAAAGATATAAACAGGATCAATGAAGCATTAAATAATGTTGAAGGTGTTATCAAAAATTACCTGGCTGCATAAAGGGGAGGGAAATGTCAAAATTAAAAGTTAAATACATCTGCACGAACTGCGGGTATGAATCTCTCAGGTGGATCGGGAAATGTCCCGAATGCGAGAGCTGGAATTCATTTACCGAAGAAGTAGTTGAAACCGGTAAGAATAAAAACTCATCTGCAATACGGAATTTAGAAGTCAGTAAACTCTCCGATATCCCTCTTGTTGAAAAAGAAAGAATTAAAACCGGTATAAATGAATTTGACCGTGTACTGGGCGGTGGATGTATGCCCGGCTCGGTTGTTCTTTTAGGGGGGGATCCGGGCATCGGTAAATCTACGCTTGCTATGCAGGTATCCTCCTGTATCGGGGAAAAGGTTTTATATGTTACGGGGGAGGAATCACCGCGCCAGTTAAAAATACGCGCTGAGAGACTGCAGATAAAACCAGATGCTTTCTACGTCCTTGCCGAAACAGATATGAACAGCATTATCGCGGCAATAAATAACCTGGGACCTTCTCTTGTAATTATTGATTCGATCCAAACAATGCAGAGAGCCGAACTCGATAACTCTCCGGGTACAATTACGCAGATCAGGGAATGTACTTCGATGCTGATTGAAGAAACAAAGAAGAAGAACTATTGCGTAATTATTATCGGGCACGTGACCAAGGAAGGAATTATTGCCGGACCGAAAATACTGGAACATATGGTAGATACTGTTCTCCAGTTTGAGGGAGAAAAGGAATATACCTACAGGATCCTACGGGCTCAGAAGAACCGTTTCGGCAGCACTAATGAGATCGGTATTTTCGAAATGCACGAAGAAGGACTTATCGAGGTTAAGAATCCGAGCAGTGTATTTTTAAGTGAAAGAAACAATCTTGCTTCGGGTTCATCAATAACCTGCAGCATTGAGGGAACGAGACCAATTTTAATTGAGGTTCAGGCACTGGTTACTCCATCTCATTATGGAAATCCCCAGCGTGTCGCTACCGGATTTGATTACAGAAAACTGTCCATTTTACTTGCAGTGCTTGAAAAAAGAAGCAGTCTGCGTTTGTCTGCTAATAATGTTTTTCTGAATATGGCAGGGGGAGTTAAAATCTCCGAGCCGGCTGTGGACCTGGCAATCTGCTGCGCAATTGCTTCAAACCTTTTGGATAAAATAATAAACAATGAGACAGTTATAATAGGGGAAGTAGGGCTGGGGGGTGAAATAAGGAGCATTGGACATATAGAAAAAAGGATACGGGAAGCAGAGAAACTTGGATTTAAGGATGCGGTTATTCCTAAACATAATATGAAAAATATAACCGGTAAATCAAAAATACGACTGATTCCGGTCGACTATCTTTCGGAGGCTATAAGGGTAACTTTGCAGAAAGAGTAGCTGATATCCTGAAAAATGTGCTTTTAGCCACATTTGATACTTTAATTATGGGCTAAAAAGTTTGATTTGAATTGATAATATCTTTATTTTATAAAGACGGGATATGTCCCTTTTTTTAATTGTTCAATTTTCAGAGGTAAGTTAGTGAGTACTAAGCTTTTTGTTGGAAGCCTCCCGTGGGCAGTAAATGATGATGCTTTAAAGACGGCTTTTGAAGCACACGGCATCGTAGTTACTGCAAAAGTGGTCACCGATCGTCAGACCGGCAGATCAAGAGGCTTTGGATTCGTTGAAATGGAAAACGAATCAGAAGCTAACAATGCGATTCAGGCTCTTAATGGTTCACAGTTGAAGGGTAGAAGCATTATTGTTAGTGAAGCTAAGCCGAAGAGTTAATCTCTTCTGTTCGGCTGAATTTGGGCGCTCTACTTGAGCGCTTTTTTATTTTAAAGATCTCCTCCCGTGCTTGTTTTTTTTCTTATTGTTAATATTTGTATTTTTAATTAACTATTTTCAATTATTCTGAAAATTAATTGGGTAACTCCCCGTTATTTCCCTGGGTTCCGATTTCTCCTGCTTAACACGACCATTATGCGCATAATTCCCGCATCAGGAACTTTACGGTGAATAATTATGTTCATTTTAAAAAAAAGATATGAATAAAGAATTTATACTTGGTTTACTGAAATATAATCACTGGGCTAACCTCCAGGCTCTTGGTTCCATAAAACAATTATCTAAATCCGATGAAAAGCTGATCTCCCTTTTTTGTCATTTGCTTATTTCAGAAAGGACCTGGTTCGAAAGGATCCGAAAAAGGGAGCATACGTTTACAGGTTTCTGGGATCAATTAACTCTCGAGCAGTGCGAGGAGTATATTCACGAGTTCAATAAGCAGTGGCTTGATTATGTAAGCGAATCAGGTGAAAAAGAACTCGACAGGATCTGTGTGTACAGGAGTTCGGAAGGCGAGTTGTTTAATAACACCGTCCGTGAAATTGTACAGCACGTTGTAAATCATTCCAGTTATCACCGCGGTCAGATTGCAGTATTAGTCAAAAAGAATAAAGGCACTCCCGCAATTACAGATTATATAGTTTTTCAGCGGTCGTAACGATCCTTATCTGACTTAAAAAATCTACTGATCATCTTTACAATTTTTACCTGTTTGTTAAGAAAATAACGGAATTTACCAAATATTGCCGCAAAGAATAAAAGCAGCACCAGGTATACCGGGGTAATAATGAATATTACACCTAATATATAACCCGGGCTCCACCTGCTTAAATTAAGCTCTTCTATTAGATAACCCGAAACATAGACTGAAGTAAATCCCGTTAGGGAAAAAATCAACAGCACTATAACCAGGTGCAAAATTCTACTCTTTGGAAAGGTCATTATAGAAAAAGCAGGGGCAGAAACCCCTGCTCTAAGACTTGTTTTGTATTATTTCAGATATAGCATTTTTCTTACAGCCGAATAACTCCCTGCGTTTATCCTGTAGAAGTAAACTCCGCTTGCTAATTCCCCCGGTACAAACTGAAGCGTATAATCCCCTGCCTGTTGATTCCCTTCAACCAGTGTTTGTATTTCTTTTCCGTTAATATCATATACTTTCAGGGAGACAAAGGCATCCCGGGGAATTGTATATTTTATTAAGGTCGACGGGTTAAACGGGTTAGGATAATTCTGGTTAAGACTGAAAGTTAATGGTGCCGGTATTTCATTATCATTTATATCGGTTAGGATCAGCTGGTAAAGCGAACGTCCGTTCTGTACTGAATTAATTAATTCTTCCTGTGTTTCTCCCACAGCTATAATAAATGCGGCATCTGCGGTATCGCCGGGAGCTATGGTGTAAGCACCTCCTGATATTACGTGAGAAATATCTGCAGGACCGGCATCAGGCTTTGAGATCCCATTAGACATAGCCTGCCATTTTTCATCATCCGTAAAGCCATCATATACTCCTATCCCTCCATCCGAACCATCATTTTTAATTGCATAAAATCCATAGCCTCCTGGAGAAACTAATGCAGTTGCTATTCTGTACTGAGGTCCTCCGGAAGTATTATAGACATAACCGAAATTATTCTGTGCATCATAAGAGGTCATATCTCCTGCACCGGAACCGTCGATCATATCCCAGTCAAAGAATAGTCCCGCATAAAGGTTTGAGATCGCAGCAGCTGTATTGTTGATGATAGAATACCGGAGCATAATGAATTTAGAATAAGCTGCCGTTACATATGTATACGAGTTAAGATTAACAGTTACTCCTAATTTACTTGTACCGGCATTATCATCATTAAAGATTGCAAAGCCCTGGTAATCTGCAGCGGGACCCGGTATACTGATAAGAAAAGGCTGCAGAACTTTAAAGTCGCTGTTCTGCACACTCTGGTTCGAACTCCTTGCAGCATCAGAAATTTTGCCGGATGAAGTGCCCATTATCAGGGCTCCTTCGAATAGTAGATTAGAACCTCCCTGATAATGAAATCCGCTTCCCTGCGTATTGTCCGGATAATCATTGTAACCCAATGTCCCCTTGCTTGTAATTGTGAGTGCAACATCATTCCCGGTTTGCGTGCCATATGTCGGATTTCCAATAGTTTCTGTCCACTGAAAATCTGAATAAGAGCCGTCCGAATATTTTAAGAGAAACGCCATTTCTGCATTCTGCGGTATAGAGCTGTTTATAGTGAATGTAAATTCTAAAGCCGAATTATTAAACTGCTCCATTGTGCCGACAGCCCCGGCATTAAAACTTCCGTTCTGAATTACAGAATATGAGTTCTTATTTTCAAGTGTAATTGTTAAAGCAGAAGTAGGACTCAAATAATTAATAAACTGAATCGCTATACTGATGGTTTCTCCTGCCTGGAATATTCCGTCTCCATTTCCTCCCGGGGGCGCATCCGAATACTCAATATCAACAGCTCTTACGGAAACAGAATTTGTATTATTCAGCGCATTAAAAGCATTTATCCTTCCTCTCCCCAGCAGGTACTGGAGCGAGGGATTTATTGCATCAAGGTTATCGGCGTTAACACGCAGCTGCTCACCTACCTGCATTGGATTATATGCAGGGAATTTTGCAGCAATTAGTCCCGCGAGTCCTGCTGTTAAAGGAGAAGCCATTGATGTTCCCCCCAGGGTGATATATGTATTATTCTGCCAGGTAGAATAAATATTATTCCCGGGAGCAGCTACATCTATGTTTCTTCCATAATTAGAAAAGCCCGACTTCACATCATTTTGTTCAGTCGAAGCAACAGATATAACTCCCTCATATGATGCGGGGTAAAATGGAGCTGATGACATATCATTTCCGGCAGCAGCCACAACAAGCGCCCCGTTCGCTAACGCATAATTAATGACTTCCTGGCTCAGTACTGAATAGCCGTAGGATCCCCAGCTTGTATTAATTACCTTTGCCCCGTTATCTACTGCATAAACAATTCCTTCGTTGCCGTAACTTATCAGCGCCTGTCCTTGTGTAGTTCTTACATCATCGCGGCTGGTCTTTACTGGCATAACTCTGCATTTAAAACCAATAGAGGCAATCCCGACACCATTATCGGTAACAGCAGATGCAATACCCGCAACGTGGGTTCCGTGGTCGGATCTGTCTTCCATCGGATCGTTATCAGGGGTACCATTTAAACCTCCAAAATCCCATCCCCGGATATCATCAACAAAACCATTATTATCATCGTCGATACTGTTTGATGGTATCTCATTCCAGTTGCGGTAGATATTTGCAGACAGGTCTGGATGGTCCCAGTCTACCCCTGTATCATCAATTGCAATAATAATTGAAGTATCCCCTTTTGTGATATCCCAGGCAAGGGGTGCATTTATTTTAGGCAGTGCCCATTGAGTGCCATAAGCAGGATCATTCGGTACATAGGTGGTCCTGTATAAAAATTTAGGCTCTGCCCACTCTATTCCGCTGACTTTCTTTAACAGCAGGGCTGCCGAATAAGGATCACGGTCCGAGCTGTAGTTTACAATAATAATGCGCCCGAGTCCGCTCTCATTCCCATAATTCTTTGGAAATAATTTCTCAGCACGGGTAAGACCAAAGCCTTCAAAAACTTTTGCTATATCTCCGGGTAGTTCATTTCCGGTCATTTCAACACCCGGTTCAAGTTTTATTACAATGGTATTGGATAAATAAAAAATATCCCCGTTTTGTATTATGCTTATATTCCCGGAGGGAGAAAACCCATAAAGCAGAAGGGGAATAATCAACAGGACTGCATTGGTAAATGATTTCAGATTCATGGCGCCTTCTTAAATAATGAAGTGATTTTTTTAATATATAATAATTTACTTATTTATAAATAAAAAGATTGAATTTTGTCTTCATCATACCCTCTGCCTGAAAGGATTTGTCAATTAATGAGTTTCTTTTTTGCAGGTAAAACAGGCAAACGGAATAGTTAAACTTAATTCCCCCTTCACTCCGGCAGACATATTCAATTGTTCTTCGAGGTATTCAAAAAATTCAACTCTTGAGTTCCCGGTAATTATTTCTTTCCAGCTGTCCAGAAACGCCAGGCGTATAAAATAATGATTGAACATAGCTGTACCGTCTGAAAATCTCATCCTGAATTCGTTGGTAATAACATTTTCAACTATTAGTCCGCTGCGGGCAATCAGGTCAAGATTCATCTGCAGGGTTTTTCTTTTAGAGTAAATATGATTTTCGAGTTGGATCAGCTCGTCATTCCTCTTAAAACGAGCTAATGCTTCCCTGAAAAGAGAATAAAATTCATTCATCGTCCCCGGAAGATTTACCGTAAATATCAATTTCCCGTCCTCCTTAAGGACCCGGAAGATCTCCTTCATAACTATTATTGAGTCCCTGACATTATTTATCCCGTTATTCGAGACAACAAGATCAAAATAATTATTTTCAAACGGGAGAGATTCCGCAGGTGCTTCAACCAGCTCCACATTCCTGATATCCATTAACCTTATCTTCTGGCTGAGCCTGTTTAATGCAGCACTCCAGGGATCAATACCGAATACCCTGGAAGCGCCGCCTGATCTCTGCGCAATCTCTAATATCGGGAATCCGGCACCGCATCCTATATCAAGTATGTACCCGTTTTTAAGCAGCGGTATTTCATTGAGCAGCACCGCCCCGAAATATGAAGACCAGAGCGGCAGTTCATCAAATACGGAAACGAGTTCCGGAGATGAAAAATCAAACTTATCGTTCAGCGGTACAGTCAATGGTTTTTCTCTCCGGTTAAATTCGATTACTATTTCGTTGAGAAAAACTCATCCTTCAGACCTGTATTCACCTCAACCGAGGTTACCTTCATTTCAATTTTCTGCGGACCTAAAGATTGCTTCAGGAGGAAGGGATATTTCACTCCATTCACGTCCCTGTAGTCTTCAAAGGAAGTCTCCTGGTTAAAAGTGCCCTGCGGAGAAGTAATGGGTTTAACTTCTTTAACTTTTAATCCGGTTGCCGCATCATAATACTGGGTCCACTTTGTTCCGTTAGGAAATTTCATCTCAACCTTATAAGCATTTATTCCGTCAACGTCTTCCTTCCCCTGCAGTGTGGTTTCAATACTATCTTTTTTAAGATCAAGAAGGAGATTTATTTTAGATTCAACAGCCAGTTTTTCTAATTCGCTGCCTGTAATTTCTTTCTGCTGACCGTTCATAACAAATACTCCCTTTGTCCCGTCGTAAAGTACTACCTGTTCCATTCCGCCGGCCAGAATTTCCTGCTTCAGCAGATTAGGAGCTTTCTGATATGATGTCATTGTTATATTCATTCCCTGCACGATCCCTTCAAGTACTGTCTTCCTGTCCTGAACCTTACCCAGGTTTTCTCTTCCGCCGATTGCGGTAATATAATTATTGATCACATCGTCGCCTGTAAGATTTCCCAGGTCCTGTGTGCTTTCAGAAATCTCTTCACCATAGACATTCCGGTAAGTGACCGTCCCGAATACAGGTAGTTTATCAGCTGTCTGATCTTTACTCCCCACAACTACTATGTATGACTGGTCAGGTAATATATATTTCCGGGCAGCTTTCTGAACATCCTCTGCCGTAACCGCAGCAACTTTCTTAAGATAATTTGCATAATAATCTTTCGGCAGATTATATTTCTCGATATTAAGCGCGAACCGTGCTATAGTCTGCGGCTGTTCCAGAGATATGGCAAAATTCCCGGTCAAATAATTTTTTGCGGTTGCCAGCTCATCTACAGGAACAAGCTCTTCTTTTATTCTCTTCATTTCATATAGTATTTCGGTTATCGAGCTGTCTGTAACCTGGTTTCTTACTTCAGATGATGCAGAAAAATTTCCTATCAGCTCATCTTTAGACAATCTTGAATAAGCTCCGTAAGTATATGCGTGCTTTTCTCTCAGGTTATTAAACAGACGGAAAACCCCCCCTCCTAATACTGTATTCATTACGCTTGCAGATATCTCATCTTCATCCCCGATCTTAATCTGTACAGGGTAGGTAACATTAATTACAGATTGCACCGAATTAGGGCGGTCAACAAAAACTACTTCTGTCTTCTGAGGCGGCTTTGGGACTGCATAAATATTTTTCGGAACATCGCCTTTCTGCCAGCTATTGAAATATTTTTCTAATAACGGCTTAACTTCATCTTCGTTAATATCCCCGACAACTGCAAGATAGGCAGTGTTGGGTTTAAAATATGACTGGTAATAGTTTTTACATTTATCAAGTGTAATATTATCCACAGTTTTTTCCGTCATATGCTCCCCGTACGGATGATCCTTTCCGTATCTTACTGCATCACCGGTACGATCTGCAATAGAGCCCGGATCATCTTTTGACTGGGCTATATCCGACTGCATACGAAGTTTTATCTTATCCAGTTCCTCCTGCTTAAAATCAGAATTAATTATAACATCTGCCATCAGCTCAAGTAATTTATCGGTGTGTTTCCTCAAAGATGCAGCATTTACTCCTGTAGATGATGTTGAAATATTTGCGCCGATAAAATCTATCTCCTCATCAAGCTGATCCTTTGTTCTTGTCCTGGTCCCTCCTCTCAACAGCTCTCCTGCAGCTGAAACGTAGCCTGCCGTATCCCTCTCAAGTACCGGATCGACATCAAGCAGTAAAGAAAAAGTAACCCGCGGCAGTTTATGATTTTCTACAACAATTACCTTAAGTCCGTTACTAAGGGAGAATGTAGTATAATCACTAAGCTCGATAACAGGGGCGGGTCCCGGTTCCGGCTGTTTTGACCTGTCTACCTGTGCATATACCGACAGGCTGATAATTAAAATTAGACCGCTTGCTAATAATCTGGTTTTCATTGTTTATTCTCCTTCCCCGGAACTTCAGGAAGATAATAAAGCACTACCCTGTTGTTATCCGTAAGATATTTTTTGGCGGCATTATTTATATCCTCCCTGGTTACCTTCATAAATTTTTCAAGCTCAGTATTTATCAGGTCTGTATTACCTCTTAAGATATAATTATAAGCAAGGGTTTCAGCAATACCGGAAACAGAAGAGATCCCGCTGATAAAGCCGTTCTCTACCTGGTTCCTTAATTTCTGGAATTCTTCCTCGCTGATTATACTTTCTTTGACGCGTTCTATTTCATTGTTCATTGCTGTTTCAAGTGTATCAGCAGGCACCCCGAGATTAGAAATACCGAGAGCAATAAATAAACCGGGGTCTTCGAGGGCAGCAGGGAATGCTCCGACATAAGCAGCCTTCTGCTGTTTATCTACCAGGGCTTTATAAAGCCTGGAGCTTTGTCCTGAGGATAGCAAAGTCGTCAGCATACTGATTGCATAGTTCTCGTCATTCTTAATTTCCGGAATGTGGTACGCCTCCACGATTGCCGGAAGTTGTATCCGGTCGTAAACAGTATCACGGACTTCTGCTGTCTGCTGTTTTTCCCTGATCGTAGGACGCTGGATGTTTCCTTCCCCTTTCGGTATATCAGAAAAATATTTTTCAATAATGTCTTTGGCATCATCGATATCAATATCTCCGGCAATTGAAAGAACAGCATTCTGCGGAACGTAATATGTTTTATAAAAATCCATAAATTCAGAAATGCCGGCTTTATCTATATACTGAGCTGAACCTATAGGCATCCAATTGTAAGGATGTTCGCGGTATGCCCGTTTAAAGGTTTCCTCCCAGATTTTACCGTAAGGCTGGTTATCGAGTCTCTGGCTTCTTTCCTCTTTAACAACGCCTCGTTGGGTTTCCACCCCGAGGCTGTCGACTTTAAGATGCAGCATCCTTTCGGATTCAAGCCAAAGTCCAAGTTCAAACTGGTTCGAGGGAAGAACTTCATAATAGAAAGTTCTGTCAAAATCAGTGCTTGCGTTTACTTCTCCGCCGGCATTCTGAACTATTTTCATATAAGTCCCCCGCTCAATATTGTCGGAACCCTCAAACATCAGGTGCTCAAAGAAATGGGCAAACCCTGTTCTCTCCCGGTCTTCATTTTTCGATCCCACGTGGTAGCTTACTGTAATTGCAACAATGGGAGTGGAATTGTCCTGATGCAGGATAACATGAAGTCCATTATCAAGGTCATATTCTTCAAATTCAATTCTTTTCTGTGCAAGGCAGACATAACCGGCTGCCAGGATCAGCAGAAAAGAGAAACCTATTTTTCTTGTCATCTTGATTTTTCCTAATCTTTTCTTAATTGGAAGGTAAAATTAGTGATAATAAGTGTTTTATTTAAGATAAAAATAAAAAATGTGCGATCGTGCAGTATACTGACCACCTGATACCAGACTATTCCGCTGATAAGATATCTCCTGGAGATGACAAATCGGCAATAGTTTCAAATGGTGCAATCATTTCGTTTAATCTGTGCAATTGCCGGTTCAGAGAATGTCAAGAGTTTTTTATCTTTATCCTCAATGATTCCAAAATTTTTCACAATCTTGGTTCTTTTCTCTGCGGTTTCACTTCCGCAGAGCTTTTCCATTACCGGTAAGGTTCTTGACGCAGAAACAGGTGAGGGACTCGGCTATGCCAATATCAGGGCTGCAGGCACGACAACCGGCACTTCTGCTAACCGGGATGGGGATTATCAGCTGAAGCTTCCTGCGGGAAATTATAAAATAGCTGCTTCTTATCTTGGATATTTTTCAGACACGATCACACTGGGTGTCCGGGGAAATTTAACCGGTATAGATTTTAAGCTCCGTCAAACCAATGTAACACTCCCAGAGATTACTGTACTCCCGGGCGAAAACCCTGCCCTGGTTATTATCCGGAAAGCAATAGCCCGGAAACACTACAGGGATTCCCTCTTAACCAGTTATGAATTTGATGCCTATACTAAAGGGATTATCAGGACAGAAAAAGAAATTTCATCAAGGGGCAATGGAGGAATTACCCTCGATATCGGTTCACCGGATACGGCAGGACTCTTTATTACCGGAATACTTGAAAATGAAAGCCGAGGATATTTTAAAAAACCGGATAAGTATAAGGAAATAATCCTTTCGAGAAAGCAGACATCTAATTTCCCTTCTTCGATAAACATCCTGACGGGAGGGAGACTTATCCAGAATTTTTATGATGAGAGAATTAACTTCCTCGGTACCGATCTGAACGGTCCTGTAGCTGATGATGCTCTCGACTATTATGATTATTACATTTTAAGCGCTTCTGCTATTGATAAGGACACGGTATTTAAAATCTCTATTGCACCACTGGACAAAGATGATCCGGGATTTACCGGCAGTATTTATATTAATAACAGGGCATATGATCTTGCCAAAATAGACCTCCAACTTAACCGTGCGGCAAATGTGGGGGGTATATTTGACACGATAAGTATTTTCCAGCAGTTCGATGCATTCGGCGGCGAACTCTATATGCCGGTAGATTACCGCCTCTTTGCAAAGGCCAATGTCCTTAACCTGGCAAGATTCGGCTTTGAGCTAAGCAGTGTTCTGTATGATTATAAAATCAACCCCGCTTTGGGTGATGATTTTTTTGATAAGGCAGTGCTTACTGTTGTGCCGGATGCAGATAAAAAGGACAGCCTGTACTGGTCGGGAATTCAATCAATTCCCGGGACAGAAGAAGAACTTTTTGCATACCGCCGTATAGATAGTCTAAGCAAAATACCATTCAGTTTCTGGGATGAGTTTTCTATTCTTGCATCGCAGCTTAAAGTGGCCGAAGGTTACTATATCAGCGCTCCCCTTTCATTATACCACTTCAACAGGGTGGAGGGGCATACACTCGATTTCGGCATATCGGGGGAAGATCTGCTCGATTACCGCCTTAACAGTGATTTCAATATCTCGTACGGGTTCTCGGATAAGAAGGTGAAGACGGACTTATCCGCTGCCTACCTGCTGGGAGAATACCGGACAACAGAAATAAATGTAAACGCTTATAATTCGCTAAAAGTTCTTTTCGGTGAATCGGAAGATTATAACGATTTTCTGACAACACTGCTAACACTCTTCTCCAAATATGAATTCAGGGATTATTATTACTCGAGAGGTTTTGATCTGAATATTTCCGGAGAGGTATTCCCTGTCCTTAGTCTTTCTTCCGGCTACAAAAATTATCTTGACCGCAGTGCGTACAACAACTCCGATTTCAGCTTCCTGAATAAAGAAAAATTGTACAGGGAAAATCCTCCCATCGACGAAGTAAATATCAACCAGCTTAATTTCGGGTTTACTTTAGATGCAAGGAATTATATAGAGGATGGATATTTCCGCCGCCGGATTACTGAAGGCAAATCCTACTTTATATTATCAGGGAATATTGCACACAGCAACAGTCCCTGGCTTGAGAGTACGATAAAATTTACCAAGTATGATATGACGCTGCGCGGTTATTTAAACAGCTTCCGCTCAACATCGTTAAATTTTAAAATATACGGATTATATACGGTGGGAGGGCTTCCCTACCAGGATTTATACTCAATCCCCGGAAATATTGATCTTCTTGCGCGGGACTATACGTTCAGAACTTTAAATGTAAATGAAATGGTGGGGGATAATACAGTAACTTTGAATGTGGAGAATCTTTTAGGGGACGAGCTATTCAGAATGTTGAATGTGCCTTTCTTAAAAAGCGCCGAATTGGCTCTTAAAGCTTTTTTTAATGCGGCTTATATTGTTAACGGTTCCCCCAGTCCTTCGCTGCCGGAATCTCAGAAGCAGGAGTTCAAGACCCCGTTCTATGAGATCGGTTTTGGGGTAGGACACGTGCTTTTACCAATGACGATAGAATTTGCCTGGAAATTAAATCACCGTGGGGAGAATAACTTCAGGGTGGGAATAAATTCCTTCGCACTATAAAAGTACACCTCACTGCCGGTAAATTTCTCTTGCCCATCTATGGCATACCCTAACCCCGGAACGTGTGACTGAGAATTAAATACCACGGTCATACTTTGCATCCAAATTGAACTCCATTAAGGTTTAATAAAATCTTTCTATCAGCAAATTATAAAGATTTGGCTGCTAACCCTGATACAATCCTGAAGTAACCCTTATGTAATCCTCAAAATTGGTCAAATCTGAGGATTAGATGAGGATTACATCAGGATTAGATGAGGATTACATCAGGATTAGATACCAGGTGCTTATATTTTGCTTTTATTGATTTTTGCTCAAAAAACGCATAAGGTTTTCTTCTGCCACTATACAAAGGGTTGCCTGGCGTTTCATCAATGGATATATGGATAAATGACGTTAGGGAGGTTTCTTGGTTCCTGAACAACGTTTCATTGCAAGTTACCAAAAAAGGCACTGCCTTTATTTACAAAAACAATGACCTTTATTACCTACCTACGGCGGGCAGGCTCGAAAACACTCAGTGACCTTCCTTTCCTAAAGAATCCTAGCCCGGTGGCTGAGTGTTCCGAAGGAATGTATCGAAGCCATAAGGGCGGGCAGTGCGAAAACTCCTCATACCAGCCAGTGCCCTGACCATTTTATGATGTCTCCAATACTATGAGAAAAACGTTTCCCCAAGGCATTGACGCTTACGAATTCAGGACATCGTTTTCTTCCGAATGATCACGTAACCTTGTCAAACTCCGTTAGGAGTTTTATATCTGTAGAAAAACCAATAAACAA
This sequence comes from uncultured Ignavibacteriales bacterium, assembly GCA_963764685.1. GTDB lineage: Bacteria > Bacteroidota > Ignavibacteria > Ignavibacteriales > Ignavibacteriaceae > CAVXTT01. The sequence goes on from CAVXTT010000003.1 coordinate 117,347, forward strand.
AAAAAACATTTCAACTCCGTAGGAGTTGCATTCCCGCATATGGCACAATCAAGGACAGGCCGCTTTGTAATTATGGAAGGGTGATTATTCAGGTCGTCCTGTCCGTACGGATATCTTTTGTTTTCTTGCTAAGGTTCACCTTTCTTTGTAATATATACCCTGAAGGATTTTCTAATCCAAATTTTATGGAGACAGAATGAATAAAATACCCTTCCACGGAAAACACTCCATCCATATAGTGGAGAAACCTCAACGTAATTATTTCTTTCCTGTTTACTGCCGAAAAATTCTAAAAATAATTATTCTGATTATCTTACTGTTTCCTCCTGTTATTTTTACCCAAAGCCCTAACTTTTATCCTCAGGAACACTTGAGAATATCAGATTTCGGGATGGGATTTAATATTGACAGTTATGATATGAACAGGGATGGAATACCGGATATAGTGATCGGCAACTGGAATGACACCAAAGTTTTATATGGGGGACCAGTACTACTGGATTCTACTTTCGATGTTCTTTATCAGGGCAGACTGCTTACTATATGTGATTATAACGGGGATGGATTCAAAGACCTGATAGCAATGCATTTTACCAGCTATGACAGTGCAAGACTCGATTATAACGGGGAAATACTTTTTTATTACGGCCAAAGCGGTGTACCGGCCATTGACATAATACCCGAATATTCAATTCCTCTGCCTACGCTCTATCCGAAAAAAGATAAATTTTCCCTTGGAGAATTCAGACCGGGAGTAGAGAGTGGAGATTTCAATAATGACGGAAAATTTGATTTTGCAATTAATTCAGAAAATGCACTACCAGAAATTTCTGTAGGCAAGCTATTTATCTATATGGGAAGTGCAATCCCTCCGGATAGCGCGACATATTCTGTAAGCGGGAAATGGATACCCGGATCAGGGCAAGCACCCATACTTTACTTTGGTAAATTCTTCCAGATCGGGGATCTGAACAATGACGGTTATGATGATTTACTGCTGACCTCCAAAATATTAAAAGCATCTTATCCATTTGCTGACAGTCTTGTAGTTCTTCATATATATATGGGAAGTGATAATTTTGCTTTTCTTGAGAATGGTGAGACTCTTAGATACGAATCCTTCTCAGGTCCTTTTGGATATTCATATGGCTGGATAAATTTACCTATTTCAATGATGGATATAAACTCTGATGGTTTCAGCGATTTGATCATAGCTTTTGTGGGAACTGATTCTACAGTCCATGTTCATTATGGCTCAGTTAATATAATCGATACAATACCATCATTTTATTTAACTGATCCTGATACAACATCTGAAGATATTCTAATAGGTTCGATTTGTCATAATGTAGGCGACTGGAATAAAGATGGTGATGATGATTTTCTGTTGATGGGCTCAGGATTCAAATCATTTAGTGCTCATTTGGGAGGCCCTCATATCAGTAACCAAAACCCCTATGGTATGAGGGGATTATTGGAGTCATTAAGCTGGTATTTCCCTCAAAAAGCTCTTGGCTGTGGAGATCAGAATGGTGATGGAGTTAAGGATTATGCAGTTATTTCGTTCGCTGGCATAGATATAAGGGGATATTTAATAATTTTCAAGGGGCGAAGCGATATAGTTGTTTCAGTAGATGAAGACAAAGATCCTGGAATCCCGGAGGTATTCACTTTAGAACAAAACTATCCGAATCCTTTTAATCCTTCTACAACCATTAAGTACCGGATACTAAATAAACCAGGCACTGTACAGATTGTGTCCCTGAAAATCTACGACATACTGGGTAGCGAAATTACTGTACTGGTAAATGAAGAACAATCATCCGGCTACTACAAAGTAAATTTCGATGCCCGAAAGTACAATTTAACTTCGGGGATTTATTTTTGTGAATTAAAACTGGATGGGCAATTTTCTCAAAAAATTAAAATGATCTATTTGAAGTAAAAACCCATAGGTATATTATGATTAAATACTTCTTTGCGCTTTTTCTCGCATTAAGCACAAGTATGATTTTTTCTCAAACTCCTAATTTTTTTCCTTATGAGCACTGGAAAGTAAGCGGATATGGTATAGCTATCAATGTAGATATTCATGATCTTAACAAAGATGGTAAGCAGGATATTGTAGTGGGAAACTGGAACGATACATATGTTTACTTTGGCGGAGCAGGGACACTGGATTCAACTGCCGATATAATTTACTCAGGCAGATTACTTGCAATGTGTGACTATAACGGTGATTCTTTTAAAGATCTCATCACAATGCATTTTATAAACTTTGACAGCAGCAGATGGGATTATGACGGCGAGATATTATTTTACTGGGGCAGTGATACAAATGAACTTTTTATTGACACGCTTGTTGATTACTCAATCCCGTTGCCGACAATTTATCCCTCTAAAGAATATTTTGCCTATCCTTTGAACAGACAATCTGTGGAATCAGGCGATTTTAATAATGACGGTAAAGATGATATTGTAATCAGTTCTTATGCATATCCCCTGCCGGGCGGTTATGGAAAAATTTATATTTATATGGGCAATGAAACGCCTCCTGATACTGTTAGTTTTGCAGTCAGCGGTAAATTCATCAATGGACAACCAGTAATAAGGGATTATGGTTACCACTTTCAGGTAGGAAATATAAATGGAGATAGTTATGATGATCTGCTTTTAAGTTCTACAGTTCGCAAGATACCTCCTGTTTCTAATCCAACGGACAGTTTAGACGTTTTAGATATTTATTTGGGAAGTGAAAACTTTCAATTTGTTGAAGGGGGTGAATCACTTAGGTATGAATCAAGAGTTGAGAACAGTTTTTATTCCTATGGCTGGTTCAAAAAAGAATTTTCGATGTGGGATTTAAACGGAGATGGTTATAGTGATTTAATTCTGAGCCATTGGTATAAGGATTCCACAAATCATGTTCATTTTGGATCTGAATCTGTAATTGATACTATTCCATCTTTTTTTATAACAGACCCCGATACCACACGAGAGGATCTCATTGTTGGTCCAATGGGACATAATATTGGAGATTTTAATGATGATGGTTATAGTGATTTTATTTTGTATCATTCTTATCCTTCCTCATTTAGTCTTCATTTGGGCGGTCCCTACTTCAGTAATGAAAACCCTTATGGTTTGAGAGGATTACTGGAAGCTTGTTCTATTTATCCAATAAAAGCAATGGCCTGTGGTGATCAGAACGGGGATGGAGTTGAAGATTTTGTAACGATTGCTCCCTGCGGCAGGTTAGGTGAGGGATATGTATTAATATTCAGGGGCAATCCTAATATTGTTACTGCTAACAGCCAAGACATCTCCTCCGAAGAAAACACATTTCGGCTACTGCAAAATTACCCTAATCCATTTAACCCTACTACAAGAATAAGGTATGATCTTCCTGAAATAAGCAGGGTAACTTGTTCGGTTTATGATCTTCTGGGAAGAAAAGTTAAGGATCTTGAAGATAATCAACTCAAGCAGCCGGGTAGTTATGAACTCACATTTGATGCTTCGGGATTATCCAGCGGGGTCTACTTCTACAGGATCAGTGCGAATGATTATGTGGCAGCTAAGAAAATGATAGTAATTAAATAAATTAGTAATCTTTATTCGGGGCGGGCAAATGCCCGTTTGAAACCCCGCCTGTTTATTCGCCTTCTGTTGAAGTACCGTTCCCGTTCACATCATCATCTTCCGGAATAACCTTTGCTATATCAGCTATCTTGTCTCCTTCGTTAAGACGGATAACACGTACGCCCTGGGTATTGCGTCCCATAATACGAATATCTTTAACCGACTGACGTATAACCATTCCTTTTGAGGAAATAATTACAAGTTCATCGCCGTCCACTACTTCCATCATAGCTATCATTTTGCCTACTTTGTCGGAAGTCTTTACGGTAATAACACCTTTACCGCCGCGCCTGGTAATGCGGTAATCATTTATATCCGAACGCTTGCCGTAACCGTTTCCAGTTACAACAAGAATATTATCGTTACGCTTTATAACAAGCAGGCCAACAACAATATCATCCTTCGAAAGTCTTACACCGCGTACGCCCGTTGCAGTCCTTCCCATATCCCTTACATCTTTTTCGTTAAACCTTATGGCAAAGCCATTCCTTGTTCCAAGCACAATATCATTGCTGCCATCGGTAAGTTTAACTGCAATAAGTTTATCACCGGGCATCAGGTTGATTGCATTGATACCCCCCTTGCGGACATTCCCGTAAGCCGATAATACTGTCTTTTTGATTACGCCTTTAGCTGTGGCCATTATAAGGTAATTAGTTTCTGTAAATTCCTTAACGGAAACAAAGGCGCTTATATTTTCATCCTGATCCTTTTCGATCAGGTTGAGTATCGACCTGCCCCTGGTAGCGCGTCCTCCTTCCGGAATTTCGTGTACCTTCAGCCAATAGCATCTTCCCTTGTCTGTAAAGAATAATATGAACTGATGCGTTGACGCAATGAACATATGTTCTATGAAATCATCATCTTTGGTTCCGGCACCGGTTACTCCCTTGCCGCCTCTTCCCTGTTTTCTGTATCCGCTTACAGGGAATCTTTTTATGAAGCCTTTGTGGGAAATTGTTACTACGACATCTTCCTCTGCTATTATATCCTCTAAGGAGAATTCTTCATAACTATAAATAATCTCTGTCCTGCGGGCATCGCCGTATTTTTCTTTTACAATAAGAAGCTCATCCCTTATCAGCAGGTACCGCTTCTCTTCGCTTCCGAGAATTCCTTTCAGTTTTTCGATAAGCTTAATGGTTTCTTTGTATTCATCTTCAATCTTTTTTCTTTCAAGCCCTGTTAATCTCTGCAGGCGCATATCAAGTATCGCCTTGGACTGAATTTCGGAAAGCTTAAACTTCCGCATAAGGTTGTTTTTTGCGGTCTCCACATCGCGAGATTTTTTGATGGTATCGATTACAGCATCAATATTATCAAGAGCAATGATATATCCCTCAAGGATGTGGGCGCGTTTTTCTGCAGCATCAAGTTCAAACTTTGTCCTTCTGATAACCACATCCATCCGGTGTGCAATGAAATGCTGCATCATCTCTTTAAGAGTAAGTACCTTTGGTGCTCCGTGAACAAGTGCTAAGAGGATAACTCCGAAGGTTGTCTGCATCTGTGTATGCTTGAAGAGCTGGTTGAGTGTAACTGCCGGCTGGGCATCTCTTTTAAGCTCTATAACTACCCTCATACCATCACGGTCTGACTCATCCCTGATATTTGAAATGTCTCCGATGGATCCGGCACGGACAAGGTCTGCAATTTTCTCAATCAGATTTGCCTTATTAACCTGGTAAGGGAGCTCCGTGATTATAATATTTTCCCTTCCATTCTTCATTGTCTCTATGTTGGCCTTTGCCCTTACAATGATTCTTCCGCGTCCCGTGGTATAGGCTTCCTTAACTCCTTCGTATCCGTATATAATACCGCCGGTGGGAAAGTCGGGGGCGATTATAAACTTCATCAGCTTTTCTGAATTGATATCGGGATTTTTTATCAGTGCAAGAAGTCCGTCTATTACCTCATTCAGGTTATGCGGCGGAATATTCGTAGCCATTCCAACAGCGATACCGCTCGAGCCATTAACCAGCAGATTCGGCAAATAGGATGGAAGTACCGTAGGCTCCTGGAGAGAATCGTCAAAGTTGGGGGCAAAGTTAACAGTGTTCTTGTCGAGATCCCTAAGCATTTCATCGGCAATACGCGCCAGCTTGGCTTCCGTGTAACGCATCGCTGCAGGAGAGTCGCCGTCTACAGATCCGAAGTTTCCCTGGCCGTCGACCAGCGGATAGCGAAGAGAGAAATCCTGCACCATTCTGACCATTGTATCATAAACGGCAGTATCGCCGTGCGGATGGTATTTACCTAAAACCTCTCCTACGATCCTTGCTGATTTTTTATATGGTCTGTTAAATGCGAGTCCCAGTTCGTGCATTCCGAAAAGTACTCTTCTGTGTACCGGTTTCAGCCCGTCTCTTACATCGGGCAATGCTCTTGCCACTATTACAGACATAGAATAATCTATGTATGATGACTTCATTTCCTCTTCAAGCGAAACAGGTACTATTTTTTCAAAGATTGTTGCCATTGGATATATTTATTTTTTAATATTCAGATCAATATCGCACGTATTAAACATCGAGATTTCTGACATACTTTGCGTTCTTCTCGATAAATTCTCTTCTGGGTTCTACTGCGTCTCCCATCAGAGTTTCAAATATTTTATCAGCAGCAGCAGCGCTTTCAACGCTTACCTGGAGAACCGTCCGGGTTTCGGGATTCATTGTAGTTTCCCACAACTGTAAGGGATTCATTTCTCCCAATCCTTTATACCTGGAGATCGACACTCCTTTAATAGCTCCTTCTTCTGCGTTCTCGGCTTCAACTGCTACTTCTTTTCCATTTACTTTTAATCTCTTAAGGATTTCCGCCCTTTCGTTATCATCAAATGCATAAAATTCTTCTTTCCCTTTTTTAATTTTATAAAGCGGCGGCTGAGCTATATAAACTTTGCCCGAGGTAATCAGGTCCTTCATATGCCGGTATAAAAAGGTAAGCAGCAGAGTACGGATATGACTTCCGTCTACATCGGCATCGGTCATTAGAATTACTTTCCCGTATCTTGTTTTTGTAGAATCAAAGTCGGCTCCCAGTCCTGCGCCTATAGCAGATATAATCGCTTTTATTTCATTGTTCTCAAGAATTTTATTCAGCTTGGCTTTTTCGACATTTAAAATTTTCCCTTTCAGGGGAAGGATTGCCTGAAATCTCCTGTCTCTTCCCTGCTTTGCGCTGCCGCCCGCAGAATCCCCCTCCACTATGTATATTTCGCAGTGCTCGGGATCTGTAATTGAACAGTCAGCTAGTTTGCCGGGCAGGTTCATATTATCGAGAGCATTCTTTCTTCTGGCAAGGTCCCTTGCTTTCCTTGCAGCTTCACGTGCTTCGGCTGCTTTAAGACACTTCTCTATAATTCTTTTGCCTATTGAAGGATTTTCCTCAAGGAATTCTGAGAGCTTTTCATTAACAAGAGTCTCAACAGCTGATTTTGTTTCGCTGTTTCCCAGTTTTGTTTTAGTCTGTCCTTCAAACTGAGGTTCCGCAACTTTTACAGAGAGTACTGCGGTAAGTCCTTCGCGGAAGTCCTCCCCGGTGAGCTGTATCTTGCCTTCCTTCAGTAATCCGTTCTTGTAAGCATAATTGTTGAGTGATCTTGTAAGGGCTCCTTTGAATCCTACAAGATGGGTCCCGCCCTCGTGAGTATTTATATTATTAACATATGAAAGGATGTTTTCCGTATAGCTGTCGCTGTACTGGAAAGCCACTTCAATGGGGGTGTTATCTTTGTCCCCCTCGATGTATACGGTTTTATGCAGCGGGTCCCTTGTTTCATCGAGGTATTTAACAAATTCTATCAGTCCTCCCTTGAAATGGAATGTCTCCTCTTCCCCGTCTCTCTCGTCCTTGATAATAATTGTAATGGCTTTATTCAGGTATGCGAGTTCCCTCATTCGCTCGGCGATGGTGTCAAATTTAAACTTCGCTGCCTTAAATATTTCTTTATCGGGGAAGAAAGTTGTCGTTGTGCCCCGCTCATTTTTCTTAGACTTTCCTGTTTCCTTAACCGGTTTTACAGGAATGCCCCTGTGGTATTCCTGGAAGTATATACCGCCGTCTCTCTTTACTTCAACCTGGAGCCATTCCGAAAGCGCATTAACGACTGAAACACCTACTCCGTGCAGTCCGCCTGAGACCTTATATGTTGCTTTATCAAATTTACCACCGGCGTGAAGCATTGTCATAACAACTTCCAGGGCTGACTTTTTTTCTTCTACATGCAGATCAACAGGAATACCTCTTCCGTTATCTTCAACAGTAATGCTTTCGTCTTTATGGATCGTTATTTTTATAAGGTCGGCATACCCCACAAGTGCTTCGTCGATGCTGTTATCAACAACTTCATTAACAAGGTGATGAAGGCCTCTCGGGCCGACATCGCCGATATACATAGCCGGGCGTTTTCTTACTGCCTCAAGTCCTTTTAATACATTTATATTTTTTGCACTATAATCGTTTACCGATTTAGTATTTGTCATTTTCCTACCATTTTTATGGAATGAATTTTATTTTGTTTATTCTCGTCTCTTTGAAAAACCCGTTAACCTTTTCAACAATAAGATGCTCCCTAAGCTTAAGCTCGTTTCTCCAGACTGAGTTTTCCACGCGGAGCGATAGCGTGTTTTTTTCAAGCTTAACAGCAGTGGCGAATTTTGCCAGATCGGGAAAAATTTCCGGAAATGCTCTTATCACGTCCGCCTGCTTAAGAATCCTTTTGATCTTTTCCAGTCCCGGTTCCCTGTTAAGAATTTCCGCAATGGTTGAAAAACTGTCAGGCATAGGCAACCGTTCCTTCTTTTAACCTTATAACATTGTCTTTATTACTTTGCTGTATAAAATCTATATTTGTAAAATCAGTAAGCGTAATAAATGCCTGTCCTACTTCTCTTAAATAACCGCTGATCTTTTTTGACCTGGCCGTATCCAACTCGCCGAAAACATCATCAAGCATAAAGACAGGTGTTTTACCCGATCTATCTTTCAGGTAAAAAAACTCGGCAAACCTCAGCGCCACCTGGAAAGTTTTGTGCTGCCCCTGGGAGCCATAGGTTTTTAGATTTAATCCGTTTGCTTCAAATACAAACTCATCCCTGTGAGGTCCCACAAGAGTAATCCCCCGACGGATCTCCTCATCTTTTCTTTCGCTAAGCAGTTCCGAAAACTTTGATTCTATATCCATTCCTTCGTAGCCATCCAGGAATAAATATTTTATTCCGGGGATCTCAACATCATTCATAATTTTTTCATAAGAGGCAATTATAAACGAAGTGAACTCGGTTATAAAATTGCGTCTTCTTTTTATAATTGCGCTTCCTATTGTAATAAGCGTAGTATTCCAGGAATCTAACTCCTCTTCATAATCCGGTCTCCGCATTTCCCTTATTTTTGAAAGAAGCGCCCCTCTCTGTCGTAATGTTTTATTATATTCTAACAAGTCCTGCAGGTATGTTTCATTAGCCTGTGAAAGCACCGAGTCGACAAACCTTCTCCGCTCAGCGGGACCCTCCTGGGTAATTGAATGATCCCCGGGTGATAGAAGCACAACAGGAAATTTCCCAATTACCTCGGAACCTCTTGTTACATTTTTTCCGTTCAGTACATAATACTTTTTATTTTCCGCAGCGACGAAGTGAACTTTAACTTTATCCTCGACGGTTCCGGTGAAAGAGCCGGTTATTTCGAATTCGTCTTCTTTGAAATTCAACACGCTGTGGTCGGGAGATCCGAAATTCTTCGTTGTACAGAGATAGTAAATGGCCTCAAGAACAGAAGTTTTGCCCTCTCCGTTGCCTCCGATAATGTAGTTTAACCCGGAGGAAAAATTCAATTGTGTATTAAGATGTTTCCTGAAATTTTTTAAGCTTAAGTATGACAAAACCATTATTAATTATTTAAACGTACCGGCATTAATAACAGCATCAGGTCTTCGTTCTCTTCCATTGCGGAAGGTTCAATGATACAGGCTTTCGTGGGAGAATGTAATTTAAATAATATTTCTTCGGTGTTCACGTGTGAAAGAATATCGTTTATATATGCGGTATTAAACCCAATGTCCATTGAATCCCCCTTATACTGACTTACGATAACTTCTTTTGCATTCGAACCGTGATCGATGTCCTCGGCCGATATCTCGGTGCTGTTTTCTCCGAGAGAAAACTTCACCTGCTTTGAATTCCCGCTGGAGAATAGAAGCATTCTTTTTATAGCTGCGTGCAGTTCGTTTTTTTTCAGGCGCAGTAGATTTTCGTTCTCAAGTGGAATAACGCTTCCGTAAGCGGGATATTTTTCATTAATAAGTCGTGTCGTGAACTGAACATCGTCTAAAAGGAACGAAATGCTTGTTTTGCTTAAATGAATTTTGACGTCAGACGAACTGAGAATTTTCGACAAAACAGATATTGCTCTTTCGGGAATAATATATTGTTCGAGTGAATCGGTCTTTATCTTTTTATTTACAAATTTTACGAGCCTGTGGCCGTCGGTTGCAACAAACCTTATCCCCTCGTCGGAGAATTCCAGGAGCGTCCCGGTCATAGCCGGGCGCATATCTTCTTTACTCATTGCAAACGAAGTCTGGTCAATGGCTTTCTTCAAATATTCTCCGCTAAGGATCACTTCTTTTTCTTTTGCGGCGACGGGGATTGCGGGAAAATCATCGGGAGATGAATAGCTTAAATTATATACTCCGTTATCTGTTTTAATTTTTAACCTGGCTGTTTTCTCTATATGGAAATGAAGCATAACATCGTCAAGAGATCTTATGATGTCATATAATAAGCGGGCGGGAATGATTATCCTGGTATCAGCATCCGATGTAACATTCAACGATGAAATTAAAGCAATCTCGAGATCTGTTGCAGAAACTTTTAATTCTCCCCCCGTAATTTCAAACAAAAAGTTCTCCAGAACAGGCATCGGAGTACGTGAAGGAACTGCCGGGATTACCTTTGACAATAACCTTTCCAGAGCCTTACTATTGACTTTGAATTCCATCTGAATATCTCCTTTTGATTATTACAAATTTACAAAATGCAGGTGCGAATAACAATGAATTTGAAACTGTACTATGAACTTTTATTGGCTTAAAATACAAAAATACCGGATGTATTTGTATTCACCAAAAGTGATGATTTTTAACTATGCCGGCTTACAGAAGAAGGATACACTCACACCATTATATTAATTATATAGATATATATTTAAATATTAATAATTACAATAAGAGTGTTATTATGTGAACAACGGACTAACCCTGTTAATTCTCTCCCGTTTGCAAATAAAATTATGCAGTCCGATGTTGATAACTTTTAACCCGCAGAATGCTTACGAACAGACGGGGGATAACAGCGGTGTTATCAACAACAAAAGACTGTTTCACCAACAACTTGTTAACACAAAAAGATTCGTGGAAAAGGGAATGATGCCGGAGAATCTGTAAGCTTCAAATAAATTTTAGAAAGTGCCGGCCTGATTTTAACGCAGCCTGAATGATCAAAAGAGTTTTTTTGAGGAAGACGATCAGGAGCAGCAGATCTCGATTTGATTCCGGAGACTATCCACAATTTCCTTGAGGGATTTATCGGTAACCAGGGACTCTTCAATTGAATTACAGGCGTGTATTACTGTTGAATGATCTCTGCCTCCAAAATTGAGGCCAATGGTTTTAAGTGAAGACTTTGTAAGCTCTTTGGACAAATACATTGCAAGCTGCCGGGCAAGCACGACTTCCTTCTTCCGTGTTTTTTCCCTCAGTTTATTTTCCTCCAGATCGAAGTAAAGGCAGACAATTTTCGTAATCCCCTCTATTGTAACATTAACCTTTCTGTCGGTTGCGATTTCCCTTACTGTCCTTTTTGTGAGCTCAAAATTGATATCCTTTGAATTTAGGGAAGCGCTTGCGAGCAGCTTAATGAGACACCCCTCGAGTTCCCTGATATTGGAGGTTATGTTGGCTGCAATATATTCAAGAATATCATTTGAGATCATCATTCCGTAGTCGTGGGATTTCCGTTTAAGAATTGCAATCCTGGTTTCCAGGTCCGGGGGCTGAATATCCGCTGTAAGTCCCCATTGAAATCTTGACGTAAGACGGTCGTCGAGCCCTTTTAATTCTTTCGGCGCCTTATCGCTGGAGAGTACAATTTGCTTTCTCGATTGATGAAGCGTATTAAATATATGAAAGAAAAGATCCTGTGTTTTTTCCTTCCCGACCAGGAATTGAATGTCGTCGATTATAAGTACGTCCATGCTCCTGTAAAAATTTGAGAAGTCGTTAACCTTGTTGGATTGTATTGCCTCGACGAACTCCACCGTAAAAATATCCGTTGAGAGATAAATAACTTTTTTAGAAGGAAAGCTCTGAGAGATTTTGTTGCCGATTGCCTGAATAAGATGTGTTTTACCCAGACCAACACCTCCATAAACAAAGAATGGATTAAATGATGTCCCCCCGGGGTTATCGCTTATCGCACTGGCCGCAGCACGGGCAAGCTGGTTCCCTTCTCCTTTAATAAAATTTTCAAACAAGTAGCGGGGATTCAGATAATTTTCAAAAACAGGCTTCGGGCTGACCGGCTCCATTTTAATTTCCGGAGCGTTAATCGGGGGTTTGATCAAAGGCTCGGGAAGGTCTTTTTCTTCCCCGATTATATAAGAGAGCTTCGCATTTTCTCCAAGAACCTCTTTTATTGCTTTGTTTATCAGAGTATTATAGTGTTCGTCTATCCATTCCCAGAAGAACTTGCTGGGAAGCTTTATTTTTAATGAATTTCCTTCTAATGCGACAGGCTTTATGGGAAGGAACCAGGTATTGTAGGTCATCAAGGTGACGTTTTCCTTGATAAGCTTCAGGCATTCTTTCCACACTTGTTGGGGTTGGTTATGCGTAATAGTTTCTAAGGCAAGGGAACGGGTCATTCTTTATTTATCCACAGCGAAAAATAGTTTTGTAATATATAAACGAAGATAAACTATCTTCATCGAAAAGGAGAGAAATCGTTATACACAAGTTACTAACATTAAAGGGCCACCCGTAAACCCTTAAAAACAAAGAACTTAGAAGACTTCTTTATTTTTTATCCAACATAAATTTTATTATATTGGGGGCAGATTCATCGTGAAACATTTTCACATATTAAACTTATCAACACTTTGTTAACAATAAATCCAGCTCTCTCAGCGACACAAAAAATAGTCAGTAAATAATATTTGAGCAAATTAATTCTTTAAATAAGATCAAATATATTTTGCACGGGTAATGTTTTACTTGAAAAGTTGCCTTGTTTATGACCCGTTCCTTAATTATTTTTATAGTCTTTTTTGACAAAGGATTACTTATGAAGAGAACATACCAGCCGAGCAACCGGAAGCGGAAAAATAAGCACGGATTCCGTGAAAGGATGAGTACGGCAAACGGAAGAAAAGTGCTGTCCCGGAGAAGAGCAAAAGGAAGAAAAAAATTAACAGTGAGCGATGAATAGCAGCCGTTGAAACAAATAAATTATCCGGCAGAGAAAGAATCAAAAGCCGAAACGATTTTGAGACTTTATATTCTGCGGGCAGAAAGATTCTTTCCTCAGACCATAAACTAAAAGGAATTTATTCCACAGAACCAAAAACCCCGGGAGGTTTGAAAATAGCCGCCGTTGTCTCAGGTAAAACAGGCACGGCAGTTTGGCGAAACCGGATCAAGAGATTAATAAAAGATTCATTCAGAATTAATAAACAGGTCCTTCTGGCAGAGTGCATAAAGAAAAAGATTTTCATCCGGCTGATAATCTCTCCAAATTCTCTGAATCAAAAAAACAGTGCTTTAATCAGACGTGCTGATATAGAAAATAGTCTTGTTGATTTATTAAACCAGGCAAAAAAAAAGTTTTGAATGTGGAGAATATTTGTTTTTCCTATTAAACTTTATCAGAAGTTTATATCTCCGTTGCTACCTCCCTCCTGCAGATTCCATCCGACCTGTTCTCAATATGCAGTTGAAGCTCTGACAAAATATGGCATTTTCAAAGGAAGCGCTAAATCAATCTGGAGAATTTTAAGGTGCAACCCTTTTAACAAGGGGGGCTATGACCCGTTACTATAATATGGATTTTTAATGGACAGAAATACTACTATTGCATTTATTCTTATCGGAGGAATATTAATCCTCTGGCTGTATCTGAACACGCCGACCACCCAAACCCCAAAGCAGGTAACAAACAAAGACACTGTTACGGTTTTAAAAGATTCTGTAAAGCCTGTCCCCAAAGAAGAAGTAATGCAGGCGCCGGCTGATACTACCGTATCCGGGAAAATGTTCAGCCATGCAGGAGAAGAAAAAACAATCGTCATTGAGAATGACTTTGTAAGGATGGAAATTTCCACCCGCGGCGCTAATCTCCACAAATATTTTCTTAAGAAATTTAATAACTGGTATTCCGATGCCGAAGAAAATGAAGAAATAGTAAAAACCAAAGCACAGCTGATCAATTACTCCCGGGGAAATACCCTTAATATAAATTTTGTTTCTGAGGATGGGAAAGCATACAACACTGCTGATTTTATTTTCAGCACGGGAATTAATAAGGACAGTTATATTGTATCCGGGGATCAAAAACTGACTCTGGAGTTTGCTCTGAATGCAGAAGGTGGTGGAAAACTCCTTAAAAGGTTAACATTCTACGGAAATAAATACAGCTTTGATGAAGAAATAGAACTTTCTGGGCTTAATAACCGGATAAGCAACGACACCTATGATCTGGTCTGGAACGGGGGAATAAATTTCGTCGAAGAAAATTCTGTTGATGAAGCTAACCATTCAAATGCCAGCGTATTTTACGGCGGGGAGCAGGTTATTGTGGATGCCAGCAATCCTTCTGAGAAAATGCAGAAAGATTTTAACGGCCGGGTTGACTGGATGGCCGTAAGGAATAAATATTTTGCAGCCATAGTAATTCCCCAATCCCCATCTGAAGTCGAAGGAGCTTATATTGAGGGAACCCGCAAAAATTTTAAAATGGGTGAGAGGGAATACTATGATATCAGATTGAAAATCCCTTTTAAAAACCAGCCCCTGGAAAAAAGATCATTTACTGTATATATCGGGCCGGTAGATTATGGTATCCTTAAGGCATACGGAGACAATCTTCAGGCTATTGTTGATTTCGGAAGTTTCTTCGGGTTAAAATTTATTGTCAGGCCGATTGCGGAATATATACTTCTCCCACTGTTCAATTTTCTTCATATGTTCATTCCGAATTACGGAGTAGTTATTATCGTGTTTTCTCTGATAATAAAGATCGTGCTCTACCCACTTACGAAACAAAGCTTTCAATCGATGAAGAAAATGCAGCTGCTGCAGCCGATGATAAATGATATAAAGGAAAAGCACAAAGAAGATCCGCAGAAGATGAATTCAGAGACAATGAAGCTTTACAGGAATTATGGTGTTAATCCTGCCGGCGGATGCCTGCCTCTGCTGCTTCAGATGCCTATTTTTGTTGCCTTATGGGGACTGTTCCAGGTTGCCGTTGAATTAAGACAGCAGCCCTTTATGCTGTGGATAAAAGATCTTTCACGTCCCGATATCATTTTCAATCTTCCATTTTCAGCTTCCGCTGTTTGGCATAAGCAGTATCAGCGGTCTTGCCCTGCTTATGGGTATTACAACATTTGTGCAGCAGAAGATGAGCGTTAAAGATCCGAAACAACAGGCGCTGGTTTATGTTATGCCGGTAATGTTGACTTTGATGTTTATGAGTTTTCCCTCGGGCTTGAATCTTTACTATTTTATGTTTAATCTCTTCTCGATAGGTCAACAATATTATATTAATCATAAACACGACGGAATGGTACTTGAACCGGTGAAACAGACTTCTAAATCAAAAGGTTTTATGGCGAGACTGATGGAAGCTGCTGAGCAGAATGCAAAGGCTCAGCAAAAACGTAAAAAATAACACAGATTATAATACAGTACCGGTCATATGCTTTATGTTGTATTTGCAATACTGACTTTCATTTTTTTAAGTGATCCGGTCCTCCCCCAAACCGACACCATTGAACTGCATTATACAACGCGGAATTTGCCATTCGGCCTCAAAGAAAAAGTGCCGGATAACCTTCCCGATATAGCTATAGCTCTGAGCGGAGGGGGCGCACGGGGAATAGCCCAGATAGGAGTCCTTAAGGCTCTTGAAGAAGCCCGCATACCTTTTAGAAAAATAATCGGCACTAGTATGGGAAGCGTGGTGGGTGGACTATACGCAGCCGGTTACAGCCTCGATGATATCGATTCAATTTTTAAAGTAACTCCCTGGGAAGATCTCCTCGTACCGGAAAGACAAAAAAACCGGGGGGATCTATTCGTTGATCAAAAGATTACTGAAGATAAAGCTATTTTTAACCTGCGACTGAAAGGTCTTACCCCTATTCTTCCGACATCAATCAACGACGGGCAAAAGCTTTCGAACCAGTTAAACCTGCTTGTTCTTAATGCCCCGTTACACCAGTCGCAGAGTTTTGATCAGCTTAGATTCAGCTTCAGGTCTGTGTGCACCGACTTGAAAACAGGCAACCCGGTTATTATAAGTTCCGGCTCCTTGAGCCAGGCAATGAGGGCGAGTTCAAGTGTTTCATTTCTTTTATCTCCTGTAAAAATAGATTCTCTTATTCTTGTGGATGGCGGCCTGGTTGCAAATATTCCGGTAAGAATTGCTTCACAGATGAGCGAGTATGTAATTGCTGTGAATACAACGAGCGATCTTCATAATGAAGAGGAGCTTGCTTATCCCTGGTTCGTCGCAGATCAGATTGTATCTATACCGATGAAACTTCTGAATGAAAACCAACTGAATGATGCCGAGACAGTGATATCTCCGGGGCTTGGATCAAAAGCATCCACAGATTTCAGTGGCATCGACTCACTTGTTGAAAAAGGGTATCAGGAAGCTTTAAAGTATGTGGAAAAAATTAAACGGGATGTCGATTCTTTATTCCTCTCCAGGCTGAACAAACCCGAAGTATTTTATAAGAATATTAAACGGGGGGAAAACATACCCCTTGAAGCCGAATCGTTTGTAGAAACCTATACAAGCAGGGATTCGGTTTCGAATTATGAGTTATACCGCGATCTATATAAGCTTTCAGAGTCAGGGATTTTCTCCAGCATCAAATCAAGTATAAGTTTTGACGGCAGTTCTTCGGTTATAAATTATGAGACAGTATATAACCGCCTGATTAAAACGGTAATTGTTGATAAGGGTCCCGAAACCGCGGGATTAAGAACGCAGGAACAATTATCTGCACTTACAGGAACCTATTTTAACCCTGCCTCTGTGTCTGGATATCTTATCTCAACTTTGAAGGAAATACGCAGTGAAGGCTACTCTCTTGTAGATATTGAAGAAGCTGATTTTGATGCAGAGTCAGGAATATTACGCATCACCTTTAACCGGGGCCGCATAGATTCCATACAGATCAGCGGTAATAATTTCACTAATCCAGTAATTATCGAACGGGAGTTCAGGTTCAAGCAGGGAGATTACTTTAAGATAGATATGATCCGGGAGTCGCTGACTAATCTCCGCAGCACAAATCTGTTTGACGATATTAATCTTGTTGTTCAGAAAAACAGTGAACAAAACACTGTTATTCTCCGTGTTCTCGAAAAAAATACTAGCGTGCTGAGAGTGGGGTTCAGAATCGATAATGAAAATAAATTCCAGGCTGCCTTTGATGTGAGGGACGAAAACCTGTTCGGTACCGGTACGGAACTTGGGTTTTTATTATCGCTGAGCACAAGAAACAGAAACTACATATTAGAACATAAATCCAACAGGGTATTCAACACTTATTTTACTTATAAGATCAACGCATTCTACCAGGTCGATGACGCATATTATTATGTAACGGACCCCGAGGTATCTGCGGACGAATTCACCAGGTCTATTGCCGGGGAATACAGGCAGATTTATTACGGAACATCGTTATCATTGGGTTCCCAGGTAGGGCGGTTTGGAAATTTTATCATTACAGGCAACTACCAGTTTGATGAGGTGAAAAATAAAACAGGAAGCGTGGTATCGCCTTACGAAATACAAATTGTAAGTCTCAGGATATCATCAACGATAGATACCCGTGATAAATATCCTTATCCGGATAACGGAATGTATTTTCATGGGTGGTATGAAACTGCTCAAACAGCTCTCGGCGGTGATGTCGGATTTACCAACATTTCGTTTGATTACAATTATCATTTAACCTTTAACGATGTAAGTACATTTTGTCCAAGGATTGAAATGGGATTCGGCGATAACACATTACCTCTGAGTCAGCAGTATTCCCTTGGAGGACAGAACTCTTTCTTCGGAATGAGAGAAGATGAATACAGGGGTCGACAAATTTTTCTTTCATCACTTGAGTACAGGTATAAGCTTCCATTCCAAATATTCTTTGACAGTTATTTCGCAGTGCGCTATGATCTGGGCTCAACATGGGAAATGCCGTCGCAAATCAAGTTTAAAGATTTAAAACATGGTATTGGTGCGACTATTTCATTCGATACACCGGTGGGCCCCGCAGATTTTTCTGCAGGAAGAAGTTTTCTTTTTAAAAACCATGACGACGGGAGTACTGTAAGCAAGGGAGAGGTGTTTCTCTACTTTTCAATTGGCTATTATTATTAAAACTTAATAATGCTCCTTTCGCTGATATTTTTCACCAAGTTTCTGGTAATAAGCCGAGTTATCGGTATCGTTCCTTTTCTTGTATAGATCGGATAAAGCGAAACAAATTTTGCTTTTTTTATCTACTTTCCCGATCCCGTGAGTCAGAAGATTTATTGTATCCCGTATAGGCGGGAGATCGAACTCCGGGTTATACATTTTTGCAAGTGCCAGGTATGGTCTCAGATCAGATTCATCTGATTTAATGGATTTTCTGTAATATAAGGCAGCTTTTTGCAGACGTTCAATGTGGCGTGCAAGGGATTCGAAAACCCTCCCTGTCCAAAAATAAATTGATGAGCATAAATCAGGGAAATCTTTACAGATTTTTTCCGCATACATGATTATCTCATCATTTGTAAGAGCTTTGTTTGCAAGCAATATGTTATAAAGGGCGTCATCTTTTATTCCCAGGCGAATTGCATCGCTGAACGCATCGAACAGTTCATCATTCGATCCGGAAGTTGTAAATACTCTTTCTATTTCCTTTTTATCCATTAGCAATAATTTTTCTGTAAAGATCGACATATTCGCCGGCAGATATATTCCACGAAAAATCTTTGGACATACCGTTGAGCTGAATTTTTCTCCAGGTGTCCTTTTTACTATAAACGTCAATGGCTCGTTTCAAAGCCGATACCAATGACAGAGCAGTAAACGGCTCAAATGTAAAACCGGTCCCGGTTTCATTTCCCTGGAGATATTGCTCGTCCCAATCTAAAACTGTGTCAGCAAGCCCGCCGGTCTTTCTTACAACAGGCACAGTTCCGTACTTTAAACTATATATTTGGTTCAGTCCGCAAGGTTCATATCGGGAGGGCATCAGGAAAATATCTGAAGCAGCCTCAATGATATGAGATAATTCAGTGTTGAAGCCAATATGGGTGAAGAATTTTTCCGGGAAATTTCTAAATAGCTGTTTAAATAGTGTTTCATAATATTCTTCACCGGAGCCCAGTATGACCCATTGTGCCTCAAGTCCGACAAGGTCGGGAAAGGCATCGAAGAAAAGATCAAACCCTTTCTGTTCTACCAAGCGGGATACTATCCCGATAAGAGGTACGTCTTTTAGGTGAGGCATTTTTAAGTGTTCAAGCAGATAAATTTTATTTTTCACTTTACCGGCCAGGTCATCCGCCGAATATTTATATGGGAGGAATACATCGGTTTCAGAATCCCAGGCTGTGTAATCGATACCATTGAGAATCCCGTAAAGATCTTTTTCCCGGCTTTTTAATATATCCTGAAGCCCGGCACCGAATTGAGGAGTCAGAATTTCCCGGGCATATGTTTTACTGACCGTGGTAATCACATCTGCGAATTCAATTCCGAGTTTCATAAAAGAAACGGTATCCTGGAATTCGGCAGGCCCTCCGGGATAATAAAGGCTTTTATTAATTTCTGCTTTATCTATCGCGGAGCCCGGAAATCTCCCCTGATATTCCATATTATGAATTGTAAATACCGTTGAAGCATTTTTAAATATTGTATCCCAGCTGTAGTTGTCTTTTATATAGAGAGGAAGCAGTCCGCACTGCCAGTCATTACAGTGGATTATATCCGGCACCCACTGAAGTCTTTGTAGTGATTCTATAACAGCTTTGCATAAAATGATGAACCTTTCATCTTCATCGGGGTGTACGGTGTAGATACTCTGCCTGAAGAAATAATGAGGACAATCTATGAAGTAAACTTCTACATCCGAATTGGGCAATATCGATTTATGCAGATACACAGAGCGGATGTGACCGCTTATAGCGATTGGGATTTCGCCTATATCCCAGAGGTAATGAAGTCCGAACTTTTCTTCATCTACTGTACTGTATTTAGGGATAAACAATTTCACTTCACAGCCAAGCTGTTCGAGCGCTCTGGGCAGGCTTCCGGCTACATCTGCAAGTCCCCCGGTCTTAGCAAAAGGAACAGCTTCAGAAGAAATAAAAGCAATTTTCATGGGTTAATTATGAAATATTAAAAGTGATAATAATTTAAATGTTTTTTTCGGTCTGGTATCCGTCAAAAAAAATTGTTTAATACTAAGATAAAAGATTCACCCTCTGGAAAAATCTCCGGTGTCAATTGACACAAGAGTATTAAAAAATATAATATTACATTTCTGACGTATATTTAGCTCCATATACTCGCTGTAAAATTATGACAGAACAAATTTCAATTTTCCGGTACGGAAATATAAAGCATAATCCGATCGTATTTATACACGGGTTTCCATTTGACAATTATATGTGGAAATATCAGGTGGAATATTTCCGAAAAAATTTTTATTGCATAACATATGACATAAGGGGTCTGGGCGGCAGTGCCCCGGCCGACTTCCAGTTCACGATGGAGGATCTTGTTGATGATCTGAATTATGTTATCAGTCAGTCGGGAGTGCAGCAGCCTTTTTTATGCGCACTTTCAATGGGGGGCTATATTGCACTTAGAGCAGTGGAAAGAAATGAAAACAATTTCAGAGGGCTGATTCTATGTGATACAAAATCAGAAGCGGATGATAATGCTGGTAAATTAAAGAGGGCCGCTGCAATAAAAAAGATAAACTCAGAAGGGATACAAAAATTTACCGAGGGATTTATTACACCCTTGTTTGCTCCAGAATCGATTGAGAGACTGGGAGAGGAATTTATAAAAATACTCGGGAGGGCTATGAATTCGGATCCCGCAGGCGTAAAAGGGTGTATTCTTGCAATGGCATCAAGAACAGATACAACGTCTTTTCTTCCGGAGATTAAGATACCTGTCCTTGTTATTGGCGGAGAAAAAGATATACTTATCCCCCCCGATCAGACGGAAAAGTTAGCCCGCAGTATAAAAAATTCAGTATTGCACCTAATTAAAAATGCAGGGCATATGGCTCCATTCGAGCAGCCAGAAATGGTGAATGAGAAAATACTTGATTATCTGATGGCAAACTCTGATTGAGCCCATTGTAAACAGTGAAATAATAAAAATATTTATGAATATTTTTGTTTGACTCTTAGTTGTTTTATTTGAAAAATTTAAATAGTAATTTTTATTATCTTATTGGAGGAATTTCTCCCGGTAGTACAAACAATATGAGGAGATATTGAATGTCAGATTTCAATCTTACTAATGAAATAGAAAAAGTTATAATGAATGGTGAGGTCCCCCTTTTCCCTGTTGTAGTGAATATGAGTCCCGGAAAAAAATCAGATGATGAATTTGAGGACTTTGATGAAGAGGACGATGAAAATGAAGATTTTGATTTTGAGGATGACGAAGAAGAAGCAGAAGATGAAATAGAGGATTTCATTGAAGAGGAACCTTTAGACGAAGAGATCTATGAAGAGGATTTCGACTTCGAAGAAGATGATGAGGACTTGTTTGAAGAAGATGATGAGGAGTTTTAATTAACTCCGGAGCCGATGCCGAGATATCCATCCTTAAGCAGATATTCTTTCACGTAGTCATTCACCCCGTCTTCCAGCGGGGTTATTGATTTTATGTAGCCGGCCTTCCTCATTTTCCCTATATCAGCCTCGGTAAAGTATTGGTATTTACCCGCCAGGTGGTCAGGCATATCTACATATTCAATATTTAACTGCGTTTCCATTGCTTTAAATATAGCAGCGACCAGGTCGTTCCATGTTCTCGCTTTTCCCGATCCGATATTGAATATACCTGATTTATCACGATGTTCCAGGAAAAACAGGGTCATATCAACGGCATCCTTAATATAAAGGAAATCCCTCATCTGTTCCCCGTCTTTATATTCGGGATTAAGGGATTTAAATAGTCTTACTTTTCCTGTTCTTTGGATCTGCTCAAATGCTTTATTGACCACACTTCTCATATCCCCTTTATGATACTCATTCGGTCCATAAACATTAAAGTATTTTAGCCCTGCAATTTTATCCAATATACCTTCCTTTGATGCCCATATATCAAACAGATGTTTTGAATAACCGTACATATTTAAGAGGAATTAAAGTGCTGCCTATGTTTTTCATTATCGCTGAAACCCCTGCTCCCATCCCCATAAGTAGCCGCCGAGGAAGCATAGATGAATCTGATATTTTTCTTTAGTGAATAACGGGCGAGTGACTTTGTATATTCATAATTGTTTCTTAATAAGAAGTCAGCATCAGTTTCAGTTGTGGATGAATTTGCCCCCATATGAATTACAGCTTCAAGATCAGCCTCAGTCTCATTTTCAACCAGCTTCAGGAAATCATCTTTATTGATAAAATCAGAAAAGCTGAGCCCTGCCAGGTTTTTCCATTTGCTTTCATGTCCGAGCTCGTCAACAACAATTATATTATTTAATCCAAGGGTATTGAGTTTCCATATAATTGCACTTCCGATGAAACCCGCACCGCCTGTAACTGCTATCATCCGCTGTATTTAGTTTGTTTTTTATAGGGATCAATTTAATTATATTTGGAAATCTTTACAAAGAACCCGGAACTGATGAACAATACTTATGAACAGCTGTATGAACTGTTAAAAAGCAGGATATTAATACTGGATGGTGCGATGGGCACTATGATCCAGCGTTATAGATTAAGCGAAGAAGACTACAGGGGAAAAAGGTTTAAGGATTATCCTTATGATCTGAAGGGGAATAATGACCTGCTGTCGATTACACAGCCGCAGATTATAAAGGAGATTCACAAAGCCTATCTGGATGCAGGCGCCGATATAATCGAAACCAATACTTTCAACTCTACGGCAGTATCCCTTTCAGATTATAAGATGGGGGATCTTGCTTATGAAATTAACCTAAATGCCGCACAGCTTGCAAGAGCATCTGTGGATGTCTTTAACTCCCGCAATAATAAAAAACCCCGATTTGTTGCCGGTGCACTTGGTCCTATGAACAAAAGCGCCTCATTATCACCCGATGTTAATGATCCGGGATACCGCGCAATAACATTTGAACAGATAGTTGCAGCTTATACCGACCAGGTGCGGGGATTGTTGGACGGGGGTGCGGATATATTGTTAATTGAAACCATCTTTGATACGCTGAATGCAAAAGGTGCAATCTTTGCCGTTTCTGAATACTGCAGAAAAATAAACAAAAAAGTCCCTGTGATGATCTCGGGAACAATAGTAGATCTGAGCGGAAGGACACTTTCCGGGCAGACTACTGAGGCATTCTGGATATCTGTTTCTCATACTAAAAATCTTTTAAGCGTCGGTTTAAACTGCTCCCTTGGTGCAAAACAGATGCGTCCATTTGTTCAGGAGCTTTCCTCTATCGCGCCCGTTTATCTCAGCACATACCCGAATGCAGGGCTGCCGAACGAAATGGGAGAATATGATGAGTCCCCTTCAACAATGGCATATACTTTAAGAGAATTTGCTGAAAGCAATTTCCTTAATATTGTTGGAGGATGCTGCGGCACGACTCCTGATCATATAAAAGAAATTGCAGAGATATCTGCTGATTATAAACCCAGGAATATTCCCGAAGTGAAACCATATCTGCGCCTCAGCGGTTTGGAGCCTCTTGTAATAAGACCCGAAACAAATTTTGTAAACATAGGCGAGAGGACAAATATTACCGGCTCAAAGAAATTTGAACAGCTTATTCTTTCAGGTGATTTTGAAGGGGCTCTTTCAGTGGCACGTCAGCAGGTTGAATCAGGCGCCCAGGTTTTGGATATAAATATGGATGAGGGATTAATAAACTCTGAAGAGACAATGACAAAATTCATCAACCTGCTGTCTTCAGAACCGGATATTGCAAAGATTCCTATAATGTTAGACAGCTCCAAATGGTCTGTTATAGAAGCAGGTCTTAGGGTTCTGCAGGGAAAAAGTATTGTTAATTCAATAAGTCTGAAGGAAGGGGAAGAAGTTTTCAGGGAAAGAGCCTCAAGGATCCTGAATTACGGAGCAGCTGTAATTGTAATGGCATTCGATGAGCAGGGGCAGGCGGATTCCTTACAAAGAAAAACCGAGATCTGTGCCCGTGCTTATAAGATATTAACAGAAGAAGTAGGTTTCCCTCCCCAGGAAATAATCTTCGACCCTAATATCCTTACCGTAGCAACCGGGATGGAAGAGCATAACAATTATGCCCTGGATTATATAGAAGCGGTAAGGTGGATCAAACAGAATCTGCCGCTGGCAAAAGTAAGCGGAGGGATAAGCAATCTTTCCTTCTCATTCCGCGGCAATAATACTGTCAGAGAGGCGATGCACTCGGCATTTCTCTACCACGCTATTAAAGCGGGAATGGATATGGGTATTGTTAATGCCGGTCAGCTTGAAGTGTACGAGCAAATCCCGAAGGACCTGCTCACTCTTGTTGAAGATGTAATTCTGAATCGACGTGCTGATGCAACAGAAAGATTGATCGAGTATGCAGAAACTGTTAAGCAGAAAGGAAAAACTGCGGTTAAAAAAGATGAATGGAGAAATGAACCGGTTAACGAAAGACTAAAGTATGCCCTTGTTAAAGGGATAGTTGATTATATAGAAGAGGATACCGAAGAAGCAAGAAAATTATTCAAGCGACCGATCGAAGTAATAGAAGGACCTTTAATGGACGGGATGAACGTTGTGGGCGACCTGTTCGGCTCAGGCAAAATGTTTCTTCCGCAGGTTGTAAAGAGCGCCCGGGTTATGAAGAAATCCGTGGCATATCTTATTCCATATATTGAACAGGAAAAAAGTGAAGCGGCATCACCGAAAGAGAAAGGGAAAATACTCTTAGCCACGGTTAAGGGAGATGTGCACGATATCGGGAAAAATATAGTCGGAGTTGTTTTAGGATGCAATAATTATAATGTGATAGATCTCGGCGTAATGGTACCGGCTGAAAAAATACTCCGTACTGCTATTGAAGAAAATGTTGATATAGTCGGTCTGAGCGGATTGATAACACCTTCGCTTGATGAAATGGTGCACGTTGCAAAGGAGATGGAAAAACAGGGTTTCAAGGTACCGCTTCTAATTGGAGGGGCAACTACTTCGCGTCTTCATACTGCTGTTAAAATTGAACCTGCATATTCAGGGAGTGTTGTGCATGTACTCGATGCGTCTAAGAGCGTACCGGTTGTAAGCAGTTTTTTAAGTGATGATGAAAAATCAAAGAAAAATTTTATCAAAGATGTTAAGGCTGAATATCAGAAGCTCCGTGAAGATCATCTGAAACGTAAGTCGGATAAAAAATATTTGTCTCTTGTCCTGCGCTAGAGAGAACAGGTATTCACCGGATTGGGTCAAAGCGGTAATTGTTAAACCTGAAAAACCGGGAGTTACCGTACTGCGGAATTTTTCTCTTGCGGTATTACGAGATTATATCGACTGGACCCCATTCTTCCAGGCCTGGGAGTTAAAAGGTAAATATCCGGAAATATTTTCAGATAAGGTCTATGGTACAGAGGCAGCAAAACTTTATGATGATGCTAATAAGTTGTTGGATAAAATCATTGAGGGAAATCTTCTTTGTGCCAATGGGGTATTCGGATTATTCCCGGCGAATACTATAGAATATGATGATATAGAAATTTACACAGATGATAAACGAACGGGTATTATTACGGTTCTGCATACCTTAAGGAACCAGGGAGAAAAAACTCCGGGACAGCCGAATTTAGCACTCTCTGATTTCATTGCTCCTAAGGAATACGGAAGAACCGATTATATAGGCGCCTTTGCTGTTACGGCGGGATTGGGAGCATCTGAATTAGCTGCTAAATTCGAAAAAGAACACGATGATTACAATTCTATTATCGCGAAAGCACTTGCGGACAGACTTGCAGAGGCTTTTGCAGAATATCTCCACGAACGTGTCCGCAAAATGTACTGGGGGTACTCCCCCGAAGAAGAGCTGACAAGTGATCAGTTAATAAAAGAAGTATATACCGGCATACGCCCCGCACCCGGGTATCCAGCCCAGCCCGACCATACTGAAAAGAAGCTGATATTTGATCTGCTGAAGGTTGAAGAGAATGCATCGATAAAGCTTACCGAAAGCCTCGCAATGTATCCGGCCGCCTCAGTATGCGGTCTTTACTTTGCACACCCGGAAGCTAAATATTTTACAATAGGAAAGATAAGCAAGGACCAGGTTCTTGATTACCATCGCCGTAAGGGAATGAGTGTCGATGAAATAGAACGTTGGCTAAGTCCTGTCCTGAACTACCAGTAAAGTTATCGGTTTGATAAAAAATCAAGCTTTAACCCTTAAAAGCGGTGGGTCCATCGCATTAACGTAATATTTTTTAAACCAGACATATTTTAATTTACTTTCATTGTTTAATAGACGAATTTTAAAATAGTAGTTATTACGATTTAGGGGATTACAGTGTGATAATTTTAGATGTTTTTGATAATTTATGCGGGAGGAGCCCAATGAAGACATTTTTACCGATATTTTTAATTGTTTTAGTCCCCACTACCTTGCTGTACTCACAGGATACTTTAAAAGTCCCGTCAGAATATTCGACAATTCAAGGTGCCATAAATTCATCTGTTAACGGTGACCTGGTACTGATAGACGAAGGGGTATATTATGAAAATATAAACTTTACGGGAAAGCATATAACGGTTGCAAGTGAATTTATTATTGATGGAAATATCTCTCATATCGATAATACAATTATTAATGGAAGCCAACCCGCCGTCCCTGACTTCGCATCCGTAGTTTTTTTCAGCGGGGGAGAGGATACCACCTCGGTTCTTACGGGGCTTACCTTAACAGGAGGCAAGGGGACATATGATTCCGGTTCAAGAGGCGGCGGTGGAATACTGATGCTGGCAGGGGGCAAGATCTGTAATAATAAAATAATTAATAATTCTGTAATTATTCCCGGCGGAACAGCAGGCGGCGGTGGAATTTATGCCTCGATTGTGGAACCAAACAAACTTATTCTCCGCGATAACATTATATCCGGAAATCTCCTCGATGCAGAAAGCTGCGCAGGTGCGGGGATATATTATTATTCCCAGACTCAAAACGGTATCCTGAATAATGAAATAACAAATAACATATGCGACGGGGATCAGTTTGCTGTTGGCGGTGGTATCTATTGTCTCACTGATCTTGCTTCTTCAATAAATTTTTCTATAAAAGGAAATATCTTTTCCGGTAATTCAGTAACCACTGATCTGAACAGCTTTTCTGAAGGAGGAGGAATATTCTTCGACGGGAACAAATCTGAATTCAGAAATAATCTTGTAACCGGCAATTCAGCAGGATTCGGCGGAGGGATTTCAATATTTAATATTACCTCGGATGAAGACTTCACGCTACATCTGGCAAAGGTAAGATCCATGAAGAAGCTGATGCGGAATAATTCAGCAGCTCCTGTTTACAACCCCTCTCAATTTCCGGTTGATTATACTTTTATTAATAACACTTTTGTGAATAATACCGCATTCAACAGCGGAGGGGCTGTCCAATCTACGGGCATTCCCGTAACTTTTGTTAACTCTATAATATGGAATAATGATGCTCCTTTGGATCCACAGATATCAGGTACCCTCACTATTGAACATTCAGATATCCAGGGAGGCTGGAATGGAACAGGAAATATAAATGTTGATCCCCTTTTTGCCGATACAGTTGATTTTTACCTCACACCGGGAAGTTCTCCTTGTATAGATGCAGGAAATCCAGAAACAATATTTAACGATCCGGAAGATCCTGCTCATCCCGGATATGCCCTCCTGCCTTCACTGGGATCGGTAAGAAGTGATATGGGAGCTTATGGCGGTAATCCAGAAACAACCATATCTAATCTTTTTGTGCACACTCCTTTATTCGGCGAGTTCCTGGCAAGGATACTTTCCGCACCCTACCAGGATAAACAGGCAATAGCCGACAGCTTTGTCAATTCGGTTTCCTCCTTCCCATATATTGAGGAGAACACGGCCTACTATATATATACAGGAACTGCCTCATCCATAAATGCATCCGGGGATGCCAACGGATGGGATCCAGCAGCCTTTCCTATGACAAAAATTGAAGGGACTAATTTCTGGTACAGGGGACAGGTTTTTGAACCTGATGCCAGGCTCGATTATAAGTTTGTTCTTAATGGAAGCAGCTGGATATTAGATCCAAGAAATCCAAGACAGGTAACCGGCGGTTATGGACCCAATTCAGAACTCCCTATGCCTGCCTATGTCTATCCTCCCGAAATACAATACTATCCTTCCATACAACACGGCACTTTGCACGATACAACTTTTTACAGTACAAATCTGAATAACTCGAGAACCATCAGGGTTTACACACCTCCGGGATATCCGGCTCCGGGAGTATCATACCCGGTTATTGTATTTCACGACGGGCTCGAGTATACAACTCTTGGATTTGCACCAAACATTCTTGACTATCTGATATCCGAAAACAAGATCAATCCGGTGATAGGTATTTTTGTTCCTCCCGTTAACCGGAATGAGGAATATGCATTCAGTCAGCGTGAGCAATTTACCTCTTTCATTGTCGATGAATTAATGCCTTACATTGATAACCGCTATAATGTCAGCACCGATCCGGCATTCCGGGCAATGATAGGATTTTCATTCGGGGGACATATAAGCACACAGATATGTTATAATCATCCGGAGGAATTCGGATTGTGTGCCCCGTTGTCTCCTGCGTACTGGCCTAATAACAGGGAAGTTCTTGTTCAATGTAATTAATGGTCCTAATAAAAACCTGAAATTTTATATCGACTGGGGCACATATGAAGCAAGCATTGCTTTTGACGGCCGTTCAATGAGAAATGCTCTTCTTGAAAAAGGATATGAAAATGTTCTATGGAAAGAATGGCACGAAGGGCATAGCTGGGGAAGCTGGTATGCCCATACGGACCTTGCATTGATTCATTTCTTTCCCGATCTCACTGATGCAGAAACAAATGACCGGCTTCCATCAGAATTTAAGCTGATGCAGAATTATCCGAATCCGTTTAATCCGGTTACTACTATTAAATATAATATTTCTGAAAGAACTTTTGTAAATCTATCAGTATATGATATTCTTGGAAGGCAGACTGACATTCTTGTTAATGATGAACAATCAGCCGGAGTATACACAATAAATTTTAATGCGGGAACACGCTCAAGCGGTATTTATTTCATCAAGATGAAGGCCGTGCCGACCGGCGGGCAGGCAGGAAGCTATACAGAAACGATTAAGATGATTCTCCTGAAATAGAATTGCGGTAGAGAGCTAGCTTTGCAGAAGTGATATTGCAGATTCCAGATTATCTGTAACGGGTATAACGGTATGGATCAATGTTTTTTCCAGGGCATCTCTGACCCCGGGGCGGGGATTAAAAATAACAATTTTACCTTCCTGCATTCTCAGGGCATTTGCAGCACGGATTATCACTCCCATACCGATTGATGCCATAAATTCCACATCTGAAAGATCCAGAATGATATTAGCTTTTTCTACGGCTGCAGCAACAGTCAGGCGGGTCTCAATGTCCTGTGTCCCGTACATATCCATTCGTCCCCCCAAAGCAATTTTCTTTATCCCGTTTTCCAGTTCTGTAATTGTCAGAATCATATTGATTGTCCTTTAATAATAAAAAGTTATGGAAGAAGAAAATAGTCAGGGATAGAAAAAAGGCTGTGATCGTTCCGTACAGCAACGGAAGAAAAATTAGCTAATTCTCATTCAAAAACAAAACCCCAATATAGCCGCCTGGATATTCCTGTTTGTGCGATTTTAGGAACCACTGCCAACTAAGATGCCTTACAAACCAATAAGTTAAAGTATTTCTCTCTCTAAACCGGTCTTTGATGCCGTGGTTCATACACCCCAAGCTTCCCGCCTCCCGGGAGAGTGATTTCAGTAAGCAGTCCCCACCCCTGGTCACTAACAGGAGAGCAGATAATGTTATGTTTAAACATTTCCCTGGTAAATGCCTTAATATCATCACAGATCAAATAGAACTCGTGGACATTATTCTTCTCCGAGGGATGAATAGCAACTTCCGAGGGGGGAAGTGAAAAGATAAGCCATCCCTCACCGGCATCCACGTTATTCAGTTTGAGAACATCCTTAAAGAAAGAACGGTCGGCTTCCGGATTTATAGTATATATTATTGAATGCGCCCCGCTGATAATCATATACACCTCATCTGTTTTTATTCCAATTTATTCAATTGCGGGAGGAATTGCCAACTTGCAATACTCAAATGCGTGTTATTTAATAATCCTATCGTATCTAAATGCTTTGCTCATCTTTCCGTTTTTTCGTAATTTTGCCCCGCACCCATAGCTCAGTTGGTAGAGCATCTGACTCTTAATCAGCAGGTCACCGGTTCGAGCCCGGTTGGGTGCACTTTGATTTTAAACCCCTTATGCTTCTGGATCTTAATCACCCTGTCGGAACCGTTCTCCCGAAGGGACCACTAGGTGGGGGTCCGGCTGGGGGCACTAAAAACCTTTCTTTTTAAGTAAATCCCACACTTTTAAAATCCTCATTTTTACGTTAAGTCGAAAATAGATGAGCTGTGGCAGAGAATTGAAGTAATATCAGAGCAAAAAAAAGCAGGGGAGATCTTCAATCAGGGGGAGTAATATTTATGAGGTGCCGCCCCCGCAGAGGGTCATCGCTAGAAGTCCTAGAGGAAGTAGTTGGAGAGACTGCCGTTATTTGTTATTCATTCCTACCCTGTTTTAGTTTTATATAAGGAGAAAATATTTATCGGGAAACGGAAACAATGAAACTTGAATCGGGCGCATTCCTTATTCTTACATTATCGCTGTTGTGCATTTCAGGATGCAAGAGGGCAGTACCAATCCTTCCGATAATGGAATCAAAATTACCCGTATAACAACCGGGGGCCACACATTATCCCAGTTGTTACCATAACCGCAGCTCTGTTATGTATGTACTGGATACGGACCCGATGTACCGTGCGAGATCAGAATCTGTAGATTACGGCGATAACGACAGACTTGTATTAGCTTTTCCCGATATCGTAAGCGGATTAATTCTTTCAAATGATGAAACTAAAATTGCATTTTGTACCTACAGCGATTCATTAGTGCTTTACTATTATAATCTTATATCCGAGGACTCGTGAGCTTAACAGGGGTCCATTCCTGGATGGACCTTCGTTTCATACTTTTTGCTTCTCAAATAACGATTCTGAAATTACGGGTACTCTCCATAAAGGTAGTGCGGTTATCGCTCGCCTTAATATTGAAAGCGGTGAGATAACTCAACTGACCACAGGATCCCACGCTTACCCGATTGCAGTAATTGCTACTGGATTATACAATCTTTTATCATAAAGGGGGGGAGCTAAAGAGGTCTTATTGATGAGGGAGATAAGGCAGCGGCGCAAGGAACCTTTTATTCTGCAGCATTACCAAGCAACGGCAGGTATGTCTATAGTGTGAAAAGCGAATACCCTGACAAACAATATATTACAAAAATGAATGCCGACGGTAGCAGCTTTTCCGTTATTCACACGGTTGATAGCTGCGTATATTACATCATTGAAGATTATACTGACTGGGGCGAAACTCTTCTGATTACAAGACCTGAGGGAGTTTCCATATTCAGCAAAGGAGTTTTTTGAAGCAGAAATTCTGAATTCCAGAGGTCATTATTCCGAAGGAGCCGGCTTTACTGTTATACCCGAAAGCTTTATCGCATCTATACACGACACCAGCGGCGATTCAGTTGATCTTTATTTAGTTGAATATTAATTAAAAGTAAACGAGGGGATGATGTATGATATTCCGCTCTAACGCAAACTTATTCTGCTAATTAGGACTCCATCCAGAT
>CAVXTT010000004.1:0-50292 GCA_963764685.1 uncultured Ignavibacteriales bacterium
CAATGACGTACTCTTTCGAAAAAACTCAGTAACCTTTTCTTTTCACATAAAAAAAGCTGCCGGAGAGTACCGGCAGCTAAAGGAAATGCGCACAGGTTAATAACCTTATTTCATCAGGATCATCTTCTTACTATCAATAAAATTACCAGCCTGTATTTTATATATATATACGCCCGATGATAATTTATCAGCACTAAAAGTAATACTGTAATTTCCCGGTTCTTTTTCGGTGTTTACGAGTGAAGCAACTTCATTGCCGAGAATATCATATACCTTCAGGGTTACAAAATTTCTTACCGGGATAGAATATTTAATTGTTGTGACCGGGTTAAACGGGTTAGGATAATTGCTGTACAATTGATAGCTGTCCGGTTTCCCGGTAACCTGCTCATCTCCTGTTCCTGTGGGAGGGGGAGGGGGA
This sequence comes from uncultured Ignavibacteriales bacterium, assembly GCA_963764685.1. Classification (GTDB taxonomy): domain Bacteria; phylum Bacteroidota; class Ignavibacteria; order Ignavibacteriales; family Ignavibacteriaceae; genus CAVXTT01. Next base: position 422 of record CAVXTT010000004.1, read on the forward strand.
TTCATCCACCGGTTAATTATAGTATCATAATTTTGATATGATGCTGTATTATCAAAACGGTAAGGACGTCCTGCTATATAAATAAATGCACCGTCATCAGCTTTATGGATCCTGAATCCCGCAACCTGAACTGTTGCAGCATTTTCATCGAAGATAGGAACTGCTTCAGATAAAGTATCGAGCACTACATATTGATTTCTGGTATTACCTGTAAGCACCGGCATATCGATTAAATTCTCATCCATTGCAATCAGGGGGGTTGTCAGATCTGCAATTCCAAATATCTGCGTAATACCAGCATAATTACGCAAGTCAACACTTAAAAAGTCTGCGCCCTGTCGTGTGGCAAGAAGGAAGCTTCCGCCGTTCTGTACAAAATCAAGTACCTGCTGGGGATTATAAAATGGATAATCTCCGCCATAATTATTTCCGAACCAGAGGACATTTTCGTACATATCCAGGATTGAAGTTGGAATAGCGGCATTAAAAAGATTTACATTTTTAATATTAGGGTTGCCGCTGTAATTAAATCCCTGGTCGCCGAACAGATCCCATACATCAACTTCGTGATTTCCAAATCCGGCAGAGCTGTTATAGAAATTTGCCATCTCTGCAGGATAGGTGTTGTATTCAATTCCATTCACTACAAGAATATGGGAAGCATTTTTTAATGAATGAATGTAGTTGTTCAGTACACGGGTATGCTGAGTTGTACCGTCGCTTACAGTAAGCGACACAGTATATGCTCCATCATCTGCATAATTCCAGGTAGGATTTGGGTCCTGTGAATCAATTGTCCCGTCATTATCTAAATCCCACTCCCAGCTTGTTAAAGTAGTAGTACTTGTTGCTATTGAGAAATCTTCAAAGGTAACTGTAAATGGAGCCGGACCAAATGTTTCAGCAACACGGAAAGCAGCATTTACCCTGTCGGCAAAGACGAAATCTTCATCTTCTGACTGGTATACGGTTTTTGCTGCATCGTCTTCCTGGATAAAAGCCACTGCGGTCAGACTATCATAATCCACACTATTTAAAAATGCCTCTGTAGGAACGTACATAAATTCCATCTCTACAGAATCACCGGGTGCAGGAATTTCAAATGCTGTACCTAAGGCATCGGGAAGCATTTTTCTTACTACACTAAAAAATTCAGTCTCACCGTTATTGCAGCAGGTGAGACAGGTTCTGTCAACTCTTTTTTCAGTAATAGCCAATCTGAGTCTTGTATTCGTAAATACGGTTACATCAGAAGGGTCCCTGATAATTTTAATCTTAACATTCAAAACATTATTAGAAAACTTTTCAGGTGTAAGGATTATGCTAAAAGGTGCGAACTGTGCATTCCCCGTTGTAACGGCGTTCGTTAAACCGGATTGGGTAGTACCTGTATTAAAACCGTTTACTTCAATCCACGGGACTGAATTTACACCATAATATCCGCGGCGGGTATTATTATCCGAGGAGTTAAGAATAAACATCGGGTCTGTCGGTGACGGCCAATCGACATTATAAATTACGTGAGTAATTTGTCCTGAATGTAAAAGCCCCCCGGTTGTAGCATTATACCAGGCGCTGTTTAAAGCTGCACAAGGACCGCAGGAACAGTTAGTGAACCGTTCAACGATAGATTTTTTATCGTATGGAAATGTGTTGGTAAGAAATAAAACGACGAGAGAAAAGAGTAGTACTTTTTTCATATGTAACTCCGCTAAAAGACGTGTAATATACTTGCTGAAAGTTAAATATTTAGGAATGAAAAACAAAATAAAATTAAACGCCGGCCAGTAACAAGCCGATTCAGTGCTGTGTCATCAGGAATTTAGAAAAGCCTTTTATAATTAAATCTAATAAAAAGCTAATTTATTGCCCCTTTATTTAATATTTGAAGGACAATGCTCCCATATTGAAATGTCAGTGCGCAGCCAGGAAACGGCCCAAAAGCATATATTTAGGCCGCACAGTGGCCGGGCATTGGCCGGGCACTGTCCGTGCGAAAATAAATAAAGATTAAATTTACTAGTAAAAAGCTGCAAATATTTCCGGTTTGAAAGTAAAATAGTTTCAATTATATTGAATTCCGCATTTGATACTTTCATTAAAAAAATGTTAGCCGGACAAAATACCTCAAAAAAAGTACTTCTATATATTGCTTTGTGGTTTATCATTTGGGCAATTGTATTTGAATTTATTCTTCCTGTAAATAAATTTCTCCCTGCACCGACTGTTCTGATCAGGGCATTCGGCTCTTTGTGGACTGATTATAATCTTGGGGTAAACCTGCTTTCTTCAGTCTCGGTAATATACTTTTCCCTGGTTATTTCTTTCTTTCTAATAAGATTTTTACGGGAGATCTTTTTCCGCGGTAGAGGATTTCTTTTCAATTTTTTGGTATCACTAGAATGGTTTGCTGAATTTATTCCGGGTGTGATCATCGGGATGCTGCTGATTTTCTGGTACCCGCAGTCAGACTACACTGAATTTGTCTTCGTTTTTTTACTCGTTTTTACATCATTAGGTATCACTTTATTCAAACTTAGAGAGAATATTAATGCCGATTACCGGGAAGCAGCAGTTTCTTTAGGGGTTGGTAAAAGTGAGCTATCCCTGATTGAGTTCAACTCACTGCTTCCACTCCTGGCAAAGTCATTTTCTGAACTTCACTTTTATGTCTGGACAATGCTCATAGTTTTTGAATTTATCAACAGATCATTTGGTATAGGTTATATTTTGAGACAGGCGCTGGAATATAAGGATCTTTCGGCTTTTACAGCCTCATTGGTTGTCATCGGAATTACAATTTACGCCGGCACTAAGGTGCTGCATTATCTCAGACTAAAATTCATTTTCTGGAAATAAATGGATAATATTTTAGAGCTCAGGAATATTTGTAAGGATTATCTGCTTCCCGGAGGAGGTAATCTGCGGGTGCTGGATAATATAAATTTTGAGATACCAGCAGAGGATTCGGGAAAGATCATCAGCATTTTGGCTCAATTCCGGTCGGGCAAGAGCACCTTGCTTAAAATAATCTCATCCATTGAGAAACCTGATCAGGGAGTGATCAATTTCAGTAAAAACGAGTATCCAAATGAGACAGGCAGAATAATTTACCTGCCGGAAAACGCAGTATCTTACCCCTGGCTGTCAGTTCAGGGAAATTTGGAAATGGCATTAAAATTGAATAAAAATAAGAAGAAACTGTCTCTTAAAGAGATAATTTCACTTGTTGAGCTGACGGGTTATGAGAATTATTTTCCGCATAACAGCAGCTATGGGTTCAGATTCAGAATTGCTCTCGGAAGGGCACTGGGTGTTAATCCGGAAATCATTTTGATCGATGATTCGTTCCGGGCAATGGATCTGATAACCAGGAGAGAGATATACGCCCTGGTGAAAACCATAAACAGTTCAACAGGGATTACTTTTATCCTGGCAACCGCTAATATCACCGAAGCGGTTGAATTATCGGAACGGCTCCTATTAATGAAAAAGAATCCCGGAAGGATCTTTTACGATCTCCGGATGCAGAAAAGTTCTTTGAAAGATTTGACATATCTGAATAACACCCGGGATGAAATCCAGAGGATATTCAGAAAAGAAGACTTACCTCATACATTGCAGTTAACAATTTAGGCCGATGAAGAAAAAGATAGACGAGCTGAACAAAAAGAAAGAAGAAGCCCTGCTCGGCGGCGGTATCGATAAAATAAAGGCCCAGCACGAGAAGGGAAAATTATCTGCAAGGGAAAGGATCCAGCTTCTGCTTGATGAGAACAGCTTTGAAGAAGTTGATACGTTTGTTAAACACAGGTCGAAGGATTTCGGTCTGGAAAAACAAAGGTATGCCGGCGATGGTGTAGTTACCGGGTTTGGCAAGATTGAAGGAAGACCCGTTGCTTTATACAGCCAGGACTTTACAGTTTTCGGTGGTTCGTTATCCGAAACACACGCTGAGAAGATTGTAAAGATTATGGAAATGGCAATGAAACTGGGTATTCCTGTTATCGGGTTGAACGATTCAGGAGGCGCCAGGATTCAGGAAGGGGTCAATAGTTTAGGAGGATATGCCGATATTTTCCTGCTTAATACACTTGCTTCGGGTGTTATCCCCCAGATTTCTGTAGTAATGGGTCCCTGTGCAGGCGGTGCAGTTTATTCCCCCGCAATTACAGATTTTGTTTTTATGGTAAGGCATACAAGTTATATGTTTGTAACGGGCCCCAACGTTGTAAAAACAGTCACACACGAAGATGTTACTTTTGAGGATCTTGGCGGTGCAGATGCCCATTCAATGAAAAGCGGAGTTGCACACTTCATTTTTGAGAATGAAATTGAAACTCTCATTAATGTTAGACGTCTGATAGCATATCTTCCGCTGAACTATATGGACAAACCTGTTGAGTTGGAATATACCACGGCAGAATCTCCCGATGAAGGTTTAGGAAATATAATACCGGAAAATCCTAATAAACCTTATGATATGAAGGAGATCATCAGGTGCCTTGTCGATCAGCAGGATTTCTTAGAAGTACATTCTAAGTATGCTGAAAATATCATTGTCGGCTTCGCCAGGATCGGAGGAATGTCGGTTGGTATAGTTGCTAACCAGCCCGGTGTGCTTGCAGGTGTTCTTGACATAAATGCATCGGTAAAAGGGGCGCGGTTTGTAAGATTTTGTGATGCGTTCAATATACCATTGCTGGTTTTAGTTGATGTACCGGGTTTTCTTCCGGGAACAGAACAGGAATGGAATGGAATTATACGGCACGGTGCAAAGCTGCTATTTGCTTTTTGTGAAGCAACTGTGCCAAAAATAACTGTTATTACACGAAAAGCTTACGGCGGTGCGTACGATGTAATGAACTCGAAACATATAAGAGGAGATTTTAACTTTGCGTGGCCGTCTGCTGAAATTGCTGTGATGGGTCCTAAAGGTGCTGTTGAGATAATTTTTAAGAAAGATATCAGTAAAGCTGCAGATCCGGCAGCAGAAACTGAGAAAAAGCTGAATGACTATATAGAAAAATTCGCTAATCCATATATAGCTGCGGAGAGAGGGTTTTTAGATGATGTGATCACTCCCGCTGAAACAAGATCAAGGATCATACAGTCATTCTCTTTATTGAAAACGAAAGTGGATAGGAATCCAAAAAAGAAACACGGTAATATACCTTTGTAAATAAGGTATTTCCTGATGTTTTATTTTAGAGAAATTATTTATTTTGCATAGTAAGATAAAAGAGTTTTTAGAGGTAAGTTATTGAATTAAATCATATTATAGTCAGGATTTGAAATAATACTTGATAAAGATTTTATAAATCCTTATTTTAACTTTTACGTAATATAAAAACGGAGAAATGAATGGATAGAAAACTACTGTCATTTCTTGTTATAACCTTATTCGCCTTATTCCTCGGGGGGTGTGGGGCAAATAAAGAGATAACAAAAAAAGATGATAACAGCAGTGAAAAAACAAGCTACAATGGTGGAATTGTTTCTGAAATGCTGGAGCAGGCCAGGCAGTTTTATGTTTCGGCACTTGCCAAACAGGAGCTGAATAGTACAACTGAGGCGATAAATAATTATGAATCTGCCTTAAGAATCATCAACAACCTAAGCTATTATCCCGGAATTGAGGAAAATGAAGCTTATGTTGAACTCGAAAAATCAATAATTGACGACTACAAAAAGTATGTAGACGGTCTGCCCGAACTTCCTGTCGATGTATCATTTGCCGCACTGGAAGAATGGATGGGAAAGAGCCTTCCTGATGTTCAGATCTCAGTAAAAGATGAAACCAACCATAAAACCGTAATAATTCCTGCTGATGTTCCCCTTGAAGTTAATGCCTACGTTGAAGGGTGGGTTGAATACTTTACCGGCAAAGGAAGAAAATATATGGAACTCTGGCTTGCCAGGTCCGGTAAATATTTCCCGATGATGTCACAGGTCTTTAAGGAAGAAGGCGTTCCGCAGCAGCTAGTTTATTTGAGTATGGTAGAGAGCGGCTTGAATCCTACAGCAAGGTCGTGGGCAAGTGCTGTTGGACTCTGGCAGTTTATTAAATCTACCGGCAGAATGTACGGATTACAGTCAGATTTTTATTTTGATGAAAGAAGAGATCCTGAAAAGTCAACCAGGGCTGCAGCACGTCACCTGAGAGATCTCTATAATTCACTCGGCGACTGGTATCTTGCGCTTGCTTCTTATAACGCAGGCGAAGGAAGAGTAACAAGGGCAGTCAGAAGGTCAGGTGCAAATAACTTCTGGTCGGCAATGAAATACCTTCCTAAAGAAACCAGAAGCTATGTACCCCAGTATATAGCTGTATGTCTTATCGCGATGGATCCTCCCAAATACGGCTTCAATAATATCACTCCGCACAAACCATATGAATATGAAACTCATAAAGTTGAAGGCTCCGTTGATCTGAATTATATCGCCCAGGTAATGGGAATGCAGAGTGAAACACTGATAGATATGAATCCTGAACTTATTCAGCAATGCACTCCTTCAAATTATTCAGGCGGTTATCCGCTTAAAATCCCTAAAGGATTTTCTGAGCAGCTTGCAACTAATTTGAAAGAGATACCCGATTGGGCTAAAAGAAGTTTTATGGTCCATACTGTAAAAAGAGGCGAAACTTTATCAAAGATTGCTGCTAAATATGGTGTAACAAAGAATGAACTTGCAGAAGCTAATAATATCTCCGTTAAGACTAAACTTTCCAGGGGTGTACAGCTTAAAATTCCTGTATCAAGTATATCAGGAAACAATTTTGCTTACAACACGAATACCGAGACAGCCGAAGATGACGGCGAATATGTTTCCCCGTATCTTTCATTAAATAAGGGAACTGAAACCGTACCCGTTACAACTGATGATGAAGTAATAGCATTTAACCCTGAAAATAACGATGAGAATGGTACCGGTGAAGAAGTAAATACAGAAGAAACAACTTCGGAAGAATTTGTTTCTAATGATAATCAAACCACAGAGAATACAAATGTGGTAATACCGGATAGTAAAGTACCTGTTACATACAGAGTTAAGAAGTATGACAGCCTTATAGGTATAGCCGACCTCTTTAATACAAGGGTTACCGATTTAAGGAACTGGAATAATATCCCCTACACTGAAACAATTGCTGTAGGACAGAATCTGACCATATATGTACCCCAGGATAAGAAAGATTTCTATGCAAGTCTGGATGACCAGACCCCTACTGAAAAAGTCATTACAAAAAATACACTTTCCAAAACAAACACTTCTTCCCTGGTTTATCACCGTGTAAGGAGAGGGGAGACCTTAAATTATATCGCTTCCAAGTACAATGTAAGTGTAAACGATCTTAAGGATTGGAATGACATATCCGGCAATAAGATCCTTGCAGGCAGCAAGCTTAAGATAAAGACAGAAAAAAATTATAACTACATTGCTTCGAATGATAATACTGTAAACCATACAACTAAACCTTCTGTCTTCAGATACAGGGTTAAACATGGTGAGACTATAAGTGAATTATCAGAGAAGTTCGGAGTTTCCCAGAACCAGATAAAAAGATGGAACGGTCTTAAATCCAATAAACTGTACGCCGGAAGGACAATAAAGATTTACAGTGCAGAACAGATTGGTCTTGGCGACAATACTACAAAATCAAACGCCAATCTTAATTATTATAAAGTTAAGCAGGGAGATACTATCGGCGGAATAGCTGAACTGTTTAAAGTATCTGCTGCAAACATCAGGAACTGGAATAATCTCAGAAGCAACAAGATACTTGCAGGTAAAACCCTGAAGATTTATTCTGATGCAAGTGTTAATGATATTCCTGAGACAAAAACTTCTGCTCCCAGGCAGAATGTAAAGGACTCCCCGGTACACACAGTTACTGCAGGAGAAACTTTATTCTCGATTGCAAAACAGCACAAGATGAGCGTTGAGGAACTGAGATCTTTGAATAATATTAAAAGCACCAAATTATTGGTTGGACAAAAGCTAAAAATTAAATAATTTTGTCATAGTTCTTAAAATTATTGTTTTACCTAAGCCGTTAGGGGTGTTATCTGCCGCGAGTAGATAGCTGAGATCATACCCTAAAAACCTGATCTGGATAATACCAGCGTAGGAAAACGGGCTAAAATAGAATAATTAAGTTTTAGCCGTTTCTTTAACGGCTATTTTATTTTGGAGTTCAAAATGAAATACTTAGTTATTCTATTTTTTTTGCCTCTTTCCGTTCTTTTTGCACAGGGGATTCCAGGCAAAGTAATCGATGCTGAAACCGGCACACCTCTAGCGAATGCTAATCTAACCATTGAGGAAAATGATTTCGGTACTACCACAGATGATAAAGGAATCTTTAATCTCCCGCTTAATTCTGTCAATAAAACTGTAGTAGTAAGATATCTGGGCTACAGGGCAAAAAGCATTTTAATAATGGATGCTTCATATTTATTTATCCGGCTTGAGCCTTCCCCAATATTATCACAGTCAGTTCTTGTTGAAGCTTCGATCGGGAGAGAAGGACTCACTCCTGCTGCTTTTAGTAAAATTAATAAAGAGGAAATAAAGAATAATTATTCCGTCCAGGATATACCCTCATTTTTAAGCACCCTGCCCTCGACGATGTTCTATTCGGAAAACGGTAACGGTATAGGATATAATTATCTTAATATCAGGGGTTTTGACCAGCGGAGAATTACCGTTACTGTAAATGGCATTCCCCAGAATGATCCTGAAGATCATAATGTATACTGGCTGGATTTTCCTGATCTTTTGGCGAGTACAAAACTAATACAGGTACAACGAGGGGCGGGGGGTATATTCGGATATCCTTCAATAGGCGGTACAGTAAATATTATTACTTCGGGATTTACTCCTAAGCCGGAACTAAACCTGGGTATTTCCTACGGGAGCTATATTACAAGAAAATATTCGGCTTCCTTCAGCAGCGGACTTATTGACGGGAAATATACTGTATATGGAAGTCTCTCGCAGATCCTCAGCAGCGGCTACAGAGATCTTTCCTGGGTGAAGTTCAATTCATATCATTTTTCGGCTGCAAGATATGATAAGGAACTTTACAACTCAGATTAATTTCTTTGGCGGTCCTATTGCAGATGGATTAGCATACACCGGTCTGCCGAAATTTGCAGTAAAAGATAAGGACTTAAGAAGGGAGAATTATTCTTACTGGGAAGCAGATGAATCCGGTTATACTTATACTATACCCAGACGTCCGGAAGAAAAAGAAAACTTCTCTCAGCCTCACTTTGAACTGCTAAATGATATTAGAATAAATGATAATATAAATATTAATTCTGCTCTCTTCCTGGTGCTCGGTAACGGATTTTTTGATTACGATGGTTCCTGGGCAGATACTACTTACTTCAGGCTGACAGCTGAGAATGGATTTGCTCCTGACAGGAAATCCCGGTAATGCTTTAATACGAGCAATGGTTGAAAATACCCAGTACGGCTGGATACCAAGGATAAGTATAAAGCATAGCAGGGGAGAACTGCTGGCAGGAGGGGAGATCAGGATACACCGTTCGCTTCACTGGGGAAGCATTCAGTATGCGGAAAATCTTCCTGCCGGTGTTACTTCAGAATATAAATATTATTCATACAAGGGAGCAGATGATATTATTAATGGCTTTGTAAATGAGAGGTATAGCTTAAATAACAATATTGACCTGTCAGGAGAACTTCAGATAGCATATCATAAATACAGGCTTTATGAAGAAGAGTATGTCCATACTGATTTTAGCGTACTGATGATTTTCTTTAATCCTAAAGTAGGAATAAATTACCGGTTAAACCAGAAGCATAATATTTATTTCTCCTTTGCCAGAGTAACAAGGGAACCCCGCCTTAAGAATTATTATGATGCTGCTGAATCAAGCGGGGGAGAAGTTCCGCAGTTTGAACAGAATCCTGATGGCTCATATAATTTTAATAATCCGCTTGTGAAACCGGAAACGATGAATGATTTTGAACTTGGTACTTATTTTACAATGCGGAAGATAATCTTATCTCTCTTAATCTTTTTTATATGTTATTCAATGATGAAATTGTAAAGAATGGAAAGGTTGATAGATTCGGACAGCCGATTACAGGCAATATGGAGAGGACACTGCATCAGGGTATTGAAGTATCTGCTCAATTAACTCTTAATGACAATTTCGGAATATTCCTGAAATGTAACTTACAGCAGAAATACGATTGAAGAAGGGAAATTATTTTATCGATTCAGCTAATTCGATTGATCTTAAAGGAAACAGGATCAGCGGCTTTCCTGATTTTCTTGGCAGTGCGGGTATAAGTTTCAACTATCAGGGTTTAAGCATACAGCTGACAGGAAAATATGTGGGAGAGTTATATTCTGATAATTATGATAATAAGCTTAAAGAATATCTCGCACTTTATCCCGGCTTTACGGATTATTCTGATAATCTTAATGATGCTTATTTTGCTGCAGATCTTTCAGCAAGTTATAAGATGAATCTATTTAGTGATATATACTCCTTCAAAGATTATTTGTGCAGGTATTTAATATTACAAATTCACTTTATTCAGCATATGCCATTGGGAAAGAGTTTTTCCCTGCTGCTGAACTCAATTTGATTATGGGTGTACAGATAGGTTTATGACAACTAAAAAATGTCTTATTCTCGCTAACGGAAAGCCTCCCGCCAGGAATGTAATTACCACTCTGTATCAAGAGAGGTTACAATACACTGATATGTGCTGACGGGGGTGCAAATTATGCTGATAAATTAAAGCTTGTACCGGACGTTATTGTCGGGGATCTTGATTCAATTAAACCCGCTGTACTGAGGAAGTTTGAGGAGAAATCAGAAATTATTAAAATAACCAGGCAGAATGATACTGATGTAGAGAAATGCATTAAGTATTCAATCAGTAAAGGTTTTAATGATATTATACTTTTAGGAGTAACGGGCGACCGTCTTGATCATACCTTCTGCAATTTAGGTATAGTCTTAAAATTTTATAAAAAGATAAAATTAAAGATACTTGCGGAGAATTCGCTTCTAATACCTTATTCAGGCAATGTAACACTTAAAACGGTTCAGGGAGAAACGATATCCTTATATGGATTTAACCGGAAGACAAAAATTTTTTCACAAGGATTAAAGTATAAACTGAATAATATTCCACTCCCATTTGGAGAGAGGGAAAGTACAAGCAATCAGGCCTCCGGTAAAACTGTTGATCTTAAAATTACAGGGGGAGTAATTTTCATTATCAGGGATTACAGCACCCTAAAGAATAATGATCTCCTTTAGTACACTTGATTATACCCTGCTGCTGCTTTTCTTCGCGGCAGTACTTACAGCAGGATTTATGGCCAGGAAACAGGATACGGCAGAAGATTATCTTCTTTCCGGCAGAAAGATCGGTCTTTTTCTTTTTATACTTACTAATGTTTCTACCTGGTATGGCGGAATTCTTGGCGTAGGGGAGTTTACTTACCGTTATGGGTTACTGAGCTGGTTTACTCAGGGATTTCCTTATTACCTTTTTGCTTTTCTCTTTGCGCTCTTCTTTGCAGGGAAGATCAGGAATGCAGGATTGTTTACAATACCCGACAGGATAACCGGTATATATGGTAAACGGGAAGGACTGATATCGGCAGTTCTTATTTTTGTTCTCGTTTCCCCTGCACCTTATTTATTAATGGCAGCGGGACTTATTTCACTTCTGTTTAAAATAAATATTTTCCTCAGTCTGCTGCTGGCCTTGCTCCTTTCCTTACTGTATCTTATCAAAGGAGGTTTTAAGTCAGATGTTTATGCCGATGCTTTTCAGTTTTTTGTAATGTTCATCGGGTTCATAATAATTGTCTACTTCTCGGTAGTTAATAACGGCGGATCTGATTTCCTTGTAAAGAATCTTCCTGAAAATCACCTTGCACTGACAGGAGGAGCATCACCGGGATTTATTTTAGTCTGGTTCCTTATAGCACTATGGACATTTGCTGATCCCGGCTTCCATCAAAGATGTTATGCTGCAAAGGACAGTAAGGTAGCCGTAAAAGGTGTACTTATCTCAATTATATTCTGGGCACTCTTTGATTTTCTTACAACCACCACGGGTCTTTTTGCCAGGGCATCATTACCTGATCTGAAGAACCCTGTCCTCTCATTTCCGCTGTATGCCGAAAGGGTACTCACCTCAGGCTATAAAGGAATATTTTATGCGGCAATGTTTGCTACTATATTATCAACCTCGAACAGCTTTTTGTTTTTAAGCGGCACAACAATATCAAGGGACTTCCTGTCAAGATTCTGGCAGGGGTACAGGATCGGGCATATAAAAAAATATACAATAGCCGGACTTATTTTTTCAGGACTTGTCTCAGTAATCATCGCATATCTTATTCCTTCCGTAATAACGATCTGGTACACGATTGGTTCGTTCTGCATACCAGGCATAATTCTTCCTGTAATAAGTGCCTATTATGACAAGCTGAAGGTAGAACGAATATTTATTTCTATAGAAATGATCAGTGCTTCTGTAGTAAGTGTTGCATGGTATTTTGGAAGAGAATCTTTAGCTGCGGGGAATCCTTTGATTGAGGTCGAGCCTATGGTTGCCGGACTCGCTTCCTCTTTTTTGATCCACTCTGCCGGTCTGCTTCAGCGTTATCTTTATTCCTCATAATAATTGAATAAATAATTGATCCGGAAAGGAAGAAAACAATAATGCCGAGTGAGATTTCAGTAGGTATTTTATAAAAATCAGATAAGAGCATTTTTATACCAACATAAAATAAAATTATTGCTACTCCGAATTTCAAATATTTGAAAATATCCACGATACCTGCCAGGGCAAAGTATAAAGCTCGCAAACCAAGGATCGCAAATATATTTGATGAAATAATAATGAACTCATCCCTTGTAATGGCAATGATTGCAGGAATGGAATCAACAGCAAATACAATATCGGATGATTCAATAAGCAGTAATGTAAGAAACATTGTAGTTGCATATAATTTTCTTATCCTGCTTAACGAAAAATCTTTTACCGTGGTATTCCGGAAGTGATCTTAAAATATTTTCGGGCAATTTTTATTAACGAATTACCTGGGTCAACATCCTGGTCTTTGTCGAAAGCCATTTTGTAAGCAGCAAACAGTAGTATGATTGCAAAAACATAAATTATCGGGTGGAATAAGATTTATTAGCCCAACCCCAGCAAAATAAAAATTATTCTGAAAACGATTGCACTCAAGAATTCCCCATTTAAGAACATGCGGCTGATTTTCAGGGTTAATCTCCATCACCCTGAAAATCATTAAGAAAGACAAAAAGATTATCTACCGAAAGAGATTTTTCAATAATGTATCCGGTTATAAACTCCAGGCCTTCTGATGTCCGTTTTCAAGGATAGAGGTAAATGAAAAGATTAAAAGAAGAGCGGTGGCTATCCACACACCGCTCCAAATTAGACTGTGCTTTTAAAGTAATTTTTCCTCTTCTGTGATCTGTAACATATAAATCAATAAAGAAGCATTATCGCAACAACTGCGACAAATATAAACCAGAAGTGAATATTCGTTATCAAATCATTCTTTCTTTTATGGAAGAAATACACCAACAGCCATCACTGTTGTCCATAATCCGTTTTTATCGCCTTCGGCTGATTGAGTAATATTAAAAGTACGAACAATCTTTCCTGACATTTTATAAATATTCTCTCTTTCACTCCAGTCTTTTTCAGGATCAAATTCAACACCCAGAGTTGTAGCAAGCATAGTTGCAGCAAGATCTTCTGCATATTCACCAGCCAACTTTTTCAGTCTGTCCAAACGGATGATGTTCTGATAAATATCCATAGGCTACCGTGTATCGGCCGGAAGTGCAACACCAATTGATGCAGCAATAAATCTGTTTGGTTCATTGGTTGAATTACTGGCCATTACCGCAAAGGTAATTTGACCCGGGTTATTAGTTCCTTAATCCTTCATCTTTTGAAATCCGTTTACAGCCGACAGGAAAAATACTGCTGACTGTTACAAGATTGCAGATTTCAATTCTTGCATTTCTTAATGCAAGTTCAAAAGAGGTTAAGTATTCTTTATGTCTTCCTACACCTTTTGTAAAAATATTTTAGTTGGAACATACAATATATCATCTCCTTTCTAGACTAAGTTAAATGAGTTTAATGAATTTCTTTTTCCTACTTTAAGAATTATTCCTGGTTTTCCAGAAATACTACGTGCGGATACATCGCTTCAATTTTTTCACCATCTAAATGAAACTCCGCCCTGTGTAAATCTAATCTTCTTGCTTCCCTTTTGATGGAGCAAAATTTACTAAAATTATTAGATCTAAAATATTGACATCTTCTTTTTATCTCTCAACTTTAAATTCTTCAGGATTTCGTCAGGCAATCCTTTGTTGATAAAAATCTTGTCAAACTCCTGCTTCAGCAATCATTCTGCTGCTTCTTTGTCATGATACATTGTTACTAAGTTCTTGCAAGCTCACGTTTTAATATCTCTTGGATTTGAACTTCCATCAGGATCTGCAAGCTGTTATTTTATGGTCATCAGATTATCTGGTTGGATACATTTGTTGCAAGTTCAAAATATGTGTAGATAAGATTATCTGGAATGGATAATGTTCTTCCAAAAATCTCTGCGATGGTTCATCAGAAATTCCAATATAGTTATCATAAGATTTGCTCATCTTTTCAACGCCATCAGTTCCAACAAACAGTGGCATTGTTAAAATCACCTGCGGTTCAATTCCATATTCACGTTGTATATCTCTCCCAACAAGCAGATTAAATTTCTGATCAGTTCCGCCAAGTTCAACATCACTTTCAATGGCTACAGAATCCATTGCCTGTGCAAGCGGATATAGAAACTCGTGCAGACTTATCGGTTCACCCGCTTTAAATCGTTTTGTAAAATCATCACGTTCAAGCATTCTTGCAACAGTATATTTTGAAGCAAGTTTTATTACATCCTCAAAAGACATTTTACCGAGCCATTCAGAGTTATAAACAATTTTAGTTTTTTCTTTGTGCAGTATTTTTGATGCCTGCTCAAAATAACTGTTTCCATTGCTGTCTTGTTTCTTCAAGCGATAAGGCAGGGCGGGTTACATTTCTTCCGGAGGGATCGCCAATCATTCCTGTAAAATCACCAATAATTAGAATGGCTGATGACCAAGTTCCTGAAATTGTGCAAGTTTTCTTAATACAACAGAATGTCCGATATGTAGATCGGGTCTGCTTGGATCGCAGCCAAGTTTAATGTTTAGTGGTTTCGCCTTCTTTAATGATTTTTCAATTTTTCTTAACTAGTTCATCTTCTGGAATGATTTCAAAGACACCTCGTTTGATAATATCCATCTGTTCATTTAATGGAGGGAATTTTATTTTATCTTTCAATATTTGATCTTTCTTTCCTGGTCTCTTTGGAAATCTTTTTTAGCAATTGCCTCCCGTTTATCGTATGCTTTTTTACCTTTGGCAAGAGCAATTTCAACTTTAACTCTTCCATTTTTGAAATATAATCTCAGGGGGACCAGTGTTAATCCTTTTTCTTTTACCTTTCCGATGAGCTTTCTGATCTCACTCCTGTTCATCAGAAGTTTTCTTTGCCTGTCGGGCTGATGATTAGAGATATTTCCGTGTGTATATTCGCTAATATGGACACCAATAAGCCATACTTCATTATCTTTAACAGTCGCATAGCTGTCAAGAAGATTTGCTTTCCCCTGGCGGAGTGATTTTACTTCAGTACCCTGAAGTACGATCCCGGTCTCCCAGGTCTGCAGGATTGAGTACTCGTGTCTTGCTTTCCTGTTAACAATTATGTTCTTCTCCTCGGAATCGCTCATATTTCTTCAAAAGTTAATCTAAAATGTATTTTTATTGTAAAAGAAAAGCAAGAAAAGTGAAATTCATAATTCCGTATCCATAAAGGAATTTAGGAGCAGCAATTTCTATGGATGATTGGATGTTTGGATGATTGTCTGAATAAATGTCGTCATTGCGATGAGTCATCGAAGAAGCAATCTGGCGTACCTGTCCGAGAAAGAATAGACCTTTAAAAGACTGTAGACAATTCGGGAAGGACAGGTCAACTTCGAATATCAGCGAATTATTTATTCAGGGTTGACCTGTCCGTACTCAGGTGGTCTTTTTTTTATTAATTGCCTGATTAGTGTAGAATATTAAAAGAAAAGAAAAATTCTGTACGACAGGTGGCGCGATTGCGGATAATTAGGTAGTAGTTGCAAACGCCACCTGTCCTTCACGGATCAGCGCAGAATGCTATCAGGGACTGCTCATAGCGGAACGCCATTTGGGATTGTTGCTCTTAGCGGAACGCTCATTGGGCGTCTCTTACACACTACAGGAAACTGCCCATACGGGAAGGACAGGTCAACTTCGAAATATCAGCGAATTATTTATTCAGGGTTGACCTGTCCATACACAGGTTGCCTTTTTTTATTAATTGCCTGATTAGTGTAGAATATTAAAAGAAAAGAAAAATTCTGTACGACAGGTGGCGCGATTGCGGATAATTAGGTAGTAGTTGCAAACGCCACCTGTCCTTCACGGATCAGCGCAGAATGCTATCAGGGACTGCTCATAGCGGAACGCCATCTGGGAGTGGTGCTCATAGCGGAACGCCATCTGGGAGTGGTGCCCATAGCGGAACGCCATCTGGGAGTGGTGCCCATAGCGGAACACCATCTGGGAGTGGTGCCCATAGCGGAACGCTCACTGAGCGTTCCTTACATTTGTATTTTTCACTATCGTACTATCGTACTATCGAACCATCGTACTATCGTACCATCGAACTAATAATACCAGGAAATCTTTTCAAATTAACCGAATGATACAAAATTGTTAGTTTTTGGTACACTGTTGATATGTACCCTCCTCATTTATTTTGTTAATTGTCCTCCGCAATCAGACAAAAAATCTAAGCTTATATATAAGATTTTCTTCTTTTGTCATCCCCGGCGCCTTAAATGATTTGAATCAGGAAATTCATTTAAGGAAAATAAACGATTTTTTAATAAATATATTAGGAGGTCAGATGAAAGTCTCAATTTCAGCAAAGTCTTTACCTTATCTGTCAACCAATTTTAAAAAGGTAATGATTCGAATATTGTTGATTTGGACAATAGCAGCGACCCTGTTCACAGGTCAATCTTACGCTGATGCAGTTAGTGACTGGAATGCTACTGCAGTTACTGTTACTCTCAGAATTCCAAATCCTGCAAGGAGTGTTCTTGTAGATTTAGCATATCTGCATATAGCTATCTATGATGCAGTAAATGCAATTGACAAACGATATACTGTTTTTGCTGTCAGTCCTCCGAATGCGGTGCCCTGGGCATCAATGGAAGCAGCAGTTCACGCAGCGGCATATAAAATGCTTAGAACCTTTTACTTTGCTGACAGCATCTATATAGATTCTGTTTACCAGGCAAGAATTGCACTGCTTCCAAATGACAGCACTAAAACTAAAGGTATAGAGATCGGGCTTAATACCGCAGAACTATTTCTTGCTTCCCGGACAGGAGACGGCAGGGAGGCAAATGTGACGTATATATGGCAGCCTGCAGGGACAGGTAGTTTATCAGCCTACACCGCCGGGCTCAGCTCCATATCAGCCGGTAGTTCCCTGGCAGGCATATCTTCGTCCATTTTCATTTTCCTCACCATCTAAATTCCGTGCACCAGGTCCCCCTGCAATAAACAGTAACAGATATACAACTGTTTACAATGAAGTAAAAAAGTTCGGCTCTCTCGACAGCACTTATACTACACCCGAACAAAGAGAGATTGCACGCTTCCATACTGAGAATCCGGGAGTTCAGGTTCCGCGTAATATAAGGCTTTTTGCTGCGTCGCAGGGACTATCACTTGCAGATAATGCCCGTCTTTTTGCACAAATATATGCAACAATAGGAGACGCATTAATTACCGGGTGGGATTCAAAATACTTTTATAATTACTGGCGTCCCACGACAGCAATCCGAAGTGCAGGTACTGATGGTAATCCATCTACAGTTGCGGACACATCGTGGCTGCCGCTTGTTACAACACCCCGTCATCCTGAATATCCTGCTGCTCACGGCTGTGTTCTTGGCTCCTTCTCATATGCAATTGAAAAATTCTTTGGAACACCAAATATTCCGGTTACACTGACAAGTAATGTAACGGGAATTCTGCATCATTTTAATAATATAAATGAAATTATCACTGAAGCTGTTAATGCACGTGTATGGGGCGGTATGCATTTCCGGTCATCTGCAGAGGATGGAATTGAGATCGGTCATAAAGTGGCAGACTGGGTTGCTGAAAATAAATTTCAGCTTTATGTCCCTGTTGATGAGCTTATATCTGTTCTTCCGTTAAATGCCGGTAATAAGAATGCCCTGGCTTCAAAACTTCAGCGTTGCGGTAGATGCATATGCTGACGGAAGATATAATGCTGCAGAAAATTTGTTGAATGCATTACTTAATCAACTGGATCAGCTTATTTCAAATGGATCTATTACCCAGGCACAAGCTCAACCGCTTATTGATTATGTAAATAATTATCTGGATTTGATAGCTTCAATGCTGCCAAAGATCGAAGGTAATGAAATGCCGGGGGATTTTGCATTATATCAGAACTACCCTAATCCTTTCAATCCGGTTACAACGATAAGATATGATTTACCGGTTATAAGCAGGGTAAGCTGCGCGGTTTATGATGTGTTGGGAAAAAAAGTTCAGGACCTTGAAGACAATCAGCTAAAGCAGGCTGGTACATATGAGCTTTCATTTGATGCCTCAGGTTTACCCAGCGGGGTTTACTTCTTCAGGATCACTGCTAATGATTTTGTTTCGTCCAAAAAAATGATAGTATTGAAGTAACGAATTGAATTAAAGAGAACCCCGGTAGTGAAGAACTATCGGGGTTTTTTATTTAATACAACCCGAACCTTTAGACTAAGCGCCACAACAGTTTAGCCACATTTGTTCAGAATGAACATTCGATAATCCAGATTATCGTAAAATGACCTGCTAATACAATATTTACATTATTTTAAGGCATTTTTATTCTAAAACTCTATTTCTGGCAATTATGGAGTGATAGAAATACTTTTTATAAAAACCATCAAATTATTGATTTACCAAATACCATCAGGAGCGTCTCTGGAGCGTGTCTGCAGCGTCTCTGGAGCGTGTAATCGCGTTCCGGAGACGCTTGAGATATGCCCGTTAGTCGCTTCTGTTAGGCTTGTGCAGATATTTAATAGATATTTTCGTGGATTTTGCTCTAAAAATCGACTTTCGGGAAATAAAACGAATTTGAATAGTGCTTCGTAAGGACAACCTGTCCATTAGAACGAATATTTGATATTAACGAAGCAGGTTGTCCCTCCTTGATCAATGGAAGTCTCAGATGTACGGACAGCCTGACCTTAATAATCTAAAAGCTTATAAAACGAAGCAGGCTGTCCTCTCATTATTCACGCAGCTGTTTTTTATTTAAGAAAAGAATGAGATTAAGAACAGGGGGATTCCAGATAGAATTGTAGTAGATGGAAATTGCATCGAGAGAATAGAAATTTGGAACATGCGGGAATGAAACCCCTGACGGGGTTTTAAATATTTTTGGGGGAGGTTTTTTTCTACAGATATAAAACCCCTCACGGGGTTTAAGGGCAATCGGTAATATTATACTCTGCCAGCGTTAAGAGTAGGAATAGATTCTCATCGTTATCTATGATTGGTAATAATTGTAACCCCAATGTTCGGAGTTGGAATACACCCACATCCTTGTCTTTTTTCTTCAGGATTTAGAATATCGTCTTCTCCCGAATAACCACATAACCTGGTCAAACTCCGTTAGGAGTTTCATATCTGTAGAAAAACCAATAAACAAAAACAATTCAACTCCGTAGGAGTTGCATTCCCGTAAACGGTATAACCGGGAATATTTACTTCATTTTTAATATTTACCGCTATTCTCTATTTTTCCGTCGGTCAGAATAAATTATCAGCAGATCCATTATACAGCCTAATCGGAAAAACGGTCTAAAGAATGCGAAATAAACTGTTCCTTGTATTCATATTATTATCATCTCTTTCTTTCACTTCCGCCCAATTAAAAGTAGAAAAGATCGAACCCCCTAACTGGTGGACCGGCATGAAGCTGAATAAGATCCAGCTACTGGTCTACGGGAATGACCTGAAAGGGGCAGATATAAAGTTTACTGAAGCGGATATAAGATTATACAAAGTTCACGATACGCCCAATCCATCCTACCGATTTATTGATATTGAGATCCCGGAGACCCTAAAACCGGGAGATTATAAGATCGCTTTTTCAAATAAAGGAGTTACTGCAGAATTCCCTTTCCCGGTATATAAAAGAGAAAGCGTTTATGGACATAAGGGATTCGACCAGTCTGATGTTATTTACCTGGTTACCCCCGACCGCTTTGTAAACGGCGACCAGAACAATGATGAGGTGGAAGGATACATTAACGGGATTGACAGATCAAGCGGTACGGGAAGACACGGGGGAGATATCCAGGGAGTGATCAATAGTCTGGATTATATTAAAGAAACGGGATTCACAACATTGTGGCTTAACCCGGTAATTGAAAATAATACTCCCGTAAGTTATCACGGCTATGGAGCAACGGATCTTTATAAAGTTGATCCCCGTTTCGGTACTAATGAGATCTACAAAAAATTTGTATCTGAAGCGCATAAGAGGGGTTTAAAAGTAATACTGGATCACGTTGCGAACCATATTCATATAAATCATCCCTGGATGAAGAACCTTCCGGTTGACGGATGGGTAAATCATTCACAGGACAGCATTGAAATTACCCGCCACGATAAAATGGCAATCGTTGACGTACACGCCGACAGCACGGTACTGCCTAATTCTGTAACCGGGTGGTTCACAGATTATATGCCCGATCTGAATCAGCAGAATCCTTTTATGGCAAATTACCTTATCCAGAACACTATCTGGTGGATGGAGTATGCAGATATTGATGCAGTAAGGGAGGATACTTATCCATACGCGGATCCTGAATTTATGTCACGCTGGGATAAAAATATTCTTGAGGAATATCCCAATACTAATATAGTCGGTGAAGTCTGGAACGGGAACCCTGCTATACTTGGTACATATCAGCAGAAAAGCAGGGTAACGGCACCGTTCGATTCTAATCTTCCTGCGGTAACAGACTTCGGTCTGTCAGATATTATCAATTATTATTTAATGGGACAAAAAACAATAAGTTCTGTCTACGAAACACTTACAATGGATTTCTGCTATTATGACCCGTACAATCTTTTAACCTTTATTGATAATCACGATATTGAGAGGGCAATGTTTGTTGCAAAAGGAGATGTTCAGAAATTTAAGTTAGCATTTCAGATCCTGCTTACTACGAGAGGCATCCCTCAGATATTCTATGGAACTGAAATTGGTCTGGTAGGAGGTAAGGATCACGGCAGTATCAGGTTAGATTTCCCCGGCGGCTTTCCGGGAGATGAGAGAAATGCTTTTACTCCTGAAGGAAGAACTGAAGAAGAAAATGATTTATATGATTTCTTTAAGAAACTTCTTAAGATTAGAAAAGAATCAAAAGCTCTTTCCGGAGGTAAGCTGATCCATCTGCCTCCTGAAAATAGTATTTACTGCTATTTTAGAATTACAGAAGATGAAAAGATTATGGTTATAGTCAATGATAATGATGAAGAAAAAGAATTCGGAATGGAAAGAGTTGGTCATCATCTTAAAGGATCAAGGCTGATCAGAGATCTTGAAACGGGGAATGAATATCCATATTCAACTGATCTGAAGCTCCATCTGGATACAAAAGAAGTTCACATCTTCAAATTAATATATTAATATCAGGATATTTTAATTATGCTCAACATCCAAAAGAGACTTACAAAATCCTTCTACGCTATGCTCTCATTGCCGGCTACAGCAATGGGATTTGCATTATCGATCCAGATATCTGCATTAAGCTGGATACTGAATACAAAATATAACCTGGATATTCACGAGATCGGAATAGTGTGGGCTGCAGGGCCGCTGGCAGGAATATTCGGACAGGTAATAATCGGTCTGATAAGCGATAAGGCCTGGTTTTGGGGTGGAAGGAGAAGACCTTTTATTCTTATAGGTGGAACTGTTGCTGCATTGATGCTGCTTGCATTACCTAATATTGACAGGATAGGCAGCTTCTTTGGCCTCGAAGGACTGCTGGGAATTGCAATTGTGGTTGCCTTAACATTGGATCTTGCTATTAACATAAGCTTTAACCCGACCCGTTCTCTTATTGCCGATGTTACTCCTGAAGGAATAGCACGCACAAAAGGATATACCTGGATGCAGACGATTTCAGGTTTCTTCGGTGTCTTTGCTTATGTAATCGGGGCAGTGTTCGGGAATTATATCCTGATATATATGGGCATCTTCATTGTACTTGGTTTTTCTGTAATACCTACGCTTTTTGTTACAGAAGATAGATCATTAACTGTTGAGGACACTAATAAAAGTACTGTTAAAACTGTTACGGAGTGGGGACAACTCTTCCGTATCTACTTTGCTCACGGCTTCTCCTGGCTGGGAATACAGACAATGTTTGTGTATATAATCGCTTTCATACAGCAGAAGCTTAATCCTTCGGGTGATATTGAGACGGGACAGATAATATCAATATCATTTGCAGTATTGAATACAGTGGGATTTATTCTCCCTGCATTTGTCCTTGAACCCATATCCGAAAAGATCGGCAGGGTTAAGACTCACTTAACCTGTGTGGCTGTAATGGCAGCCGGATATTTTGGTATCGTCCTGTTTGCGGGATCTCCCTTTATGCTTTATGTTTTTATGGCTGTATGCGGAATTGGGTGGGCGGCGATAGTTAGTCTTCCTTTTGCGATAATGTCTGAAAAGGTAGATAAAAGCCGTATGGGATTCTTTATGGGAATATTCAACCTGTCGGTTGTTCTGCCGCAGCTTATTGTAAGTCTTTTCTTCGGATCACTTATTCAGAACGTTGTTGATAAGAATTTGATCTTTATTATAAGCGGTATCTCTTTATCACTGTCGGCAATACTGTGGCTCTTAGTCAAGGACAGCTTTAAGGCTGATATCCGGAATGCAGTTCCCGCAGCAGGGGCACATTAAAAGAAAGGTATAATATCAATGAGCGGGAAAAAGTTAAAACTTGGTATAACGGGGGGTATTGGTTCGGGAAAATCAACCTTTGCAGAATATCTTTCTTCGAAGGGATATCCTGTACTGAAAGCTGACGATATTTCAAAAGAGATACTTTCTTCAAATGAGTCAGTTAAGAAAAGAGTTACGAAGGAATTCGGGGAAAGGTCTTTTGTTAACGGGGTTCCTGACAAAATGTACCTGGCAAAGAATGTTTTTTCATCACCTGAAAAGGTGATTGTTATAAACTCAATTCTTCATCCCCCGGTGTTAAAAAGAATAGAAAAAGATACAGACGAACTGCTGAAGACCAATGACCTGGTTTTTGTGGAGGCGGCTCTTGTCTATGAAGCTGATATGGAGGAGATGTTTGATTATGTGGTTTTAATTACCGCCAGTGAAGAGACGAGAAAGAAAAGAAAAACACAGCAGGATAAACTATCTGAAGGTGATTTTGATAAAAGGAATTTGAACCAGATCCCTGATGACGAAAAAAAGAAGCGGGCTGATTTTATATTTGAAAATAATGGGACAATAAGAGACTTATACGATAAGGCTGACCTCCTGCTGTTGATGGTTAAAAACCTCTGAAATTCAGTTCGGGCTTTACCGAAGGGGTTACCGAACAAGGCAGGTTTACAGATCTAAAAGCAAACTCACTCTGTAGCCTCTCTCTTGGGAAGAGAGAGGCTTGTTGTCAGCATAACATTACATTTATCATCTTGACCAATGAGTTCCGGGCGCCAGTGTTTTGTCAAGATTCTAAAGTTATTGTTTTACCTCCGGCAAGTCCTTCTCTTTCCAAGAGAAGGACTACAGGATGAGTTTTTGGTTTAAAGTAGACGTATACAGTTCTAAAAACAAACTCACTCTGTAGCCTCTCTCTTGTGAAGAGAGAGGCTTGTTGTAAACATAACATTACATTTATCATCTTGACCAATGAGTTCCGGGCGCCAGTGTTATGTCAAGATTCTAAAGTAATGGTTTTACCTCCGGCAAGTCCTTCTCTTTCCAAGAGAAGACTACAGGATGAGTTTTGGTTTACTGGCCAAAACCTTCTGACCGAACAGAATGCTAATTATAATAGTATGAATGAGTTATTCGGATTCCAACAAACTATAATTTCTTCTTTTTTTATTACCCCCGTTAAGCCTATTTTTGTACTGTTCTTTTTTAGGAGATTACCGTGTCGTTCTTTAATACTATTATTGTTGCTATTGTAAGATTGCTCCCTAAGCCCGTCGTGGGCTTTTTTTCGAGAAAATATATTGCAGGGGAAACACTTGAAGATGCAGTCAGGGTTGTACAGGAATTTAACCATAAAGGCATTCTGGCAACACTGGATGTTCTGGGGGAATCAATTAAAAATAAAGGGGAAGCTGCCGAGGCTAAGTTTAAAGCACTTGAAGTTCTTGATGTGATAAGTAAAAATAAGCTGGATGCCAACCTTTCTATCAAACCTACACAGATGGGTTTAAGCATAGATGAGGACTTTGCCTATGACCAGGTGGAAGAGCTGGTTAAGAAAGCAAAGGATATGAATAATTTTGTCCGCATTGATATGGAGGATTCCCCATATACCGATGCTACTTTCCGGCTGCTTAAACGCTTAAGGACAAGATACGATAACGTTGGGGTTGTTGTTCAGGCATATCTGAAAAGAACCTATGATGATGTTGTTGCCCTGAATAAAATGAGTACGAACTATAGGCTCTGCAAAGGCATATACATTGAACCAGCTGAATTAGCTTATAAGGATAAACAGGCTATCCGGGATAACTTTCTTAAAGTGCTGAGAAGAATGTTCGCTGACGGAGTATATGTGGGGATAGCAACTCACGATGATTATCTTGTCAACGAAGCTTACAGTATGATAAAGGAAATGAATATACCTAAGAATAAATTTGAATTTCAGATGCTTCTTGGTGTGAAGGAAGATCTGAGAGATAAAATTAATGCCGACGGTTATCGTTTAAGAATTTATGTACCTTTCGGCAAGGACTGGTATCGATATTCCATACGCAGACTAAAAGAAAATCCTGCTATGGCAGGGCATATATTCAAGGCGCTTTTTTCTTTTAAGTAATGAAGGTATTAGGAATTGAAACATCCTGTGATGAAACCTCTGTTGCAATAATTTCAGATGGTGAATTAAAAGCAAACCTTGTTTCGTCACAGGATTTTCATACTAAATACGGCGGGGTAGTACCTGAATTATCAAGCAGGGCACACCTTCAAATAGTGATCCCTCTCCTAAAAGATGCACTAAAACAATCGTCTATTGAATTAAACCAGCTTGATCTGATCACTGCAACTGCAGGACCCGGTCTTATTGGGGCTCTTCTTGTCGGACTCACTTTCGCAAAAGGGCTTTCATATTCTTTAGACAAACCATTTGTTCCTGTTAATCACATAGAGGGGCATATTTTCTCCGGTTTCCTGATGGAAGAAAAGCCTGAGTTCCCATACCTGGCTCTTATAGTTTCAGGTGGACATACACTTCTCCTTCTTGTTAACAGCTTTACCGATATAAAGAAATTAGGTACTACTGTAGATGATGCAGCGGGGGAGGCATTTGACAAGGTAGCTAAAATGCTGGGTCTCGGCTATCCGGGTGGTCCTAAAATACAGCAGGCTGCAGAGAACGGTGATCCTTCCTTTATTAAATTTCCTGTTGCTGATGTAAAGAATAGATTTGATTTCTCTTTCTCAGGACTCAAAACATCTGTCCTGCGCCATATCCAGAGATATAATGATACTCCTATTGAACCACAGGAATTGAATAATATTGCGGCTTCTTTCCAGGATGCTGTTACCAGGGCACTTATTCGTAATACGGAACGGGCATTGGATAAATATCCGGTTAAGAGCATATCCCTTGCCGGAGGAGTGGCTGCCAATAAACATCTCCGTGCAGCTTTAACCGGCATTGCAGGAAAGCACAAAAAGAAAATAGTTATTCCTGATATGGAATATTGCGGTGATAATGCTGCGATGATTGCCTTCCGCGGTCAGACTTTATTTGAAGCCGGAAAAAGGTTTGATCTTGGCTATCCTCCTTTCCCCGGACTGCCCGAAAATCTTTTCTCCTGATATATATCTTCTTTTTTCTTTATTTTTCTTTTTATGAATTACTTACTTCAGAAACTCATTGATAATTCCGATCCGCTTAGTAAGAACGAAGCTGAAAAATTACTACAGGAACTGAGACAGGAAGTAGATAACCTTGATGCCGGTATTGCCCGTCTCCTGATTCAGAGAATAGAAATAAGCCTGTATATTGGTAAAATAAAAAAACTCCTCAAACTTTCCTCATACTCTCCTGAAAGAGAAGCGGAGATATTAAAGAACGTTGTAAATCTTGCCGGTGACGATCTAAGCAAGAAGGTTCTGAAAAATATATATGAACGGATTATAGATGAATCGAGGGGGATACAGAAACTGAGATCCGATAATGAATTATAGCGGGGGGAGCAGGAAAACCGGCTTCCGGGGATTACTTTCAAAGAAAGAATATATCGTTATTCTTCTTTTCTTTATGACCGCCCTTGCACTCCTCTATTATATATTTTTTACGCCAAATTATTATTCACAGCCATCCCCTTTAATGTTTGAAGTCAAAAGGGGACAGACATTAAACAGTGTTATTCATAACTTGCATCGCCAGGGAATCATACCCTCGAAGTTTAATATGAAGGTTGCCGCATTTCTTTATGGCGCAGAAAGAAGGATAAGAGCAGGGAGGTATTATCTGCCGAATGGACTAAGCTATTTAGGTCTGCTTGATGAATTCCTGCACGGCAATGCTGATTTCCTGAGGGAAGTTAAAATCTATGATGGTTCCTCACTTGAATGGATCGCTTCAAAGCTCAGGATCGATGCTGCGATAGATTCAGCCGCTCTCATTTATGCAGTTCGGGACAAATCTTTCCTTAAAAGGATCGGAATAAAAACTTCCTCCTTAAATGGGTACCTTCTCCCTGATAAATATTATTTTTACGAGAGAAGTTCCCCCGAAGAGGTAATTGATACATTCCTTCAGCGGTTCGATAGTTTCTTCAGCGACTCATTGAAAGAAGCAGCTGCCGGAAATAATCTTGACAGCAATGAGGTGGTTATATTAGCCTCTATTGTTGAAGGAGAAACCAACTCATATGAAGAGATGCCCATGATCGCGGGAGTATATATCAACAGGATACACAAAGGTATGAAGCTTCAGGCAGATCCTACAGTACAATATCTTCAGCAAGGCGGCTGGAAACGGCTTACTTACAGAGACCTGAATATCGATTCACCATTTAATACTTATAAATATTACGGACTCCCTCCGGGACCAATAAATAATCCCGGTAAAAAAGCCATTCTTGCTGTTGTCTATCCTGAGCAGCATAACTATTACTATTTCGTAGCTGATGGAAAGGGTGGACATAAATTTGCGCATACTTTAGAAGAACATAACCGGAATGTGTTTGAATACAGAAAATTTCTTCGGGAGATGGAAGAAAAGTAAACCTATGAGAGTAAATATTTACATCAGCTATATTTTTATAACTCTTTTACTGCTTATACAGGGATGCGCCAATCAGCTGCCTCCCGGCGGGGGAGAGGAGGATAAGATACCGCCTCAGATTATTGAAGTGTATCCCCCTGACGGCACCACAAAGTATCCTGAAGATTATATTGAGCTGGAGTTCTCAGAGTATGTTGATAAAAGAACACTAAGAGATGCAATCTTTGTATCCCCTTATATTGCAGGGAATATTGAACTTGATTGGAGCGGTAAGTCTGTAAGAATCATCTTTCCCGAAAAACTTAAAGAAAATACTACCTATGTGGTTACAATCGGCACGGATGTAGTGGACTACAATAACCGCAACCGAATGGCAGAATCCTACTCGTTAACATTTTCGACCGGAGAAAATGTAGACAGAAGAGTTATTTCCGGTAAGGTATATGGAGAAAAACCGGAGGGCATTTTAATCTTTGCCTATAAGGCATTTTCAGATACTATCAATCCTTCAGTAACAAAACCGGATTACCTTTCCCAAACAGGAGCGGACGGGCGTTTTAAGATCGGGGGTCTTGCTGCAGGTACCTACAGAGTATTTGCTGTTGATGATGATTTCCGAGATCTTCTTTTTCAACCGGAACAGGACAGGATAGGAATTCCGTTCAGTGATGTGGTGATGGGATTAGATGATACTCTTTATTCGGGACTTAATTTTTTCTTAACTAAAATTGACTCCGTCCCGCCAAGACTGCAGAGTGCTGCAATGACCGACAGGAATCATATTCTTATCACGCTTTCTGAAGAGTTCGATTCTACGATCGTTAAATCCGGAACATTCTATATTTATGATTCCACTTCCAATAAAAGGAGTGAGCTTCTTTATGCCTATAAAGGAGACACCAAAAAGGAAGAATTAGTCCTGGTAACTAAACAGGAGTTCGATCCTGCATCAAATTATTTTTTATTTGCAAATGAGCTCAGGGACAAAAAAGGAAACAGCTTCAGGAATGAAGCAGTATCCTTAACTATTACCGACAGGGAAGATACTACGAAGCCTGCAGTGACGGCTGCTGATCCACGTCCCGGTTCGGCAACTGCAGATTACCAGAACCAGAGCATTTACTTCAGGCTTAACGATGCTGTTGATTCAACCAGGTTAAAAAGCAGAATCAGCTTTACTGATACTCTGAAGAAAAATATTCCATTCGCTATTCACTTTCTTGATGATGCCTCATTCAAAATATTCCCGTCTGCACTGGAACCTTCGATGGCTTATATCATTACGATAAACCTTCCCGGTATAACCGATGTCGCAGGGAATACTGCCGATTCTGTCTATACTTCTAAATTCAAAACAATCAACGGACTTGATTTTACAGGAGTGTCCGGTATTGTAAATAATGTTTATTTATCAAGAAATCCATTACTGGTTCTTGAGGGTACAAAAGAGAACACAGAAAAATACTATTTAAGTATTACTGAAGGAGAGTTTAAAATAGACAGAGCAAGAGCTGGTTCCTATATACTATGGGGCTTTTATGATGAGGACAGCAGCGGTACATATTCCTACGGAAACTATGTCCCCTTTAAATACGCAGAGGAGTTTGCAATCTATCCGGACACTCTAAATTTACGTCCCCGCTGGGTAGTAACGGACCTTAAATTTAACTTTGTTTCCCCCTGATACTCAGCAGCCTTCCTTCTTTTTCTTCTTTGTTACTCCTGCCGGAACATTTCCTGCGGGGGCCTGAAGCTTAGGCAGCTGTTTTGCTCCTGTTACTTCTGCAGTTTGTGTGCCTGTCTGAGGCTCACCGCCGAAATATTTACTCACCTCAGCTATTTTAAGAAAATTGAGACTGTCCTGAAGCGAAGCTCCTGTGCTAAGAGAAGGGAAAAGAATTTTATCCTTCCATTCATCAAGTCCGCCCGTGAGCATATACACGGCTTTATAGCCCTTTGCCTTAAGAAGCATCCAGGCTTGGGCAGAATGTATCCCCCCTTCGGAATAAAGAATAATCTTCTCATTTCTTTGTAAACCGGATTCTGACAATAAAGTCAGGGTAATATTTTCTGCTGTAGGGATGTGATAATCATTAAATACACTTTCGTTGTTGAGATCTATCAGCCGGTAATCAGACTTACCCTTTATAATCCAGTCTGCCAGCTCTTCAACCTTAACATGGTCTACTTCATTCTGAACGATCAGTGCAAGTTCCTTTGTATTAATTGTTGCTGTTGCATTTTCATAAGGATTACCGGCAAATAAAGCTATAAATCCAAGAGCAAGGGCAAGAATTCCAAGTATTTTAGGAGGGGTAAGCTCTGAAAATATCTTCTTCATTTTTTCACCTGTGCATCTTTTAGAGCAAAATATTTCTCAACTTTCTCAGCTCCAATAAAACCGCCGAGTGCCATCAGAACTACCGCAAACACCAGCATACCGTAAGGTATATTAAACAGCTGAGGCAGGGTGATTTGTCCCATTGGTGTTGCGATATAAATATTTTTTAAAAGAGGGAAGGCGACACCAAAAATGAATGTTCCAGCAAATATCCCAAGAACATAGATTAAACCGTCAATTCTTCCCGTCGCCATTGAGACCAGTGATGTGCCAGGACAATAGCCCCCAATAACAAAGCCTATACCTAAAATAAAGCCTCCCAGTATCTGCGGAACCAGGAAAGTAGGTACCAGGTAAACAAGTGAAAGATCAAGGTAACCTATCCAGGATAAGTAAAATACTCCGATCATAGCAGTAACGATCGCAGTAAACATTACTTTAAATACTCTCATATTCCGGAAATAAAACTGTGCTGCAAGCACATTAGCATTTCCGAATCCTCCTCTCTCGAGGAAGAATCCGAACCCGATACCGATAAGAATAGCCATTACGAGACTTATTTCGTCATTAAACATTTCAAATTTGAAAAATGGTGCGTTCATCTCCACTGCCTCCTTAAAAAGTATGCAGCAGCGTAACCTCCTGCAAAAACCATCATCATAAATGCCCAGCTTCCGGTATTAAGTAAAGCACCTCCTGTTAATGCCTGTCCGCTTGTGCATCCTCTTGCAAACTTTGCACCTATACCCATCAGCCCTCCTCCAACAAATGCATAGAATAGTCGTCCTTTAATTGAAATATTCGGTCCTTTTTCTGCAGTTATTTTATTTCGCCCTGCGAGCGCGCCTGAAATAAAACCGCCTAGAATAACTCCGATCACTTCAAATACCAGCCAGTCCTTTAAGGGGATTGAAGCTTCCGTCGCCGATATATTCAGAAAAGAATTCATTGTTTGCTGTATAATCAGGAGCTGCCTGATTTACTGCTACCGAGATTACTGAACCGAATGCTCCCGAGGCTCCAAGTCCTCTTCCCATAATTACGAAAGAAGCAAGAAGTACAAGACCAAGACCGAAGCCCGCTATATATGGATTCATATAAGCCGCTGCCGCTTTTTCTTTAACCTTCTCCTTTACATTTGAGATTGCTGCTGTTGTTGACATTTCCCTTTACTCCAGTGAGTATAATTTAATTTTAATAATGACTTAACTGACCTGCAAAAACAATAACAAATCTTAAAACCAATCCCCCCGCAATTACCAGTAATGGTGCTATGGGGGTATGTTTAATTATATGCTTTACTGCAAGATTCTGAATCAATAACGGGATAGCTATACCCATAATTATTACGAAGACCCAGAAAGAAGAAGCATAACTTCCGCTGATAAGAATATTTGCAGCATTTATATGCACCTCAGTTGAACTTAGGAGTCCAACGAGCATCAGCATAATTACACCTGCTTCTGCTATAAGAAATTTATTATCCATTCTTGCCAGCATTTCACTTTCTTCTCTGTCCTTTGCTAACATATGGATCATTGCCGCTGCAGTTGATAACCCTGATACCAGGAAAAGTACTGCAAGTATCGATGTATTCCACAAGGGTCTTGCTCCCAGGGAGCTTAATAATATGCCTGTGTAAATTCCGAGCAGTATTCCCAGAACTAAATTTGCCCCGCCTATAGCTGCTTTATTCCTTCCCGTATTTAGTCTTTCTGAAAACTTCTTTATGGAAGGAAATATAGCTTCAATAAATTTAGGCGGTCTTAATAGAATAGATAAAATCAGTGCCGGGTAAACAAGGATTAAAATCCAGGAGCCCCAGGACATTGGTGAACTTATCTTGAACGTAGTATATAATCTCCAGAAGTACAGCTTATGTTCCAGATCCAGGAATAAGGAGAACATACCCAGGCTCAGGAGGATAATGCTGATGCCCGGCACCTGGAAACAGGAGCAATCATTCCGCTGATCTTTCCCTCTGTATAATAAATAGCCGGAGATGATCATCATGCCTGCCACCATACCACCGATGAAAAGATAAACCGGTATTTCCCATCCCCATATATGCATATAAGGATCGATCATTAAATTGTGTCTTGTGGATGTTATTTCATTCATAATTTCTTCACATTTCTATATGAGGTAATAAACCATTGGTTTAGTACCGGCTTCATTTTTTAAACTGTGGTGCTTTCTCGAATCGAGGAGCCTGCTTATCTCACTGTTCGGGTCTTCCAGGTCACCGAAGTACATACAGTGAGTTGGGCAAACTGAAACGCAGGCAGGTTTTAATCCCTGCTCTACCCTGTGAATACAGAAAGTACATTTATCCGCATAGCCATCCGGATGAACAAATCTTGCATCATAAGGACAACTGGCAAGGCAGGCTTTACAGCCTATGCACAGATCGTGTTCAACAAGTACTACTCCCCCCGTATCATGAATATGACTTGCACCCGTCGGACAGCAGTATACACAAGGCGGGTTGTCACAGTGATTGCATCGTTCACTTCTTATTTCCATTTGTATGTCGGGAAATATTCCATTTACATCCTGTACCAGCCAGTCGCGGTTATATCCTTCAGGGACATTATTTTCGGTTTTACAGGCAACTACACAATCCATACAGCTTACACATTTTTTGGTGTCTATCACCATAGCATATCGTGCCATCTTATGCCTCCCCGACAAATGTTACAAAATTAACATTCATTGCAGTGCCTCCCATAAGCGGATCGGTATTATACTTTGTTATAAGCTGTGAATCTGAAGCCCCCTTCATATAAGCGCCTTTCAGCATCTTCGAATTATGCCCAAAACCGTGCACCATATACACGCAATCGGTTCTTATCCTTTCAGTTGCTTTAACCTTTAATCTTGTTGGAGATTATGCCGTCTGTATTTTTTAATCTGATATATTCACCGGTTTTCAATCCCCACCGCTGAGCGATATCGGTATTTATCCATATTTCATTTTCATCCATCATATCCATTAATATTCTGTTTGACTGTGTACGGCTGAATGAATGGACAGGCGACCTTCCATATAATAATCTGAAATATCCGGCAGGCGGTTCAGCAGGAGGTGTATATTTCGGCACGGGATCAAATCCGGCCTCCTGGAGCTGGAGTGAATAGAACTCAATTTTACCTGACGGAGTATTAAACTCAGCAGGTACACCTTCATCAAAATAAACAGGCTGCTTCTTTCCCCTTATTATTCCTTTTGTTTTGAGCTCCTGGTAATTTAATCCTGCTGATGTTAATCTTGTCTCAATGTATTCTTCAATATTCTTCCAGGGGTAGTAATGACCAAGGTTTAATTTGTCTGCTAATTTTTTGGCGATCCACCAGTTAGGTTTCTGATCACTCGGAGCATCCACAACAGGCTGTCTTATTGAAACAAAGGGTTCCCTGAACCATTCAACATTTATATCATCAAATCTTTCCACATAAACCGACTCCGGCAGTACTACATCAGCCCACCCTGCAATTTCGCTGGGGATAACATCTACAACTACTATCAGATCAAGATTCTGGATTGCCTTAATTGTTTCCTGTTCATTCGGAAGGGCGTGAATAAGGTTTGTTGCATAAATAAACCAGCCTTTAACAGGATAAGGTTTACCCGTTATTGTTGCTTCCCTTATTCCTGTTGTTATTGTTTCGTGGGCGAACGGATATTTATTATCCGGGTTATCAACTTTTCCTTTTTCAGAATGAGGATATTCGGGATAGGGATAAGCCGGTACATCCATACTGACGGGAGTATAGAATCCTCCTTTACGTCCCCAACTTCCCATCAGGGCATTCAATAAAGCAATGCCTCTGCTTCTTTGCGTATCATCTCCATACCAGGTAACGTGTCTTCCCGGATGGATTAAAGTTGCAGGCTTATACCTGCTCATTTCCCTCGCCGTTACGCGTATAAGATCAGGCTCAATACCTGTTTTTACGTAAGCCCACTCAGGAGTGTATTGAGAAATTTCAGCAGCAAATTGTTCAAAGCCGAATCCGTACTGCTCAATATAATTCTTATCATAAAGATTTTCTTTAACGATTATATTCATCCAGGCAAGGATAAGCGCTAAGTCTGTACCGGGTTTTATCGGGAGATAATATTTTGCTTTACCTGCTGCTATAGAAAATCTTGGATCCACAACAATCAGGGAAACTCCTTTTTCAACAGCCTCTGCAAATTCCTGCACCTGTGAATTATGCATATTCTCTCCAAGGTGTGAACCTATAAGCACCAGGCACTGTGAATTTTTAATATCCGTTCTTTCGGGAGAACTTACATCTTCACCGAATGTTAAACGGAAACCAGCA
Source organism: uncultured Ignavibacteriales bacterium (assembly GCA_963764685.1). Lineage (GTDB taxonomy): Bacteria > Bacteroidota > Ignavibacteria > Ignavibacteriales > Ignavibacteriaceae > CAVXTT01. Next base: position 34,859 of record CAVXTT010000004.1, read on the forward strand.
TCCCTGGGTCCCCTGCATTGTGCAAATGAGGGGGCTGATATATTAGGGGTTCCATAAGCCTTTAATGTATGTTTTAAGAAATTACCTCCGATACCGTGACTGAATAAAGCAACTGCTTCAGGGCCATATTCAGTTTTTATCTTCTGCATTTTTTCAGCTATAAAATTTAGTGCCTCATCCCAGGTAACGGACACCCATTCCTCTTTTCCACGGCTGCTTCTTCTCATTAATGGAGTTTTCAGCCTGTCAGGATCAAAGTGTGCACCTACGCCGCCTGTGCCCCTGGGACAAAGTCTGCCTGCACTTAACGGGTCATCAGGGTTACCCTCAAGCTTCCATAACTTACCATCCTGTACAGAAGCTATTACCCCGCATTTCCAGAAACACATATCACAGTAAGTGGGTATTTTCTTTAAACCTTTACTCTGTCTGGTAAGTATTCTTTCAGAACCTTTGACTACAGAATTCAACTGGGTGACTGCTGCTGTTGCAGCAATACTTGCGGCACTGATCTTAAGAAATTTTCTTCTCGATAAATTCATTGTTCTCTCGAAAGGTTTTTGATGCTTTCCTTTACCTTGTGGCAGTCAGTGAACTCTCTGTAAACAATACAGATTCTGCAATTGGATTCTGCACAGATATTGCGGCTGTGTTTGTATGTCCAGCAGGGTTCCGCATTCATATTGTAAGCCTGACAGTTATCCCTCTCCAGCCGGGAACATTTAATGATGTCCCAGCAGGGGATTAAGGAGTAGACAAACTTTATTCCCGCGATGCTCATCTTTTTATCATTTATGGCAGAGCGGATACAATTTATCTTTTCAATATCGGAATGGGAATAGAGTCTGTGGGAAGTGGTCTTCTTAAAAGGAACGATCAATCCTTCCTTTTCGTACATTCTTAAAGTATGTACGGAAATATTAAGGAGCTTAGCGGTTTTTCCTATGGAATAAAGAGGTTCTTCGAAGTTACTGCACACCGGTGAAAAATCATCCAATAAAATTTAGTATTTATAAATATCAACTTCTTTGCCAAAGATATATTTCCTTTATAAATGATTTAGAAATGATGGTTTTTCAAAAGCAGGAAGCAGGCAGATCTTTGTTTTTATGAATGGGAAGTTGTTTGATAACAATCAAATAATGTTAGTATGGACAGGCTGCCCCACATAATCGATAAGCTTATAATTCGAAGCAGCCTGTCCATCCTGAAGAGGCAGCGTCCCTTGTACGGATAGGCTGCCCCAACATAATCGATAAGCTTATAATTCGAAGCAGCCTGTCCTTCCTGAAGGGGCAGTATCCCTTGTACGGATAGGCTGCCCCAAAAATCGATAAGCTTATAATTCGAAGCAGCCTGTCCTTCCTGAAGAGGCAGCATTCCTTGTACGGATAGCCTGCCCCAACAATCGATAAGCTATAATTCGAAGCAATCCTGGCGTGGCAGCGTCCCTTGTACGGATAGGCTGCCCCACATAATCGATAAGCTATAATTCGAAGCAATCCTGGCGAGGCAGCGTCCCTTGTACGGATAGGCTGCCCCACATAATCGATAAGCTATAATTCGAAGCAGCCTGTCTATTCTGGAGGGGCAGTATCCCTTGTACGGATAGGCGGGCCCCACATAATCAATAAGCTTATAATTCGAAGCAGCCGGTCCTTCCTTAATCTTAAATGAATAGTTAATTCAGAATTATTAGTTCAGACCCTGCACATATGGACAGCCTGCTTCGCAAATAAAAACTGATCGATAAATATGGGCAGGCTGTCCGTACAAGGGTACCCCATACACTAAAGTGGACAGGCTGCCTGGCCATAAAAGTAATCAGATATTGTGGGGCAGCCTGTCCGTACGGGCGATATATTTATTATCTTTAAATATTACATTTATTAAAAGGGGAGATTAAAAATGTATTTCTTCAGAAAGGGGAACCGGTTAAAGGGGTATGATTACTGCAATCCGAATTATTACTTCATTACCATCTGCATTGAGAATAATCAAAAGGTTTTTGGCAAAATTGCAAATAGTACGGTAATACTGAATGATTATGGATCAATGGCAGAGAAATATTTAGAAAAGATACCCTCTTGGTTTCATAATGTTGCTCTGGACTATTTAATTATCATGCCCGATCATATTCATCTTATCCTAAAATTAGAACATCAGAGGATCAGCCGTCCGAGGCATACTCTCTCAGCTGTAATCGGAACATTCAAATGTCAATTATCCCATAAACTTAAGTTAATGGGATTAAAGAATTTTCATTGGAAGAGATCTTTCTTTGACAGGATAATCAGAAATGAAGAAGAGCTGAATCTAAGCCGTCAATATATTTTTCTGAATCCATTGAAAGCAGAAATCAAGGAAAGAAATAAGAATAAATAATCCGTACGGACAGGCCGTCCCGAATAATCAGTTCGCTAATACGGCGAAACGGCCTGTCCATCCTGAAGGGGCAGAATGAAACTGTACGGACAGGCTGCCCCCAATTAATCGAAAAGCTAACGCTTTACAGCAGCCTGTCCTTTTTAAATGAACGAAAAATCTTTGTAGACTTTCCTCCGAATAATCAGTTCGCTAATATTGTGAAACGGCCTGCCTGAAGGGGCAGAATGAAACTGTACGGACAGGCTGCCCCCAATTAATCGAAAGGCTAACGCTTTACAGCAGCCTGTCCTTTTTAGTGGGACGAAAAATCTGTATGGACCTTTCCGAATAATCAGTTCGCTAATACGGCGAAACGGCCTGTCCATCCTGAAGGGGGAGAATGAAACTGTACGGACAGGCTGCCCCAAATTAATCGAAAAGCTAACGCTTTACAGCAGCCTGTCCTTTTTAAATGAACGAAAAATCTTTGTAGACTTTCCTCCGAATAATCAGTTCGCTAATATTGTGAAACGGCCTGTCCTTCCTGAAGGGGCAGAATGAAACTGTACGGACAGGCTGCCCCCAAATAATCGATAAGCTATAATTCGAAGCAGCCTGTCCATCCTTAATCTTAAATGAATATTTCATTCAGAATTGTTAGTTCTGATCCTGAACATATGGACAGCCTGCTTCGCAAATAAAAGCTGATCGATAAATATGGGCAGGCTGTCCGTACAAGGGTGTCCCTTACACTAGAGTGGACAGGCTGCCTGGCCATAAAAGTTATCTGGTTTTGTGGGGCAGCCTGTCCGTACGGGCGATATGTTTTACTTTCTCGAAATCATCTTTGCTGTTCATATTAAAGAAGGTCATTTTTTTGCAGGAGTGCATTTTATCTGCAGGAATTATTTCCGCACCGGCAGAATCTATTAGGGATAATACTCTGCATTTCTTGAACTTCATCGGTGCTGCTTAATAGCTCTTCTGCTTTTTGAACTAAGCTTCTTATTGTAGAAACCCGCAAGCTGCTGCACAAATCCATCTGCCTTAACTACGGTAATGGGGTAAGCCGTTTTGTAATTAATAATCTCTTCGATTACTTCTGCAGTAATAAATGGGATATCACAGGAGAGAATAAAATTCGTTTCTGTAGATGAATGAATGAGCGCCGAATGAATTCCTGCAAGAGGACCCTTATTAATATATACATCGGGAAATAGATCAACTTCCAGAAATGAATACTCCCCGGGATCGTTTGTAATTATTATTACTTTATGGAATATGGATTTCAGCAGCAGGGTTAAATGTTCAATGATGGTTATTCCCCCGATCTTCAGAAGAGCTTTGTTCTCTCCCATCCTTTTGCTTTTGCCGCCGGCAAGGATGACTCCCGTTATATCATTATACAATTTACCTTTTCTCCCTTGCCTGGATTCTTAACATCCTCATTAATCATAATCAAACAATCAGCAGATGCCATCTGCGCAATGTTGCCGCTCGATTGACTCTTCCCTGCATAAGCTGTAACAGTTTCCCCGTGCTGCTCAATATTTCCCCTGATAAAATGAAGCTTTGAATCATTCTTTCTTATATCACTTCCCAAAACGGCAGCAATTTCCGGATATGCTTTAATATCAAAACGGGTTAGGATACTTTTTTTAATAAAAATGATGAATCCTACTAATGCAGATACCGGATTCCCGGGCAATCCGAATATTAATTTCAATTTACCATCATTATTAAAAGTGCCGAATAATACCGGCTTCCCGGGTTTGATATTTACTTTATGAAATTTTATATCCACACCTGCTTCAATAAATATATTTTTCAGAAGATCATACTTCCCGACTGATATTCCACCCGTAGTAATCAGTATATGGAGATCTGAAGCCAGTGCAGAGTCTATCTTTTCTTTGATCTTTTCAACGTCATCTTTTAGTATACCTAGATTTACCGACTCCATATTCATTTCCTGTACAGCAGCCAGCAGTGCATAAAGATTTGATGCCCGTATTTTGTCCATTACAGGAGTATCTGTTATATCAATTAGTTCATCCCCGGTTGTCAGGATCCCAATCTTTAGCTTTCTGTAAACGTTTATTTCACTTCTCCCGATAGAAGCCAATGCAGCTATTTCTTTTGATGTAATAATTATATTGGAATTCAGAATGATCTTACCGGCCGTCAAATCTTCCCCTGCTTTGCGGATATTTATTCCTTTTCTATAATCAGCGCCTTCTCTTAAAACGATCTTATCATCTTTTACCACAACATCTTCAATGGGAATTATCGTATCAAATCCATCAGGGACTTTCGATCCGGTCATTATCTCAAGTGCAGAATTCACATCTGCGGAATATTCTTTGTAATTGCCTGCCGATATTATTCCATTAACATTCCATTCCTTATTAGAAGGGGAATATACAATAGCATAACCGTCCATTGCAGAATTATTAAAAGGTGGGAGGTTTATATCTGAGATTATATCTTCTGCAAGGATCCTATTAATTGATTGCAGAAGAGCTACACGTTCTACGGCAGGAGTAAACTTTTTAAATTGTTCATCAATAATAGAAACGGCTTCATTATAACTTATCATATTCATCAAGGATCTTTATATCGTCACCGACTTCAATTGTACCGGGACGAATCACTTTGGCAAAGATGCCTTCTCTCGGCATTATACAATCGCCGGCTTTATAATAAATAGCACATTTGGTATGACATTCCTTCCCGATCTGTGTGATCTCAAGCTCCGCATTATTTCCTATTCTGATCCTGGAGCCCACAGCTAACAAAGAAAGATTTATTTGTTCAGTAGTAATATTCTCTGCAAAGATACCCGGACGGAGCTTTGGAAGTCCTGCAGTTTTCATCTTATTTATACTTTCCACTGAAAGCAGACTAACCTGCCTGTGCCAGTCTCCCGCGTGTATATCCCCTTCAATTCCATAATTTTCTATAAGCAGCGCCTTCGGGATATTCATTTTGGGTATGCCTTTTTTTCTGCTCACGGATATAGCGGAGATCCTGCCGCTTAGTTTTTGAGCCGCGCGATCAGCTGTTGTTTTGTCTTTTATAAGTTCCACTCTTACCGCCTGATTTTGAAAGAAGTTTTAAGTCGGAGATGACAATTGACTTTTCAACAGCTTTGCACATATCATAGATTGTTAACGCAGATACAGCCGCCCCTGTTAATGCTTCCATTTCAATACCGGTTTTATCTTCTGTTAACGCTGAACAATAAACTTTTAAGCAGCAGTTCTTATCATCCGGAACAATCTTTACATCTATATTGTTAATTGAGATATTGTGGCAGAGCGGAATCAGTTCAAATGTCCTTTTTGCAGCCTGTATCCCGGCTATTTTAGCGACGGTAAGGACATCCCCTTTTTCAATTTTCATTCCGGCGATCATATTAAATAATTTTTCACCCACCCGGACTTCACAATAAGCCTCAGCTTTCCGCAGCGTTTTTTCTTTTCCGGTAACATCAACCATTACAGGTTTACCATTCCGGTCAATATGAGTAAACTTTTTCATTATCCCCCCGTGTTCAGCATATTATTTTCCTGAAGTTTGGTAAGCTGACTTAACCCGGGGTGTCTTCTCCACTTACCGCGGAGTGAATTAACCACAAGTGCGCAGATATCTTCATCCGAATAATTGTACTGGATAAGATTTCTAAAGTTTACGTCATCATTCCTTGTCCAGAAAAGACAGGTCTTAAATTCTCCTTTGGCGGTAATCCTTAAACGGTTGCAGCTTCCGCAGAAATGATGAGATATGGGAGTGATGAATCCTACCGAAAGGGGATAATCATTTACACGGTAATTTTTTGATACGGAGTGTTCGTCTGCTTCAATCCTGGTGAGAGAATATTTCGTTTCAATTATTTCCTTCATCTCATCAGCTCTTATGTATCCCTGCGCCCCCCAGGAATTATTCTGTGAGGGCATAAATTCAATGAATCTGAGGTGAATTTCCGCATCCTTAAAATGTGTAATGAAGTTATTAATTTCTTCATCATTTATTCCCCTTATTATAACAGAGTTTATCTTAAGATTCTGAAAACCTTCTGCCTGTGCCTCGGTGATGGATGCGAGGACATCATTAAGAAAACTTTTCCCTGTTATCCTTCTGAATTTATCCTTGTTGAGGGTATCAAGACTTATATTGATATAATCTATTCCGGATTCCTTTATCTTCCTTACTATACCGCGGATCATCGTGCCGTTAGTTGTAATGCCTAGTGTTAAATTGTATTCATCTTTCAGAGGTTTCAGAGAGCTGAAGAACTGCATGATATCTCTCCTTACAAACGGTTCCCCCCCTGTAAATCTGATTTTTTTAATTCCAAGCCGTGTCACGAAGAGTCTAATTATCCGGTGGAGCTCTTCGAAGCTGAGGATTCCGGTTTTTGAGGTTTCATTTGTTTCAGCTGGATTGCAATAGAGGCAGTTAAGATTACACCTGTCGGTAAGAGAGATCCGCAAGTAATCGTGTACTCTGTTAAAACTATCAACCAGTTCGATCATAATAAGAAAACAGCAAGTATACCTGCGGCAACAACAACTGCGGCAGGATGTAATTTAAATAGAAGAATCAGTGTCATCCCCAGCAGTAAAAAAATTATATTCCTGTAATCCAGGTAATTTTTTATAAGGTATTGAAACATCACAGCGATGATCATTCCTATCACTGCAAATTTAATCCCATTAAACGCTTTGTTAAAATAAATATTTTTTTCGAATTTTTGATATAAAAAAGCTGCTGCGAGAATTAAAATAAAAGGCATTACGATATTGCCGAGGTTTGCAGCCAGAGCCCCCGGTATTCCTGCAGTTTTATAGCCTGTATAAGTAGCAAATTTTATGGAAATAGCCCCAGGAATTACCTCAACCATTCCCAGCACTCTCAGGAATTCTTCAGGTGAAAGCCATTTATTGTTTTTAACAACTTCCGCTTCAATAACAGGAATGAGGGAATAGGCACCGCCGAATGATACGAGTCCTACTTTTACAAAGGAGAAGAATAAATTAAAAAGTACAGTAAACATTAATCCTTATCCAGAATATCATCAAGCCAGCTTAGGGCAGCCATCATTGAGGGGAGTCCGATTGTGGGTAATGCAAGCAGTACAGTTTGTCTCATTTCCTCTTTAGAGCAACCGGCTTCAATAGCTTTTCTGGCGTGGGAATGAACAGCTCCTTCAAGGCGCGCCCCGGTAGAAATTGCAAGTTTGATAAGGGCCCTGGTTTTCTCATCAAGAGGACCGCTTTTATGAACAGCAGTGCCCAACTGTTCATAAGCAGAAGCGACCTGGGGGTAATCTTCAGTGAATTTTTTGAATCTTTTAGGAAGTGCCATGGTATCCTTAAAAAATTTGATATTTATAGATATCAACTTTATTGCCAGAGGGTAATGAGGTTCAGGAGATTGGAAAAAGTGCGAAATTCATCTCATTTACGAAAAATTGCTACCAGCACTTTATCTTAAATGAGAAAGGACTTTGAATTAAAAGCGGAATTGCAGCATTAAAAATTTTCATCTTTAAATTGCTAAAATTGCGCTAAAAACCCTGATGAAATCCTGATGCAACCCTTATCTAATCCTCATAATTGACCAAATATGAGGATTAGATGAGGATTAGATCAGGATTAGATGAGGATTAGAAACCAAATGAAGATAATAGTTTTTAGATTTATTTTTTATTGAATTTTAGATTGTTTTTTCGAATGGGGTCCTAATTTCGACCCTGCCTGCGACAGACCGATTCCTTAAATGTCTGTACAACGTTACTAATTAAAAAGTCTGAAGGCAGGTTTAAGATAGTTTTATAGTCTGTTTAACCTAGGTATGGCTACGGATGATAAACGGATGAAAAACGGATGATAAACAGATGTTAAGATAGGTTTAGGAGCAATTTGGTTGGTTCAAAGTCAAATTAGTTAAATCTGATTATAAATGATCTGCGTCAATTTTATGGCACACAATTTCGCTGCATATTATTTCCCTATATTATCGAATGACCTACAATGTCCTTTCACTCTGCGATTCCCTAATTACTTCATTTTGCTTATATTTATTTTCTATTTTCTTAAAAAATTCGGTATAATTTTAATGGCAAATCAGTACAATATAGCCGTTTTGGGCGGCGGTCCCGGCGGTTATGTGGCAGTAATACGAGCAGCCCAGCTTGGCTTTAAGACAGCTGTGATTGACAACCAAAGACTGGGGGGTATTTGTCTTAACTGGGGATGTATCCCTACTAAATCATTGTTGAAAAATGCCGAGATCTATGATCTTATGAAAAACCATTCGGGTGATTTCGGGATTACTGTTGAGGGACTTAAATTTGATTTTTCGAGAATAATTACCAGGAGCAGGGAGATATCCGACCGAATTACTAAAAATGTTGAGATATTAGTAAAAAAGAATAAGATCGAGAGGATTAAAGGATACGGAAAGTTAAAATCTAAAAATGAAATCGATATTTATGATGATAATGGAAAAATAGCAAGCTCAATTACCGCTGATAATATTATAATTGCCACGGGTGCGAGTCCCAGGATGCTTGCTTCCATACCTGTCGACAGGAAAATGATCATAACAAGCACCGAGGCATTGATCCTTCCGGAGCTTCCAAAAGAAATGATCATCGTCGGCGCCGGTGCAATAGGAATTGAATTTGCCTATTTTTATTCAGTGCTCGGGACTAAAGTTACAGTGATTGAAATGTTGGACCGGATACTTCCGATTGAGGATAAGGAGATTTCTGATACCCTGGCAAAAAGTTTCCGTAAAAGAGGAATTGAGGTCTTTACAAAAAGCACTGTTGAAAAAGCAGAGATCCAGGGAAATAAGGTTCGTGTGGTTATAAATGCCAACGGTGAAAAGAAAGAGCTCACTGCTGACAAGGTATTAAGCGCAATCGGTGTTACAGGAAATGTTGAAGGGTTTGGACTGGAAGCGCTGGGCGTTGAATTATTTAAGAATCATATAAAAGTTAATAAATCGACATATGCGACAAATATACCCGGTATTTATGCAATAGGTGATGTGATTGGTCCTCCCTGGCTTGCACATGTTGCATCTGCTGAAGGAATCCATTGTGTTGAAAAAATCAAAGGATTAAATCCGCCTGATATAAATTATGACTCAATTCCCGGATGCACTTACTGCCAGCCGCAGGTTGCGAGTGTAGGACTGACTGAAGAAAAAGCAAAAGAAGCCGGATATGAAATTAAGATCGGGAAGTTTCCCTTTATGGCAAGCGGAAAAGCCTTCGCAATAGGCGAAAGAGAAGGATTTGTGAAAGTTATTTTTGATGCGAAATACGGTGAGATACTGGGTGCCCATATAATAGGTGCAGAAGCAACCGAACTTATAGCTGAATATACACTTGCAAAAACACTTGAGGCAACTGGAGAATCGATCATAAAAACTGTACACGCTCATCCTACACTTTCTGAATCTGTTATGGAGGCGGCTGCTAATGCATACGGCGAAGCTATACATATATAAGATATTTTTTTGCAGGAAAGAATTTTTACATATTGCGACATCGGGCTGATAAATTATAAAGAGGCGTGGGATCTTCAGAAACAGGTATTTGAATTAAGATCGTCGGGTAAGGTAAGCGATATACTGTTTCTGCTGGAACATCCCCACACTTATACATTGGGGAAGACAGCCGATAAAAAAAACCTGGTTAGTTCGGAATCATATTTATCAGAGAACAGCATTTCTGTTTATGAGATCGACAGAGGGGGGGATATTACTTATCACGGTCCGGGACAAATTGTAGGGTATCCGATTATAAGTCTGACCGACTGGAAACAGGATACTCATAAATATCTTCGCGCTATTGAAGAAGTTATTATTAAAACCTGTACGCATTACGGTATATCCGGTTCAAGGGTACAAAAATATACGGGGGTATGGATAAACGATAGGAAGATTGCCGCCATCGGGATAAAGGTCAGCCGCTGGATCACAATGCACGGGTTCGCATTTAATATAAATACAGACCTTGATCTTTTTACTGGAATTATTCCCTGCGGTATTGCCGACAAGGAAGTAACATCCCTCAGCAAAGAAACCGGGAGGGAAATTAATATAAATGAGGTGAAAGAAATTATTACCAAAAATTTTATGGAAGTATTTGAGTACACAGATATCCGGAAGCTTGCAAAAGAAGATTTGATAAATCTGATTGAAGACCGGCAAATTTTAAAAGGTGTGTAATGTCAAAAAAGAACGTGCAGAGAAATCATAATGAAGGTCCGGCAGCTGTTAGTCAAAAAACAGCAGATAAGAGCAACGGCAAGGCAGAGGCAGGAACACTTGCCTCAACAGGTTTATCGAAGGATGAGCTGTTAAAAGCATACCGGGTAATGCTCTTATCCCGCAATATAGATCATAAGGCAATGAACCTGTTAAAGCAGGGAAAAACATTCTTTCATATTGCTGCTGCGGGGCATGAAGCAATTCAGGCAGCCCTGGGATTGATACTGGATCCCGAAGTTGACTGGTTCTTCCCGTATTACCGTGATCTTACACTGGTTCTTTCTGCCGGCATTACTCCCAAGGATTTCTTTCTGCAGTGTTTTGCAAAAGCCGATGACCCCGGATGCGGGGGAAGGCAGCTGCCTTGTCATTACGGCGCACAGCATCTGAATATTCCTGCACAATCAAGCCCTACAGGCACCCAGTTCCTTCAGGCTGTCGGTACAGCTCTTGCCTCTGTAAATAAAGGAATAAAAAATATTTCATATGTCAGCAGCGGTGAAGGGACTACAAGTCAGGGTGAATTTCACGAAGCGGTAAACTGGGCGAGCAGGCAGAAACTTCCAGTGCTGTTTGTAATTCAGAATAACAAGTATGCTATTTCCGTTCACATTAACCAGCAGACCGGAGGAAAGGGAAGCTCCGTTTCAGAAATGATGGCTGGTTATGATAATCTTTTAAGATTAAAGATCGACGGAACGGATTTTGTGGAATCATTCCACGCAGTTAAAAAAGCCGAAGAATATATAAAAGCGGGGAGCGGACCGGTTTTAATAGAAGCCGAGGTTGTAAGATTATTTGCTCATTCATCATCAGATGACCAGAAGAAATACAGGGATCCGAAAGAACTTGAAGAGGATAAGAAAAAAGATCCTAATGAAAAGCTGCTGGCTAACCTGTTGAAAGAAAATTATCTCGCTGAGGGAGATTCTGAAAATATAATTAAGAATATTCTCGAAGAAATAAATTCCGCATCTGATGAGGCAGCCAAATCCGCTGACCCTGACCCATCTACTGCGCACACTTATATTTTTGATGAGAGTGGCTTCAGGGAAACTCTTGAATATGAAAAGAAAAAACCATCCGGCGCCAACATAGTAATGGTGGATGCAATAAACCACGCATTGAATGAAGAGCTGGCAAATAATGATAATATTTTCATATTCGGTGAAGATATTGCTGATCCCAAAGGGGGAGTGTTTACTGCTACTAAAGGACTCTCAACGAAATTTGGTAATGCCCGTGTATTTAATTCTCCTCTGGCCGAAGCAAGCATTATGGGTGTGGCTACAGGAATGGCATTAGCGGGATTAAAGCCTGTTGTGGAAATTCAGTTCGGCGATTATATATGGCCGGCATTCATGCAGATGAAAGATGAACTTGCAACAATACGTTACCGTTCAAATAATTACTGGACGGCACCTGTTGTAACCCGCGTAGCCGTCGGCGGTTATATTCACGGCGGGTTATACCACAGCCAGAATATTGAATCGATATTTGCACATATACCGGGCATATATATTGTCTATCCTTCAAACGCAGCAGATGCAAAGGGATTGTTAAAAACTGCCTGCAGGATAAACGACCCTGTTCTGTTCTGTGAACATAAAGGTTTGTACCGTCAGAGTTATGCAACTACACCAGAACCTGATGAAGATTATCTTGTCCCATTCGGAAAGGCAAAAATTGTAAGGGAAGGGAGTGATGTAACTGTAATATCATACGGTGCTTCTATATGGGATGCAGTTCTTGCAGCTAAAAAATTTGATGAAGAGGGATTTTCTGTAGAAGTTATAGATCTGAGGACAATAATTCCACTGGACGAAGAGACAATTTTTAACTCTGTTAAGAAAACTGGTAAAGCTGTGATCATTCACGAGGATACACTTACCGGTGGATTCGGTGCAGAGATTGCGGCGCGTATATCTGATACCTGCTTTCAGTTCCTGGACGGACCTGTAAAACGTATTGCTGCACTGGATTCTCATATCCCTTATTCTCCTGTGCTTGAGAGTGCAATTCTGCCGAGCAGGAATGTGGTATATAAAGGAATAAAAGAATTACTGGAATTTTAATTTTTATTATGGAAAGCCAAAAAATCAAAGGAGCTTATTAATGGACGTCGTAATGCCGAAAATGGGGGAGAGCGTTAGCGAAGGTACTATTATTAAATGGCATAAGAAAAAAGGGGACCCTGTTAAAAGAGATGAAATAATATTTGAGATCAGTACAGATAAAGTTGATACCGAAATACCTTCTCCGGCTGACGGCGTACTGTCAGAAATTAAAGTACCCGAAGGAGACACCGTTGACGTTGGAACTGTTGTTGCCGTAATATCTGATTCAGGTGCTCCTGCTGTACAAACTTCTGCTGCTGTTGTTCAGGAGACAAAAAAACAGGAAGTAAAAGAAGTTAAAGAACCGGAGCCGAAGAAAGCAGAAGAAGTAGTAAATACTCAATCAGCTGAAAGAACTTCAGGTATCACCGGGGAGCAGAATATTATAGAGGTTACTATGCCGAAAATGGGGGAATCTGTGATGGAAGGAACTGTAATAAAGTGGTACAAAAAAATAGGAGATACAGTTAAAAAGGATGAGACATTATTTGAAATAAGCACAGATAAAGTTGATACTGAAGTGCCGTCTCCTGCAGGAGGAACATTAGCAGAAATATTAGTGGGGGAGCAGGAAACAGTTGAAGTGGGAACAGTTGTAGCAAAATTATCATCATCTGAAGTAAGCATACCTTCACAAAGTGAAAAACAGCTGAAGAAGGAAGTATCTGAGGAAAAACCTGCTGAACCTGTAAAGACTGCATCAATGCACGATAATTTTTCTAATACACAGATGATGGAAAAAGAGGAGGTCCGGGAAGAACTGGGATTTCTTTCCCCGCTGGTACTTAACATAGCAAGAAAAGAAAACATCTCAATGGATGAGTTAAAAAGAGTGAAGGGGACAGGACTGGAAGGGAGACTAACTAAAAAAGATCTTATGTCTTACCTTGAGCAGCGGAAAGAAAAGCCGGTCCCTGAGAAGCAGGTAAAAGAAGCGGTTCCTGTTAAAAAAGAAGAAAAAAGAGAAGAGACAAAAGGTGCACCGGTTCCTGGATTTATTCCTGATTACAGTAAACTTACTGTTTCGGGAGAAGTTGAGCGGATACCGATGGATAATATCCGGCAGAAAATAATGCATCATATGATAGCCAGCAGGGATACTTCTGTACACGTCTCTGCAATGCTTGAAGTAGATATGAGCAGGATCTACAACTTTATGCAGAAGAATAAGGATGAGTTCCATAAAAAGCACGGTGTTAAGCTTACATATATGCCTTTTATTGCAGAGGCTTCAGTAAAAGCATTAAGGCAATACCCTCTCGTGAATTCTACAATTGAAGGGACAACAATCCTGCAGAAGAAATTTATAAATCTTGGAATTGCAGTGGCTATTGAACCGGCTGGTCTCATCGTGCCTAATATTAAAAATGCAGATGAGAAAAATCTCATAGGGTTGAGCAAGGCTATAGCAGATCTTGCAGCCAGATCAAGAACAAAGAAGCTCACTCCTGATGATATAATGAATGGTACATTCTCAATTACCAATTATGGTGTTTTCGGCACGATCTTCGGAACACCGATAATAAACCAGCCTGAAGTAGCCATACTCGGTGTAGGCACAGTAGCAAAAAAACCTGTAGTAATGGAAATTGAAGGAATGGATACAATAGCTGTTAAACCAATAATGGCGCTGACATTATCTCACGATCACCGTCTTGTTGATGGAATGATCGGGGGTAAATTCTTAAAGTTCATTAAGGACACTTTAGAAAATTTTGATATTGATAATATTTAAAGAATAGATTTGTAGAAATGATAAATCAACACCAGAGAGCATTTAAAGAAGCTGCAGAAAAGAAAAAAGAGCAGGAGCCGGTACTAAAAAGACCCGAATGGCTGAAGGTTAAGCTTCCAATGGGTGAAAATTATTCGGATGTTAAGAACCTGATGAGAAGCAAGCAGCTTCACACAGTTTGCGAAGAAGCTAAATGTCCCAATATTGCAGAATGCTGGAATCACCGTACAGCAACATTTATGATCTTAGGGGATACCTGTACGAGAAGCTGCGGGTTCTGCAATATAAAAGTCGGTATGCCCAATGAGCTCGATCTGAATGAGCCTGCAAGGGTGGCTGAAAGTGTAAAGCAATTAAACTTAAAACATGTTGTTATTACATCCGTCAACAGGGATGAGCTTAGGGACGGGGGCTCCTCGATTTTTGCAGAGACCTGCAGATTAATAAGGGAGCTTATGCCGCAGACGACAATCGAGATCCTTATACCTGATTTCAAAGGGGAGGATTATGCTTTTAATATTATAATGAAAAATCCTCCTGATATTCTTAACCATAACCTTGAAACTGTTCCAAGGTTATATCACGCTGTAAGACCACAGGCAAAGTATGACAGAAGTCTTGATCTTATCACCTGGTTCAAAAAGAAAAAACTAAAAACCAAGAGCGGTATAATGGTGGGCATCGGGGAGACCAATGAAGAGGTAATTGAAACAATGAAAGATCTTGTTGCTGCTGGATGCGATATCCTTACTATAGGGCAATACCTGCAGCCAACAAAAATACATCTTCCTGTAGACCGGTTTGTAACACTTGAAGAATTCAGGATGTACAAACAGGAAGGTATAAAGCTTGGATTCAAAATAGTTGAATCTTCCCCGTTAGTACGAAGTTCATACCACGCGGATGAACAGGCAAGAGCGATA
>CAVXTT010000005.1:0-12597 GCA_963764685.1 uncultured Ignavibacteriales bacterium
TCTTCCCCGTGAGATCGATGAAAAAGGGGAGGAGATTGACCCCCGGACAGATCTTGTCAGGGCGCTTATCGAATACAAGAAGTATAAGGAGATGGCTGAAGAACTTTCGTTCTTCGAGACTAGTCAGAAGAAACTTAACTACAGAAGTAATTATACCTATGATGAATCTGATGCTCCTCCGGAACTTAATGTACTGCTGAGAAACATTTCTGTATTTGACCTTGCGAAAGCTTTTAAGACAGCAATCGATGGTCTGAAGGAGCAGCCGGTTCATGAGATCAGGAAAATAAATATTAGTATTGACGAGCAGATTGAATTTATCCTGAAAATGACACGCGAGAACGGGTCACTTCATTTCCTGAGTCTCGTTTATGGAATGAGAGAAAAGATAAGGATAGTAATTACCTTTATAGCGCTCCTGGAGCTTGCCAGAGGAGGCAAAATCAAAATTAAAGTCTCCCCCGGGTTTAATGATTTTATAATTAACTCTGTTGAAGATGGAGAACATATACATACCGGTCATTGAGTCGCTCATTTTCTCTTCCGACGATCCTTTGCCTTCTGCTGAAATAATTAAGGCAATAAAGGGAATCGACGGTGATGAAATCAGCATCAGTGAGGAGGAAATTGATACTGAGGTCGGTGAGCTGAATAAAAAATATGAAAGTCTGAATATCGGTTTCCATATAATCAGGGTAGCCAATGGTTATATCTATGCCACAAGACCTGAGAATGCAAAGTATATAGGTTATCTCTCTACCGAAAGAAGCAAGAGAAGGCTCAGCCAGGCTGCGCTTGAGACACTGGCTATAATAGCATACAAACAACCGGTAACCAAACCTGAAATTGAATCTATCAGAGGAGTGAATTCTGATTACATTCTAAATACACTTCTTGAAAAAGATCTGATTAGCATAAGCGGACGTGCTGAAACAGTAGGAAGACCCCTTCTTTATTCCACCACTGCAGAATTTCTTAAGTATTTTGGATTGAACAAACTTAGTGACCTTCCTAAACCGCGTGAAATAGAAGAGATAATCAAAGATGAGGATTTTCTGGAGCAGAAGAGAAAAATAATGATGAACCTGTTTGAGGAAACTCTGGAGAAAGAAGCAGGAGAAAGCCAGGGAGATGCCGGTCAGGTTGAATAAATATCTGTCAGAGAGTGGTATTGCTTCCAGGCGAAAGGCTGAGGAAATGATACTGCAGGGACGGGTAGAAGTAAATGATAATATTATAACATCTCTCTCATTCAAGGTTGAGCCGGAAAAAGACACAGTATCTGTCGATGGCGAAAAGATACAGCCCCGCAGGCATGTGTATTACCTCTTAAATAAACCGAGAGGAGTTGTTACAACAACAAGTGATGAAAAGAAGAGGAAGACCGTTATTGAATTGATTCCGGCCAGGGAAAAAATCTACCCGGTAGGAAGGCTTGATTACAATACAACCGGTGTTCTGCTGCTTACAAATGATGGTGATTTTACAAACCTGATGACGCATCCCGGAAACAGAATTCCAAGAGTGTACGAGACCATACTCGACAGAATGTTGACTGATGAGGACAGGGATAAACTGCTTAAAGGGGTGTTCATCGAAGGCAAGCGGGGTGTTTTTACTGAAGTAACATTCCCCAGGCCGAAAGATAGAAAGTATGTCCGCATATCGTGCGTTGAAGGAAGAAATCACTTTGTAAAGAATATGTTTAATACTCTGGGGTACACTGTTGCCCGGCTGAATCGAAAAAGTTTTGCCGGCATTGAAGCTGATATACCTGAAGGAGAATACAGAAAACTTACAATAGAGGAAGTAGAAAAGCTTATAAAGAAATATGGACGTTAAATTAACAGTAGCAGTATTATTCCTGATGTTTGCAGCTGCTGTATACGGTCAGGAGGTGCAGACCGACTCTGTGCCTAAATATTCATTTGCAACATTGCCGGAATTGTGGGTACAGCTTGATGATATGTTCAATGATCCCAACTTCGGTGATGCCCACTGGGGTGTTGTAATCCAGTCATTGCAGACCGGGGAGTACTTTTACAAAAGAAATGAAGACAAGCTTTTTATTCCGGCTTCAAATCTAAAACTCTTTACTTCTGCCGCCGCTCTTATTAAGCTTACACCGGATTTCACATTTGAAACAGATGTGTACACCAACGGCAATATTGACGGTTCCATTCTTTACGGAGATATAATCGTGCTGGGTAAAGGGGATCCTACAATAAGCGGACGGTTCAATCATAATGATGCTTACAAGGTTTTTAATGCCTGGGCTGACTCTCTCCTGGAAAAAGGAATAGACGAGATTACCGGAAATTTAATCGGGGATGATAATCTATTTGATGATGTACCCTCTTGGATATGGATGGGCCTGGGACCAGGAAAGTAAATGGTTTTCAGCGCCTTCCGGAGCACTTTCATATAATGATAACACTGTGGAAATTGTCGTAAAAAGCGATACAATTGAAAATGCCGCGAGGGTAACTGTGATACCCGATACTAAGTATGTGGTTGTTATCAATAATGTGAATCTAGTATCTCCGGATTCACTTACCCAGATTACGGTTTCAAGGGAAAGAGGAACTAACGTTATTACTGTTTCCGGCAGCCTTAAAAGCAGTGAAGAATACAGGGATTTTGTTACAATTAACAACCCGACACAGTATACGATGGTCGTCTTTAAGGAAGTGCTTGAAAAGAGAGGAATAAAAATAAATGGCTATTCCATTGATATCGATGATATCACCCTCGGACTCAATTACACTAAACTCAATAAATTATTTACCTGCAAATCCGAACCATTGAGAGAAATATTAAAAGAACTTAATAAGAACAGCAATAATTTTTATGCAGAGCAGCTTCTTAAGGAACTGGGACTCAAAGAAATGAACTATGGGACTTCCGAGAACGGAGTTGAGGTGCTTGAAGAGGTCCTCGGTGATATGGGAATAAATCCGGATGCCCTTAACATTGTAGACGGCAGCGGTCTATCCCGCTTAAACCTGCTCACCCCAAGACAAATGGTTACACTTCTTACACATATGAGTAAGAATAAATATTTTGTCCCTTTTTATAATTCATTCCCTATTGCCGGGAGAGATGCGACCCTTGGGAAAAGAATGGTTGGTACAAGAGCTGAGAATAATATACGTGCAAAGACTGGTTTTCTTGAGGGTGTAAGGTCGCTATCCGGTTATCTTAGAACAGGTGATGACGAGCTCGTTGCATTCTCTATAATCTGCAATAACTTTAATGTTCCTGTAAAACTGACGGATAACCTTCAGGATCTTGTATGTATGCGGCTGGCAAATTTCAAAAGAACCACGGAGTAGAAATGGAAAATACGCTTCCACAGGATATAAATGTATTAATTAAAAGGCGTCTGGAAGAGCTTGAAGAGCTTAGGAAAATGGGAGTTGAACCCTTTGCATATAATTATGATGTTACTTCGGATTCTGAAGACATAATTCTTAATTATAAAGATGATGAACCAAAAAATGTAAGGATTGCAGGAAGGATTATGGCTCTGAGGAGAATGGGGAAGGCTTCTTTTGCCCACCTGCAGGACCATAAAGGCAGGATACAGATCTATCTTAAAAAGGATGACGTTGGTGAAGCATACGATGCCTTTAAACTAATGGACATCGGGGACATTATTGGGTGTAGAAGGATATATATTTAAAACAAAGACGGGGGAAATATCCGTTCAGTAAAATCATTGAAGCTTTTATCAAAAACACCTGAGACCCATTCCCATTGCAAAGGAAACTACTGATGAGCAGGGGAATAAGGTAATACACGATCAGTTTGCGGATATAGAACTAAGATACAGACAGCGGTATGTTGATCTTGTTGGTCAATCCTCATATTAAAGATAGTTTTATAAAACGAAGCCGTATAATAAGCCAGGATAAGAAGCTTTCTCGATGAGACAGGGTATCTTGAAGTTGAAACACCGGTGCTTCAACCCTCTATACGGCGGTGCAGCCGCAAGACCATTTACCACTCATCACAATACACTTGATGTGCCTTTATATTTAAGGATTGCTGATGAGCTTTATTTAAAGCGATTGGTCGTCGGAGGATTTAATGGAGTATACGAAATTTCTAAAGATTTCAGAAATGAAGGAATGGACAGAACTCATAATCCTGAGTTCACAATGATGGAACTCTACGTCCCTTATAAGGATTATGAATGGATGATGGATTTTGTCGAAAAATGATCCAGTTTATTGCTAATAATGTATTCGGCAGATTGAATTTAATATGACGGAAATAAGGAAATTGATTTTTCGGGAAGATGGAAAAGAATTTCAATGGTCGATTCTATTAAGGAAAAAACCGGAGTCGACATTCTTTCGGCTAAAACAGATGAATTAAAAGAAACGGCAAGAAAACTGGGAATAGATATAAAAGCGATTGAAGGCAGAGCCAAACTGATCGATGAAATCTTCAGTGAAACAGTTCAGCCCGGATTGATTCAGCCGACATTCGTTATGGATTACCCGATTGAACTTTCCCCGCTGGCAAAAATTCACAGAACCAAACCGGGACTTGTTGAACGATTTGAAGGTTATGTTGCCGGAAGAGAAATATCAAATGCATTTTCCGAATTGAATGATCCTATTGACCAGAGAAACCGATTTGAAGGACAGAAGAAAATGATAGAAGAAGGGGATGAGGAAGCACAAAGAATTGATGAAGATTTTATTCGTGCTCTGGAATATGGAATGCCGCCTGCTGCAGGTCTCGGGATTGGAATAGACCGGCTCGGTTATGTTGTTGACAAATGAATCATCGATACGCGATGTGATCTTTTTTCCCCAGATGAAGCCTGAAAAGCAGGGATAAAATAATACCCGTTAAAGGAAAGACGGGGCAATTATCTTTTAATATGAAATATTACATCTGCGTGCTGCTGGCCATATTGACTGTTGTTGTGCCTGCCCAGGTGAAGGATTCCGCTAAGGCCTTACCTTATTCCGGAACAGCTCCTGGACAGTATACTCTTATAAAGGGAAAAAATTTGCCGCTTTATGATCCCCAAGATTATGAAATAAATTATGGGGTACTAGCTGCAGTCGGAGGGATAGCACTTGGAACAGGTGTTGCAATACATCTTTATCAGCAGAATGCGTGGTGGAAAGACGAGAGAGTTGCGTTTCATACAATTGACGACTTTGAATATGCATTGTGGATAGATAAAGTTGGTCACTTTTATGCTACAACTCTCGTGGCGCATCTTTTCAGTTCCGGTTTCGAAGCAAGCAATTTCAGTATAGAAGAGTCTGCTGTATACGGTAGTATAGCTGCGCTTGCCTTTGAATTATATGTGGAGGTGGAAGATGGTTATGCCAGGCAATGGGGATTCAGCTGGGGAGATGTAGGAGCAGATTTTCTTGGTGCGGCCTGGCCTGTAGCGCAATACTATTATCCTTTTCTAAAAAACTTTATGTTTAAGTTCAGCTACCGTCCTGTGCAGGCCGGTAAAACACTGCCGGGAAGCGAACAAAAGAATATTGTTATTGACGATTATGAAGGGCAGAAGTACTGGTTGTCTATGAGATTAAAAAATCTGCTGCCCGGCAAGGTTTCGGATTACTGGCCGGCTTTCCTGAATATAGCCTTAGGATATGGTGTGAAAAATATTCACGATTATGATAATGCCTACCGCGAACTTTATATAGCCCTTGATCTGGATACCGAGGAGCTGCCCCTTTATGGAAAGGGATGGCAGTTTGTGAAGAATAGCCTGAACTTTATACATTTCCCAATGCCCGGGATCAGGATTACGCCTGATGCCGCTTTTTTTGTATTCTGTTTTTAAGCAGCACATTGAAATATAGCATAATAATACCAACACTTAATGAAGAAAAACTTCTTCCCGGACTATTAAACCAGCTTAAAGCACTCAACCATCAGTTTGACTATGAGATTATAATCTCCGATGGATTGAGCGGCGATAAGACAATTGAGCTTGCTCTTCCTTATGCTGACATCATAAAAGTGCATAACGGTCCTGATAAACAAAATATTGCGATGGGACGCAACATCGGAGCAAAGTATGCCTCCGGAGAAGTGCTCATTTTTCTTAATGCAGATATAAGATTTCAGGCCCCGCACAAGTTTATTAACCACATCGAAAAGGTTTTCCATAACTCTGAATATGCAGCATTCACCTGTTTTGTGAAAGGGTTTCCTGAGGAATCGAATCTTAGAGATAAAATATTTCACGCTGTATCAAATATTTTTTTTAAGCTCCTTAACGATCTGGGGGACGGTATGGGAAGGGGCGAGTGCCAGGTAGTACGAAGATCTATCTTTGAGCAGGTTGGAGGATATAATGAAGGAATGGCTGCGGGAGAGGATCTTGATCTGTTCCGCCGTGTAAAAAAGCTTGGAAAAATTGTTTTTTCTCATAAAGTTTGCGTCTATGAATCTCCACGAAGGTATAAAAAATACGGTTATCTTTTCATTTCCTTTTCCTGGATCAGGAATGGGCTGTCCGTGCTGGTAAAGAATAAATCTGTTTCAAAACATTGGGAAGAGGTAAGATGATCAGAAAAATATTTCTGATTCTCATCTTCTTTACCGTTGTAATAAAACCTCAGGCCGAGTATGTGGAAATTACAAACCGGGTTTATTCTTTTCTCGAAAGGGTTGAAACACTTCATCTTATAACCAATTATGATGAGTTCGAAATTCCGAAAACAAGAAAGATAATTGGTAATTACCTCAAAGAAGTCTCTCAATCTAAGGAGATGCTTACTGACAGTGACATACAGGAGCTTAATGATCTTCTCATCGAATTTGATCTGGAGGTAACAGATACAACTGCAAACAGTGTAAACATTTTTCAAAAGGGATATAATTTCTTTTCCGATCAATCTAAATATCTATACTTCAATACTGGAAAATCAGGCAGTCTTTTTATATCCCTGCTCACCGACGGAGAAATTATAGTTGCCGATACCCTCGGTATGGGGAGTATCAGCAGTGCTTATCTTCTCCAGATGGGAGGACAGATAAGAGGTACTTTGCTTAATAAGTTCGGCTTTTCTATTAAAGGAACTAACGGAAAAGGATTCGGTGATAAGCCGACTGCTTTATTAAAAAAAGAACTTCAGTATAATTTTAAGTTCAATGAGAATGATGATAACTTTTTTGATAATACAGAAGGTTATCTCACCGCTGATTTTGACCAGGTAAGATTTAAGATCGGGCGTGATAGAATGAATATTGGTCCCGGAATACTGAAGCCGATACTTAATTCTAATTCTCCGGCCTTTGATTATCTGTATTTAAATATTAGCCTGGATATTGTACACTTCTCATTTTTTCACGGTAAGCTCCTGGGAGAGGAAACGGTTATACCGGATAGTATAGCGGGGCCTTCAACGGAGTACGGGGAGAAATACCTGGGCTATCACAGAATTGGGTTTGACTTCTCCAGGCACCTTACACTTGGAGCAGGGGAACTAATTATTTACGGCGACCGTCCTGTTGAATTCAGCTATCTAAATCCTTTTAATTTTTATAAGACAATTGAGCATTCAGGCGGAGACAGAGATAATGCAATGGTTTTCATCGATGCGGCTAATAACTCTTTTAAGAATGTAAAATTCTATGGCCTGCTTTTCATTGATGATATTTCCTTCAGTAAAATAAATACCGGCTGGTGGGGTAACCAGGTGCTCCTGAATGCAGGAACTGCAATTTATAATATGGGTAACCTGCCTGCTGATTTACGTCTGGAATATTTAAGAATTGAACCCTATACTCACACCCATAGATTGAACAGAAACAGTTATACCAGTAAAGGGTACTCGTTGAGCTCTATGGCTGAACCGAATAGTGAAACCTTTTTTGCAGGTCTGAATTACAGGTTCACCGGAAGATTATTGGCCGGAATGGAATTCCTGTATTACGTTCATGGAGCTAATCCTTTGAATGAAGACGGCACCCTCAGGGAAAATGTGGGGGGTGACATTCAATTAGGGCACAGGACAACAGATGCAGACTATGCCGGGTTCCTGAACGGAGATCCTGAATATACCCGGAGTCTGACTTTAACTGCAGCATATGAACCTTTTAATCAGTTTATTTTTACATTACGTTTTAGCTATATTTCTGAAGCCCTGCAAAACAGATTATCACAAGAAAAATTAGAATCATTCATTAACTTATCAATCAGGATTTAACCTACGCGGAGATTGTATGAATAAATTCAGAGTGCCATTCGGTATAATATTATTAACTCTGGGAATTGTATTAGGGATTCAGTTTGAGAAAGTATTCTCAGGGGATCATTTAAGAGACAGTATTGAAAAGCTGAATGATGTTCTAACTTATATCGAAAAATATTATGTAGAGGATGTCAATTCACAGAAAATTGTAGAGTCAGGCATAAACGGAATGCTTGATCAGCTTGATCCTCATTCTGTCTATATACCGGCTTCAAATATGGAGGCTGTTGAAGAATCCTTTAAGGGTGAATTTGAAGGTATAGGTATTGAGTACCAGGTTGTTAATGACACCCTTACCGTTGTGTCTCCTATTACCGGAGGTCCTAGTGAAGCACTAGGTATACTATCGGGTGACAGGATCATAAAAATAGATGATAAAGAAGTTATTGGCATAACCAATGACGATGTGAAAAAATCTTTAAGGGGTAAATCAGGTACTTCTGTTAAAATTACTGTTGTTCGCCCCGGATTAAAGAATACAATTGTGTATACCATAACAAGGGATAAAATTCCGCTTTATTCCGTCGATACTCATTTTATGATGGATAATTCCACAGGTTATGTAAGTGTTTCCAGATTTGCGGAGACAACGAACAAAGAACTCCTAACTGCACTTGAGGATCTGAAGAGTAAAGGGATGAAACAGCTTATCCTGGATTTGAGAAGCAATCCGGGAGGGTATTTAAACCAGGCTGTGGAGATGGCCGATTTATTCCTGCCGGGAAAGAAAAAGATTGTATATACTGAAGGGCGCAGGAGTGAATTTAATGAGGAGTTTTTTTCTTCCGAAGGATCAGATTTCGAGAATGTACCTATAATAGTGCTGGTGAATAAAGGGAGTGCTTCAGCAAGCGAGATTGTTTCGGGAGCCATTCAGGATTGGGACCGGGGATTGATTGTAGGAGAGACAACTTTCGGTAAAGGACTTGTCCAAAGACAGTTTACATTATCTGACAACTCCGCAGTAAGAATTACTATCTCTAAATATTTTACTCCTTCCGGAAGATTGATTCAGCGGGATTATAAGGATAAGAAAAATAAAGAAGAATACTATTCAGAAATTACAGATAAGGACGAAAAAGAAGGGGAGAATCTGAACCATACAGCTGAAGAAGATTCTGTGAAACCAATCTTTAAAACAAATGCCGGCAGGGTAGTATATGGGGGAGGGGGAATTACTCCCGATTTTATTATAAAAGCACATAACATAAGTGAGTATACGACTGAACTGCTGAAGAATAATCTGCTTTATCTTTACGCTTTGAAATATCTGGATGAAAGCGGGGCTTCTATAAAATCAAATTATCCTGATCTTGCAAAATTTAAGCAGGATTTTAAGCTTCCTGAAGAACGGGTTAAAGATTTCGTAAAGTATGCGGAATCCAAAGGAGTTAAATTTAATGAAAAGGAATTCAGTTCTGATAAGGACTATATCGTTACAAGGTTAAAAGCACATATAGCGAGAAACTTTTGGAAAAATGAAGGCTGGTATTCTGTTTTACTGCAGATGGACAATCAGGTAAATAAAGCTGCCGGACTATTCACAGAAGCCAGAGATCTAGCCAGATTAAAATGAGAATAGTATTAGTAATTATAGCTGCATTACAGATATTTATTAGCCCCTGTCCCGAGAGACAGGATGACCAAATACCTACAGGCAAAGAATTAATGCCGGGAGAAGAACTGACATATATAGTAAGCTTTTCTTTTATTAAGATTGGTGAAATAAAGATTAAGATTAAGGATAAAAAAATAATAAAGGGCATTCCCTATTATTCTACAATTGCCTACATTGATTCATATGACGACGTTCCTTTCGTGAATCTTCACCAGATTTACGAAAGTAGTGTTAGTAAAAATCTATATTCAAATTACTTCCGGGGAGTCGTAAAATACGAAGATTACAGTTCATACACAGTTTATGATTTTGATTATCATAAAGCACATATATCAGTAAAGAAGGGGCAGGTATACCCTCCGGTGGTCTGGACAGATTCAATTGCCAGGGCAGACACAGTATATCAGGATGGATTATCTATATTTTATTATGCCAGACTGGGGTTCGGGTCTGAAAGGACAGTATATGTACCTTGTTTTGTCAATGAGGAAAAAGTTTACACAAAAATAAGCTTTAGCTCAAAGAATGAAGGTATTTCTATAGATGCGGTAGATTACGATATTGACTGTGTTAAGATTAACGGGGAAACTGATTTTGTAAGTATTTTCGGCTTAACAGGATTATTTGAAGGATGGTTTACAAATGATGAGGCATCAGTACCCGTGATTGCCAAAATGAAAGTTCTTATTGGGAATATTACACTTGAATTAAAAGAATGGAAAAGAGAAGGATGGACACCCCCAAGATTCAAGGGATAAAATCAGAGGTGCAGTTATTTCCATACCTTGATCAATATCCAAGAATTTCTCCCTCTGTTTTCCTGGCATCCGGGGTGAAGATAATCGGTGATGTTGAGATTGGAGCGGAATCGAGTGTATGGTATAACACTGTAATCAGGGGGGATGTACATTATATAAGAATAGGTAAAATGACGAACGTCCAGGACTGTTCGATGCTGCATGTTACCAACGGAAGGTACCCTCTTAACATAGGAGACAGAGTTACAATCGGACATTCTGTTGTGCTTCACGGATGCTCGTTAAATAATCTTTGTCTGATAGGTATGGGAGCTATAGTACTGGACGGGGCTATAATTGAAGAAAACTCGATGGTAGCAGCAGGTGCAGTCATAAAGCAGAATTTCGTTCTGCCCTCAGGGAAATTAGCTGCCGGCGTTCCCGCAAAAATTATCAGGGATCTATCAGAGTCAGAAATTGCTGATATTGCCGCCTCCGCAGAAAGATATGTCAAATACAAGGAACTTACTTTAAAATCTTTTGAAAATTTTTAATAAATAATATGCTGATCAGGTTTTGGGGTACAAGAGGATCTGTCCCGGTGCCGGGCAAAGGAACCTTAAAGTACGGCGGAAATACACCCTGTCTGGAAATCAGAAGTAATTCCGGAAAGCTCCTGATATTAGATGCAGGAACCGGTATCCGGGAATTGGGTAATAAAATTGCCAGTGATAATGTAACCGGAGAAATTACAATTTTCTTCTCGCATTACCACTGGGATCACATCCAGGGATTGCCTTTTTTCAAACCTCTTTATCAGCCGGACTCGATAATTAAGTTTTATGGTGTTGAGAGTAACGGTATGGATGTTAGAAAAGTGCTCGATGATCAAATGATGCCGAACAATTTTCCTGTCAAGCTTGATGAGGTTACTTCCAATAAAGATTATGTGAACATAAATAATCACTCATTTTATAAAGTGGATACCATAAATATTGAAACCTTTCATAGCAACCATCCCTCTCCCACACTTGTATTTAAACTTTCTGAAGGAGACCGTTCGTTTATTTATGTAACAGATAATGAGATTTATCTGGATGATACTGATGATTCGGGTAAAAAGTTCAGTAAGCTCAACCAGGATCTTGTAGAGTTTTGCAGGGGGGCAGATTACCTTGTTCACGACGTTATGTTTGATGAAAAATCCTTTCAAAAATATAAAGGCTGGGGGCATTCGGGCAATATATCTGTGGCGGAATTCAGTATAGCTGCAGAAGTCAAGAACCTGATTTTCTTTCATTATAATCCGGATTATACTGATGAAAAGATCGATCAGCTTTTGCTGGAAGTACAAAAAATATTTGCCAGGGAAAAAGTTAAAATAAATTGCATCGGTTCAAGGGAAGGTTTGACTTTTACAGTTTAAATTTTCATTTTGTATATATCTTTAAGTATTCACAAAGGCAATGGTTCAGAGAGTGAAATATCTTAAGATAAATTCAGGGGATTTTGAAAAAATTCAAAAAACCTCAATACATAATCTTATCTCAAATCTAAAATCCGAATTGAAGTTAAATATTTCTTCATTTATTGTGAATTTTGTTGACGAAGAAGAGATTTTGGATATAAACAGAAGATTTTTGGATCACAATCACACTACCGACATCATTACTTTTGATTATTCTGAGAATAAACAAAGCATAGACGCTGAATTATTTATTTGCTATAAAGAAGCGGAACTAAATTCGCGTAGATTTCGTGTAAAAGTTGAGCAGGAAATTACCCGTCTTATAATTCACGGGATTCTCCATCTTATCGGATTTGATGATAAGATTAAGCAGGATAAGATAAAAATGAAAAGAATTGAAAATGAACTTGTTAAAAAGTATAAAAATTTACTTTAAATATGATATCCGAATTTGTTGAAATAATATTAAGAATTTACGAATCTATTAAGAGTAATAATCCCCCGGAGAAAATACTCAATTCTGTT
>CAVXTT010000006.1:0-41600 GCA_963764685.1 uncultured Ignavibacteriales bacterium
ATCGGGGCATTATTTACCTGGAATCCCGGAGTTAATAAATATTGTTACTATAAATGCATAAAAATTTGGATAAAGAAGACTTAAAAAATACCTCCAGGGGATCTTCCTATGCAGAAAAGCCAGTAGAGTTTGTTCTAATAAGAAGGATTGATTTATAGTATAGGAAGAATCTGTCCGATTTATCCTATTATTCTATACTTTTACTGAAACTCGAATTACAGTAGTGAAGCTTTATATTACATCCCTTGCATTTTCCTTTCCTAAAAGCTAATTTCCTATATTTCAATAATATTCATCCCAACCTATTAGCGGAGTAAACAATGAAGGAAAATAATCTGCGAGGAGAAGTTTACTATCCAACCAAAGAAATTGTAAAGCACGGTATTGCTAAATGCGGGGAAATATACCGCTTTGCTGAAGAAGATTATGAGGGTTTCTGGGCTAAGGAAGCAGAGAACCTTCATTGGTTCAAAAAATGGGATAAGGTGCTTGATGACTCGAATAAACCCTTCTATAAATGGTTTACAGGCGGCAGAACAAATATTGCATATAACGCTGTGGACATTCACGTTAATAGTTATCGCCGCAATAAGCTTGCTTTGATTTGGGAAGGGGAAAACGGGGAATTCCGTTCCCTGTCTTACTTTGCACTTAAGCGTGAGACCTGCCGCTTTGCAAATGTGTTGAAAAGTCTCGGTGTAAGAAAAGGGGACAGGGTTACAATTTATATGGGACGGATTCCCGAACTTATGACTGCTATGCTTGCCTGTGCCAGGATCGGTGCAGTCCATTCAGTTGTGTACGGCGGATTTTCTGTTGAAGCCCTGCACGAACGTCTTGAGGATAGTCAATCAAAAGTTTTAATTGTAGCCGACGGCGCATACCAGCGCGGCAAAGTTATTCAGCTGAAGCAAATAGCCGATGAGGCACTTCAGCGTGCCGCTACAGTTGAAAGCGTGCTTGTTGTAAAAAGGACAGGTGAGCAGATTTTTATGGAAGCAGGACGCGATATGTGGTACCACGAGCTGATGGCTCTGCCCATTGCCGGCAATTCCTGCCATATGGAACATATGGATGCTGAGGATCCATTATTCCTTTTATATACTTCGGGTACAACAGGAAAGCCGAAAGCAATACTCCATACCCATGGCGGCTACATGGTGGGGGTATATTCAACTCTTAAATATGTATTCGATATTCACGAAGAGGACAGGTACTGGTGTGCAGCCGACCCCGGCTGGATAACCGGTCATAGTTATATTGTTTATGGTCCACTGCTTAACGGAGCAACTTCATTTATGTATGAGGGGGCTCCTACTCATCCCTACCCGAACAGATGGTGGCAGCTTATTGAGAAGTATGGTATAAATATTTTGTATACGGCTCCTACTGCAATAAGAGGTTTGATGCGTTACGGGGAGGCCTGGCCTAACCGGCACGATCTTTCATCTTTAAGGCTCCTCGGCAGTGTTGGCGAACCAATAAATCCTGAAGCATGGAAATGGTACCATAGAGTAATCGGAAAAGAAAAATGTCCGATTATGGATACCTGGTGGCAAACTGAAACGGGAATGTTTATGATTACCCCGATGCCCTGCGTTCCTTTGAAACCTGGTTCGGGTACGAAGCCTTTCCCGGGATTGAAAATGGATATATTGGATGAAAATGGGAATCCGGTGAAGGATAATGAGGAAGGATATCTTATTATCAGGAATCCGTGGCCTGCTATGATTAGAACAATTTATAACGATCCCGATAGATATGTTAATCAATACTGGAGCCGCTTTCCGGGTGTATATATGACCGGAGATTCTGCACGGAGAGATGAGGACGGCTATTACTGGATAATTGGACGCGTTGATGATGTAATTAAAGTTTCAGGCTACCGCCTGGGTACTGCTGAAATTGAAAGTGCACTGGTAAGTCATCACGCTGTTGCTGAAGCAGCTGCCATAGGTCTGCCGCACGATATTAAAGGGCACGCAATTTATGCTTATGTAATTCTTAAATCAGGTTTCAAGAATGAGGACGGACTGATCGAAGAATTAAGACAGCACGTGGGACACGAAGTAGGGCCTATAGCAAAACCGGAACATATAGAGATTGTTGAGTCTCTGCCAAAGACAAGAAGCGGAAAAATTATGAGGCGTGTGTTGAAGGCAAAGGCTTTAGGACAGGATCCCGGGAATCTGAGTACACTTGAAGAGTGAAACATACCGGCGTCGGTGTGCGCCCATCTATTATCCGTATCTGATGGTTTTTTCCTTCGGTCAAATTCTGTTATTTTTCTATATCTACTATAATATTTTTAGGTTATATATTGTTTATTGCTGATGCGCCGGTTGAGAAAGTAATAAAACTTGAAAACGATATCTATATATTAAAACTTCATTGCCCCAGAATTGCTTCCCAAACCCATCCCGGTGAATTTGTAAATGTAAAAGTATCCGATTCTATTTACCCGTTACTGCGTAGACCTTTTAGTATCTGCGATGTGGAAGGTGATTCCTTTTACCTGATGTTTAATATTTTCGGGGAAGGGACGAAAATGCTGGCGGGCAAAAAACCGGGAGATGCTCTTGATATATTGGGTCCTCTTGGTAAGGGCTTCAATATTGATGATAATTTTGATACTGCAGTAATTGCAGCTGGAGGTCTGGGTGCAGCACCATTTCCTTTCCTAACAAGATTATTAAAAGATAAGAAAAATATTATAAGCTTTATCGGTGGAAGAACAGAAAAAGATGTTATTACGTACAATCTGCTGAATGTACACACAGCAACAGATGACGGCTCAGCAGGATTTAAGGGAAATGTTATAGATCTTCTTGAACAAAATATCGGTCTGCTGAAAAAAGGGAAAATAAAAATATTTGGCTGCGGTCCGAATGCAATGCTGAGAGCTTTAAAAGAATTTGCCTTGAAATATGATTTCAATTGTGAGGTTTCTACTGAGTGTGCAATGGCGTGCGGATTCGGGATATGCCAGGGGTGTCCTGTTGAATCAACTGCTCATCCTGATAAATACCTGCTTGTATGTAAAGACGGGCCGGTTTTTAATATAAAGGATGTGGTAATATGAAAAAGCCCGATCTGTCTATAACCATCGGTGCACTTAAATTAAGAAATCCGGTAATGCTTGCCTCCGGTACCGTCGGATACGGTAATGAAATATCTGATTTTGTAAATTTAAATAATATTGGGGCAATAGTTACAAAATCCTTGAGTCTGAAACCGAGAAAGGGAAATCCGCCGCAGCGGATCGTCGAGACCCCTGCCGGTATGTTGAATGCGATTGGTCTTGCAAATGTTGGTGTGGATGAGTTTCTTAAAGAAAAAATTCCATTCCTGGTAAAATATGATGTGCCGCTGGTTTGCAATATTGCCGCCAGCAGTGTTGAGGAATATGTTGAATGTACAAGGATACTTACAAGTGAAGAATCAATAAAAGCTTTTGAGATAAATGTATCCTGTCCAAATGTTAAAGAGGGGGGACTTCAGTTCGGAAACGATATTAAAGCTGTCGGAAATATAACATCTAAGGTTAAGGCAGTAACCAATAAGCCTGTAATTATAAAGCTATCCCCTAATGTGTCGTATATTGCAGAGTTTGCACGCGTTGTTAAGGAAGAAGGGGGAGATGCGGTATCGGCAATAAATACCCTGGTAGGGACAGCTTTTAACATTTTTACCCGCAAGCCGAAAATATATAATGTAAACGGCGGGTTATCGGGTCCGGCAATTAAGCCTGTTGCTCTGGCGAAGGTATTGGAGATTAAAAGAAAGGTAAATATTCCGATAATTGGAATCGGTGGAATAATGAACTGGAAAGATGTTGTGGAGTTTATGATTGTTGGTGCATCTGCGGTGCAGTTAGGTACCGTGAACTTCATAAATCCCGCTGCTGCGGATGAGATCATTAAAGAACTTGAAGCATATTGTATAAAATTCAGCATCGGAAAACTGGCGGAACTGACAGGATCATACATTCTTTAATATGAATTTAGAACAGTCACTTGAGAAATTGTTTTCCCTCCATAACAGGGGCATAAAGCTCGGGCTGGATAATGTCATAAATTTTCTTCAGCTGATAGGGAATCCCCATTTAAAACTGAAGACCTTACATATTGCGGGATCAAACGGGAAGGGGAGTACTTCTGCGTTTATCGCGAGTATTCTCCAGGAGATGAAATATAGGACAGGACTTTATACTTCCCCTCATTTTGTCCGTTTCAATGAAAGAATAAAAATTAATGGGGAAGAAGTTGATAATGAATATGTCGCCGGTTTTATAAATATGTGGAATGATTACATAGATGAACATAAGTTGACCTTTTTTGAGGTAACCACTGCGATGGCATTCCAGTATTTCAAGGAGATGAAAGTTGATTATGCGGTTATTGAAACAGGACTGGGGGGCAGGCTTGATGCCACAAATGTACTTCCGAAACCGCTGGCGGTGATTATAACTTCAGTTAGTCTTGAGCACACCAATATTCTTGGGACCACAATTAAGGAAATAGCTGCTGAGAAGGGGGGCATCATAAAAAAAGGTTCGAAAGTATTTACAGGTAAACTTCCGCCGGAAGCAGATGAAGTGATAAACCGGAAATGTATTGACACGGGAAGCAAACTTTACAGGATCGCCGATTATATAAACGAGAAACCTGGTTCGGTAGACCTTTACACGGAAGAAATAGAACTGGATGACTGGTCAATGCCGTTAAGGGGTGATTATCAGAAATTGAATGCAGCCTTGGCTGGGCTGGCGATTGTTAAGGTCTTCGGAATTGATGACTACAATATTATTTCAACCGGCATTAAAGATGTAATTAAAAATACAGGTATTCAGGGAAGATATGAGTATTTTAATCAAAGTCCGGATATTATACTGGATTCTGCACATAACCCTGAAAGCATCAGGAATTTTTTATCCGAGTTCAATAAATCAAAAAGTAAGTATAAAGGAAGAAAACTTCTGTTTTCTGCCCTGGATGACAAGGCTGTAAAACAAATGTTGCATATGCTGAAAGACGCTTTCTCAGAAATACATATTACGGAGCTGAAAATGGAGCGGGCCTGTAAATTAGAGGATCTGATCGATATATGCCGTTCTGAGGGTATTTCTCCCATTATTGAAGAGGATCCGGTCTCTTTCGTAAGTGCTTTTACTTCATCCGGCACCAGGGATTGTCTTGTTGTGGCTGGCAGTATGTATTTAGTGGGCGAAATTAAATCTTCACTGCAAAATAAAAATGCTTGACATTTTTTTAGATATACAGTAAGTTTCGAATGAGCCTCTTGTACCTTTCAACAAGTAATTCAAATGGTAACCTCGTAATCATATCCGGAATATTAAATTTTTGAAAGAACTTGTTCTAATTTATTTCTTAATTTTATTTTATTTCATTTTCCAAAACAACAGTTAGGGTTTTCGCAATGCCAATGGATATTTCTGAACTCAAGTCAAAAAAAATAGTGGAGTTAAACTCTATAGCTAAGGATCTTAATATCCAGGGTTATAGTGATTTGAGGAAACAAGAATTAATATTTAAGATTCTTGAAGCACAAACTGCGAAGGACGGATTAACATTTTCCAAGGGAGTGCTGGAAGTACTGCCCGATGGTTATGGATTCCTCCGTTCTTCTGACTACAACTATCTCCCTTCACCCGATGATATATATGTTTCCCCCTCCCAGATCAAAAAATTCAGCTTAAGGACCGGAGACTTTGTAAGCGGGCAGGTAAGACCACCTAAAGAAGGCGAAAGATTTTTCGCGCTTCTGAGAGTGGAAGCTGTAAACGGGCAGGACCCGGAAGCAATAAGAGGGAGAACACTTTTTGATAACCTTACCCCGGTATATCCTACAAAGAAAATAGTGCTTGAATCGGCACCGGGAGAATATTCGGTAAGGATTATGGATCTTCTGGCACCTATCGGAAAAGGGCAGAGAGGTCTTATTGTATCACCCCCTAAGAGCGGTAAAACAATTCTTCTTCAAAAAATAGCTAATTCCATCACAAGGAATCATCCCGAAATAAAGATGATTATCCTCCTTATCGATGAACGCCCCGAAGAAGTAACGGATATGGAGAGATCAGTTAAGGCGGAAGTTATAAGCTCCACATTTGACGAACCTGCAGAAAGACACGTACAGGTTGCAGATATGGTTATCGAAAAAGCTAAAAGACTTGTTGAGGCAAAAGAAGATGTTGTAATTCTGCTTGACAGTATAACAAGGCTGGCCCGTGCACATAACATTGTAGTTCCTCACAGTGGAAGAATATTATCCGGAGGTGTTGACTCCAATGCACTTCATAAACCGAAAAGATTTTTTGGTGCTGCAAGAAACACCGAAGACGGAGGAAGTCTCACAATTATTGCAACTGCCCTGATCGATACGGGCAGCCGTATGGATGACGTTATCTTTGAAGAGTTCAAGGGAACGGGTAATATGGAACTTGTTCTGAACCGTGACCTTAGCGACAGGAGGATATTCCCGGCTATTGACGTTAACCGGTCGGGAACCAGAAGGGAAGACCTCTTATTGAAGGAGGATGATCTTCAGAAGATCTGGATCCTCAGAAAAATACTGAGTGACTTCTCCCCTGTTGAAGCTATGGAATTCCTGCTTGATAAGATCAGGGGGACTAAGAACAACAAGGACTTTCTTAATAATATGAACAGCTGATTAGGTTTATAACCAGAAGGGATCAGAAATGATCCCTTTTTTATTGATATGATTTACTGTTGAACAAATTAGAATTGATTTTTAGGTTTGATAATAAAAAAGAATTGTAAATGAGATTTATATTTTTTTATCTCCTGCTGTGCACATCACTGATCTTTTCTCAAACCGGTCAGGTTATGCATGAGATTCATTTCCTGCCTGGAGAAAAAAATTACGATTTATATTATTCTTTCAGAATACCTTATAACAGGCTGGTTTTTGAAAAAACAGCAAAAGGTTTTTCAGCGGAGTATGAGGTGATGATTGAATTATCTGACTCGGGTGGTGCTGTTATCCAAAGACGTATTGAAGATAAAATTGTATCTGTATCGTCATTTGAAGAAACAAGCGGTGAAGATGGCTACTCCGAGGGACTCCTTTATTTTAATGTGCCGGGAATTAAAATTAAGCTCAATGCTGTATTTACCGACCGGAAAAGTGAAAAGGAAGCACGCCTCCCGGAAAGAGATATATTGCCTGCCGGTGCAGATGGAATTCCATTCATGCCGCCATTAATAATATATTCAGACAAAGTTTCCTGTAATGACGAAATGATGTTCAGGCTGGCTAATTTTGAAGGTAATATACCCTTTGCCGAAGAACCCTTTGATATTATTCTTCCCGTAACCGACAAATCTGTTACTGAGATTCAGGTTGAAGTGAGCAGGGGAGACTCTGTCTATTGGAGTGGTTCTGTTACTAAAAAGATTGATGGGAAAATAAATCTTTATGACTGCGGATCTGTAGGGGTTGGTATTCAGGATGAAGACCCCGCAGTTTCTTATTTCCTGGTAGAGGGTTTGTCAGGGCTTCTGCCTGAAGGTACATATTCCTTGAAACTTGCGGATAAAAGTAAGAAGAGTAATTTTTTTGAGATAACAGTTAAATGGTATAACCGTCCTGTTTCGTTGTCCGACCCGGAGTATGCTATTCTTTCTTTAAAGTATATTGAGGAGGAAAGTAAAGTGCAGGCTCTTACGGAAGGCAGCAGTTCTGAATACAGGAAAGCACTTACGGAACACTGGCGTAAATCAGATCCTACTCCGGGAACTATGTTTAACCCATTAATGGATGAATACTACCGGAGGATTGATTATGCGGCAAAGAATTTCTCATCGCTGAAAGAGGATGGGGTGACTTCCGACCGGGGAAGAATATTTATTAAATACGGCAAACCTGTAAAAATAGAAAGATCATATACTGTGAACGGTCAGGCTTTGGAAACCTGGTTATACGAGAAAAATAAATTTATCTTTGTAGATGCAAAAGGAACAGGTGAATTCCTGCTGATCGAAGGATGAAAAAATTCATTTTTACTTGTGGTGACGTTAATGGTATTGGTCCCGAAATTGTCGTTAAATCACTCAACACAATTTTCGGTAAAGACAGTAATAATGGATATTATTTCATCTGCCCCGCTAATATATTTAAAAAAGTAATTAAGCTGGTAAAGCCCCGTTTCAATTTTATTATCTCAACCGACTATCACAGATCAGAACCGGGGACGGTTACAGTAATAAATCCCGGTAACATTAAAATTTCAGAGGGGAAGCCGACAGTGACTTCCGGAAAATGTGCATATGAAACTATTGAACTGTCCTTTGCTCTTCTTAAAAATCAGATTGCCGATGCCGTAATTACTGCTCCCGTTTCCAAGAATGCACTTAAATTAGCCGGAGTTCAGTATCCCGGACATACGGAAATGTTTGCAGATTGGTGCGGAACTTCTGATTATGCAATGAGCTTCTTTTCACCTTCAATGAATTGTGCATTATCCAGTATTCATATACCGATAAAAGAGATTTCAGGTTCGTTAACTTACCGGAAACTTAAGAAGCGTCCTAAATGTTCTGATAAGTACACTTCAATATGATCTTAATATTGTAAAGCCTTCAATCGCTGTACTGGGTTTAAATCCGCACAGTGGAGAGAACGGATTGATTGGAAATGAAGAGACAAAGATTATTGATCCCTTAATTAATGAAGATGCATTTAAACCCTATTGCCAGGGACCTTATAGTGCCGATGCATTCTTTGCGAAAAGAGAGTATAAAAATTTTGATATGGTATTGGGGATGTATCACGACCAGGTTCTGATTCCCTTTAAGATGCTGAATTTTGACAGGGGAGTAAATTACACAGCAGGGCTCCCGGTAATAAGAACTTCACCCGATCACGGTACAGCATTCGACATCGCCTGGAAAAATGCTGCATCAGCATCAAGCATGGTAGATGCGTATAAATTTGCCGATAAGGTAATAACTAACCGCAGAAAGAATGCCGGGAGCAGAAAAAAAAATTTATAACAAACTTGCACTTGTATATTCCCACCTCATGAGAAATATCAGGTATGATCTGTGGGCTGAGTATCTGCATAATATCTCTAAAAAATATGTAAGTAAAAAAGCTAAAGTGCTTGAACTGGGGGCAGGTACCGGGTTGTTGACAGAACCCTTCCGAAAATATTACCCGGATTTAATTCCTACTGATATATCACTGATGATGGTAAAGCAAATGAAGAACCACCGGTGCGTCGTTTGTGATATGAGAAAACTTCCATTTGATTCCCGATTTGATCTGGTATTTTCTGCCTTCGACAGCGTGAATTACCTTCTTTCGGAAGCAAGTCTGCTTATGTTATTTAAGGAAGTGGAAAAAATACTTCTACCCGCCGGAATATTTCTTTTTGATGTCAGTCTTGAAAAGAATAGTTTTAAACACGCTAAAATACCCTATTCCCAGGGTGTATATAAGGGAGTATCTTATAAAAATAAAAGTGAATACGATCCCGGTAAGAGGATGCATACAAATTATTTTGAAGTTACTGAAAACGGGAATACCTGTCATGGAGGTTCACAAGCAGAAGATATTCAGGTTTGAAACTTATTTTAAGCTGCTTGAATCATCCCGGTTATATGCCGCAGAGTGTTATGATGCATTTACCTTTTCCGCGGGGCACCCGGAATGCGATCGTATACAATTCGTTGTAAAAAAAGCAAATAGATAATATGCTGTCGTTCCAAAATGTATCTTTCAGTTTTCCCGGACATGAGATATTTAATGATCTTACTTTTAATCTCAATCCCGGCGAGTTCTGTTTCCTGGTAGGGAAAAGCGGGGCGGGGAAAAGTACACTTATGCAGATGATCTATATGAATCTCAGACCTGCTTCCGGGCATATTGAAATAAAAGAATTTGATTCCCGTACTATCAAACTAAGGCAGATCCCTTTACTCCGCAGAAAACTTGGTATAATATTTCAGGACTTTAAATTATTTACTGACAGGACAGTGTATGAGAATTTAGCTTTTGTGCTGCGAGCAGTCAACACTCCGAAAGCTGAAATTTATAAAAGAATAAATAATGCTTTAACAGAGGTTGGTTTATCACACAGGAGCAAGGCTTACCCCTCACAATTATCAGGGGGGGAACAGCAGAGAATTGCAATTGCAAGAGCTATAATTAACGATCCGTCCCTCATACTTGCCGATGAACCCACAGGTAATCTGGATCCCGAAACAGGAAGAGAAATTCTGGACATTTTACTGAAAATAAATAAGAGGGGAACGGCTGTATTATTTGCAACCCATAATTATGATCTTATCAGGTCGCAGAATATTAAGGTGATAAAGCTGGAAAAAGGAAAAGCTCTAAAGGGTTTGATCAGGCAGAAATAATCTGACCGATCTTTTCTTTTAATGCGGAAAGAATTCTCTCATCTACATCTTCAACTTTCCCGATACCATTTATGCTTATTACCCTATCCTTATTCTGATAATATTTTAGGACAGGCTTTGTGGTTTTTTCAAACACTTCAAGTCTGTGACGGATGACTTCTTCCGCATCATCTGCACGGAAAATAAAACTGTTTCTTGCTTTACAGTTAGGACATTTATCCAGGCCTTTTATATCCTGGTAATTAAACAGTGAATGACATACTTTGCATTCTCTCCGGTTAGTAAGTCTTTCAATTATGGCTTCTTCTTTTGCAGTGAGGTATACAAGGTAAATGTCATTAATCTTCAATTCGGCAGTCATTTTGTCAAAAGCAAGGGCTTGTGCCTGAGTTCTGGGGAATCCGTCAAGTATAAAGCCATTCCGGCACTTAGCAGAATCAAGTGTTTCCTTAATAATTCCCATCATCACATCATCAGGGACCAGTTCACCAGCGTCCATTATCTCCTGTGCCTTTTTTCCCAATGGAGTCTGATCCTTTACTGCCTGACGAAGAATATCACCGGTAGAAATATGAGGTATATTAAGTTTTGCGGAAAGTATTTTAGCCTGGGTACCCTTGCCTACCCCTGGTGAACCGAAAAGAATAATACGCATAATTTAATCTTTTATTTGCAAGTTATTAATAATAGGGTACTTTATCAAGATTAAGATTAAACGGATCAGATGATTTTCCGTATATTTCCGAAGAATTGCTTCAGCAGCTGCTCACTTTCCGGTGCATAAATACCGGAATATAACTGCAGCTTATGGTTGTATTTTCCCTCTTCCGCAATATTGTAAAGTGAACCGCAGGCTCCAAATTTGGGGTCAAATACCGCAAAATAAAGGTTTGTGACTCGTGCAGAAAGTAATGCGCCTGTACACATAATACAGGGTTCAACAGTTACATAAATATCACATTCAGTTAAACGCCAGGAATGCAGATGTGAGGCTGCTGCAGTTATGGCAATCATTTCGGCGTGTGCCGTGGGATCACTAAGTATCTCTACCTGGTTATGTCCCCTGCCGATTATTTTATCTTTATGAACTACCACTGCCCCTACAGGCACCTCATTTTCTTCAAGCGCCTGCTCAGCCTCCTGCAGGGCTGCGTACATAAACCTGTAATTATTTTCGGAGAACACTATCAGGGCTTCCTGTATTTGATGTATCTGTGTTTCCCTGTTCTATCCTTGTAGTATCCTGTGTATTCATAGATTCATTAGTTTCAGAGGTCATTGTATTCATCATTATTAAAGTAAATAAAACAAGAGGAATTACAATAATTAAAATTATAACGAAAATCCAATTGACCCTTCTGTTTGGTTGTCTTGTCTGCATTTTCTCTCAATATTTATTAAAAAGCAAAATAGGCAGTTCAAAAAGATTATGATATTGTTGCTGGCACATAATAAATCTGCGTTACTCTTCCAATACATATATAATATGATTATAAATCTTCTTATCTTTCCAATCCGGATGAAGGAGAACTTAAAAGACATCTAATGTATAACCCTTTAGAAATACTTGAAACGAATGAGAGTCCATTAACTCATTTCCACGAACAGATACATTTGTTTGATGCATCTGAAACTATATTCTATAATTATGATTTTAAGTCACAGCGCTATGAATATATGAGTCCTGAGATTGAATCATTAACAGGATATAAAAAAGAAGAGTTCAATGAGTTCGGATTCAAAAAGATCGTCAAAGAAATTATAACTGTTAAAAGACGCGACCTGGTAATAGATAACGAGGACTTCTCCGAATTCTTTGCAAAGTATTCTATTATCACCAAATCAGGTGAACAAAGGTGGGTAGAAGATACAGCCTCAATCAGGCTGGATAAAGATAAAACTATGTTATATAGTACCGGATTTCTAAAGGACATAACTCCGTGGCATTATTTTGTACAGGGTTTAAAATCTGAGAAAGAAAAGCTAAATAACATATTGGATAATGTTGATGTCATATTTTTACTTGCCGACCCTGCGGGTCTGATAGTTTATATGAACAATAAAGTTGAGGAGCTTCTCGGCTACAGCAGGGAGATATTAATCGGACGAAAATTAAGTGAGCTGTTTACAGAAGAATACCGCGCAGATATAACTAACCTGTTTGCAGGAATTAACAAAAATGGGAGTCCTGATCATTTTTCAGAACTAGCAGTACTAACGAGAAGCGGCAGCAAAAAGATTATCAAATGGCATAATACAGTTATAAGAGATAGTGCAGGGGAGATTTCTCATTTTGTGTGGTCGGGAGTTGATGTTACAAAAATGAGGAAGGATGAAAAGGTTCAGGATACGATATCCAATATACTACAGGCTGCTAATCTTGAATTAAATATAACAGATTTCTATAAGTATCTTCATCAGTCAATAATGGACCTGATGCCGGCAGATAATTTTTACATCGCCATTCACCATAAAAAAGAAAACCTTATCTCTTTCCCTTATTTTGTCGATCAATTCGATAAAGATGCGCCTACAAAATCATTTGGCAGGGGTCTTACAGAATATGTTATCAGGACAGGACAACCGGCTCTTGTTAATATGGAGCTGGATTCAGAGCTCAGGGCAAAAGGAGAAATTGAATTGGTAGGGACTCAATCCGCAGTGTGGTTAGGTGTACCGCTAAAGATCCTGGATGATACCATTGGAGTGCTCGTGCTTCAGGATTATTTTTACGAAAATACATATAGTGAACAGGAAAAGAATATACTTGAAATGATAGCATATCCTATTTCCAGGGCGATCGAGAGAAAAATAGTTGAAAAAGAAAAAGAAGAATTTATCATTAAATTAAAGGAACTAAACAGTTCCAAGGATAAGCTGTTTTCACTAATATCTCACGATCTGAGGAGTCCATTTAACTCTTTACTCGGCTTCTCGGAAATTCTTACGACGGAATTTGGAACCCTGACCGAAGAGGAAATGAAGGAATATCTGAATGTTATCTATGAGTCTTCAAAGAATCTTTACCAGATGACTAATAATCTTCTTCAGTTCTCACGGTTCCAGACGGGTAATTTTGAATTCAAACCTGCCAATCTGTCAATTAAAAGGATAATTGACGGGACATTAAATCTTCTGCGCGGTACGATGGTAAAAAAACAGCTGAACCTTGTTGCCAAAGTAAGCGATGTAGAAGTATTTGCTGATGAGGATATGCTTAATTCTATTATACAGAACCTCCTCTCCAATGCAATTAAGTTTACCAACCGAGGGGGTGAGATTAGAATTACTTCCAATCTGAGTCCTGAAGATGATAAATTCCTCCAGATAAGAGTCGATGATACAGGTATCGGGATGGATGAAGCGATGCTGTCTAAGATCCTTATGGAACATGTAAAATCCTCTTCCGGGACGGAGAAGGAATTTGGGACAGGACTTGGTTTATTACTGGTAAAAGAATTTGTTGAAAGAAACGGAGGAAGAATCTCCGCTAAAAGCGTAATCAACCAGGGAAGCACATTTACCTTCACAATCCCGCTGTCGAAATAATTTTCGATTTATGTCACTGGTCAAAAAAAATATTCTAAAAGAAGAATATATTACCTTTAGGTAATCTGATTAAATACCCTGAATGAATAAGAATAAGATTTTAATTGTTGAAGATGAATACATTGTTGCAATGGATATCAGGCAAATCCTTGAAAATAAACTCGGGTATGAAGTTTTAGGGATGATACGCTCCGGCGAAGAAGCGATAGAAGCTGCCAAAAATCGGAATCCTGATCTGATACTTATGGACATAATTTTGGATGGCAAACTTACAGGCATAGAAGCTGCCGCAAGAATAAAACAGAGATTTAATATACCGGTAATTTACCTTACAGCCTTTTCCGATAAAGATACACTGGCTAATGCAAAATTGACAGAGCCATACGGCTACCTGTTGAAACCACTTGATGAGCACGCGCTGCACTCCGCAATAGAAATGGCACTTTATAAAGCAAAAGCTGAAAGAACAATCATTGAAAATGAAGAACGTTACAGGATGCTTGTCGAAAATTCCCCCGTTGCCATCGGGGTGCATTGTGAGGGTAAAATTGTATACATGAACCCAGCCGGAATAAGGTTATTTGGTGCCGTATCGGCAAAGGAGCTGATAGGACGGTCGATGATGGATTTCATCCATCACGACCAAAAGAAATTCGAAAGTGGGAGTGCCGGGAAATTCCGGACTAAGGGAATGACCGTGGAAGGTATTCCTGAAAAGCTGGTCCGGTTTGATGGGAAAATTATTGATGTCGAGACCGCCGCAATCCCTACATACTTTGAGGAGAAGCCGGCAATTGAAGTAATTTTCAGAGATATCACCGAATTAAAAAGAAAAGACCGGATCCAGAAATCTGTGCTGGGACTTTTGCAAGTGTTAAATCTAAATACGTCTTCAGAGGACTTTTTTGTTCTATTTGCTAACACTATCAAAGAATACATCCCCGTCAGTTCAGTAATTGTCGGTGTATATAATCTTAACACAGGGATAATCAAATACTTGTTAAACGAGTGTGATAATAATGATAAACTGATTGAAGGATTAATTGAGTATACTGTAAAACAAAATTCTACTGTTCGGTTGGATACCCGTTCGCTTCAAGAGATCTTAAATACTGGTCCTGGAACACCTGTGACAAATTGGATCGGTCTTCCACTTGTATATGATGAAGACAATATCGGAATAATCGCAGGAATTAATAGTGATCCGGGGAGTTTTTTCGGAGCGCCTGAACAGGAACTTTTTGAATTGTTTTCTTTTTCAGTATCAAAAGCATTGATGAACCTGATTAAACTTGAAGAACAGGATAAAGTTTTTTTGTACTTGGAAAATCTAAACTCTGTTAAGGATAAATTCTTCTCCTCACTCAGCCAC
Organism: uncultured Ignavibacteriales bacterium; assembly: GCA_963764685.1. Classification (GTDB taxonomy): domain Bacteria; phylum Bacteroidota; class Ignavibacteria; order Ignavibacteriales; family Ignavibacteriaceae; genus CAVXTT01. The sequence goes on from CAVXTT010000006.1 coordinate 15,331, forward strand.
GAACTGAAAAATAATTTTAATTCGCTTCTGGGATACACTGAAATACTTAAAAACAGCTTTGATACTTTAAGTTCTTCAGATATTCATTCATCGGTAGAATCCTTATTTGCAAGCTCAAGAACTATCTATAATCTAATTGAAAAACTTCTCCGATTCTCCAGGTATTCCTCACAATCATATAAACCTAAACTCAAAATAATTCCACTGGCAGAAATACTTGATAGGGAATTAGCAGCAATTGAAATATTTGCTGAGAAAAAGAATATTCTCTTCAAAAAGTGTATTGAGGAGAGCGTTGAAATCTATGCTGAGGAGGAAATATTAATCACAATTCTTCAGGACTTTCTGATCCAGTCAATCAGATATTCTGATGCCGGTAGTCGTCTTGAGGTAAATGCACTGGATACCGGAACCCATATTGAAATCTCGGTAACCGACAAGGGTATTGGCATTGAGCAATATCTTCTGAAAAATCTCTTTATCATCAAAAATTCTAGTAATCAAGAGGAGTTACAGGATGAAAAGGGCATTGGATTTTTACTTACAAGAGAAATTATCCGTAAATGTGGTGGGGAATTGATTATTGAGAATTCGCAAGGGGAGGGGAGTACTTTCAAAATTCTGGTTCCGGCTTCAAAGAAACAAAAAGTAATTGTTTGAACTCCCGCTAAAATTTCCTACTTATAACTATTTCGGGTGATGAATATATTTACAAAGAGCAGTCTCTTTTTTCCTGTTATTGATAAAATCGTATTGCTTAAATTTTAATAATTATATAACTTATAATTCAAATAATGAATTATTAAGTCTGTTTAGTAATTCCAATCAAAATAACATTTGTCCGGGGACATAATGGAAACAAAATTTTCTTTAGACGGGAAGGAATATTCTTTACCTGTTATAGTGGGATCTGAAGGCGAAGTTGGTATAGATATTACTTCACTCCGAAATAAATCAGGGGCTATTACACTCGATCCTGGTTATGGGAATACCGGCTCCTGTCGAAGTGCAATTACCTTTATCGATGGTGAAAAAGGAATTCTGCGGTACAGGGGTTATCCTATTGAGGAGCTGGCTGAAAAATCTTCCTTTGTTGAAGTAAGCTTCCTTTTAATTTACGGTCACTTACCTTCAAAAGAGGAATTTGATACCTTTCAAAAACAGCTCACATATCATAGCCTGATCCACGAGGATATGAAGAAGTTTTTTGAGGGATATCCACCTACTGCTCACCCTATGGGAGTTCTATCATCAATGGTTGCATCCCTTTCAGCTTTTTATCCGGAGACAGATCCATCATCGGATATGAACCTGAATATTATCCGGCTGCTGGCAAAGCTGAAGACCATCGCAGCCTTTTCATATAAAAAATCAATCGGACAACCGTACATCTATCCAAGGAACGATCTGAGTTTCTGTGCAGATCTTCTTCATATGATGTTTGCCGTTCCCGCGGAACAGTATAAGGTGTCGAAGGTGGTTGCAGATGCTCTGGATCTGCTCCTTATTCTTCATGCAGATCACGAGCAGAATTGCAGTACATCTACAGTTAGAATGGCTGGAAGCAGCCAGGCTAATTTGTTCGGTACAATATCTGCCGGAATAAATGCCTTATGGGGTCCTCTGCACGGCGGGGCCAATCAGGAAGTTATTGAAATGCTCGAGATGATTAAGAACGATGGAATGAATTACAAGAAATACATCGATCTTGCAAAAGATAAGAATTCGGGCTTTAAGCTTATGGGATTCGGACATAGAGTTTATAAAAACTTTGATCCCAGGGCTACCATCTTAAGAAAATCTGCTGATAAAGTATTAAACGAACTTGGTGTAAATGATCCAATGCTCGAAATAGCAAAGAACCTTGAAAGAATAGCTCTTGAAGATTCTTTCTTTATTGAACGAAAGCTTTATCCTAATGTAGATTTTTACAGCGGTATCATTTATCGTGCAATGGGTATTCCTACTAATATGTTTACGGTGATGTTTGCTATCGGCAGACTGCCCGGCTGGATTGCTCACTGGAAAGAAATGAGAGACGATACCACTACCAGAATTTATAGACCCCGTCAGATATATACCGGTGAAACTCAAAGACCATACGTTGCCTTAAATAAAAGGTAGGCTTATTTTACTTCAGGGATGTCCTTTGGGCATCCCTTTTTCAATCTTTTCCGAAAATGTATTTTAAAATCTCAGGAAATCTTTTTGCCCAGGCTGACTCATTATGTTCAGCGTCGGAAGCAAATACCCATTTAAGTGCTTTTTCTTCCGGATAACCAAGATCTTTCAATATACCAATCATTTTTTCGACGCCCGGCTGGAGTTCTGTTTCAAGACCTATTCCTCCATTATCAATATAGATCCTCAAATCCTTACGTGCTCCCGCATATTCTCTTACTTTAACAGTATAATCAAAATTTCTATAGGCGAAGGCGGGGGAGAGACAAGCTCCTTTTGAGAACACTTCTGGATACTCCCACATCATAATAAATGAGATTAGCCCGCCCATAGAAGAGCCAATAACTGCAGTATTCTTTTTATCAGGTAAGGTTCTGTATCTGCTGTCAATTAAAGGTTTTAGTTGGTTTATAATAGAATTAATATAAATATGTCCGGTATCGGTATCTGAATATTCAGCATACCGGTCGGAGGTATTGTAGATTCCCACAATTATGATGGGTTCAATCTCTTTTTTCCTGATCAATGAATCCGCTGTTTCGTCCATTTGCCAGTCAATTCCGAATGACGATGTTGCTGGATCAATAATATTTTGTCCATCCTGGGCATAAAGAACAGGATACCGCTGATCACTTGTATTGTAATCGGGTGGCAGCCAAATGATTATATCTCTTGATTTTAGTCCATCTGGTTTAAAATCCCTGATAAATTCTGTAGTTCCTGTTATCTGGCCATAAATTCTTCTTTGATTTCCCCATTTTTGGATTTCAAAATTCAGAGTGGTATCATTTTCTACCTTCAGAATATTATTGTCCGGTACGCTCCCAATATCATTCAGTGCTTCGTGCTCCCAGTCCCCTAATGTAAACTTATACTCCAGTCTCATACCCTCTTTAAACTTGAAAGTTCTGCTCCAGGTATTGAGCCCTGTTTTTATTAAGGGAACTGCTGAAGGCTCCCAGTTGCCCAATGAATCATTATTTCCGCTGATATAAACTAACACTGAGTCAGGAATTTCAGTTGTGATATTAAACTTTACTTCTTTCATTTGGGCTATTAAAGGTAATTGTATAAACATCAAAAAGAGAATAGTTTTCATTAAGGTATTTCTGTTTTATCATAATTTTTCGAAGTGCTGATAGTCCTTTGTTGATTTCCAGTTGCCCCCCCATTTCCACCCTCTTTTTTTAAATTCCTTTACAAGTGGATTGTTCACCGATAGACTGCCTGGTACTTTTGGATTGTAAACCGCCCCCTCAGGATAGCTGACTCCATCGGTTATCTGTGGATTCAGGAAAGGATTTATATCAATTGCCCTTCCTGTGGAGTGATTCGAGAGCTTATCTTTTCCCTTTATAAACCTGTAGTTAAATGCCGAAGTATTATTATCATGCATTGATTTCTCATCGGAATGATGGTATTTAACAATAGGAATTACCTTAGCAACAGGGAATTTTTCATTCTTTATATACTGGAAAATTGCTTTTACATCCTCAACAAGATCTTTATGGACTACAAGCTGCCCGCGGTGAAGTTTCTTATCAAAGGAATAGTAAGTTACTGTTACAAGCCTGAGGTTTTCTTTTATATTAAAAGGAACAGAACTTCCCTCCAGCGCTTCTTCTAATGTATAATCGGCATCTACCACGGTTTTCTCCTGGCTAAATAATCCTCCCGCACAACAAAATACAATAAGTACGGTAAGAAATTTCATAAAAAACCTTTGAAAGTTGTAATAAACTTATATGTTTGAGTCTTAAAATATAAAAAATAACCAGCTTTATTAAGGAAAAAGATGAAAACTAATTTAGTTGTTCTTGTATTATTACTAATAACGTTTATAGGATGCAAAAACGAAGGGGATGTAGTAAAAATGGAGTCCGGCCTTCAATATATGGATGACACTGTTGGGACAGGAAATACAGCGAAAGCAGGTGATCTTGTTTCGGTTCATTTTTCAGGATGGATAATAAAGGATTCAACAAATCTGTTTAAAGATTGGACAAAAGATTCCACCCGTGTGAAAAGTACAATCGGATCCAGTCAGGGCAGACCTCCGTTAAAATTTATCCTAGGGGAAAACAATTTTATTAAAGGAACTGAAGAAGCAATTATAGGAATGAAGAAGGGAGGAACCAGAACTTTAATAATCCCTTCAAGATTAGCATATGGCCCCCAGGGGATTGGACCCATTCCTCCAAACTCGAATCTCAAGATAGTTATTACCTTAGTTGATGCAAAAACAGTTACTAAAGCTGAGATGTGGGATGTTGACTCCACTAAATTTCAAAAGACTAAATCAGGACTGCAGTACCAGGTTATTCAACAAGGTACAGGTGAAAAAGCAGATTCAGGAGATGTTGTATCCGTGCATTATTCCGGTTATCTGCTGGATGGAACAAAATTCGATAGTTCCGTCGATCGTGATGAACCACTTAAATTTGTAGTTGGCCAAAAAATGGTAATGCCCGGATGGGATGAAGGGATAGCATTATTAAAGGCTGGTTCGAAGGCAAGATTATTAATTCCGCCATCCTTAGGTTTGGGAGCAGTACCGTCGGGCAAGATACCTGCAAATTCGACTTTAATTTTTGATGTAGAATTATTGAGTGTTGAAAAGCCTAAGAAGTAAAACCATTATTCCCAGGCTCTCTGCATCGGAGAGCCTGGTTCTATTTCATTGTTAAAGCCGCTCGACTACATTTATATTTTTAATCGTTTCCTTCCTGCTTCCTTTTTGCTTTCCCTGAGGAGTATTTGCCTCCATTGTGTAGAAGATATCAATTGTAGTACTGGTCTTTGACTTTTGGATCATTCCGTCTGTTAGATTAAAATAAATGATACCTTCAGCCGACGTAGCAGGTTTCTGGAACTGATAAGTTACTCCTCTGTCGGTTACCTTTGATTCGCCGCTAATCTTTGTATCCAAAGCTGCATTAAGCTTAACAAGAGTATCTCCTTTAAGATCTTCCAGACTTGCTACCTTATATACATTTGTATTTGAAATCTGGTAGATCATAAATCTCTGAGGATTCTGAGGAACTGTCCAGAAAGTATCTGAAGGAACACTTTTTGCCGGCATTTCCCTGAATATCTGGGTAACAAGAGGCTTAAGCACGCCTGATATCAAATCCTCCCTGATCATTGTCTTTTGCTGTGCAGAAACGGAATCGGTATAACCCTTTATTTCCAGGTACTTATTTAAGATTTTATCCACCCTGAATATTTCCAGCACCTCACCATTTCCTGAGATACGAACACTGAAATTATTTTTCACCATAGATTCATACTCGGAGTACCTTGCCGTCTGGGCAGAGTCTTTTTTATCGTCGGAGTTATAACTGAATTTTTGATCGTTAGAAGAAGCATCCAGTTTTATACTTGAAATATTACAGGTAAGTTCGAGCGTCCCTTCTTTATCAACTACAGCGGGCTCAAAATCAAATAAATATATAACATTTTGCTTTACGTTCTGCTCAATTGCAGTATCAGTTTTTATTGACTGCATATCTTCAGAAATTGTACTGATCCTGTAACTGTACTTTGTGCCTTGCTCAAATTTGTATTTGAAATTCAGTGACGATGCAGCATTCTTTAACGTGGTGGTTTTCAGATCTGTTGTATCGAACGCATACTTATTCTTTGCCGTATAATCGGAAGTGTTTTCTTTTTTTTCACTGCATCCTATTAACAAGAGCAAAACAAAAATTGAAATGATATAAAATTTCATATTGTTCCTTTTATTGAGGGGTAGTTCTCACCTTGTTACAAATAATTCTCAACCAGTTCTTTCCCTGAGAAGAAATGAGATATTTCTATTAAAGCATTTTCATCGGAATCGGATCCGTGAACAGCATTTTCGGCCTTATTATCGGCAAACAATTTTCTGATTGTTCCTTCTTCAGCCTGCACAGGATCTGTGCTGCCGATAAGTTTTCTGAATTCTTCCACTGCATTTGCTTTTTCAAGCACCATTGGAACGCAGGGTCCCGATGTCATAAATTCAATAAGATCATTAAAGAAGCCTCTTTCCTTATGTACTGCATAAAAAGCAGAAGCTGAGTTTCTGTTAAGACTTACCATTTTCAGGGCTTTTAATTTAAATCCGTTCGTCGTGATCTTAGTAATTATTTGTCCCACCAGGTTTTTCCTAACAGCGTCCGGTTTAATGATAGCCAGGGTTATATTGCCCAATTTTATCTCCCTTTTATTTTCTTATTTTCTTTTTTGTGATTTTGGATTTTACAGTTTTCCTGCTCAACGCTTTTTTAATACTTTTTCTTTTCACCGATATTTTTTTCTTTTTGTCTTCAATAGCCTTTAGCATTGCAATACCTATATCTGCAGGGCTTTCAATTACTTTAATTCCTGCCTTTTTCATCACTGCCATTTTTTCAGCAGCAGTTCCTTTACCACCGGAAATAATAGCACCAGCGTGTCCCATTCTTCTTCCCGGAGGTGCAGTTCTGCCTGCTATAAAACCTACTACCGGTTTCTTAACATTTTTCCGGATATATTCTGCAGCTTCCTCTTCAGCTGTACCGCCGATTTCTCCGATCATAACAATTCCTTCGGTGCCCGGATCCTCATTAAATAATTTTATTATATCAACAAATCTGGAGCCTATTATGGGATCTCCCCCGATACCTACGCATGTTGATTGCCCCAGTTTTACATCCGTAAGCTGTTTTACAGCTTCATAAGTTAAGGTTCCACTCCTTGAAACTACACCGATAGTTCCAGCTTTATGAATAAAGCCCGGCATTATACCAACCTTAGCTTTTCCGGGTGAAATTACTCCCGGACAATTTGGTCCAACGAGCACGATTCCCTTATCCTTTATTGTATCATAAACTTTGATCATATCTGCAGCTGGAATTCCTTCGGTGATGCATATAATGACTTTTATTCCTGAATTGGCTGCTTCCAGAATTGCATCAGCGGCAAAAGCAGGGGGAACAAAAATTACCGAAGTGTTAGCCTTCTGTTGTTTTACAGCCTCAGCTAAAGTATTATATACAGGAATTCCCTGAAAATTAGTTCCTCCTTTTCCAGGAGTAACCCCTGCAACTACTTTGGTTCCATACTCTTTAATTTGCTGGGTGTGAAAAGAACCCTCGCCACCTGTAATTCCCTGCACAACCAGTCTTGTTTTTTTATCTACGAGAATGCTCATTAATAAATCCTTAAGGTGTAATAATTAGAAATTTTTTCAATCTTAAAGTTAATAAAAATGGTCTAAACAAAGCTATTCCTGAGCTTGATTGTTGTAGTATTATAATATTTTTCTATCTGATCCAAACGATGGCCAAAAAAATAATGAATCCCTAAAAAAAGGATGGTAAATTTTGTTTTCACAAGAAATAAACAACCAAACTTTAGAGAGGGATCTTAGGTTAAATGAAACACTTTGCAGCTAGCAATTAAATCTTATTCAATTTGTACCAAAGTGAGAAAATATTACCCAAATTTATTACTAATTGCTTTATAATTGCTTATCTGTAAGCCATCTCTAAGCCATCTGTAAGCCATCTGTAAGCCATAAGTGCTGTTTTATGGCTTACAGATGGCTTAGAGAAGGCTTACGTATGGCTTATACATATGCAATCTTTGTACTATTCTTTATAAATAACATAGTTAAATGTTAACTGTTCTTGAAGAAAATGGGAGAAAGAAAACAGGATTAAGCAGATTAAGGGGCTATGAGATTTGCAAGGCTTATTAATTTTCGAATAAAAAGAGGGAGGTATTTCAACAGTTGGGTTTACACTTCAAACCGGATAGCGACTTGAAGTACGAAGGAAATAGCAAAATAAGGATGGAGGCTATCCAACTTGATAATTTACTGCCTATTCATCTTCACTCACCCAGCTAAAGGGAAGCAGGATCCCAGCGAGACAATTATGCAGCATTTTGCTGTTTGTACTGCATTCTGAGATAAGCATCCTGAAGGAAGCTTCAGGAAAAAAATACAAGCGTTGCCTTCAACCGGTTTGGAACCGGTTGATCCTGAGAGGTAGTAAAAAAACAGACCATTTAATAAATGTGTCTCGCTAGCACCCCCGTTTGGAACGGGGTGTGGAAATAATGCACAATTTCTCGATAGAAAACAGGCAGATAAATTTAGTTTAGTAAAAGGATAAAAAAGAAACCAATCTAACCAATTCGGATAGCTATTTAAGATTTTTTCTTAAATGTATTTTATTTGGGACAGCCGGGGTTTTTCCTAAACTATTTCCTCGCCGATCTCCTGAATATTACAAAAGATCGAGTCACAAATTTTATCAATCATATAGATTTCAGAGGGATAGAACGAGGTTCAGGTTGATCCGGATATGTACCTTTGGGTGGCATATCCGGAAAATATAGAAATTTTAAGTCAAGAGTGCAGAAAAGAGAAACTATTTATTTTTTTTATCATCCCCTTCAGGTAATTTTATTTCGTCTTCAACATCCTTCAGAGATTTCTTAAATTCTCTCATTCCTTTTCCAAGACCCTGAGCTAATTCCGGAATCTTCTTTGCACCAAAAAGTAAAAGAATAACCAGCAGAATCAGTATTATCTCACCAGCGCCTAAATTGCCAAACATATTTCACCTTTAATTATAAAAATTATTAATAATCGAACTGAAATATTAATCTTCCGTCTGTTTTGCCGAGAAACTGTTACAGGCTCTTTCAGGATGGGGCATCATTCCAAGCACATTACCCTCTTTATTCATTATACCCGCAATATTCATTGTTGATCCGTTAAAATTATATTCTTCATTAAAACTTCCATTGTCAGAGGAATATCTGAAAACGATCTGATCGTTATCCTGTAATTCTTTTAGAGTGTTATCATCAGCAAAATAATTTCCCTCGCCGTGGGCAACAGGAATTTTTAAGTATTTTTTGTCAGGAATGACTGAAGTAAACCGTGTATGTTTATTTTCAACCGACAGATAGATATCCTTACAAACAAAATCCAGGTTCCTGTTCCTAAGCATTATCCCGGGAAGCAAGCCGGCTTCAAGTAGTATCTGAAATCCGTTGCAGATTCCGATAACCAATCCTCCTTTATTTGCGAATTCTATTACAGAATTCATAACAGGAGAAAATCTGGCGATCGCACCTGTTCTCAAATAATCGCCGTAAGAAAATCCACCAGGAAGAACTACGACATTACAATTCTGAAGATCTGTATCTTTATGCCAGATGAATTCTACATCGCAGTAAAGACTTTTTTTCAATGCATAATATGCGTCGTGGTCACAATTCGAGCCGGGGAAAACAACAATCCCAAACTTAGGTTTCATTCACCTCTTCCATAGTATATTCATAATCTTCCATAATGGGATTGGCCAGGAGTTTATTGCAGTAATCCTTGATCTCCTTTTCAGCAGAAGGCCGGTCTTTGGTATCCACAACAAATTCAATCAATTTGTTTATCCTAGTATCCTTTAAATTTTTCAGTCCGAGGTGCTGTGCTCCCTTTTCGACAGCCTTTCCCTGAGGGTCCAGTATTGAGGGACGTCTTTTAACAATAACCTTCACTTTGAACAAAATTCAGCCTATTTTATGTTTTTTTTGTTTAAGAACGAAGTTTAATATCGAACGAAAAATACCAAATACGATAATGAAAACAAACGTATAAAACAGCGCTGCAGGGGGAGGAGTGAATATAAGTAAAAGAATTGCTACCGGAATAAGGACGAAATACAGAGGCTTTTCCTTAATTCCTTTTAAGGTGAATTTGGGGAGTGTTTCATATCTTACATTGCTTACCATAAGATATGATAAGATTAGGACCAGAGGGATTATAAACGACTGAAGTTTTTCAGGAAAACCTATCCCGGGCCTATAAAATGCGAGTACAAAAGATGCCATCATCATCCCTGAAGAGGGAATAGGCAATCCTTTAAAAAAAGCTTTATCAAAACCGACTAACTGAACATTAAATCTCGCAAGACGAAATCCTCCTGCAACAAGCAGAAGTGAACTGATCAGTATGCCGATTACGTTAAATGAAGAGAGATAAGTTGTATAAATCAGAAAAGCCGGGGCTGCACCGAAACTAACAATATCAGAAAGGGAATCAAGTTCAACACCTAATTCGCTGCTTGAATTGGTTAACCTTGCCATTGCCCCGTCAAGTGCATCAAATAAGGCGGCAATTATTATTAACCAGGCTGCTTCAAAAAATCTTGCCTGCGAAGTATAAATTATGGAAAGAAATCCGCTGAACATATTCATTGCAGTGAACAAATTCGGGATAACAGAAGGAGTAATTCTAAGTCGGTTCATTTACCCTGATATTCGAAAAGAATTGTTTCACCGGCAGTTACAATGTCATCTTTTTTAATTTTTGTATTCCAGTCTGCGGGGACTATTACATCTACACGGCTTCCGAATTTTATCATTCCAAACCGCTCACCTGCACGAACCTGATCTCCTTTTTTAACTTCATACACAATTCTTCGTGCAACAAATCCGGCCACCTGGGTGAAAAAAACTTTACCATGCTTAGAAGAAATTCCATATTCGCAGCGCTCATTCTCAGCAGATGCCTTGTCCTCGAAAGCAGCAAGGAATTTCCCTTTATGATATTTAAGATAATCTAATGTACCGTTTATCGGCATCCTATTAACATGCACATTCAATGGCGACATAAAAATGGAAACCTGTTTTGCTTTTGTTTTCAAATAAATAGTATCAAGTACATCTTTTATGAAAAGCACTTTCCCATCGGCCGGAGAGAGTAAAATATTATCTCCCTTAGGAATAATCCGTTCAGGATCCCTGAAAAAGTTAATACTAAAAAGAAGAAATAAGATGGGAATAATGATCAGTGTATATCTAATAAAACTGTTATTTGAGAAGATCCCGAATGCCATCACCAGGAAGCATATCACTGCAATTATTCCCAGTGTGGTGTACCCATATTTAGTAATCATCAGGAATTTATAAGGTTAAAAATTTGATCGGTGTAGTGTCTCATTTCACCAGGTGTATTTAACTTATATGGATTTATAGTTTTCGGAGTAACTTCGACAGGTAAAATTTTGAGACTATTTGGCGTAAAACCATCGATCAAGTATACTTTATCCTCTGTTTTTCCAAAATGGCAGCATAATTCAGCAAGATTGAAATTTCTACGGCTAAAAAATGATTTCAATACTACATTTACTTTAGAACATATACGGTATATCAGTCTCACTTCATCATAAGAGCATAACTCGAATACCTGGAGATGACTTTCCGTTATTATGGAATCTTTGCCATTACCATAATGAAGCTCGAAGAGCGGAAAGTTTAAACTGGATCCTTCTTTCTTGATGAAAATCCTTCCTGTACGTTTATCAACAATATTGGCAATTTTGACATAGAATGGGAATTTGTAATGTTGTATGAAGAGTAGGCTGTTTTTATCCTGCGGTTTGATATAAGCTGCAGGAATATGATAACCTTTCAAATATTCAAGGAAAAACGAATTTATAGCAGCAAATTTTTCTCCCAGATTCTTAATTTTGGAACCCCCTTCAACAAAAGTATCCGGGTATTGAATAGATAAATAGTTACCTCTATCCAGATGATTTTCTACTTTAAGAGTTTCGTCCTCTATCATTTTACCAGTATGGTTATTGCTGATCAAAATTCCTTAGTATTTTTCTACGAGAAATTATAAAAGAAAAGTGTATAAAGTCAAATCAAAATGTTATATTTGTGCAAAAATAAATAGTATAATCAATTTTTTTCAGGAGAAAGCAGTGATGAAAGGCGGAATGCAGGGAATGTTAAAACAGGTGCAGAAAATGCAGGAAGAGATGCAGAGGGTTCAGGCTGAATTGGCAAATAAGACTGTTTCTGAAGAAGCCGGAGGAGGAATGATTAAGGCAGTGGCTAATGGAAACAGAGAGTTGGTTACAGTAGAAATTGATCCCCAGGTCATAAATGCCTCAGAAAAAGACATTTTGGAAGATCTAGTAGTTGCTGCAGTAAATAAAGCTTTACATTCAGCAAGTAAAATGGCGGAAGATGAAATGGCAAAAGTAACTAAAGGAATGTTACCACCGGGTTTGAATATTCCTGGAATGTAAAGTGCAGATTGCAGAACCCCTCCAAACAGCCATCGAAGAGTTAAGTAAACTACCAGGTATTGGTAAAAAAACGGCACAACGATTGGCTCTTTTCCTGATTAAATCAACTGAAAAAGATGTTATAACACTTATTTCCTCACTCCAATCACTGAAAACAAAACTTACCCTCTGCCAAAGATGTTTTAATTTAACTGAGGAAGGGCTTTGTTCGGTATGCCGGAGTGAAAAAAGGGATAAGTCTGTGTTATGCCTGGTTGAAGAAGCAAGTGATGTTATCGCTATTGAAAGAACGAATGAATACAACGGGTTGTATCATGTTATTTGCGGTGTGCTGAACCCGTTATCGGGAATTGGACCAGACGATTTAAAGATAAGAGAATTATTAAAAAGATTTGAAACTGAAGAAATTCAGGAAGTAATTTTGGCTCTGAATCCTGATACTGAGGGGGAGACTACTGCTTTATATCTGGCTAAATTATTAAAACCTTTCAAAATAAAAGTGACAAGGATTGCGAGGGGATTGCCTATCGGCGGAGATCTGGAATTTGCCGATGATGCTACAATTGGGCGAGCTGTTTCAGGAAGGATCGATTTTAATGGGTGAGTGGTTTGTCGATTGGTTTAATTCTCCTGAATGTATGCACGTATACAGGCATCGTAATTTACAGGATGCAGAAACACTCATAAATTTAATTTTTCAGACTGTGGATTTAATTCCGGGAATGAAAGTCCTTGATATGGCTTGTGGATCGGGACGGCATTCAGTTTTATTTGCCAAAAGAGGATGTAAAGTTACTGCATTTGATTACAGTGATCTGCTTTTAGGTGAAGCCAGGAAAAATGCAGAGACAGAAAATATAAATATCGAATTCATTAAAGCTGACATCAGGAAATTTTCATTTGATAAGAAATTTGACCTGGCAGTAAATTTGTTTACCAGTTTCGGTTATTTTGACGAAGATGAAGAAAACTTTGAAGTCATTAAATCGGCTTATAACCATTTAAAGGATAGTGGATTTTTTGTTCTTGATTTTCTTAATTCAGAATTCGTAAAAAATCATCTTGTAAAAGAATCGGTGGACAAGATGAATGACAGTCTGGTAAAGCAGGAAAGATTTATCGAGAAGAATCGTGTAAAGAAGAGAATAACCGTTAAAAAGGATAACCGAACTGAGTTATATTACGAAAACGTAAGACTTTATACACATATAGAATTAATAGATAATATTAATGCGGCGGGATTTAAGATCAAAAGAATATCGGGTGATTTTGCGGGTCACAATTATGACTCTGAAACGTCACCAAGAGTTATTATTATTGCTTCGAAATGAAAACTAAGCTTTCAATTTTGATTCTGCTTACTTTTGTAACCGGATGCGACCTGCTAACGACCAGGGATGCACAGTCACCTGGAAATACCCGTTCCAATTTTGAAGTCCCGGTTACACCTGAAATTTGTATTCAGAACCTGGTAAATTCGATGCAGGATAAAAATGTTGAAAATTATTTAGCCTGTTTTGCAAATCCATCCTTTAGCGAAAAAAATTTTCAATTCGTTCCCTCCAGTGGTGCAGCTGCCCAATTCCCATCACTATCCCAGGATTGGGATTTAATGGCTGAAGACCAGTATTTCAGAAATATGATTTCTAAAATTGAAAGTGATCTCCCTGTTACATTAATTTTTACGGGAACAGGGTATAGTCCACAGGGGGACAGTCTGATTTTCGATGCAGCCTACACATTAAACGTACCTCATAATCAGACAGATCTGCCTACAAATTTCCAGGGGGAAGTCAGGTTTAGTATGATCAGGGATTCAAGATCTACCTGGTCAATTTATTATTGGCAGGATAATAAAACCAGCACATCATCAAGCTGGAGCGAGCTGAAGGGGAGGTTCTATTAAAAAATTTTGTTTTTGCATTTTACTTCTGATATGCGGGTGTAAAAATCCTTTTGCCCCTGCGTTCGATGATTCGGGAACAACAGGCGGACTCCTTATAAGCGATCAGACTACAATAGAAGGGGTATTCCAGAATTTTAAATACGCTTATACTTTTAAAGATACCACCATTTACGGCAAACTGATTTCGCAGGAATTTCTTTTTACTTACAGGGATTATGAACAGGGCTTCGATGTTTCCTGGGGAAGGGAAGATGAGATGAAAACTACTTTCGGGCTATTTCAGAATTCGCAGCAACTCGATCTGATATGGAATAATATTCTCGTGGAGGTGGAAGACTCTTTAAGTGCGTCAATAGTAAGGGGATTCAATCTCACTATTACTTTTAATCCTACTGATATTGTTCGGGTAAATGGAAGAGTAAATATGTCCCTGAAAAAAAGTGCCGCTTTAAATCAATGGCAGATAACCAAGTGGGACGACGAGTCAAATTTTTAATATGGTAAGATTCTGGATTACTGAAACTTTTATCTCGATTAACAAAGCCAAGGCTTCATTCCTGCTTTCAGTTATATCTGCAACATTTGCAGTTTCACTTGTTCTGTTATCGGCATTTGTCGTAATATCAACAACAAGATTTGATCAGACCCTAAAAGAAAAAATGTCGTTGAACCTGATTCTTAAAGAAGATCCCGGTCAAGACAAACAGAACCTGATTGGGGATGAGCTTTCCCGTAAAAAGTATGTGAAAAATTTTATATACCGGAGCAAAAGCGAAGCAGCCGAAAAATTTATTAAAGAGACCGGTGAAGACTTTACAAAGATCCTGGATTATAATCCACTACCCGCCTCTTTTGAAGTATTTCTTAAAGAAGGTTATGTCCAGAAAGATTCAATCGAAAACATTTGTTCAGAGTTACGCAATACCGCTGGAATTGACGAAGTCTATTTTAGCGCAGAAATATATTACAAAATCATTGATTATCTGAATAAAGCTAAGTCCTATATTATTGGTTTAACAATTCTCTTATGCGTTGTATCCTTCTACCTCGTTTACAGTACAAACAGATTGATTCTTAATCATCGTATTGAGGAAATGAATACGATGAAACTGATTGGTGCGACGTTGATGAATATAAAAATGCCCGTTATACTCAATTCGATATTTATCGGACTTATTTCCGGTGGATTATCCTTAATAATTTACATTCTATTGCGAAACTATTTGAGTTTACTAGGGGAACTACCAGATACTTATTTAAAGTTAATGTATGTCATAGCTCTTCTATTAGGACCGTTATTCGGAATAATTACTAGCTTAATATCAATGAGGAAAATAAATATAAATATTTGATCTGTCTGAAATAGTTTAGTAAGTTTTACAATCAAATAAACAGGGGGTTTACAAGATGAAGTCACATACCTTTCTTCTTTTATTTTTTACAATCCTATTTACAAGTATTATATCTGGTCAGAAGAGAGATCTTCAGGTCGGCAGCAATGCGTCGGTTCACCAGGTACAGGGGGCATTCTTTGATTACTCGGATCCGGAAACTGTAAACATACGTGTAGCTGTATGGGGTTTTGTCAACTACCCGGGGAGATATATTATTCCCGATTATTCCACAATTAACGATCTTATATCATTTGCGGGAGGACCTACAGACGATGCCCACCTGGAGGATCTGAGAATTTATCGAACAGAGGGAGATTCTTTGCAAGCTCTCAGTAAGTTTAATTACAATGCCCTTCTTTGGGATGATTATATAGAATCCGTTTCCAGTATTCCACAACTGAATCCGGGAGATATTTTGATGGTACCGGGGACTCCAAGGTTGTATTTTAAGGATTGGTTCCAGATTACTCTGGCACTGGTTGCTACCCTGATATCTCTTTCCATCTTAATCTTAAATATTGCGGAGTAACAATGACGGAGTATAAAAATATCGTAAAAGAAAATGTGACAAGTTCCTTAAAGGACTTCGTAAATATTATCCGCCGGAATTCCGGAGCTGTGTTTATAATAACTTTCTCCTGCATGTGTGTTTCCGGATTATATGCACTGAACTCAAAGGATATATTCAAATCCACCACATCTATTAAAGTTAATAAGCCTCAGGGGAGCATTCTTGAAGCTCCGATGCTGCCAGAGTTTCAGGAGTTCGGCAGCGACCGTTTTATAGCGAATGAAATGGAGATACTTAAAAGTTATTCCATTGCAGAGAGGGTTGCAAAAGCTCTGATTGACAGTTCAGGGAATTATGACATCGATAGTTTTTACCTGATCATCGATAATGAGCTTCCCGGCGGCAATGAACATAAAAAAGTCCTGACAGTAGATAAAATTATTGAAATATTTCAGGAGAAAGTTTCGATTGAACAGAGGAGGGGACTCGATATTATTGAAGTATCGGTTGAATCTATTTCATCTTTTGAGTCTGCGCTTATCGGAAATTGCTTTGCAAACGAATACAGGAATTTAAACCTCGAAATCAATAGAAATCATTTGACCATTGTTAAAGAATTTTTATTCGTCCAGAAAGTTGAGAAACTGGGACAGCTTAATAAAGCTGAGCAGGAACTAAGGGCGTTCCAGGAAAATGGAGGGATAATTGCGCTGGATTTACAATCGTCTTTGCTCATAAATCAGGTAAGTTCCTTTGAAGCAGAAAAAAATGCAGTACAGATTGAATTAACAGCCACAGCGAAAGTTCTGGATGAATTGAAAACTGAACTTAACAAACAGAATCCAAGATTAGCTGATTATCTTTCAAGTATTTCTTCAGAAGTATATTTTAAGTCACTCCAGGAGCAAATTGCAAGGTTAGAGTTGAACAGGGATATTGCCATCGCAAATAAGAACAGTAAAATTAATAATCCTGATCTTAATGCCGATTATGAAAAGAGGATTATTGATCTGAAGGAAAAGCTGGAAGAAAAAATAAAAGTTGTGAAGGCGGGAATATTTGCCAGCAGTCCTGATGAAATTAAAGAATTATCAAAAAAAATCATTGAAGAGGAGATTAAGTTTCATTCACTCACAATTTCTTTAAAGGAGCTGAAGAGAATAGTTGACCAGTATGATAAAGAATTTAATAAACTACCCCGGGCAGCAATAGAACTTGCCGGGTATCAGCGAAACAGGGAGTCTTTAGAAAAACTTTATGTATTAGTCGAAGAAAAATTTCAACAGGCACTTATCAACGAGCAGTCCCAACCCGGTAGTGTTTACATTATCGATAAAGCAAGAAGGACAACTAAACCAGACAAACCAAACAGATATCTGATTGTGGTGGTAGGCTTTATACTTGGTTCAGGAATTTCATTCGGTTATATTTTCCTTAGAAAATCATTCGACACTACAATCAAGAATCCGGAAGATATAAAAGGAGAAGATATAAATGTTCTTGCCTGGATACCCAAAATTGATGGGTTGGGTCTGGACGGCAACAACGATTGTGAATTTATTGTATCAAGAAAACCTGATTCCGTAGCCAGTGAAGCATTCAGAGCACTGCGGACAAGAATCAGATATTCAAAGATCAAATCTTTAAAATTGATCACGCTGCTGGTAACCTCTTCCGCCCCGCAGGAAGGAAAAACCTCCATAAGTATTAATCTTGCAAGTGCGTTCGCACAGTCCCATATAAAGACTCTGCTTATCGACTGCGATCTCAGGAAACCAAGAATCCACTCAATATTTAAGATGGATAAATGTCCAGGGCTGGTTGACTACCTTTCAGGGTCCATACCGTTAACTGATGTAATCAGAAGATCTTCTGAAGAGAATCTTGATATAATCACTTCAGGAGCAGGACCCGCGAATCCGGCTGAAATTTTGGAATCAATGGAAATGAGTAATTTTCTTAAGTTAATTAGGCAGAAATATGAGATTATTATAATTGATTCAGCCCCTGTAATCCCGGTTGCAGACACGGAGATCCTGGTAAAACATATAGACGCTTCATTGCTTGTTGTTTCAGCGGAAACAACGGAAACGGATCTGATGAGGAAGTCTGTTGAACTGCTTCAAAATGAAAATTCAACATTCATTGGTACTGTTCTCAACAATTTCAGTTATAAAGCCGGTTATGCAAGCTATTATAAATATTATTATTATTACAGTACACCTTTGAAAAAAGAATCAATCGCCGGAAATTTACCGGTTAAACTTAAAAATACTGATAAATGAAAAAGCTAGTTTTTCTCATAATTCTTTCCTTCGCAATTCAAATATCCAGTCAAAAACAACCGGATTATAAAGAGAGGCTTCATCCTTTTATTGCCGACTCCCTTATGGTTGAACAGCAATATGATGTAGGCGCAACTGAAGGGATCATAGATCCTGATGAATATATACTTGCCCCCGGCGACAAAATTTTTGTCTCGATAAATGGTTATGAAGAAGTGACAGTTAATTCTTTGATAAATCAGGAGGGATATCTCTACATCCCGAAAGTCGGGGGTGTTGATTTAAGAAACTTAAGCCTTAATGAAGGAAAGAAAAAAATATTAGACCAGATAAACCGGTATTATCAAAATGTTGATGTCTTTGTTTCATTATATGACTTCAGAAAAATTAAAGTTTCTCTCATTGGAGATGTAAAAAAACCTTCGACATATGTTATTACAGGGAACAGCCGTCTGGTGGATTTGATACTAAAATCTCAGGGCTTTAATACCTCTTCGGATGTGAGGAACATTAAGATAAAAAGCTCTTCAGGAGAAGAAAAGAAATATGATCTGCTCTCTTTTCTCAGGCTTGGAGACAAAACCCAAAACCCTTATCTAAGGGAAGGAGATATTGCCATAATATCTAAAGTAGACAGGACAGTTTCAATCAGCGGGGAGATAATGTATCCCGGTAGTTATGAATTTGTTGAGGGGGAAACAGCTGGAGATCTGATTAATATTATCCGGAGGTTTATCAAGTAAAGCCAGGAAGGATAGTATCGAACTCATAAGGTTTGCAGCGGATGGCAAAAAGCAAATCAGTGAATACTATTCCTACTCTGATTTGATCCAAACTCCCCTGATAATGGAAGATAAAGATCATTTAGTTGTTAGAGGATTACCGGAATATCTGGAGGAAAAATATGTATTTCTTGAAGGGTTTATCCACTTTCCCGGTTATTATAAAATTACTGAAAATAAAACCAAACTGTCAGATATGATTATAGAAGCCGGGGGGTTTAGGAAGGAAGCTTCGTTGAACGAATCAAATCTATACAGAGAATCCGGTTCGGAAGATTATGATGCCGAGTTTGAACGGTTAAAATTAATTCCCAGGTCAGATATGACTGAAGATGAATACGATTATCTAAAAGCTAAATCCCGTCAGAGAAAAGGGAATGTCGTTGTTGACTTCCAGAAATTATTCACTGAAAAGGATACCACAGAAGATATTTTTCTGAAAAGCGGGGACAGGATTACAGTACCCGAAGCAAAAAATTATATTATCTTAATCGGTCAGGTAATCTCACCGGGAAATGTAATTTATAGAGAAGGATTAACTTACAAGGATTATATTTCAATTGCCGGAGGATTTGGCTGGCGCGCTTTAGAAAATGATATACGGATAGTCAAAGCTAAGACGGGGGAATGGCTCGACGCTGATGATGAAATTATACTTGAACCCGGAGATACTATCTGGGTACCTGAAGATCCACCCGGACCAAAATTCTGGGTTGTTTTTTTGGATATATTAACAGTAATGGGGCAATTGGCAACAGTAGTTGCAGCTGTTGTTGCAGTAATAGCCATATCGAGGTAAGCATGACATTTCATCAATTCTTAAACATTATCCTTTTTAATAAAACAAAAATTATTAAAATAACTTTAATCTCATCTTTAATACTTTTTCTGATATTACTCTTTGTTTATCCGCGAACTTATATGTCGACCGTTTCAATCCTGCCCCCTGAGAAAAATAACTCTTTCCAGGGACTTGGTAGTCTGATGGGTGGTGGAGATTTTACATCTTTAAGGTTACAACGGGAACAGTCAACGCAAATTCTCAACTCTACATTGAAATACTTAAAAAGCCGGACAGCTTCTGAATTTGTTATTAAAAAATTAAATCTCATAGATTATTTGGATGCTGAAGATCTTGTTGAGGCCTCTGAAAAATTAACAAAAAGATTAACACTGGATCTGACAAAAGAAGGGATTGTTAAAGTTTCAGTTGAAGTAAATACATCGCTTATTTCCACAATTTTCCTCGAGATAAGGAAGCACCAAGAATATTGGCTGCCAGGATTTCCAATACCTTTGTGCGAAGCACTTGATTTGATAAACAGAGAGAAATTATCTTCAAAAGCCAAGAAATGCAAGGAAGTATATTGAAGAACAATTATGGTTAACTAAAACAAAACTTGATTCTACCGAAATAGGCATTAATGAACTTTCAGCAGAAGAATAAAACGATTTCGCTTCCTGATCAGCTTAAAGCAGTTATTGAAGGAGCTGCACAGCTTAAAACTGAAATACTTAGAGACAGAGGTGGAAATCGGACTTCTACAAACAAATCTTCGGGAGGATAATAAGAACTCTCAGTCTCTTTAAAGACAAACTGGCAAATCTTCAGAAACAATATGAGAAGATGGAGATTGGAAATCAGGATTTTTTACTTGCATTCAGAGATGTGCCGGAACTCGGACGGGAACTAGCTTCCCTCCTGAGAGATGTGAAAATTCAGAATGAAGTTTATCTAATCCTGCAGCAGCAGTATTATAAAGAAAAAATTCAGGAAAATAAGGATATACCCACTATTGAAGTATTGGATGAAGCTATCCCGCCTAAAAACCCGGTCGGACCAAATGTTTTGTATTCATCATTCCTTGGAGCTTTATTTATATTACTTTTAACTTCTGCGGTCATTTTAATGTCAGAGAAAAAATCCTTAAAAATAAAATCTTAGGTTTTTATGAAAGATTGTGCTGTTGTTACAGGAGGTGCCGGTTTCCTGGGTTCCCATTTATGCGACCGGTTGATAAAAGAAAATCTCAGTGTACTTGTATTGATAATTTGATAACAGGAAATATTAGTAATATTGCTCATCTGGCCGGCAATGAAAATTTTACATTTATCAAGCATGATGTTACAAACTATATATATCTGCCGGGTAGAGTTGATTATATTTTCCATTTTGCTTCTCCAGCGAGTCCTATAGATTATCTTCAATCTGCCGATTCAAACTTTAAAGGTGGGATCACTGGGCACACATAAAGCACTGGGACTTGCAAAAGAAAAGAAAGCCAGATTTCTTCTTGCATCTACCTCAGAAGTATATGGCGATCCTGAAGTTCATCCTCAGAGTGAAGATTATTGGGGAAATGTAAATCCTATTGGTCCTAGGGGAGTTTATGATGAAGCTAAAAGATTTGCGGAAGCAATAACAATGGCTTATCACCGGTATCATGGAGTTGATACAAGGATTGTAAGAATTTTTAATACCTATGGCCCTAGAATGCGTCTGGATGATGGCAGCGCATTACCGGCATTTGTTGGTCAGGCTTTGAGAGGTGAGGACATTACGGTATTTGGAGATGGTTCCCAGACAAGAAGTTTTTGTTTTGTTGACGATCTTATAGACGGAATATTTAAGCTGATGATGTCAGATGAAACCTATCCGGTAAATATTGGGAATCCTGAAGAAATAACGATATTGAAGTTTGCCCAGGAAGTTATTAAAATTACCGGTTCAAAAAGTAAAATTATTTATCAGCCGCTTCCTGAAGATGATCCTAAAGTACGTCAGCCCGATATTAGGAAAGCTATAGAAATACTGGCTTGGAAACCAAAAATTAACAGGCAGGTAGGTCTTAAACGAACCATCGACTATTTTCAAAAACAGGTAAATGGTTAAATACCTATCGTCCCCCATAGTCACTGCTGTTTTTTTCCTCTCTTTGATCGGGATCATATCTAGGGGACTCGGTTTTATACGAGAGATGCTCTTTGCGGCACTATTCGGTGTTTCTTCTTCCTATGACCTTTACTTAATTGCTATAATTATACCCTTTACAATTAATATAATTATTTTCTACATAGCTCAAAATCATATTGTGCCTAAATATAATTCTATTAAAGCTGCTTCTCATGATAACTCAATAACTTTTATAAAAAACAGTCTCAGCGTTTTTACAATTCTTGGCTTAGCAGTTTCTATTGTTCTATTTGGGGTATCCCGATGGATTTTTGAATGGCTTATGGAATTTCCCCGAAAATCTGGATATTGCAATAAATATTTTTAACATTTGTTTGTTATCTATTCCTATCAATAGTGCCTTTGCAGTAATAAGTTCTTATTATCAATCTGAATTAAATTTCAAATTACCCGCAGCTGCACAACTTCTTCAAAATATTGCAATAATAATTATTGTGGTTCTGTTTGCCGGTTCTATTGGTACTTTTAGTATAGTGTTTGGCTATGTTGCGGGAAGCATTTTACAATTGTTGGTCTTATACCTGGCTTTCAGCAGAAAATTTAAGTTAACCCCTTTTAAAATTAGTCTTTCAGAGATCAGCGATATTTTTTCACCCACACTTCTTATGATAATTGTCATAGAATCTATAAGTTAACTTTATTTGTTGAGTGATCGTCTTCTCTATAAATATGTGGAATCGGGTGGAATAGCTGCGTTAAATTACGCATTTAATCTTTTTTTTCTTCCTCTCTGTATTTTCAATAGCAATCACTACTGTGACCCTTCCAAATTTCAGTAACTGGATAAAAGATCAGGATAAAGATAAGATTAAAAGAAGAACTAATGATATTTTGGACATAAATTTATTTTTTTTCATACCAGTCGCCGTGGTTTTTTACTTGGATGGTGATGTAATAATCACATTACTTTTCGGGAGAGGAATGTTTGACCTTCAGGCAGCAAATATGACTTTCAATGTTCTCAAAATATTCGCAATATCATTGGTGTTTTTTTCATTATATGGGATATTAAATAAACTTTTCTATAGTCTTAATCTTATCAAGCCGCTCTTATTAATTACAATATGTGGAATGGTCATTAAAGTATTTCTGAATTATTTGCTTGTTGAGTAATTTAAAGCAGGATGGGTTGGCTTTAAGCACTACCATAAGTTATTTCTTTTTCTTTATTGCAGGGTACCTATATCTAAATATATCGAACAATCTTGATATTAAAAGTGGAATCATTCCCAAAATTGTAATTTATGTTACTTGTGTTATTATAAGCCGATTGTTATCAGATATCTTTTTCCCAAAGAGCGATGTTCTTTCCGACCTTTTTAGAATTTCGTTATTCGTTTTAATCTATTGGATTTCCATAGCGGCTATATTTAACAATATAATTCCGCAAAAAATTGATAAACTTAATAAAATCCCTGGATAAAACAATTGCTCGAATATTTTCAATTTACTAAAAGCCTGGCAAATTATCGTTTACTTAACAATATTCTGAATTTTGCATCGGAATATTTATTAAAACTTGTACGCTTATTTTTTAGCAGAAAAAATAACGATGGGGGAGTGGTTATTATAACGTTGCATAAAATTGGTGATACTGTATTTACATTTCCTGCAATTAAAGCTTTATTCAATTTTTATAAAGATAAAAAGATTACTTTAATCTGTTATCCGGCTGGTAAAGAAATATATGAATATTTTTTTAACTGTAAGACGGTTGTTCTTAAAAAAGAAATGTTTTATTTGGGTGACCGCATTGCGAATTCAACTGCAAGGAGAATAATAAAAAACATGAATCCTGAAATTATTATTGATCTTACTGCTTGTATGAAATCTGCTACACTTATAGTCGATTCACCAGCGGCAGAAATTAGTGGCTCTAATAGAGAATTATTTAAAGGAATATATAAACACTATTCTCCCGTAAGAAAAATACCCCCATTGACTGATTTGTACCTAGATGCTATTAAGACCTTTATTCCGCAATATGATATCTATAGAAAAAATTTATTCATTAAACCGGAAGAAGTAAGTGGTAAAATCCTTATTCACCCATTTGCCGGATGGAAAGCGAAAGAATGGGGAATGAAGAAATTTATTACATTGGCAAAGGAACTAAGCGTTAAATACAACACTGAGTTTGTTGTTGAATCAGGAAGTATGAATAAAGAAATATTTAATGAGGTTCTTTCAAGCGGGATAGAAATAAGGGAAACATTCAACCTTACTGATCTGCTTAATTCCATTGAAGAGTGTGCGATGATGATTTCAAACGATACTGGTTGTATTTATCTGGCAGCTGCTTTAGGGAAAGCAACATTTACTATTTACGGACCCACAAATCCATCATACTCAAATCCGGGTAACAAATATCATTCTTACATTCAGAAAATTATTGAATGTTCACCCAAAAAAGAAGAATTTTGTTTCACCTTCGGCGGCCAGAAAGGATGCCCCTCATTTCAATGTATGATTCAACTTTCAGAAAACGAGGTACTTAGTCGGGTAAATAAATTTCTTAATGAAATTGGATTCCAGCCGCGGGGATAATATAATTAAATGAACAGATCAGTTAGTTTAATAACACTCTCTGTCATTTTGGTTACGCTATTAATTGGTAATTACCTATTTGGCATCGCTGTGCTTTCAGCCTTTCTCTTTCTATTAAATAATAAAAACCCATCAACTTTAATATTTATTATACTAGTTCTACTTCAAACACTGGTTGGGGAAGTTAATCCTGCTTTGCGGTTAATAGTGCAGATTTCAAGTTTTGTTTTATTATCTATTATATTCATAAAAGAATATGGCTTTCAATTTTAACGTGGTGCCAAATTCAACCAATGCCTGATGCCTGTGTTCTTCACCGGCGCTTTTCAGCTCTCCGGCAAGCTTATCTATATTTTCAAGCGTAAGCGCAATGTTTACCTCTGCATATAAGGGTAGGGCCTTTTCCTTTAAATCAGCTTTCAGTGCCGGATTTAAAGTGCTTTCAGACGACAGTAACAGCGCTTCGATATGCATGGTGCCGGTTTCATTTTGTGCATATTCCAAAGAATGATCCGGACGCGATGCCAGGGGGAGTGTAAATATGAAGGTGCTTCCTTTGCCGGGTTCACTTTCCACGCGTATGGCACCTCCGTTTTTTACCAGCATTTCCTGGCAGATAACCAGTCCCAGTCCCGCTCCGTGTTCCGATTTTCCGGTCTTCGACTGTGAAAAATCGAAGTCGAATAACAAGGCCTGTTTTTCTGCTGAAATTCCACAACCGTTATCCGATATGCTCATTTCGGCAGTTCCGTTATTTTCAACACATCTGATCGTGATGAACCCCGATGAAGGGGTGAAGTGTATGGCATTGTTTACCAGGTTTTGGATAACCGTGGTAATCATGGTGCGATCGGCACAAACAAACACAGAACGATCGCTCTGAATGGTAATGTGAATGTCTTTACGTGTGGTTTCTTTGTGATTCATCTCCGCCACATCGCGCATCAACCCTGTTATTTCAACAACCTCGGGCTTAACTTCAAAGGTGCGCCTTTGTAAACGCGACCATTCGAGCAGGTTTGCAAGTACCTTCTGTACCTGGGAGGATAAATCACGAATGAGGCCGGAATACTCCCTAACCTTGCCGATATCTTTGGCATCTGCAGCCCTGTACATCAACTCCGAAAAGCCCATAATGGTGTTAAACGGGTTTTTGAGATTGTGGACAACAAAGGAAAAGAATTTATCCTTCAGATCGTTCAGCGATTCAAGTTCACGACTTTGTGCAGCCAGCTTCCGGTTCATCGATACTTCCCTGAGATTCATGCGGCCCAGCATGAACAATAAAATGCTCATGATGATCACAAGAATTGTAATTACCACAATCACCAGGGTGCGGTTTCGCATTTGCCGGATGTTCTGGAATATTTGCTTCTTCAGGGAAACGTTTTCCTCTTCTTTTAAATTGACTTCATAAATGGTTTGAATGCGGGCCAGCTGTTCAGCTTTTTCAGCATTCAGAATGGTGTCAGCAATGCTTCTGCTGATGGTGGTATAGGTATAGGCCTGCCTGAAGTCGCCCTGTGCTGCATAGATATCTCCCAAAAGCCGGGATGCATCGCGGCGAATGTGCGCAAAATGTCCGGCGTTTGCCAGGTCATAACTTTCCCG
>CAVXTT010000007.1:0-68396 GCA_963764685.1 uncultured Ignavibacteriales bacterium
AAATGTCGCCGTTCCCACTGCCACCGTGCGTCTTGGCACGGGCGGGGAGCAATTCGAGGAAGCGGCCACAGGCGACGGGCCCGTGGATGCGATCTTCAACGCGATAGACAGGGCGCTCGGGCTCACGACACGCCTCCTCGAGTACGTTGTACAGGCAGTGACGCCCGGGCGCCAGGCAATAGGAGAAGTAAGCGTGTCACTCGAAATCGACGAAAGGAAATTCGTGGGCAGGGGCGCCTCCACCGACATCCTGGAAGCGAGCGCAAAAGCGTACGTCAGTGCGCTCAACCGATGGAAGGCATACCTGTCCGCCCGCAAAGGACAATGTACAAACTTAAAAGAGAGAACCTGACTATTCATTGAACAGGATTAATAAATGATCTTGATCTAAATCAATGGAATTATCTTGGAGAACATCTGTTTTTTTACCCGGCTTAGGGTTTCGGGGGTAATGCCAAGGTAGGAAGCGATCATATGCTGTGGGACTCTTTGAATTATATCCGGGTATGATTTTATCAGGTTGGAGTAATTTTCTTCAATACTAAGGCTAAGCTTACCGATATGCCTTTTCTGCAAAGCAACATAGGCTGATTGCATTAAATAGTAAAAATAAGTTAAAACTTTTGGGATCTCCTTAAGGAGCCTTTCCTGCGACTCCAGGTCAATCAGCAGGAGATCAGAATTTTCCAGCGCTTCAATATTCAATCGTGCAGGTTCTCCGGTGAGGTAACTATACAGGTCAGCAATTATCCAACCTTCCAATGCAAACTGAAGGATATGTTCATTTCCTTTATCGTCAACCATAAAGGATCTTAAGGTGCCTTTATCAACAAAGGCCATATATTTGCATACATCCCCTTCCTGCAGAAGATACTGCCTTTTTAGTAGTCTTTTAGGCTTTAATGCTTTTTTTACAGATTCCACCTCTCCCAGGCTAAGAGGAGTTGAATTTTTTTCGTTTATTTTATGGATTAGCAGGTCAGTCATATTAAAAGATCAGGAAATATATAAAGCTATTCATTGTATCTGAAATATTCAATAGGACATATTCTATCCGGGGAACATAATTGCAACGTCCAGATCTGTCCAAAACGATGTCCCAGTGAACTCATTATATAGGAAGGGGTAAGGTCTTTTTGCCGCACAGGTAAAAATAAATGCATTCCACCCCTTCTGTGCACAAAAGTCATTGATCGCTTCAGCGGGGGCAAATATGCATCGCCCCAGCGGGTGAAATATTGATAGATATTAGTCCGGGTACAGAACTTTTAGTCCCTTCGGGACGACATCCTCCTCTTTATCGTACCATTCAAACAAATATTTAGGATCGTAATCTATCCCTGCCTTGTTCAACAAATTAATGTACTCTTCCCGGAATGTCTGCTTCTTATGATGCGACTCCTGGTTCTCTATGTATTTTGATACCTGAGGAAGCAATGTTTTATTTATGAAAATGCCGGATATCGCCCCTCCGGGGCTGCAACTCATAGGGCTATATTGATCTATCAATATTTCACCCCCCTGGGGCGATGCACGATAGAGATTTTCTTTAAAGAGCTTAAACATCAAACCCTTTATTGATACAAACGAAAATGCAATGTGGATACAGATTTGGACAACAATGGCAGCTTCTGCAAACACCAACTTTCATTAGTTTCAGCTTTTCGTTCTGATGGACAGGTTGTCCGTACAGAGCATTTATTAGAGACCGTAGTAATGTTTTACAAACGGAACCGGTGGTTCAGCCGTAAGGAACGATCACTGACCGTTCCCTGCTATGTCTATGCCGGTCCGTAGAAAAAACGAAAGGGCATTTTTAGAGCAAAATGAAAGAAAATATCTATTAAATATCAGTACAAGCCTAACAGAAGCGACTAACGGGCATATCTCAAGCGTCTCCGGAACGCGATTACACGCTCCAGACACGCTCCAGAGACGCTCCTGATGGTATTTAGTAGATCAATAATTTGATGGTTTTTTATTAAACTTCGAACGCCTAAATAGTTGTTAGATAGAAATTATTGAATGATAGAATACGGATGTGAAATCCTAACGGAGGTTGGCAAGGTTTAGATGGTTATTCGGGAACCTAAATCCTGATGAAAAAGAATCAAGGATGAGGGTGTAATCGCTCTGAACGCTGGCGGTGTATAATAACAATTGCCATTAAACCCCGTCATGGGTTTTTATCTGTAGAAAAAAACTCCAATTGGAGCCTGACCAGCTTTAATAATTGTACAAGCTCTTTGAATTTTATCGATTGGGTAAACCGTCGTTCTATTTTATAAATCGGAATCAGGGTTTCAGCCGTAGGGAACGATCACTGATCGTTCCCTACTTTACCCACAGTAACTTTGTGGAGTCTTATTTAATCAGCATTAATTTCTTTATCGAAGTAAACTCTCCTGCTTCCAATTTGTAAAAATATACTCCTGAAGAAAACTGATCAGCATTAAAATCTATAGAATAGCTGCCGGGATTTTTTGTCTCGTTGATCAGTACAGCCACCTCTTCCCCTATAGCATTAAAAATTTTAAGTGTTACCTGCACAGGGGCTGCAATGGAATATTTAATTGTTGTCACAGGATTAAACGGATTTGGATAATTCTGGCTTAATGAGAACTCCAGGGGTATATTTATTTCCACTCGGATTACCGGAGAGTATTCATAAGATCCATCCATATCAATTTGTTGAGCCTGTAGTATGAAGATTCCGCTATTTGGCTCTGTATCAACATAATTGTAACTGTTAGTATTTGTTGTTGTTCCATTACCTGCCACAAATCCTATTTTATTCCAGATCATATTATCGGATGATCTCTCTATCTCGAACCCCATATTATTCAGCTCGGTTGCGGTTGTCCAATTAAGTGAAACTGCACCATCCGTTATGGATGCAGTAAATGATGTAAGTTCAACCGGTATATTAGGATCGGCGAAACCTTTCAGGATAGTGCCTGTTCCCCCGACAGTATAGAGATTATTTTCAAAGCTATAGATTTCATACAGAGTTCTGGAGGGCACAGGAGATTTTAAAGATTCAGTCCAGGAAGTTCCGCCATTTACAGTATAAAAGATACTGCCGTTTGTTCCGGAGATCCAGGCAATGTTTTCATTTACAACATTTATTCCATAAAGTGTTGTGGTTCCTGCTCCGGTTGACATCAGACTCCAGGTAAGACCGCCGTCTGTAGTTTTATATGCTCTTCCGCTGGAGCCTACAAGCATTCCGTAACTGGAATTTAAGAAATCAATGCCATACATTGCACTGGTTGTACCAAGGTTACTGACATTCAAAAAGGAAACACCACCATCGGTAGTTTTGAATACTTTTCCTGCTGCCCCGAGTGTTACAACATTATTTTCATCTAATAACAGCCATATCGTAAATAATGCTGGCTCCGTGATGAAGAGAGGCAGGTAATAGTGTCCAGGTTTGACCGCCATCGGTGGTCTTACCGTAATTCCCATCATCGCCTACGATATATCCTATGTTTGAATTTGCAAAGCCAATGGCATTCCAATTATAAGCAGGAAGACCAATCCCTGTATTTATGGAATCAAAAGTTACTCCCCCGTCTGTTGTCCTGTATAATCCATTTGGTCCCCGTGAGCCCATAAAGCATACATTTTCATTAAGGCAGCATAAAGCCTTAATTCTATACATCGGATCGAAAGGAAGCTTTGTCCAGTGATTTCCTGCATCTGTTGTTTTTAATATATCACCTGCTAATGTAGCAGTAGAGATAGATCCTCCTACCGCATATGCAATATTAGCTGTAGCAAACTGGATTCCCCTTAATTCATTTACCGTTTCCAGTACTGCCAGTCTGTTCCAGTTAATTCCTAAATTTGTAGAAGTGGCAATGCTGCCTCCTTCACCGGCAGTAATAATCAAAGGATCATCTTCTGTCAGATTCCCAGCAATGGAAAGTGAAAAAACGTTGGAGGGATAAGTGTTATTCCGGTTGTCCCAGGTATTCCCAAAATCCGAAGTAACAAAAATATCCCCCTTATTACCGGCCGCCGCAAATACAGTGGGGGATATCATTTTAACTTCATACATTGTTCCAGTACCCCAGGCACCGGAGACATTTGTAAAAGTTGTACCTGCATCAGTAGTTCTCCAGACCTGGTGAGCGAAATTTCCTATGAAACCCGAATCAGCATTCAGGAAACAGGTTGATCTTACAGAACTTGTTGAAGTATATCCTGCTACAGGACTCCAGGTTGCACCAAAGTCTGTT
Organism: uncultured Ignavibacteriales bacterium; assembly: GCA_963764685.1. Taxonomy (GTDB): domain Bacteria; phylum Bacteroidota; class Ignavibacteria; order Ignavibacteriales; family Ignavibacteriaceae; genus CAVXTT01. Next base: position 4,248 of record CAVXTT010000007.1, read on the forward strand.
GACCGTGCAAGCCTGCCGATTGTTGCAGAGGTTGTTCCCATAAAAAGCATTGCACCACCTGTATTGGGGACAATGTAAATATTGTAAAGAACTCCGGTAGCGGCTGCAAGAGGAATGAGATTCCAGGTAGCTCCACCATCCGTTGTTTTTAAATACCTGGCTGCATCTCCTAATGCATAGCCTGTATTTGCATCATAGAACGCGATGTACCATAATGTAGAAGTAAGGCCTGAATTCTGCTGGGTCCAGGTAAGTCCTCCGTCGGTTGTTTTGCATAATAAGCCCCCCGTACCGCAGAAGTAGCCAATATTACCATCTACAAAATCTGCTTCATATATGCTCCTGTTGCCGTTCAGGGAATCTGGAAATGATACTGTCCAGGATGCGCCTGAATTAGTTGAGCGAAGGACCGTGCTGTAGTCGCCGAATAATAGATAATTACCATTAGGCAGGATTATTGCATCATTTATTCCCTGACCTGTAGGCTGTGCGTGAAGCCACTGCCAATCAAAAACCTGAGAGTTAGAAGTTGAGTATAATATGAGCGAAATAAGGAAAGTTAAGAAGCGTTTCATCTATTCACCTTTAAACTGTAGAATATTAGAATTAAATTATATTATCCGGCAAACAGATGCAATAAAAATTACAGGATCGGCTATCACACCGTATTATTTTCTTCAATTCTGCCTTTAAATAATTCATAAATTCTATTACATTAAAAACGGAATTTTACGGCTCAGGTAAAATATCCACTCAGTACAAAAGTCCTTACTTAAACCAAATTATATAATTATTAAAGCAACAATTCTTTCTAATCCTTTAAACAGGGATAATGAATGGGTTGAAATTTATTTAACATTAAGAAAGGTACACTTATGGATAAAGCAAAGAAAAATGGAAACGCACTCATAATTACACGCTATTTTAATGCTCCCCGTGAAATAGTATGGAAAGCCTGGAAAGATGAAGACCTCTATATGAAATGGTGGGGTCCGAAAAATTTTACCTGTCCTTATGCCTCCATAGATTTCAGGAAGGGGGGAAAATATCTCAGTTGTATGCGCGGCCCAGACGGGACAGAATATTGGGGTACAGGTACATATAAAGAAATTGAGGAACCACATAGAATAGTTGCAAGCGATAGCTTTTCAAATAAGCAGGGGAAAGTAGTTCCCGCATCCGAATATGGTATGACCGGAGATTTTCCTCTTGAAATGCTGGTGAAATTTACATTTGAGGAAGAAGGGAACGGGACAAGGTTCACACTTGAACATATAGGACTGCCTGAAGGTGAAATACAGGAGATGACGCGTAACGGATGGAATGAATCATTCGATAAGCTTGATGCGCTGCTTACTGAAGTAACTGCTGACAAAGAAAGATAATTAACAATAATCTTATAAAATATATATTGGAAAGGAGTTCTCAATGGCCTCGCATATGAATCCCTATCTTAATTTTAATGGAAATGCCGAAGAAGCATTTAATTTTTATAAATCTGTCTTCGGCGGTGAATTTAAAATGGTGCAGCGTTTTAAGGAAGTACCGGGATCAGAAAAATATTCCGCGGCTGAAGGAGATAAAATAATGCACATCAGTCTCCCGATCGGTAATGGAAATTTTTTAATGGCAAGCGATGCACTTGAATCTATGGGACAAAAGGTAAATCCCGGAAATAATTTCTATATTTCATTAGAAGCCGACAATAAGGAGGAGGCAAAGAAATTATTCAATGGTCTTTCATCCGGAGGGAAAATTGAAATGCCGCTTGAAGACACATTCTGGGGTGCATATTTCGGAATGTTAAAAGATAAATTCGGCATAAAGTGGATGATAAGTCATACTTATCCTCAAAAATAAAATAAATTATTATGTAAGGGCCGGTTTTTGCCGGCCTTTTTTTTAAGCTAAATTTGCTGATGACTTCTAATGATGTTGTTACCATCCGGTTATTAAACCAGCAGCTTACATCTTCAAAATTTGAAAAACCTGAAGATCTTGTTTCCTGGATGGGGGCTCTACAGGCACAGGATTTTCCGATGGCACGGTGGGCTGTTGGTTTACGTCTGCCCGGTTCTGATGAATCAAAAATAATAAAAGCATTAGATGATGGAAAAATAATCAGAACCCACGTTTTAAGACCAACCTGGCATCTGGTTTCTTCAGAGGACATATACTGGATGCTTCAGTTAACTGCTCCGAATATTTTTAGATCAATGAAATCAAGACATCAAACACTCGGCATTTCAAATAATATTCTTAAAAAAAGTAACCAGCTAATAGAAAAATTACTTGAAACAGATGAATTTGTCACCAGGGAAGAGATTATTCAGCAGTGGAGGAGCAATAAAATTCCAACTGATGAGAACAGGGCAGCCCATCTTTTATTCAGCGCAGAATTGGAAGGACTGATCTGCAGCGGTAAAATAAAAAATAACCGGCAGACTTACTCGCTGCTTGAGAGAAGGGTGAAAAGGAAAAAAACAATAAGCAGGGAAGAGGCACTCATAAAACTTGCAGAGAAGTATTTTCAAAGTCATTCTCCTGCATCAATATCAGATTTTATCTGGTGGTCGGGTTTAACTGCTAAAGATGCAAGAACTGCTGTTGAACTAGTCCGGCTCAAAACTTATTCGTGAAAAAATAAATAATATCGATTATTATTTGTCGGGCGATAGACCGCTTTCATAAAAAAATCCCTAAAGTAATCCTGCTGCCTGCCTATGATGAGTTTATTATCAGTTATAAAGAGAGAAGCCATACTTTAAATTCTGATGGATATAAGAAAGTTATTTCGAATAAATGGGATTATTCAGACCTGTAGTGTTAATAAGAGGGAAAGCCGCAGGGATATGGAAAAGATCCCTAAATAAAAATGATATCACAATTGAGATCAGCCTATTTCAACTTCCTGACGAACGGACAAAAAAACTAATAGACCTTGCAGCTGCAAGGTACAGCAGGTATTTAAATCAAGAAGTGAGTTTGAAGTATGTTAGATAAGAGCCGCAGTATACATTTATTTGATTTTATAAACAGCCCACACCTCACAATTTAGTGAATGTGGATCCTGAGGATATTCTTCGCGGGCTCTGCTCTTAAATTCATATGCTTCATCAATTCCGGTTAGTAAAGCATATTCATTTAGTTTCAAATTCACAATTCTTAACTTTTCACCTCCCCAATTCGTCAACAATGATACTGAATTATAGCCGTCAAGAATATCATATCCGACCAGATAATGTGCAGCGGTAATCTCTTCAGAAACCAGCCGGGGATCTTCAATTACTCCAACAATTTCACCATCCGGGTATAAGGGTTTGATTTTTAGTGCATAAGCAAGATTTGTAATTAAGTGAATTTTATAATCTTCATTTACACAATTCGCCCAATCCTCTTTTGAGGAGGGACTAAATAAACTAGGGCGATTTATACCGTCGATGGAACAATATTCCCGGCAATTAGTTATTCCGGCCCATTCTGCATAACGGGTCCAATCATTACTTCCCGGTCCGAATTTCTTAACAATTATGTAGTTCATATTATAAATTTATCAAGTTTAATACCGGGAGCTCTTTTGTAAATTAGTACATTAAAAAGTAACTTTTCAGTATAGCTAAAAAACATCTTTGTTTTAATTCAGAAATTTATTAAAAACCCGCACATTTCTGATAAATATAGCCCCGTTACACTATGAAAAAAAATATTCTTCTCTCCTTTTTACTGCTGTCTGTACTACCTGCCCCAGCCCAGGTAAAATATATGGATAAACTGCTCGACAACAGTGTTTATGACAACGCACCGGAGGAAATTAAACATTCCAAAGCATTCATCAGGGAGTGGGTATTTTTTGATGAGAGAGCTTATCCCAACGGGTATATTCCTGCAGATGCCTATAAGAAGGCGATGGATCAAAAACTGCAGATGAAAACCGATAATGATAATCCGGAAGCAGTTACCTGGACAAGCCTTGGTCCCACACCGGGGTATTATTCAAGTTATGGAAATATTTCTTCAAGAATAGTTACAGGGGCCTACAATCCTTCAAACCCGAATATTATTTATATAGGTCCTGCCTGCGGAGGAGTATGGAAAACCACAGACGGCGGAACAAACTGGCAGCCCTTGACAGATAACCAGGTGTCGTTATCTATGGGTGCTATAGCAATCGATCCTGTAAATCCATCAATTATTTATGCGGGAACAGGAGAGGCGACTTACAGCGGTGCATCCTATTACGGCAGAGGTTTATTAAAATCAACTGACGCCGGGGCAACCTGGACAAATATAACTTCCGGACTTCCTTCTTCCTCATATTTTTCAAGAATAGTTATTCGCCCGGGAACCACTTCATACCTGCTTGCTGCTTTAGGGAATAGCGGATTGTATAGAAGCACAAATTCAGGAGTTAACTGGACACAGGCGGTAAGCGGCAGATGCGATGATGTAATTTTTACTCCCGGGGGGGATACAGCTTTTATAGTTGGTTCCGGTTCATTGTTCAAGAGATCAGTAGATGGCGGAGCTACTTTTGCTACATTTGGAAGCAGCGGATTGCCTACAGGGTCGCGAACTCATTTTGACCTCTGTGCATCAGCAACTTCGATAATGTATGCAGCGGTTTATACATCAACGACATTTACAGTTCATAAATCCACGAATAAAGGATTAAACTGGGTACAAGTTTCATCCGGAACCAATTTTTCAGGTTCACAGGCCTGGTATGATATGTATCTGAGGGTCAATCCCCAAAACTCTAATCAAGTATTTGTCGGCACAATTGACATATTCCGAAGTACAGACGGCGGAACAACTTTTTCCAATATAACAAATGGCTACAGCGGAGGTAATGTTCACGTCGATCAGCATTTTCTGTTTTTTCATCCCACTAATCCTAACACTATAATTGCAGTGAATGACGGGGGCATTTACAGAAGTACTAACTCTGGGACATCCTTCACAAATCTGAATCAGAATTTAACGTTAACTCAATTTTATAGAATAACAGCAAGTCCTTTCACCCCTTCCAGAATTTTAGGAGGCACACAGGATAACGGCACACAACAAACTTATTCTGCAATAAACTGGGCTGCCGCCTTTGGCGGGGACGGAGGTGAAGTTGCCTTTAATCCGTATAACCAGAATTACATTATTGGCGAAACACAGAACGGCGGTTTAATGAGAACCACTAACGGGGGAACTTCCTGGTCTTCAGCAACAGGAGGGATTGTAACAACTGAAAATGTTACCTGGGTTGCCCCGATAATTGCACATCCTGTTTTATCCGGATATTTTTATACAGCACGGCAAAAGGTCTACCGTAGTACAGATAACGGTGGAAGCTGGACAGCTATATCCGGTGATTTATATGGCACAAATGCTGTTCGTGAAATGTGTATCTCTCCTTCTAATCCTAATATTATATGTGCGTCTTCAACTTCCAAAGTATTTAAATCAACAGACGGCGGTGCAACATTTACAAATATCAGTACCGGGCTGTCCTCGAATACCGTAAGTTCAATTTACATTCACCCCGACAGCTCAAATGTTATGCTTGTAACTTTCCTCGGATTCGGCGGAGCTAAAGTCTATAAAACCACAAATGGCGGTACAACCTGGTTCAGTATTGCAGGGAATCTTCCTGACACACCCATTAGCGACATTTTAATTTATACAGAAGATATTTTTCATCCTTCTACATACTTTGTTGCTACTGATATAGGAGTATTTGTAACTCGCAATAACGGCTCAACTTGGACAGACCTGGATGATCAGCTTCCAAATACAGTTATTAAACACCTGGATTATTCCCCATCAACTCATAAACTTCGCGCAGGCACTCACGGAAGGGGCGTATTCGAAGCTTACATTGATTATTATCTTTCCTCAGCGCAATTAACAATTAAGGCTCTTGTTGAAGGACTTTATAATGGTTCGGTAATGGTCCCGGATACAATCACAGTCGAGCTGCGGAATACAATATCACCATTTGCTCTGGTTGATCAGGGAAAAGCATTCTTAAATAACACGGGACTAGGAACAGCAGTTTTTGCCAATGTTATTAATGAGACCCCTTATTATATTGTTTTGAAACATAGAAATTCAATAGAGACGTGGAGCTCTTCCGGGCAGGCATTTTCAGGTGGTTCCCTGAGCTATGATTTTACAACCGGATCAGGCAAGGCATATGGAAATAATATGAATTATCTTTATGGGCAAATGGTGTTTATTCAGCGGCGATGTTAATCAGGACCAGATTATTGATCTGAAGGATATGACGATGGTCGATAATGCAATCCATAATTCGGCATCTGGTTATGTAGTTACAGATGTAAATGGTGACGGTATTGTAAATTTCGATGATATAGTAATTGTTAATCTTAACTCGTCAATTTTTACTCAGTCAAAAAAGCCATAAAAGATTCATCAGATTAAATTGAGGGGGCTGATCTCTCAGCCCCCGTTCTTCCTTAAAATTTCACTCTTATAGTTTTTACTGAGTTCTTTGGAATACCTATTCTGATCTTGTTTGATTCAAATGGTATCTCTTTCTCATCCACTTCAATAAAATTAGTCTCAATAACCTGTTTTGGAACAGCCGGCAGAGTTATTATGGCTTCCTCATCTTTCCCTTTTGATTCATACAATTGAATAATCCAATCTTCAGAATTAAAAGCCCTTTTAATTGTTGACAGGATTATACCATCACCATCTACTTGTACAAATGAATTCTGAGCAGGCAGATCACCATCGTGAATATCCAGTCATTACAGCTATTAAAGGATGATTGAATTCGTATCCTTTTCTTACCGTGTTGGCGTCCTTCCAGTTACCTTTGTGCGGATATAAAGAATATTCTATCGAATGAGTTCCCATATCAGTAGTTGGATCAGGCCATTTGGGGGATCTTAAAAGTGATAATCTCATTACATTATCTTTAATATCATACCCGTATTTAGAATTGTTCAGCAGACTTACACCATAATTGTTATCTGAAAGATCAGCCCAATTTTGGGCTGCAACTTCATACTTTGCTTTTTCCCAGCTTGTTTCTCTTTTTGTTGATCTCGTTATACTGCCGTAGGGAATTTCATAAGTGGCAATATTATTATTTACAGAAACAGGGAAAGCCACCTTTAACATTGTATGGGTTTCCCACCAGTCGGCAGAAGTCTTGAAATCTATCCTGTCGATTCCGTTATATAAAATTATATCCTGCGTAAAGAAAGAAGAAGGGAAATTAGGTGTAGGGAAATCTTTTACTACTCCCGGCTTTAAATATTCCCTGGTTAATCTTACTACTTTTCTGACTGCTCCGTTTTCTACAAGTTCGGCTTTTATAAATCTTGATGGATACTCAACACCGGTAAACCTAAATTCCAGGCATCCCAGGCAGTCGGCTGATCCTCCAGCAGCATCAGCTGGTTTCCGTTGTCAGACAGGATTTCTTTTTTATTCATCTTATCATAAATGCTTTTTACCCAGCCGGATGCCGTATCAATATTTACTATAAAGAATTCATTTTCAAATTGTGATACTGCTGCAGTCTGAGACTTCTGCATTTCATTTTTTTCTTCTTTAAGCACATAAGTTTTATAGCCTAAGGAAGGCACCCCTTCTGCTTTGAAAATTATTTGATTATTAAACCTGTCCTGAGCTATCATCTGGCTTTGAATAATATTTCCATCAAGGTCATAAACATTATAATTTGCTGCATCCCCTTCAGGCAGGTTGAATTTAACAATATCAGATCTTTCCCAGCTCAAAGGATTATAAACTACAAGAGGTTTTCCATCCTCAACATCTTCGGTATTTATATTATTATTTATATTCGTTAAGGCATTCCCAAGTACGAAATTGCCGGCTGTTTCTGCATCTTTATATGTCTCTTCAGCATCAATGTAAACTTCCCTTATACTTGATCCCGGCAGAATATCGTGGAACTGGTTAAACATTACTTTCTCCCACGCATAATCGATATTTGAAACATCATAGCTTCCGCCATATAGCTTAGAGAAGGAGGAAAACTTTTCTGCATTGGTTAAAAGGACTTCACAATTCCTGTTATGTTTTTTGATGTCGGAATGTGATGTTAAAGTTCCCTGGTGATATTCAAGATAAAGTTCATCATTCCAGGTGGGAATAGCTTTAAGGTCCTGGCTCTTCATCCAATCAAGGTATTGCGATGCAGTTCCATATTCAATTTGAGGATAAATATCGAGCGTTTTCAGATGTTCAATCCTGTCGATCATATCAATTGAAGGTCCTCCGCCATGGTCTCCAATTCCAAAAAGCACAAGCATATTTGTGAAGCCGGTATTAGCCTCATACTGCCTTAGCCAGTCAACTAACTGAAACGCCTGGGTAATTGTGTTTACATAATCGAAAGGAAAGTAGGAGAGGATCTTAGAGCCATCCGGGGATTCCCACCAGAATACCCTGTAAGGAAAAACATTGGTTTCATTCCATCCGATTTTTTGAGTAATGAAACGCATCTATACCGGATTTCTTATAAAACATCGGCATATTCCAGTTGTATCCGAAAGAATCGGGATTCCAGCCTATCTTTATATCAAGTCCGAATTTCTTATTAAAATAATTTTTTGCATAAAGGAGCTGGCGCATCCAGGAAACTCCTGAAGGGATATTGCAGTCCGGCTCTATCCACATTCCGCCTGTAATTTCCCACCTGCCTTCTTTAATCCGCTGTTTGATCTGGTTAAAGACCTCCGGATAAAGGTCTTCCATCCATTTATAATATTGTGCAGCGCTCTGTGTATAAGTAAAATCAGGACGGGCTTCCATAATATTAAATACGGACGAAAATGTATTTTTACATACTTCGATCGTTTCAATTTCCCTCCATAACCAGGCTGCATCTATGTGTGCATTAGATGCAAAATAGAGAGTGAACTTTTTTGCAAACTGTTTTACAGGATCAAGCTTAATCCTTACTTCATCAACAGATTTTTCGAACTTGTTTATGTCCCCCTTTTGTAATGCTTTAATATCAACCTCAAGACTCAGGTCCTGCAGCAGTTGATTTAATTTTTCCTTTTCGCTTTTATCCATTGTTGAGTTATCAGTTCCCGGATCAACTTTAACCCTGGCATTTGTCTGATAGGTATCGAAACTTAAAAGTTTCTGTCCTGTCCTGAGACTCATACTAAAATCATTGATTTTCTCTCTCAGGGGCTTTGGCTGCCTCAACTTCAAGCTGGGCATTAATGATTCTTAAAGGTCCGCCTGTATTTATTGCTTTTATTGCAACGAGGAATTTATCTCCCGGTTTTCCGTTTTCAGTAAGAATAAATTCTCCGTCCCACGGGAAGTATCCCTTGCTCTCTCCATTGATCCACAGGTAACCGAAATCATCGACGGAGACGAGCAATTTTATTTTTCCTGTAACGGGAGTACCAAGAAAAGTTTTAGGAAGGACAATTTCCTTTCGGAGCCAGCAGGAATCAAACTTACTTCTTTCATCCAGAGCTAATCGTCTTCCATTGTGAATCATCGAATTTAATATCGTAGGGATTTCCTTCGAACTTTGTACCGGCCGACAGATTTTCACTTATCTTCCAGTCGCTGAAAGTAAAGTTGCCAAGTTCCTCCAGCTGCTTTGCCAGTTTATCAACATTACTCTGAGAGAAGACTGCCAGCTGAGAAAACATTACGAATGCGAATAAGTATTTCATAACAGACCTGTTTTTTAAGATTATTTTTTTCTGAGCTGATCTATAAGAACAGCTAATAGTATTACAAATCCAACAACTACCTGCTGAACATAAGATCCCACATCTAATAAGTTCAAACCATTCCTTAAAACGGCAATTAACATAGAACCTATAAAAGTTCCGATTATTGTACCTCTCCCCCCGAATAAACTTGTTCCGCCGACAACAACAGCTGCAATAACATCCAGTTCATAGCTAAGACCGGCATTCGGCTGTCCCGAGTTTATTCTCGAAGCCAGCAATATTCCGCTTAATGCAGACAGGACTCCTGAGATAATATAAACTGAAATTAAAATGAAGTTTGTATTTATTCCTGCCAGTCTTGCAGCTTCTAACTTTCCGCCTGCTGCATAAACATATCGTCCGAATCTTGTTTTTGTTAATACTATGTGGGATGAAACAAAAACCAGAATCATAAGCAGGGTGGGGAAAGGAACACCTAAGATCCTACCGCCTCCCAGAAAACTAAATGCTTCGGGGAGTTCCCAAATGGGTCTTCCTTCTGTATAAACAAAAGCCGCCCCACTCCAGATAGTCATTAAAGCAAGTGTAACAATAAATGGAGTTATATTAAATTTTGTTACAAAGATCCCTGCAATAAATCCGGAGAATGATCCGAAGAGTATACCTGCAGTGATTCCCAGGTAACAATGACCAGACGGGATTGATATCGAGTTTAAGCAGGCTAGTGGTAATTATTCCTGCAAATGCTACTATCGAGCCCACCGAAAGATCTATACCTGCAGTAAGAATTACAAATGTCATTCCTGCAGCTATAATTGCAGTTATCGAAGCCTGCAGTGAGATATTTAATATATTGTCGGTAGTTAAAAAGTATGGAGAGACCTGAGAGAAGATGATAATCTCCAGAATTAGGACAGCTGCAATACTAAAATCGGTAAATAGTGATTTCAGTTTTATTTCTTTGTAACCCATTACCATTTAGTTAAGATTTTTTAAGGTTGCTAAATGAAGTATCTTTTCCTGTGTAATCTCATTTTCTTCCAGTATGCCGGTAATCTCTCCTTCACACATAACGGCAATCCTGTTTGAAATTCCAATTAGCTCGGGCAATTCCGATGAGATAACAATTACACCTATCCCTTCGCTTACAAGCTGCTTTGATCAGGTTATAAATTTCATATTTAACGCCGATATCTATTCCTGCTGTAGGCTCATCAAAAATTATTACTTTCGATTTTGTGTAAAGCCATCTTGCAAGTACAACCTTCTGCCTGTTGCCTCCGCTCAAATTCTCTACCTTAGTTTCTGATGAAGGTGTTTTTATTTTTAATGTTTCAATAAACGATCCGGATACTTCTTCTTCCTTTTTCCTATCGATAAAAATACCGTTCTGTAAACTTTTTAGATTCGAAATAGAAATATTTTCTTTTACACTCAGCTCTGTGAACAATCCTAATAGATTTCTGTCTTCAGTCAGCAGGGCAATTCCGTTACTAATACCATTCTCAGGAGATTTCAGGACAATCTTCCTGTTATTTAAATACATACTTCCACCATCTGGTTTTATCGGCACCGAATATTACCCGCGCCAATTCAGTCCGCCCGGCTCCGACTAATCCTGCTAAGCCCAACACTTCTCCTTTATATAAGGATAAATTAATATTTCTGAGCTTTGAGGTACTGATATTTTCCAGTCTTAAAATTTCATTACTTCTTGCATCTTTATTTTTTGGATATTCAGCTGCCAGTTCCCTTCCCACCATTAATTTTATTAATGAATCCCGGTTTATATCCTTTATCTTTTCAGTGGTAATTTTCTTACCATCCCTTAAAACTGTTACCCTGTCCCCAATTTCAAATATCTCCTCGATCCTGTGGGATATATAAATAATTCCTGCCCCTTCCTTTTTAAGCTCCCGGATAACAGCAAACAGGTTTTTTATTTCCGAGCCTGTAAGGGGTGCAGTTGGTTCATCCATTGCAAGAATTTTATTGTTCTTTACAATCGCTTTAGCTATTTCGACAATCTGGCGGGCTGCAGTGCTTAATTTATAAACAGGTATTTCGGGATCAATATTTTCTCCCAATTTCTTCAATGCTTCACCGGCAAGAAGATTCATTTTTCTTGTATTCAGGGTAAAGGAGTGTTCGTTAATTATTTCATTTCCGAGGAAAATATTTGCAGCGACAGAGAGTTGAGGGATCAATTTCAGATCCTGGTAGATAATTCCTATTCCCAATTTTTGTGAATCTGAAGGGGAGTGAATCTCTGCGGGTTTTTCATTAACGAATATCTGCCCGCTGTCCTTTTTAAGCGCCCCGGACAGAATTTTCATCAGAGTCGATTTCCCGGCACCATTTTCACCTACAAGGCAATGAACTTCGCCCGGAAGTATTTCTAGATCAACAGAATCAAGCGCCAATACTCCCGGATATCTTTTCGAAATATTCTGCATTTCCAGGAGCTTAACAGGGTTCAATTTTATCTGTCTTTCTCAAGCGACTCTTTATCAACAATACCAACTTCCACAGGAACGATCTTAGGAACTTGTTTCCCTTCAAAATAATTTCTGATCTGTTCGATAGTAGTTTGTCCGATCAGTTTGGGATTCTGAACTACATCAGCTTTCAGCGGACTCCCTTTTCGTATAGCATCCGCGGCAGGAGGTGTGGCATCGTATCCTACAATTATTATATTGTCTTTTTTATACTGCAGTACAGCATCAAGTGCACCAAGAGCAGAGTCGTCATTTATTCCGAAGATACCTTTTATTTCAGGATGCGCCTGCAGGATATCAGTAGCTGCCTGAAGCGAGCGGTCCCTTACTCCCTGACCGTTAACATCACTTACAATTTTTAATCCCGGGTATTTGGAAACTGCTTCCTTGAAGCCCTGAACTCTGTCAAGCACAGATGTTATAGCCGGCTGATTTATTATGGCTATTTCACCAACCCCGTTTAAAGCTTTTGCAATATATTCACCCGCGAGTTTTCCCCCCTGTATATTATTGGATGCTATATGAGAAACAACATTTCCTTCCTCAACCGCAATATCAGCAGTAAAAACAGGGATGCCTTCTTTATTAGCCCGTGCGATACCGCTGCCGATTCCTCTGGAATCAACGGGGCAGACAATAATTGCATCAACTTTTCTGGAAATAAAATCTTCTATCTGCGACATTTGTTTTCCCAGGTCCCATTCACCGGATGTAATAATCAGCTCATAATTATTCTTTTCTGCTTCGGCTTTTAATCCCTCTTCAAGATCGCGGTAGAAAATATGACCGCGTGTCAGAAGGGAAACGCCGATGGTTTTTTTATGTACTCCTGAATTTTCATCTTTTTTACAGGAATTAAAACTAATGGAGAGGATTATTAACAGGGAAATAAGCGGGATTGACAAGATTGGTTTAGTGTTCATAAGATTTAAAACTATTAATGATTTCTTTTATAAAATTAAGCAAAAAGGTTTAAGGAAGCATATTTAACAAGGAATGAATAAATTCCCGATTGGGAATGAATATATCCATTTTGAACTAAAATCTAATAAAACCATAATATCAGGATTTGCCATCTAATCCTCATCTAATCCTGATCTAATCCTCATCTAATCCTCAGATTTGCCCGATTCTGAGGATTACATAAGGGTTACATCAGGATTGTATGAGAATTAGCAACCAAATCTTCGTTATTTAAGGATATTAAAAAATTTTAACGCTTCGTTTTGCTGGTTAAAGCCGGAGGGAAATTAAAATAGTTGGACTTAAATTACCCACATCTTATAACAACCGGAGAGCAGGAGGCGCCATTGCATATAGGCGGAAAAAAACGTTCAAAATTCCCAATTTTCAGATTGGCTGTCAATGTCTGTTCATAGTACCGCTGCTCTTTTGCTTGAAAACAGGAAGTCATTTAGGAAAAAAAATAGCTGTTTCAATTTTGCATTATTTTCAAATCTTTATATTATTATAAGATAAATTTGTTGTTTTCCGGCTTACTGAAGCTAACCGAGGGAAAATCCCAAAGAACTAAAACTTTTTATCAATTATTAAAATTACATTAAAGGAATCCTATGTTTAAAAAGATCCAGGTCCTTCTTATTGTCCTGTTTAATCCTGTTTTTTTATTTGCCGGTGAGGCAAACCTGAAAATTCCATCTTTAAACAGTACACAGATGAATCTGCTGGTTTGGGGACTTGTGGTCTGCGTTTTTGGACTGGGATTCGGTCTTTACCAGTACTTCAGGGTAAAAAATCTAAAATCTCATTCTTCAATGCTCGATGTAGCTCAAATAATTTTTGAGACCTGCAAGACATATTTACTTCAGCAGGGTAAATTTCTTGCAATTCTGTTTGTATTTATTGCCGCCTGTATTGCTTTCTATTTCGGATTTTTGCTTGAAACAGAAGCATCAGGTGTGTTATTAATTTTAAGCTGGACAGTAATCGGGATTCTTGGTTCGTACAGTGTTGCCTGGTTCGGAATCCGTATGAATACTCTCGCCAACAGCCGAATGGCATTTGCATCCCTTGAAAGGAAACCAATTAAATTATTAAATATTCCTCTTGATGCAGGTATGAGCATTGGTGTAATGCTTATATGTGTTGAGTTGATTATGATGCTGATCATCCTGCTGTTTATTCCACGTGATCTTGCCGGTGCCTGTTTTATCGGATTTGCAATAGGTGAATCGCTTGGCGCCAGTGCTTTGAGAATTGCAGGCGGTATCTTTACAAAAATTGCAGATATCGGTTCTGATCTGATGAAAATAGTTTTCAAGATAAAAGAAGATGATCCCCGGAATCCCGGAGTTATTGCAGATTGTACAGGTGATAATGCCGGCGACAGCGTTGGGCCTACTGCTGATGGTTTTGAAACTTACGGTGTTACCGGTGTTGCTCTAATAAGTCTTATCGTTCTGGCGATCCCTGATATTACATATCAAACGGAACTGCTTACCTGGATCTTTGCAATGCGTATAATGATGATAATAACTTCAATAGGGTCGTTTTATATAAATAAAATTGTCAGCACAGCACGATTTGCTCATAAAGAGGATATAGATTTTGAGGTACCCCTTACCTCTCTTGTCTGGATTACTTCAATAGTATCAATCATTGTTACTTTTATTGTGAGCGCACAATTAATCGGACATCTGCCCAATAACCTATGGTTTTATTTATCCATAATAATCAGCTGCGGAACACTTGGTGCTGCCCTTATTCCTGAATTTACAAAAATATTTACAAGCACTAAATCAAAACATGTTGAGGAAATTGTGTCTTCCTCACGAAACGGAGGAGCTTCCTTAAATATTTTATCAGGACTTGTTGCCGGTAATTTCAGTGCATTCTGGATGGGACTTGTATTTGTAGGATTGATGTTTGCTGCTTATTCATTAGGCAGCGGCGCCCTTGAAGGTTTTATGATTTATCCTTCAATATTTGCATTCGGACTTGTTGCATTCGGATTTTTGGGAATGGGACCTGTTACAATTGCAGTCGACAGCTACGGTCCTGTTACGGATAATGCCCAGTCAATTTATGAATTATCACTGATTGAAGAAATTCCAGGAATTGAAAAAGAAATTGAAAAAGATTTCGATTTTAAACCTGATTTTGAAAAAGCAAAATATTACCTGGAAGCAAATGACGGGGCAGGAAATACTTTTAAAGCAACAGCTAAACCTGTGCTTATCGGTACTGCGGTAGTTGGTGCAACTGCAATGATCTTTTCATTAATATTGTTGTTAAAGCAATCACTTGGAATAGAACCTGAGACAGTATTAAGTCTTCTTAATCCTTATACAAATTTTGGATTCCTCTGCGGCGGGGCTGTTGTTTACTGGTTTACAGGGGCATCAATACAGGCAGTAACTACAGGTGCGCACCGTGCAGTTGAATATATTAAACAAAATATTCAACTTGATGAAACTGCAAGTAAGAGCGCATCTATAGAAAAATCAAAGGAAGTTGTTAGGATATGTACCCAGTATGCTCAGAAAGGTATGCTTAATATATTTATTGCAATCTTTTGTTTTGCGCTTGCATTTGCTCTTTTATCTGCACCAGCAACTTCAGTTGCCCCGGTATCCTTTTTTATAAGCTTCCTAATTTCAATTGCTATATTCGGATTATTCCAGGCAGTCTTTATGGCAAATGCAGGAGGTGCCTGGGATAATGCAAAAAAAGTTGTTGAAGTTGAGCTTAGAGAAAAAGGAACTGAACTTCACGCAGCAACTGTTGTTGGTGATACGGTCGGAGATCCATATAAAGATACTTCATCGGTTGCATTAAATCCCATAATTAAATTTACAACGTTGTTTGGACTTCTTGCAATGGAAATTTCTATTTCAGAAGGTTTCAAACATCAGGCGCCATATGTGGGAGCAGTAGTTTTAGCGATCGCTCTCTTTTTTGCCTGGAGATCATTCTACAGGATGAGGGCTACAGAGTAAGATCAATACCTGTCATTAAAATAAAAAGAGAGAGCTCTTAAAGGGGCTCTCTCTTTTTTAATAACCCAGGAGTACTTATTAAAAATAGTAAAGCACTTTGAATTCACCTAGAACAGATTTTATATTCTGATCCATCTTGTTGTACTTCAACGACTGGTAGGTACTTTCTATTCCCAGATCAAAATCCTTATGTCCTGTATAGCTTATTCTGAATCCATAGGTAAAAAGATTATTGACATTTTCCCCGGTCTCGGAGTAGCTGTCATATTTTACGCTCGCTAGCAGGCCTATCGGAAAATGAATAAAGTCTAAATTCAATAAATCTAATTGAACTGAGGCACCTAATCTTACCTTTCCTCTTTCAGCCTGCTGGAATATTTCGCCTGTACCCCATCCGGCTATTCCGGTAAATCCCAGATAGTCCGTAAGAGCATAGGCATAATTAATATTAAGGAATACATTATATATTTTTTCTTCCGTTAGGAGGGACATTGTTGAATCAACAGAACCGGTTTCGTAAACCTCCCTTATGTAATCATATATCGAATAAAGGGTAATATCGCTCGAGGAATAATCTACACTTCCCGAGAGAAAGGATCTGTTTGTCTGCAGAATCCTGATCTTCCCTGCAAGTGTATACCCGCTGGCATAGGAAACACCTGAAGAAAGGAGAGTATACGCGTTACTGCCGAGTCGTCCATAGCCGGAAAAAGCAGCGTTTAATGCGAGCCAGTCATTCCAGGCATATTGGAATTGTACCTTACCGGAGATATATGTCAGGTCTCCAGACACTGTCCTTATTACTTCCCCCTGGAGATTTTTAACATCTGATTTCAGATCGAGTGCAGCACCCGAGCCAAGATTAAGGTAAAAGTTTGTATTGATAAAGGGGTCAGGTACTAATTCTGTGGACATAAAACGGAGGCCGTTCATAATCGGCAGACGTTTGCTTGTCCTTAGGACAGAGTCCTGAAACCCCTGTCCAAAGAGATCAGGGCTAACCATTAAAACCAGAAATAGAAAGAACACAATTGGTCTGTAAGGCAAATTTTTCATTATATTACCGCTATTAATTTATGTAAGATTGATTGCTGATTATGTTCCGGGTTTGATATTATTTTATTAAAAGCCTGGTATGAAAAGCTAAGTCCAAACCGGGTATTCCAAAAGAGCCAAATTTATTTAGATAATTTAACATTTTTTTCTTTTGCTTTGCAATAAATCGGAGCTGCAATGAAAATTCTCTTATCAACATTATTATTGATCTTTATAGGATCCGGTTCCCTCTATGCCCAGAACGCATATGGAAGCGACCTCTCTGTTGTGTTTGTTTCGCCTACCGGTACAAACGCCAAATACTTTAAGGAAGGATTCGGTGCAATTGGCGGGGGATATTATGAAAATGAGTCGGGTTGGAGAATAGGTCTGACCGTAGGATTTTTAAGAAACGGTCTCAACAGCACTGAGCTTAATAATCATTTTCAGACATTAGGGCAGCCGGGGACGGTGGATATAGATGGTGCATTAAATACAATTCCGATTCTTTTAAGTGCAAAATATCTCCTTCCGGGAAAGTCGGTCCGGTTCTATGGTTTAATCGAAGGAGGCTTATATATGTACTGGTATAAAGCAACCGGTACTATAACTTATACAGGATCAAGTCCCGGTACTACCCCGATAGATAAATCTGAATTCAGCAGTGAATGGGGATATAATTTCGGATTGGGTGCCCTATTTCCTGTAAACAAGGAAGTTTCCATAGATGCTAACGTCAGATATCATATTGTCAGGAATTCCGGAACAATAGATGTGAATTATTATACCGGTGAAGAGTCTGTCGGGTCAAGTCACCTGCTCAGCTTCGGTTTAGGC
The DNA here is from genome assembly GCA_963764685.1 of uncultured Ignavibacteriales bacterium. Taxonomy (GTDB): domain Bacteria; phylum Bacteroidota; class Ignavibacteria; order Ignavibacteriales; family Ignavibacteriaceae; genus CAVXTT01. The sequence continues at coordinate 22,275 of CAVXTT010000007.1, forward strand.
GTAAACTGGTATTTCATTAAGTAATTGATTAGTTCGAAGCAAAAAAACAGAAAGATGGTAATGAAGATTATTAGAACTTACAGATTAAAAATCCTTTTGATAACAATGGCTATATATGTTTCGGGCTGCAGCCATTCAACAGTAATTACCGACAGCTGGGTTAACCCCGATGCTACCAAGGAATCCATAAAATTTAAGAAAGTTGCAGTCTTCGGCCTTGTATTCAAAAATGCAACAAGGCGGATAGTGGAAGATGAATTATCAAAACAACTTATAAATACAATAGCTGTACAATCATATAATGTAATTGACGATGATGAACTCGGCAAATCGGATCTAATTAAAGCCAGGCTTCTCAAACAGGGATTTGACGGAGCACTTATCTTCAGACTCGTAAATCTTGAAAACAGGGAATCATACAGTTCAGGTGTTTATCCTGGTTCTTATTATTCCTTTTCAGGTTATTACGATTATTCCTGGGGATATATGTACAGCGCAGGAGGCATATACAAAAACGATCAGATCTATACTGCGGAAATAAATATTTATTCCTTATCCCAGGATAAATTAATCTGGTCGGGTGAAACTATGTCGCTTAATCCAAACGATATTCCAAAAGCCATTTCTGAGGTTAGTACAGCTGTAAAGGATCAGCTGGCAGATGACGGCTTGCTTGAAAAAATGAAATAATCTAGACTATTTGATCTCAGAAAACTTTTTAACATTTTTGCTTATTATATGCAATAGGTTTATTAACAAACTTATCTTATCCATAAAAAGAGGATCAAAATGAAAAAACTTCTTCTTGCTATCATACTTTTTGCTGGTATCTCTCAGTTTACGCAAGCCCAGGAAGTGGGTATACGTTTCGGGGATGCTATCGGAGGTAATTATGCCGTTGATGCAGTTTTCGGTATGAGCGGCTTCAGCAGAATTCACGCGGATGTTTCCTTCGGAAATGACGGTGTAGGAGTAGAAGCTTTATACGATTTCTATACCCAGCCGCTGGGGCAGGGTTTTGACTGGTATATCGGCGCAGGTCCTACAGCTTTTCTTGGTGACCCATTTGTACTTGGGGTAAGTGGTGAATTAGGTTTGGAATATCATTTTAATATTCCTCTGGCAATAGGCGTCGACTGGCGTCCTACATTTATTATCGTAGAGGATACAGACTTCGAAGCCGGTTGGTTCGGTTTTAATGTAAGATATGTTTTCGGGAAATAGGTTTTATTAATAAAAACTGATAATAAGACGCACAATTGTGCGTCTTTTTTTTAACTTTTTGCAATCATTGTCCAGATTATTTACTGCTTGAGTACTTTCCTACAATTATCGCGATTATAATGGCAATGTATAATTGTCCGGTAATGCTTATCAGTATTGAAAGTGATCTTGCCGTGGGGGTAAGTGGCAGAAAATCACCAAACCCTGTTGAAGTGAAGGTGATAAAAGTAAAGTAAATGAATTTGCTTCCGTATGCGATGGATCGTCCCGCTTCCCCTTCTTCAAGAAAAGAAAATGAATTAGGAACAACCGCTTCCAGCAGTGCGACCAATAATGCAAAACAAAGACCCAGAAGCAAATAAACATTTATCGCCTGCAGCAGTACCAATCCGTTGACCTTTTTTGACCTGATGATCTGCACCATCAATACCGCTACAATTAAAAGGAAGAATATGAATTTAAGAGGGAGAGCAATGCTGTAAAGTATGGGCATATTTAATGTCCGGGAGATCCATTCAGCAGCAATAACGGCCAGTGCAAATACTGCTATCCGCTGTTGATAGTATACTACTGAAAATGCGCAGAGAATAAGAATTACTGTAAAACTAAGTCCGAATAACGATCGCTGAAAATCAGATGAGAGAATTGGGATTATAAAAATAGATATAGATAGAACCACGAGCAGCAGTAAACTGCTTTCAGATAAGTGTTTCTTAATACTTACGAAAAAACTGCTGATGGAACTATTCAATCAATACTGTTCCAATGAATTGAAGAATAAGGGAAGAAGGATAGAACTTATCCTTCTTCCCTGTTTATTAAAATCCTACACCAACACCCACGTGAATGATGGGGTCCCAGTCTTCATAGGGTGAATTGTCATCTTGAAGGACATCAAACAAAACTTCTGCATACACTGCAGTTGTTGCACTTAGAGGTTGTACAAATCCCGCTCCCAAAAGGATAAAGGGCACCCAAACTCTCTCACTAATGAAATCATATCTTCTTGTCGTCTCATTAAACAATGCTGTATAATGTTCAAAATTTGCATATGCGAATTCACCATGCAGATAAATCTTTGGGATTGGTCTAAAACGTCCAAATATACTTGCCCCGTAGTTATGATATGTCAGGTCCTGCTGCTCATACTGACTATCATTGATATATGAGTATTGTACTTTAGCACCTAAAGAAAACTTTGGAGAAACTTTATAGCCGACCATTGGCTCAATACTAATAAGAAAATAATCACTCCAAAAATTAAAGCCGACGGTACCGCCGTAATACCATTTGCTTGCACCGGAAGTTTGGGTTGGAGTAGTCTCAGGGGCCGGTGTTTCTGTAACAACTGTAGTCGTGGTATCCTTAGTAGTGGTGGTATCTTCAACCTGAGCCATTACTGTTACAACAGCAACCAGAACAAACAGATATACCTTCATCATTTTATGCTCCTTTTTATTTGTAAACATATTTAGTTTTGCTTTAAATTAAAACAGATGTTTAAATTATTTAAATTACTGACCATCCTTTTTAATAGGTGAGTGTGTGATATGAAACAGTTGATGATCTTAACCTGCATTTTATTAACCGCGACCTCCGTTACGGCCCAGGTATTAAGTCAGACCGGGGGAAAGATTTATATTGGTGCTGCTGCAGGTCCCAGCTTCCCCCTTGCAGATTTTGCGGACGATAATCCGGAGAGCAAAGCCTCAGGCTATGCAACTACAGGCTATAAATTAGAGATCAGCGGCGGAATACGATTAATCAATATATTTGAGATTTCCATAATGGGATTCAGAAATGTAAACCCTACTGATCCTGCAAATCTCCGTACTGCTGTAAACAGTCAGAACCCCGCAAATAATTATAATGTGCAGACAGACGATTGGGAAATGTATGGGGCTTTTGGAGGACTTGGTATTTCCTATCCTCTTCCTAAAAAATTTATTATGGATGTAAGGATAATGGGAGGATATATAAATGTTAAATCCCCCGAGATTTTATTAACAACGCCATTACCGGATGTATACTACAAAGTCGAAGGAAAGACAGTGTCAACGCTGGGTTATTTTACTTCGTTGACAGTGAGGTATCCCGTAATTACAAAACTATTTGCACTTGTCGGTTTTGAATACCTTGCAGCCATAGCCGATTTTAACGATGTGAAAACGATTTCGAGTATTGAAGGAGCTGTTACTGAATCTACTGCCTCATTTCAAAGAACACTTCAGGCCTGGACAATAACTGCAGGTTTGAAGTTCTTTATTCTTTAAGACTAATGATCAATAATCTAAGAAGCGGTAAGAAAAGATCAATTGAACGGCAAGATCAGCATCCTGCAGCTTAGATATGGATTGATATTTCACTTCCCCTCCAAGAGAAATGATATCATTTAAGGGGACAAGATATGTTGCGGCGGCAGAATAACCTATGCTTACCAGCGAACTTGATATATTTTCACCGAAACCTTCAGCATTGTTTGTCAATAATAAAACACCTGTCGCTACCTTTAATTCAAATTCCGGGAACATAACAGGGAAAATTTTCATTGAAAAAACACCCATTATCGGCACCGATGTCATCGAGATTTTAGCGCTGCCTGCGTTCCCTGAATAATCCAAAGAGTATAAGGTTGAATACCCGGTTTCCAATCCAAGACTTAACAAATATTCAGGGTGCCACATTATCCTGAATGAACCATTAAATCCCCCCTGGTTCAAATCAGGTGCATCGATATCAGTGAAATAATGTGAATATCCGGCACCTGCTTCAGCAGTTAAATAATAAGGAACATCGTTCTGGGCAAAAGCAGCAGATAAAAATAAAATAAGAATTAGAAAAATTTTATATATCATACGTTTATCTGATATAATGATAATATGCAACAAGTGAAGGATAATTAGTTAATATACCGTCAAAATTACCTTCACTGATATAGCTTTGAATAAACGCAGGTTCGTCAAGTGTCCATACAAATACTTTTCTTCCTTCAGCGTGCATTTCATCAACGAGCCCAAGCTGGGTTCCCTGGGTCCACCTCGGTGCCCAAAAATCTGCATCTGTCTGTCTTACAGTATTTACATCCAATTCACATAACGAAGGAACATCTTCAAAACCAGGTAATGCAAGAAAGTTGTCAACTTTATCCTGCGTTGGGAGTCCAAGTACGATATTCAAATCCCTGTTCATCATTTCCGCCTTATTTAGAGCGGCTTCCTGTATTTGCCTGACCATAGGGATTTCATTTTCTCCCGATTTCAAATCAAGCCAGACAAACTTTAGATTAGTATTTTCGACGACAAAGTCCAAAGCTTCCTGAAGCGTTGGAATTTTCTCCCCGTTTTTAAGTACAATTAAGTTGCTGAGTACAGGCCAGGAAAAATTTTCAACCGGACCCCAGAGAACACCTTTTTGCGTGAGTCTTAAATTAATATCAGAGTCGTGATAAAGGAATGGAACTCCGTCAGTTGAAACATGAACATCTATCTCAATTCCCATTGCTCCAAAACTTTCAGCACGACTGATCATTTCTATGGTATTTTCAGAAACACCGAGGTATTCAGAATTCCTGCCGCCGCCACGGTGTGCAAGTACGAGAAAATCCGTATTTTTAACATAGTCACTGAATGGTCTTAAATATTTCAGAACAATAGTTCCCCCCTGCGCACTATTGCCGGTGCCGTAGGAGCCTCTGAGAGTTATATCCAAATCAGTTGTATCAGCATCTAATATTTTAGATCCCCCTTCGTCTCCTGCAATATAAAAATTAATAAGACCGGTTTCCGAGTTTACATTAAATCTCCAGTATCCCATAAAGAACAATACCGTATCGAGACTCCCACCTTCCATAACAAAATATCCGACATCTTTAGAAGTAAAAACAGAAAGTTTACTTCCACTCCATTTCAAAACAACCTGGTCGCCAAATTGTTCCTTGCCGTCTATGACAGAATAAACTCCTTCCATTACTGATTTGGAATCAGACGGCAAAGGAGAAGTCTGATCAAGGAAACCGCTTGGATCAACAACCGGATGATCAACCTCTACTAAATTCTCGCAGGAATTTAATCCGAAGAGGAGCAATCCAGTAAGTAAAATTAATTTTTTCATAAGTTAAAACTGAAAACAAATTCAGGGATGTAGAAGAACCGGTCGAAAGTTGAAAATCCTGCCCAGAGGGGGTAATAGAATTTTGTAAAATTATTTTTAAGGCCGATCACCACATAATTTTCCTTCCAGAGGGGCTGCTCAATATATATTCCGATTGAATACCCCGAAAAGGTGTCATATGTATTGTCGGTTTTAATGTCGCCGTTGCTTGTTGACTGCGCAAGTATAAATAACATTTCTGATTTCAAAGATACACTGTAATCAGGGAACGCATACCCGATGCTTAAATTAGGGTAGAGATGCCAGCCGTCTATTTTGGTATCAAAACCGAATTGTTTTAGCTGACCGAACCAAAAGGCAATATCGCCTCCTGCTGAGCAGGTAAATTTTCCGAATTCATAATTCCATTTTCCACCGGCAGCAAAATGATATGTAATGATATTCGTTTCAAGTGATCCCTCGGCAATTATATTCGCAGGTAATCCATACTTAATTCTATACGAAAACAGCGGAGCCCTGAACACATCGTCAGTTTCTACAACATCTTCAGGAAGCTTGGCAGAGGCTAATCCAAGGGTTTGAATAATTTCGCTGCTCTTTAATGAATGAGGATAGAAAAATGAATTTTCCCTTATATTCTTATCCTGGGAATACAAAATCGAGGAGTAAAGAATCAATAAACAAACGAAACCAGTAAAAAATTTAATAGTTTTTCTCAAATATTAGAACTTGGCTGTAAACCTACTCAAATATTTTATAAAATAAAATCTACCAGACTGGTTAACAAAATTATCGGGCAATTTTCACCCTTAAATGATTTATCGGAATTAATGATAGAATAGACTTTAATTCAAACTTTTTATAATTAAATAATCAAAACCTGGTTTCTAACCCTTATACAATACTGATGTAACCCTTATCTAATCCTGATATTTGGTCAAAAATGAGGATTAGATGAGGATTAGATGAGGATTAGAGCAGGGTTAGAAACCAGGTTAAGGATATTAGTTTTTTAAAAATTTTTATGAAAAAAGAGCTGCTTTTTGAAGATTATTATTAAAATAGGGGATAAATGTAAAGAATAGTAAGTCTGAAACTCACTCGATCTTAAAAACAGATTACCCAATTTACCAAAAATGTCAAGCTTGTAGGACAACTTGTCAGGTTATCTGCAAAGGAACTCCTGGCTATTCATAAACCGGGTTGCCAGGACCTGCATAACCGGCAGGTTTGAATTGATAGTTCAATAAAATATCGTCAACTATCAAATCAGCAGGCAAGGTCGCTTCTATTTTTCTGACTGCATTAATTAAATCTGTTTCTTCGAAAGGTTTTGCCACATAAACCGAATCAGCAATAATGCGGGGAAGATTAAAAAGCGGAAGATCGGAAAGGATTATCTTTTTTACCTTTCGTATGTTCAGGATCTGTAATAGTTGCTTTAATGCAGTTATTGAACCGTGCAGTTCCGCATCCATAATTACAAGTTCAGGTTCTCCGTAGTCCTTATCCTCGGCCAGGGATACTGATGTAACCAGGTAAAGTTGATCATAGAATTGACCCTGCAGAATTTTTTTGATCCTTAACGCGGTGAGCACTTCATCGGTAATAATAATACAGCTTTTCATATTTTTTCCATCTGTTTAATTAAACATCGTAACATTTTACAGGCAAGAAATTTTTCTTACCGGATCAGATATATTTATTAATAAAACGGAAATGAAACTACCTTCTTAAGCTTAAATTAAAAATTGTATTTAAGTAAATCAATAGTAAGACCTAAAAAAATGTTGGTACCTGTCCTAAAAACAGTGTAATTATGATGCAGGATATATAATTTGCAGTACCACTTGACAGTATCTTGCAGCTCCGAACGTTTTATAATGAAAACCTTTTTCCCCCAACTTAAACAGTTATAATTTTTAGCTTGTGGGCCAGTTTGTTAAGTTGTCCTGCAAGAATATTCTTGTTATATTATTATAAATCCTTCTAAATGTAGTTATCAAAAAGATCCCCCGGAGTCAATATGGTCCATCCTCATTTTAAAAATTGCTTTACAAACATAGCCCATTCAGCCGTTCTTCTGGTCATCTTTAGTTTTTTAAGTATTGCCCCGACTTTTGCTCAAAAGGAAGGTGGAACTGAGGAAAGTTATACAAGTGCGCAGGTGAATTTGGATGGCAATGTGTTGTTCTCCGTTCGGGGGGCAGCTTCTTTCCCGGCGGATGAACGGGCAAAAATAATAGCAGAGAGAATTGAACTTGCTGCGGTGGACAAGTCACTCTCCCCGGATTCCGTTAAGGTGATTCACAATAATGATTATGATCAGGTAATGCTTGGCGAAATTCTGCTGTTGAGAGTATTTGATTCCGACGGACAGATGGAAGGTATAAGCAGAGAGTCTTTTTCTATTGCCGCAAGACTCAGAATTATCAAGGCGATCAATACTTACCGTTATGAGAGGAGTTTTAATGTTCTGCTTAAGAATACTATCCTTTCCGCCGCTGCAATCGCGGTCTTACTGATATCCCTGCTGCTGCTCCGTATTTTATTCCGCAGGGCAAGTGAAGCCCTGGAAAGGAGGCTGAAAAGCAGGTTTGAAAAAATTGAATCTAAGTCATTTCACCTGATCCGCTCCAACCAGATATTGGTTACCCTGGGAGGTTTTATAAGGACAGTTAAATATCTCCTTATATTTATATTATCTTTTTCAGCGGCGCAGTATATCTTAGGATTATTTCCGTGGACACGGTTTATTTCAGTATCGCTTATCGGGATATTTGTTAAACCTTTCAGTGATTTTGGAAAAGCAATTATAAACTTTATTCCGAATCTTGCCTTCTTAATAGTGATATTCTTTATTACGAGGTACCTGCTCAAAATTGTTAAACTATTATTCCAGGGATTGGGGCAGGGCACAATTTCTATCGGCAATTTCGATGCAGAATGGGCACCGACAACTTATAAAATCGTACGGATCCTTTTAATTGCTTTTGCTGTTATTATTGCCTACCCCTACATTCCAGGTTCAGATTCTGAAGCATTTAAAGGTGTATCATTATTTCTCGGCATTTTGTTTTCACTCGGATCCACTTCCGTCATCGGAAATTTAATTGCCGGGTATACTATGACCTACAGGAAAACCTTTAAGATAGGTGATGTTGTCCAGATCGACAATACTGCAGGGGAAGTTGTTGATATAAAATTGTTTGTAACAAGATTACGAACCCATAAAAACGAGGAAGTAATCATTCCTAATTCGGTAATATTGAGTAATAATGTCATAAACTATTCTACACACGCTTCAGGCAAAGGCTTAATCATTCATACCACTGTGGGTATCGGTTATGAAACCCCCTGGCGTCTCGTTGAAGGTATGTTAAAAACTGCTGCGGACCGTACTCAGGGAATCGAAAAAGACCCCCCACCTTATGTGCTCCAGAAAGCCCTTGGGGACTTTTCTGTTAATTATGAAATAAATGCCTACACAAAAGACCCTATGAACAGGTTTAAAATCTATACAGAATTGCATCAGCATATACTTGATGTATTTAATGAAAATAGTGTACAGATCATGACACCTGCATATGAAGGGGATCCTGATCAGCCGAAGATCGTTCCCAAAGAAGAGTGGTTTACTCCTGTTGCCGAACAACATATTAAGAAAGAACAATCGCAGCAGGAACTATTCGATCGATTTAAGGAATAAAAAGGTAAATTGCTGGTTGTGAACTATTTTCTGAATAAAATATTTAATTTTAGAGAGTTTTCTACTATTTTAAGATGCATAATTTGTGCCCCTGCACCGTAATAATAGAATGATACCAAAGAATTATATATAGAATGATAACGAAAGAATTACATATAGTTATGAATGAACCGCTGCTTGATGCGCTGCCGGGAATTGCGTATATGTTGGCGGAAGATGGTCGTTTGATTGCCTGGAACAGGGGGGCTGAAGAAATTTTAGGTTATTCAAAAGAAGAATTGTCCAACATTTACGCAGGTGATCTCGCTGATGAGTCAAGCAAAGAAAACGTACAAACCGCTCTAAAAGAAGCCCTGGATACAGGACGTGCCCAGATTGAGCATATAATTATCCGGAAAGACGGAAAGAAATTACCATTGCTCGGAACTGTCAGCAAAATTTCAATTGATGGAGAAATGTACATAATCGGCTTATCGATGGATATCTCCGAACTTTACTCAGCCCGGGAAACGATCAAAGATCAGATTGCTGAGATTTCTAAACTTAATGAACTTCTGCAGGTTGAGAATCAATACTTAAAAGACCAGCTTGAATTAACTAAAGTAAGAAACCAGCTTATAGGAAATAGCGAAGCATTAAAGTATGTACTTTTCAAAATCAAACAGGTAGCAGCAACCGATGCTACTGTATTAATAGAAGGAGAAACCGGTACCGGAAAAGAACTGGTAGCAAAGGCAATTCATAATGAAAGCAACAGAAAGAAGAAACTTTTTGTAAAAGTTAATTGTGCCTCCATTCCTGAATCATTAATTGAAAGCGAACTGTTTGGACACGAGAAAGGTGCATTTACCGGCGCATTTGAAAGGAGAATCGGAAGATTTGAGCTGGCAGACGGAGGTACAATATTCCTTGATGAGATAGGTGAACTGCCTCTGAATGTACAGCCGAAGCTTCTGGAAGTGTTACAGCAAGGGGAGTTTGAGAGAATCGGGAGTTCCAAAACATTAAAAACAAATGTAAGAATAATTGCAGCAACAAATAAAGTCCTGGAAGATGAGATTAAAAAGGGGAGATTCCGCAGCGATCTTTTTTACAGGCTGAATGTTTTCCCAATTTCAGTTGCTCCGCTCAGGGAACGACAGGAGGACATACCGGTACTGTTGGATTATTTTATTCATTTCTTTTCCGAGAAACATAACAGACCGAATAAAACCATCACTCCTGAAATGAAAAACCGACTGATAAAGTATAATTGGCCGGGCAATATACGTGAGCTTGAAAATATGGTTGAGAGAGCTGTGATAACATCACACACCAAAAGTCTGAATATAGAACTTGCAGTCAAACCTTTAAATACTTCAAATGATGTAATCTCGACACTTCAGGAAAATGAGATAAATCATATAAAAAAAGCACTCGAAATGACGCATTGGAAAATCAGTGGTACATCGGGAGCAGCCGCTCTATTAAATGTTAATCCTGAAACATTGCGATCAAAAATGAGAAAACTCGGGATAAAACGTGAAAACAATAACACAGAGGATGATAATGGTTCTGTTCACTAGTTAACCAAGCAGTCCTCCCTTAATTATATTCATCCGACTAGTTATTAAAGAACCTCCTTCGTAAAACTACTATATTTAACGGTATTCGTTACATTTAACGCCTCATAATTACATTATAATTTATTTTGTATTAAAATCACAGATTTTAAGTAAATTGCTATTGGCAAACTTCTTGTCTATCCGTCTTGCGTAAAAATTTTAACCCTTTCAACACGGAGTATCTCAGTTATGGAAACCGTAACAATTACTGCCAAAATACTAGAAAAGAAAAAGATTGAGTTTTTCCAGACGATGGAGTCGTTAAAAAGCTTAGTCAAAAGTTTCTGTAGTGAACTGGACATAAAATTCAGCGGCGATAATGATGTACTAATCCTGATACAATTTGAAGGGAAGGAGCAGATGGACAGGAATTTTAATAACGCAGAATTCAATATTCTAAAAGGTACGGTAAAGAGTTTATGTCGTAATATCTCAATAAACTTTAATTATAAGACCCCTGCAGCTTAGAAGATTAGAAAATCTAAACATAAAACATCAAATTATTATATCAGGAATAAAATGAAAGCAACAAACTTCACTTTAGCTTTAGTAATATTTTTCTTAAGCGCCTTCGTCTGCCAGGTAAAAGCCCAGAATGAAATATTCGGACTTGCAGGGTATCTGCTGAATGGCGATGTAACCGTTGCCGAAGGAGATCTGAGCTTCGATGACGGCTTTACATATGGTCTGGGAATAGATATCCCGGTTGACAGGATGATGTCCGCAGAGATCAACTGGAGTATGTCCTCTTCCAAAATTACACTTTACGAATATCTTGGACCAACCAGGGAAATATCCGATATCAATATTCATCATTTCCAGGCAGGGGCATTAATTGAACCGGAAAAAAATAAAAAGGTTAGTCCTTTTGGTCTCCTTACATTAGGTGCTGCGCTTTATTCACCTGTTGAAAGTAATATAGATGATGAATGGAGATTTTCAGTTGCTCTTGGGGGCGGATTTAAGGTTAATATATCAGATAAAGTAGGGTTAAGATTCCAGGGAAGATTAATAATTCCAATGCAGTTTGCCGGCGGCAGTGTTTATGTCGGTACAGGCGGAGCCGGGGTAAGTGTCGGTACCTGGACTACCTTCGTAGAAGGAGATTTTATGGGGGGATTATACGTAAGGCTTTAATTTTAATACTCAAAAACAATAAAGAAAAATCAAATCAAGGAGAAAACAATGAAAAAAGTTAAGCATATAAGACTATTGCTTATCACCGTGCTCTTTGCACTTACTTCAGTCCTGCTGTCATCCTGTTATCCCGATTACGGATTAACAGTACAGGATTTTGATATCGTCTATACTGTTAAGGGATGATGCAGCAGATTTTCAAACATACAGAACTTATTCTATGCCTGATTCAGTATTGAAAATAGGCACCGGAGGGATTCTTGAGCCTAATAACGGGTCAAATGATGCCCTTATTCTTTCAGAACTGAGCAAACAAATGCAGGCATACGGATATACACTGGTTGATGACTCTGCAAATGTTTCACTTAAAGTGGGAGTTACCTCTTCTACAACAGTTACATATTATCCGGGCTGGTGGGGCGGATACTATGGTTGGTATTATCCATACTACGGGTACGGCGGGTATTCTTACTCTTATACTACCGGGAGTTTATTTATTACCATGATCGATAATGCAAAATTTAATGAGCAGGAACAAAATATCGGTGCAGTTTGGAATGCAGCTATGAACGGTGTTCTGGACAGCACAACTCCTGCCGAGCTAAGGACAAGAATTGTTAACGGCATCGATAAGATGTTCGAGCAGTCCCCTTATTTAAAAATCTATGAATAAAAATATTAATAAGTAAAAACCGGAGATTATAAAAATTATGAAAATAAAATATATTGTTGCGATAATCGCAATCGTATCGTGCACAAGCTTTGCACAGGAGCTTATTACAAATGTAACCTGGAATATCGGTATTCCGGTTGCAAAGATGAATGAGTACACAACCGATGTTACCTACAGAGGCTTTACTCTTTCCGGCAGGAGATTTTTTGATAAGGAAAACTCCATAGGACTTATGGCGGGCTGGAATGTTTTTGATGAAAAAAACTATAACCCGATCAATCTGGATCTGGGAGGTGCTTCAGGAACTATATCAGGAACCCAGATACGCTCGGTTAATAGTTTTCCGATACTTGTAGGCATACATCGTTATTTCGGAAATAAAAAAGATATGCGGGCATTTGTGGGTTTAAATACAGGTGTTTATTATATCCTGCAGCGCCTGGATATTGGAGTTTACAGGTTAGATAATGACAACTGGCATTTTGGTTTGGCACCGGAAGCAGGTCTTATTGTTCCCATTGAAGGGCAGACAGGTTTTTATGCCGGTGCGAGATATAATTATGCATTCGATTCCGGTACTGCATTAGGCGGTGCGGAAAATAATTATTACTCATTCTGGGAAATAAATTTAGGCTTCACATTCTCTTCAATGTGGTTTTAACTGAAGCCTGTTAAACAGATAAAAAAGATATTAACAATAACGGAGATATTATAATGAAACAACTTATTCTTAGTGCAATATTTTTATTCACCTCTGTACTTTTAAATGCTCAGACAATAAATGATCAGATCGAACTTCTGAAATCAGATCTGAAGAATAACAGAAAAACAGTTATCACAGAAACTATGAATTTTACAGAGTCCGAGTCAAAAATATTCTGGCCTATATACAGAGAATATGAAGTTGAGCTTGAAAAATTGAGCGACAAGCGGATAGCAGCGATTAAAGACTTTGCTGAGAATTATGACTCGCTTACCAATGAAAAAGCAGATGAACTGATGCAGACCAGCTTCTCGTTTCTTGAGGACAGGCTAAGTCTCAATAAAAAATACTATAACAAGTATGCTAAGGAACTGTCACCAACTATTGCTGCAAAATATATGCAGCTTGAGAATGAGATACAGTTAATCATCGATATGCAGGTCGCTTCTGCACTTCCATACTTTAAAAAAACAGAAATGAATAAGAAATAATTCATTAAAAACGAGCCGGATGAATGTCATCCGGCTCTTACTTAAAGGAGATATTATGTTAGGAAATTTCGTTTCAAGAACAGGCGCAGTACTGATTGCTGCTTTAATTATTGCAGGATGTTCATCGATAACGGTAAATCAGGATTATAATCCTGCTTACGATTTTTCGAAGCTAAAAACATTCGGCTTCCTTCCTATTACTGAAAATGCCGGAATTGATCAACTTAATGCAAACAGGCTTAAAGAAGCTATTGCTGCAAACCTATCTGCAAAAGGATATATCCCTTCAGAACAGGCAGATTTTGGGATAGCATTGTTTTTCAGTAAGAAAACTAAAACTGAAATACAGGACTATGGATACGGTTACGGATATGGTTACTGGGGGATGAGAGATGTACAGGTCTCTCAATACGATGAAGGGACAATTGTTATTGATTTTATTGACATCTCTGCAAAAGAGCTTGTTTGGAGGGGAATGGGCACCGGTGTGGTTGGCCAGACTCTAACAACTGAAGAGCGTACTGAAAAAATTAATAACGCCGTTACCCAGATATTGGCTCAGTTTCCTCCAACAAAGGAATAAAAATAATTCAAATTAAAACAAGTATGCTGGACTTAAACGATCAAATAAATTTCAAAATAACTTGAAAGGTCTCTATATGAAAAAATTTTACAGCATTATTATTCTCGTCGCAATGCTGGTGCTTGTTGACTCAATGGTAGTACAAGCCCAGGATGGGAAAAACTGGCTGCAGATTTATGGGTTTGCAATGACCGATATAGGTTATAATGCTAACCAGATTCATCCTGATTGGTTTGATGTAATAAGACCAACTAAACTTCCGACCGTAAAAGATCAGTATGGTACTGACGGTAATGCATACTTCAGTGTCCGCCAGACAAGATTCGGTACAAAAAGCAGTACTGCCACAGGATTGGGAGAACTCTTCACTCAATTTGAGTGGGAATTATTTGGCACAGGTGTAGATGCCGGACAAACAACCATCCGTCTCCGTCACGCTTACGGGGAGCTTGGGCAGTTCGGCGTTGGTCAGTATTGGTCGCCGTTTATGGACATAGATGTATTCCCGAATACCGTTGAGTATTGGGGACCAACAGGTATGGCATTCTTCCGCAATATCCAGGTCCGCTGGATGCCTATAAAAGGAGATTCCCGTTTAACATTTGCTTTGGAAAGACCCGGCGCAAGTGCTGATCAGGGTGATTATGCCGGACACGTTGAGCTCCAGAATGTTAAATCTAATTTCCCTGCTCCTGATTTCTCAGCTGAATACCGGTTTGGACGCCCCTGGGGTTATGTAGAACTGGCAGGTATTGTCAGATATATGAAATGGGAAGATCTTAGTCCTACACCGGTAGACATAAGCGGTGATGCAGTCGGCTGGGGATTAAATCTCAGCTCCAATATCAAATTCCTTCAGAATAATGTTCTCAGACTTTCTGTTGTGTATGGAGAAGGGATACAGAACTATATGAATGATGCACCAGCTGATGTTGCTATTGAGGACAGTGCTGTTACTAATCCTGAAGGTGTCCCGATTCCGCTGCTTGGTGTAGTTGCTTTTCTGGAACACAGCTGGAGTGATAAGTTTGCAACCGCAATTGGTTACTCCTTCATTGATATTGATAATACAAATGGACAGAGCTTTGATGCTTTCAGCAAAGGCGATTATGCAGTTGGAAACCTAGTATATACTCCTGTCCAGGATGTTATGATGGCAGCAGAAGTACAATGGGGCAAGCGTGAGAATTTTAAAGACTCACCAACTCCTAATGATAATTATTTAAAAACAGCAGATATTGTAAAGGTCCAGTTCTCATTTAAATATAATTTTTCACATAAAATGTTTTTTTAAAGAATAGACAGTAAGCTAAGGAGGCTATATGAAAAAATTAATTGTCGGGATGACAATTCTTTTGACGGCAGTATTATTTCTCTCTGCTCCGGTATCTGTACTTGCACAGGATATGAGCAAGGCTAATATAGAGAAAGTTCTGAAGGAGGCTTATGAGAAATTTAAGGATGTCAAGGAAGGCGAAAATGCAAGCTACATAAAAGAGCTTGCCACCGTTGATCCGAAAATATTTGGTATAGGACTTGTAACAACCGATGGTCAGGTCTACACAATGGGAGATGTTGAATCAATGGTCTCCATCCAGAGTGTATCCAAAGTATTCACTATGGCAAAAGTAATTGAAGAGCAGGGACATCAGGCCGTCCAGGATAAAATTGGTGTAGATGCAACAGGTGAGGTTTTTAATTCAATTGTTGCAGTTGAAAGAATGAGAGGAAAGGAAATAAATCCGCTCGTTAATCCAGGTGCAATTGCTTCAACCAGTCTTATTAATGGTGCCGATTCATCTGCAAAGTGGAAAAGCATTCTTCAGGTTCACAGCGACTTCGCGGGACGGCAGCTTGCTCTGAATATGCCTGTCTATATAAGCGAAGCCGGTGATAATCTTCGCAACCAGGCAATTGCTCACTTGCTTTTGGCTTACGGCAGAATGTATTTCGATCCGGTACAGGCAACTGATATTTATACAAAACAATGTGCTATAAATGTAAGTGCTAAAGATCTGGGAATGATGGCAGGAACTTTGGCTAACGGCGGAGTTAACCCTGTAACAAAGAAGAAGGTAGTATCTCCGGAAACAGTGGAATACACATTACCGGTTATGTCAACTGCAGGACTTTATGATGATTCAGGCATCTGGTTCTATAATGCAGGTGTTCCTGCAAAGAGTGGTGTGGGCGGCGGATTAATTGCTGTAATTCCCGGTAAATTTGGTATTGGGGTAGTATCACCGCCTCTTGATAAGGCTGGCAACAGCGTTAAGGCTCAGCTTGTTATTAAATATGTTATCGAGCAGTTGAAGGTTAATCCTTATTTGATTCAGCCAAAGTAAAAAAATTATCTTCCAAATAGTACTGAGGCCGTATTAGATCATTGTTTTTATAACTAAACAAGCTGGTTTAATACGGCCTTAATAATTTCAGCAAATTAAGGAGTCAAAAATATATATGAAGAGCTCATATTACTTAATTCTTACAATCATTTGCTTTTCAACTTTTGTAAAAGCACAGGATGAAGCAGGTGTTACTCCTGATACGGCTAGTACAGGTGGAACTTTTGTGGGAATTGTAGAAGACAGAATGTTTGAAAATACAACTGCAGGAGAGTTTACACCGGGTAAAGGGTTTACATTATTCAAAACAGAGTTGGCGAGTCTTAATATCAGTGTATATGGTCTTGCCAGGTATATAAACCAGATGCCGGGGAACCAATCTTTTGATGATCACCTGAATCGCACACGTGATGGCGACACACGAAACGACATATGGTGGCATCGTACATTCGTTTGGGTTTCGGGCATTCTTCTATACACCAAAATTAAGATACACTGTATCGGTTTGGGGATTGGCAGCTACAAACCAGGTACTGATCTTTGGAAACCTCCAGATACGCTCTTAGTTCTGCCATTACGTTGGAGCCGGGATAGTACCGAATTTAGGAACCCGTTCAATGCAGGGACCATGGCCATACTTTTTATCCAGCGACCGTGTACTGGCAGAAGAATTTTTCAGACCCGGATTTACCTCAGGAGCCTGGATAACGGGCGAACCTCTTGCCAAAGTTCAGGTATTGGGCTAATGGTTGGTAATAATTTAAGTCAGCTGGGTGTAACTGCCTCACAACTTACCCGTGAACTTAGTACAAGTGCAAGTGTCTGGTGGATGCCGACGACCGGAGAATTCGGTCCCAGAGGCGGTTACGGTGATTTTGAAATGCATCAGGAATTTGCAACAAGGTTTGGTGCTTCTTTTGTCCACGCCCGGGAAGAATCGTCAATCAGCGGTTGGTACTCCGTCTGGAGAGACTCAGGTAAAATTATCTGATGGAGTTCTGTTATACGATACCGGCTCCCTTGCTGATGGTGTAACAGTCATTGATGCTGATTTTGATCAGGCAGCTGTTGATGCGGCTATTAAAATCAACGGCTTGCATCTACAGGCTGAATACTATGTACGAAATTTGTCGAAGTTTAATGCAGATGGTCCAGTTACCAGTACTCTGAAATATTTGATCACGGTTTTTATGCAATGGTATCATATGAGGCTTATTCCCAAAGCTATTCAGGTTTACACAGCAACCTCCAGGATATACGATGATTTTAAAAGATATCCCTGGGATGTTGTTGCCGGTATGAACTGGTATCCTTCAGGCAGCAGGAGTTTAAGATTGAATCTGCACGCCATTTATGTTGAAAAGTCACCTGCATCTTCTTCTTTCGGATTTTATATAAATGGGCAAACAGGTACTACAATTTCTACAGGAGTTGATTTTATATTCTAAAAATGAAACGTAAGAAGAAAAAAAATGAAAAAATATTTTTGTAATAATCTGCTGCAAGGTTTGGCCCTGTCAATATTCTTAATTGTAATGGCCCATCCTCAGTCCAAACAGGATTACCTGTTTAACGATTCCCATTTCCATTTAACAAACTATGTTCAGGAAGGTATCGGTCTTGAGTTTTACGTTGACAGTATAATGGGAGATAAGGTCGGCCGTTCTACAGTATTTGGATTGCCTCTGCAGCAGCAATGGTCTTACCGGGTAACTGGTGATAACGCACCAACATATTATCTCGATACTGATGCTCATTTGTACTACTACTCATTTTGCGATGCATACATTGCAATGGAGTATAAATCACTTTCTAAAGAAAAACAGGGACGGCTTGATCCGATGATCATAGGATTTAATCCTACCGATATGTATGCAGCTGATCATATAAAGCGGGTGCTAAAAGTATTTCCCGGAGTGTTTACAGGAATAGGTGAATTCAGCATCCATAAGGAATTCGTTTCTTCAAAAATAGAAGGCGATGTTGCTAGTTTCACCGATCCGGCACTGGATAGGATCCTAGATTTTTGTGCCGAGAGCGGGCTGCTGGTAATTCTCCACAATGATATCGATAATCCTTTCCCCAAGCCGGGCAAACCAAATTATTTAACCGGAATGCAGGACCTGATCAAAAGACATCCCGAAACAAAAATAATATGGGCTCATCTTGGATTAGGGAGAATAATAAAGCCGATCGAAAATATGGGATCCCTGTTCGAAGATATGCTGAAGGATCCTGCTTATAACAATCTCTATTTTGATCTATCCTGGGATGAAGTTGCAAAATGGCTTGATTACACTGATCAATCCTTAGCTAAAACTGCAGAGATAATAGGAAAATATCCTGATAGGTTTTTGTTCGGTACTGATAATGTTGCCCCTGCAGCTCAGGAGCAGCAGCTTAGAGTTTACCATTTATATGACAGACTATGGAAGGCTTTAGGTGAAGAGGTCACATATAAAGTATGTATAGGAAATTATGAAAAACTATTTGATGATGCCCGGCTTAAAGTGAGAGCCTGGGAGAAAGTTAATGTAAAATAAACTCAATAGAAAGAATTACGAACCCAAATGGAAGTTCAAATTAATAAAATACTATACGGAATTGTTTTAGGTCTCATTTTTGTTTTTTCTCATACAATTCAAGCACAGCAGTTTAATTCTGATAATTACCTGTCAAAACCCCACGGGGTAGCAACTATCATACTTACTTATGGTGAACGGAACTCGATGTATATGAATACATTTTCGCTCTTTCCCCGCTGGGAATTTACAGCTGCTGCTTATATATATAATAATGATAATGACCCGGCTACAGATGACGGATACTCAACTTCTTTTTATGCGAAGTATATGATTTATGAGAACGAAGCGAAGACAGCCGGGTTAGCGGTTAAAGCGGGTACTGGTCTTGATCCCGGTTATCTGGATGGAAATGACAGAGTAAACGATGCTTTTAAAACCTACTGGACAAATGTACCAATAACATTCGCGTTTTTTGATAACTTAATATCCTGGGATGTTATGCCCGGTGCAAGTTTTACAAAGCATTACGGCGAAGAGGATAAAACTGTTTGGGCTTTTACTTATTCTACCCGTTTGGCTTATTACCCTTTTAATCCGGAGTGGGCAATTGTCGGTGAACTTTATGGATCCGAAGGTGAACTGGGAGCGAAACCAGAATATAGAACAGGCTTACGATGGGAACCGAATCAATATTCAGTTTTTGCCCTTACATATGATGATGAAATAGGAGGCACCAACGGTGCGGGTTTTGAATTCGGTGTTATGCTATTCACTCCGCCATTTGCCTGCATAGGCGGCTGCGATTAAGGAGCTAAACTATACGAAAAATGGAGTAAAAATTTTACTAATGCTTCGGGTGAGCGACAGTTTAATTTATGATCAGTAATAAAAAAAGATGAATCATTTTAAAGCAATAATTCTTTTTATATGTATCTTTTCTTCTGCGCAGACTGTGGCTCAAATTCAGACTTCATTCTGGGGAGGAGTAAATCAATCAAGTTTTGGAGGGAACCCGCCTGAGGATGCAAGTTATGGATACATCTATGGATTAGCCTTTGGGGCCAACCTGGATTTCCAACCGACCGGAGATTTCATAATTTCTCTTGAACCTTCCTTTGAACAAAAAGGATCTAAAGTTGATTTTAATCTTGAAGAAGGATTAAGAGATACGACCTTGGCATATACATTCACACAAAATTATTTCGGTCTCGGTCTTCTCTTCAAGGTGAACAGTGGAAATTTTTATGTAGGAAGCGGAGTCAGCTTTCAGCTATTGAACTCAGCAAAATTGGAATTTCAATCAGAAGAAACAGATGTAAAGGATAAGTTTTTGGATTATGATGCCCTAGCTTTCTTTAATATCGGTTATAAAATACCTATCGGCGGACCGGCGTTATTTTTTGAGCTTAGATACATTCAGGGCCTGATTAATATTCGATCAGAGGAAAGTGAACCCGGGACCGAATCCATATCTGGCAAACTTTAAAAGCACCGGGTTAAGGCTAAGTACCGGAATCGTGATACCACTTTAAGAATTTTTTATTATGCGATATTTAACAAAGACCATAATAACTTTACTTATTCTGTATGGGATAGCACCAAATACATTTATTTTCGCACAAAATCCTGACAGTACAATTGTTCTTGAAGAGGGAGCCGCTTCTACAATAGGTCACATACAAGGCGCTGATTCGATCTACTTACCATCCAGAGGGAATCATATATTCACATCTATATCATCGGTGAACGATCCGTTTGTGAGTACAAAATTTTTACTTGGATTCGGAGTTGCTGAAATTATTGAAACTGAAATACCGATTACCATTGCCGGTATAAAAGATACCACGATAAACTTTCAGCCGGATATTTTTTATGCAACAGGCGGAGCTGAATTCCAATATGCTGTAAGGAATTGGGCTGCAGTTAATATTAAAGTTTCTGGTCTTGCGCGTATGGGTAATAATTTTCTTTCCCTTGCCTCTGAGGGAGTTTCAGCCGCATCAAATTTCAGCATAGGATGGCTATTCAGGATTGCTGAAAACGAGAACATTATGTTTTCCGGGTCCATTGCTCTGTTAACTGCTGACATAGCTGTTATTAATGTACTTAGTCAGACAGATACAACAATTACTGTAATAGATACTCTTACTTACAGACAGATAATCAACAACTATCAAAGCCTGACAACACAGGCAGATCTGAGATTCGCAGCCAGATTCAGCGATATTTTTGGAATTCTTACCAGGATTTCAGGAGGATTCGGAGAAGCATATGCTGCCGAAACTCAGGGCAGGTTCAATTATAATTTTGGACTTGCATTAAGTCTTGATTTGAGAAACTGGTTCAGTATTCCATTCGGGATCGGTTTAGGGGGTTCTATTGTCGCCAATGATTGGCAATTTAACGATAGTAAACCACCTGTATATTCCTGCAATCTTAATATAGCTTTTTATAACCGGAACGATTTTACAATCGGAATTGAAAACTATATCTCATTTATAGAACCTGAGGAATATGATAGAACTTTTAATTATCTCTATACAAGGTTATATATGGGTTATTACTTCTGATTCAAAAGCAATAGATAAATATTAAATAATTATAACAATACTATATGAGCTCATTTATAGAAATTCTGCAGCAGCATCCGGAACTGGCATTATTCCTTACACTGGCACTTGGCTTTGCAATTGGAAAAATCACCATTGGTAGTTTTAAAATCGGGTCTGTTCTGGGGACTCTCTTTGCGGGAGTTATAATCGGTCAGTTTAATATCACTATTGCCCCTGTTGTTAAACTTATCTTCTTTGATCTTTTTCTGTTTGCTACCGGTTATAAGGTAGGTCCTCAGTTCTTCAGAGGATTAAAAAAAGATGCAGTACCACAGTTAATTCTTACGTTGGTTATCTGCACAACTTGTCTGATTACTGCCGTCGTTATGTCAAAGATTATGGGATTTGATACCGGGACAGCATCAGGAATGCTCGCCGGTGCTTTCACTGAATCAACTGTAATAGGTACGGCAAGTGAATCAATTCAGCGGCTTGCTATTAGTGAATGCCGAAAAGACAATTCTTTTGAATAATATACCGGTTGCTTATGCAGTAACATATCTTGTAGGTACAACGTTTACAGTCTTTCTTCTTTCTATCATTAGCTCCAAAACTTCTTAAAGTTGATCTGCGTGCTTCAAGCAGAGAGCTTCAGAAAAAACTATTTAGGAAAAACTGAAGATGATGAAGGAATTGAATCAGCCTTTGAAGATTGGCGGCTTCGAGCATTCAAGATAACAAATCCAAAATGGTCAGGATTAACAATCGGCGATCTTGAAAGAAGCATTCCTAATGCAAGGATATTTATTCACCGAATCCGAAGAGATGGAAAAATATTTGAGTCAAATCCGAATACCATATTAGAACCGGATGATGTTATTGCTGTTATGGCAAGATATAAGGTATTTTTTCAAGGGTTCTATGATATAGGACCGGAAAAGATGGATCGTGAGCTGCTGGACTTTCCTATTGCATACAGGGATTTGATTATAACTAATAAGAATCTGGCCGGAATAACTCTAAAAGAACTTGCATTAAAATATGGTCACGGTGTTAAACTTCATAAACTAATCAGAACTGGACAGGAAATTCCCTTCAGTCCTGAAACGACAGTGAATACAGGTGATCTTCTAAAAGTTTCCGGTCTTCTTTCAGATATTGAACGTGTAGGAAAAATAACCGGTTATATTGATAAAACATCATCGGAAACAGATATGATATTTGTATCTCTTGGAATTCTGCTTGGAGGGTTAATCGGGCTGTTTGCTGTTACTATCGGAGGTCTTTCAATTACTCTGACAACAAGCGGCGGTGCCCTGGTAATGGGTTTAATCTTTGGCTGGCTCAGAGGTAAAACTCCCAAATTCGGGCATATTCCCGATGCGGCATTATGGATCTTCGATTATGTAGGATTATCAGCCTTTATTGGAATTATTGGTCTTTCAGCCGGACCAAGCTTTATTTCGGGCTAAGTCATTCCGGTATAGGGTTAGTATTAGCAGGAATTATAGTAGCAGTTTTACCCCATATTATTGGGCTTTTTGTTGGGCATTATGTTTTGAAAATTAGTCCGGTAATATTGCTTGGAGCACAGGCGGGTGCAGGTACATCTACTGCAGCCTTAAAAGCAATACAGGAAGCAGCAGGTAGTAAATTCCCTGTACTGGGCTATACCGTACCTTACGCACTCGGAAACATTTTGCTGACCGCCTGGGGTCCTGTAATTGTAGCTTTAATGAATTATTAATTAGGAAAATCTGATGCAGAAGCTTAAATCTTATAAGTTGCTTTATAATCCCCGCTTGAATAAGGGAACAGCATTTACCAAAGCCGAAAGAAAAAAATATGGCCTGCAGGGAATCCTGCCGGATGAAATCGAAACAATGGACCAACAGATAATGAGAATTCAGGAACAGCTTGAGAATCTTGAAAAACCCATTGATAAGTATATTTATTTAAATACCCTCCTCGATACCAATGAAACCTTATTCTTCAGGACAGTAATCAGTGAACCTGCAAAATACCTTCCTTTAGTATATACTCCTACGGTCGGAGAAGCCTGTCAGCGTCTCGGTCATATTGCAAGACGTCCAAGAGGTCTTTTTATATCTATCAAAAATAAAAATAAGATCGAATCATTATTAAAGAACTGGCCGGTTAAGGATATCAGGTTTGTTGTTGTTACTGATGGTCAGAGGATATTAGGATTGGGTGATCTTGGGATATGCGGTATCGGTATTCCGATCGGCAAATTAATGTTATATACAAGCTGTGCAGGTGTACCTCCGGAGCATACACTTCCAATAGTTCTTGATGCCGGCACGGACAATGAAAAGTTCTTAAATGATCCTCTCTATCCGGGAATTAAACAAAAAAGAGTTACGGGAAAGCAATACGATGATTTTATAAAAGCATTTGTAAAAGCAATAACAAAAGTTTATCCGAGAGTCTGTATACAATGGGAAGATTTTGCAGGTTTAAATGCAATCCGGATATTAAACAATTACAGAAACAAAATCTGTACATTTAACGATGATATTCAGGGTACCGCAGCAATTGCTCTTGCAGGTTTTATTGCTGTAAGCCGCTTGACAAATAAACCTTTTAAAGAGCATCGATTTCTCTTCCTGGGTGCCGGTGCGGCAGCTTTTGGAATAGCTGATCTTATTGTCAGGAAATTTCAGAAAGACGGAATGACACGGGAAGAAGCTCTTGAAAGATGCTGGATGTTTGATGTCAACGGATTGCTTGTTAAATCGAGAACCGATCTTGCAGAACATCAAAAGCAGTTTGCCCATAATAGTGAGCCTTCTTCAGATTTTGCTGAAAGTATTCTGAAGATAAAACCGACAGCTATTGTTGGTGTCAGTACAGTCGGGGGAGCATTCAACCAGCAGGTAATTGAGAATATGAGTCTTATTAATGAAAGACCTGTTATCTTTCCATATTCTAATCCTACATCCCACTCTGAGTGTACAGCCGAACAGGCTTATACCTGGAGCAAGGGCACAGCAATTTTTGCCAGCGGAAGTCCCTTTGCTCCTGTACAGTATAACGGTAAAACTTTTACCCCTGGACAAGGGAATAACGTTTTTATTTTCCCGGCAATAGGTCTCGCTGTCTATGCAACGGAATCAACAAGGGTAACCGATGAAATGTTCATTACTGCTGCTGAAGCTGTCGCAGAACAGATCACCAAGGAGAACTTTGAAAATGGTTTGATATATCCGCCTGTAAATAATATCAGGGAGGTCTCCTTAAATGTTGCCGTTAAGGTTGCTGAGGAAATATTCAGGAGCTCATTAGCACGTGTTAAAAAACCTAAGGATTTAAGAAAATATCTTAAGATGAAAATGTATGAGCCGGTTTATAAATAGTCCCTGGATAGGTTTGTTAAAAGTGATTAAAAATTCAATCGATATTCTTTGCCTTTCAAAATACGTATTGTTAGTACTCATTTTTATAGCAATACCGGGCTATTTGTTTTGCCAGGATTCAACCCGGGTTCCTGACGGTACGCAAGGTGAATTTCTAGAGATAGATGACCCGGATTCTTTAAAACAATTAACTTTTAGAAATTGGAATCATTTTGACGGATCACTGTCAACACTTGTTATTGGAGGCGGTTTACTTTATGATTTTGTAACCTACTCCCAGGATGATGCATCAAAGCTGCAGATGGATTCGGCTAATACTTCTCTGAAGTCCGATATTAAACTCCGGGATTTCAGACTGACTGCCAGTGGAAAATTTAAGTTCCACAAATCATTAACCTGGAAAGCAGGGCTTATGTATGATGGAGCCTCAAGTTCCTGGTATATGCGTGAGACGGGAGTTATGATTGGAGTTCCTGAAATCTCAGGTCATATTTTTGTTGGACGTACAAAAGAAGGGTTTTCATTGAATAAGGTTATGGTAGGGTATGCCGGCTGGACAATGGAAAGGCAGATGGCCATAGATGTTATTCCAATTCTTGCAGACGGCATAAAGTGGATTGGATTCTTACCCGGATCGGGGATTATTTGGAATGCAGGAGCATATATAGACTGGTTATCGAAAAGTCAGTCCTTCTCAACTTACCGCTGGCAATTAGCTTTGCGGGTTGGATGGCTGCCTATACACTCAGAGGCAGGCAACAGCGTACTCCATTTTGCGTTAAGTTACAGATATGGCAAAGTTGCCGGAACGGAAATCAGACTCAGATCCCGTCCGGAAGCGAATCCCGCTCC
This sequence comes from uncultured Ignavibacteriales bacterium, assembly GCA_963764685.1. GTDB lineage: Bacteria > Bacteroidota > Ignavibacteria > Ignavibacteriales > Ignavibacteriaceae > CAVXTT01. The sequence goes on from CAVXTT010000007.1 coordinate 48,160, forward strand.
TTATTTTATAGATACTGAGAAATTCCCGGCTCATCATTCAAATCATTTTGGTGGTGAGCTTTATTTCAGTACAGGTTCCTGGATGTTCGGAGCAGAATACTATGCCCATCAGTTTAGCTCTCCCCAAACTGGTAATCCAATGTTTCTTGGTGGTGAAGCAGTTTTAAGTTATATATTTAATGGTGTAAGACCCTACAGCACCATCAGTGGAATATATACTTTTGTACCTGTTGAAAAATCTGTCTTCGATGGAGGCACAGGCACCTGGGAAGCATTAATAAGATTTTCAAATCTTGATCTTAATGACGGCACTCTTACCGGCGGCAGGTTTTGGAGATTAACTCCAATGGTAAACTGGTATCTTTCAAAGAACGTCAGACTGGAGGTTGCTTATGGTTATGGAATTTTAACAAGGTTCGATCTGGAAGGCGTTACACAATTTTTCCAAAGCAGAATTCAGTTTTCACTTTAATCATTAGTTACTAAAATTATATACACAATAAAAGGAGTCAATAAAAATGAAACAGATATTTATTCTTTCATTAAGTCTTAACATTTGTGCTTATGGTAAATGCACAAGAAAAGCCCAATATAGTTATTCTTGCAACGGGTGGAACTATTGCAGGCGCTGCCCCAACTGAGGTTCAGTCAGGATATCAATCAGGCCAGGTTGGTGTTGATATTTTGATTAATGCAGTACCTCAATTAAAAGATATTGCTAATGTAACAGGAGAGCAAATCTCTAATATAGGCAGCCAGAATATGAGTGATCAGGTCTGGTTGAAATTAGCAAAACGCTGTAATGAGTTATTAGCCAAAGATGATGTTGATGGTATCGTTATAACTCACGGTACCGATACAATGGAGGAGACTGCATACTTCCTGAATCTTGTAATCAAATCAAAGAAACCTGTTGTACTTACCTGTTCAATGCGCCCCTCAACAGCTCTGAGTGCAGATGGTCCATTGAATATTTTTAATGCGGTAGCTGTTGCAGGAAGTAAGGAATCCATGGATAGGGGAGTAATGGTGGTTACCAATGATCTGATTCATTCCGGAAGAGCAGCTATAAAAGGTAATACAACAGCTGTTGAAACATTCTTTTCTCCGTTAGTTGGCCCATTGGGTACAGTTAACTACGGTGATATTAATTATGTAGATGTTCCGGATAAAAAACACACATATCAGACTGAATTTAATGTCGATAATTTAACCAGTCTACCCAGGGTTGATATAATTGCCATTTATGAAGATGCTCCTGGCGATTTGATCAAAGCTGCCGTTGATCTTGGTGCAAAAGGAATTGTAACAAGCGGACTTGGAAATGGTAATCTGACAGATGCCTGTATTGAAGCATTAAAATATGCAAGAAGTAAAGGAGTAGTTGTTGTTAGAGGTTCACGCGTTATCACCGGTTTTGTAGGAAGAAATATTGAGCTTGATGACGATGCTCTTGGTTTTGATGCCTCCTATGAGCTAATTCCATCTAAGGCAAGAGTACTACTCAGACTGGCTCTGCTGAAGACTCAGGATCCTAAAGCTATCCAGGAGTATTACAACATTTATTAAACCTAACTACTTACAACTTTAATCAAAGGTGCAGCAATGTTATGGATTGAACTTCTGGTGCTTATTATATGCATAGTTATTGGGGCAAGACTCAGCGGTATCGGGCTGGGCACAATGGGTGGTCTCGGACTGTTACTGCTTGTATTTATTTTCGGACTCCCGCCTGGATCACCTCCTGGTATTGTCCTGGGAATGATAATAGCAGTAATCACTGCATTAGCTTCAATGCAATCGGCCGGAGGACTTGATTACCTGATTTCCCTTGCCTCCCGTATTATGAAGAAGAAACCTCAGTATATAACCTTTGTAGCACCTTTCCTTACTTTTATTTTAATCGCTGCGAGCGGCACACAGCATGTTATTTATGCGTTGCTCCCCGTAATTGCTGAAGTATCGACAAAAGCTGGAATACGTCCTGAAAGGCCTTTATCGATTAGTGTAACAGCTTCTATGTATGGAATTATTGCATCCCCCATAAGTGCAGCAACAGTAGCTCTATTAGCTGCGCTAGCATCTTATAATGTGAGCCTGCTTCAAATAATGATGGTCACTATCCCTGCTTCTTTACTGGGTCTTGTTGTAGGTACCCTTTCGGTTGCCTGGAAAGGTAAAAACCTAAAAGATGATCCCGAATACCAGGAAAGGTTAAAATCAGGAAAAATTCAGGAAGGCTCAGCAAGCTCAGAACTTCCACCGGAAAAAATTAAAAATGCTCGTAACTCACTTATTTTGTTTCTGATTACAATTGTAATTGTAGTTATCATCGGCATATTTCCCGAACTGCGTCCAAGTTATCAGATTTTAACCGGTACGGAAACAGCTATCCGGAAACTGGAAATGGGAGATGCTATAATGATCATTATGCTCGCTGCTGCGGGAATAATGATGATCTTCTTCAAAGCCAAACCTGGCGAAGCAGTAAAAGGCAGCATAATGACGGGAGGTGTTGTTGCAGTAATTTCTATCCTGGGGGTCTCCTGGATGGGCTCGTCCTTTTTTGAAGGGAACAGAACAGAGATTGTTGGTGGAATATCCGGACTGATTCAACAAGCCCCCTGGGTTCTCGTCATCGGTTTATTTATTCTTTCGATGCTTCTGTTCAGTCAGGCAGCTACAGTAGTTACACTTATGCCCGTTGCAGTTGCACTGGGCATGCCGTTGTGGATTCTTATTGCAGTTTATCCTGCGGTTAATGGATTTTTCTTTTTACCGACATACGGAACTGTACTTGCCGCAGTTTCTTTCGACAGGACCGGTACAACTAAAATAGGTAAGTATCTTCTTAACCACAGTTTTATGCTGCCGGGACTAGTGTGCCTTATCGCCACAACTATCTTCGCTTTTATAATTAGTTCGATTTTATTATAGAAAAGGAATAAAAAAATGTTTCAAAAAATTAAAATATTGTGTATTATTATTTTTTTAACAAGCACTGCCGGATTGCTTTCCCAGGATTTCCGTACAGAGAAGGATCTTCTCGGCGAAAAACAAATTCCGAATGATGCTTATTATGGTGTACAAACCCTTCGTGCACTTGAGAACTTTCAGATAAGCGGCGTTACAACAAAGGATTACCCTGAACTTGTCAATGCATTCGTAATAGTAAAACTTGCTGCTGCAAGAGCAAATTATGAATCAGGGGCATTGCCCAAATATGTGCTGGATGCAGTTGAAAAAGCCTGCAAGGAGGTACTTGCCGGTAAATATCACGATCAGTTTCTGGTTGATCTATACCAGGGAGGTGCAGGAACGTCGGCTAATATGAACGTGAATGAAGTACTTGCAAATATTGCACTTGAACTTGAAGGACATCCCAAAGGAGATTATGCTTACATCGAACCGCACGATCATCTGAATATGTCTCAATCAACGAATGATTCTTACCCTACTTCTCTTAAAATCGCAATGATATTGATGAATCAAAAACTTATTCCTGAACTTGAATTATTGATCAAGTCATTCGAGGCAAAGGGAAAAGAATTTGATAATATCCTGAAGATGGGACGAACCGAACTGCAGGATGCTGTTCCAATGACACTTGGACAAGAATTTAATGCATTTGCATCACAGCTGAAGGGTGCCGTAAAGGAACTCAAACAGGCTGAAGAATACCTCTATGTTGTAAATATGGGAGGGACTGCAATCGGTACAAAGCTGAATGCACAAAAAGGATTTGTACAAAATTGTGCTAAGCACCTGGCAGAAATTACCGGGAAGAAAATTGTCCCGGCGGAAGACCTGATTGCAGCAACTTCTGATTTATCTGCATTTGTTGTTTATTCCGGTGCTTTAAACTCACTTGCAGTTAAACTGTCAAAGATTGCCAGCGATTTAATTCTGCTTGCTTCGGGTCCAAGGACAGCTCTTTTTGAAATTAATCTTCCACCGCTTCAGCCTGGATCTTCAATTATGCCAGGAAAAGTAAATCCAGTTATGCCGGAGCTGATGAATCTTGTTACGTTCAGAGTTATGGGGAATGATGTTGCTGTAACTATAGCTGCTAAAACAGGACAACTTCAGCTTAATGCTTATGAGCCGCTGGCTCTTTCAGCAATTCTGGAATCTCAAAAGCTACTTACTAATACAATGAAAGCTTTCCGCACCAGTTGTGTTGATGGTATTACTGCAAATCAAAATGTTACTGATAAATATATTTCACAGAGTGTTGGAATTGTAACAGCACTAAATCCTGTACTGGGTTATGATAAATCTACCGAACTTGCCAAAGAAGCTTTAGAAACAGGAAAAGGAATTCTGGAGCTTGTTCGTGAGAAAAAGCTTTTAACCGAAGAACAAATCAAAGAGGTTCTCGATCCTAAGAAAATGACCGGGCAGGAAGATAAATAATTATTTATCCTTTTGTTTATAATCGCAGCCTTAGACTTTCAAGGCTGCGATTATGTTATAATGCTAATTAGAAGAAAGGAACAGATATGAACAGCACATTGTCCAATAAAGATTTAACCCAGGTCATCCTGAGTGTAGTGATAATCCTTGCTTTAATGTTTGGAAGCATTTGGGTTTTTATGCCGTTTACTGCTGCAGTGCTCTGGGCTGCTATAATAGTAATATCAACCTATAATTTTATGCTGAAGCTGCAGAAGTTATTATGGAATAGCAGAGGACTTGCTGTTACAATAATGCTTATACTGATACTTGCAGTTATTCTTGTTCCAATTATAATTGTAGCGGGAGGAATTATTTCAAATGCTTCTCAACTTTCCGGCTGGGTTAATTCCCTCACCGAACTTAGGGGTAAACCTGCACCGGACTGGATAACCGGAATGCCCCTTATAGGATCTCAGCTTGCTGCAGGCTGGGGTAAGCTTACTAGTTTAAGCAATGATGAATTAGTTCAGAAAGTATTTCCTGTTCTTAACGATATTGTTAAATGGTTAATCGCACAGGCTGGAAGCTTCGGCGCATTTATGATATATTTTCTGATCACTGTTATTATTTCAGGTATACTTTATAGCAAGGGTGAAATTGCTGTAAAAGGTATACGGATGTTTGCTGTTCGTCTCGCAGGGGAAAGGGGAGATGAAATGGTAACATTAGCTGGACAGTCTATTAAAGCTGTTACGATGGGTGTAGTTATTACCGCACTGATCCAGTCAGTCCTTGGGGGTATTGGTCTGGCAGTTACGGGTGTACCGCGACCAGGTTTACTAACAGCCATTATGTTTATATTAGGCTTAATGCAGATAGGTGCACTTCCTATTTTAGTACCTGCAGTTATCTGGAAGTATGCATCCGGAGATCCCGTTTGGGGAACTGTTCTTCTTGTCTGGTCAATTATTGCAGGAACTTCTGATAATGTAATTCGCCCCTTCCTTATAAAGCGAGGCGCCGACCTCCCAATCCTTCTTATTTTTGCCGGGGTAATCGGAGGTTTAATAGCATTTGGAATTGTAGGTCTTTTTATTGGTCCCGTTATTCTTGCCGTAACCTATACGTTATTAAAATCCTGGATTAAGGAAGGTCAGCAGGCAGCCAATCCGGCAAATGAGTAATGATCGATATAATTACTAGAAAAATAAAAACTGATTAGTAGTTTTAAAAGTCAGCGTAGAAAATAAAGCCGATACGGGTGGCTGACCCCGATTGATCATCATTATTTATTCTTTTACCATGGGATAATTCCAAACCAAGCCTCATCCCTAGTAAAGGATTCCAGAAAATGTTTCCCGAAAAGTAGTAGCTGCGATGAAAGGCGTCAGGGGGTTCGAAATCTTTGTTATATATAGTTACATTACCAAATGTAAATGTGGATGAAGCGTCATTTCTCCATTTGTGAGAGAATGAGAGAAGGAGACCCGTTTCTGCTGTCGCTTCAAACAAATTTGTTGTTGGATTGTAAACAATATCTAAACCTTTTCCGCTAAGGGCTGTTATAAACCTTGCTACAGCCTGACCATAAACTCCCTGGTAAAGAAACTGATTATTTTTATCTATACTGTATGTTCCTGCCAGTAAAAAACCGTAACCCCAGATCTGATCGGAGGATGAAGCTGCATCCTTTACGGTAATTCCCCTGATAATGCTTGCTAAGGTAACATATCCGTTGGAATATGTATATCGTAATAATGCAGCCAGATCGGGAATAAATTGCGCAGGAACCCTATCGTTCAAAGAATCAGTAAGAATAACATCAGTTTTAGGGGATTCCAGGGATACAACATATCTAAGCTGCTGGGCTATCAGGATATCAGCATACCGCAGACGCACAGTTCGTAATTTAACCGAGCTGTTCGGTCCATCTGCATCAACTGTGATCGGGATAGAATTAACATCGGTAAAAGATGACCATGTCTGTCCCACAAGGAATTTACCGCTCTCAACATAAGCGTGTCTTATCCTGAAAGCATTGTTTTCACCTAAAAAATCTGTCTCGATCTTAACCGTAATTTTTCCCACGGCACTCGCTCTCGAAATAATCAACCCCAGTCGTGTCTGATTCGGTGCCATAAAGAATCTTGGCTGGGTAATATTTTCCTCCCCGACAGGGATATCATAAGTAGAAAAATTATTTGCATCTGTAAGACCGTTAAGATCATAAGCTCCGGCAATTCTTACAGAACCATAAATTCTCAGCTCACCATATCTTCGTTTTATTGTATAACCAGCCTGTTCCGAAACATCCTGGGGATGAATAACTATTTCTGCTGTATCGGAAGCTGCACTATCCGATACTGTTATAGTATCCGATACTGTTATAGTATCCGATACTGTTATAGTATCCGATACTGTTATAGTATCCGGTACTGTTATAGTGTCCGCTACTGTTATAGTGTCTGATTCTGTAATAATGTCTGATGAATCCTGCTGCGGAAACAGTGTAGATACAGAGTTCGAAAGGACAAGAAGAACTACATATAAACTGAATCTGATATAATTTTTAGTAGTGCTTTTTAACAAAGTAAATGTCTGTAAAATCAATGCTAAAATACCTTGTTCATCATCCTTTTCAAAGCAGGAATCTTACTCTATTTGTCAACAAAACAATGCGCCATATGTATGAAATGAGCTTATTTATACATAATTTTAATAGAGTAAAAAAATAAAGACATACCTATGAAAACGAGGTTAGCCCTTCTTTTTATTTTAATTTCAGCTTGTTTTTCATCAGCGCAGGACAGGCATTACTGGGATCAGGCAGTTGGCGGAAGAACAGCTCTGTTAGGGGGAATAGCTGTCGGCGGGGTTGATGATTACAGCGCCACGTTTTATAACCCCGGTGCTCTGAGTTTTCTTACTAAAAAATCAATGAATTTTAGTTTTAATATGTATGGAATAAAGGATTTCAGTTTCATTAATGGTGGAGGACCGGGAATTGATTCAAGGTATACAAGGGTTTCTTTATTTCCCGCTTCACTTGCAGGACCACTTCCATTTTTAGGAGACTCACTTAACCGCTTCAGTTATATGATATATAGTAATGGTTATTCCTATGTAAGAGTCTCGGAAAGGTATGAAGGTTATAATGATGTTATCCCGGCAAGACCTCAGTCACCCGCAGGATCGGGGGATCTGTTTGAAGGAGATGAATTTCTAATTAACCAGGGAAAGCTCGATGCTCTCCTGCAGGAAGTTACAATAGGATTTGGGTATGCAAGCAAATTGTCAGATCACGTTGGACTGGGATTAGCGTTCCTGGGGGCATACCGGGATCAGACTAAAATCAGGTACGAAAGTTATACCGCTTTTGACACTACTTATCAACAGACTGCAAGTACGGATGTATATATTGACAATGATTTTTGGGCAGTAAGAGTATCAGGAAAAATAGGAATCTCAATAGTATTTGAAAACTTTAAATTAGGGGCGGCAATTACTTCTCCGAGTGTCCCTATAAAATTGGCCAGCGGGGGTACTGATGGTGCCAGCCTGACTTCAAATAATGTTTTTTACAGCATTGATAGTACCACTAATGAAGGTAAAACAGAAAGTATCCTTGCCTCTGACAGACAGGAGGGACTCCCTGTAACATATAAAACACCTTTCTCATTTTCAGCAGGTATTGAATATGATTTTTCTCAGGACACAAAAATTCATTTTGCAGCTGAATGGTTTGCTCCACAGGATGCTTATGTTGTAATGCAGCCTGAAAGCGACAATTTTATAAGGAACTCTGCACCCACTATAAAACCAAAAGACAGTGCTGAAATATTAAGGGTCTTTGACGCGAAGAAAAGTATTATAAACTTCGGATTAGCATTGGAACATAAGCTCGATGCAAAGTTGTCAGGTTATGCTGCAGTTAGATCGGATTTCAGCAATGCAAATTATTCTGAGATCGATGGGCTGTCCCTGGGTTATACTGACTGGAATATTTATCATTTTACCCTGGGCGTATCAATGGTGGTTGACAATTCCTTTATTGGAATAGGTTTCGAATACAGTCACGGAGAAAGATCTGACTTTCCCCAGGTATTTAATTTTCCTTCCGGCGCTGCCCAGCCCGATGATATAATCCTTTATGGTTATAGAGGAACCTGCAAAGCAATTTATAACAATTTTAATATATTTGCGGGTATTACCCAGATGTTATAAAGCATAAAGCAGATCACTTAAAAGTCAATAATAATATTTTTACTTGATTTTGCTATTATTTTTATCAGAAAACCTATATAAATTAAAACACTTTAAATTAACCGGATTTTAGATGCGTCTCATTTTAGTATTTTTTTTCTTTTTCGCAATTGCACCATATTATTTTGCACAGAATTATTATGCTCCAAACTCCCAGGATGCGTTACTATTTTCACAGGTGGGAAGAATAGGTGATGCCAGGGGCTTAGGGATGGGAAATGCCCATTCAGCTATAAGCGACAACTATACAGCAGCTATTATGAATCCTGCAACACTTGGGCTTTCAAGAAGAATAACAATTACTACTTCAGTGGGCGCTAATCTCTTCAGAAACGACGCAACATTCTTAAACAACAAGACTTTCAGCTCAAAAACAGAAATGTTCCTTAACCAGTTTGGATTTGTTCTCCCTTTAGCTTCCGATTCGGCTGAAAATAATGTTGTACTCTCGATAGGTTATAATCAGGCAAATAACTACAACAATATCCTGAAATTTTCAGGCTATAATCCCAATCCAAATAATTTAATTACCGATTTAACTTCGTACGGCAGCCCTTTGGTAAAAAGGCTATTATTAAGTTATCCTGTAAATGATCCCGGGACAGGTCAGTACCTGGGGGAGACGACTATCCTTAACAGCAATCTTGCCCAGGATGGATATGTCCTGAATGAAGGCACACTAAATCTGTGGTCAGTAGGCTTCGCTTATGAATTCGCTCATAATATATTTTTTGGTGTGAGTGCTAATTATATCATCGGCAGTTATCTCACCGATAAAGAATTTTCTGAAACAGATTCTGCTGATTTCTATACCTCTGATGTTGAAACTGTGCCGGGTAACTCACTTACTGCAGGGTTCGAAGGATTTTATATAAATAGTATTGTGGACAGAATTTATAACGGTGTTGATTTCAGATTCGGTGTCTTGTATAAATTCTTTGATTTTATTTCCATTGGTGCATCTGTTAAAACACCTTCCATAGTCTCAGTAGATGATTCAACTTTCTTCAGCGGACAAAGCAGATTCTCAACAGGAAATGTTGTAAATGTAGACTCCACATTAACCTCTGGTTTTACAATTCAATCACCATATGAAGTTACTGTCGCTGCATCGGTAAATTTATTTATCCTTACCGGTACAGCAGAAGTAACTTATATTGATTACACCCAGATGAGGTTTTCTGATGGTCTTGATGTTCCTGCAAGATCTGCAATAAATAAAGTCATAATAGACGAATACTCACAGATCTTCAACCTAAAAGCCGGTGCAGAGTTCAGGATCCCCTTTACCGGGTTAAGTGTACGTGCCGGGGCAATGTATTTACCTTCACCTTTGAAGGGTGACCCTATGGATTTTGATAAAAAATACCTTACGGCAGGTGCGGGAATAAAATCAGGCGAAGGTGCAATAGAGTTTAATGTTGCATATATACTCGGTTTCTGGGATGAACTTTCAGGAGCTTATGGCCCGAATATTCCTCAAATATCCAGAACAGTCAGATCAGATAATATAGTCGGCAGTTTAGTCCTGAGATTTTAACCTTCGAAAGGGAAGTTTAACCTGCCGGGACTTGTTTTTTTATTTGAATATCTTTACCTATTTTTAATTGAACAAGTTTGGTATTCGTCCATTGAGTGCAAGTAAATTAATTTTGCTTCAAACCCTTAAATTCGTTATAAATTATCCAACCTCTGCTCCTTCCAAAGTGTAAACAGGATTAAATGGGCACCTTTATACAAATACTGGTTAATTTAATGCTTGTTGCTGCATTCTTTTATGTTGCAAGAAAAAAAGACTTTTTAAGTTTTTTTCATGGGGGGAAATGGCTCTTGACCTGGTTTGCTATAGGTACTATTACCCTAATGGACGAACTAACATCCATTTACTATGCACCATTTGAAGCATACAGGTTTATCGGTCTTAAAGCTATATTTTATATTGCTTTAACCTCGATCCTAATAAGATTTCTTTCCAAAAGGATGGTTGAAATATCAGAGATACTTGATAGTGCAGGGATGAAAGGGGGGGGTGTTTATTCATTTTCTTACCTGGCATTCGGACCGAGTCTCTCTTTCATTGCAATTTCTTCAATCATAGTAGATTATGTTTTAACAGCCACAATCTCAACTGTTGCAGCCGTAAACAATGGTACGGCATTTTTAGGTACCAGTCCTTTCGTAAATTACTTTCTAATGTTCGGAGTTATAGGGTTTATTACGTTCCTTAATATCCTGGGCATTAAAGAAAATGCAAGGTTTACTTTTTATATACTTGTACTTGCCTCTTTTGTAATTGTTAATTTAATAATCAGCGGACTTCTCGAATTCAACGATGCTGCTATACATAATCTTGGGGAAGGGTATAAAGGTTTTATAGGAGATTTCAGCTCAGGAGATATTTTCTCCTCCTATTCCTTAATGATCGCAGGAATAGGAAGCTGTATACTTGCATACTCAGGAATAGAATCGGTTCTTCAAACGGCTTCACTTGTTAAGAACTGGAAAGTAATTAAAAAAGCATATGTTTTTCTTGCTCTCACAGTTGGAATAGTAACTCCTCTGATAGCTTTGCTTGCATTATCATCGGGGGGGATAGACCTGAACGATCATGAGACTGACCTTATTCCATTCTTCGCATCAAGTATAAACGGGAGGGCATTCGGTATTATTGTAAGTACTCTTGCTACAATAACTTTAATAATGGCTGTAAATACCGCTATGGTTGCCTCAGCAGAATTAATTGAAAAAGTTGCGGAGAGATACCAGTATAACTGGCTTATTACAGTAAATAAAAGACAGTCATTATATCGCATCCATCTTATTAATGCCGGATTTTATGCCGGGATATTAATAATAACCAGCGGGGCGCAGGCGGTACTTGCTGAAATGTATGCTGTAGGACTTGTTGCCAGCTTTGTGATAAATACCGGTGGACTCCTGAAGTACAGGTACCAGAAAGGGAAAAAGGCAATTTCTGAATATTACACTTCCCGTTCGGCAACCCTTGTATTATTTATAATTCTTTTAAGTACACTAATATATATAATGACCCACCGACCTTATGGAACACTTCTATGGTTCATAATTACTTCCATTTTTGTCTATTTCGGATTTATGATATCCAAGAAACGTTCACCCGAAGCATCATCCCGGGTAGAAACAAATACAGCAATGGATATTGTGTTTACTTTAAGTGAGATGGAGGCTGAAAATGTTAATGTTGTGTTCAGAAGACCTAAAGAGGCGGACTTAATTGAAGATAATAAAAACACCGTATATGTTACTTTTTATTCTCCTCGCCTGGAAAAACCCGAACGCCTGAAAAATGCCAACCAGATATGGATTGCTTACCAGCCCCGTACAAATCTTTACCAGATGATCTATGGTATACTAACAACAATAAGATATGATCTGGGCAATCTTAAGAAAGTAACTGTACATTTTGGATGGCCAATGTCATCGTTGATGGACCGCCTGTCTGTCAGTACAATGATCTATAACGTTACCAGCCTGCCTAAAAAGTTTCCTGAATTCTCCTTCCAGCTCAGCTACTCCGGGAAAGAGCCTAAATAGGGAACATCTTTTATTCTTCTTTCATCCTCCTGACCGACGAAGTATATTGGTTCTGAATCAGCCCGGCATTTCTTTGTTTTGTAATCGTCTATGCTCCTGTTTTGGCTAAATAAATAGAAAATTTGTAATTTTATTTTAATCGAATTATTAATTTAAGCGTTATATTGCCGCTGGCCCAGGTAAACCAGTAACTCCAGACACAAAAAATTAATTCTATGAACCCAAAGAATGAAAACATGATTTCCGCAATGCAGGATTCCCAAAGGAAATCCCTTGAAGAAGTTCATAGCAGTGTAAATACCCGGTACCCGAAATTATTCAAGAGAATGTTTGCCTTTGCGGGTCCCGCTTACCTGGTCAGTGTGGGTTATATGGATCCGGGAAACTGGGCAACTGACCTTGAAGGAGGATCACGATTCGGTTACTCCCTTTTATGGGTAATCCTGATGTCGAATATGATGGCCGTTCTTCTGCAGACTCTTTCAGCCCGCCTTGGTATTGTAACCGGTAAGGATCTGGCTCAGGCCTGCCGGTCCGAGTATTCGAAAAGGACATCATTCGCTTTATGGATCCTGGGGGAGATTGCAATTGCCGCCTGTGATCTTGCAGAGGTACTGGGAACGATACTGGGATTAAATCTGCTTTTTGGTATTCCGCTTCTTTGGGGTGCACTCATCACTTTATTCGATACTTTCCTCCTGCTGGCTATTCAAAAACTCGGCATCCGGAAGATGGAAGCGTTTATTCTCTCCCTGATAACTGTAATAGCAGGGGGCTTCATTATTAATCTGTTCTTTGCAAAACCTGACTGGCATATAGCGGTAACCGGGGTGATCCCTTCTATCCCTGAAGGCTCTATATATATCATCCTGGGAATTATCGGGGCTACTGTTATGCCTCATAATCTTTATCTTCATTCTTCGTTGGTTCAGACTCGTAAAGTGTCACGTATGGCTGATTCAAAAGCACAGGCGTGCAAGTATAATCTTCTCGACTCGGCTATAGCTCTCAATGCCGCTTTCTTTGTAAATGCAGCAATATTGGTACTTGCAGCTTCTGTGTTTTACAAAAATGGTGTTGTTGTTACTGAAATTCAGCAGGCATATCAGCTGCTTGAACAGCTTTTAGGCACAAATGCAGCAGCTATTGCTTTCGGAATTGCACTGCTTGCAGCCGGGCAAAGCTCTACACTTACGGGAACTCTTGCGGGACAAATTGTAATGGAGGGATTTATCAGGATCCGTTTGACTCCTTACCTGCGCCGCCTGCTAACCCGCTCAATTGCTTTGGTTCCCGCAGTAATTGTAATCTACATTTCCGGTGATCAGGGAACATATAAGCTACTTATTTTAAGCCAGGTGATCCTCAGCCTTCAACTACCTTTTGCAATTGTGCCCCTGGTACATTTTACGAGTGATAAATTAAAAATGGGAGCTTTCGTGAATAAACTTTGGGTAAAGATGCTCGCGTGGACAGCCTCTGCAATAATTATTCTGCTGAATGGAAAGCTTGTTTATGATAAGGTGGTGGAAATGATATCCGGCGATGCTCCTATCTTCGTTTCTATTCTTACTATTTTAGTTTCTGTATCCATCGCAATATTTCTACTGTATATTATTATAATGCCGATAATCAGGGGGCCGCGGCAGTGGGCAGCGGATAAAGGTACCGGTGCATCCTCCGTTATTGAAAAAATCCAAACACCCGAGATCAGGCACATCGCTGCAGCGCTCGGGAGAGATCCAAGCGACAGTGCAATTGTGGGCCGGGCACTGACATTTGCGAAAGCGGAAAATGCACTACTTACTTTAATACACGTAGCTGATTCCGCACCTGCACAGGTCTATACACCTGACGCATATGACGAGCACATAAGGAACGATGAAAAATACCTTCAGGAAATCGCTGATGAAGTCCGCTCTTCAGGGGTTGCCGTAGAAATTGCTCTTATCTATGGCGATCCTTCTAAAGAATTAATATCTTACGCAGCCTCCCATAAAGTGGATCTCCTTGTTATGGGATCTCACGGTCACCGCCTTGTAGGTGATCTGTTGTGGGGGCAGACCGTAGATCCGGTAAGGCACGGTGTGAATATCCCTGTCCTTGTTGTCAGATAAAAAAAGGGAATTACCTTTCTCCCCGCAAGTAAAATAGCTTAAACCAACCGGAAAAAAGCCTGTAAACCACCATATTAACTTTGAGATAACAAATAGCTCTAGACGGTTTATAAATAGCTTCATGAGGGCTTCAATCTCCCTTCCTAAAGGCTGTTTTAATACAAGACCAAGACGTTTACTATATATTTCTTAGCCGTCTGCTATTTATCCAGGACGATTTATGACCATGGTATAAACCAAAAAGTGTTTAAAAATTTATTTTATAATTAAGATTGAAAAAAGCCGGTATACCTGATTATTGAAGTGTATTCTGCTTTTCCATTTTGGAAATCCATATTTCCAAATCGATCTTCAGAAGGAAAAACATGGAAAACGAATCAATAACTGGCTTGATTTGCGCCTGGATGAACGGATCTTAATTGTGAGGAGACGGAACGCTAATTGAATAAAGCATCCTGATTTTTATTGAGAATAAAATTCAAATGCATACTTATATTCAAATGATGGTGCAGGAATGAAGGGGGGCGTCAAATCAGCTCATTATATTTCCACTTCGCTTTAATTGCTCTCTAATTTCTCTTATCCTCCATTTAATCTTGGTTTATCCAAGGTTTATCAACCGTTAATACTCAGATGCCATACCTGGAATAAACAAATTATAAGCGGAGTATTGATAATGTGTAAAGCATTTTGTCAGGAAATTATAAACTGATCTGAGTGCTATAAGCTCATAATAAACGAAAATGTAAGGAACGCTCAGTGAGCGTTCCGTACTGGCACCCCCAGCTAGCATTCCGTACAGGCTCCCCGTGAATACAATGAGCATTACCAGCGAAGTAAAGAATAGGTGGCATTGATAGAACTTTATCAACTCATTCTTGTAAAAAAAGCACTGTAATCGGAAAGGCTTTTTTAATAGCGTACAAATTGATGAAATTATTTATAGTATCTCTGGTTCATACTTCTTTTTGATCTCGGATACTTTATGCCTGTTATAATCGGAAACTCCTACCATTAAACCTGCAGTAACAAGTGCAGCGCCGATGATCTGGTATACAGTTACATTTTTTCCGAACAGCAGCATTATGAATGGAAGGAATCCCAGCCACAGGTTTGTATACGGTACCCAGAAATGAGCTGCATATTTTGAGAGTTTAAAGAATCCGAAACTGTATATATAACCTGTTAATCCGGCAGCCACAACAAATAGGATCGGAAGCCAGTTATTAGGGAATATGCTTCCTTCGAATAATGAAAAGAACCTGTGGGTATCTGTGGTCTTGAATATTTCTTTTAATTTATCTTGTGTATCAGAAGGAAGATCTTTCTGTATTACATACTCGCCGTCGATTTTATCGTAGTGATGAAGTATAAATTCCTGTTTATCCTTATCGAGCTTGGGCAATATTTCGGTTTCAAGTCTTATTACAGGGACTGATGAAGGAAGATGTGCACCCAACACTCCCGCCATTAATGGGAAGAATAATAAAGCCGAGCTGATAAAGATCATCTTCCATATCTCACGCCATAATACCAGTGCATTTGGACCCACGCCGGGCATAGCCGTCTGTACAGTCTTATTGTTTAAGACCTGCTGCGAGAGCAGGCAGCCATTAATTATCAGTATCCATATAATTGCAGTTAAATCAAGCACCGAGCCGGCAGCAGGAACAGCTCCGAAAATTCTTGGTGAGTGGGGGAATATGAGTCCTGCAACTACTAATCCTGCCCCTATCCAATGCTCTTTTCTGATAGGTGCATTAAAAAGCATTTTCCCGAAGAAGGGGAGAAGGATAAGGTACACGTTTACGTATGGAGCGTATATATGGGGTGAATAATAACGGGGCAGATAGAAGAAACCGATATTTTCAATTACTCCTGTAAAGCCGCAGATCATAATTGTGATCATTGAAATTGTACCCGGCCAGAAGTACTTAATTTTCTTACCTCTTACCAGCTCGGTAATGGAAGCAATAAAAGCCCAGGCGAATTTAGAGATCTCCCGCCACCAGGTCATTACACCCGGTGATACACCTACCGGCTGGTTTCCTACATATTCCGGCTGGTTTCCCATCCAGTTTAATATGTATTGACCTCCCAGGCCTCCATTGATTACAAGTAACCAGACGAACAGAATGATCCATTCCATAAAGGAACCTTATTTAGTTTAAGTGAGATTTACAGAAAGGAAGCGGCTAATATCGGAACCCTCATTAAAGTTAATTATTCGTTTTCCTAAAATGCTAAATAGTGGATTTTTTACCAAGGGATCTGATAAAATAAAAAATATGAGCGCAAAACTTTAGTATGTTATCTGGTTTTACTTGTTTGTCGGGTATACAAAACCAGTTTCAGCTTCCTCTGTTTTAATCGGCCTTACTTCAATACTTGCTGACGGTACATACTCAAACTCGGGATTATCTTTTGCAATTCCTACTGCTTCATTAATGTCATTTGCTAAAATATGGTAATAACCGACCTGTACTTCCGTGTAATTATCAATATTTTTTTCTTCCCAGTCATTGTTGTGTTTTGAAATTATCACACCTTCCCTGAGCAGCGGTTGGGCAGATATAAGCTTATTTTTACTTCTTAGGATGCTTATATATGTCTCACATTTTTTAATAAACGCAAGGTGCATATCTTCCGTCAGTAATTTCTTAGCATCTTTCTTATTGCGGATATAAAACATAAATTCTTTCATAAATGACTCACTATATTTCCTGAAAATTAGTAATTTCTTGTGAAAGGTAACTATCAACTTAGCAGATTTACATAGCCGTACGAACCTCAATGATTAATCCTTTATGTTAATATAATAATTACAGGTATACTTGATTGAGATCCTTCTTTTTAGCTCTGGATGAGTTTGAATTTAAGCTTTTTACAATGTCCAAATCTTGACAAATTAAGGGGTAATAATTAAATTTAATATCTTTTTTAATAGATTTTTACATATTCCGCGATAGCTCAATGGTGGTCCCGAAATATCGGGATGTTAACCGAAGGGCTGCAGTGGGAAAATTAAAATAACATTCCGCGATAGCTCAATGGTGGAGCATTCGGCTGTTAACCGAAGGGTTGCAGGTTCGAGTCCTGCTCGCGGAGCCGAGTCGTTCAGATGTGCGTACCTGGGTTTCCAAGTACGCATTTTTTATGCTTTTCCAGCCTTTTTCGAGTTGACCATCTCCCCTGATTTTAATTATTATTTTCCCATCTTCATCATCTTTATGGAAGAACGAAGTTATTTCAATAAAAAGAAGTTGATTTATTCTAATTTTTTCTTCCTGGGATAAGCTGTCATATATATTGATATACTGTTGAAGCAGGTTTTTTAGTGTTGATTTAGATATCCTGGTATTTGCAGCTAAATCTCTCTTCTTTTCCAGTTTAACTATTTCAGATTGCAAAATACTTAATTCTCCCTCGTCGGTTTCCAGACCAGCCCGGAGTAATGACTGATAAGCCTCAGCAGATTGGAGGTACGGAAGGAAGACGTGATGCCACTGCCAGAGGGGGTGTAATAACAGTTGGCGAAGCATGTAAAAAAACTTGGTATTGACCCCTCAGGCAGGTATGCAATACAGGGGTTTGGAAATGCAGGATAAAGGGCTGCACTCCTGCACCAGGAACTTCTGGGCGGGGGAAAGCTATTGCGGTTAGTGATTCAAGGGCTTGTATTTATAATGCTGAAGGACTTGACCCCAAAGAACTTGTAATGCATAAACTTAAAACAGGCAGTCTGAAAGATTATAAGTTGGGAAAGACAATCCCTCATGAGGAGCTGCTCGAACTGGATGTGGATATACTTTATCCTGCAGCTCTTGAGAATGCAATTTCAGGAAATAACGCTGACCGGATTAAAGCACGGATTGTATGTGAGCTTGCAAACGGACCAACGACCCCTGAAGCAGACCTCTGGCCAAGAAGGGAATTCATGTTAATCCTGATATATGTGCCAGTGCCGGAGGTGTTACTGTTTCTTATTTTGAAATGGTTCAGGATAAGTACAGTTACTTCTGGGATGAGGAAACAGTCCATAAGAGACTCGATAAAAAGTTAACTGATGCTTATCAGCGCGTATATGATGCAGCGCGGGAAAAGAAAATACATCCCCGCCTTGCTGCTATGGTAGTTGGAGTAGCACGTGTTGCTGAGTCATGCAAATTGAGAGGCTGGGTATAAGAGAAGCAAAAAAGGTGTTTGTATTTTTTACATAAAGTTCTGAAATTGTATTATAGACAGAAGGTTAAGTCTTCCTAGTGATAAAATGTTTTATGGAGTGGCTGTGAATGACTCGCTTATCTCAGTAAAACCATCTTTCTAATTTCTGAGTAAGCCCCTGCTTCTAGCCGATAAAAATATACTCCACTTGCCAGACGGTCAGAATTAAACTCTACAGAATATTCTCCTGCAGTTTTCAGTTCATTAACCAGTACTCCTATTTCCCTGCCCATTGCATCATAAATTATTAATCTTACTTTTCCTGGGTCGGATATTGAATACCTTATTGTTGTAAAGGGATTAAACGGATTAGGGTGATTTTGCTGCAAAAAATATTCTGGAGTAGTTGTTACAGCTATTTCATTTGAATATTCAGCAGACCCATCAAAATCAACTTGCCTTAATCTGTAGTAAACTACACGAGACTGGACATTGTAAATATTGTCAGTAAAGGTGTAGTTCTGGGGTTCCGTAGTAGTACCGTGTCCGGTTAAGAACCCAATGGTTCTCCAGGAGTCATTATTTTTTCTTTCAATCTCGAATCCCCGGTTGTTTAGCTCAGAGCTGGTAGACCAGAGAAGTAAAATCTCTTTATTTACCTGAATTGCGTTGAAGGAACTTAATTCAACAGGGACTCCTCCCCCATGTATGGTCTTTATAACTTCGCCGCCGCCGCCGCCTGCATATCCTGTGTATTCGTCTGCAAACTCGACCCAATAAATTGTCCCCATAAAATTAGCTAATTGAAGATTCCAGGAATCTCCCCCGTCCGTAGTTTTCAATAAGCAGCCATTATATCCTCCAGCAAAACCTATATTTTCATTTATAAATTTTGCTGTACATAAAGTATTATCTGTTTTATTCTGAAAGGTCCATGAAGCCCCATAATCAGTAGTTCTCATGATTAACCCCAGTCTTCCGGCAATGAATCCATACTGATTATAAAACGAAACAGACAGCAGTTGATTTATCAGGAGGGGATTAATTAAAGTCCAGGAATCACCGCCATCTGTAGTTTTAACAATGACCCCATCGTTTCCTACAGCAAATCCTATACTAGTATTGCAAAAGGAAACAGACCAAAGATGCTGTCCGGTTCCGCTTGTTTTGGACTGCCAGGTAATGCCGCCATCAGTAGTTTTAATGATCTTTCCATTCATTCCCACTGCGACAGCACTCATTGAGGTTATTAGATCAACTCCATAAAGATCCGTAGTAGTGCCGCTGTTCAAGATTATCCATGACTGTCCCTCATCGGTTGTTTTACATACCGTCCCCTGATCACCAACAATTATACCTTCGTTATTATCAACAAAATCAATATTTCTTAAATTTGAAGTTGTAGCACCACTAACAGAAAACCAACTCAACCCAGCATTTGTTGATTTAAGTATGATCCCATTCTCACCAACAGTTATACAGGTGATTGAATCAATTAAAATTAGATCTGGTAAATTTGCACCTACTCCCGTATTCAGGTGAAACCATTGTGCCCTCAGGAGTGAAAATGAAAAAATGGTTACAAGTAAAAAAACTTTATTCATGATTTCCTCCGTTACTGATACTTTTCTGTTTAAAAAGGGAGCGTATCCAGTTAAAGTAATTGAGAAAGCTCTTTATCTGTCTTGTTGTTTAGTTGCCCAAAAAATACTTTTATAATTC
>CAVXTT010000008.1:0-80664 GCA_963764685.1 uncultured Ignavibacteriales bacterium
TTATTTGTCAGCAACCATTTGGAACGCCAGCAATCGTACTTTCGAACCATCGTACCAATTACCGTTCTTTTTAACCCTGTCCATCATTATCTTTAAACGGATGTTAAGTTTTTAATTTGTTTCACGTCGTAATGCTTGAATTCAAAGAAATTATTGCCTACATAATTATTATTGGAGCAGCACAGGCACTGCAGCTCTCCGCTGCCCTCTTCAGAAAAAAGGAAAACCGGACAGCCAACAGAGTGCTGGCTCTTTCAATGCTCCTTTTTGCAGTTGATATGGGCGTTGTAGTTCTCTATGCAACCAACAATATCCTCAAAGTGCCGCAGTTGATGGCAATAAATAATACCTTCCCCTACCTCTATGGCCCGAATCTTTACATTTATGTGTTAATACTTACAGGAACAGATAAAAAATTTAAGCCGCAATACCTGCTGCATTATCTTCCGTTCCTGCTGGTAAATATATACGGACTATTCTATTTTTATTTTCAGCCCCACTCCTTTTATGAAAACCTGCTCATTCCGGATTACCCCGTACCCTGGCATTTTGCACTGATCGGACTGTTGATACCATTCTCGGGAGTAACCTATACAATTTTAACTGTCAGAAGAGCCTTGATTTATAATAACCGGATAAAAGATTCTTTCTCGAACATCGACAGGATCAATCTCAGATGGCTTACTTATTTTGTTGTTGGTACTGCAGCCGTATGGGGCATTGTTGTTTTTTCCTATGTAGCTAACATATTTGTCGGTGAATCCTTCAGGGCAAATGTTCTTATATATATCGGGATGTCGGTGTTCATCTTCCTTATCGGGTACAGAAGTCTGCGGCAGCCTGAAGTAATCCTTTCAGGAGATGATACGGCAGGCAGCCGGGAGGAGGAGAAAGCACCGTATCAGAAATCGGGACTCTCAGATGAGACTGCTTCCGGTATTACAGCACAGCTTAAAATTCTAATGGAAAAAGAGAAGCCGTATCTTAAAAATAATCTCAATCTCTCAGAGCTTGCTGATATGGTAAACATTTCTTCTCATAATTTATCCGAGATAATAAATACAAAGCTTGGTCTTAATTTTTACGACTTTATCAATCATTACAGGGTTGAAGAGGTAAAACGATTGATCACCCGTGATGCTTCCGGCACCTTCAGCATACTTGCGCTTGGGTATGATGCCGGCTTCAGCTCTAAGTCGGCCTTCTATTCCTCCTTCAAAAAATTTACCGGCATCACTCCCGCACATTACAGAAACACCATTCCCAAAAGTAAAGTAGCCTGATTATCAGAATTCATACTCTATACCGATGACCGGCAGTACGCTCCACTGCGCCTGTTCATCGATCTCATTGGTCACTTCATTCCAGTAATAAAAAGCTACATTCTTTCTGTTGTATACATTCCAAACACTGAAATAGACAAGAAGGTTGGAACTGCTGAAATAAAACTTCTTATCGACCCTGATATTCATTGAATGATAATCGGGCATACGTTCAGCATTTATTTTATTAAGATCCCAGATGCCTGTTCCCGCTGCCTTTGATGCATCATAATCAAAAGGAGTGTAAGGGGCTCCGCCTGCAAATGTCCACCTTACCTTAAACTCCCATTCATTATTCGGAATATATCCTCCCTCTATATTAAAGTTGAACTTATTATCGTAGATCCTTTTGTGCCGGGTTCCGTAATAATCAAGATATTCGGATGCAGAAAGGGAGCTGCTTACGATACCGTAAAAATCCTCAGCCAGCTTTTTCTGCAGTATTACTTCGATACCCTTTGAATCTGCACGTCCGTTATCCTGAAGTGTTTCATTGCTCCAGAAAATTCCGTATACCTGCACCTGGTCGAACAGGAACATTGTCGGCTGTTCAGGATTCATCGGGAAATTGTAATAATCTTTATAATATGCCTCAATGCTCAGCCGGGCTGCATTTCCAAGATTATAACTGTAGCCTGCAGTATAGTGGATCGCACGGGGAGTTTTCAGTGATCTGAAGTCATCACTCTGCGCCAGTATATTATTCGGAATATTCTGATGAAAGAGTCCTGCGCTTACGGAAACCGAAGATGCAGGAGTAAGTGAGTATGTCAACGATGCACGCGGTGAGATATCAAGATTTTCTGTATATGTAAAATAATCCATCCTTAACCCGTAACTCAGATCAAAATCGCCAAGATCAAGATTATGCACGCCGAAAACACCTGTCTTATATCCTTCCATCTTTTTGGCTACTGTAAGCTCGGGAGTAGTGTTCCCGTATGGATCATCATAAGGACCATAATATGTATTATAGTTATTGAATGCTCCGGATACATCCATACCGAACTGCACTGAGCTGCTGCTGCCGAGTTTCAGATAGTTTACGTTTCGCAGTCTTATATTATTATCCTTCGAGGCATTCGAGTAAAACTTTTTCCCATCAGCAGTTTTATAGTATTCATTATCATAATTAATAAATGTATGTGAAAGGGAAGTATTTGAATATCCTTTGCTGCTCCATATATGCTGCCAGTTTATTCCGGCAGTATTCGTTGCACCGTCAGTTTTGCCGTACATATTAGCATTATGTTCAACAGCTTTATCCTGTTCCATATTTATTTCATCGAGTGAAAGGATATTGAGGATGCTGAACTTATTACTCTCATCTATATTATAGGAGAGTTTTCCCTGCACATCACTGTATACCGGCAGCGGGGATCCCGGTTCTAACTGATTTACCAGCAAATCGAGAAAGCTTCTATTGAATGACAGGAGATAATTTCCCTTATCAGCGATGGGTCCTTCAACCGCACCTCCCACACCCGCCATATTAAGATTAACCTGGGGGGAGAAGCGGGATGTACCCCCTTCCCGATAAGATATATCCATAATGGAGGATAGTTTGTCGCCGTAAACAGGGGAAAACCCTCCGGAGTAAAAGTTCACATTATCTATAAAATCTGCATTAAGGATACCGATAGGTCCGTCGGAAGATCCTTCAACGGGAAAGTGATTGATATTAGGTATTTCGATATTATCCAGGTAGAAGCTGTTTTCTACCGCTGTCCCTCCCCTTACAATAAGACTATTCCGCTGATCGTTGATTTTTGCAACAGAAGGAAGACTTGAAAGAATTCTGCTGACATCTCCAGCGGTACCCGGGGAACGTCTTATCTCTTCGGCGGAAAAACTTGTTGTGCTTAATGGTTTATCCTCCAGGTCGGAATAGTAGCCATTCGAAACTTCCACATTCTGAAGTTCAACGGGAGAGGTTGACATATCTATATTAAGTTCTGTTTCTCTTCCCGGTTTAATCACAATATCTGTTTTTGAAACCTGTTCATACCCGATATAGCTGAAAACAACGGTAATGAGTCCCACCGGTACATCCTTCAGTTCATAATTTCCGTCCGGATCTGTAACAGTCCCCGTTCCGGTTGATTTTACATAGATATTTACCCCGATAAGGGGAGATTTTGTCTGTTTATCGATAACCCTTCCGGCAAGACTGCCGGGGGTATCATTTTCTGCTGCCAAAACAACATTTACAAGAAGAATCAATAAAAATAACTTTTTCATAATATAAGAGCTCCTTAGTTTTACATATCAAAACTAAGGGTTCTTTAAGGGGAAGTCGTTTCAGCTTATGGGGAAGAACCATCAAATGATGTCCATTCCAATGGGGACGCACCGGAAAAGTCTGATCGGAATCTTTTTAATATAGCTGCCGGCAAGGATTTTACCAGGGGCAGGACATCCTTATCCTTTTTAAAGTGAAAAAATTTAGAAACCACATACAAAAAACTTATTTCTAACCTTTTCACATCCCCTGCCTGCTCCCTTCAAGAAT
This sequence comes from uncultured Ignavibacteriales bacterium, assembly GCA_963764685.1. Lineage (GTDB taxonomy): Bacteria > Bacteroidota > Ignavibacteria > Ignavibacteriales > Ignavibacteriaceae > CAVXTT01. The sequence continues at coordinate 3,835 of CAVXTT010000008.1, forward strand.
TGTTTAATATCCTTATTCTAATAATTCCATAATAAGGGGTCAGTAGGGAGATAGTAGGGGGAGTGTAGGGCGTAGTGGGAAAATTTTTACCGGTGCTTTGTCGGAAGTTGTAATGTCAGGAGAATGAATTACATCCAATTAATAGTTGCTTTGATGGTTGTAAATATTGTTACCTGAATAGGACGGATATCGTGTTTCAATCAACAGCTGTAAGTAAATTGACCAAATATTATCAGTATTTGTACCGTAGGTTAAGATAATAACATATTTAATATATCCGGTTTTCAGTGAATTATCCCGATTGATTTCTCCCCGTTAAAAAATATTCCGCAAAATTACTTCATTGTTGCATATTACTTGAATACTACTTAATTTTGCAGTGTCCCCCATTTAAGGGATACAGTCTCTAATGGGAGGGATACAACTATAAACAATTGATAAAGCTGATGGACTTAATAAACAAGTTGCAACAAATAGGGCTAACAAGGAGAGAAGCAGAAGTATATATCGCCCTCCTTCAGAAAAAAGAATTTACCGCTCCCGAGCTCGCAAAAATTACAACGATTACCCGTACAAAAGTTTATGAGATATTGCAGAACCTTATAAAAAAGGGGACAGTAAATGAAAGCTATAAAGACGGACAAAAAGTTTACAAGGGCATAAGTCCACGTATAGCTATGCAGAATGTAATTTTGTTATATGAACAGGAAATCGAGCAGAAAAAGAAAACAGAAATTAGTCGGATGAAGTCTGCAGCTACTCATTTGGAGGATGATCTGCACGCACTGCACGAGAGCAATCTTAATAATATTGAGCCGTTGGATTATATTGAAATACTTACGGATCTGGGGCAGATTAGAGACAGATGGAAAAAGTTTCAAAAGAATACCAGGAATGAAATCCTTGTGTTTACAAAACCTCCGTATACTGCTGCGCTGGAGGATAATATAGAAGTTCAATCGGAAGCACTAAGAGAAAATAAAATTATAGACAAGTGTATTTATGAGTATAACGGACTCACGGCGGAGGGCGTGACGGGTCTTATCAAAACTATTGAACAATATCAGAGTATAGGGGAAGAATCGCGTGTTATTAAAGAACTGCCTATGAAGCTTGCAATCAGCGATGAAACACTTACTATGCTCGCATTGAATGACAGAATATCTGTAAGGCCGGGAATCACAACGATCATTGTGGATCATCCTGATTTCGCAAAAGCACAAAAAGCAGTATTCGAAACATACTGGGAAAAATCAATAACTATCGAAGAATTCAAAAGAAATGGTAATTATTAAATCATAAGGAGGAAAAAATGAAATTATTCAGATTTACTTTTTATTTAATTATCGGGGTACTGTTTAATGTTTCCATTGCTGATGCTCAATGGTTCTGGCAGAACCCTCTCCCGCAGGGGAATGATCTTATGGCTGTTTCCTTTACGGGTACAGATGATGGAACGGCAGTCGGGCTCTGCGGTACCATAATGCATACAACAGACGGAGGATTAAACTGGTCTGCGCAGGTAAGCGGCACAAATAATATTTTGAACGGAGTTTATTTTACAAGTACAAGTGAGGGGACGGCTGTCGGTGATAACGGGACAATATTAAAAACAACAAACGGAGGGGAAAAATGGATACCACAAACAAGCAATTCCTCAAACCACCTGATGGACGTAAGCTTTGCCGATGCTGATAACGGTATCGCTGTAGGATGGGGAGGCACTATCCTGAGAACATCAGACGGGGGAGAAAACTGGCAGGTACAGACAAGCGGAACATCTTATGATCTCTATGGTGTTTCATTTATTGATGTAAATACTGCATCAGTTGTGGGCTCAGGATGGTCAGGCGGACCTGTAGGTTTTATCCTCCGGACAACCGATGGGGGCAGTAACTGGACTGAACAGATTTCTATTTCAGACGGACTTTTGGGAGTGTCTTTTACAGATACAGATAATGGAACTGCAGTGGGTGAGAATGGAACAATTTACAGAACTACAAACGGCGGACAAAACTGGGTATCTCAATACAGCGGGACGACTTATTCCCTGCAGTCGGTATGCTTTACAGATGCAAACAATGGAAGCGCTGTAGGCTCTGTTATTATCAGGACCACCGACGGCGGACAGAACTGGGTAACACAATCAAGCAATAACTGGCTTATGTCTGTTTGCTTTGACGATGCAGTTAACGGATTAGCCGTGGGAGGTATAGGAAAGATAATGCGTACAACTGACGGAGGAAATAACTGGACAAGCCAGTCAACTGCAGTTACCACAAACTGGCTTAATGGTATCTCCTTTGCTGATGCTGATACAGGTATTGCTGTAGGAGATTACGGAACGATTCTTAAAACAGCCAACGGGGGTTTATATTGGGCACTGCAGTCAGGAGGGGTCTCCTCCGGTCTTAATGGCGTCGATGTTATTGATGCTGATTATGCCACCGCTGTTGGTGCAGACGGAATAATTATCAGAACTACCAATGGGGGACAGAACTGGATTACCCAGAGCAGCGGTACCTCCGAATATCTCTTCGGTGTCTGTTTCACAAGTCAGACCACAGGAACAGTTGTAGGCAGTACAGGAACGATCCTTAGAACTACTGACGGCGGAAATAACTGGACGAGCCAGGTAAGTGGAACAACCTATGCTTTAAGCGGAGTATCATTTACCGATGCAGACAACGGAACAGTTGTAGGTTTTGATTACGGCGGAGGTATAATCCTCCGGACTACAGATGGCGGAAATACCTGGAGCAGCCAATCAACCGCATCCATACTTATCGATGTCGCATTTGCCGATCTTAATCACGGGATAATCGTTGGGGATCCCGGGGTTATTCTTACTACTACTGACGGAGGCGTAAACTGGATAACCCAAACAAGCGGAACAAGCACTAATCTTACCAGTGTTTCTTTCCCGGATCAGAATAATGCCGTTGCTGCAGGAGGTTACGGTGTCATCATCAGAACAACTGACGGAGGAGTAAGCTGGACACAGCAGAACAGCGGCTATATGTTCGCGCTTAAGGATGTCTGTTTTACAGACGCTAATACAGGAACTGTTGTAGGAGCAGACGGAACCATTATGAGGACATTAAACGGCGGAGTGCCTGTATTTGTAGAAACAGAACCTTTACCTGCTGTAAACTTTACACTTCAGCAGAACTACCCTAATCCATTCAATCCTTCCACAACAATCAGATTTGAAATGCCGGAAGCCGGGGATGTTACCATAAAGATATATAATATGCTGGGGCAGGAGGTAAGGACATTATTTTCAGGAAATGTTCATAGCGGTACATATTCAGTTGAATGGAACGGACTAAATGATGCAGGCAGCAGGCTTAGTTCCGGAACATACATATATAGAATGACAGCCGGAGAGTTCACCCAAACCAGGAAAATGATCTTGCTGAAATGATCGCAACATAAATTTTATCACACAGCTCTCAAAGAGGCTGGAGTTTCTCTGCGAGTTGATTGCTAGAACAGCAAATGCTGATAATCAATTTTCAGGTGTCCTCCCGCCTCTTTAACTATTTCACTGATGGAAGGAAAATTTATCAGAAGAGCAAATCTTAGATATCATTAATTTGATTCTTATCAGGAGAAAAGGAATAATAAACCCTCTACGAGGGTCAATGATTTTTCTCCCACGGAAAGAGCGATCAGTACTTCCTGAATTGGTTGATGATCCTGCTGAGTTTAATAACTTTGGGAGAAAAATTGCCCTTCATTTTTAATTACTTGCTTTTAGCAAATAAATATGTTTATTTCAGCCGAAGGAATGTTTCTAATTCATTGGAGGCTTAAGTTGAAAACTATTCCAAGTGTATGGTTAGCTGTTTTATCCTGCCTGGTATTCACCATTGTATTATTTGTTGTTGACGAGGCTATTTCATTCATTTGATGAAGGCGGGACAATTGCATACCTGCTTTTTGGGCTATTATCAGCCGCTGCCTGTTTTTTCATAATTAAGCAAAATCCCAAAAGTGTTTGGTATGTTCCCTTAATTATTAATTCGCTGCTTATCCTTTCAGCTTTTATAGAGTCATATTTTTGGAGACTGCCGCCAAATGTTTCAGGTACACCTATGTGGATTCCGGTCTGCATTGGCTGGGGGCTGTCAATTATTGCTTCAATAATTGGTGCAATATCAGGCAGAAAAGCTGCTATAACTAACAACCGCGGCTGAGGCAAATAATATATATCCCACCTTACAGATGAAGAGATGGAGTACAGGTCAGAACTTACTTATACAAAAATTAGGTAAAGAATCTTCCTTATTAAAAAACTATTAATTAAAAATATTATTTGAAAGATTACAGTAAGCCTGCCGGAGAACTTAAGACAGGATCATTCGCCCTGGGAGATGAATCAGGAGCAAAACTTGTAAGACGCAGAAAGATTGCATCCGAATCTTAAGGCAAAAACCGGATAGCCCGAGGTTCGTTGGAATTAATGGAGATAAACCGCCTTAACCTTTTCTGGTCAATCTTAATATGTTTTAACTACCACCAATCTGGAATCTCTTCCATACATTTGAGTTCTGTTAAGGTTTAATAAAATCCTATTATCACCAAATTATAAGACTAATATTTGTAACCCTGATGCAATCCTTATGTAACCCTGATGTAATCCTCAAAATTAGTCGAATCTGAGGATTAGATGAGGATTACATCAGGATTAGATGAGGATTAGATGGCAAATGCTCATATTATGGTTTTATTGATTATTGCTCGAAAAACGCATAATATTTTAGGATAAATAGAACGGATGGTTATGTAACAATTAGCAATTGTTTTGGAATTGCAACAAAGGATAATGAATCGGCATTAAAGGAATCTGAGCAGTTGCTGATCGATACTTGTTCTAACTTCGTCCGCACGTCCGCACGTCCGAACCTCCGCACGATTTTAGTTCGAGCTTATCCCTGAGATATCAATTGCGGATATGATATCATTATTTTTCTTGAGAACCTGTCTGAGGGTGTAGTTGTATTCGGAAGCGGTTGTTATAACACTTTTGATATGGGGTACGGGCAAATCAGGCTCATCATACTCCTCAATTATCTTTTTTTGGATATATTCAGCTGCCTTGTTCAGGTTGAAAAATTGTGTTTCATCTTCATCCCCGTAATCAGTTTCGTTCCCCTCTTCATCTAAATAGAAGCAGTTATGCTCCAAATATTCATCCATAAAAATAATAATAACTCCCACATCCATTTCATCTACAGCATTGGCAAGATGGGGGGGAAGGTTCATATGAATATATTCCATCTCCTGGGAAAACGGCTCCTCTTCGTTTATTTTATCAGGGACAATAATCGTGTTCCTTGAACACTCCAGCCTGTAATCTTCCGATTCATAGATAAGGTGATCATCGTCGTTATCGCCTACAGCAGCGGAAAGTACCTCTTGGCAAATGGAAATAACATTCTCTGACACTGATTCCTTCATATCAAGGATCATTTTGCCTACTGCCTGCCGGCAGCTTTCGGCACGGACATAAAACAGAGTAGTTTCTTCGTCCATTTTTAGTGTTATTCGGTATGAAATCATTTGGCAAAGATAAGGACAAAATTATTTACTGCATAGGCACTTTGTTCGTGCGGAAGTTCCGGATGGCCTGCACACCCGCACGAATACTCCCGGGGCTTCGATACGCCGCAATTAGTGCTTCTACAATATCAGTTTATCTAAGCGGCTACTCAGCCTCCTGGCGCACCTCTTGCGCTAACTTCGCACGCACGCTTGCCCGTTTACCCGCTTACGTGGCCTCTGGTGTGGACCAAATCTCTTATACTTAGGGCATTGAGTGTTTTCAAGATGTCCCGCTGGGTTATAAATATTTCTTATTTAGGTTACAGCCAGTTGATTCTATCAATAATTTTGATTATTTCTCGATACAGTTTCTTTCTACTCCGCCGGAGAAAGAGTCTACCGTTCAATTTATTCATTCTTTGCTCTGACGAAGAAGAAAAGTCCATTACATTTCTGATCGAATTTCTGTTATAATTTTATTGATAAGAACTTAAAAACTATAGGAAGGGTCTATTATGTTATCAAAAAAAATGTTTGCAGAATTTATCGGCACCTTCTGGTTAGTACTCGGAGGATGCGGCAGCGCGGTTATTGCAGCTGCATTTCCCGGTGTCGGTATCGGATTATTAGGTGTTGCGCTTGCTTTTGGATTAACTGTTCTTACAATGGCTTATGCGATAGGGCATATTTCCGGATGCCATCTTAATCCCGCAGTTACTGTCGGTTTGTGGGCAGGGGGGAAGTTTAAATCTTCTGAAATCCTGCCATACATAATTGCCCAGTTGCTGGGTGCTGCCGTCGCCGCTGGTATTTTATTTTTTATCGCGAGCGGACAGCCAGGTTTCGATGTAAGCAATGGGATGGCATCTAATGGATACGGAGATCACTCTCCCGGGGGATATTCATTGGCTTCAGGATTTCTTACCGAAATAGTTATGACATTTATGTTTCTGCTGATTATTCTGGGAAGCCTTGATGAACGTGCACCGAAAGGATTTGCACCAATAGCCATCGGCTTAGGACTAACCTTAATTCATTTAATCAGTATTCCAGTAACAAATACTTCGGTTAATCCGGCACGAAGTACGGGTCCTGCACTATTCGTAGGCGGATGGGCACTTTCTCAACTATGGTTGTTTTGGATAGCCCCATTACTTGGTGCTGACGGCGGCTGGTATCGTTTATAAACTAATGATGGGTAAAAATTTAACAGAAAAGGAGTAGCCGCAAATTGAAAGAATCATGGAAAAGGCTCAGCAAACAATATCTGCAGCAAAGGAAAAACTAACCGATTATAAAGAGTACTTGCTCGATGATAATGAAAAGAAAGAAATCATCGAAGAGTTTAAGGACGGCGGTCAGGCGAAAGTTAAAGAAATGCTTACAACCCTGAATGACTTTACAGGTCTTTTCAAAGACGCCGGGTATGAGATAAAGGGAATAGATGCAAGTATATCTGTTCCACCCGGTATGAGCATAACATTTAAATGTCTTGAGGTAATACCTGTTTCTGAAAGGGAGCAAATTTATATCAAGGCTGAGAACAACAGGATCGCTTCAATAATTTTAAAAAGCTTATTTAAGGCAAGTGATTTTTCAGACCTGGTAAAAATCGGTGATTTCAGATTAAGAAGCGTTACCTTAAAACTTGGTGTTATTCCGGCGATAAATATTTCATTTTTATAAAGCCGCACTAACAAAAGAGGAATTAAACCCCGGGAAACTGCATACCCCGGGGTTTTTTATTAAAGATGACTGAGTAGCCTCCCAGGAAAGCTGATTTTCAGAAACTACAGATGCGGCGAATCGAAGCCCCGGGAAGAAGCACCTCTGTATATGAGGGTATAGAGAGATGGTCAGATCATTCAGTGAAACATATCATCTGCCGATATTAAATTATTTGTTATTGTAACGATTATAATTAATTCAACAAATATTCAGGTTATATAATGCGCTGGAGAGGCAGAAGAGGAAGTTCAAATGTAGAAGACAGGCGTGGAATATCACCCGGAGGAATGGTAGGCGGCGGCATCGGGGTAGTTGTAGTGGCACTCGTCGTTATGCTTTTGGGCGGGGACCCGACTTCCATACTGCAGATGGGGGATGACACAACTACATCAAATTATGTTGAAACTGCTGAGGATAAAGAGCTTGCAGAATTTGTGTCTGTCGTGCTTGCCGAGACAGAAAATACCTGGCATAATATCTTTAAAGAAAAAAATGCGATCTACCGTGAACCCATATTGGTACTTTTTAACGGGAGAGTTGAGTCGGCTTGCGGGCTGGCAGGTTCAGCCACCGGGCCTTTTTATTGTCCGGGCGATGAAAAACTTTATATAGATCTAAGTTTTTACAATGAACTGCAGCAGCGCTTCAAAGCTCCCGGCGATTTCGCAATGGCTTATGTAATTGCTCACGAGGTCGGCCATCATATACAAAATCTGACGGGAGTAATGGATGAGATGAATGAACTTCGCCAACGTGTAAGCGAGCAGGAGTATAACAAATATTCTGTCCGGCTGGAACTGCAGGCAGATTTTTATGCAGGGGTATGGGCATATTATACCCGTCAGCAGGATCTGCTGGAAAGCGGGGATATTGAAGAGGCACTAAATGCCGCAAGTGCTGTCGGTGATGACAGGATACAAAAACAGCAGCAGGGTTATATTGTACCTGAATCATTTACGCATGGAACTGCCGAACAAAGGAAGAGGTGGTTTCAAAAAGGATTTTCAACGGGGGATATAACACAGGGAGACACATTTTCCGCTGATGTGCTTTAAGTTATTTCCGAACGGCTGGATAACCCCGGAGGGAATTATCTCAATGACTCAAATCGAAGTGTCACCACCCCATTCTTTTCCGCAACGAAGTAATATGTGCAGTGTGGTGTTTGCTGTGCCAGGCATAAAGGGATACAAGATATTCAATATTTAATTGTCCGCTCTCAGGATGCACATATGTCCTGTTGAATTCTTTTTCATCCAGTGAATTCAGCAATATACACCATCTTGTATGCAGAGATTCAATCAGGATTAATGAAACTGCAGCCGGGGTAAGTTGAGAATCGGCCAACCATCCCCAGTCTGTCTGATTATAAGGTTTTATTACCGGGTTGTCTTCCGTGAGGGCAAGTTTTAACCTTATGTAGGCATTAAGGTGGCTGTCAGCTATATGATTGATCACCTGCTTTACTGTCCACCCTTCTTCTCTGTATGGTGTATTAAACTGTTCTTCATTAAACCCGGATACGGCTGCTCTTAATTTTTCGGGCAGCGTCTCAAGTTCCCGGATGGATTCTTTTCTCGATTTCACTGCTGCATCTGCGTTATAACGGAATTTGCCGATAGGGTAACGGAGATTGCTCAGATCATTTTTATCTTGCATAAGCACCTTCAGATTATTTTAGAATGGGTGAATTTATTCTGCTAATTTAAAAATTTATTCAATGAAAAACTTATCAGATGTAAAGGTGGTATTTATCCGACACTATAGTGGTATAGAGCAGGGTATTCTACGAGGCGTGATAACTATGCCCCTTCTAATAAAAGGTCCTTTCAAAATACCGAGCTTTACTTAATCCTATTGAAAATTCTTATTTATCCTGAAAATTAACTAAAACAACTTCGTGGCTAAACAAGCTCTCTCTCCGGAAAAAAAGTAATAGGTTATATCACCGGGCCGATTATTATCAAAAAGTGAGTCTCAGGTTAAACAGAGACTCACTTAAATTATCTTAACCTACGGGACAAGGGGATTCATCGGGGCAAAAACACCGTCGGGGTTATATTCCCAGATCCAGGCGTGGAGTGTCCATAACTCATTATTATATACTCCCCAGGTATCTAAATTTCCGGTAAAACCTTCCGGGGGATTCTGCGAAAGTGCAATCGGAACACCATACTCTACTGCTACCAGGCGCATTTGACCCGTCACTGGATGCGGTGAATAAACAAGGATCTCTGGTTTGTCAACCTCAAAGGTTGCATTAAGGTAATCCGGCTTGAGGAAGTGATGTCCCATATGAGGAACAACAACATTGATATCAACATATCCATCTGCAATTGCATTGTTAAAATTATTATACCTTGCTGTTGCCGCTTTAACCTGCTGAAGTTCCTCCATTACTTCCAGGGGAACATCGTAGGACTTGGCAAGGAAAGAATTATCAGTACCAGCTGTTAAATATTGGTTATTACCAGCTGTACCTTCAACGGGAAGATTTTCCTGCTGACTGCACCCTGATAAAATTACGGATGCAAGAAGGGACGCACCAAAGAAAATTACACTCAAAGATTTCATTAAACCTCCATTTATTAGTTATTATTTATTTGTAGAAATAAGATCCAGAACGCTCATATCCGGTATATCACAGTCCCGACAATTCACTATTTAAAATCCCCTGCGCCAACTATAAATTCATAAAGAGTTTTTTTTACGTTATGATAGATTCCCCGATGCAAGTCTCCATTGTCTGAAGACAACCGCATAGAAAAAGACAAATATTCCCGTTTAGCAGTAAACCGCCGGAATATCCAGATTATCATTTTTAATTTTTACACGGAGCAGAAAGGCTTGAAAAAAATCTTCAGCTCCAGGAAATGCATCAATACCTTCATATTTAATTTAATACTTTAGAACATAATTTCAAGAATGTATCTTACCTTACCTTGACGGCTCTCACATTTTTTCTTTCTTTATTTCACCGTGGAAATGAATCGAAGGTACTTACTATCACTTATCTTTTCATTTATAAATTCTTTGAATAAGTTAAACTTGCACTTTATTTGAATTTTACATTCCTGAAAGGAAAATTTTGATGAAACACATCTACACTCTTCTACTTTTTTTCTTTTTACTCTTCCCCGGTTTTATAAATGCCCAGGAGGATGTCATTTACCTTCAGTCAGGATCAAAAATATTAAGCTCACGCCCCGACGTTAATGGAAATATTCTGGCGTTCGATGAAAATAACGGGACAAAGATTGTTCTCTCAGCTAAAACTATATCTGAACACCCTTTGAGGATTCCATACATTATCAATAAAAAATCCGGGGCAAGTGGGAAAGGCACGGAATCAATTGCCGATATGATAATGTATCCGGGGTTTCCTGATACAATTCCTAATATTGGATATAACGACGGTATGGAAGGGGTATTATTCTGCAATATGGATGCCGATCCGCAGCAGGAAATTGTTATAAATCTTGGGCAGACAACCCAGGCAATAAATATGGATGGCTCAATTGTCCCGGGATGGCCGAAAACAATCAGTCAGGTTCCTTCCGGCGGTCCAGTCTTCGGTGATATTGACGGCGACGGTGAAGGGGAAATAGTTATCGGAAGTTATACCGGCAGTACTACCGGTTATGTTTATGCATATGAAAAGAACGGAACAGCAGTTACCGGTTTTCCTGTTAATACAGGATATATCTGGATGAGTCCCACACTTGCTGATCTCAATAACGACGGGGCAATGGAGATAATTGTCGGAAAAAGACAATACCCGACAGGGCAGGTAATTGTTCTCAAAGGTGACGGCACTGCGCTGACCGGCTGGCCGCAAACAATGGCAGGCGTACCCGGCGCCAGTGCAGCGGTTGGTGATATTACAGGTGATAATTCTCCCGAAGTAATATTTGAAGCTTTGGATTCTTTATATGCATGGGATGCTTCAGGTAATCTTATAGCAGGTTTCCCATTTACTATACCCGCTGCTGAAATAACTTCCTATTCATCACCTGTCCTTGCGGATATAAATAATGATGGGATGCGGGAAATAATATTCGGAACTCACGAGGGGAGCGGACTATTAAGGGGAGTTGTACACATTATTAAAAACAACGGAACAGAATATCCCGGCTGGCCTAAATACACAACATACTGGGTATATGCCCCTCCATCAGTAGGTTATATTAATAATGATAACATACTCGATGTCGCTGTCGGCGACCAGGTACTTAGCGGCACTCCTGTAGATCTTCTTTATGCATGGGATATAAATGGCAATCCACTTACGGGTTTCCCCATTTCTCCGCTCGATGCAATAAATGCCCAGACACTTATAATTGATATCGACGGTGATAACCTGATGGAGCTTATTTTTGATAATAACTCTTCGCAGGCGGGACAGGGAAAATACCACGCGTATAATCACGACGGCTCTGTTGTATCAGGATGGCCCTTGCTGACACAGGGGGGTACATTTTTTGTCACTCCTGCCATTACCGATATAAATCTTGACAACGTAATGGATATGATCGGTGCGGGTTCTACAGGAACACCGCCGAATGTAACCAGTTATGTTAGTCTGTGGAATGCGGGGGTGCCTTATTCATCCGCATCTGTTAAACTCCCTATGTACCAGTATAACCAGGCAAGGAACGGTAGTTTTAATAATCCAACCATCGTCCCGGTTGAAATGGAAAGCTTTACGGCAGCCGCCGGCGGTAGTGATGTTCAACTTGAATGGATCACAGTTACAGAAACAAACAATTCCGGGTTCAGACTTTTCAGGAACGATGAGCCGATTGCTTTTGTTGCAGGCAAAGGAACCACTACAGAAAAACAGGTCTATACTTTTACCGATAGGGACCTTACCGCCGGGACATATACATACAGGTTAACCCAGGTTGATTTTAACGGCACAGTTTCTTCTGCAGGTTCGGTAACTGTTGAGGTTGGTAATTTGCCGGAACAGTTTTCACTCGCACAGAATTACCCGAATCCCTTTAACCCTGATACCCGGATAAAATATTCACTGCCGGTATCTTCGCAGGTAATGATTAAAGTGTATGATGTTCTCGGCAATGAAATTGAAACACTTGTGAATAAAGAACAGCCGGGGGGCACTTATGAATTTACCTGGAATGCTGCCGGTCTTCCGGGAGGAGTTTACTTCTATAGACTCCAGGCGGGAAGTTTTTCTGAAACAAAGAAAACAATCCTGATGAAGTGATATTTTTATAACGAAGTTTACCCCGGCAGCAGTATCCTGCCGGGGTTTTCTTTTGATCGGATTAAATATCCCTGAATGTTATTTTTCTTTCCTTTGGACTCATATCATAATAGGACTAAATTCTTTGTTATAAATCTCCTAATCAGTATTTTTAATATATTATAAAGCGATATTGATTAATATAAGAAAGGTTATATACAATGGGCGATAAAGGCGGCAAGAAGGATAAGAACAAGGACCAGAAACAAAAACAAACTAAAGACGCTCAAAAAGCAAAAGAAGCCTTAGATAAGCAGCCGAAGAAAAAGCAATAGCGTCAGGAGAGGATCGTTCCGGTGATTGAGGTTTTAATAATCATTAGAACCAAAAGTTGATTGTCCGTGAAATCTTTAATGCGCAATCCGGATTCAGCCCAATGAAAAGATTGGCTGCATCTTTTTACTCATCTATGTCTTTCTATGTGACCTATGTGAACTATGTGGTTCAATTCCCTTTTTCTACACTAAACCACTAAAACCACCAATCCCCTTAAGTCACTAATCAACTAATAAACTAACTCCCCCGCCAGCTCTTCCAGGTAAATTCGCTTCGAAAGCTCATAACTCTTCGCCAGGTCTGTAACCCGGTTGAAATAATCAAAAAGCGAGAGCTGATCATTCAATTCGATTCTATTTTTTCCCAATGCCAGTTGAATTTTATTGATTGCAGGTTCGTTATCAATTGCTTTTTTATTCATTAAACCGGATATCGATCTTTCAAGCTGTGCTCTTCCGGCTTTCGCAAGTCCAATCTGACCGGTTAAAAATTCAGTCAGATCCCGCCGGGTATGTCTGTAATGTATTTTCCTGTAATCCCCGTTATTAATTTTTACAACTGCGCCGTTGCTGCATACATACCTCCAGAGAAAATGTGAAACACTCAATGCCCTAAAGCCAGTCTCTGAATTTATTATGCATAACCCGATGCCGAAGTCATCCCCCGGCACCGGTTCTACTTTATGCTTTTCCTCTGATGTAACACGCAGCATAAAATCATTCCTGGAAATACTCTGCAGCTTAATCCCGGAAAGCTTTTCAATGATTTCAAGATCGGTTATTTCGGTATAATCGGGAGAGGTTATGGTCAGTGCTTCCTCCCCCTCGAACTTCACGGTTAAATAATCCCGTTTGATCTGCAGGAAATAATCGTTACAGATCGATGCAGTGCTTTCTGCTGATAACAGACGCAGTTGATGAACAGGGAAGGAATACCACTTAAGGAGCTTGTGCAAAAAGGATCTCCTTACAGGGTATTCCTTCCCGTTACTGCAGGTGAACTTAAGACTCAGATGCTTCCCGCTGCTCTTCATCATAAGCTCACCGGGGGAAACATTGATCTGCCATATATTTCTCCCCTTCAGATATTCAATTACCTGTTCAGGTTTTGCGTTAATGAACTCTATTCCTTCTGTTGTCAATGCCTTTCTCCTTTCCGGGCTCAAGATTTAAAGCTGTGAGATGGATAAGGTATTTTTCATAGTCCAGCTTAAAGCCGGTTATCTTATTATCAGAAAACCGCTTTTCTTCCCCTGCGCCCATTCCCTTATTCACACTGAAAACCATAGTTTTGATCGAATCAAAAAGAGTGAGCGTTTTATAGAATGCCTCCGCCTCCTGCAATGGGTTTTCCTTCTCTTCCAGGTATGCAATTTCCATAGCGGCGCTCCTGATCAGCTTCGGGAAATATTCATTAAGAATGTTTGTCCTGTTGAACAGATCAGCGCACAGAAGCTTATTCTTGTAAAATATTGCAGCCCCGTTGGCATCTTCATTATGGGTGAATGAAGTGTTCAGCTCATCAAAAGCTTTTTTCTGCGATTCAAAAACTTCGTGAAGATCCCCCGTTGCAGAGGATACATTCATACGGACAGAATATTCCCTTACATCATCCCACACCCCCATCTGGTTTGCCTCAGCAATATTACGGGCGTCAATATTCCGTTTGAATGACTCCGCCTTTTTTGCCCTCAGCATTGCCGGGGCGATATAATCGGAGCTGAAAAAATCAGGCGAGTGATTGCTCCATCGACCTTGTTCAACACAGCTGACGGAAAGGCTGACCTTAGAATTCGGGGCAAGCAGAACCGATGTATTCAACACCCTGTTCTGCTTTGCTCCCGTCAGGATATCCCCATCCATAAAGAAGACAAACTTATCTGAAAGGTTAAAAACAAATAGTTTATTAACATTCCCGGATTCGCTTGTTTCTTTTACCTGCACCAGCTGATTTTTAATAGCATCGGGTCCCGATATATAATCAAACGTATTCCTGTCAGGCGACATAAACTGCACCACCGCCATACCCTTACTTTTCTGAAACGATAACATCTTTAAATCCATTAGAAACTCCGGTTTATTTTTGATTCAAACTTATGGGGTAGTCGATTTAGAAGCGTATCATTTAAAGATACTTTTAATTCGTGCGGTCGTGCGGACGAAATAAGGAATGAGCCCCGCCGCCGGTCAGGCAGGTATGATAGTACGGTTATTAAAATTACGCGTCATTGCGAGCCTGCCCGCCTCAGGCATTACGATATATGATGGTGCTATTGTTAAAATGGCGTGTCATTGCGAGTTATCCAATAAAGTGATTGCCTTTATTTCACAAAAAAATGACTTTTATTAAAATATCATTAGGAGGAGTCTTCTACGAAGGAATTTCATCATAAAATGGTCAGGGCACTGGCTGGTATGAGGATTTTTCTCATTGCCCGCCCTTATGGCTTCGATACATTCCTTCGGAACACTCAGCCACCGGGCTAGGATTCTTTAGGAAAGGGAAAGAAAGGTCACTGAGTGTTTTCGAGTCTTCGAGAAAATGTATCGAAGTGACCGGCCCTGGCGATAAGGCGTCATTAGTAGGAGTCTTCGACTGAAGCAATCTGGCATACCTGGCGTAATCCTACGAATCGTAAAATTAAGGTTATCGAGTGTTCCTAGCCCGCAAAGAATGTATTGAGATAACCGGCAGTTTGCTGTCTTCACTATGTGCCTTATGTGGTAAAATGACTTTTCCTATCATGGGCAGGCGACTAAGCAACCAGCCTCTTATAAATCTCCACCATCGCCAGCGTATCCAGTTCACAATATTTCAAAAGATCCTCCCTGAGGGTTTTAATTCTTTCCCGGTCATTTTCAAAGTATAAAGATTCAAATACACGGGATGCTGTTCCCCCGTCTGCAATTTCCATATCATCATAAGAAAGTTCCGGCACCAGGGCAGGCAGGATATTCTTTATCGAATAGCTTCCCTGCATTTCCGGAAGGTAATACCATTTCTTCTGGAAGGGGATCATCAGGTCTTTAATGCGTGCCGTCCTTTCCTCAATATCCTTGGCATATTCCGGGAAATCAGCAGCCAGCTCCTGCAGGCGTCCTTTTTCAAATCCGCTGTTATATACTATTATATCTTCGCTTCCATCAGTTACTTTCAGCAGGTTCTTTATAAATTCCGGACGGGGATCCCCCTCGGCAGCAGCAAGAAATGGAGAATGTTTTAAATTCCCATTTCTACACAGATAATGAACCGAGTATTGAAAGGGGATCTGCTGATAGGGTCGGCTGTTATCGAACACCGGCACTGCCGGATTAAAGGTTTCAAAATCCATAAAGAAAGCAGGAAGTGAAACTGATCCTAAAAATTCTTCGAGTGCCTGTTCATCAATATATGCTTTGTTTGTTTTATCTGCCTCTACCTGGATCCTCTGGAGATTACTTAAATGAAAATCATCCGGCACATCCCGTGTATTTATAATACCCCGGTTATACAATTCAAATTTCTTTTCAATTTTCAGTCCTGTAATATTGAATACTGAGTAATCCGGTATATTTTTCCAACAGTAACCAAGGAAACTGCAGTCGTAAGGGCTTGTGCATTGCTGACTGATATCCCCATCCGGAATAGTTTTCTTAGTCAGCATTTTTTTAAACTCAGCAATATTCTTTTTGATCTCATCCTGCAGGTCCTTCACTTCCTCCTTAACGGACTGTACAGAAAAAAGCTGATTAACATCAATTTCCCCCTGCCTGGTATATTTATTATTTATGCAGACCACCGAAATATCTTTTATATCAAATCCGGCATTCCGGATAACATAATATTGTATTGCAGCATCAAGTATATGGATATCAGCAACGGAAGTGGAACTTTTCACTTCATAGACAGACAACTTATTATTTCTTATAACAACAATATCTGCAATTACAACAATGCCGTCTGAAATAAATCCCGCCTCATATAAGATGCTTTCGCCGGCTAACAGAGCTTCATTAGTTTTTCTGACACACTTATCATACTCAAAAGCAGAATCTGCCGAGCAGTTAACCCCGCCCGGAAAAAGATTCTGTGCCAGGGCACCTACCATATGTCCCGTATTGAAAATCGCCAGCCGTGCTTCCGGCACCGGGTCCATCAGCTTATAATGATGTTTATAAAGATAAAGCTGTTTGGGACACTGGAACCCTTTAAGCAGAGAAGATTTACTTAGCACCATAAAAACCTCCCGTATCTTACAGACAATAATAAATAAATAATTCCTTGATGGGGTATCAAAGTGTGATATTTTATTTTAGTGAAATAGTGGTTAGTAGTCTGGCAATTCTTCACAATCATCAATTCTTTAACGACCACGAATGATTTGACATGACATCTACCAAAAAAAGACCTCTAACCCCTACACAACCCCTACTATGTCCTACTAAATTCCTACAATAACATTACCTTCGAAGAAGGGTAGTATGAAGGCTAAAGGGGTTAGGTACCGGGAGAGATAGGCCTGGAAATAAGTTTTTGGTTGGATCTTTCCGGGTTATTGCATTAAAACCAATAGTGAGTTGTCTGATCCCCTATTACTAAGGATATGGATTTCGCTATATCTGTCCAAAACAATAAAATAAAGATCCTTTGTAAAAAGCTGGTAAATTTGTTTAATTCAGCTTGTAGGGATAAAATCAGATTTGTGACAAAAATTTCACACATTATCATTTAAGCCCTTAAAGAAAAGAGAATTACAATAAGAAAACCTGTTTTACATTTATGGATGCCCGGACGGCGCTCGGGCAATGAGTGGACAATGCCCAGCCTAATTTCAGCCAAACCAGCCCAAAACCTGTCCGGCCATTATCGGGGCATTATTCACTCAGAATCCCGGAGGTAATAAATATTGTTACTAGAATGAATAAACATTTGGATAAAGAAACAGTCCGATTAATTAAGATCATGTTGCAATTGCTTCTATTTTTTACTAATATCCGTATATAATTGGGCTTCAATTATGTGGTTCAATATTTCCGCTTCCTATTTTAAGAAAATTTACTCCTCCCGCTACCGGTCAAAAAGTCCCTTATACAATTTTCATATCATTTTGTTATTCCTGTTATTATAGAGTTCTGAAATAAGTCGGCTGCAATAGAAGCAGACTTACAGTTCTTTACATTTAATAATGTTCATTGAAAGGAGTTTAAAATGTTGAGTAATACACAGGATAAGTACGCTATTGGTCAAAAAGTGGTATTGTTTCAGCTGTATTTTCATTGCCAGCTGATGTATGACTATCTTACCGAGACCGGGAAAAAAGTCCCCGAGGATATCGGTAATGTATTAGCGGAGATCAACCTTAAAACCCACCCTCTTTATCTTGAGTACAACCGCCAGCAGGATAAGCAGAAATTCAGCACTGATTTAGAGTTTGAATTTCAGACAAAGGTTGCCGCTAAACTCGAAAGTGATAGAAAAAAGCTCATTAAAATATTTAACATACTCGTTAAATTGTCTAAACCTGCATCCCCCTGCACGCTTGAAAATACAATCCCGGCATGGAAAATTTTTATCTGGATTGGACAAAGATGTGCCCCATTCGCCTGTTTTACTTACTGGAACGGAATTATTTACCTGGTCGGGTATATTCTGACGGTCGGGCTGCTGCTTGCGCCTCTGCTGTCAGTTATTGGAATTAAATTAAGTCCCGAATTCAACTTACAGCTTATTTTGTTCTTCTCAGCAGGATTAGGTGCCAGCCTGTATGCAATTCTAACTTCCAAAAAATATCTTCTCAACAGGACATTTGATAATAAATATATTCCCCATTATGTGAACAGGGTTCTCGTGGGAATAATGACGGGATTTATTTTATCTAACCTGCTGACCCCGGCATTTTTAACCCCCCCTAAGGGTAACGGCAATGGCTCTGCCCCCCCATTTAACATACTTTCTCAACTCACCCCCTCGATGATTGCATTGCTAGGAGGTTTTTCAGCTGAAGTGGTAATACAAATTTTAAAGCGCATTGTTGCAATGATCAGGGCGTTATTTGAAGGGGATACGAAGGAAGTCATAGAAAGCACTGAGCAAAAGATCAGGGCAAAAATGGATGCTGAAAGAGTCAAGCGGAATTTGAATTACGTGGTTGAGCTCAGGTCAAAGCTGGACGAATCGGGGTTAAACAGGGAAACTCCCGGGTTCAAAAAGCTGGATGAAGTAATAAACAAAATAAAGGATGATGAAGAAATAAAAATAGAGGAAGAGCCAGTTCTTAATTAGTACAAATAAAAACAGGATCTATTTATTCATTACTTTCCTGGAAGGGTAATGTTATGAAAGTAAAAAACTTGTCCGGTAAACTATTAACGGTCGGTTTGTTCTCAATCTTTCTGATTCTTCTCCTCATTTCCAGCGGATGCCGTATTACGCTTGTACCGGATTATGATGATTCAGTTGCACAGCAGATTATCGAAACTGCTAAGCGTGTTGATAAATTTTATCTTAATATGCTGGAGACAACGACAGATTCCAACGGAGAACGGGCTTATAATAAATTTGCAGATACATATGTTGACATTGAAGTTGAATTGGTTTCACTGCTTAATATAAATAAAGTACGTCCCCTGAATGAAAACTCAACCCGCATCTGTGAGATTGCACTCGAAATATGGACTAAGTATAAAAATGAGCATAAGGAAGATGATACATTAAGCGACGAGGATATATCCGGGAACCGCGATTATCTCAATGATCTCTTCTATTCAATGCTCGTTGCAGAAGAAGGCAAAAAAATTGCTGATACTAACAAATAAGAAAGAAGGATAATTATGTTATTTGATATTAATGAGGTTATCAAAGAAATGACAGCGGCAGTAAAAGGTGTCGTCGGTGATAACTGGAGTGAAGTGGAATTTGTTACAGGTCAGTTCCTGCAAAGAAGAAAAAGCCGGCTTGAGAAACTGGCGCTGGGCAAAATCTCCGGGAAAATTACTGAGAAGAAATTTGAATCCCGATTGCAGGATGAAAAGCTCATTTAGCAGAAGCAGAACTGAATGCACTTGCGGTAATCACCAAAGCCATTGCCCAGAAGGCTGCAAACGCTGCCATTGAGGTTTTGGAAAGCGCTATAAAAAGTGCCCTTACTGTAATTTAAAAAATGAAGGTTAAATGAGTTCTGAAGATTTTATAAAAAACACGCAGGTCCGGGAAATTATTTCATCTCTTAAAAAAGATCTGGCAGGTAAAAAATTTTCCGATGTAATCGACGATGATGGCAATCAGTATGTCGATCTTGTCCAGGAAGGCGGAGGTGTTCTTGGAATTGCTTTGCTTGGTTATACTTATGTACTTGAGCAGGCCGGCATCAGAGCTTTCAGTCTGGCAGGCACTTCGGCAGGTGCAATCAATACTTTGATGCTTGCTTCGGCCGATAAACTAAATAAGTGCAAAACCGAAAAGATCCTGGATATCCTTGCCCGCAAGAATTTATTTGATTTTATTGATGCGCCCTTCTTTCTAAAATTATTATTTAAAGCGGCCGGAGCAGCAGCTCAATCTTTTATAATGAAAATATTAAGAGGAGTTTTTATCCTTTTGTGGTTACTGATCTGGTTCATCCCGATAGTGGTATACTTATTCATTTATAGGGGATTAAATCCGGGAAAGAGTTTCAGAAGCTGGATCATCTCAATACTTAAAAGATTTAATATTAATTCCACAAAAGATCTTGACGCATTGAGAACCAGACCAGGAACCATTAAGATCAGGGAGGGGATAAACAGGGAAGTGGACGACCTGATACCAAAACTGAAAATAATTGCAGCTGAAATTACTACAGAAACAAGGGTGATTTTTCCTGAGATGGGTGACTTGTTCTGGGATAGCCCAGGCGAGGTAAATCCCGCAGATTTTGTCCGTGCCTCAATGTCAATTCCTGTATTCTTCAGGACGTTTGAAGTTGTTGTCGGCTCCAAGGTAAGAAAAGAGGATTGGGAAAATAAAGTAAAGTATAACGGGCATATACCGGTAAAGGCATATTTTGTTGATGGAGGGGTCCTGTCCAATTTCCCGATTGATGTATTCCATAATCCAAAGATTATTCCCAGACTCCCGACATTTGGAGTTAAGCTCGGTTATGACCGTGATAATATAAATATGGTTAATTCATTCACAAAATTTCTCTTTGCAATTTTTAACAGCGCAAGACACGTCCTGGACTATCAGTTTCTTTTACAGAACCGGGATTATGAAAAACTAATAACCCGTATAGATATCGGAAAACATAATTGGCTCAACTTTAATATTACCGATAGTGAAAAAATTGACTTATTCATCCGGGGGGCAAAGGCTGCATCAGAGTTCCTCCGGGAATTCGATTGGGAGGGTTACAAGAAAATAAGAGCTGAGCTGGTTAGTGTTCCGTTGACCGGAATAATTATGTAGCTAAATTTTAAATTATGTGAGGAGGTTTTATGCCGCAAATAATGGTTCCCCCATCACCGCCGCGTTTATCTTCAAGTGAATTACGACAAAGGATCGCACCATTTAATATTGACAGAGATTTATACCCTGTTTTAGTTATCGGGATCAGAGGGTATTATTTAAATTCAATGGGCGCTCCTGGTATAAACGACAGGGGAATGTATGACGATGCAATTTTTATAGAAAGCCAGTATGTAACTGCCGCATTTAACGGCAACACGGATCCGTCCAGGATTAAAAAAGGAACCGGTTTTAACGCCGGGAAAGGAATGGCAGTATTGAAGCCGGGGATATGGTTCGCACACCGGTTTGATCAACATAACGGGAAATATTTAGCTTTATGCCAGCGCTGCGGAGATGTAGTGGTCATAAGAGATGGTGATCCGCCATATGAGGACAGAGGCATGTTTGGGATAAATATTCATAAAGGCGGTTACAACACAACATCAAGCCTTGGATGCCAGACAATCCACCCCTCTCAGTGGGAGAGTTTCATAAACCTGGCTGTCGACCAAACGAAACGGTATTACGGTAATGATTGGAGAAAAAAAACAATTCCTTATATATTATTAGAAAATTGAGGAGATATTTGATCTTGATCTCCTCATCTTTTTAGAAAGGATTATTATATGGCCAGCGGCATCACCCACATTTTACTTATGAAATCCATACAAAGTATACTGCCTGCGGGGGGATTGAAGAAACAACTGCAGTCGGGGCGGGACTTTTTACAGGTCGGTGCCGTTGGGCCTGATCTGCCATATGCAAGCATTGCCGATGATGATTTCTTTTTCAGCACTCAAAGTGATCTTGCCGATAAGTTCCATTACGATAAAACGAACCAACTTGTGCTGCAGGCATTCCGGGAAATTAAAAGCCAGGCAAAGACATTATCACAAAGAGAGAAGCGGTTCCTGTTCTCATTTTTCTTAGGATTTGCTTCTCATATTATCGCAGACGGTATTATTCATCCGTTTGTGAGGGATAAAGTTGGTAATTATCGTGAGCACCAGACCGAACATAGAGTCCTGGAAATGCAGCTTGATGTCCTGCTGTTTTATCATTTAACTAAAAGAAGCAATGCACCGATAAACTTAAATTATTCGAATATCCATGATGAGCTAATTAATTTCAATAATGATTTCTATCCTGAAGTTGATGTCGTACTTAATTTGTTCAGCAGATTAATATACAAGGTTTATAACCTTCATTATGAACCTTCCTTAATAAAAAGCTGGATCAGAGGACTTCATAATATGTTTGGTGTTGCCGAAGGTGACCATCCTAAAATTTACAGAATTGCGGGATTCATTAATAATTTTCTTTTTTCAGATTATAACGACCTGCGGAATAAATACAACGATATTTTAGTTCTGAAAAAGCCGGTAGACAGGGATTATAACTTTCTAAGGCAAAGTCAAATCAATTTTTTCGATGATTGTTTACCGCAATTTTATAAGAGATTTATTCCTTTAGCCTTTAAATGCTATGATTATATCTACAACGATGAAATTGAACTGGCCGGCGGGGATATCCCCCTTATCGACCTGGATACAGGGAGGGATTTGACGTTTAATAATGATTTGGATTTAATACCGGTATTGTGGAGTTGAATATGAAACTGATAACAGGACTTTTAGCTTTGTTTTTATTTTCCGGATGTACCTGTACCACAAACCTGGAATATCATCCGGATCAGGATTTCCTAAGCGACCTTGGGTCAGAAAATAACCGTATTGCCGGGGATTTGTACCTGGATTATTTTGATCAGGATTTATCGGGTCTAACCTACGATTATTATCTTACTTTTATTACTAAGAACGAAGCCCCTTCTGCGGAAAGGTTTTCTACAATAGTGAAGAATGCAGATTACCATTATTTTATATCTCGAAAAGAATTCTTTGTCATAGCTTTATACTACAAAAAAGAAAATACGATAATATGCGATAATTCAGATACTTCGTTTCTCGATTCGTTAAAGGTATACCATACTAATGATTCTATTCCTGAATTATCACAATTCGCCCGCACATTAATTAAATAAGTATGCCCTACTAAATCACTAAGTTACTAAGTCACAAAATGTTCAGTTCTTAGTTCTTGGTTCTTAGTTCCTGGTTTTTATTTTCTTATGTGCCCTATGCTGTCTTAACTATGTGCCTAATGTGGTAAAATGTCTTTTCCTAATTGGATGGACTGCCGGTTATCTCGATACATTTCCTCGCGGACCTGCCTACCGCAGGCAGGCTCGGAACACTCGATAACCTTAATTTTCTGAGGGATTAAAGGATTAACAGGATAATCTCAAAAACATTTCCCCTTCTGAGCCAAAACTCCAATACACTTTCCTTACTCCGTCCGCACGACCGCACCTCCGCACGAAATGAATTATTAATAATAATAGTTGTAATAATAGAACCGCCTGTTTATTTTACCCCTACTTAAAGATTGGGCTTTACTTTGTTTGATTTCCAGTCAAAATTCAAGCGGCAGATAGAGATATTAGGACTTTGTTTATCCGACCGTGTACCGAAACCGGTAAAGACATTTGATCTTGCCGGCATCTTCAATGTTGAAGAGCTGACCATTAAAAGAGACCTGCTCGATCTCCGCTCTTACGGTATCGATATCCACTCCCACAAAAAAACAGGCGTAACACTCGACAATCCCATACCCAAAGAAAAACTTTCCGACCTCATCCTTCATTACAGCAGTTTAAACCACGACCATTACCATCAGGACAAATGCACAAATTTATTAGTTGAAAAGCTCGGCACAACGGCACTGGCGAACCTGGTGCTTCTGCAGCGCTGCATCGATAACAATGAAACCGCGCATGGTTGATTACAACAAGGCGGGGGAGAGGATTGAAAGAGGTAAGCAGGTTGACCCTGTATTTATATTCCAGGGGGAAGGCAGCTACCGGCTGATTGTCCTTTCCGGCGGAAAAGTAAAGCAGCTGCTTGTTGATAAGATCTTATCTGTAACCCCCACCGGGCGGAGGTTCAGGAGGGAGGAATACGATATAAGCGATCTATTCAGGTATGCCTGGAAAAGCTGGATAGGGAGCGACCGGTACTGTGTAAAATTGTGGATGTCCCCCTACTGGGCAGAAAAAGTAACTCCCCGTATGCTGGCAGGCGATCAGGTGATATTAACAAACGACGACGGCTCGATAATATTCCAATGCACTGTAAATTCTTTGAACGAGATCGCCGGCTGGATAGTAAGCAGGGGAGAAGGAATAAAAGTTATTGAACCGGAGGAGCTGAAGAATAAAGTGCTGGAACTGGCGGATGGGGTTATGAAGAATTATGCAAGTGTTAATTAATTTTTTTCATAAAACAAATTTTGAGGGTTTATGATAAGAATTACTATTATACCTGAGGGGGATGAAAAACTATACGGTCTGATGATCAAAAAGGAACTGGACCTCCGAAAAAGAAAATTAGGTACCTTGCACAGAAAAGGTAAAAAGAAAAAAGATCAGGATAAATGGTTCCATACTAAAAAAGAAGGATGGATAAATTTTGAAAGTACCCTGGGCGGTGTTGTGGTTGCCACTATTCAATCCAAAAACACAGATAAGGAATGGGATTTATTAACCGCATTTGTAGGATTTATCTATCGCCATTTTAATAAACAGGTTAGAACCATTACACTGGATCTAAAAACCGGGTAATTGAAAATAAGTGCTTCTCTCTTAGGAAAATTCCAGGAGACGAGGCATTTAGTTTTTTATTATATCTATAAAACGGAGTAATCCTGGTATATACTCCCGGAAATAAAAACCCCCGCTAAGGAGCGGGGGGAGGGGAAAATATGTATTCTGATTGGAGGCAGAATAAAACATTTTTTCCTGCTTCGAACTTAATAACCCTCCTGCTTAAATGCAAATTAAAAACATAAGTAAGCCGAGGGGTATCCTTCCTAGGAATTTTAAAGTTCTTTGATCAGAAAGGTTAACTTCTCCATTCCGGAATTTTTATTTCATCAGAGCCATCTTTTTTGTTTCAACAAAAGAGCCAACGCTTAATTGATAGAAGTATATTCCGCTTGGAAGACTTCCTGCATTCCACGTTATTTCATAACTACCTGCCGGTTTCTCTGTGCTGACAAGTGTTTCTATTTCATTTCCCAGGATATCAAAAACTTTTAATGTTACGTAGGACGTCCGGGGAAGAGAGTATTTTATAGTTGTCGAGGGGTTAAAAGGGTTTGGATAATTCTGTTTTAGCCCGAACTCCAATGGAACTGATTCAGTTTCATTTTCAACAGATGTGGTTGAGTTAATACTTCTGAATATTCCTCCTTCGGTTGCTGCGTATACATACCCTTCGGGATCCATACCGAAAGTACGGATGATCTTGTTAGGCATTCCTTCATTTAAGGGATTCCAAATGCCGCCGCTGTCGGATGAATAGAATACTCCCGCCCCGTCTGTCCCCGCAAAAATATTTCCTGCCGGGCTAACCAGAAGGGAAGAGACGTTTTTATCGGGGACCAGCCCGCTGCTGACTTCAGTCCAGCTGTTACCTCCATCAGTAGACTTAAAAGCTCCTGCATTGCCTTCCCACCAGTAACCGGTGCCTGCGAAGATATCACCCCCTGAATTAAGCGCTACAGTCTGAACATTGGTATTTGTCAGACCGTTATTCATATCTATCCAGCTTTCGCCATTATTCGTTGACTTGAATATGCCTCTTTCATAATCGCTTCCGGCATAAATATGACCACTTGAATTTATAGCCAGCGCTATCACGAGCTGATGCGTTAAACCATTATTCTTTACAACCCAGGTTTCACCATTATCGGTAGATCTGAAAAGACCCCCGCTCCCGTAGTATGTACCCGCAAAAATATGATCGCTGGAATTTATCGCCAGAGCCCGGATATCGATATCACCAGTTAAACCGCTGCTCACTTCCGTCCAGTTTTCTCCGTTATTAGTTGACCGGAAAACAACTCCGCCGGTGCCCCATACGTAATCTGTTCCGGCAAAGATATATCCGCTTGAATTTATTGCCAGGGCTCTGACATACTTACCCGTTAGACCGTTGTTAATTTCGGTCCAGGTATTCCCTTTATCCTCTGAGCGGAAGATCCCTATCCCGTAGGAACCTGCAAACATATCCCCTTCTGAGTTAAATACGAGAGAACGGATATCGACAGCTGCTAGTCCGTTATTTGTATGCAACCAGTTGTCCCCGTTATCGGCTGATCTGAAGATCCCTCCGTTAAAATAAGATCCGCTGAAAACATATCCGCCTGCAGCGGCCAGTGAAATTGAAAATGGAGTTGTTAAGCCGTTGTTTATTTGGGTCCAGTTATCACCGTTGTTTAGTGAACGGAATATGCCGTTGCCGTATGATCCTGCAAATACATCATCATCAGAATTAACAGCAAGGGCATTGAAATTCTGTGAAAGTATTAAGCCGTTGTGCACCGCAGACCAGCTGCTGCCGTTATCTGTTGAACGGAAAACGCCGAGGTCTGTTCCCAGGAGGTCCATTCCCGCGAATATATAGCCACTGGAGTTTATGACTAAAGATATAGCCATCGGGTTTGTGAGGCCGTTATTAACTTCAACCCAGTTCTCTCCGTTATCGGTCGAACGGAAAATCCTTCCTTCACCGGTTGTC
This sequence comes from uncultured Ignavibacteriales bacterium, assembly GCA_963764685.1. Lineage (GTDB taxonomy): Bacteria > Bacteroidota > Ignavibacteria > Ignavibacteriales > Ignavibacteriaceae > CAVXTT01. Next base: position 30,763 of record CAVXTT010000008.1, read on the forward strand.
CAGGTAGATGCCGCAGCAAAAATATGATCGCTTGAATTTACAGCTAAAGCCTGGACATAAGTTTTATCTCCTAGTCCGTTGTTTACAAGTGTCCAGCTTGCACCGTTATCTGTGGAGCGGAATATACCTCCTCCTTCAAATGTCCCTGCGAAGATAGTGTTGTTGGACGTAACAGCCACAGATCGTATTGCAGTAAATGTCAAGCCGTGATTCATTTGAGTCCAGTTGCTGCCGTTATCGGTTGAAATGAAAATTCCATCCTCAGCAGTACCGGCTATAATGTTTCCGTTCGGACTGATTGCAAGCCCGTATATATCAGTTGCTGTAAGGCCGTTATTCATTCTCATCCAATTCTCCCCATTATCGGGTGACCGGAAAACACCTGCGGCTTTTGTCCCCGCGAAAATATTTCCTGATGAATCTACAGCCAATGTTCTAACATCACCTCCGAAGGGACCACTAACCGCCTCCCAGAAATTTTGAGAGAACATATCATTATTAATGGTCAGTGCCGTAACCAGGATAAAAACAATATATAAACTTCTCATTGCCTGCTCCATTTTATAATTTGTTAATATTCTTTAACTAAATCCGGTTTTTTCATCTTCGTATTCTTAAACGGTCAAAAAAGCATTATTCCGATAAAACCGGAATAAATTTATAAGAGCTATTGTAAAATCAGAATTTTCGATCACTATAGATGACATATCAAATTTCTGAATACCTTCGTTTCCGGATGAAACTATTACCAATGTTATCAGAGATGAGCATTTTAATAGCGAGATCATTTGTCTCTTTTTCTTCTGAAGTTCAAATTAAAGAAAATATGGCAATCGTGCATTAATTATAAATGTCCGGTTGGAGATTTGTATCACAATTCCGAAGGCAAACTATCATTCCCCCTTGCGCAACCAATCTTTTGCATATATATTAGCAACCAGAGGGTTGCGGATATAATTAATTAAAAACAAACAAATGAAAAGAGATATTTTCCAGGCGGTTGCCGATCCCACGAGACGAAGGATATTAAGCCTTACGGCATTAAGGGCAATGACGCCTAATGAGCTTGCTGAGAATTTCAATACTACCAGGCAGGCGGTTTCCAAGCATATAAGGATACTTGCCGAATGCAGTCTCCTGGAACAGGAACGTACCGGGAGGGAAATTTATTACCGCCTTAAGCCGGGGAAAATGAAACAATTCGATAAATGGCTTGAACCGTTCCGATTAATGTGGGAGGAACGATTCAGTGAGCTGGATAAATTATTAAAAGCAGATAAACATAAAAAATAAAAGGAGATAGTACGATGGAATTCATTAAAGATCTGAAGAACAAAAAGATTTTTGTTAAAAGGGAATTCAGTGCTTCCCCTGAGGAAGTCTGGAAAGCATGGACCAGCAGCGAGATACTCGACCAGTGGTGGGCACCGAAACCCTGGAAAGCAAAAACAAAATCAATGGACTTCCGTGAAGGAGGATATTGGCTCTATGCGATGATGGGACCGGAAGGGGAACAGCACTTCGCCCGTGCGGATTATGAAAAGATCGTCCCGTTCAAAAGCTTTGCCGGTCAGGATTCCTTCTGCGATGAAAAAGGAAACATCATTCCGGATCCCCCCGGCATGCACTGGAAAGCTGTTTTTGAGAAATCCGGCTCCGGTACTGTGGTAAGCGTCGAGATCACATTCAAAAAAGAAGCAGATCTTGAGAAAATTATCGAGATGGGCTTTAAAGAAGGGTTTACCGCTGCGCTTGGTAACCTTGATGAAATATTTGAAAAACAGTACCAAAAAGGTTAAGTGCTGATGTGCGGAAATGCGGAAGTGCGGAGCTTTGAAGGTGCCGGCACATTTCTCACTTTAAACCATTGGGCTAAAGCCCGGTTTGTTGAGTAAGCTTTCAACGATCTGAAGATCGTGGCAATTCCTTGAAGACCCCCTGGGTTCTGCTGATTTTAACTAAAAACCAAGAACTAAGAACCAAGAACCGCACTAAACTCTCAAAATAAATTAGATTTTACGCCAACTTTTCCCCTCCCCGGTTGTATTTACATAAAACATTTGCATTAGTTTCCAGGAAAATTAAGGGTTGTATATATTGGTACCATTTTCAACTACTCAGAAAGTAAATTTGAGCAGAAAAGCATTCTGCCGGTTAATAAATAGTTATCTGCAGGATAAAATCAGTGCAGAGGAATTCTGGACTGAGCATAAAAAGCTGGATATGACGTTTATCTCAATCGCTGCAAAGTCTGACAGGATAAATCCCATAAATATATTATTAGAACAGGGCTCGCAGGATTCCTGGACAAGGAGATCAACAATGCTCTCAGGGAACGTCGGCGGGAATTTTCCTTCGGAATAATTTAAGAAAAGTGTGCGGTCGTATCCCGGTCCGTAGTTGTTGATAGCTGCGGAAATTCGTGAAGGTATAAAACGTGCGGATATTACCTGCCTGCTTGGCAGGCTCTCGAATTATCGAGCCATCAAACTAAATTTTTACTTTTTGTATTCTTTCAAGTATCCCTTAAATTCGATCCGGTGAGATTCCTCCATCGCAAGTAACCTTATACATAGATCCTGGGTAACATAATCTTTCCCTTCGCACAATCTAATTAGTTTATTATACTGTTCGATAGCCCCCTCTTCAGCTTTGATCACTCCCTCGATTACTGAGATAACATCAGTTGTATCCTCTTTTGTTTGCAGGGAACTCTGGGTAGGTTTAAAATTCTCAGAGCCTGGGACCGTACCACCGAGCTCTTTTATTCTTTTAGCGAGCGATTGTGCGTGCCCGATCTCTTCAGTTATATCAACCGCTAAAGATTTTTTTATCTCCTCTGCCCTTACCCCGTCAAGGTTTACAGAATTTGATATATAATTGATTACAGTTTCTATTTCCATCCAATAGCTCTTAACGAGGTTCTGGATTATTTTATTATTTTCTGCCATTTCTATCTCCTCTTATATTATTTTTTTAATTAGATCAGGTATTACCGGTTTGGTTTCAGTTACTTTGAGTGATCTGTGAATACGCTCACTCGCTGCATTAATTCCATCTTTTGAATCAGAGAAAAGCTCAGCCAAGAGGTTTTGTTTTGTAACCTTATCACCGATTTTAGCATAGAATATTATTCCGGCCTTAGGGTCAACATTATCATCTTTTACCTTTCGCCCCGCACCAAGCTCAACTGCCGCCATACCTATTTCATAAGTATCAAGGGTACTTACATATCCCTGTTCGCTAACATAAACTTTCTCTGAATAATCTGCTTCTGGGTATTTCTCAGGTTTTTCTATAAAAGTAATATCACCTTCCTGCTGCCTGACAATTTCTATAAATTTTTTGTAAGCTGCACCGCTTTTGATCAACTCCTCCGATTTTTTAATTCCCTCATCAAGGTCAGCAGCCTTATTTGCTAATAAAAGCATTGCACCTGATAAATATAAACTGAGCCGGGAAAGATCACTATTAGTTTCTTCACCTTTAAGGATTTTTACGCATTCTGCAACTTCCAGCCAGTTGCCAATGTTTTTGCCGAGAGGCTGGTTCATATCTGTTATAAAAGCGATAACTTTTTTGTTGAAGGACATTGCGGTATCTATTAATGATAAAGCCAGGGCCTCAGCATCTTCCATCTTTTTCATAAAAGCCCCGGAGCCGGTTTTAATATCAAGCACGAGACCGTCAATTCCTTCCGCAAGCTTCTTGCTCATTATGCTTGCAGTTATCAGGGGTATTGATTCCACAGTAGAGGTTACATCACGCAAAGCATAGATCTGTTTGTCCGCAGGTGCAATATCGGCGGTTTGTCCCATCATTACCACGCCGGATTTTTTAAGGACATTCAGAAACCGGGTAAATGTAAGATTGGTCTGGAAACCAGGTATTGCTTCAAGTTTATCGAGAGTTCCCCCTGTATGTCCTAATCCCCTGCCGGAGATCATTGGAACAATTATTCCTGCAGCAGCAGCAACAGGTGCAATAATCAATGAGGTTTTATCTCCCACTCCCCCGGTTGAATGCTTATCAATTTTAATCCCTTCCAATTCAGAAAGGTCAGCCGTTATTCCGCTATTGAGCATTGCATCGGTAAGGAAAGGAAGTTTCCTCCTTACTCATCCCGTTAAGATAAACTGCCATCAGAAATGAAGAAAACTGATAATCGGGAATCTTACCGTGTGTAAAAGAGCGGATCATAAAATCAACTTCATCCCTGGTAAGGGTTGCTTTGTCTCTTTTTTTCCTGATTATCTCTAAAGGGATCATATGTAAAATTAAAGATTCTGTACTCTTTATAAAAATTAGTCTTTCTTCTTAGGTTACACAAAGCAAGTTTTGCCTCTCAGGCAGCTATAAAAACTGGCATTGTTGAATAAATGGATGATTGGAGGAGCTTTGAATAGACAAAATATGTGCCGCCAGTTCCGGGGCACTCCCTTTCGGATCGTATTCTGTTGAGAATGCCTCTCGAATGCCAGCGCGAGTAGGCAACTACCGAAGGGATATAAGAAGACAGGTGGTTCACAACTCTAACCTAATTATCTACCCATCCGGAACGCTCACTGAGCGGGGTGGGTGCCCATAGCGGAACGCGTTTTCATCATCGAACCATCGAACTATCGATACCATCGAACTTTTAAAAATCACTTTATTCACACTTGTCTAACACCTGGTTCTAGATGGCTTGTAAACAGCTTGCTCACGTCTTATAAAGCCCTTGGAGCTGTCTGTTTTAATACAACAGCTTGCTCTTTACAAAGCTTTAGCAAGCTTTGAATGATCTTTCTTGGACGATTTGTTATCATGGTGTAAATAAAATGTTTGTAAAAAGTTCAATTTTGGAGCAAATTAGCCTTTAATTGGCCATATAAATGCCAATATATCCGCTACAAAAGTGGTTCAATTCTGACCCACCTACGGTCCACATCCAGAAATTTCCCGAAGTTGGGTAGGATTTGGGTACCGTAAGGGGCGGATCTGTGTAAAAGGGGAAGGCCTTTATCTGGCCAATTTGAGGCAAATGAGAATCCAAAAGGGGCTGAGTTTTATCTGGATAAATATTTTTGTTAAAATGGATTTTGGATAAACCATTCCAGTCTCAAAATCAGCAACAAGAAAAGCAGCTTCAATTAGAGTTTTTCTAATGAATAGGATCCTACTTCCAGCCAGAGAACCTGAAGTCTGTTCAATTAACAAGAATATCAAGCAGCAAAACAAACTGTGGCATAACTTTATTATTTTTACTATTCTAATTGATTTCAAGGATAAATAATGCAGTTTAATAAAAGAACCCATACCTGCGGTGAATTGCGTGAAAGTAGTACCGGCGAACGTGTCGTTTTGAACGGATGGGTGGATGCGAGACGTGATCTCGGGGGACTTACCTTTATCCGTCTGCGTGATCGTTACGGGATAACCCAGGTTGTTTTTGAACCCGGTTATGCTAATGAGACTCACGAAAAAGCGAAGGAATTACGCAGCGAGTTTGTTATTTCTGTTGAAGGCATTGTGAGAAAAAGGACTGAAGAAAATGTTAATCCGGATATGACTACCGGGATGATAGAAGTAATGGCAGATAAATTAATAATATTAAATGAAGCGGAAACGACTCCTTTCCCAATAAAAGATATTATTGATTCCGGTGAAGATATACGCCTTAAATACAGATATCTTGATTTAAGAAGACCAAAGCTTCAGAAGAATTTTATGCTGCGGCACCGATTGTACCAGGCAACGCGTAAATATTTTGACGGGGAAAATTTCCTTGAAGTTGAGACCCCGATATTAATGAAAAGTACTCCTGAAGGGGCGCGTGATTATCTTGTGCCGAGCCGTATACATAAAGGGAAATTTTATGCACTGCCGCAGTCGCCGCAGACATACAAGCAATTACTGATGGTGTCCGGGTTCGACAGGTATTTTCAGATAGTTAAGTGCTTTCGGGATGAGGACTTCAGAGCTGACCGCCAGCCTGAATTTACACAAATAGATGTGGAAATGTCATTCGCTGATCCTGAAGATATCTATGAACTTGGCGAAGGTCTGATGCAGGAACTTTTTAGAGAGCTGTGGAACCAGGAATTAAAACTTCCCATACCACGTCTTACGTTTGATGAGGCGATGGAAAATTACGGCAGCGATAAACCTGATCTCCGTTTCGGACTTGAGATGAAAACATTGAATACTATCTTTTCTCAAACAGAGTTTAAGGTATTTAAGGATGCTATGGCAGGTAAAGGAATTATAACAGCCATTAAAGCACCGGGGTGCGGCAGTTATACAAGAAGCCAGCTTGACGTATTAACAGATTATATAAAAAAGCTTGGCGCTTCTGGTTTGATCTGGGCAAGAGTAAAAGTGAATGAGCTTGAATCACCGGCGGCAAAATTCTTTTCGGATGAGGAGAAGAAAAGACTCTTACAAACAATGAATGCTGTGCCGGGAGATCTGATCTTAATTCTTTCAGGGCAGCGATTAAAAACACTTAACCTGATGGGAATGCTTCGACTGGAGATGTCACGAAGATTGGAACTTGTAAAACCTGATTCCGAACCTAAATTGCTGTGGGTTACAGATTTTCCGCTTTTTGAATGGGATGAAGAGACCAAACGGTTTTATGCAATGCATCATCCGTTTACTTCTCCACGGCCGGAAGATGTCGAGTATATGGAATCTGATCCAGGACGGGTTAAAGCACGTGCTTATGACCTGGTGCTTAATGGTAGTGAAATTGCGGGGGGAAGCATCAGGATCCATAACTCTGAACTGCAGTCGAAAATGTTCAAAGCGCTTGGCATCTCTCCTGAAGAAGCTGAACACAAATTCGGTTTCTTAATGAAGGCATTTAAGTACGGCGCTCCTCCGCACGGCGGGATTGCATTCGGAGTCGACAGAATGGCGATGATCTTTGCTGGTGAAAATTCTATAAGGGATGTAATTGCCTTTCCGAAAACAGCCAGTGCGGTTTCTCTTATGGATGAATGCCCCTCGGAGGTTAGCGAAGAGCAATTAAAAGAGCTGCATTTAAAACTTCGTTAAGGAAGTGCACGGCGGCGGAAGGAAATAGTTTAGCCTGATAAAAAAATGGCGTCCATTGGACGCCATTATAAATTTAAATGTTTGTATTATTAAAAACGGCGATCATTTACAGCGTTATTATAATACCAGGTAATCTTAACCCACGCAGGAATTTCATTATTCGGTGAAATTGCCACAATCTTTGCTTTAGAATAATGATTGTCGGCATCATAAACAAAGAAATAGTTTGTAGTACCATCAGGAACTGTATCCACCCACAGACTTGACTGAAGAGGTGCATCAAGTGTATCCTCAAGATCGCTATTTGATGTTATATAAAATTTGGCTGCTCTGGTTAATGATGATTTCAATTCGTGAATTGTAAATGATGCATTAGTAAGATAATAAAGATCTATTGACGGATCATTAGAGCTTTTGGCGATACCAGCCGAGAGATCGAGTCCGCTTGGTTCCGATACTGTGGTTCCTGTAGTTTCCCAAACTTGTACCAGTACGTATTTATTTAGATCTGGAGGGATTATATTGGAAGTCAAAGAAACAACCTTTAAAGTTTCCTGGTCCTTAACTATAGTAACAGTAAATGTGGTATCTCTATAGTCATTCAGAGTTAGTTTTACAGTGCGGGTTCCTACTGCTACACTACTAATTGTAGTATTGGTAGTGCCTTTATTAACATTATCGATATAAACAGTTGCACCTGTCGGTACTGACTGAATATTTAGAGAACCAACATCCCCTACAGGATTTGTACTATTATCCTCACACGAAACCAAAAACATTGAGAATAAAGCTGCCAGACTTAATAGTATTAAATATTTTTTCATAGATATCCTTTCTTTATTTTATTTTCTTATAATTAAACTTAGAAGTACGGCCATCCGCATTTTGCGTAAATGTACCGGAAAGTGTTGCTCCGTCTTCAGATATTGTTCCTGAATATCTGCCCATATCCCTGCTGCGGGTAACATCAGATAAACGGACAGCGCGGGTTTCCGGGACAAAAGTACCTTCAACTGTGCGGGTAATTACGCCGCGGGATTGAATAGTAACAGTTCCTTTTATCTTATTATCCTTGAAGTCAGAAATACTCAGGGTAGAAGCCCTTTCATTCAGAATACCATTCCAGGTGCCCATAAGATTCATAACTTTAGTTGTGTCGGCTGTCGAATCTGCGGTGGTGCTGTCTGCGGGGGTGACCCTTGTGGTATCTCTGCCTGGCTGCTCTGCATTTTCGGCTTTCCTTTCACAGCCCGCGAAGAATATGATTGAAGTAAACAGGAGAACAATGAAATACTTAAAAACGTTTTCTTGTTTCATAATAGCCTTGCGACTCCTCTTTTTGTTTTGTGATGATTAAATTAAATAAAAATCCAAAGACTTACCATAAGAAAGTGGCAGTTGCTAAGGATTTGTGATGAAAACTATTTCGCCTATTCAGAATAAGCAGAGAGAGAACAAATCAGACAATCGGGTAAAACATAAACTTTTGAAAATGCTGTTATTTAACCATACCACTCAATGTTTCAGTCAGGCAGTAATTGTTACCCTTTCCGCATAATACTGACAGGTAACATTTACTTATAAATAAAATGATAATGAATTGAACTTAAGGCAGGCAGTTAACCGATTGGCATATTTTTTATATTACAGGTAATTATTTCTATATACAGGAAAATTTAATTGGGACAGCAACAGCTTCTTTTAATAGTTATGGGACTTGTAATTATCGGCATTGCCATAGCGGTTTCATTTAATCTTTTTGAATCGAATGCTGCTAACCACAAAAGAGATCTATTAATATCAGAATGTATGAACCTTGCTGCCCAGGCCCAGGTATATTATAAACGTCCAAGAAGTTTTGGGGGAGGAAGTCACAGTTATTTAAACTGGCAGATACCGGATGATATGGAAACCAGTGAAAATGGAATATTTTCTGCCGAAGTTACAGCAGCAAATGTTGTAATAACCGGGACGGGCACTGAGGTTATCACCGGCAGCGATAGTATAAAGGTCCAGGTAACCGTAGATCCTTATACCACAACCACTACTATTATTAACTAAGTTTATCATCCAACATATCTCTTCCCGGAAGGAGGCAGCTTAACCGCTGCCTTTCTTCTTTTAAAAAAAACAAGGCTTATTTACAATTATCCTCAGGTAAAAATTACTGAAAAGGTACCTCCTTACTTCAATAAGGTATAAAAAAGTACCGTAACAGATTGGCATTATTTTCGTGTTTGATATCGCAGCAGAACTGAAAACAAGAAATTATTTCTGCCAAGTTATTTGAAATACTGATGGAAAATGAAACATTCTTGTAAATATTACCTATAATGTAATAATTACATGTAATATTTACCTACTTAATAATTATATTTTAATAAAGTCAATAAAATTATATTATTTTCGGAGTTAATTTTGTTGGCATACTATTTACTTTATATTTATGATGTAACTTCTTTGTTAACAAGTAATTAGAATTTTGAACTCTTTGGCAAAGAAATTGCTTAGAAGGAAAACAGAATTAAATTTTGTTTCTGGATCGAATCACAACCTAAAACACAACATAAGGAGCTAAAAAATGGGTCAACAACAACTTCTTCTCATCGTCCTTGGCGTTATCGTAGTTGGTATTGCTATAGTAGTCGGAATCAACTTATTTAATGCTAATTCAATAGCTGCTAACAGAGATTCTGTAATCAGCGATATTAACAACATTGCAGGTCTTGCAATGAGTCACTACAAGAAACCTACATCAATGGGTGGCGGATCAAACGAATTTACCGGATTTACCTTACCGGCAGAACTTGATACAACAGCTAACGGAACTTATGTAGTTACTTCAGCTGGTGCAACCACACTTGGACTGACCGCTATAGGAACGGAGAAATCAGAGGACGGTTCACTGATCGAGTATAATGCAACGGTAGACAGCCGTGGTGTTGTAGCTCTGACAAAAGTTCACTGACAGATTTTTCTTAAGGGCTGGTTATAAGCCAGCCCTTTTTTTATATCCAATATGTTTAGTTCATTCCGCTAAACATTTTATTGTTCTTAACAAAACAAGAAGTAAACTATGGTTGAGTTTAGATTTACAGCTGAAAAAACAAACGGTCAGTCTTTAAGCGGCAGTCTTACTGCCGATACAGCTACTGAAGGTAAAAAGAAGATTAACCGTCTTGCTGAAAAAAATCAGCTAAGAATAAAGTTTGTAGAAAAAAAATCGACTTTCAATTACCGCGCAAAGAAAGGTAAAGACAAGCCGCTAAAAGGTGAGCAAAAGGCTTATACTAAAAAGGAAGTTGAAGACGCCCTGAACAAACTCGGATTCGAAGTCATCTCTGTTAATAAAAAGCTTTTAGATTATAATCCTAAACCCCCAAACCAGGAAATAGTTACTTTTGTAAAAATCAGTGCAGAACTACTCGACCAGAAACTTTCATACGGCGAAATTCTTAATCTGCTCATCAACGATACCCAGAATAAAACATTAAAGCACACCTTAAAAGAAATCAATAATGATCTTAAGAAAGGTGCAGACAGTGAAGCAACCTTTCTGAAATATCAATCTGTTTTTGGAAAATTTACCGCGTATATGCTCGGTCTGGCTTCCAAAAGCGGAAATATGTCCGAGGTTTATAAGGCTACTGCTAAATTTCTGGAACGAAGACAGGAATTCAAGAAAAATATGCGGAGTGCACTTATAACACCGGCAGTAACCCTGTTTGTGTTATTTGCAGCTGTGGTATTTTATGTTGGGTATATCTTTCCTGAGACAGCAAAGTTATTTGTAAAATTTGGTGTTGAAGTTCCCCCAATGACTGCATTTACCCTCGTTATCAGTGACTTCCTTATCGAAAATCCTATACTGGTTAGCGCATTTACTTTCCTTCCCCCCATAATTTTATGGAGAATGAGTAAAACCAAAAAGGGGGGCTACTGGATTGATAAAAATGTTTTGAAAATTCCTGTAGTGGGCTCACTGATCCATAAGACTCTGATAGAAGTTTACTGCAGGGTGTTTTATACACTCTACAGCGGTTCCGCTGAAAGTATCGAGCCAATTAAAATTGCAGCTGAGGCAACGGGTAATGCATATTTTGAGGACAGGGTAAAGAATGTTGCGGTTCCTTTAATGATTAAGAAGGGAATAGGTATGACTGATGCATTCGAAGTAGCAGGCGTATTTACCGAAACAGCATTGTCCCGTCTGCATTCTGGTGAAGAGACGGGTACTATAAAAAATACATCCCTGCAGCTTGCAAATTATTATGAAGCTGAGACTGTCTATAAGCTTAAGAATTTCATAGAACTTGTACAGGTCAGTATAGCAATGGTAATAATGGTTGTGATGATTGCATTAACATTAGTTTCAGCAGAAACAGCAACCGTCAGACCATCAATGCCGGGTGCCGGTAATGAAGTAAAAGTTGAAAATAATATTGTATGATAGAAGCTAACCTTGAAATGACAGATAAGATCGGTTATCTCCTTTTTAAGAAAGGAATAATCGATGCGCATATGCTTGAAAAAGCGCTGCATGCCAAGGCTACTGACCGGAGTAAAATAAAAAGAAATCTTGCCCAGATATTAGTACAGGATTTTAATTTTGATCACGATACAGTTTTTAGGGAAGTCGCAATTCTTTATGCATTCCGTGAACTTGACAAAAAAATTGAAGATATCTCCCCCCAGCGGATTGATAATATAAAGCAAATAATGAACAGTTCCGGGGAAGCAATGAAAGAGCTTATGCTCCGGCATAAAGTGATCCCCTTCTCGTTCGATGACAGAATAAAAGACAAACTGATTCTGACAGCCGTAGATCCTACCGACAGAAATATTCCGAAGATTGCATTCGGCCTGAATGCAAAAAAATATGAAGTTATTTATATAAGAAAAAAAGAATATGAAAAGCTTGTTCAGCTTATAATTCCTCCTGAAAATCTTTTCCTTAAAGCAATGGAGGAAGCTGAAGGTGAGATCCAGATCGAACCCGATGAGGGAAATCTTGATGAAGATGAACTTAATGCCGAGATCAATAAAAGCGCTCTGATCAATCTTGTTGAAGCAGCACTTATTGAGGGTGTACGTAAAGGAGCCAGCGATATCCATTTCATTCCCCGCTCGGGAAATAAAACAGATATTTTTATCAGAGTCGACGGAAATCTTCAGCACTGGCATACCCAGGAAGGAACCCTTCCTGAAGCAGTAGTAGCCGTTGTAAAGGACCGTTCGAAAGGAATGGACCGGTTCGAACGTGAAAGCGCCCAGGATGGCTTTATTCAGAGAGATATTGATAACAGTATTATCCGGTTCAGGGTTTCAGTTCTTCCAATGGTTGGAACCGAACTGAAAAATAAATTTGAAAGCGTTGTAATAAGAATCCTTGACGACAGGAAAGTCATTAAGGATCTTGATAAACTCGGCTTATCCGGTTACGCAAGAAATGCATTTACAAAAGCAATAAATCAGCCGCAGGGTATGGTTATTCTTACCGGGCCTACCGGAAGCGGAAAGAGTACAACTCTTGTTGCCGCAATTTACCAGGTTATAGATCCAACGGTTAATGTACTTACGGTGGAGGACCCGGTTGAATATGTAATCGAAGGAGCCCGTCAGCTGAAGATCGGTTATAAGATGAATTTTGAGCAGGCTATACGCTCTATATTACGACATGATCCCGATATTGTTCTTGTAGGTGAAATGAGAGATAAGGAAACAGCAGAAGTTGCAATTAAACTTGCAAATACCGGTCACCTTACCTTCTCTACACTACATACAAATGATGCTGCAAGTGCGGTAGCAAGACTATATAAAATGGGTATTGAACCATTCTTAATTGCATATGCCATAAATATAATTGTTGCCCAAAGGCTTCTCAGAAGACTTTGTAACCATTGCAAAAAGAAAGTAAGTAATTTCGATGAAGTCCTGATGAATGCTGCAGGACTTAATATTGCTGAATGGAGGAACTATTCAATTTATGAACCGTATGGCTGCGAGAAATGCAACAAGACCGGTTATAAAGGAAGACTTGCGATTCACGAGTCACTATACTTTACAAAAGAAATCAGGCAGATTATTGTCCGATCCGGAATTGAAGTGGATGAAGAAAAGATCAGAGCACAGGCAAAAAAAGATGGTACGCTTTCGCTGCGCGAAGCCGGATGGGAAAAAGTGAAATTAGGCTTGACTTCGCTTCAGGAAGTAATTGCCGGTACATCGGAAGAATAAATCAGATATAAAAGCACTTGAAAAAATATGTCAACAGCTGAAATAAAAAAGATCCTCGGAGAATATGCGGCTTCCATACCTGCAGTGTTAATGGGACCCGATAGAACAAACTATGTTCTTGAAAACTCTGAGAAGATGAGAAATGAAGACAGGATCATTCTCAGAAGCTTTATAAATCATATTCTCACTCATATGATTGAGAATGAGTCATCAGATATTGAATTGGGCGGTCATGGTAATGAAGGTTTCATTTGGCTGCGTACACACGGAAACAAGTGCAGGGTTAAGGAATTTCCCAAGATCACTGAAGATGAAGCTGCTATTCTGATTGCAAATATGCTTAATGCCAACCAGAGGAAGTTCCTTACATTGACAAGGAATCTTGACTTTAGCTATTCATTTTTCTATGAGAAAAGAAAGACCAATGTAAGGTTCAGGGCAGATGCTTATTACGATCTCGATCATCTTTCGCTTAATATGAGAGCGATAAATGATGTGGTAAGACCTCTTGACAGTCTTGAGTTTCATCCCAATGCCGTTAAGGCTATGAGCCATTCATATATCAAGTTCGGACTTTCACTTGTAACAGGTATTACCGGTTCAGGTAAGTCGACAACACTTGATTCGATCATAGATGCTCACAACAAAATAGATCCTGCACATATAATAATAATAGCATCACCTATTGAATATGTGCATATATCGGGTGTTTCCCTGATAAAGCACAGGGAAGTAGGAAGGGATGTCCTGTCCTTTAAAGATGGTGTGATCCAATCATTAAGGCAGGATCCGGATATTATAGTAATAGGTGAAATGAGAGATCCGGATACGATTATGGCAGCCCTTGAGGTTACCGATACCGGTCACAAAGTATTCTCTACACTGCACACCTCTTCAGCAGTTGAATCCATAGACAGAATTGTTGCAGAGTGTCATCCGAGCGAGCAGGAAAGGGTCCGTAACCGCCTGGCAGATGTACTTATTTCCGTTGTGTCCCAGAAATTAATACCGAGCGTGGACGGGAAACGTGTGATGGCCAAGGAAGTATTGATCGTAAATCCGAATGTAAAAGCTGCCATTAAGAACAATAATACAAGTGAAATTTACATGATGATAAACCAGAGCGGGCACCAGGGAATGATTACGTTGGAACAGGATTTGAAACGCTTGTATTTGCAGAAAAGAATAACTATGGAGACCGCTGTTACATACGCAAACAGTAAAACAAGAATTCAACAACTATTATCGTCGATATAAAGTGAAAAAATTAGCGTGTATATATTGCGAAGGGAATGACATTAAACTTGCCATTCTCGGAAAGGAAAAGTCACGGATCGAAATGCTCCGGGCAGTTTCCTTTGATGTAGTCCAGCCGGTTGTAAAAGTGGATGACAAAGCCTCCAGACTGAGCCTGGACGAGGAAGAGTTTAAACTGGAAGGGCTTGATACTTCCACTGAATCCGTTTCTTCAAAAGCCTTTGAAGCAAGTCAGGGCTTAATTAGCGCCGCTATGAGAGGTATCAATCTCTCGGATTGTAATTTTATACCGGCGCTGACAGAGCCCGCATTATATTTTCACATTGTTGAAGATGTAGTGCAGAGGGATAAGCCTGCAAAGGTTATTGAGGAAATAATAAACGACATCCAGGTCACCAAGAATGTAACCGTGCGTAAGGAAAATCTCGGTTATGTTGAGCTGGCAGGAAAGTCTATTTTGTCCGTCTTCCTCACCGGGGAGGTATCCTGCATCAAGCTCATAAATGATCTGGCAAAATACAACGGCAAGAGATACTACAAAATACCGGCTGTTAAAAGCGCGGAGATCTCTTTAGCATATTATGTTGCCAAGCGGAAGAAATTTTTTCCTGACGATCATTCCCTGATCGTCTATATCGGGAAAGAATACAGTAAGCTCATATTCCTTCACGGAAGGAAAATTCAACATATCGGGTCGACAATAGACATCGGCACTGCAAATCTTCATACATATGATGTCTATTTCTCCAAAATACTGCTTGAGATGGAAAACGGAGGAATCTCATCGCTTGATAATATTGTTGTATGCGGTGAAGACGATTCCGAGAACCTGATCCTTTCATTCTATGGTACATTCCCGGAATCGAATGTATCGAGACTCGAATTTGATGATATTGATAGTTCAAATGTCGATACAAAAACCGCAGAAATGATGTCTTCTTTCAGCGTTCCCATTGCGGTAGCTACGGACTATTTCGATGAGCAGGAAAACCTACATACCGGTATCAATTTGCTCCCAAGATATGTCAAGGAGGATCAGAAGGTATTTCAGTTTGCCTGGCACGGATATGTTCTTCTGCCGCTGCTGTTCGGATCCGCTTTACTGGTTACAACTATGATTATGAATAACGAGAAGCAAATTTCGAAGTTAAATAACGAGATAGCAGAAAAAACGGTGCTTCTTCGTCAGAATCAGGAAATCCTTGGAAATATTACCCAGCTGGAATCAAAGATCAGCGGTTTTGGACAGACGCAGGCAATACTTGATTCTGCCTCCTCGGGGACAGGTGTTTATACGAAAATTCTTCAGCAGGTCTCTGATTTCTTTGCAGGACGAAAGAATATCTGGATAACAAAAATGGGTACCGATGCATCGCAAAAAGTAGTAGTTGAGGGGTATGCGCTTAATAAATATGTGCTTACTGATTTTGCCTATTCAATAGAGAACGCTCAATTAAAGAGCGTTACGCAGGATGTATTAAGAGAAAAAAATGTATATAAATTCCTTCTTAATTTCAGTATAGACTCGTTTAAAAAATGAATAGAAAAATAATAAACACAATCGCTCTTGTCGTTTTACTGCTAATAATAGTTCTGGCAGGCGGCATTTACATCTTTGTTATACAAAGAGGTAAATTGGTAGAAAAGAATAAGAAGCTGACAGAGTTGAATACACAGGATCTTAATACTTCCAAGCTTATGACGCAGTATGAAGATCTGCTTAAGAAATCCGCAGCGCTTGATTCTATTCTTGCCAACAGGAAGTTCAATATTCCTTATAAGCTTTCATCCATAAAGTTCTTCAACTTTGTTAATGATGTGAGCAGGAACTTCAGACCTGAAACTCAGGTGAATATTGAATTTGTGGATCAGAAACCGGATAAAGAGTTTTTCTTTTATCAGTATAAGTTATCCGGAAACGGAGATTATAATGATGTACAGAGGCTGATCTATTCTATCGAGCAGTCGAAAGAACTAAAGAAGATCAACTCAACGGTTCTGAGCAATTATGTCATCACTGATAAAGAAGGTCTTCCCCGCTTTAATGTAAATTTTACAGTACTGGCCGGAATCTACTTTGCAAATGATGACAGGTTTGCGACTGCAGAATTAGTTGAAAATGATCTCAGCACGAGACCTCTCTATGATATCTTTTATCCTCTTATCAGAAATGAAATACCTCCGAATATTGACGGACTTCTTGATGTACAGGGAGCAAAACTTCTGGCTATCATCCCGGAGGGTGCTTTTATTGCTGATACAAGAGGCAATACATTCCTGCTCTGGGAAGGAGAGGAAGTTTACCTGGGTTATCTGACTAAAATACACTATGAGCAGAATGAAGTTGACTTTATACTTAACAAGGGCGGAATCATTGAACATTTAACGCTGCAACTTGAAAAAGAAACTAAAGATGAAAAAACAAAAAAGTGAGTTTACTATGAAAAATATATACATCCTCGCTGTACTTGTTATCTTTCTATCGGTGCAGATATCTGCACAGAAGGAAATGGAAAGACAACTCAGAGGCTATACCAATCCTGAAGAAATGGTAACTCTTGCTGCTGCACTACCATTCAATCAGGCAGTGGAACTCATTAATAAGGTGAGTGAAAAGACCACTGGAAAGAAGGTTGTTTCCTCAGTAGAATCCGCTGAGCCGATCGGCATTGAACTGGTCAATGTTCACTATGATAAAGCAATGCGGATCATTACACAGATGAAAGGCTATCAACTGGATGAGAGAAATGATCTTATTATAATTAAAGGGCAGGAAGCGGTTGTTGAAAAAGAAGCTAATACATACGCTTCAGTGGATTCAAGAGAAATAAAGATCTCTGCTGTTTTCTTTGAAATGGATGTTGCCGAAGCCCGTCAAAGAGGTATCGACTGGCAGGCTATGTTTTCAAAGAATGAAGTTAGCCTGGGTGCAATGTTAGGGCAGGAAGAAACTGAAAATTCAGAGAAGCAGGTACAGCCGCCAACATTTGAATTCGGCGGTACAGGCACAAACTTCCCTGTAGGCAGCTGGACAGGTAACGTAAGAGCAATGTTCAAGTTCTTCGATGACGAAGGTCTCGGCGAACTGATCTCCAGTCCTAATATCACTGTACGGGACAGGCAGAAAGGCAGGATCCAGGTAGGTGCTGATTTCTCTGTAAAGCAGCGTGACATAGCCGGAAACATTATTGAAGAATTCTTCCCGACCGGTACAATTATAGAGGTTACACCCTATATCTATAATGAGGACGGCATCGATTACATCCTCCTCGATCTTACAGTTGAAAGGAGCTCATTCCTGCAGCAGGAACTCACAACTGAAATAAGAAAAACAACATCTGCTACACAGGTATTGATGCTTAATGGTGAGGAGACTGTAATAGGCGGCTTATTTATGAATGAAGACAAACAGATAAGAACAGGAATTCCATTCCTGAAAGATCTTCCCTGGTGGTTTTTCGGTATAAGATATATTGCAGGATCTGAAACAACTGTAACTACAAAGAAGGAACTTGTCATTCTGATCAAAACAGAACTTGTTCCCTCGCTCAGAGACAGACTTACAAGCAGAGTTGAAAATCCACTTAAAACTGAAAGAATGAAACAGAGTGACCGGATAAAAGTATATCAATTTGAAAATAAAATGAATGAGAAATAAAGAATGGAATCCATCTTAATAATAGATGATGACATTCAGGTTGGAACGGTACTGCAGGAAGAGCTTGTTGAAGTAGGATATGAAGTTGAATACATAAGCAGCGGTCAGCAGGCTCTTGAATATATTGCAAACCAGAAGGTGGATGTAATCCTTCTCGATCTTGTTATGCCCGAGAAGGATGGGTTTGCGGTACTAAAAGAACTACAAGACAATAAATCACCCTCGAGAGTTATAGTATTAACTGCTTATGCCGATGTAAAAAGTGCAATTGAATCGGCCAAACTAGGGGCAAAGGATTTTATCAGCAAACCTTATGATTTTGATGAACTCTTAATATCAATAAGGAAAGTAATTCAACGGGACTCGTAATTTATGAAAATCAGTTACAGGATCCTGTTGATCAATTTTGCTATTGTGGTCCTGATTTTAAGCAGCTCGGCATTTGCCTTTTATTCAATAATGTATGAGGTACTCACCTCACGACAATCACAATATCTTCTCAATTCCGCAAATAATCTTGTTTATACATTACGTGATATTCAGCAGGGATGGCTGGATGACGTCCAATTTTTAAAGAATCAGTCAAATAATAAAAAATTTCCGGAATATCCTCGTCTTAATCCTCAGAATATAGATTTCATTCTTAAAGAAACAGAAAACAGGAAGTTAATTTCATTACTCGACAATGATTATCTCTTGAAAATCCCGTCAGGCAATTTTTCAATTCAAGAGTTTATTGCGGGGAATCCGCTCGCCCTGACAACTGTATACAAAGATAATTCCGGAACAACGTATTACTTCGGCAAAATCATTTCGGAAGAGTTTCTGAATATGATCTCACAGAGAATAAATGCAGAAGTAGCTGTGATATCGAATGGAGTTCCCGAAGAATTTTCTAATAAACTGAGCAATCAAAAACATCTGGCAGTTCTTCTTGATGCCGGGAAAGCTTTGAAGAATAAAGAAAATTACAAAATTTATTCTGACTCAAAGACTTCTGCTGATTTTATTGCTGCCGTTTACCGTGCTAAAGAACTAAGTCTTTCAGGTAACGGTCTCCAGTTCCTGGTCTTTGATTCAATAACCGAAGTTGCCGCACTACGGTCAAGTATTCAGGATATAATTATTATTATAGGTTCCGCTGGAGTTATACTATCGCTTATTCTGACTTTCCTCTTTACAGGCAAGCTCCGCAAGGAAATCAAATTGGTGAGTGCTGCAACAAAAATATCCAAGGATGGAAGATTTATTACCAAAATAAATCTGAAAGGGAAGGATGAGCTGAGCCAGCTGGCATCCTCTTTCAACGAAATGATAGATGAGCTTGAGAAGCACCAGAATGCGAGGAATGAATATTCAGAATTCCTTACGCTTCTGAACCAGAATCCATCCTTCTCGGAAATTTCTGATGCAGCATTAAAAAAGATAATTAAAAGCTGCGGTTTTACTGCAGGTGCACTTTATTCAGTTTTTAATGAAGAGGTTTCGCTGACAAGCTCCTTCGGAATAAAGGCGGGTATATCTGTCAGGGAAAACAATGATCTCTTTTATACTGTTGCCAGGAATAAAGAGCCATTAGAATTTAACTTTAACACCGATTCACCCGTTGTATCATCAGGGACATATGATATTTCTATCAAATATCTGCTTATTCAGCCGGTCGTATATAACAATAAGGTAATTGCAATACTGGAGCTTGCCGGTCTTGAACCCCCTGTTACTGAGGCTAAGGAATATCTTTCTAATATCCACGATCAGTTAGCTATCGGACTCACGAATGCAGGAGCGCTGGTACAGCTCGAAAACCTGGTATCCGAACTTAAACAGCTTAATGAAGATTACCAGAAGCAGAATATGCATATCAGGCAACAGAATGAAACCCTGACCGAACTTCACGAAAAGCTTAAGGAGAAAGCAGAGGAACTGGAAATACAAAAAGAAAAGGCAGAGGAGTCCACTAAGCTTAAATCTCAGTTCCTTGCTGGAGTTTCACACGAGCTGAGGACACCAATGAATTCTATTCTTGGACTCACCGAGCTGATTGTAAACGATTCAGGCATAGAAAGGAAACACAGGGAAAGACTTCAGGTAGTTCTGAAAAACGGGAACCGTCTGATGAGTCTCATTAACGAGATTCTTGACCTTTCAAAAATAGAAGCCGGCAAAATGTATCTGAACCAGGGAAACGTTGTTGTTGAGGAAATTATTTCGGCTGCTGAATCAGCTGTCGGTCCCATTGCAGCAAGGAAGAGTCTTAAACTTATAATTGAGAGAAACTGCGACACTAATATCATAATTACTTCCGACCGGGAGAAAATAGTTCAGGTAATCATTAACCTCCTGGACAATGCTGTGAAGTTTACCGAGAAGGGATCCGTTACATTTAAAATATCTTTAGAGGATCAGCTGTTGAAATTTAAAGTAACGGATACGGGGATAGGGATTGCAGAACAAGATCTTGAAGTTATTTTCAACGAGTTCAGGCAGCTGGATGGGTCTAATGCAAGGAAATACAGCGGGACAGGGCTCGGACTCGCTATATGTAAAAAACTTGCCGACATTTTAAAGGGATACATTTCTGTCGAGAGTGAACCTGGTAAAGGATCTTCATTTACTTTCGCCGTTCCGGTTACTGTTTCAACCGCAGAGAATACATTTAGCTCTGAAACTATTGTGATCTCTTCCGAAGAGATTAAGAAAAAGGTGCTTGTTATTGATCACGATCCTGATATGAGGTATACGATCGGTCAGTATCTCGTATCCCGAAACTATGAAGTTCTGTTTGCTGAGAATCAGGATGAAGCCCTGTATAAAATTAAAAAAACTAAACCTTTTGCAGTCACTCTGAATATAAATTTCCCCGGCAACGGGTCCTGGAACCTCCTGATCGGATATTAAAAAAGATCCCGAAACTGCCGGAGTTCTTGTGATCCCTCTTTCGATCAATAACTCATTAAACCTTGGCTACGGACTGGGTGCTTTCGATTACCTTATCAAGCCGGTCGGCACCGCAAAGTTGAAAAGCTTTGTTGCTGATTTTGAAACCCTGACAAAAAGATCAATCGAAAGAATTCTGTATATCGACAATGCGGAAGTACCGGCTTTTGATCTTCCGGTTTTAGCTCCGCTTGAAATTGAAGTATTAAGGAACCCGGAGAACGCTATTGAACAGATCCTTCACTTCCATCCCGATCTCATAATAGCCGGCATTTTTATGCCCGAGCTTGATGGAATATCTCTCGTTCATATACTTAAGAGCGGAAAAGATACAAGGAACATTCCTGTTGTACTGTCAATCCCTGATAAATTCTCTGATAAGGAAAAAGAAAACCTGAGTGTAATCATTGACAAACTAATGACCAGTACAAGGGCTCATCCCCTTGATCTGCTGAAGATAATAAGAGACCGGATTGAAATTCACGAAACACAAATTAAAGAAGTAAACAGTAGTAAAGGTGATTCTGAGGGTACTTCTGAAACGTCTCTTTTGTCGGAAGATGACTATATTGGTGAGGTAATGATCGTGGATGATGATCCAGATACTCTTTTCACATTAAATGAAATCGTTAAAACCTGCAAATGTAAAACGGTCATTGCTAAAAGCGGCAAGGAATGCCTTCAGATTCTTGACTATAATACTCCCGGGTTAATACTTCTTGATATAATGATGCCGGAGATGGATGGATTTCAAACCCTTAAACAGATAAAAAAGAAAAAGAAATCACGCAGCATCCCAGTATTTGCAGTTACTGCCAGGGCAATGGCTGAGGATAAAGAAATTATTCTGAAGTATGGCTTTGATGACTATATTTCTAAACCTGTAAACTCAGGTGTGATAGCTTTTAAGATAGAAAAATTGTTCTCAAAAATAAAAATAACATAAATGAAAAAACTGCTTATAGTAGATGATGTTCCCGAAAATGTTTTTATGCTTCAGGATATGCTCGAACAGCAGAACTACAGCATAATAACCGCTTATGATGGTAAATCAGGACTTGAAAAAGCACTCAATGAATCTCCTGACCTGATCCTGCTTGATATTGTTATGCCTGAATATTCCGGTATCCAGGTATGCCTGGCACTTTCCGAACATCCTGAAGCTAAAAAAATTCCTGTTATCCTTGTTACCGGTAAATCGGATGAGGATGGTATAATCGACGGGCTTAATGCCGGTGCCCTTGATTTTTTAAGAAAGCCATTCAACAGAATTGAACTGCTTGCACGGGTAACCTCTGCTCTTAAGCTCGCAGAAGCACATTATAAAATAGCTGAGGCTGAACAAAAAAACACTTTCGCCGCTACTGTTGTAACTGCTAATCATAAGATAAAACAGCCGCTGACTTTAATAAGTCTGTCAAGTGCTGCAATTAAAAGAGAACTGAATAAAGATGATGTAACTAAAGAGGCTGTCCTGAAAAGACTCGAATATATCGATGCAGCGGTTAAAGAAATTACGGGAGTACTCAACCAGCTGAATGCTATGAAGAAACCTGTTTTTGCGGATTACAATCAACATACAAAAATGATTGACGTTGATAAGCCCGAGGAAATTAAATCAGATTAGCTGCTGGATAGTTGAGATCATTGAATCGAATTCGTAAGGCTTTGACAATACACTGTTTATCCCGTAACTGGCTGTGTCAAGCTCCTGGGTCAGACTCATACTCCCAGTTGAAAGTATAACCGGCATCTTAAATTCCAGGTCCCTGATATTCCGGATACAGTCCAACCCATTCATTTCCGGCATATTGTAATCCATTATAACCAGGTCAACTTTAATCTCTTCCGAAAGGACTTTAATAGCCTCCATACCTGTGCTGACCTTAATTACTGTGTATCCGTTAGACTCCAGCAGCTCTGCAAGCAGATCCCGCAGCATAACTTCATCATCTGCCAGAAGTATTATTTTATCCGGGGAGGAGCTCCTTATCTGAGATATTTCAAAGGCAGGAATAAACACATCAAACCTGGTCCCCTTAGCCGGTTCCGATTGAACCTCGATATGTCCGTTATGGGCTTTCACAATCCCATAAGTTACATACAGCCCAAGACCTGATCCTGTTTCTTTTTCCTTTGTAGAGAAATATGGGTCAAATATTCTCTGTATATGATCTTCACTGATGCCCGACCCTGTATCAACGACTGAAAATCTGACATAGTTCCCTTTATTCAGCAGGGGATACATATGATGATTTTTTTCGTCAACAGTGATATTGGATGCCGACAAATTTATGCTGCCGTTCTTTTCAATAGCCTCCCTGGCATTGACACATAAATTGAGAAGCACCTGGTAGATCTCGGTTGCACTGCCGACAATGTCTTTGAGTTTTTCATCAATGCTCGTCCTGAATGATATATTTTTAGGGAAGGTCTGTGATACTACCTTTGAGATCTCTCCCAGCAGAAGATTAGATTTTATAAGTTCTTTTCGCTTTGGAGTTGGTTTGCCGAATGAAAGCAGTCCCTTCGTTAAATCTTTAGCCCTTATAGAACAATTCTCGATGTTATCCAGTAATCTTGTTATATCCTCCGTCTTCGGGGCTCTTTTCTTAAGAAGGTTCAGGCTTCCGAATATACTCGATAACAGGTTGCTGAAATCGTGAGCCATTCCGCTTGATAGTTTACCTATAGTTTCAAGTTTTTGTGCCTGCAGGAGTCTCGACTGGAGTGCATCGTTCAACTCCCGGGTCCTGATGCTGCTTATTGCAAATGCCAGAAGGGAAGCGAACTGTTCAATATTACTTATCTCCAGGGCGGAATATGTGAATTCCTTTTTAGCCGTTATAACTACACCAAGAATAATATTTTCAAAGACACAGGGGGAAACCACAACTCTCTCACTCTGAAGTAATCTTGTCAGGTTGAATCCGATATTGCTTGGAATATTTTTAGCGATAAGAGAAGATTTATTTATACTCAGCCATTTGGCTATAAAAGGAAAATTTCCTTTCAGTTCCTTTTTTATATCTTCCTGGCTGGCAATATGATTATCGGGATCAAAGAAAAGAAAATCAAGATGTTTCTTTTCATCCTGAAACACAATTAAACCGAACTGGCTTTCAGTCACTTTTATTGCGCGTATTAGAATTTCCTCAGCAAGTACTGCAATGGAATTTTCTTTAACCAGGAGGCTTAATATTTCATCAAGTTCTGACCTGAATACCTGGTTAGGAAATGTAGTCTTTTTTTCCTTTTGATCCTTAACTTCCTGTATTTCCTGAATACGGAGCAGAAACCCTTCGACAGATTTCTTTTTCTTAAGGATAGTTACATTAAGATTAAACTTTTTATCGGTAATGGGGTAGGTTAACGTACGTGAGAGAGGAACTTCATTGATATCATCCGGCAGGGCAACTTTGAATAATGAAAATATGGGCTTTCCCTTTATCCTGGCAGCAGCTGAACGGAACTTAAATTTCTGATTAAACCAGATTATTTTTTGATTCTTGTCGGCAATGGCAAAAGCATCTTCTTCGTTTATAATCTTTGACAGATCATATTTCGAAATAATCTTTTCTACCATTTATTCCTGACGGATCTCGTACTTCTTTATTTTTGTATATAAAGTTTTGGGACTGATACCGAGCTGATTGGCAGTTTTAGTTCTGTCCCACCTGTTATGCTTTAATACTTTTGCAATATGCCTTTTCTCAAGCTCATCCATGCTGACAATTTCATCATTATCCCCATCCCCGTTATTGCTGTATAAGGCCTTAGTGAAACCGAGTGCGGATTTTCTTGGCAGGTTGAGATCATCAGAGTGTATAAATTCATCTTCTGCAAATATCAGGGCACGCTCTATTATATGTTCCAGTTCCCTGATGTTCCCGGGAAAGTTGTAATTAAGGAGATGCTCTTCAGCCTGCGGCGAGAGTTTCTTCTTTGCCCGGATAGGTGATTTTACATCCAGGAAATGTGCAGCCAGTACAAGGATATCTTCTTTTCTATCCCTGAGTGGCGGGATAGTTAATGTAATAACATTAAGACGGAATAAAAGATCACGTCTGAAATTTTTCTGATCTGCTTCCTCGAGCAGGTTTCTGTTGGTTGCACCTATAACCCTGACATTTGAAGTAAGGTTTGTAACTCCGCCAATTCTTCTGTATTCACCATTCTCAAGAAATCTTAACAGCTTCGGCTGCAGGGTAAGGCTCAGCTCACCAATCTCATCGAGGAATAAAGTACCGCCGTGAGCTATTTCCACAAGTCCCTGCTTGGTGGATTTTGCATCTGTGAATGCTCCTTTTTCGTGTCCGAACAATTCACTTTCGATAAGCTGATCGGGGAGGGAAGCACAGTTAATAACAACGAAAGGATTATCTTTTCTTGTTGAGTGTCTATGAATGTATTCAGCGAAAAGCTCTTTACCCGTTCCTGTCTCTCCTTCAATAAGAATATTGCTGTCGGACATTGCTGACTTCAAGGCAAGATTTATTACTCTCTGCAGCGACAGGCTTTCGCCTACAATATTGCCGGGAGTTTTTTTATGAACCTGGTCTGCAAGAATGGTGGTCTTTACAAGCAGTTCTTTATGTTCGGTTGCCCGGTTGACCGTTACCAGCAGCTCTTCAAAATTATAAGGCTTAGTAACAAAATCGTAGGCTCCCATCTTTATGCAGTCAATCGCTTTCCGGAGTTCGGACTGAGCGGTAAGTATGATTACCTGGATTGATGAGTTATAATCAACTGTAAACTTCAAGACATCTTCCCCTGAAACCTCTTTCATATTAAGATCGAGGAGAAGCAGATCGTAGTTTTTCTTTTTTATTGCGTCAATTGCAAAACTGCCGTCGTAGACAGTATCAACTGAAAAACCCTCCTCAAGAAGTTGTTCCTTCAGGAGGTAACATAAGGTTTCATCGTCATCGCATACTAGTATTTTGGAGGCTCTTGGCATTTAAAATGGGCTTAGTTTGGATAAAAAACACCTATTTCTTATATTTACTGTCTTGAATTTTTCGGGCGCGTAGCTCAGGGGTAGAGCATCTGCCTTTTAAGCAGAGGGTCGGTGGTTCGAAACCACCCGCGCTCACGATTTCAAGTTTTTCCCCCTTCACGGGGGTTTTATTTTTTAAAAAATAGTGTTTAATAATAATACATTATTTAAATAACAGCAAGTAAAAGTTACCTGTTGTATATCTGCCCATCTGTCCAAAACAATAAAATAAAGATCCCTTGTAAAAAAGTGGTAAATTTGTTTAATTCAGCTCTATAGGGATAAGATCAGATCTGTAACAAAAATTTCACACATTATCATTTAAGCCCTTAAAGAAAAGAGAATTACAATAAGAAAACCTGTTTTATATTTATGGATGCCCGGACGGTGCTCGGGCAATGAGTGGACAATGCCCGGCCTGATTTCAGCCAATCCGGCCCAATTCCTGTCCGGCCATTATCGGGGCATTATTCACTCAGAATCCCGGAGTTAATAAATATTGTTACTAGAATGCATAAACATTTGGATAAAGAAGACTTAAAAAATACCTCCCGGGGATCTTTCTATGCAGAAAAGGCAGTAGAGTTTGTTTTAATAAGAAGGATTGATTTATAGTATAGGAAGAATCTGTCCAATTTATCCTATTATTCTATACTTTTACTGAACCTCGAATTTATTTTGGACAGCAGTGACCTGTTGGAACTTTCTACCCTGTTACAACCTGATTTACCTGTTACTTTGCCCCTTCCCTTTGACTCAGAGCTATTTTCTTCGTAAATTTTTTATTATACAATGAATTTATCTAATTATTAGAATCTGTTAAGTTATGGGTGAAATTGTATTTTGGACCATCATTAGGACTGCACTTGTAATTCCAATTGTCTGGATACTGCAGGATTATATTTATTTCCAGCTGTGGTTTACTATAATGCTTTTAGGCATTTACGGTGTAATAATTCATCCTGCTATTATACATTATCATTTGTTCGAAGAAAGAAATAAAGAAATCATAGAGTCTACTCTCTGTTCCAGCTGTAAATATTTCGACCGCACCGCAGTACTTTGCCTTAAATATGATAAACATCCTACAAAAACTTATCTCCCCTGCCAAGGGTTCGATTGGGAGCCTGTAGAGTCGGAAATAACCAACGAAGATATCTATTAAAATGGCCTAGCCGCCTTGTCCCTTTCTGTCCTGTTCAGGTTACTATAACATATCCAACGTTTTTAATAATTAATTATACATAAAGGAGTATTTATGGTAAAAAATTACCGGGCTTATAAGTTTGCACCAGTGATCCTGCTTGTAACTATTTTTTCTTCATTTATTCTTTATGCGTATTCCACCGGAATTACAGGGAGAACATTAAAAAATGGTACCGGATGTGACTGTCATAGTGCCACTCCGAATCCTTTGGTTTCAGTGGTCATCAGCGGACCCGACTCTTTACAGGTAAACACTTCCGCAACTTATACTGTTACAATAACGGGCGGACCTTTAACCCGGGGCGGCACCAATATTGCAGCTTCAAACGGTTTATTAGCTCCCGTATCATCCGATCTTCAGATAATGAGCGGCGAGCTTACACATGTCGCACCGAAGGCTCCTTCCGCAGGCTCGGTAACTTTTCAGTTTACATACACTGCTCCCGGAACAACCGGAAATCAGATCTTATATGCCAACGGCAACAGCGTAAATTTTAACGGCACCAATACAGGCGACAGCTGGAATTATGCCTCCAATAAGACTGTCCTGATAGTACCTGTTGTGCCTGTAGAATTAACAGGATTTACGGCTTCAGTATCAGTAAATAATGTTCTTCTTAACTGGACGACAGCCACCGAGACAAACAACTATGGTTTTGAGATTATGAGATCAGTTGACAGGACAGATTGGAAAGTAATTTCATTCATCGAGGGGGCAGGGAATTCTGCAGTTACAAAATATTATTCATATGATGATAATAATCTGACCGCAGGAAATTATTATTACCGTCTGAGACAAATTGATTATAACGGCAGCTCTGAATATTTCGGTCTTGAGAATATGATCAGCATAGCAGCACCGTCTGATTTCAGTTTAAGTCAGAATTATCCCAATCCGTTTAATCCGTCCACCAGGATCGAGTACTCTATTCCTTTCGACGGAGATGTACAGTTAAAAGTTTATAATCCCCTTGGTAAAGAGGTTGCCGAATTGACAAACGGCTACACTTCCAAAGGCAGTTACTCTTCAGATTTTAATGCTTCGGATCTGTCGAGCGGAGTATATTTTTATGAACTTAAGGTGACGGGGCAGAACCGCCAGTCGCTCAGCTCAATCAAGAAGATGATTTTATTAAAGTAAGATATAAAGGTAGTTAAATGGTCAAAGTTAATCGAAAGAAAATTTCAGGTACTATTGTTATTATCATATGTGCAGCTTCATTTATGATGTATGCCTACTCAACCGGTATTACCGGAAGAACCTTAAAGAATGGAGACGGATGCACCTGTCACGGGATATCCAGTCCCGGAGTAAGTGTAGTAATTTCAGGACCCGATACACTTGCTCCTAACGAGTCAGCTACTTATTCGGTTACCATAACCGGAGGTCCGTTAGTAAGAGCCGGGACAAACATCTCTGCATCTGACGGCGTCCTTGCTCCTGTTGCATCAGATCTCCGCTCCTCAGCAGGTGAATTAACCCACGTAGCTCCTAAACTCCCTGTGGGAGAAGCAGTTACATTTCAGTTTACTTATACAGCTCCTGCTGCTGCAGGAACGCAGACACTTTACGCCAATGGGAACAGTGTAAACTTTAATGGAACTAATACAGGCGATAACTGGAACTTTGCATCAAATAAGGTTATAACTATAAACGCTATTACAGCTGTCGATGATCAGATTGCAGACAGGGATTACAGGTTAGAACAGAACTATCCTAATCCGTTTAATCCTTCTACCCGTATTAATTTCACACTGGCAGAACCGGGTAATGCCGAAATATCCGTGTATAATTCTCTGGGTGAGAAGGTCAGTGAATTATTATCCGGATTTATGGACAGCGGCAGCCATTCGGTTGATTTCAACGCTTCCGGTCTGGCGTCAGGAATATATTATTATAAACTGATCACCAATGGCTTTGTATCAACTAAAAAGATGATGCTGGTAAGATAAAAGTTTCTGAAGTTAATGTATGATGGCGGGAACTATATGTTCCCGCTTTTTATTTTACGAAGCCATATAAATAGCTTGAATACTCCGTTGGATAACCTTATCATTTCACTTGTAATTTTTAAGAATTCCGGATTCAATAATGAATAAACCACTATCAGCTGCCTTAATACTTTTAACCTCCCTGGCAATTTCCTTTTTGATAAATTACTCAGCACCT
The DNA here is from genome assembly GCA_963764685.1 of uncultured Ignavibacteriales bacterium. Taxonomy (GTDB): domain Bacteria; phylum Bacteroidota; class Ignavibacteria; order Ignavibacteriales; family Ignavibacteriaceae; genus CAVXTT01. Next base: position 60,268 of record CAVXTT010000008.1, read on the forward strand.
CTAAACGATGCCAGTGATAAATACATCCCATCAGAATGGTTCTATTTCCAGAGAGCGTACCCCTATAATTCAATCCCGCAGGAAGAATATTTTGAGGCGGTAGGGCAGAAGGATCAGATGCTCCGGCTTAGTAAAGATCAGTTTACCGGGGAGTGGTATCCCGCAGGTCCATATAATATCGGCGGAAGGATTACCGCACTTGATTACGATCCTGTGAATAATTTTCTTTATGCAGCAGCGGCAGCAGGTGGTGTGTTTAAGTCTACCGACGGGGGAACAAGCTGGATGCCCAAAACAGATTTCTTCCCAAGTCTCTCTGTCGGGGCATTAAAAATAGACAGGCAGCATCCTAATATTATTTACTGCGGTACGGGAGAAGCTAACATCAGTACGGATTCTTATGCAGGATTCGGAATGCTTAAATCAACCGACTTTGGTGAAAGCTGGTTTGTCTCAGGTCTAGAGGATTCCCGCCATATAGCCGAAATAGAAATACACCCGTTAAACTCCTCGCTGATCTATACAGCGGTATCTGGTGGACTCTATTCAAAAGGAGAGAACAGAGGCATATATAAGAGCGTTGATGCCGGTGCATCCTGGGATAAAGTTTTATTTATTAATGATTCAACCAGCGCTGTTGATGTGGCTGTTGATCCACAGGATACAAACAGAATATATGCCGCGGTATGGGAAAGATTAAGATCGCCGCGCTACCGTAAGGCTGCAGGTGTATCTAGCGGAATATACCTGTCAACCGATGCCGGGAATAACTGGACACGTGTAAGCGGAGGACTTCCTCCTGCTGATCCTGTAATAGGAAGGATCTCAATAGCCGTAGCTCCTTCTGATCCTAATTATGTGTATGCCTTATATAAATCCGCAAATATTCCTAACGGAAATACTAACGACTTTTATGCTTTTTACAGATCAACAAATAAAGGAACTAACTGGACGCAAATGCCTGATGGTCCTCTTCCCGGATTTGCTTCTGATTTCGGATGGTACTTCGGGCTCATAGAAGTTGATCCCAATAACCCGAATATGGTATACGTGGGTGCAATAGATATATATAAAACAACTAATGGGGGCACTTCATGGACAAACATTACTGATGCCTACGGCGGTTCATTCGATCAGCAGCATCCCGATATGCACGCTCTATGGATCGATCCTGCAAATCCGAATCATCTGATAAACGGCAATGACGGTGGTATGTTTAAAACGACCAGCGTTACCACCTGGACAAAAATGTACGATCTTCCCGTAAGTCAATTTTATGCTTCAACTATAGATTACCAGAATCCCGAAAGAAAGTACGGCGGCACACAGGATAACGGCACAATGCGTACACCCGACGGTGGCATCGATACCTGGGAATATATACTTGGAGGGGATGGATTTCATACGCAGGTGGATTATATCAACCCGAATGTTATTTATGCCGAGTACCAGAACGGCGGTATAAGCAAAAGCACAGACGGGGGATCAAGCTTCGATTATGCAGGTAACGGGATAGACTTTGCCAGAACAAACTGGTCGACCCCATATATATTAGACCCTGCAGATCATAATACGCTGTATCTTGGCACCTACAAACTATTCAGAACGACCAATGCAGCCGATAACTGGACTGCCGTCAGCGGTGATCTTACCCGCGGACAAAATGGTATATTGGGCACAATAACCTGTATCTCTGCAGCTGTATCTAACAATCCGCCCGACAGGATAATTTATGTCGGTACAAATGATGCAAAGCTTTCAGTTACTACTAATTCAGGAAATAACTGGACAGATGTTACGGGAACTCTTCCCGACAGGTATATAACCGATGTATTAATTGATACTACCAATCCCGCAGTGGCTTATGTAACTCTTAGCGGTTATAACAGGGACCAGGGAAATCCCCATATTTTCAGGACAACAAATTATGGGGCTGAATGGAATGACATCAGCAGCAATCTTCCCGATGTTCCTTTAAATTCTGTAATCATAGATTATAATTATGACTCGGTTCTTTATGCCGGCAGCGATGCAGGAGTTTTCTATACCAGGGATCTCGGGGCTTCGTGGAATGTTTTAGGTTCAGGACTTCCGAACTCACCCGTATTCGATCTTAATTATCATCAGCCGACAAAGAAACTTGTTGCAGCAACACACGGCAGATCAATGTTCGAAATTGACCTGACATCAATTACCGGAGCAGAAGGAAACACAACAGCGGAATTTAATTTTCAGCTGAAACAGAATTATCCCAATCCCTTTAACCCTGCAACCAGCATCACCTACACGATCCCTGCTCGTTCTTTAATATCATTGAAAGTATATGATCTGACAGGAAAGGAAATAACCACCCTGGTCAATGAGGAACAAACTGCCGGAACTCACAATTTCTCATTCAACAGCAGCAATTTTAAATTAGCCAGCGGGGTCTATTTCTATAAGCTGCAGGGTAAATCGCTTAGTACCGGCAAATCATTTTCAGAAACCAGGAAGATGATTTTACTTAAGTAGTAATTTAGTTGATTAGTTGATTGGTTGATTAGTTGATTAGGGACTTAGGGTTTAGTGGATTAGAAGTAGGCATTATTATCTTTTTCCAATTTTCATCACAAAATGCCAAGTTTTCATTACAACCTCCCTAAGTTACTAGGTTACTAAGTTCCTAAACCCCTAATCAACTAATCAACCAATCAACTAATCTCCCCTGTCACTTGCCGGATACTTAATTTCTATTAAATTAATACGGCTTTCTTCGAAAAAAACTCAATATATAAAACAATACAAGGAGGTTCTATGAACAGGTACTTCGGGTCTGCTTTATTATTTTCTTTTTGTTTCTTTCTCGGATCGGCATTTGCTCAGGATAATCTTAGTGAAGTGAAGAAATATATTAAAGATATAGATGCTAAGATGGAAGCTGCTATGATGCAGGGAGATTTGAGTGGTATGAATGATTATTATGCAGATGATGCAATCTCCCTCCCAAGCTACGAGCCTATGATGAAAGGAAAAGCCAAAATAATTCAGAAGGCAAAAGATGATAAAGGAAAAGGACTTAAATTCAACTCCGTAAAATTTACTCCGCAGGATATATACGGAACTAACGAACTTTGTTATGAGATCGGCACTTATGATATTACTATGGTAATGCCGGAAATGCCCCAGCCCGTTACTGATAAGGGAAAATATTTAACCGTATGGAAGAAAACAGATGATGGTAAATGGAAAGTTGTAGCAGAGATGTGGAATACAGATAAAAATCCCTGGATGGATATGAAGGATAAGAGCGAAAAGATGCCGCCTATGAAAGAGAAGAAATAGATCTTAATAAAGGCGGCTCCCAAGCCGCCTTTTTCTTAAGCTAGTGTACAATTTTCGTATGCACTTCATCAAATCCCTCTCCCTTGTTCAGGAATAATGTTTGTGTAGGATATGCGAAGCCGATACCCCTGTTGTTAAATTCTTTATATATACTAATATTAATTTGATGCTGGATATCCATATACCTGTTATAGTCGGGCGAGTTAACATAATAAACCGTCTCAAACACAAGACTAAAATCACTATACGATGCAAAATGCGACCTTTCGAAAGCAGTGTCAGGCTGTGCTTCAATAAGCTGCTTAATGATCCCGGGAATCTGAGTAAGCTTCTCCGGGGTCGTCTCATACACTACCCCGATCTTAAAACCGACTCTTCTTCTTTCCATTCTTTTATAATTATGCACCCGGGAGCTTGTAAGATCGGTATTTGAAAAAATAAGCTGCTCACCTCCCAAACTGCGGATCCTGGTAGTTTTCACCCCGATATTCTCTATGGTTCCGCTTTTATCACCGATAACAATAAAGTCCCCTATCTCAAACGGCCGGTCGAAGAAGATAACAAAATAGCTGAATACATCGCCTAGCACTGCCTGTGCTGCCAGGGCAATGGCTATACCTCCGATACCGAGCCCTGCGACTACGGCCGATATATTTATCCCCAGGTTATCAAGCAGGAAAAGTATTCCGAGTACCCATACAAAAAATGTAATTATTGAAAAAATACCTCTAAGCTGTTTTCTCTTCGATTCCCCGTAATCCCGTCTCATTACAAAAGAGTTAAGACTAAACTTCAGGATGGCGGCTATAGTCCTTACGCTTAATAATGTAATAACAATTATTGACGCTATAGTTATTCCCCGTGATATCTCGGGCTTTACTACCAGTACTTTTACTGACACCCAGAGTGCAGCATAATAAAGAAGCGGAAGCAGTGTTTTTTCCATTCCCCTGACAAGCAGATCATCAAGAGTAGTTTCCGACTTATCTGCCCATTTCTTTAGGCGATGCAGGATAATTTTTTTAAATACCAGTATGAATGCAATGGAAAGTAAAAGCACTCCAAGGGCTGTCAGGTATGTCTGTACCGTATTACCCAGGTAAACGTGGTTCAGGAATTCACTCATTGTTATTTCTGCCTTTTTAAATAATCAGGATGAAATTATATTACGCGCCTTAATTATATATTTTCGGTAGTAGTTTTTACTGTAGCCTCAATATTTACTTTTGGAAGCACATTATTTTACTCAGGCAAAATTAAAGCTTTTGGGGTATAAGAGGAAATAGTTGAACTTTATATGCTCTCAGGTTATAAACCGGTATTCTCCCGGTCATAAACTTAATTTTTTATAAAAGGAACATTACATTTGCTGATACGAATACTGGTTGGCCTGGTCTTAATAATCTTAATTGAATTTTATTTTATGAGGAGATTATCAGGGGCAGTCAAATTTCTTTTCCCCCGTTCAGGCAGTAAAGTATTCAGGATAAATTCAGCAATATTTTTACTCTTCCTTAATGTCTACCCCTTCATTATACTAATAAACTGGACATTCCAATTGATCTGGGAGCGGCCGTCACCGCTTGCTCTGCAGGGAGCTTTCTATGATTATTTTCTAATTTATCCCTTCTGGGGGGGTATCATTATTATTATCCAGTCAGTGTTGTTGTTCCTCCCCTTTGAAATAATAAAGCTCATACTCCGGTTGTTTATTGGAAATAAAGACCTGCTCAGGAGAATAAGTGCTATTGTCATAATAGGTATCACTATTCTTGCCGTTCTGTATGTTCCTCCCAGGATATTTTACGATTATTATAATGTCAATTTCAATGAGGTTACAATTGAACGGAAAGATCTTACCAAAGATCTTGAAGACTTCCGGCTTGTGTTCATTTCGGATATGCAGGCAGACAGGTATACTGACGGGAAGCGTCTCAGCAGGTACATCGATATTGTAAATAATGCAAATCCCGATCTTGTCCTTGTGGCAGGTGATTTTATTACATCAGGCCCCGAGTTCATCGATACGGCTGCAGTTTATGCGGGCGCAATCCATTCCAGGCTTGGCACTTATTCCTGCATCGGCGACCACGACCACTGGGCTTACAGGGAGGATATGAAAAGAAGCCTGAGGGAGATCAGCTCGGCTCTTGCAGATAAAAATATATATCTCATTCACAATCAAAACTTATTATTTCATTATAAATCAGCCCGTGTGCTTATTACTTTTGTGACAAACTCTTATGTTACAAGAATAGGTCAGGATTCACTTGACGGATTGATTGGCAGCAGGGAAGATGCCGACCTTGATATTTTCCTGTCTCATCAGCCCCGCCCCGAATCAATAAAAGCAGCTGCAGATGCAGGGTATGAGGTGTTTCTTGCAGGTCATACACACGGGGGACAGATTACATTTCTGTTCCCTTTTACAAATTTGTCGCCCACTTTATTTGAAACTAAATTTGTGCACGGGAATTTCCAGGTAGAGAATATGAAGCTGATTGTCAGCAGCGGACTGGGAATGTCCCTCGCACCATTCAGGTACAACTCAACACCTGAAGTTATTTTAATTCGTTTTAAAAGCAGTAACCGGGAATAACAAAATGAAAAATGATAGAAGCATAGATCTCTTTACCCAGGCGCAGAAATATATTCCGGGAGGAGTCAACTCTCCGGTACGTGCTTTCAAAGCCGTAGGGGGTACACCCGTTTTTATTAAGGAAGGGGAGGGAGCAAAGTTTACCGATGTAGACGGCAATACCTATATAGATTATATCGGCAGCTGGGGTCCCCATATTTTCGGTCATAATCCTCCTTTTATAAAAGAGGCTCTCCTTAAGGCAATAGAAAAAGGAACAAGCTTCGGTGCCCCGACGGAAGCCGAAGTAGTAATGGCAAAGCTTATTACAGAGCTTGTGCCGTCAGTTGAAATGGTAAGAATGGTAAACAGCGGTACGGAAGCAACTATGAGTGCTGTCCGTGCGGCAAGAGGTTTTACAGGAAAAGAGAAGTTCATAAAGTTTGAGGGATGCTATCACGGACACGCAGATTACTTTTTAATTAAAGCAGGATCCGGGGCTCTTACACTTGGCGTTCCTACAAGTCCCGGCGTTACAAAAGGAAATGCGGCAGATACTTTACTGGCTGAGTTCAATAATATTGAATCAGTCAAAGAGCTGGTTAGAGCAAATAAGAACCAGATCGCAGCAGTCATTCTTGAAGCAGTGGTAGGGAATATAGGTGTGGTACGTGCTTCGGATAAATTTATCAGAGAATTAAGATCTTTATGTAGTAATGAAAACATTATATTGATATTCGATGAGGTAATGACAGGTTTCCGTCTGGCAAAAGGAGGAGCACAGGAAATATTAGGAATAAAGCCCGACCTAAGCACATTCGGAAAGATTATCGGGGGCGGACTCCCTGTCGGTGCATTCGGCGGAAGAAAAGATATAATGGAAATGATTGCACCTAAGGGCCCTGTCTACCAGGCAGGCACACTAAGCGGCAACCCGCTGGCAATGGCAGCAGGCATTGCAGCGCTTACGTATATAAAAAATAATCCCGGCATTTATATTCAACTCGAAGAGAAATCATCATTTCTTGCCGGGGGTATAATGGATGCAGCAAGATCGGCAGGGAAGAAGTATGTCCTTAACCGTGTAGGCTCAATGATGTCGTTATTCTTTACGGATAAGGAAGTTGTTGATTATAAAACAGCGCTCACGTCAGACACTGCAGCATTCGGTAAATACTTTAATGCTATGCTGAAGCAGAATATCTACCTTCCTCCTGCGCAATTCGAAGCCCTCTTCGTCTCCACCGCCCACACAAAAGAAGATCTGGATAAGACAATAGAAGCAGCCCGCAAAGCGTTAGCTGGATGAATACATAACCGAGGAATGGATGAATGTATGAATAAATGTTGTCATTGCGAAGGAGTCCTCGACTGAAGCAATCTCACGCACCGGAGATGGATGGATGGATGATTGTATGAATAAATATCGTCATTGCGATGGAGTCTTCGACTGAAGCAATCTCACACACTGGATGGTTGGATGGTTGGATGAATGTATGAATAGATGTCGTCATTGCGATGAGTCATCGAAGAAGCAATCTGGCATACCTGTCCGAGAAAGAATAGACCTTTAAAAGACTGTAGACAATTCAGGAAGGACAGGTCAACTTCGCAATATCAGCGAATTATTTATCCAGGGTTGACCTGTCCGTACACAGGTTGTCTTTTTTTAATTGATTGCCCGATTAATTTAAATATTTAAAGACAAGAAAAATTGTGTATGGATAGGTGGCGCTATTGCGGATAATTAGGTGGTAATTGCGAACGCCACCTGTCCTTTCCGGATCCAGATCCCTTGGTGGTTGCCCCGGCATTCTAGTGGGTACCCATAGGGAACACTATCTGGGGTAGGGTGCACGTTGCGGAACCTTATCTGCGAGTGGTGCCCGTAACGGAATCGCTATCAGGGAATGCCCGTGCAGAACACCATTGGGAATGGTCATCGAATGCCATTCAGAGGGAGTGCCCATAGCGGAACGCTCACTGAGCGTTCCTTACATTTTGCGTTTTGCACCATCGTACCATCGTACTATCGTACCATCGAACTTTTTATAAAAACCACTTCATTAACACTTCGTTAACACCTGGTTCTAGACAGCTTGTAAACAGCTTGCTCAAGTCTTATAAAGCCCTTGGAGCTGCCTGTTTTAAGACTGCAGCATGCTCTTTACAAAGCTTTAGCAAGGCTTGAATTATATATCTATAGCGATTTGTTAGCTATGGTGTAATAAAATGTTTGTTAAAAGTTCAATTGCTTAAACAGGAAATGGATGATTGGATGAATGACTGAATAAATATATCATTTTCTCCTAACTTCGACCGCACGACCGCACGACCGCACCACCGCACGATTTTCTACGGCGCCGGCTTAAAGTCCTTCGCACTCTTCCTGATCTTATCAGTCCGTTTCTTCTCCTTATATTCGAACATTTTTAAGAGGATAAAACCAAGTATAGCACCTACCAGGACGGACAGCGACATTAATACTATCACCGACATATCAATGTGCCAGAAGAAAATATTCACCGGGATAACAAGCGTATTCTGCGAAACAAATATCGTAAAGAGAACCACCAGGATCATAAAAATTATAATTTTAGCTTTCATATTATTTCCTTTCTGAATTCTCCTTGATCAAAAATCTATTCCAAATGAATGCAAATTATATTATTGCTTAAAATAATGAAAAATTCTGAACTGATAGGTGGCGCGATTGCGAAAGCGCAATAGAGGTTGCACTGTATTTCCTGCCGAATATTCCATATTTTAAATATTAACTTTGATTGAAAAAAGAATGAACAAGGAAAAATTCATAACCGATGCTCTTAACGAATCTGCAGATGTAAAGAAAAAGATCATTGATAATTGTCTGCCGGATATGCTTAAGGCAGTTGACCTGTTGTCTTCCGCATTCCGGAAGGGTAATAAGCTGCTTTTATGCGGTAACGGGGGGAGTGCTGCCGATTGTCAGCATATAGCCGCAGAATTTGTTGTCAGGTTAAGCCATACTATCCAGCGTCCTGCTCTTCCGGCAATAGCGTTAACCACCGACACCTCTAATCTAACAGCCGGGGGGAACGATATCGGTTTTGAAAATGTATTTGCCAGGAGTGTTGAGGGTCTGGGAAGTCCGGGCGATGTGCTTCTTGCAATCTCCACCAGCGGAAATTCACCCAACATAATTAAGGCTGTTGAAAAAGCCGTCTCAAAGAAAATGAAGGTAATAGGCTTTCTGGGAGGCACCGGCGGTAAGCTAAGGGAAAAGGTCGACCTCCCCATTATTATCCCCTCAGGCAGCACCCAGCGCATCCAGGAAGGGCATATTACCATCGCCCATATCATTTGCGAATTAGTAGAAGAAGAGTTGTACGGGCAGAAGTAAAAGTACGATAGTACGATGGTTCGATAGTACGATAGTATAAGAGGGAGTCAATGATTCTGACTATCGCACAATCGAACCATCGTACCATCGCACTAATTAGAGCCTCGTCCCCATCCAGTTAACTTTATCTCCCACATTTATCTTATACTTATCTGTGAAGCCGCCGACCACTTCAATTACATATTTCGATGGTTTGCTCGATGGGTATGACTGGTCTGATAATGTCTGCGTGTTTTTATGAATGGTTACTATGCGGTAGTCTGCTCCCACGAAGATCATATCCAGTGAAATAAAAGTATTCCGCATCCAGAACGACTGAAACTTCTCATCCGGAAAAATAAACAGCATACACTGCTTCTCGTCCATCTGTTTGCGGTTCATAAGACCAAGCTGCCTGTCGTAATCCGTATCGGCAACTTCCATATCTATTTTTATTTTGGTATTACCCAGGGAGTCGGCAAACGAAAGCTCTCCTTCTTTTGTAAACATATATTCTTCTTCCGTTTCAGGTTTATCCTTGAGCTTCTGCAGCACAAAAACTATCGCTACTGCAAGAACAATAGCTCCGATCCTTATTAGAAGTTTTTTATTCTTCCCCATACCCTTGCCCTTAGATGTATCCGGTGATTTCTTTTGAGTCATTTTTATAAACCGCATTTATTGCAGGTGTAAAGCTAATTAAAAAAAATAAATAGTGCTGAGCGAATAGTGCAATGGTGCTGAGGTTTAGCGGTTCAGAAGAACTATGGGTAGCCGGTACTCTGTGACTGTTAACCGCTGAGAAAAGTTTTCCTATAAGGCATTGGGGAGATCTTTACCTGGTAAATGCCATCACAGCCGCTGCAAAGCTGATCCAACTCCGCTCCACTTACGGTAAAACGATCTAAGGAGCGTAGCTGGGGCGAAGTTGCCACGGGCTTATGCGGGAGTTGAAGGCCTTTAATAGCTAAATAACTGGCTAAAAGCAAAGGTAAGGTTGAAAATGGGTGGGTATACAAGTAATGCAGTTCTTAGTTTCTGCATAGGAGTGGTTGCCGATACCTCCCCGCATGGCGGCAAAGCAGACGCACTAATAAGTTTTTTTGTTAGTTTGACATCTTATGGGCGGGTACGAATTATATTACTTGCTGCGGGAGTGTTCAGGCTGCAATTTTGTAGTGTAAAGAAACTAATGAATATTAAAGTTATAATCTCATATATATTCCTTATCATCTTTGTTTCAGGATGCAGTGACGATACAGGAATCCCTTCACCCTCGGGGGATAGTTTATTTGCCGGACTTTGGTCAATCAGGCTGGAGGGGTGCACGGAAAGTGAGGACATGATAGTTAGTGCCGACGGCAGTTTTTCTGCAGTGCTGGTTTTCTATGATGATAACGGATCATATGATTATACGCTTAACGGGCTGATCGATCCTTATGGATCAATGGGAGCAGATATAATATGTTCAAGCTCTATTATCGGGAGCTTATGGGGCACCTTTGAGCCCGATTCCGGACACGGCAGCTGGTCAACAGGAACAAAAAGCGGTACCTGGATTGCAGGCTGGAAAGGAATATTAAAATAATTGAATAGGTGATTGGTACTGCTTCGATAGCATTATAGCATTTCCCTGTAGCGAAACACTCCCGCACGATTTGAACTATCGTACAACAGCGATAATTTATAGTATGACAATTAAAGTTAAGAATCAAGAGACCTTTATAAACTCTTTGATCGAAAAGGGAGGATCTGATCGTCGTTATTGCTTCCCGGTTTCTTTAGGTATTTAAAAATACTTATGTTGTTAAAAGAAATTTTCATATTTATTAATAATTAAAATGACTTCAATAATTGAATTATTTACTGACGAAGTAATTATTGCAAGAATAAAGGATAAATTACCTAAACTCTTTCATATGGCTAACTTAGAGAGTCAAAGAGCTGGGAAAACGGGAATGGAAGTTGGTACAATTCGAGAAAGAATCATTGTATCATTACTAATTTATAAATTCGGTGAAGAGAATGTTGATACGGCAATTCCGACTACTGAACGTGAAGAAGACGTAAGATTATTTAAAAAACCTATCTCTATAAAAACAAAAACCGGTACTGGACTTTCGGGTATTAAGTTAATCTGGACTGTGGATGCACAAAATGCAAGAGAATTTTTATCTAAATACGTCCCTTCTTGCGATATGATTTTCGTTCAAATTAATTGGCAAAAAAAGGGATGTATATATTATTTCCCACTTGAAATACAATTAGAAATTTTTCGATCTTTGCGTAGGGAGAATTATATAAAACTTCCAAGTTTAGGAACAAACCCTAGAGGCGTTGAATTATCTGAAAAGCATTACAAGCATTAATTAGACATAATAAATCCTTTAATATTGAGATAGAGTGGCAAAAGGAAGATTTAATTTTCAATAGTTTTAAAAGATGGGTGGATTTATGGGCACTAGATTAAAATTGGTTAAAGAGGGTACTACAACAAGCTCTTTTGGGAGCCCCGGAAGAATAAATCATGATTCTTCTCAATTTTATAATTCAAGATTGTATGAAGGTTTAAGTACAGAAAACAAAACAGAGCATATTGAAAATAAAATTCCACAAGAGGTGATAAATAAGCATTTTTGTCATTCCAGTGAGCAAATGCTGGAATTACCTGATAATTCAATACACTTATTGATTACATCCCCGCCTTATAATGTTACAAAAGAATATGATAATAATTTAAGCTTGAAAGAATATCTTGTTATATTAAAAAATGTGTGGAAAGAAACCTACCGAGTGCTAGTTCCTGGTGGTCGTGCTTGCATAAATATTGCAAACCTAGGAAGAAAACCATATATCCCTCTTCATAGTTTTATCATATCAGATATGCTTGAACTGGGTTTTTATATGAGAGGAGAGATAATTTGGAATAAGGCTTCCAGTTCAAGTCCTTCAACAGCTTGGGGAAGCTGGCTTTCAGCAGCAAATCCAGTCTTAAGAGATATTCACGAATATATTTTAATTTTTACAAAAGATACGTTTTCTCGTAACAGCGAAGGAAAGGAAAGTACTATTAGGAAAGAAGAATTTTTAGAATGGACTAAAAGTGTTTGGACTTTTCCTGCAGTGTCTGCCAAGAGTATTGGCCATCCAGCTCCTTTTCCAGAAGAACTGCCTAATAGGTTGATAAAATTATATTCCTTTAAAAAGGATGTAATATTAGATCCGTTTTTGGGAAGTGGGACAACAAGTTTATCTGCTATAAAGAACAATCGAAACTATGTGGGTTATGATTTAAGTGAAAAATATATCAAGCTTGCAAATAGAAGAGTTTCAGAATATACCAAACAAATTAAATTGTTTTAACATCAAATGTATTTAGGGGATACCATCCTTTCCGCCATCGGCCACACTTCCCTAATCCAACTCCATAAAGTTGTTCCTCCCAACTGCGGGAAGGTGTTTGTTAAGCTTGAGTGGGAGAATCCTACCGGCAGTATGAAGGACAGGGCGGCGCTGGCGATGATCTCTAAGGCGGAGGAGGACGGACGTCTTAAACCGGGATATACTGTTGTTGAATATACCGGGGGAAGCACTGGAATTTCACTTGCACTGATCTGTACGGCAAAAGGCTACCCGCTTAACATTATTACATCCGATGCCTTCAGTAAGGATAAGCTTAAGCAGATGGAAGCTTTCGGCGCGGAGCTTACAATTGTACCGAGCGAAGGGGGACTCACTACAAAAAAGCTTATCCTCGATATGATCGAAGCCGCCAGGGAGGTAAGCAGGAAACCAAACACCTACTGGACAAACCAGCTTTATAACCAGGACAGCATTACCGGTTACTACCCCCTGGGAGAAGAGATATGGAAACAGACAAACGGGTGGGTCGATGCATTTGTTCAATCTGTCGGCACGGCTGCTTCATTACGCGGTACTGCTTCCGTACTGAAGAAACATAATCCTCATATTAAAATTATAGCCGTGGAGCCGGGAGAATCTGCTGTACTGTCAGGAGGCCAGCCGGGACCTCATAAGATCGAAGGGGTCGGCATAGGCTATACTCCTCCTCTCTGGGAACCTTCGCTTGTTGATGAGATCATTCCGGTCAAAACAGAAGATGCAAAAGCAATGGCAAGACGTCTTGCACGTGAAGAGGGTCTCTTTGCCGGCACCTCATCAGGCGCAAATGTAATTGCCGCAATTAAAACAGCAGAGAAGCTTGGTCCCGATGCAAGCGTAGTAACTCTTATGGTTGATTCGGGGATGAAGTATCTGAGCACGGATGTGTTTAATTAATCGTGCGGTGGTGCGGTCGTGCGGTCGAAGTACGGAAAATTAAAGGTTATCGAGTGTTCTGAATCCTCGAGGAATGTATCGAGATAACTGGCAGAGGGATATCCCGACAAATGATTATTTTAATACTTTATTCAATAATTTAAATGGAAAAGGAAAATGACAGTTATTACTGATGAATATATGCTGGAGATGCTTTCTCGGGCCAGAGAATATACGCTTGTAATATTAAGGCCAGGACCCAAAGCTGGTACCAAAGGTGCAGAAACAATTATTATGGAACACGCAAGGAATAACTTTGCCTTAAGATCTGAAGGTAAGCTGTCAATCGTATGCCCCGTTAACGACGGCTCCGACCTTGCAGCGGCAGGTATCTTTAATGCCGGTACTGATGAAGTAAAAAATATCCTTGAAAATGATCCTGCAATTAAAGCGGGTATATTCTATTATGAAATTCATACCTGCAGAAGCTTCCCGGGAGATTCATTACCAAATAAATAAGCCTGCGGTGGTGCGGTCGAAATCAGGATGTATATTCCTGCTCCCTTCTCTTTCCCAAGAGAAGGGTTGGGGATGAGTTTCTTGTATGGTCATCAAGGTCGTTAATTGTTTTTTCCCTCTCTATTTTAATAAATTACACTTATAATAAATCGAGATATTATATGACAACCATTACCGATGAATTTATGATCGATATGTTATCCAAAGTAAAGGAATACAGTCTTCTGATATTAAGAACTGGTCCCAGGGCGGGTATGGAGGGAGCCGACAAAATAATATGGGAACATGGCAGAAGGAATTTTGCTTTACGGGCGGAAGGGAAATTGGTGATCGTAAGTCCCGTAAACAGCAATAATGATCTTGAGGGTATCGGGATATTCAATACAACTACAGAAGAGGCGAAGGAAATAATGGAAGGGGACCCTGCTGTTACAGCCGGCATCCTTATCTATGAAATTTACAGCTGCAGAAGCTTTCCGGGGGATAGTCTGCCGAAATAGTAAATCGCCCAAGAATAGATAGATGGATGTAGGAAGCAATGTTGGATTAAACAATAAACCATTATAAATCAATGTTAGTTAAAGAGAAGGATATCATTAGTACTTTAGATCAAAACTTTGAGACGGGGGAGCAGGAGGAACTGACACCTGCTGCAGCTGAGCTGATCCATAATTTAAAGAGCAGCAGGGAAAGGAAAACATCTCTTCTTGGTAATTTAACCTTGCTCCTTATAACTGCAGCACTGTTCCTTGGAAGCGGGTTAATTGATAACCCGGTTATAGATATATTTTTAATAATACTCGTGATCCTGTTCCACGAGGCGGGACATTTTGCTGCGATGAAGATCTTCGGCTACAGGGATGTAAAAATGTTCTTCATTCCTTTCTTCGGTGCAGCGGTATCAGGAAAACACGATGATATAAGCTCCTCCAGGAAAGCACTGATATCACTGGCAGGACCGGTACCAGGAATTATTGCCGGCTATATGCTGCTTACCGCTGCAGTATCAACATATAATGCAACCCTGTTTAAGACAGCTTATTTCTTCATCTACCTGAATGGATTTAACCTGATCCCATTGCTGCCTCTTGACGGGGGAAGGTTTATGGCGGAAATGTTCTTTAACCGGAACCGTTATGTTGAACTTGTCTTTAAGATAATTGCCGCTGCTGCATTTATTTACCTGGCTGTCGCGGGAGGCACGCTATTCCTTGCAATTATAGGAGGATTCCTGCTTCTAACTGTAACCACTTCCTTCAAACTTGGGGAGCTGGCATTAGAAATAAAAAGGAAATATAACGAAGTATTTGGAGGCAGTTTAATTAATCAGAATAACAGTACGCTGAATATTATAGCTTCCTCATTAAGGAATAAGTTTCCTGAACAGAAAGGAGCAGGGTATTATGAGAACCTTGCAGAGGATCTGTGGGAAAGAATAAAATATATACCCCCCAAAGTGCTCTATGTGATTCTCCTTATTGCCTCCTATTCCGCCTGCTGGCTGCTGATATTTAATGTAATGTGATCTTCTAAACGTATTTCTACGTGGTTCAATTCATATTTGCAATGTAGTTTAAGTTCTTTTATTTTTTTGACGAATAAATAAAACTTATAAGGAGGCAAGATGACAATTCTTGGAGCGGCTCCTAAAATAGCAATACCAACATTCAGTTATCTGATCATTACGATCATCATTGACCGGATGACTAGACCACTGTTCATAATTACTCATCAACGCTACATTATCCTTTTAACAATTGCAATAATATTAATATTGGGCGGGGCAATCATAGTTGCTGCCGCAGGAAGAAAGCTTCTGAAATCCTATAAGGCAGATGTGCTGATGACGGATGGTCCTTACCGGATAGTAAGAAACCCGATGTACGTCGCCTACCTCATATTTGTTATCCCCGGGATATGTTTATTATTTAACTCCTGGCTTGTGCTGACGACAGTATTAGTAAACTTTATCCTTTTGAAATTATTTATCAGAGCAGAATACAGATACCTGGAGGACAAATTCGGAGACGAGTACAGGGCATATCTTAAAGAGGTGTGGTTTAAGTTTTTTTGATTAGCCTATATCCCTATGCTTCTATGACGTTCAATTTATTAGAACAGGAACGCCGCAAAAGTCTTGTGCCTTATTCGCCAGATTGCTTCTCCCTATAAATAGGGCCTGCCTACCAGACAGGCAGGATCGCAATGACCGCATTTGGTTGAACCGCCAGCTAAGAACTAAGAACCAAGAACTAATTTTTATATATTGACTCGTATGTCAAAATTTCTTAAACGTGATCTCATACATCTCACTCCTGCGCAGACCAGAATGGCAGTCAGCGGGTGGGGGCAGGAAGCATATGATAACAGCATTGTTGAAAAGATCTGCTACCTCTCCGATGGATTAAAAGTAAAAGGCTACCTCGCATATCCGGCTGACCACAAAGGGAAAAAACTTCCCTGCGTTATATGGAACCGCGGCGGCTATAAGAATAAGGGCGCGATAGATCATTTTACAGCCAAAGGAATATTCGGACAAATTGCATCCTGGGGATATGTAGTGTTTACATCCCAATACAGGGGCAACGACGGAGGTGAGGGGGAAGAAGAGATAGGCGGAGCGGATATAAATGATGTAATAAACCTTAAACCTCTTGCCGGCGAAATAGAATTTGCCGACTCTTCCAGTTGGGGAATGATAGGCTGGAGCCGCGGCGGAATGATGACATTGCTTACACTTCTTAAGGATCCTGATTTCAAATGTGCATCAGTAACCGGCGCTATCTCGAATATGAAGGAATATTTGTCTGCAAGCAATTATCTAAGAGATTTTTATCGGTCGGAACTTGGTGATGACAGATTTGATGAGGAGGTAAATAAAAGGACAATATTAAATTTTGCTGATAAGCTGCCCCATATACCCTACCTGGTGATGCACGGAGGTGCAGATGAAACTGTGCCTGTCAGCCAGTCGATTGAACTGGCTAAAAAGCTTCAGGAATATAAATATCAGTACAGACTTGTAATATTTGAGGAAGGCGACCACTATCTTAAAAGCCACCGGAAGGAAGTGGAGGCGTTAACTAAATATTGGCTGAATAAGTATTTGGTTGATTAGTTGATTGGTTGATTGGTTGATTAGTTGATTGGTGGCTTGGTGGATTTGTAGGGAGTATCCATTCGTTGCTCAATATATATTTATATGGAAATAATAAAACAGAGTGTTCGGAATTAAGCTTTTTATTAATAGGCCTATGTTGGTGCGCTCCCTATTTGGTGATTGGAATGAGTATATTGCCATAAGGAATTAACCACATTTGACAAAGCAAGTTCATATAGAAGAAACGATTCTTCAATCAATAATTCAAATCAATATGAAAAAAGTAACAGTATACGAAAAACCGACCTGTTCTACATGCAGGAAGTTAACTAAGCTATTAATTGAGAAGGGGATAGACTTTGACAAGGTGAATTATTACATCGAACCCTTTACCAGGAAGAAGCTGAGATTCCTTTTAAGAAAGATGGGAATGCGTCCCGAAGAGCTTTTAAGAAAAAATGAAGCAGCGTATAAAGAACTTGACCTATCCAACAAAACTTTAACAGATGACCAATTTTTAGATCTGATGATCGAGAACCCTGATCTCGTACAAAGACCTATTGTCGAGGTTGATGATAAAGCAGTTCTGGCAAGGCCTGTGGAACGGGTAATAGAGCTATTGGATTAAAAATCGTTCTGTCGTGCGGTCGAAATCAGGAATATGTTACTTGCTTCATACATTCATCCACCCATCCATTCATCCATTGTTGTACGCAGAGATTTTACGTCTTCAAATAAATAAAGGGCGGCTGTACACCGCCCTGCATTAGTCATCACTATTCATTCATATCATCACTTGCCCATCCTAATTTCAATTGAATAACGAGCACGTTTTACTTCGGTGAAAATCTATTAACAGTATTATAAACCGGCTTAACCGTTCTGAGGTAATCGTAAATTGCACTTAGATCTTCTTCTGTCATCCCGGCATACATTGTCCAGGGCATCGGGGTATTAAAATCTTTAGGACCGACGGAGACATATTGTGTTGTTGCCGGATCAAATGTCTTAAATCTTCTTATAAAATCCTGCTTGCTCCACTTCCCTATACCTGTTTCATCATTAGGGGTAATATTGGCAGAACGTATCGTACCGAAAGGTGCAAGGAACTCCTGTCCTCCTGCAAACTGCATTCCCGGAAGAGGTTTCATCTCTTTATCTGTTTGTGTATGGCATTCATTGCACGAAGCCATTGT
The DNA here is from genome assembly GCA_963764685.1 of uncultured Ignavibacteriales bacterium. Lineage (GTDB taxonomy): Bacteria > Bacteroidota > Ignavibacteria > Ignavibacteriales > Ignavibacteriaceae > CAVXTT01. Next base: position 78,621 of record CAVXTT010000008.1, read on the forward strand.
AACAAGATATTTACCATATGCTATAGTATTTGCCCTGTCCACCGGCTTCGGGGAACTATAAGAATTTATAGGCATTGTCTTGACAATATAATTAAGAGGGAAATCCAGGTCTGTTTCCGGTACATTATTCTTTATTGGTTTAAGACTGCGGAGATATGCCACTATTGCATACAGATCATTACGGTCCATCTGGTTGTAATTGTAATATGGCATCATCGGGAAAAGGGCTTTATTATGTTTGTTGACTCCTGTTGTTACAGCTCTGATTATTTCCCCGTCCGTCCAGTCACCTATACCTGCAGGAGTAATATTTCTTGCATATATATTGCCGGGGAAGCCCATCTCGGGACCAAACCTATCGCCTCCCTTTGCAACAGTGCCGGGGGTAATGGGACCCGAGTACTTGGTCCAGTCTCTCGTTGAATGACAGTCAACACATACCGTAACATGATTCGCAAGGTAATTTCCTCTTGCGATCAATTCAGGTGTGACCTTTACGGTAACATTTTCAGGAGGTTCGCTCTTCGGGAAAGCAGAATTAAAATACACAACACCTCCTATAATCAGTACGGCAAGAACAGCGGCGGCAATACCGATGATCTTTAACAATTTACGCAGCATAGAGCATCCTTATATATATTTGTTAATAAAGCTCGTTAACAAGTCTGAACGCTTAAAAATCTAAATGGGTGATTTGCTTTAAGATTACCTGAGCCTCAGGTGTCTGCAAAAAAAACAAAATTGAAGCAGACGAATTTAACCGCCTCTGGTGCCTTGACAAAGTTTTTTTATAGCAACATTTATTTTTTTTGTATGGACGGGGAATTACTGTGATAAAAACATAGCAATCCTAATAGAAAATTAGTTTAAAGTGGTTCTTTGATTATATTTTATATCACATATTTTTAAATAAATTAAAAAAGAGATTTCCTATGATTGACCCGGAATTGCTGCAGATCCTCTGCTGTCCTGAAACAAAAGCCGATCTTGTGCTCGACGGGAATTACCTTGTTTCGACAGACAAAAATACGCGAAGGAGGTACAGGATAGAAGATGATATACCTATAATGCTGATAGATGAATCCGAACAGCTGCCGCTGGAAGAATGGAAAGCAATTATGAAAAAGTATGGAAAGGAAACTTCTTAATGGATCCTATAAATATAATTGCCGGGATAAATCTTATCGCAACCTTCGGTGCTAATATCGGCGGAGCTAAAAAAGGATTAAAATCTACCATCACGGAAGCTAAAGAAAAACCAGTAAGCTATCTTCAGAAGCTACCCCTGGTTTTATCTGTAATTGTACTGGTAGCGTTCATTCTTGGATTATTTCAGATCGGCACGCTTAAGTATACAAATGAAAATCTTAGTCTAAGAACTGCGGGACTTGCTGCTTATATAATCTTCTCCTGGCTTCAGATCTGGGCTGTTAAGAGTCTGGGTGACTTTTATTCGCAGGATATAATTATATTTAAAAAACATCAGGTAGTTACCGGCGGTGCATTTAAAACAATGCGGCATCCGCAGTATCTCTCAGAAATACTTATGAATGCAGGGGCTGCGCTTACTACTCTCAGCTTCCCTGTGCTTGTCATTTTGATAATCCAGATACCTTTTTTAGTATTAAGGGCAGGACTCGAAGAGAAGCTCCTTACCAAATATTTTGAACCTGAATACTCCGGCTATAAGAAAAAAAGCGGTTTCTTTCTTCCCTTCATCGGTTAGGTTAAGCTTGAACTTAAGCAGAAGTAAAATATATTCGCTCCCCTTATTTGTTTTCATCCTATTGTTGTTTACGTCAGAACTGTTCCCTCAGAAGCAGCTTAAAGTGGAAACAGAAAGCGGTATCAAGTACATTTCTTCGTATGAACGGCAGGGGACGATATATTTCTCTGCTGAAGAATTTGCCCAGGCTCTCTCTGTCCCTGTATATTTTAATAACGATGCCGGCAAGCTTGAACTGAAATTTAACGCCAATACGCTGATAATTACCGCAAGGAATCCTTTCCTGGTAATAAACTTAAAGAAGGAAAACAAAAAACA
>CAVXTT010000009.1:0-15011 GCA_963764685.1 uncultured Ignavibacteriales bacterium
ATATCAAGGATCCTCATTCCTTCCTTCAAATACAATTTTCTGCAGATGAGGTCAAGTTTATTTTCCTGAGCTTCATCTAAAGTCTTTGCATTCTTCCAATAAGCACAGCTGTATGTCAGTCTTTTATCAAGCATAGCCCGGAATAAATCATTCCCGAGATCATAATGTCTTTGCCCGCTTTTAAAAGCTCTTCGCCGCGTCTGCATATTTATCAGATAAAAACCTGCCAACTGCAGAGAAATTTTATAATTGTGTTTTACTTTTTTTAATAGATCGGCGGCAACAATTTTACAGGTCATTTCATCGATTTTTTCGGCATCCCACCACCCGTCCATATAGGACTCCCCCATACCAAGTTCAACTTCTGTTAAGGCACGTTTATAAAATCCTTCATTGTGGATCTGAATGTCCCAGGGGTGCCTGCCGTTAATTTCGATACCGGCAAGGTTAAGCAATTCTGTAACCAGCTGTTTATACTTTTCGCCTTTCATTATATTACCTCTCAGATGTTTGCAGTAACACAAAGAATAAATAATAAAGCGAATTCTATATCACAGGATAAGTGATTTGATCTTTCTTTAATAATTTAACTTTTATTATATACTAAATCAAAGTTTAGATTATAAATGCTTATTCTATAATGATTTATAATACAAATAATTACTTATTTGATAATATCTTTTCTGCCGTAACGCCAGGTATTATTTTATAAAATACCTTTCCTTTAGTTACGCTTTAATGATTCAAAATATTTTTATAACACTAATATTTAGCGGAGTATCGGATGAGAAAATTAAAGCTTCAGATGCAGATGTCGGTTGATGGTTTTGTTGCAGGTCCGAATGGTGAACTTGACTGGATGCTTTGGGAGTGGGATAAAGAACTTGAAAATTATGTCGATGATTTAACCGATTCTATTGATACAATTCTTCTGGGGAGGAAGATGACAGATGGTTTCATCTCTTATTGGTCAAATGCAGTTAAGAATCCAGCAGCCCGCGAATATCCCTTTGCCAGGAAGATGATAGACACTCCGAAAATAGTTTTCAGCAAAACTCTTAAAGAATCTCCCTGGGATAATACAACCCTGGCAAAAGGAGATACAACAGATTTTATAAATCATCTGAAAGAAAAACAGGGAAAAGACATTATTGTTTACGGCGGAGCAGGTTTTGTTTCATCTCTGATCAACAGCGGCCTGATAGATGAATATCATCTGTTCATTAATCCCGCGGCTATTGGAAAAGGTCTGAGAATATTTGATGCCGCAGAAAATAAAATAAAACTGAAAACGGCCGGAAGTATAGCTTTCAAATGCGGTATTGTGCAGAATATTTATGAGCCTGTTACATAACAGATCCCTGTCTTTACAATTTATCCATAATTTTAGACTTAGCGGACAAATACGGGTAAGGAGAATGTAAACCTGCTTCCCTTTCCCATCTCACTCTCTACCCAGATCTTACCATCCTGAGCCTGGATAAATTCTTTGGAGATTGCCAGACCCAATCCCCACCCCTCTTTTGTTTTATTGCCCACCTGAGTATACCTTTTGAAGAGTTTATCCTGATCCTCTTTCGATATTCCGGGGCCATCATCCTTAATAGAGAACTTTACCTCATCAACTGCCCTGCTCACATTAATTTTTATGACACCCCCCTTTCTGGAATACCTCAGGGCATTGTTAAGGATATTTATAAAAACAAATGCAAGTTTTTCAAGATCAACTTTGATTTCCGGTAGATTTTCCTCGATCTCGGTTTGAATGTTAATATCCTTTTCAGCTACCTGCATCATAAGCGTACTTAAACCTATATCTACAATCAGATCAGGTTTGACAGGATTAAATTTCAATCTGATATTACCCGACTCTATCTGCGAATAATCCAGCAGCTCATTAATTACTCTCGACAATCTGCCGCTCTGCTGTCTTAATCCCCTTATTACTTCTTTCTGTTCTGCATTAAGTTCACCTATTCTTTTATCTTCCAACAGCTTCAGGCTAAGGTTTATTGCTGACAGAGGAGTCTTAAACTCGTGCGAAGCTGTAGCCAGCAAATTGGTCTTTGCTCTATCTCTTTCCTGGAACCTGGTAACATTCTTAAGCAGGATAAGGTTGCCTATAAATGTCTCCTTCTTCTCTGATTCCGCATAAGTAATTATTTCCTCTGTTTCTAAATTGAAATAATATTCCTTTCCATTCTGCAGTATCCTCATAGGCTTAAACTCAGCGTCTGAATCTGATGTCTTCTGCTGAACATTTGCATATACTTCTTTAATCAGGTCATTGTTTGCGGCAATATCAGGAAGATATTTGTGAAGAATGTCCGCTTCATTTAATCCTGTTATCTGAAGTATCATATTATTTACAAGCACCACCTTGCGGTTCTCATCTGTTATCAGGATACCGTCCTCAAAATTGTGCACTACTGTCTCGAGTCTCTTCTGCTCAAATAAAAGTTGATCAATATGCTTTGCTTCATAAGATTTTAGTCTTTCTGCCATAACGTTAAATGCACTGGCAAGCTCTCCAAGCTCATCATCCGAGCTTACTGCCAGCTTCTGATCATATTTCCTTTCACTTATTGCTTTAATCTTAGCGGTAAGTTCCTTGATGGGGCCGATTATTCTGGAGGGGAAGGAGAGAATGAATGACAAACCGATCAGAATGCTTATAGCTGCCACAATTGTCATATATATTATTACATCATCCGCAGTCGACTGCAGATCGCCATTCTTCTTAATGATCGCATCCATATTTATCCGGTAGATGCTGTTAACTTTATTCCGGACAGCTGAGAACTTCTCCCGGAATAAATCCAGGTCCTCAGCGCTGACTGTACTGCTACTCTTCAGTTTTTCAAATATGCTAAGGTAATCCCTGTATGCAGAATGAAGCTCATTAACAAGCTCTCCTTCTCCGCTTTCTGTAATGTTGTTAGTCTCAAGCTGAAGATTATTTTCACATATTTTTTTTGATAATGTATAGTCTTCTTCCCGGATTTTAGTCTTTTCACCTCTAAGTGCAGTAATTTGATATGAGTTCATATCATCAAGAGAATTAATCATTATCAGCATATAATCGACTGAGTTATAATTCTCGACTATAGTTCCTTTAGACTTTAGTGCAAGCTGATTAATGAAAATTATTCCCAGAATACTGAGAAGCAGGATTACGGAGAATAAGAAAATTACCCCTAAGCTGATTTTACTTTTTATTGATTTCATCGGATGACACCATTAAAATGTCTATATTCTCTTTTGATGTTAAGGCAGACAGTTCCCGGAAGAAGTTTCTGATTCTCAATCTGTATAAAATTGAAAAGACGGGCTTGCCGATTATTATAAGGACTGCCTCCTTTTGTTTTGCAAATTCAACTATCGACTTTGCTTTCTCATTACTTTTAATTTCTTCCACCTCTGCTCCAAGCTCAGCGGCAAGCTTTAAGTTGTTCATCAGGTATCTTTGAACCTTCGGATCAATAATATTCGGATTTTCTTTTTCGGTCTGGACATACACCACATACCACCTGGATCCATAAAGAGCAGCAAGCCTTGATGATCTTCTTATCAGTTTTTTACCTGATGTATAATTTGAACTGACAGCTGTAACAATCGCATTCACTTTTTCTCTTGAGGCAAGAGGAATTTCCCTTACAATCTTTCTCTCGACCTGGCGCGACACTTCCTTTAAGGCCAGATCGCGCAGCTGCAGAAGTTTCTCCCTTTGAAAAAAATTCTGCAGTGCGATCGGGACCTTCTTCATATCATAAACTTTTCCCTCTTCAATACGGTTGATCAGCTGTTCTATGGTCAGATCTACATTTACAACCTCATCTGCGGAATGGACAATGCTATCGGGTACCCGCTCGGTGATCTTAATACCGGTGATCTTTTCAACCTTCTCATTTATACTCTCGATATGCTGAATATTTACTGTACTGATAACATTTATCCCTGCATCAATCAGTTCATTAACATCCTGCCACCGCTTTTCATTTTTAGAGCCGGGAATATTTGTATGGGCAAGTTCATCTACAAGGACTACCTCAGGTTTCTGAAGAAGTACCGCATCTACGTCCATTTCCTCAAGCTGTTTCCCCTTGTAGAAGATTTTCTTTCTTTCAATCGAGGGAAGCCCTTCGGTAAGCTTTGCCGTCTCCTTCCTCCCGTGAGTTTCGATATAGCCTATCATTACGTCGACATTCTCATCCAGAAGCTCTTTTGCTTCCAGGAGCATCCGGAATGTTTTCCCTACTCCGGCAGCCATCCCAATATAGATCTTCAGCTTTCCTTTTTTTGAAGAACGTATAAGATCCAGAAATCTTTCAGCCGATATTGATATTTGGGGTTCCATTTTTAGATTGAACCATTATTATTGATGTTCATGTGCTTATAAAACAAAAAGAACCTTGTTAAGATTATTATTCAAAAACCTTTTCTACAAACTTAAACCAAATACAAAGAATATATCTTCTGCTGATGGATTAACAATTACTGAGCCGAATATTGGAGACGAAAAATCCTCTGTTATCTTAATTTCTTTTGATACCTTTATTCCAATATTTGTAACAGCGAAATCATCAACTCCATAATAAGAAGCTGTATCGCCAGGTGTTGCGCCAATAAAAATATCTAATCCGACATCGCTTATTGAAGCAGAGTACCCCGCTTCAAGGTAGAAAGGATTATCAGCAACATTGTATAAGAATGCATTCAAAGAAAAATATACAGGGAAACTTTCGGGACCGGAATACCTCGTATTTAACTCTATGAAGTGTGCACCTGCACCATCAATGTCATCATAATTATTGAAATTGCCTAATTCAAATCCGGCACTGGTTGGGTAAATATAATCTGTGATACCTATACCTGCGCTGCCTGCTTTTCCGAAGTCAAAAGCATAACTTGTGTAAAAATCGATTTCTTCCAAACCTGTTCCAGGATCGGCAGTTGGATACGCACCCCAAAATCCTATAACAAAACCTCCGGTTGAAAATTTTACAGTTGGCTGAATGCTTGGTGATTGTCCGTAATCAAATCCACGCCAAATATACCTGGTGACTAAATCTGCATTGACTGAAAGATCCTGCGCATAAGTTAAACCTGACAAAACTAAAATCAATGACAATTTAAGAAAGATATTACTTCCTGTATTCGATGAATTCAATTGTTTTCCTTAATATAATTTTGATATAAAAACTTTAATAATTTGTACCTTGATAATCTTTGAAGTCCTTAGCAATCTTGAAATTACATAGCATCCAACGCAAGATTTAGCTTTAGAACATTTATCCGTTTGGGTCCGAACATTCCAAGTAATGGAGTCTCAATGTTATCCTGGACTAATCTCTTTAAAGTCTCCTTATCCATATTCCTTTCTTTGGCGATACGCGATATCTGTATAAAAGCTGCCTGAGGTGATATATGAGGATCGAGCCCGCCTCCCGATGCAGTAACAAGATCAGAAGGAATATCGCTTCTTTTTACTTCAGGATTCTTTTCGAGGAACTCTTCAATTCTTTTTTCAACCTCAGCAAGGTATTCAGGATTCGTTGGACCCTTATTAGATCCCCCTGTAGATGCCGCATTATAATCAACAGCAGAGGGGCGTCCCCAGAAATATTTATCCGAATAAAATTTTTGTCCTACGTTTTCAAATCCCACGAGCCTGCCGTCTTTATAAATTGGCAGTCCATTCGCCTGATGAGGAAAGAGTAGACCTATACCCCATATCAGAATGGGGAACAAAAGAGCAAAAAGAATAACTGACAGAGCGTGCAGCTTTATATCTTTAAATACTTTTTTCATTTTTCTTTTTAAGATGGTTTAATTAAAAAAACATGCCTACTAAAAGATCAATCAGCTTGATTCCTATAAAGGGAACTATTAGTCCGCCCAGTCCATAGATCAGCAAATTCCTGGTAAGCAATGCAGTTGCCCCGATCGGTTTATACTTTACACCTTTCAATGCCAATGGTATAAGCGCCGGGATGATAAATGCATTAAATATTACTGCGGACATGATAGCAGACTCAGGGCTTTCAAGCTTCATTATATTCAGAGCATTAAGTCCCGGAATGGTAGCTGCAAAGATTGCAGGCACAATGGCAAAATACTTTGCCACATCATTTACAATAGAAAATGTTGTAACATTTCCTCGTGTAATCAAAAGCTGTTTTCCTATCTCGATTACTTCAAGCAGCTTGGTGGGATCACTATCCAGATCAACCATATTAGCTGCTTCCTTTGCCGCCTGGGTACCGGAGTTCATTGCTACGCCAACATCCGCCTGGGCAAGTGCAGGGGCATCATTAGTGCCGTCCCCCATCATTGCAACAAGCCTTCCTCCCTTCTGTTCCTTTAAAATGTAGTTCATTTTATCTTCAGGTTTGGCTTCGGCAATAAAGTCATCTACGCCAGCCTGGTCGGCTATAAACTTTGCAGTTAAAGGATTGTCGCCGGTAACCATTACAGTCTTAACTCCCATTTTTCTTAAACGGGCAAACCGTTCCCTTATCCCCGGCTTTATAATATCTTCAAGCTGAATAACACCAACAGCCTTTTTATCAACGGCAACCACGAGAGGAGTTCCCCCCTTCTCAGCTATTTTTTTAACATGTATCTCTATTTCATTTGTACCATTGGTTTTTTCTCCTGTCCAGTTTCTTATTGCATCCCAGGCACCCTTTCTTATCTTGTTCCCATCAGGAAGATCGATACCGCTCATTCTGGATTCTGCAGTGAACGCAATAAACTTTCCTTCATTAACTGCTTTCTGAATAACAGCCGGTTCAATCGGCGGAATCAGCTCAACAATGGATTTCCCTTCAGGGGTAGGGTCAGCAAGGGAGCTCAAAAGACAATACTTCAGGAATTCTTTTTTATCCATCCCGTTCAGCGGGATTAAATTGGTAGCCTTCCTGTTGCCGATAGTTATTGTTCCGGTTTTATCGAGAAGCACTACATCAATATCCCCGGCATTCTCAACTGCTTTACCTGATTTGGCAATTACATTTGCCCGTAATGCCCTGTCCATTCCTGCGATTCCAATTGCAGAAAGGAGTGCTCCAATTGTAGTAGGGATCAGACATACAAAAAGTGATATGAGTGCAGTTACTGTTACTGCAGTATTAGCAAAGTCGCTGAAAGGTTTAAGGGTTACTGTAACAAGCAGAAATACCAAGTGTAAAGCCTGCAAGCAGAATTGTTAATGCAATTTCATTTGGAGTTTTCTGTCGTTTTGCACCTTCAACAAGGAGGATCATTTTATCCAGGAATGATTCCCCGGGTCCGCTTAGAACCCTTACTGTAATTTTATCGGATAAAACTTTTGTTCCGCCGATTACTCCCGAATGATCCGTACCTGCTTCTCTTATTACAGGAGCTGATTCTCCGGTGATGGCAGATTCGTCTATCGAAGCAATACCTTTAATTATTTCACCGTCAATTGGGATAATATCTCCTGCTTCAGCAATAAAGATATCTCCCTTTTTAACTGAGATGAGCTTACAATTTTTATACTGCCGTCTTCTTTAAGTAATTTTGCTTCTGTATCCTCTCTTGTTTTCCTTAACGATGCAGCCTGTGCCTTACCCCTTGCCTCGGCAATTGCTTCTGCAAAATTACCGAACAGGATTGTTAAGAAAAGAAGAATAGTTATCACAAGATTGTAACCGAAGGTACCCTGACCGCTTCCGGCAGATACAACGGTCAATATTGTAATTGCAAGCATTATTACAGTACCGATCTCCACAGTAAACATAACAGGGTTTTTCATCATAACCCTGGGGTTAAGCTTTACGAAGGATTCAGCAATCGATTCTTTAATAAGCTCAGGTTCAAATAATTTTATTTCTCTTTTGCGCTTCATTTTTTATATCCGGTACTTTGGTTATTACATTGAAAAATATTCTGCTATTGCACCCAGCGACAAGGCAGGGAAGAAAGACAATGCAGCTATAACAACAAGAACTCCCAGCAGTACAACTCCGAATGCAATGCTGTCAGCTTTCAGTGTTCCCTCTGAAAATGGTACAGTCTTTTTCGAAGCAAGCGAACCTGCAATGGCAATAGGACCAATTATCGGAAGGAATCTGGAAAGGAGCATTACTGTGCCGCAGGCAGATATTCCAGAATGCTGTATTATCTCCCAGACCTTCAAATCCTGATCCGTTATTCGCAGCAGATGAAGTAAACTCATAGAGCATTTCTGAAAATCCATGGTATGATGGATTAGAAAGCCATCCGATATCGGGGTTATTAGCAGCAATGTGTGATGCTATGGCAGTACCGAGGAGAATCAAAAATGGGTGAATAAGAATTATCAGTGCAGCTATTTTTACTTCGTATGATTCTATTTTCTTTCCAAGGAATTCAGGCGTTCTTCCCACCATTAAACCCCCAATAAACACTGCAATAACAACAAACATAAAAAAGTTAATAAACCCTACTCCCACTCCTCCGTAAATTGCATTTATCATCATATCCAGAATATATATACCTCCCGATACAGGAGTCTGACTGTCGTGCATTGAGTTAACAGATCCATTTGAAGTGGATGTAGTTGATACACCCCAGAATGCTGATGCTTCCGAACCAAATCTTACCTCCTTTCCCTCCATACTTCCCATCGGCTGAGCAATCTTAAGCTTGGCAATTTCAGGGTTACCTGCAGATTCAAAATGAATAGTCGTAGCCGAAAAGGTTAAAAATACGATTGTCATAACCCCGAAGAATATCCACGCAAGTTTCTTTTTGTTCAGATAAAAACCGAACGCAAATACAAGTGCAACAGAGATAATCAGTATTGAATAGTTTTCAGCCATGTTAGTCAGGTAGTTCGGATTCTCCAAAGGATGTGCTGAATTGGGACCAAAGAATCCGCCTCCGTTTGTGCCGACCTGTTTAATTGCAACAACCGGGGCAACAGGACCGGTAGCAACAAGAGTAGTATCCCCCTCAAGAGTAACTACTTTTTGCTGTCCTTCGAATGTTGTTGGGGTTCCGTTAAGCAGCAGAATAACTGCTATAATAAATGAAATGGGAAGTAAAATCCTTGTGTTGCTTTTCAGGAACAGATTATAAAAATTACCGAGGTCAGTGGCTTTCTTCTGAATCAGACCTTTAAATAATAAGGCAAGTGCAGCAATTCCTGTAGCAGCGGTAACAAATTGCAGGTAGCAAATAATGAGCAGCTGTGAAAAATATGATAGACCTGTCTCTCCTGAATAATGCTGGAGATTTGTATTTGTTACGAAGCTGGCTGCAGTATTATAAGCAAGAGTGGCTTCCATATTTCCTATTCCGACCGGGTTCCAGAAAGGTATAACGCTCTGAATCATCAAAAGAATTATAGCCCAAAGAAAGAAAACAGTATTCAGCCTGAGCATGGCTTTCATATTTTCTTTCCAGTCCATCTCTTCATCCGGATTTATGGATGATATTTTAAAGATCAGTCTTTCCAAAGGAGCAAAAAAGTCACTCCATACTTTTTCTCCTTTGAATACTTTGCTGATATATTTTCCAAGGGGGTAGGCTGTTCCAAATATCAAAAGGATCATTGCTGCTACCCCTAATAATTCAGTGTTCATAAATTCTCTTCTTAAAATTTTTCAGGTTTGATTAAAACGTAAAGGAGATAGCCGAATACAGCTATACAAATCCCTAAGAGCAATATCATATTCTACTCCTTTATCCTGTCAAAGAAATGAATTGACGCGAACATCAATAAGAAAATGAGCAGACCAAGTAATGTCATCAATACCGACATATTTTTTCCTGTTTTTGCCAGGACACATCTAATAAAATGCCAATGTGATTAATAAATATTAAATCTCCTGTAAGGAGCTATAATTAAAGGACTTAGCTGGAGGCTATATTAATTCTTAATTTTAGAAACACACCGATGATCCTTTCAAAAAGGAAGGGTGTTTTTTATTTTGGTAGGGTGAAGATGTGGGTTCAACAGTAAGCTTTAATCTATTCCATAGCTTTGCAGCTTCCTATACAGGGTTGTTAATCCTATTCCCAGAAGCTCTGCTGCTTTTGTTTTATTAAATTCAACACTTTCAAGTATTTTAAGAATATGTATTCTTTCAACTTCATCAAGTTTAACCGGATTATCCTGGATATCTTTCCCTCCGGGGAAAAATTCCTTCGGCAGTAAATTTGGAGTGAGAATTTCTCCTTCAGATAGAATCAATGATCGTTCAATCACATTCCGAAGCTCTCTGATGTTGCCCGGGAAATTATACTCTTTAATAAAATCCATAAATTCTTTTGAAATAATCTTTATATTTTTCTTAAGCTTTATATTAAATTGAGCTACAAAAAATTCGGTCAGCATTTCAATATCATCTTTTCTTTCCCTTAACGGCGGTATCTCAATCTTAATTACACTTATCCGGTAGTACAGGTCATTCCTGAAATTTCCATTATCGCTTTCCTGCTGAAGATTCCGGTTTGTTGCAGCTATTATCCTGACATCTACTTTAGTGGGTTTTGTATCCCCCGGCTTGATAAAATCGTTTGTTTCAAGGACACGAAGAAATTTTGCCTGGAGGGAATGATCGAGTTCACCTATTTCATCTAAAAAAAGTGTGCCTGAACTTGCCTCTTCGAATAATCCCTTTTTATTTTTAACAGCTCCTGTGAAGGCTCCTGCCTTATAGCCGAACATTTCCGATTCAAGCAGATCTTTTGCTATAGCACTGCAATTTACGGCAACAAAGGGTTTATTTTTTCTGCTCCCTGTAAAATGAATTGCGCGTGCAAATAATTCCTTTCCTGTTCCGGTTTCCCCCAGCAGAAGAACAGGGGTATCCGTAACCGAAACTTTTGATGCTAATTCCTTGGCTTTTTGTATTGCAGCCGAATGACCATTGATTGTATCAAAACTGAACTTTTCAATAACGGTTCTTTCCAGCGACTCGACTCTTTTCCTGAGATGAACCTTTTCAGCAGCCCGCTGAACGAGTGGAATAATTTTGTTATCCTCGTCTCCCTTTGTGATGTAATCTAAAGCCCCTTCCTTGATTGCACGTACCCCGTCCTCAATTGTACCGTAAGCAGTTAATACTAATATTTCACATAGATTGTTAATTTTTCTTATCCTGGGGATCAGATCAATTCCATTAATATCCGGTAATTTGACATCTACTATAACAACTGAAATATCATCTTTCTTCATTAATGATAAACCTGCTTCACCGGTTGCAGCCTCATAAGTAGTGAAATCTTCTAATTTCAATAACTTTATCAGGAGACTTCTAAACTCATTTTCATCATCAATGATAAGGACTGAATCTTTCATTTGGGACTTTTTATTATTTTCGTTAAACAAAAATAGGCATTAACAATATCTTATTCATTTTTGCCTGAAAATTCAGGATATGGGCTTATTCCGTATAAATATATAATTTTTAGCAATATTTAAATTTAATCATATATTCATATCCAAATATTCATATCCATACTTTAACCTGAAAATATGTCAAGAATTCTAATTCTGTTTGCGCATCCTGCACTCGAAAAGTCCAGAGTTAATAAAAGACTTATCAGAGATGCAGCCACACTAAAAAATATAACTATAAACGATCTATATGAAGAATATTATGATTTCAACATAGACGTTGAGCGGGAGAAAAAGCTGCTCATTGAGAATGATATTATCATTTTCCATCATCCTTTTTTTTGGTATAGTACCCCCGCAATACTCAAGGAGTGGCAGGACCTGGTGCTTGAGCACGGCTGGGCTTACGGCTCAAAAGGAACAGCCCTGGTAGGCAAGAAATTAATGAACATAATTACTACCGGGGGTTCATCACAGGCTTACGCAAAAGACAGTTTTAACAAGTATACTATAAGAGAGTTCCTGGTCCCGATTGAACAAACAGTAAAATTATGCGGGATGATTTTTCTTCCCCCTTATTTGATTCAGGGGACTCACCGCTTTACGGTAAATGAGATTGAAGATTATGCAGGCAAGTATATTCAGCTGCTGCAGGATCTTAGTGAAGATAGATTTCCAATAAGAGAGATGGTAAAATTTGATACGATGAATGATTTTCTGAATACTTAATGATAATTATTAACTTATTATTCTTAACTGCCTATGGATAACAATACATTTTTCTTTCAGGCCCTGGTTTATCTCACGGCCGCTGTGGTTTCAGTTCCTGTTGCTAAAAGAATAGGACTTGGTTCTGTGCTTGGATACCTCATTGCAGGTGTAATTATTGGTCCCGCTGTACTTGGTCTTGTCGGTAAGGAGGGGCAGGACATAATGCATTTCGCTGAGTTCGGAGTAGTAATGATGCTATTTGTAATCGGACTTGAGCTTGAGCCAACTCTTTTGTGGAAAATGCGGAAGTCTATTATCGGACTTGGCGGACTGCAGGTTGCGGTTACTTCCCTTATTATTTTTTTAATTGCAGCAGCAATTGGAATTCCCTGGAGGTCATCACTTGCCATAGGAATGATCCTCTCTCTTTCGTCAACAGCAATTGTACTGCAGACAATGAATGAAAAAGGATTAATGAGATCCTCTTCGGGACAAAGTTCATTTTCTGTTCTGTTGTTCCAGGATATTGCCGTTATCCCTATGCTTGCAGTGTTTCCGCTTCTGGCAGCCAAAGTAATTTCTCCCGCTACAGATAACCACACATTAGTTGGATCGCTTCCCGGGTGGGTACAAACATTTGTTGTTCTCGGTGCAGTTGCATTTATTATAATAGGCGGGAGATTTCTTATCCGTCCCGTATTCAGATTTATTGCACGTACAAGAATGCTGGAAATTTTTACTGCGGCCTCTCTCCTGCTTGTTATTGCAATTGCCGTTTTAATGACAGAGGTAGGATTAAGTCCTGCCCTCGGAACTTTCTTAGCCGGTGTTGTACTTGCAAACAGCGAGTACCGCCACGAGCTGATCAGCGATATTGAACCTTTCAAAGGATTACTCCTGGGCTTATTTTTTATTTCGGTCGGTGCATCTATAAACTTTCAGCTTATCCTGGATTCCCCCCTCCTGATAGCATTTCTCGTTGTTTTACTTATGGCTGTAAAAGCTGTAATACTATTTATACTGGGAAAGTACTTCAGGATCAGCACAGACCAGAACCTGATTCTATCTGTTGCACTTTCACAGGTGGGGGAATTTGCTTTTGTTCTGTTTTCAATTGCAGCCCAGATCAATATTATTGATAACGGTATCATTAACATTCTCGTTGCGGTTGTTGCTTTATCTATGGCAATGACCCCAATTGTAATTGTCATCAATGAAAAAGTGATATTACCCTTCTTTGGCACCAAACAAAATGACCGGGAGAGCCGACATCGTTGATGAAGAAAACCCTGTAATCATTGCCGGCTTCGATAAGTTCGGAAATATTGTGGGGCGATTGCTTAAAGCCAATGGTATCGGTACGACGGTCCTTGACTTTGATTCCGACAGGGTTGATGTTTTAAGAAAACTTGGCTTGAAAGTTTATTATGGCGATGCATCAAGATATGAGCTGCTTCATGCTGCCGGAGCAGAAAAAGCAAAGATAATAATCATTGCATTCGAAGATCCTGATAAAAATCTTTCATTGGTCCACACAGTTCAGAAACATTACCCCAATCTAAAAATTCTTGTAAGATCCATTGACAGGGGTGATGCACATAAACTTTTAAACTCGGGTATTACTGATGTCTACCGGGAAACGCTCGATACTTCTTTGAGGCTGGGCATTGATGTTATGCGGATGCTTGGAATGAGGGCACACCGGGCACACCGGGCTGCTAAAACTTTCCTGAAACACGATGAAAGCGCCTTACGTAAACTTGCCTTAATTCATAAGGATAGAAAACAATATCTGAGTACAGCCAGACAATTTATTGCTGAGCTTGAAGAAATTATCCAGGCGGATGCAAGGGAACCGGATCTTGAACGGGATGCAGGATGGGATGCTGAAACTTTAAGAGAGGATGTTACAAGCGGACAGTTTAAAGTTTATATACCTGAAGAAAAATAAAAGAAGTGGGCTTTAATATAGCCGGATGTAATGTGTTAATTAAATAATAACATAGCTAAATGATAAATTATTACAGCAAATAAAGCGGATATTGGGATAGTTAATGTCCACGCCCAGATCAGGTTGACTGTCACTCTCCACCTCACAGCAGAGAATCTTTTTGTTATTGCAGAGCCAATGATCGACCCGGTAATAGTATGGGTAGTGCTTACGGGGATTCCTGCAAGTGCAGTGCCGAACAAAGTTAAAGCCCCCGCAGTTTCTGCACTGAAACCTTCAAACGGCCGAATCTTAGCAATTTTTTGTCCCATTGTATGAACAATCCTCCATCCCCCTGAAATTGTACCCAATGCAATTGCAGCGTGGCAGGATAAAACAACCCATAATGGTATTTCTGAATTAGCATTTAAATGTCCCGTAGAGATCAGTGCAACAAAAATAATTCCCATCATTTTTTGGGCATCATTTGAACCGTGCCCCAGGCTGTATGCTGCTGAAGATATAAGCTGAAATTTTCTGAAATACTTATCAACTTTAAAGGGACTCATATTACGGCAGATTTGGAGAGTTATAATTGATATTATTACTGAGGCGACAATTCCGATAAGAGGTGCAAGAAAAATAAATGATGCAATCCGCAATACTTCATCAACAAATATTACACCTATGCCGGCTTTTGCAATTGCCGCGCCTACAAATCCGCCGACCATTGTATGTGATGAACTTGAAGGGATACCCCACCACCAGGTTAACAGGTTCCATATAATAGCTGCAATCAGGCCGCTTCCGATTACTGTTAAATCAACAATATCAGTATGTACAATTCCCTTTCCAACAGTATGGGCTACGTGAAGACCAAAAGCAAGGAATGCAATGAAATTAAAGAAAGCTGCCCAAAGCACTGCAAGTCTGGGCGAAAGGACTCTTGTAGACACTATGGTGGCAATAGAATTTGCCGCATCGTGGAATCCATTAATAAAATCAAAGATTAAAGCC
>CAVXTT010000010.1:0-45697 GCA_963764685.1 uncultured Ignavibacteriales bacterium
GAGATATCACATTGACCTGCGCCGACATATAATGGCCACTGGCCGGTATAACCTGGGGTGATTAAATTTGTCCATCCCCAGTTATTTGCGCTCCTGGGTTCTATATCCAGGAAGCAGGTGGCAATACTTCCACCGTAAGCATAACCAGTTCCACATGCTTGTGTTTGCGCCTGAACATCAAAACGGATAAGAGTGAATTTATGTTCCGGACCGGTGCCGAGATCTACCAGACCACATTTCAGTATTTCATCAGTGCAATAACTGAGGTCCGGATCAATTGAATTAATATATGTGTCAAGTGATGGCTCGACTTCGATAGTTCCGGCAGTCGTGACTACCTCAAGATATGGTCTGAGGGTTGGGTCAGCAATATAATCATTACTGAGCCACTGTGCGAGTGCTTGCAGTATTTCGTCCTGGTTTTTTAGTAATAACCCATAATTAGTTCCTCCGGCGAGCCAGGATGCAAATGTACTAGTAATGTCTACGGTTTTCCAAATCGGACCTCCTCCGGCATTACCAGTATTAAAGGTTGTAATTACTGCGGGGTCGAACGCGCCTGCAAAGCTGTTCCAGGTAACCGGACAGCTCCAGTCTGAAGTGATATTATGAAGCTCGACGATCTGCGGGTCTGCTCCCCAGCTCCAGGCATAAAGCTTAAGATTAGCAGATACTAATGTAGCTCCAGCGGGCATTACAAATGTTGTAACCTTAGAAAGACTACCTACACCTGGTTCAGGTGAATTAACAGATTGCTGCTCCTGGCAGCCAATGAACATAGTGATACTTGCAAAAACAACTAATAATACAAGCATCTTTGCTGTGTGTTTAAACATAACACCTCTCCTTTTAGTTAGATTGTTTGAAAAAGAAAATTATTGTGATTCGATCGAACTGAATTAATATTATTACTCTCAGAAACAACACTGTCGCGATACTTTGCTGCTTCAAAAGTGTAATTTCTTACGTTTTGGAACCAGGTAGAACTTACCCCGGTGCCCATTATTTTGAAAATAGTTTTATTTCTGTTAAGCATCCTTTTTATGAGCTCCTTGCGCCTTTTAATACAATATTTCTCAAAGCGTGAATCAGATATGAAAAATCTGTTTTCCACGGATTACTCTTATATAACTCAAGATATTTCTGTTCCGACTGCATTATTTCTTCCAGCGTTCCGGGTAGATCAAAATAGAACGGAGGAATAAGCCCCGGCTTAATAGTAAACCTGTTAACCGCCAGATCTTTATTATAAAGACTTAAATAATGTTCGCTTAAAGGTCTAAGTCCCACTATTTTTAAATCACCTTTAAGCCAGTTGATAATCATTGGCAGCTCATCCAGCCAGTATTTCCTTAATACTCTTCCCCACCTGGTAATTCTGATATCATTATTAAACTTTCCACCCTTATTTAAATTAAAATTATCGTATATAAACTTTTGTATAAACTCTGAATATGGATACATTGTCCTGATCTTATATACACTAATTATTTTACCGTCCTTACCGACACGCTTCATCTTAAAGAATACACCGTAAGAAGGTGAGGTATCACTTACTGGTCCTCTTTCCTTATGAGTAATAAAGTAAGTAAGGTTGTTGATCTGCTTGATATCTGATATCCTGAAGCCGGCGAAAACAAGTCTTCCGAGGATCTCAGGCAGAGATAAAACTCTGTTATTATTTTTCTTAAGTTTGTAATAAAGTCTGCTTGTAAGCTTAAGCTTGGGGAGAACTCTGTTCACCAGGAAATCATATATATAAAAAGGATACAGAGGGATCGATGGGGGATAATCGATTAATATTCTTTTTCTTCTTTGTTCAAGCGTTTCAGCACATACAGCGAAAGTACCGCCTACAGGCAGTTTTTCATTAACTGATCTTAAATAAGAATTAAGGACACGTAGGTTATTCAATTTCCTTAAAGAAGCGAAAGATTGAAAATAGCCTGAAGGAAGATCCTCTACGTCAGCAATATCTGCTTTTCTTGTAACTCTTGTTAAGGGAGAATCGAGATCCATATAGCCGGAGAGATATTCCCTTACCTCATCAGTTTGTTTTTTATCCTCAGTGGGAGGTGTAAATGATGTATACGAAACAGAGCTGCGGAATTGAAACAGATTAAACTGTTCGTTTGTAATCATTAAATCAGTACTCTTATAATTGTTTTATGCTATTTCTTCGCTTTAAGGCTGAAGATTTAATTATTCTTCAAAAACAGACAAGAATTCCTGTTTCCTGACAGGTATTGGAGAATAATCGTCTGATTAAAGTTTTTCAGTTAAATTTCCTCACTGAAGCCATCGGATGATGGTGAAAATAGTTTTATAGCAGCGGGGAAATAGTACTTAACTTTCTAAATTTAAGTTTTTAAATTCACCAGGTACAACCGCTAAAAAGTCAGCAAGGTTAAAAAAAAACCTGATGTTGAAAGTTCTTTCGCAATTTTTTCGTAATTCGGGTAAAGGATTTTTCTATCCTGGTAATCCAGATACCAGCTCACATACTTATCTTCCTGATATACATTAAAGTCAATGTTTTTCTCAATAAACAGCGAATCAAGTGATATAAATTCTACAATCGTATCTACGATTACTCCGATTCTTTTCCCGAATAGGACACTTAAAATTATCTTCTTACCTTTGGATTTTTCGGGTGCAATGTTAAAATATTTTATAGTGTCGATGATAAAATATTCCACTTCTGAATAACTAATTTTTCCCTGAACTCCGGTTGATTTTTCAACCTTCTGGATCTTCCCTTCGTTTCCTGCAATATTTAGGATGTTCTGAACGCATTTCACATCCATACAGAATTCTCTGGCTCCGATTTGAAAAATCAGGAGACCGGGCAATATATTTAACAGGTTGAGGGGATCTGTCATATCAATAAGTTTAGGTAAGAACACTATTCAATATCAATGCCACCTAAAACACATCGAAAATTTGCCAAATTCAAGGTCTCAATGGTCCATGCATAAAATTTCTTTATACCCAGGATAAAAATTTTATACCCTGCAAATTTGGGATTTGAGTTTATATATGATCCTGGGGCGCGGACTAAATCGAGCAAACAATTTATTACTTGCCATTAAACCGGACGGTTTTTAAGTTACAGACATACTTTTCGTTGGATTTAAAACAAAGGTGGACTCATGAAACTATTTCTCATCACAGTAATTTTTCCGTTTATTCTGTTTGCCCAGGAAATCTCAAACACGATAAATGTGCGCGCTACCTCCAATATATTTGTACCTGCAGATCAAGTTAAACTCAGTATTAATATCAACAGTGAGGATCCTGATCCGAGAAATGCTTATCAGCACCATAAGAGTCTTGAAGCAAAACTGCTGGAATTAATAAAAAAGTATAAAATCCCCGATTCTTTAATCTCTTATTCTTTACCCTCATATAGGTCTGGCAATGTCCAGCCAGGGCAGCCTCCAAGATTTCAGACATCTCAGGAAGTAATGATCCGTTTGAGATCTGTTGCCGATTATACTGATTTTCAACTTGAACTGTTTGAGAATGGCTTTTATAATTTCAGGGCTTCATTTATGACAGAAAGGATAGATGAACAGAAGAAGCAAGGTTATGAGGCTGCATTAAAACTGGCTAAAACTGATGCTCTTATGATTGCCCAGGTAATGGGAAGAGAGTTGGGTGAGATTATAACAATAACTGTAACTACTACAGATTTCCCCTACGTAGATACGCAACAGGCAGGAACTTATTTTACTGCGAAGACGACTCAAAAAGATCTCACTGAAATCAATCAAAGCATACAAATTCGGACTGACTTAAATGTAGTATTCGAAATTGAGGATTAGGATAAAGCTTCTTCTTCTAAATTATATTTTTTCACTTTTTCTAATGGCTAAATATCTCCCGCATATCCATAGCTATTCTGCTTTGAGAAGGTCTTAATAGCTTCCTGGAAGCGTTTGTTTCTACTGGAGTATACAAAAGGTTAGGGTGAATATTATTTTCTTCGCAGGTTCTTTCCTTATTTCTTTAAAAGTATCTTTCCAGCTTGAGCATTATGTAAGCTCTTAATTATACAAAACCCTCCGAATAGAATCGCATCTTTTCAAATCTAATACATATCAGGCCTCTACCCCCGATAAATCAGGGTTTCCCCGATTGGAGCTGAAATAACGGAAACATATTTTGGATCCGTAATTCTTAACAGAATTCTTATTCTGAGCGATATGGGGTCGGATTAGCACTAGGCCTATCGTATAAAAATTTGTCTGGATAAGAAATTTCAGAATGAGCTGCTTAAAATATAATTCTGATATTCTTTCAAGAGACATCAGCATAATGTTACACCTTTAGAATCATATCTCTGATAACATTTCTTTTGATTCTTACAATAGGTACAAAAAATAAGAGTTCTGGTAACTATGGGTTTTCTGCAAACTCTCACGTAAAGTAAGGGAAAATATGAGTCGATTTAATGCCTTTCTTTGTTTAATACTAATCTGTTTTACATCTTCAGTTTTACCCACAACTATTAATGGCAGACTTACTATTTTGAACTCAGATAGTTCAAATTTCACAGTCCTGCTTCAGGTCAATACGAATTCCGGGACAGCTGATCTTGGCGGTGCAACTATCGTACTTAGTTACGATACAACTGCATTAAATTTCCCGGACAATCCGATTAAAGATGTTGACTACATTTTTTATAATTTCAGCGGCGGCTATTACACTCAGGCTATGGTAACTAAACCAAGGAGCAACAGACTCTGGGTAAACATCAATCTGCCTATAAACAATAGCAATAACGGAACGGTTGTAGCCGGCAGCCCCGGCTGGACTAACGTCGCTTCATTAAAATTTAATGTAATAGACCATAATAAAGTGACTAACCTTTCCTGGAAAACTACCAGTCCTTTCTGGGGGATTTATGATGCAGACAATATTACCTTATGGGAAACAGGCCTGTTTGATGGCAATTTTGCATTAAATGTTGACATCAGTGACGGCTGGAATACAGTATCAGTGCCTGGAATAAATCCAAACGGCCAGGGAGTGAATACCTGGTGGCCGGGCAGAGATCCTGCAACCAATGTATTTAGAAAGACTACACAGTATATACCGGTAACAACGACAATACCTGGTGAAGGATACTGGATGAAGCATATTGGAACAAATTTATATAATACGGGAGATGAATGGCCTGCAACGGGAATACAAATGATAACACATCATCCAATAATTGCAAACGCAGGATGGAACCTTATAGGAGGATTTGAAAATGCAGTATCAGCTTCCAGTCTGACTACTATACCCCCCGGACTAATCACCTGCCCGGTTTATACATACTCAAATCATTATCAAATTGTATCTGCTTTGGAACCGGGTCGTGGATATCTTGTATATATGACAGCGCCCGGACAGATAATCGTGGAAGATGGATTAGCAAAAGCAGTCGCTGAAAATGTAGATTATTTCAGAAAAGACTGGGGAAAAATGACAATTACTGATGATACCAGGAGGAAGTTTTCATTGTATTTCGCAAATAATGAGATTGATCTGAACTTATACAAACTACCGCCTACTCCACCCGACGGCGGTTATGATATAAGGTTTGAAAGCGGAGGGATAGCTGAAAACTTAAGTAGTATTCAAGCAATTGAGATGAACGGGCTTAAATTTCCGATCAGAGTCAGCGTCGAAAATATAAGCATTACCTTGCAGGATGAATATGGTAAAGTAATTGAACAGGAACTCAAACCGGGTCAAGAATTTACAATAACGATAATGCAAGTTAATAAGTTACACATTCTTCCCGTTGATATACTTTCTCCGACGGCATTTGCACTTGAGCAGAATTATCCGAACCCCTTTAATCCAAGTACTACAATAAAGTTTGCAGTTCCGTCTGCATCTTTGGTGAATCTAAGTATCTATAATGCACTCGGTGAATTAGTATCAACATTAGTCAACGAAGAAATGCAATCCGGAACCTACGAATATGAATTTAATGCACCCGGCTTTGCTTCGGGCGTTTATCTGTATAGACTCCAGGCAGGAGATTTCGTTCAAACTAAAAAAATGATTTTGATGAAATAATGATCATATTGACAAACTATAAGTAATCCATTTAATTTTATTTCTTCGGGTCAGGTTAACCACCTGGCCTTTTTTATTTCCGATTCAAAACTATTCCGCAAACTCACTGACAAGTGCTACTTTCAGATAGGTCTACCCCAACATTTTAGTCGGCCTTTTGAACAGACATTCCAACGTAAGTAGGATACAATTCCTCCCCAGGTTATTCTGCAATGAAAAAGCCCGAATTACTTTTCGGGCTTTGTTGGGACGGAGAGACAGGGATTCTCCCGAAGGGATACCTTTGGCAGAACCCTGGAAGACTACATCCTTAACGGTTTTTCCCGAAGGGACCCCTGCGGGACAAGACCGCCGCATTCAACCAGTTGCGGGCCATCGATAGTCTTAAAAAACAATTCTCTCTTTAGAGCTTCTGTTTTTGATTCGAATGCTTCAGAGTATATAATTATCCAGGGACGGTATGCTTTAGTAGATTTGACTTTTCCGGAATTATGATACTTTAAGTCTCTTTTCAAAATCTGAAGTTGAACCGAAATAATGACGCCCTGTTGGGCTGCTTTCTAGAACGTAGGTATAAAACATATACTCTCCCCTTTAATGATGAATGAAAAAGCCTGACTTCATAATCAGGCTCTTTGTGCGGAGAGACAGGGATTCGAACCCCGGAAGGACTTACATCCTTAACGGTTTTCAAGACCGCCGCATTCAACCACTCTGCCATCTCTCCGAATGTTATAAAATTTTAAAATGGCTTTTATCACAAAAGTTAGAATTGAAAATATAAATATTTTTTACTCATTCTACAATTGGAAACCTGCACCACCATTATATAACTAATTCCAAAATCCTAACATTTCTATTAAGTTAATACAAACTTCTTTTTTTAAGCTCATATTCGTTGCTATTTATTCCGATAATAGATAAATTTAATAATATAAGTGCTGAAAATGGGACATTAGGGCAGTCACCTGCAAGAATCGGGATTCTTTCTTATATGGACAACATAACAAATATTTTTATCCTTCCCTTAATTTCTAATTCCAATTGAACTTTAATAATGAATTATAATCGTATTCTTATTACAGGGGGAGCAGGGTTTATCGGAAGTCATTTAGTTGACTTATTTGATAAAATAAATGTGGATTATTTAGTATTAGATAATTTTTCCAGTGGGAGTTCAGACAACATTTCAGCTGCAGTCGCCAAAAATTGCTTCATTCAGGGGGATGTTAATGATGAGTCATTAATGGAGTGTCTGATAAATTCCGCTTCTTGCGTTATTCATCTTGCATCTATTGTGGGAGTTAAGAATGTTATGCACAAACCGCTTGATGTAATCGATACGAATATTAATGCCTTAAGATTTATTGCCAAATCCTGTTCATTAAAAGGAATACCTCTGGTTTATTTTTCCTCCTCCCTTGTCTATCCTCCCCCAAATTGTGATTGTAGCTATTTCTCTGAAAATATGGAAACTCACACACTCGGTTTTCATCCTGTTTCCATTTATGTAACTTCGAAGATGACGGGAGAATTAATCTGCAAACATTATCAAGAGATTCTGGGATTAAAGTTTATAATATGCCGACCCTTTAATTTAATCGGTCCCCGTCAAAATGGTAATTCCGGAATGGTTGTCCCTTCATTTATAAGATCAGCTTTAAACAGCGGAATCATTAATGTCTATGGCTCAGGTGAACAAAAACGTTCTTTCAGCGATGTTAAAACAGCAGTGAAATTATTATGGGAACTTATCCTGAATGAAAGATCAGTTGGCGAAATATTTAATCTTGCTACAAATAATACATCAATATCAATTCAGGAACTGGCGGATTTTGTAAAAATTCAGTTGAACAAGGATATAAGAATTAATCGGATTCCTTACAATCAGGTATATGGGGAAAATTATCGGGATGTTCAATTCAGGTCTCCATCCTTAACAAAACTAAAAAAATATGTATCCCCGTGGAGGGAAAGATCTATAGAAGAAATTATTATGGAGATAATTGAATTTGAAAAAACTCCAGTAACTATTAGCTCCTGAAATGTCGCTTTTACGGTCTGAAAATATTTATACACTTTTGATAATTATATCAGCCATCCCATTAACTTATCTCTTCACCAAAATTATAATTGCTGCCGCTTCTAAAGTACGCTTTATAAACCAACCTAACCCGATTGTGGGAATACATAAAAGACCTGTTGCTTATGGAGGAGGACTTGCAGTTTCTGTTTGTATAGTATTTTCTATGCTTTTTTTGTACAAAGGAGTTCCTGCCAGTTTTATTTTCATCCTTTTAACTGTGGTCATGGCAGGATTGCTCGATGATATTTTTAAATTATCCCCGCTGTTAAAAATCACCATTGAATCTATTTCTGTAATTCCTTTTTTACTAACCCATACAGATATAAATATTTTTTTTATCCTGTTTTTCCTTTTTGTTATTGTATCATCTCAGAACGCCTGGAATTTAATAGACATTATGGACGGCCTTACCTCAGGTGTTTCCATTCTAGTTTTTTTCACTGCCGGTATAATCCTGATAAAGGAACAAGGGCTTCAAATGTTTTCGGTGGCAGCCTTTATAACAGCCTCGTCTCTTTATGGATTCCGCTTCCTAAACAAAGCACCAGCTAAAATTTTTTTAGGAGAGACCGGTACTCTCTTTCTGGGAAGTCTTTTTGCCTTCATTGTCATTATCACTCTAAAAACCAATTTTATAACCGCCATTTACCTTTTATTGTTAGGGAGCATTCCTTTTTTTGAATTACTATTCTTAATAATTGTGAGAACCAAAAAAAGAATTCCATTTTATAAAGGCAGTCCGGATCATTTTGCCTTACGATTGCTGCACAACGGATTAACAGTTAATTCGGTTAATCAGAGGGTACTAATAGTTTGTGCAGTTCAATGCATAATAATTGTTATTGGCAGCACCTTTAGGAATATTACAATTCTGGTTTCAATTATGCTGTTCACTTTAGCCAGTGCTATTGTGGCATATGAATATTTTCGAAAATTACCTGGAAAAGAATTCGCAGCCGTATGAATCAAAAATATTTAATAATTGGGGCAGGTCTTTCAGGCTTATCCACAGCTTACTTCCTTAAGAATAACTATTTAATTTTTGAAAAATCAAACATTCCGGGAGGTACAGCCGGTACCTTTCACTCCAATGGATTTAAATTGGACAATGGTATACATATACTTTATTTCAAAAATCCCGAAATCAAAACCTGGATTGAAAATATTCTAAGGGTAAAAATTCTCCCGAATAAAAGAAACTGTTCCGTTTGGATAAAAGACCGATTCATAAAATTTCCCATTCAATACAATCTCGTTGAACTACCCTTTTTAGAAAGATACTGTGCTTTCTTTTCCATCATGGGTTCACTTACTCGAAATAAACGAGACTATAAGAATTTTGAAGAATACTCTTTACTCCGGTTTGGAAAATATCTCACTAAGATTTTTGTGCGACCTTATAATGAAAAAATGTTCTCATTTCAAATTGAAAAGATGAATACAGAATGGATGGGAGATTATATCCCCGGTAATTCGGTCCTTAAGATGCTGCTGGGTTCCATTTATAACAAGAACCTCAAGTATGGAAGAAACTCAGATTTTTATTATCCTGCTGTCGGTGGAATTTCTACATTATCAAACTCCATTGTTGACCGACTTAATAACACTCCTGTATTTAATACATCCCTACGATCTATATCGCTTAATAAAAAAATAGCTGTTTTCTCAAATGGCACGGAAATATCTTATAAATATTTGGTTAATACTATTCCGCTGGATGCATTTTTATATTGTTGTGATGATTTATCAACCGATATTTCCGTTCTGTTACCTTCGTTAAAGAAAAACGAAACTTCAATTCTGCATCTGTTCGGCAAAGGCAGAATAACGGTTAAGTATCATTGGATATATACACCCGAGCCTGAAATCCCCTTTTATAGAATTACTGTTCCGGGCAACATTTCAAGTTCAAATTGTCCCGATGATCATTTTGCTTTAACATTAGAATTTGGTGGAAATGTATGCAACAATGGGGAAATTTATAAATCTAGTATAATGTCTTTAAGAAAGATGGGCGTTTTGAATGACAGGCTAGAGAATTTCACCTTCTCCTGGCGGCTGTTGAACACCGGATATATAATATATGATGAGAACAGAAAAGCTGCATTAACAAGAATATTACCCTACCTGAGAGAAAAAAATATTTTTTCGATAGGTCGTTATGGAAACTGGGAATATTCCAATATGGAGGATGCAATAATTCACGGAAAGAATACTGCTGAGTTTTTAATCAGGACTGAGTAGTTATGCCGGAAACATTAATTGCGCTTACATTTGATGTTGAGGAATGGTTTCATCCCCTGGATAATAATCCTTTGAATTGGAATAAGTACGAAAGAAGGATAAATCCAGTAGTTGATAAAATTCTTGAGCTTCTTGATCAGACCGGGAGTAAAGGAACCTTTTTTGTCGTTGGGGATGTAGCTGAAAATAATCCGGAAGTGGTAAAAAAAATACATAATAATGGCCATGAGATAGGTTCCCATAGCTCTAAGCACGAATTTATTTATAAACAGACAAAAACCGAATTCCGAGATGACTTAAGGAAATCGATTGTATTACTATCAGACCTTACGGGAGAACCGATATTATCATTCCGTGCTCCATATTTTTCTATTACAAAAAAATGTTTATGGGCAATTGACATTTTATCGGAGGAAGGCATTAAATATGATTCGAGCATTTTTCCGGTGATTAACCATCGCTATGGAATACCAAACGGTCTCCGTTTACCTTATAAAATAACAGAAGACCTTTGGGAATGGCCTTTATCCGCTTATAAAACTATGCTTGGCAATTTCCCTTTCAGCGGCGGTGTGTACTTTCGTTTCCTGCCTCTGTTCGTGGTCAAGTTTTTAACTCATCACAGCCTCAATAAAAACGAACCGGTGATCACTTATTTTCACCCCTGGGAATTTGATCCTGCTCAGCCAAAATTAAACCAGGTAAACCCATTTCTCAGGCTTAGACATTACCATAATTTGAATAAAAACTTCTCGAATTTCTCTAACCTTTTAAAAAGTTATAGAGGTGTTACAATAAGCTCAGGAATTAGAATGCTGGAACAAAAGCAATGATAATTTTGTGCGCTGCCTGTCTTAATGAAATGACTGAAAAAGAAAAGATTCCCGATGGCATATTATTCACTTGCCTTAATTGTGGCACAAAAAGGATTTATATAAATAATTATCAAAAGCTCCGTAATCAACTTGGATATGGTGATGCATATAGGCATAACCTGGATAAAAATAAAACAGAAAATTTAAGATATTTATTTAAAACAGTTTGCCCTGAATTTAAACCAAATTTTGAGTTGCTTGACATTGGGTTTGGAAACGGTGATTTTATGAAAGCCGCTGCCAAAATGGGATTATTATCATCTGGTCTCGAGTGCGACACGAATTCAGTTCTTGAAATCTCTGATACAGAAATGACCGCTTATTACGGTGAATTAGGCGGCGACCTGTCCATAAATAAAGAGTTTGATATAATAACTATGTGGGATGTGATTGAACATATCCCCGAAATTGAAATCGCACTTTCACAAATTAATAAATTAATTAAAACAGGGGGAAGAATTATTATTCTCACTCCGGATGCAAATTCATATCTCGACAAAATTGCGAGGCTGGAGAATATTTTAAGTTTCGGGAAAAGTCAGAAAATAATTAGTATTTGTCTTAACCGTTACCACCTTCATCGTTTTTCTTCTAAAGGATTAACAATTCTCCTTAAACGTTTCGGTTTTAAAATAGCGCATATCGATACTGTCCAGCTTTTTTCACTTAAATCTGATGTGTATGCCGATGGATTTGCTCCTGGTGTACAAACCTGGACAAAAAATTCATTCCTTAACAGGTTAATTTCAAAAGATGCTATGTCTTTGTTAAAAATATTGAAGATAAAAAAC
This sequence comes from uncultured Ignavibacteriales bacterium, assembly GCA_963764685.1. Taxonomy (GTDB): domain Bacteria; phylum Bacteroidota; class Ignavibacteria; order Ignavibacteriales; family Ignavibacteriaceae; genus CAVXTT01. The sequence continues at coordinate 12,075 of CAVXTT010000010.1, forward strand.
AAAATATTCCTCAGTGCCGTTAAAACTTAACTATATTGAATAGGTTTAACTTTCATACCGAAAATCCGGTAATAGTTTTAATACGCCCGCCGGTAAGCCGCTGGGACCTATACAAGTGGTATGCTCCTTTTGGAAGCCATGAACCCGCCCTTGGATTGCTTTACATTGCCAGCTATTTAGATTCAGGAGGATTTAAGGTTTTCATCCTGGATGGTGAAATAATAAGAAAGAAGGAGATTTGGGCGAGACTTTTTAATTTAAAGCCAGATATAGTCGGAATAACCTCTACATCATTTTCATTTAATTCAGCTTCTGAAATATCGAATCAAATTCGATCATCATTTGAGGATACTCTGATATTACTCGGCGGCTCGCACGCATCCGCTGTCCCCGAGGAATCCCTTCAAATGATTCCATCTTTAGATGGTGTAATTTACGGAGAAGGCGAAGAAACATTCCTGGAAATTGCGCGGCAGACAAGAACAAATAATATAAACGGTTTAGTCTGGCGGGATGACAATGGAAAAATAGTTAGAAATGTCGCCAGGGAACCCAATAATAATCTGGATAATTATCAACTTAACTGGAAATTGCTCGAAAGATTTCCCGCTAAATACGCACCTCCTTTTCAAAGCAAGAAAAAGAACTCTGCTTCACTGGTTGTAAGCAGAGGATGTGTATACCGATGTTCATTTTGCGCTTCGAAGGCTATATGGGGAAATAAAGTCAGGTTTCACTCTCCGGAATTTGTTGTAAATATAATGAGCGGACTTGCAAAGGAATATGGTATAACAGATTTTTATTTCCACGATGATTATCTTCCAGCTAAACTCTCCTGGATCAATAGTTTCTGCGATATCCTGCTGCAACAGAAAAGATTATTTACCTGGTCATGTGCTTCACGGCTTGAAATACTAAACTCAGATCTATTGGGAAAAATGAAGCTGGCTGGATGTTTGCAAATAGGAGTAGGAATAGAATCGGGCTCACCGACTATTCTAGATATTTTAAATAAAAAGCTTACAATCTACGGCGCGGCAGAAGGCATCAAAAGAATAGTTTCTGCGGGTATTAAAGTAAAAGGATATTTTATTCTGGATTCTCCCGGTGAAACGCTTACTGATTTATTTAAAACACTTAAATTTATAATAAAAAATAAATTGTCTGCCCTCCAATTTAATTATTATGCTCCACTGCCAGGTTCAATGGACTTTTTAAAATATAGACCACCGGCTGGCCAGTGGCAAGAAATGAGCTTACAGAAGTGTTTTGGATATTCGGGAAAAAGCATTCGTCTATATATAATTATTGAACTCGGATTTTACTTTATAGCTTATACTAAAATCTTTTTTGCAAAAATCTCTGATGCGCTGTTTAATAGTCGTCCAAAATTATCCTCCTGAGATCGGACCACTCCGATATACTTTTGATTTGGCTGATGCTCTCAATAAGCCGCAAAATAAGATAACCGTTCTTACCGGTGTCCCCCACTACCCAACGGGCAACTTCTATCAAGGGTACGAAAAAAGTTCTATTAAGGATGAAGATGGTGTAACTGTAATAAGAACCGTTATGATTCGTGCTTCGAATAGCCAGCCTTTAAAAAGAATTTTGGGATTTATAAGTTTTTTCCTTTCCGCCATCCCACATCTGATAAAAAATCGGAAACAGGATTTAGCAATTGTTTCCATACCCCCGGTTTCAGTTCTTTTTACGGGCTTGCTGCTAAAATTATTTTTCCGAATACCCTTGATCATTTTAGCCCGTGATTTGGAGCCTTACTCTGCTTTAAATACCAGGAAGTTGGTGGATAACAAGATTATTAATTTTCTGATAAAATCTTTAATGCAATTCTATAAGGGTGCGGATGCTGTGGTTCTGGTTCATCCGGATCAATTGAATACACTTGACAAGCTGGGACTACACTTTAAGAGAGTAAAAATTATACCCCATACCATTAATAAAAAAATATTTCAAATTGCCCAAGATTATTCAAGACAATCTGAGACAGTACTAAAAGGTCTTTACTTGGGAACATTCGGTAAAATACACGGTCTTCCAAAGTTTTTAAGAATGTTATGTTCGAAGGAACTAGGTGATTTTCCGGTTGAATTTGAATTTATAGGAGACGGACAGGATAGAATAGAATGTGAAAAAATTACTGCCGGAAATAATAATATCAGAATTTCTCCGGCGGTTCCCTTCAATCAAGTTTTTGACAAATTAAAAGGGGCTGACTTTTTAATATATTCGAAAGATCCCGAGGTGGAAAGTGTTGGGCTGGGCGCAAAATTTTATGAGTACCTTGCTTCAGCAAGACCGATTTTAGCCTGGGGTGGAGGTTCTGCTTCAGAAATGGTAAAAAATATTGGGAATGGATGGTGTATAGAAAGTCCTTATAAGGACAATTTATATGCATGTCTTAAAAATATTGCAAATGAAGCAACTCAATTAGATTCCAAAGGAGCACTCGGAAGACTGTATCTTGATTCAATTATTCCCGATAACTTTGAAAATGAATGGAGGTCAATTTGCAGCGAATTTGCCCTAAAAGATTACAATTTTAGATAGCTATTACCCAACAACTCCTAAAATCCCTTCAGAAAAAATAGAAACCTCATTGATGCGCTCAAAACACTAATCCCAACTGTTGAAATACCCTCCCTCTGTTTATTTGTAAAATTCATAAGCCCTGCTATCTCATAGCCCTTAATCTGCTTAATCCTGGTTCCTTTCCCCCATTTTTTTCAAGAACAATTCACATTTAACTATGCTATTTATAAAGAATAGTACAAAGATTGCATATGTAAAGGCCATACGTAAGCCTTCTCTAAGCCATCTGTAAGCCATAAAACAGCACTTATGGCTTACAGATGGCTTACAGATGGCTTAAGATGGCTTACAGATAAGCAATTATAAAGTAATTAGTAATAAATTTCAGTAATTTTTTCACACTTTGAGGGATTTCCAGACAACAGTATACAGGATAAAGAATGGAGTAGTGAATATTCTGGTTTCTAATCTTATAAAACCCATATAATGTCCTCCTTTCTGATATATGGCAGCTCCCATAGCTGACCAAAATAATTTCGAATTTCGGTACAAAGTATCGCTTCCTATCCTCTAAATCGATCCCTCCTTGTAAAACAAATTTACCAGCTTTTTACGAGGGATTATTTTTTTTATTGATTTGGACAGATATGATTACGGTAAAAATTTGAAATCCTCTTTTACTTTTATAAGTTTTCAGGCATAAAATATTTTTTTCTGCTATTTAATCCTTGCGGGAACCTTTATGAAAAAGATCTTCACTCCCCTGATTGTTTTGTTTTTCTCTGTTCAGTTTACTTTCTCCCAAAGCTCACCTATTGTACAGAATATATTGAACCAGGTAAACCAGGATTCAATAATGTATTTTGTCAAGCAATTATCCGGGGTGGTTCCTGCAATTGTAAATGGTTCCCCATATACTATCGTTTCGCGTAATAAATACCAGCCTGGAAATGATATGGCAGGACAATATATCAAGCAGAAACTGGAATATTATGGTCTAACTGCTTTCTTCCAGGCATTCGGCACCGGAGGGACAGGAAAAAATGTGTATGCTGTTCAGCCGGGGACAACCTATCCCAATAAGAAATATATAATTTGTGCCCACTTCGATGATATGCCCACCGGTACTACAGCCCCGGGGGCGGATGATAACGGAAGCGGGACTGCAGCCGTAATTGAAGCAGCCAGAATACTATCTGATTACTCATTCCCCTACACTATCATATATGCCCTCTGGGACGAAGAAGAACAAGGATTAATTGGCAGCGCATATTATGCCCAGCAGGCCGCAGCCCAGGGGGATTCTATTTTGGGGGTTATAAATATGGATATGATTTCCTGGGAATCTAACGGCGACAATGTTGCAAATATTCATACAAGGTCTGTAGGTTCATCGATATCTCTGTATAATAAAATGATTGAAATGAACACTACCTATAGTATAGGACTTACCCTAACTCAGTGGAATCCCGGAGAAACTTACAGCGATCACGCTTCCTTCTGGAGCAACGGTTACGGCGCCATCCTGCTGATAGAAGATGATGCTGATTTTAATGCTTACTATCATACTGTCAACGACCTTATTCAATATTTCGACATTCCATATTTTGTTAAAATGGCAAAACTGTCATTTGCCACTCTTGCTACATTCGCTTTGGATTTGAATTTAAGTATACAGCATACGCCTATTGCCTCTTTCGAGTATACAGGAGAAATCCAGACTTCTGCTGTAATTCAAACGGGTCTTGCAATAGGAACCGGCACCGCTTCACCAAGATTATATTATCGTGTAAACTCAGGCTCAGGATATTCTGAATTTTATTCTGTTCAAGGAGTTGACGGGGAAGTTACCGGAACTTATTACTTTACTATTCCGCCTGTTCAGTCAGGAAGCTCAGTACAATATTATATTGCTGCACAGGACTCCGGTTCAACCTTAATAATTACACTTCCTTCCGGAGGCAGCGGATTTAATCCCCCCGGTTCAGTACCGCCATCCCAGTTTTATCAGTTTTATGTTGCACCTGAAGTTATTGTCTTCGCCGACAGTGCAAATAATACAACAAGCTGGGTTAGTTCAGGAGGCTGGGCAACTACCACAAATAAATATGTTTCTCCCCCTACATCCTTTACAGAATCCCCGGCAGGTAATTATACAAATAATCTAACCGCCAGTTTAACCTCTACTAATAATATTTCTCTTGCCGGAGCATTAGGGGTTACTTTGGAATTTGATACGCAATGGAATATAGAAACAGACTGGGATTACGGACAGATAAGGATCTCCACAAATAACGGTTCAACCTGGACAGCACTCCAGGGTTTATATACCAATCCCGGTACAGGTTCATTTCAGCCTCCGGGTCAGCCTTTGTATGATGGTGTACAGTCTGCCTGGGTTAGGGAAAAAATAGATCTGAGTGCATATATTGGCTCCAATGTAAAAATTCAATTTTACTTCCGAACCGATGGCAGCCAGGTTTACGACGGGTGGTATGTTGACAATATTTCAATAAAAAAATATGCTGTTTTACCTACACTTAACCTGACAGTGCTGATCGAGGGTTTATTTAACGGCACTTCAATAATTCCCGATACAGCAACAGTTGAGTTGAGAAACTCTATTGCTCCATATTCAATTGTAGAAAGCAAACAGGTACTGCTGAATACTCTTGGGGCAGGAAGCGGCAAATTTGGTTTGGCGTTAAATGGAATCCCTTATTACGTCGTTGTAAAACATCATAATTCGATTGAAACCTGGAGTGCATTAACCCAGCAGTTCACATCCGGTGTATTGAGCTTATGATTTCACAACGGCTGCTTCCAAAGCATATGGTAATAATATGATACTTAAAAACGGGAAATGGTGTATTTACAGTGGTGATGTTAACCAGGATGGGGCAATAAATATAACCGATAAGACTATTGCAGGAACTGCAGCGGTAAATTTTGTTACCGGGTACAGCGCTTCAGATATAAACGGAGACAATATTGTGGACCTTCAGGATCTGAAGGTGGCAGATAATAACTCGGCAGTTAATATTACGGTTAAGAGTCCGCTGAACCCATAGGGCCTCTTAACTTAAAAAAATTCCGGGGTAAGGGTCAGTCTGTTGATTTACCCTTTATGTTCATAATTTTATCCATTTTAACTTTTGAAAGTATAAAACGGACTTTATCATTTACACCGGTCAGGCTGAATAAACCTTCCCTGTTAGTGATTGTCGTGAACGCGTGTACAAGCATCCCGATTCCCCAGCTCGTTATATAATTAACACTTGATACATCCACTTCGAACTTTTTAATTCCTTTGTCAAGGCTCTGGAGTACAGCCTTTTGAAACTCCACCCCTTCTGTCCCCAGTATTTTATCTTTATTAATTTTGATCATAGTTTGATCATCTTTATCAATTTGTGTTATTTCCATAGCCTCTCCTTTTTAGTATTGATTAGAGATTTCTTTTAAGTACCAGAAGGGTAATATCGTCACTTTGCGGAAAACCCGAAGTGTGCGATTTTACATCTTCGATGATAGCATCAACAAAATCGCCGGTGCTTAACTCATTATTCGAAGTAAAAAATTTTATCATTCTTTCATCAGAATATTCTTCGGCATTCTGATTCATTGCTTCGGTAATACCATCAGTGTAAAGGAATAACCTATCCCCCGGCTGAAGGTAAAGTGTCTGACCTGTAAAGGGAATTCCTAAATCAAACATACCTAATCCCACACCGCCCGCATTTATTTCTTCCAATATGCCGTTATGTCTAAGCAGCAGCACAGGATTATGCCCTGCATTTACAACATCCAGCTGACCTGAAGCAGAATCAAGTAGGGCAATAAAGAAGGTAATATATCTGTCGGGAGGAGATGCATTATAAATTACTTTATTCAGCTTGTCAGACATTTCAGGAAGGGGCAGATTAAAATCAAGGTATGAATACAAAGCAGCGCTTAAAGTGTTAACCAGGAGTGCCGCACCTACTCCTTTCCCCGCCACGTCGGCAATGATCAAAGCGTATTTCCCTTTGCCCAGATCAATGCAGTCGTAATAATCCCCTCCTACTTCCTGTGAGGGAATATTCTTAGCTGCAATATCATAGCCCGGAATTTTAGGCAGTTTGTCGGGAATTATCTGCTGCTGAATAGAAGCCGCAACATTTAATTCTTTCCGGTACCGTTCTTTCTCAAGAGACTCATTATGCCAGAACTCATTTTCAATTGATGCAGCTACCTGTCTGGTAACAGCATCCAGCAGAATTCTGTCGAGATCGTTAAAGTTTTCAGATCCCTCCCTTGTTTCTTTTTCAGAAAGCACAATTGTATATACCTTGTCTTCCAGCTCAAATGCAGAAGAAATTTTTCTTGGAGCATTTAATATTAGATGCAGGATCGGTTCCTCTCGGGAAGATAATGTATTGAATACTGTCATTTTGATTTTTGGATGCAATGCTTATCAGTGCAGAGGAAGAATTCGTTATTGAGGATACACGTTCGAGAGCGAGCTGGTACAGATTTGTATTCTTGCCGAATTTAGAAAGCTCTATTCCGGAGTCGATCAGGTTATTAAGCTGAAAAACTTTTTCATTCAGATCAAAGACTAATTTTTTAATTCGTTTCTGGCTAAGAAAAGCTTTGTGAGCACTTGAAAGTACCTGCAGAAGAATCTGCAGGATAATTCTGTCCATTCCCGACAGACCGCTTCCGTCTGATTTTTTACCAAGGATAATTCCAATAGAGGATTGATCTGAAAGCGGGAGTGAGACAACTGAAGAGAGCAGCGCATTTTCGAGGTAGATTATTCTGTATTCTGTCCCGTCGGTTAAATAGCCTAAACCTTCTGTAAAAACCTTATCGGGATGCCCGATCATTTCCCATCCGGAGGAGGGACCTTTGCGGTAGAAAAAGTAATGGTCTTTAATTTCAAAATTCTCATAAACCAACTGGCCGAAGGCGGAAGCCATTTCGCTGATGCTGCGGCACTTTAACAATACTTCGAAGCTTTCCTGGAAAGATTCTACCTGTACAGCAAGTTTCTCAAAAAGCTTTTCCTGCTCGATATGATTTAAACTCTCCACAGTATCCACCTGGTTCAACCTTTTATTGAATAGCGGTTATAGAATCGGTCTTCTCTGCAAACTGGAATAGACCCATAATATTGAATGTCTTCTCTATCGTGGGATCCAGATTCGTGAAGAAAAGCTTGCAGTTATTCTGATTGATGGTCTCAATTATTTCAATCAGGAAAGAGATTCCAATTGAATTTATTACCTTGGAATTTTCAAGATCAAGTATAACCTTATTTAATTCAGAGACCTGGTACTTGGAAAACTCTTCAACAATCCTTTCCCCTCCGAAGTTATTGATATACCCGTCGGTCTTTAATATTAAATTTTTGTCTTTAAGCTGGCTGGTAATACTAAAATCCATAACTAATTTACCTCCCGTTACGTTAAACTTTTCTTAATTGATATTCTTGTACCATTCGATCCGGATTCAATAACCAGATCATCCGACATTGATTTCATCAGCTTCATTCCCCACCCTCTTTTGTTGTCGCTTGATATTTTTTTCACAATATCAGGCTCCTCTACAATCATCCGGATTAAAACCCTTTCCGTAATCAGTAACTGAAATTATTAATTCCTCTTTCGACATCAGGAATTCAACATTTACATAAGGATTGTTCTCTCCGGCGTGTTCCAGTCCATTAATGATGGCTTCGGTAACAATCAGTCTTGCCTCCCCGATTTTATTTTCTGGTATACCGAAGAACCTGCCCATCTTCTCCAATCCAGTAATGGCAACCATTTCGATAGCGGGTATATTTGGAAGTTGAATATTCAGTTTGATACTTTCATCCATCAATTATTCCTATGTTAATATTTTTTACTTAAATCCATCGGAGAGTAAACTGAATATAATATAATTTTTTAAGTTGTGCACACCCCCGGATATTAGAAAGTTGTCCCATTTTTATTGCCACTATAAATTAAAATAGCACACCTGATAGTAAAATTAATTTCTTATACTTGACTTTTGACAAATATTTAGTCAACTTAGTTCCTGAGGCAATAGAAACAATTTTATCTCTCACAATCAGGGAAAACCCATTCTGGTTAAATATAGGAATGAATTTTCCAATTTTTTGTTTTGAGAGAGATTTAGCCTCTGACATAAAACATCTCCCCTTTAGTAGTAAATAAATTTTCATCAATAGTGCATTGTAATCAGGAGTGAGCAATGAGATTCTCTTATATTAATCTGCTGCAGGCAGTTATACTTTTTCTGGGCTTACAATCCATCTCATTAAGCCAGACAATTGAAACCGGCATTAAGGACCTAAGTAAAGGTGCTGATGTTATATTAACCGGTAAAGTGATCGGACAGCAGTCGCAGTGGAACGGCGACAGATCAATGATACTTACTAAGGTGACTATTAAAGTTGATGAGTATCTTAAAGGATCAAATGCAGGAGGTCAGATAGTAGTTACTCATCCTGGCGGAGAAGTTGGTGAGACAGGAGAATATTATTCCCATATACCCCGATTTGAAAATAATGAATCAGTCCTTGTCTTTCTTCAGAAACAGGATTCTGATATGAACTACCGTGTATATGAAGGTGAATCAGGTAAATACTCTCTCATTGAGGACAATACAACAGGAGAAAAAGTTACAGCACGTCATGAAAAATTATCCGAGCTGAAAAAAGAAATCAGACTTGCTCTGCAAAAACAATAAAGACAACTAATTCATTTTCATTATTACAAAGTTTAAAAAAATCAAGGTGAGTTTAATATGAAGACCCCCTTTACTTTAGCTATTACTGCTGCAATTATTCTGAGTATTACTGCGGCTGTTTATCCTCAAAACAACGCATTCGTATTTAATGGTACCGACAGCAGGGTTTACATTGAAGACGGTGCGCCGGTATTACCCGCTGCAAAAGAGAGTTCATTCCAGTATTTCAATAAAGTGAATTCTACAAACAATACTATTACTGTGCAGGCGTGGGTATATCTGCTTGGTGAGAGTCCGGGTGCAAAGATGCCTATTATTTACAGAACAGTTTCCGGAGGTGCTACAACCTTTTCAATGTACATACAAAACAGGAAAGCATATTTTAGTGTAGGGAACAGTCTGCCCCTTTCCACTCCCGATATTCCTGCATTTTCCTGGATACAACTCACCGGAATATACGATGGTACTACTGTAAAGTTTTATTATGGGAAAAACCTCGTTAGCAGCCAACCTTTCACTCTGTCGAATCCATATACATCAGGTACCGGTCTTTATATCGGAAAATCAAGTGAAGGTACCTTTAAAGGTTTAATCGATGAAGTAAGGTTATGGAAGTTTGCAATGACTGATAACAATATTAATGGTTCAGGCGGTAACGGAAACCCTGCAGAACCATACCCCAGTTCTATTGCCCCTTACATTGCAGGTCAATGGTCATTTACTGCAATTACCAATAACCTATATCTGGCCGATCAGACTGACTCTCTTAATCACCTTAGAGTTGAAAATATTACCGAGATATACCCCAGTAAAAATCTTCCTTTTCTTATCGTCAATTCTGTGGGAGATGAAACGGACAGTCTTACTACCCAGACAACGCTTAGAGCCGCAATTGAACAATCAAATGCAATGACCGGCAAGCAGATTATTTATTTCTATATACCTGGTACCGCTCCGTTTAATATTCAACCGGGTACTCTCCTTCCCCCGTTAACAGATCCGGTAATAATAGATGCAAGATTCCAAAGCGGTTACTCCGGTACTCCCCTTGTAAAAGTAGTTGGAAACACTTCCCTTGCTGACGGATTAAGTTTTAGCGGAGGAGGCTCTTCAGTATATCGGTCTTGAAGTAAAAAGTTTTGCCGCTTCAGGGATAAGTATTTCCTCAAGCGGCAACAGGTTTGAGAATAATATTATTCAGGGCAATGGAACTTCCGGTATTGCAGTAAAATCAGGTACGGGCAATACAATCCTGAATAATTCCATATTCGGCAATGGCGGCCCGGTATAGATCTCTGGCAATCAGGTTCAGGCGGCATCACAGCAAATGATGCAGGTGACGGAGATACGGGAAGCAATAACCTGCAGAACTATCCTGTTCTCGGTGATTTTTATTCCTATACAGGTACAAGTATAAAGGGTTACCTGGAAAGCGTTCCAAATAAAACATACAGACTGCAGTTCTTCTCCAATACACCGCGCGGTGCGGTTAATCCAAGGGATGCGGAAAGGTACCTTGGAGAACTTAATGTTACCACTCCCGCTAACGGACATATTGATTTCCAGGCCAGCTTACAGAACGTCGCAGTTAATATTGCTGCGGGACATTCAGTATCCGTAACAGCCACCGACGAAGCGGGAAATACATCAGAAATTTCTGCTCCGATAGTTACAGTAGTGGATGACGGTCATAAATTTTTACTTAATAAAACCCTTGGAGGCATACCTCTCCACTGGCAAAACGGAAAAACAACTTATACAGTTGCAAACTCTGTAAGCTCCAGCTTTGCAGCAGCAATAAATGCAGCTTTCACTACATACAATAATCTCATTGAACTCGACTATACGCCCCGCCCGCTTCCCCCGGATTCAATAAATGACAACTGGGGAGGAGATCCTGACGGAGTAAATAACATCGTATTTGTTACACCCCAGCAGTGGGCTAACTATGGCCTTCCCTCAAATGTACTGGCTGCTACAAGGGTAAGGTACAACACTCTGACGGGAGAGAATACAGATATCGATATCGGGTTTAACTCAGTACCCCATTCTATAACTTTAAACACTGATTTTGAATGGTCAACCAGCGGATTGATGGACGGAACACTTGATGTTCAGAATACAGCAACTCACGAAATAGGACACTTCACCGGGTTAAGGGATATATATAACCCGGGAGATATTTCTTATGTGCTCGGTATAGGAATGGGCGCCCATAATGAGGATCAGACCCTGTTTGGAAGAATAAATATAAACGAAATCAAAAAGCGTACTCTATACGACTATGTTGCAGAGAATGATCCCGGCAACGGAGATATCTACGGAATAAAAACTATTTATGAGCTCGTAAGTAATTCCCTGGTGGATATGGTACTTGTTTTTGACGGCTCTGCTAACTTTACATCTGCTACTGTTTACAACGGATTCGCTCCTTCGGTGAGTGCATCCCTTGAACTTATTCAGAAATTAAGGGACGGAGACAGAGTGGCAATAGTTAACTCCTCCGGTACGAGTTACTCCCTTAACGGATTTACTAAAGCCGGTGTTACCTCTTTCCTTCAGAGTATGCAGCCCGGCGGTACAGGAAATCTTGCCCAGCGCCTTACTGCTGCCAACACGGAACTGCAGAATAACGGCAATCCTTCCCGTAAAAGGGTAATTGTTTTATTCAGTGCCGGAGAGGAATTCTCTTCACCTTCAATTCTGGATAATGGTTATGTCCTTCCTGCTTTTCCTGTAAATACTCTTGGGTATCAGGCTAATCCGCTAGGACAGGATCTGATGGGATGGCTGGCAAATAAAACTCACGGTGATTATTTCGAGATACCAGGCTCAGATGAAATTTCCAATGTAACGAATACCATCTGGTACAGGCTGCTTGGAATGCAGGTAACATTCGTGCCGGATGCATTTAGCAGTACGGATGTTGGTAATGCAAGTACCACCGGTCCGGGTATATATTACCAGGGCGGCATCTATTACCAGGGCGGTATTTATTACCAGGGCGGCATATACTACCAGGGAGGTATTTACTACCAGGGAGGTATTTACTACCAGGGCGGTACACTCGAAGTCGGTATGAACTGGGGAGGAAGCGAATACGATGTTATTCTTGTTCCCCCGGGAAAAGATTCCAGTGATGTTGCTTCCTGGATTACGAAGAATAATTATAATGATCCGAACTTCTACATAGATGATAACCCGGTCACCTTATTCGGTATTGAGTACATTGACGGTTATAATTCTCTCGGAAAACCGTTTAAGATGTTCCGTATAAATTATCCTATTACAGGCGCCTGGTCAGGCTTTGTAAAGGAGATAACACCTCCGCCTCTAGGTACAGTTGAAAATATACATGTCTATATGGCCCAGGAAGGCGACCGGTATATGACAGTCCAGTCTAATAAGGAACGTTATGTACTCGGAGAACCTATTGTCCTTGAAGCAAGACTGTATGAAGGCGGAGAAGGAACGAATACCGGAGAGCATCAGATAATTACCGGGAATCCGATTAACAATGCATTCGTAATTGCTTTCCTTAGAAGCCCGGAGAATCCAAATGTAATTGCAGACTCAGCATTCGTGCTCAGCCGTGTCGGCGAAGGTTTGTACAGGTATACTTATACTGGCGGAACCCGTTTAGGCAGCTATGATTTTGTTGTTGTAGGAATGGATTCCACTAACAGCATAAACGGAAATAGTTTACTGAATTCAAAATATAGTCTCAGAAGCGATCATTCGGTATTTGTGGGACAAACAGAAACACCAGTACTATCTTCAGGCTGGCAGAAGATACAGCAGGCTTTAATAGAAACACAAAAGCTGCTGTCGTCACCGTATGTCGGACACCTGACCAACACACAGAAATCCAGGGTAAATGCGGCCATCAGATCCCTGCAGTCTGCTCTTAAAACCCGTAACCTGAAGGTAACCGGCGGAGTTACTGATTATAACAGGCTCTCTGCTTACGGTTTATACTTCTATTCCGACGTTACAGTAGCCGTAAACTACCTTAAAGATGTACTCCCGAATACTTTTGCGGATGATCAGATACTTTATGTATTTGATCTCCTTTACGAAGGTTCAAAGATATTTGCCCAGTACGCGATAGAGGATGCGGTACTTCACTGCGTTGTTTCAAACTGCAATGAAGTTATTGGTAATGCAGAAGACGCGATGGGAAAAGCCCTGCGCGAGTACAACAAGAATAACTTCCAGAACGTATTTAATCAGCTGACTAATGCCTGGAAGTTCGCACAGCAGGCTTTGGGAACAGTACTCCGGAAGGATACTGAGGAGACTACCCTGCCGACAGTTTACGGATTATCCCAGAACTATCCGAATCCGTTTAACCCGTCAACCACAATAAATTATCAGCTGCCCGAGAGAAATCACGTAACCATTAAGGTATTTGATATCCTCGGCAGAGAGGTTGCTACATTGATAAATGCAGAAGTAGATGCTGGATATCATTCAATTGTATTCAATGCAGACAAATACGCAAGCGGTATATATTTCTATACCCTGAACAGCGGCAGCTTTACTGCAACCAAAAAACTGATGATCCTTAAATAAGCCTTTATTAAATCCTGGCCCCATTGGGGTCAGGATTTTTTTTGTTAATTTCAGGGAGAGATAGTTTTTCCAAAGGCGTATCCATATGAACAAGTTAACCTTATTCCTTGCTTCCATAGTATTTTTAACCCTTCCTCTAAATGCGCAGAATCATATTGTATTCAACCATTTGAGCGTAGAGCAGGGCTTATCCCAGAGCTCTGTCACCTGTATTTTCCAGGACCGTACTGGTTTTATCTGGCTCGGTACACAGGATGGGCTTAACAGGTACGACGGTTACACCTTTAAGGTTTTTAAGAACAAGGCAACAGATTCAGCAAGCCTTAGCGATAACTTCATATTTGCAATGTATGAAGATGAAACGGGTACTCTTTACATAGAAACCCAGTCAGGCAATTTCAATAGGTATGATCCTCTTACCGAATCTTTTAAGCTCATTACCAAAGAAAGTGTGAAGCTGGATAATGCCAGGAGCAGCTCCCTTGCCGCTGCATTAACAGAGAAGAGCAGCATCAAATGGTCAGGAGGATTGTCTAAACCATTAGGTCTTACGAAAACTAATCTCAAGACCGGTAAAACAACAGTATATAAACATAACCCCTCAGATCCTTCAAGCATCAGTGACGATAAAGTTTACTCTGTCTACCGCGACCGTTCAGGAATTCTATGGGTGGGTACTGTGAATGGTTTGGACAGAATGGATGAGATTTCAGGAAAATTTATCCATTACAGGAATAATCCCGGCGATCCTAATAGCATTCCGGATAACTGGGTATGGCCGATCTATGAAGACACCCGGGGAAACCTCTGGATAGGAACAGTTAAAAAAGGGCTCACAAAATTCAGCAGGGAAACAGGAAAGTTTATTAATTACAGGAATAACCCGGGAGATCCTTCTACAATAAGTGACAATTTTATATTTTCAATCTACGAAGACAGGGGGGGAGTTATCTGGGTAGGCACCAATACCGGCGGCGTTAATTATTTTAGTCCCTCGGCACAGGTATTTGAGCATTATTATCACGATCCCGCTGTTCCCGGGAGCATCGGGGATAACAACATCCTTGTACTTCACGTTGACCGAAAAGGAAATTACTGGGTAGGAAGCCGTAACGGCGGTCTTGATAAGATCAATCCTGATAACGGCTCTCTAAAAAACTTTTCCGAGAAACCGCCATATAAGCTTGTGAGCAATGCGGTACAGGTAATCTGCGAAGATAAGCAGGGCAATCTATGGCTGGGCACATTCAACAGCGGCTTAATGGAATTTGACCCTGTAAAGGAAACTTATAAGCTGTACAAGAATGATCCGGCTAACCCCAATTCCCTTTCCGATAACAGGATATATGATATTATAGAAGGCTCGGATGGATTTATATGGATAGGGACTTATGACGGCGGTGTAAATAAACTCGATCCGAATACAGGAAAGTTTACCAGATACCTGCACGACCCTAAGGATCCTAAAAGCCTGGCAGCCAATAACGCCTGGTCGCTTGCCGAAGATAAGGATGGAAATCTATGGGTTGGAACCTTTGGCTCAGGTCTGAGCTTTCTTGATAAAACCAAAAATGAATTCAGGCATTATGCCAATGTCCCAGGCAATACCTCCAGCATAGCCGACAACACAACAATAAGAGTTTTCCGGGACAGCAAGAACAATATGTGGATCGGCACGTCAGCAGGATTCAGCAGGTATGACAGCAAGACCGGCAGCTTTAAGAATTACAATCAGGATAACGGTCTTTCGAATAATTTCGTCCTTGGTATTGTGGAAGACAGCAAAGGTAATCTCTGGCTGAGTACAAATGTGGGTTTATCAAAATTCAATCCTTCTACAGAAACATTCAGAAACTATTATTATCAGGACGGACTCCAGGGGAACGAGTTCAACCAGAATGCATTCGCCCGGGATTATATCAGGGGCAATCTCCTGTTCGGAGGTCCTGACGGGTTTAATGTTTTTAATCCGGACAGCCTGAAGCAGAATTCCTTTAAGCCTCCTCTGGCCTTTACAGATTATATCCGTTATAACACAGATGATGAGGAAGGGCGCCCGATTATTGAAAAGGGAATAGATGCAAGGGACAGTATCCTGCTGACCTACAAAGACAATATTATCACTCTGAAGTTTGCCGCCCTGAGTTTTTACAACAATTTTGACAACCAGTATAAATACAAGCTGGAGGGATTTAACAAGAACTGGATCCAGCTTGGCAGCAACAGGACAATTACATTTACCAATCTTTCCCCGAAAGAATACACATTAAGAATAATCGGCTCCAACAATGACGGTTTATGGAATGAGAAGGGCTCCAGTTTATTTATAGAGGTTACTCCCCCCTGGTGGAGAACTAATATAGCGTATGTTGCCTATGGACTTATCTTCATCGGAATCCTGATGGGTGCAAGAAAGATTGAGCTCGACAGGAAAGAGCAGAAGGCAAAGATCCGTGAGGGCGAACTCCAGATGAAAGCAACTATTGCGGAAAAACGGGTTATAGAAGCGGAGAATGAACGTAAAACCAAAGAACTTGAAGAAGCAAGACAGCTTCAGTTATCAATGCTGCCGAAGGAAGTGCCCCAGTTACCTGATTTGGAGATTGCTGCATTTATGAGAACAGCAACTGAGGTAGGGGGAGATTATTACGATTTTATTGTAAGGAACGGAACGCTGAATGTAGCCTTTGGTGATGCCACCGGGCACGGTCTGCAGGCAGGCACAATGGTCACACTGATGAAAGGGTTCTTCACCTCGGATGCGGCACGCCTTGAGCTGCAGGAATTTATGAATCACTGCAGTAATATGATAAAGGAGATTAAACTTGGAAGGATTTTGATGTCCTTCTCTTTCCTGAGGATACAGGACAGAAAACTTTCCATTACAAGTGCCGGAATGCCCCCGCTTTATTATTACAATGCGCAGACGGGTGAGACTGAAGAAATCCTGATACAGGGAATCCCCCTCGGAGCTATGAGGAAATTCAACTACAGAGTAGTCGACAAGGAACTCCGTTCCGGCGATTCACTTCTTCTTCTTACTGACGGTCTCCCGGAGCAAATGAACAGACAAGAGCAGATGTTCGATTATACCCAGGTAAAGAGCAGCTTTGCAAATCTTGCAATTCATCCTCCTAAGGAAATTATTGAAAGTCTTGTTAAATGCGGAGATGATTGGATGGACGGGGCTATACAGGCAGACGATATGACATTCGTTGTGATAAAAGTTAAATAAAAAGTCCTAACTCAGGAAGAAATGGATTGATTTAACCCCGGGGATTTCCTCCCGCAAACGATACCGCGATACGATTAGAACCTGGAAGCATTCATAAGCTTTCTAATTCCGTATAAAATAACTCTGTCTCAATTTCAAGCAGCAAATACTAACTATTCCTCTTCCACAACTATTCCGAATTATCAATCAATTTAATTTTTTTTGATCGCTATTATACCCTTATTTATTTGATATAATATCCTGGGTGCGGTATGACTGCGGCATGAGTGCGGTATGACTGCGGCTGAAACCCCGTTTAGCCGCACCCATGCCGCAGTCAGGCTGAAGTCATTTTGTACTCAGAATGATTTATCAAATAAAAAAGGATATTACTCTAAACAAATTGGATATTTAGTTCTTCGGTAGCTTTTACCGGCTCGTTTTGATATACATCTACTTCATAAGCATTAGTTTTCGGCTAACCGATTCAGAACCCGACTTAAGCATCAGGAGGTACATCCCTGAAGAAAGTTCTGATCCGTCAAATTGCAGAGTATGCTTACCTTCTCTGAGTATATTATTAAGCAGAACCTTTATTTCTTCACCCATAGAGTTATAAAGCACAAGACTGACCTCCCTTTCAGAGGGAATAGTAAACTCAATTGTTGTTGTAGGGTTAAAGGGATTAGGGTAATTTTGCTCCAGGGCAAAACTGTACGGCTGCTGCGTTACAACTTCAACTTCACCGGAATATTTAAAGGAGCCGTCAAGATCAAGCTGCTTTAAACGGTAAGTTACTTTGCTCCCGGAATTTGTTTCAGGATGATCAGTATAAGAGTAAGTAACAGGTAAAGATGATGTACCTTCTCCTTTAATAAAGCCAATTGTTGTCCAGGAATTATTTCCAAAGCTTCTCTGAATTTCAAAGCCGTGGTTGTTAAGCTCTGTGGCAGTCTGCCACCTGAGATCAACTGCGCCGGAATTATAAGCTGCTGTAAATGAAACCAGCTCGACAGGAACAAATGAGAAATCGTGTACATATACTCCCATCATTGATGTTGAGACATAGAGTTTGGTCCCGGAGGCATTAAATGCAAGATCGCTAAGTTCATCAGGATTGAAGCCGGCGGTAAAATCACTCCACGCTGCACCTGCATTTGAAGAGATAAGCACTTTGTAAGGGGAAAATGTAAGGGCAATTGCATAATTGCCGTTGACAGGATTAAATTCCGTTCTCCTGCAGGCAGATCCATATACGGAGGTCCAGCTGCCTCCTGCATCTGTTGATCTGTAGAGGTCATTATCATTAGAAGCAAGGAGAATCTGGCTGTTCGTGGGGGAAACCGAAACAGTATATACTCCAAGACCTGAAGGCAATCCGTTTGCACTAACTGTCCAGGATGTTCCTCCATTAGTTGATTTGGTTACCCTTTCATCCCCTGCTATATACATTATTTGGGGATTATTTTTATCGATGGCAATTTCAGTAAGAGCAAAGTGAATATAATTTGTCTGCAGCACCCAGTTCAAGCCGCCGTCGGTGGATTTTACAAGTTCTCCC
This sequence comes from uncultured Ignavibacteriales bacterium, assembly GCA_963764685.1. Lineage (GTDB taxonomy): Bacteria > Bacteroidota > Ignavibacteria > Ignavibacteriales > Ignavibacteriaceae > CAVXTT01. The sequence continues at coordinate 30,719 of CAVXTT010000010.1, forward strand.
GGAGACACGTCAGGCCAGGTGCAGGCAATGAAAGTATTCGGTGACCCGGGAACGCCTTTGATATCTGTTACCTGTCCCCCGTCCGAATTATAGGCATTATCATTGGTTACTCCCCAATCATTTGTGTATTCAATGTATCCCTTAAAGAAGGCATTCTGCCTGCCGGTGATAATTCTGCCGGGAATAGTTGGATGAGCAGCAATTGAAAAAACGCTTCTTCCTATCCAGCCAACATCTTCTCTTCTCGTCCATTGAGCTGTGCTTATATTATAATACCAGAAACCTTCTGCCGTACCCAGGAAAAGATTTCCTGTGTTGTTATCAAAGCTCATACAGAAACTTGTTTCTCCTGAATCCGGACCGATTGCATTCCATTGCGGTAAACTGGTCACCGTGAAGGCAATAAATAAAACAAACAAAATAGTAATCGTTCTGTACATATGACTCCTTCCATGTTTATGTTATATCGTTAAGTTGAATATAAATTACGAGCCTTAAAGCGTTTTAAGGTAAGACTAAATTAATTAAAAATAAACAAGTCAGGACAGCCTGCCGTCAATAGTGGTAATTCAGGGCAGGCTGTCCGTAGGAAAAATCAGACTATGCCGTAAGGACAGGGCGACCAGAAGAATTCAATATTCTAAACTTTCCACTCGCCCTGTCCTTTTTTATATGATGAAGATCTCCATTCTGTACGGACAGGCCGCCCTGAATAGCTGATAACTTTAAATTACAAGCGGCCTGTCCTTTCCTCAATGGCTCCCAAGATATTTAGATGAGAAATGCTCTAGAAAATCTTATTATAGCTCTTCCTGATAAGGGGTAGGACAGCATTCTCTCTTAACTAAGCCTTGTGGTAATTCAAGCAGGACAGCCTGCTTCGTAATATTAAGCTTAGTGATAACTCAGGGCAGGCTGTCCGTACGAAAAATCAGATTATGCCATACGGCGCGGATAAGATTACTTACCGGGGATAACCTGTTACAAGGAAATAAACCAATATGAGGATAGATGCGGCAGGAATGGAATACTTCCACCTTCTTATAGCTAATAACCCTGCAAGCCAAATAAGAAAATAGAGTGCGTCCCTTATTAAAAATATCTGCCCGAATTGCGGAATGTGATCTGTTAATAGTCCCGCATCATAGCTGTTTCTTAATGGACCGAAGATAAAGGTCAGCAGGGCAAAAAAGATCAGTGCAAAAACAGTCAGGGCTTTTAGTTTAAAATTATTTCTGAAAACTTCCAGCCCGCTTCTAATAGCTAAAAGCAAACCTCCGAATAAAAAGAAATAGAACAGGGACTCGGCGGAGGAGGAAATTTTATTTCGGAATTCAAGTCTTACAGGTTCATACCGGGGCACTATAAAAGATTTTCCTTTATATATGATCTCTGCCTTGTAGAAGACAATATTTCTTTGGCGGGGTATGCTTCCGGAAAGTATAAGATTTCCCTCCTTTAGTGCTATAGAGTCCCAATTAGTTTTATCAGCCGGTTTCCATTTAATAAAGCCTTCTAATCCCTTTTTATCTGTTCTTATCATTACAGGATAATCCCCTTCCCCTCTCCACAGCTTATCAAACTTGAAGGTTACTCTTTCTCCTTCAATGCCGAAAGCCCCGGATACCGGATAGTAGGGGGAGGTAATAGTTTTGTAATATGCAGCCACAAAAACAATTATGGCAGCGCATATCCAAAGGATGATATTTTGTTTCATAGGCTTTTGAGCAGTAAAATTAGTGAAGTTTTATTTAATTTAGTCCCGTTCTCCGGCAGTTTCTTACTAACATAACTTTAAGAGGAATAAATGGAACTTGGATTTATTGGTCTTGGGAAAATGGGCGGAAATATGGTCGAGCGCCTGCTGAGGGACGGCCACAAGGTGATAGTTTACAACAGGACGCCCGATAAAACTGAAGAGGCCGCAAAGAAAGGTGCAGTGCCTGCTTATTCACTGCAGGAATTTATCAATAAGCTTGGCGGAAGAAAAATTGTATGGCTGATGCTTCCTGCCGGGGATACGATTGATGATTATATTAATGACCTTATACCCCTTCTCAATGAAGAGGATATTATTATTGATGGTGGAAACTCATTCTGGCGGGACTCTGTAAGGCGAGCTGAGCTTGTCCACTCTGAAGGATTAAATTATATCGACTGCGGCACAAGCGGAGGGATTTGGGGACTTGCCAATGGCTACTGCCTCATGTACGGAGGGAAAAAGGAAGCTGCTGCCCTTCTTGAACCTGTATTTAAATCATTAGCCCAAAAGGATGGATATCTATACTGCGGGGAAAGCGGTTCAGGACATTTTGTTAAAATGGTGCACAACGGGATAGAGTACGGAATGATGCAAGCCTTTGCGGAAGGCTTTGAAATAATGGAGAAGTCACCATTTAATCTGAATCTTACAAAGGTAGCTGAACTATGGCAGCACGGGAGTGTTGTTAAGTCCTGGCTTCTTGAGCTTGCCGCTATTGCCCTGAAGCAGGATCCGGAGCTTGATAAAATAAAGGGATATGTAGAGGACAGCGGGGAAGGAAGGTGGACAGTTCAGACAGCAATTGATTTTGATGTACCTGCGCACATAATTACCTCCTCCCTGTTTACCAGGTTTGAGTCAAGGCAGCAGGAGTCATTTGCAATGAAAATGCTTGCAGCATTGAGAAACCAGTTTGGCGGGCACGCAGTTAAAACCGTAGAAGAAAAGAAATGAAACGTCCAAAGGAATTTATAATAACAATCTTCGGAGCTTCCGGAGATCTTACAAGCAAAAAACTTTTACCTGCTTTGTTTACCCTTTCACGTCAGGATCTGCTTAGTACTAATTTCAGAATATTAGGCACCGGAAGAACATCTTTTACGGATGATTCATTCCGGGAATCTGCAAGAGACCTGCTTCTTAAGCAGGATAATAATATTGACAGGACGGCACTGGATAAATTTTTAAGGAACCTGGCTTATATAGCGATCGATACGTCTGACCCGGCAGATTATACAAAGCTTAAGAACCGTCTCGATGAGCTTGATGCCGTTGTAAAAAGTGGGGGCAACTTTATTTATTATCTTGCTACACCCCCTAAAATGTATGAACCTGTAATCAGGTCGCTGGGAGAATCGGGCTTAAATAAAAATAATGGAGACGGGGAGAAAAAGGTTATTGTTGAGAAGCCCTTCGGATATGATTATCAGTCCGCTGTGAATCTTAATAAGGTACTTATGAAGGAATTTAAGGAAAACGATATTTACAGAATCGACCATTACCTGGGTAAGGAAACTGTCCAGAACGTCCTGGTACTAAGATTCTCAAATGGAATATTTGAACCGATGTGGAACAGGAATTTCATAGATCACGTTGAAATTACATCAGCTGAATTTATCGGTGTAGAGAACCGCGGCGGCTATTATGAAGGGGCAGGCGCCTTAAGGGATATGATACAGAACCATATGATGCAGATTGTGGGATTCATCGCTATGGAACCCCCTTCTTCCTTTGACTCAGATGCGGTCAGAAATGAAACCCTGAAGGTATTTGAATCGTTAAGGAAAATTAAACCTGAGGAAGTTGATAAATGCTCTGTGAGGGGACAGTATCTCTCCTCCCGGGTCAGAGGGGAAGATGTTATAGGCTACCGGAATGAAAAAGATGTAGCTCCGGAATCGAGAACAGAAACTTATGCAGCATTAAAATTTTTTATTGATAACTGGAGATGGGGCGGAGTTCCTTTTTATGTCAGGGCAGGCAAGCGACTCCCTACAAGGGTAACCGAAGTGGTTATTCACTTTAAGAAAACGCCGCATCATTTATTCTCAAGGTACAATACTGAGCAGATATCAAATCAGTTGATAATAAGGATCCAGCCCGATGAAGGGATACTGTTGAAATTTGGCATTAAAACTCCGGGTGCAGGATATAAGGTTCAGCCTGTGAATATGGATTTCCATTACTCTGATATTGCACCGGACGAACTCCCCTCTGCGTATGAAAGGCTGCTCCTTGATTGTATGAACGGAGACCGGACTTTATATTCACGTGGTGATGCCGTTGAGGAATGCTGGAAGTTTGTGGATCCTATATTAAATGCCTGGAAAAATAACCACTCCATAAAGATATATGGATATCCTGCCGGAACCTGGGGACCCATTGAAGCAAATGACCTGTTCGAGAACTTAAAATCCGAATGGAGATATCCTTGTAAAAATCTAACTGATGACGGGATGTATTGTGAACTATGATATTCCGGCTGAAGTAAAAAAATTCCTAAGTAAGGAAGAACTTTTCAGACAGATTGCGGATGAGTTAAAGGAAAAATTAGAAGAAAGTTCAATTCTAAGAAAGTATTTTTATCTTGCTGTCTCCGGAGGTTCTACTCCCCTTCTTTTATTTGAGCTGATCGGGAGAGAATATATTGATCTGCCCTGGGAAACTCTCAGGTTATTCTGGGTCGATGAAAGGATGGTAACAGGAGATGATATTGAAAGCAACTATGGGACAGCAAAAAGAATTATGCTGGAACACATTCCTCTCCCCTCATCAAACATACATTTTATAAATGGCAGCAATGCCCCCGAACTGGAAAATGTAAGATATTCATCTGAAATCCGGAATACTGTACCTCTTAAAAATAATCTGCCTGCTTTTGATCTTATATGGCTTGGTTTAGGAGTGGATGGGCATACCGCTTCTTTGTTCCCCGGAAAAGCTTTAATTAATTCAACGGAAATAACTGGAATATCCGAACATCCTATTACCGGGCAAAAAAGAATTACCTTAACGGAACAGACGATTAATAATGCGAATGAGGTGATTTTTATTGTGACTGGTTCGGAAAAAGTAGCTATTGTTAATGAAATCCTGGGAAGCAAGCGGCAGTCTGTTCCTGCTGCAAGGATTAAACCAGTCAATGGAAAATTCAAATGGTATTTGTGTTTTTAAAGAGAATTTTTTTAATCCCTTCTGCGTCTCCCCACTAATCTCTTACATTTCAAAGAAATAAGCAGGGTATTAGTTTTCTGGAGTTATCAAAATCCGGGGAATTTGGACAGGGAGAAAAATAATTAAAGCACCTACCTTGTTTTTTATTCTGCACGGACGGTGCTGAGACAGCGCCCGGACAATGCTCAGGCAAAAACCGGACAAATAAGCCTGACAGTCTGCCTCTGCGTCATCCGGTCATTATTCATTCAAAATATCAGCGTCGGCAAATTGGAAGTCAAATCCCGTGAAAATTTTTTAAATACAATTTCTTTAAATTTTTTCAGCGGGCAGCTATCTTTGTGCTCACTCATATTACCAACACAGTCAATTGCGTCGAACTAGTAAGGTCACTTTGTCAAGAAGCTTCGCAATAACCAACTTATGAGAATGCTCCTTGCTCCTTCTTTAAAAGACTTATAATGAAGTACCTACCTTCAGGCGGAAATTCAATAGTATTGATGTAAATGCCGCCTTCCCATGGGCATCTTCAGAAAAGATTGCCGATGGTCCTATAGCAAATGCACTGAATCCCCAGCTCTCGAAATATTTTCTGAACCATAATATCAAAAACATACTGGTTAGGACGTACATCACTATTAAACATTGCATCGAAACGGAAATCAAATGTACTGCCTGCCAGCGATAATTCTCTGCCGGTATAGCCGATATGCCACTCATCCAGGTAATGTGCAGTATATACCTTACCTCTTGTTGATCCGAAGAAACTGATAGGATATCTGAATTCCCAGTTAAAATATGAGCCGTCTATTATCTTTGCCTGGTAGTCCGGAGTATCATATCTCTGGAATTCCTCCAAATCAGATGCTGTTGGTTCGCTTATTGATTCAAGATAACCGATCTCGAAAAAGTTACCGAAAGGAAGAACATAGCTGATCTGATACCCTACTGTACCATAAAGATTGTTATGATTATTCTCCTGCTTTATTTCTGTAAATGCATTTACAGAACTATAGGCTCCTCCTGAGAACCCGAGGATATGAAAGTTCGCTTCCACCAGGTTGGTTTCAAGGGGACCTGAATATGGTGTACCCAGTCCAAAAGATATTCCGATATCCTTTTTAATCGGGACACCAAACCGCTCTCCGCCGAACAACTGCAGGAAAGGATTGATATAATGCAGTCCGGGTGATATCTGCGCTAATGTAGCAGGACCAACTATTTTATTGATCCTTATCTTTTCAAAGACTCTTGAAAAAACACTGCCATAGTGGAGATCTTCTTCCAGATTGATCTTAAAGGGGAAGGTGGCAATCTTTGCTCTCGTCTCCGGAGTAAATGCAAGGTACGGGTACAGCACCCCTTTAATTGAGACTGTCTGATTATTCGGATCTCTTAAATCTGCAATTATTTCTGCCTTTGGATCGGGTGGATCAATAAAGACTTCATTCTGAATAAGTAAAAATAAACTATCATCAAGGGGTTCCATTTGATAGAATAGTATCTGTTCTTCCTCCTCGGTTTGTGCAAACAGAACACCGGTTGATTGTAAACCTGCCAGGATGATTATAAGAAGTAATATTTTTTTCATTTTTCTTTATTCCGATTTTATTTTGAATAACCTGTAAAAATAAACTGATCACCGACCTGTACCCTGTCTTTTGTTTTTTCATCCATTACGGTAAAAAAGAAATTTGCCTTATATCTACCGCTTGGGTCACGGGAATTTTCATTTTTATCGAGCCAGTTATCAAAACGGTCTTCTGTAGGTGGCAAGGTTTAAAGAAACATTATAAACAAGATTGCCATTTGCAGTCCGCACTGGTCCGGTAACCGAAATAGGGCCGGTATGTATTACCTTTAACTGGTCAGGTCTTTCATCGATAATTGTTACATTGAATCCGGTTACTCTTTGCAGATCTTTAACATATATTTCATCCCCATCCATTTTAGTGGTTACCTTCTCAATTTTAATCTGTGGTGGTTTGTTGGGTAAAACTTTCATCTTCTCCTGTTGATTACCAAACTTTACTATTATTTCCGACTGGTCAGTAAGATCAAATTTGCTCTCTTTGCCTGGCTGGATAATTGCGATGGGCTGACCCATATTCCTTGGATCAAAGATGTACGAAGGTACATTTCCATTGTTCTTTGCAACATTCCAGGTATTCTGAATAAAAGTTTGTTGTATGGATAAAGGAAGTTGTCCGAGTGTTTGTTCTTTTTCCGGCGGTTCTTCAATAATGGGATTTCTTTCTTCAGGCGGGATCTCCTTGATTCTTTCGTTCAGCAAATTGACAGTCTTGTTCAAAGATGCAAGTTTCTGTTTAAGCTCAACATTTTCTTCAGCGGCATTTTCAACTATCTTAATATCAAAATTTAATCCCAGGGAGTATAAAGAATCTATAAGTGCTACCAGCGAATCTCTTACACTTACATCCACAGCCTGTTCCTTTTTAACTACCCTGCTGAGATCAAGATCAGCCCCTTTAAGAGCAAGCACCGTAATAACAAAGATGTAGAGTACCTGGTAGATAATAAATTTGCTGTCTCTATTAGTTGTTCTCATAACTGCTCTTACTTCTTTACTATAGATTCAAGTGCTTTGAGTCCGGCAAGCGTCTTTTCATCACTTAAAGAAGATGAGGCCTGGGTAATTGAATCTGCCAGGGATTTAACCTGTTGAAGTTTTTCAGGAGAAAGATTTTGCATGTTATTCAGTTTTTCCATAAGAGCAAAAACCGAAGCTAAAGTTTTTATTGATTACATCACTCACTTTTGATGTATATTCAAGAACTGCTTTATATTGTTCAAGATCCTGGGGTGAAAATTCAGGAACGACTTGATTTGAATTGCTGCTCATCTGTTTTATTAAATTCTTTGAATTTTCTATCTGAATGCGGGAAAAATATCTTTCGCGGATGTCTTTAATATGATTCACTACATTCTGGAATTCAACGCCAAGCTGATCCAGTACCGGCTCAAACAATTTTCCGATAGCCAGTACAATTAAAGCTTTTATCTCAAAAGGAACTGATAATCCGAGAAAGACTTCCTCTCCGAGTTTAATACTGATAAGCAGAACAGCTGCTCCAATTAAGTGGCAGTGCTGTTGAAATACTATCAATGACTGTTGCATAAGAATTAATTACCCGGTCTATTGTTTCCGAAACAGGTGTGCGGGCAATTTCTACTTTCAGTTTGTTATAAGCCAGGTATGCCATAAAAAAGAACAATCCGTATACTACTACCGGCATCCACCAGAAGCTGTAAGGAGTAATGGTTTCCTGTGCCGGCTGCCAGGTAGGAAAAAGAGCCTTTGCCAGATCAATCGATACATTTCCAAGTAGAGGAACGTATGAAAGATCAAGAAAGAAAGAAAAGATTAAAGCAATAAATGAGATCATTGCCGGTTTTATTATCAATGAAAAGCGGATCTTACTTATTGCAGATATCTTATACTTGTCAATCTCTTCTTCCAAACCGTTATTTAAGTAAATTTCAGAAAATGGATTTACATTACCGTTAACAGTATTAACGTTCTTTAGCATTTGCAGACCTCGATTGTAACTCTTAAATTTTAATAATTTGTGAATATTTCCAGGATTTTTCTCAACTTCTGTACCAGTAACAAATAATTGAGTAATTTAATATATAATCTTGCTTTATGATTGTTCCCCTGGAAATGCAGATTCAATTTTTGAACTTGAAGTACTAATGTTAGATTAAGGCAGTACAAATAATGTACTTTGCAGCGAAAATTCCAATATAATAGTACCTGAGAATTAATTATCAGGACACATTAGGACCTAATATTTGAAGTTGTACTTTCCTTTCTTAGACACTGTCAAAGCGGATAAAAGCTTAATTTATAATAAATTAGCTATAATTACAGGTCATCTTTACCACTTTGTAACTTTTTTTACACTCAGTGCTTCAAAATCATCCCTGGATCATCAGAATTTACAAAGAATTTCCTAATTTTGCATTGTAATTTATCTACCGATCAGGCAGTGAATCCCAGATTATATGAAATAAATACCCGTGTATGGCTTAAAAGTTTTGGATCGAAATTATCCGATGTCCCCCTGGATTATTATTCAGGCCTTGCAGAACTTGGCATTACCTCCATTTGGTTTATGGGAGTATGGAAGACCTGTGACTCAATAATTAATAAATGCTGCTTTTCAAATGATCTTATTACAAGTTATCAGAAAAGTCTTAAGAATTGGGCACGTATTGATGTTATTGGATCTCCTTATTCTATTGACTATTACGAAATAAATCCCCTTATCGGTACCGCTGAAGAACTCCTGAAAACTAAAGAGATACTGAATAAACTTGGAATAAAACTGATTCTCGACTTCGTTCCAAACCATTTCGGTGCTGAATCCAGGTATATAAAATCAAACCCGGAAATATTTCTTCCGGCCACAGAAGAATTCATTGAAAAAGACTCTTTTACGTTTTACCGTCCTTTTGATGGGGAACTAATATTTGCACACGGGAGAGATCCTCTGTTTCCAGCCTGGTCTGATACTATTCAGGTAAACTATTTTAGTACAGGCTGCACGCGATTTTATGATTAACATCCTGAAGGATATCAGTCTGTTATGCGATGGAGTAAGATGCGATATGGCGATGCTTCCTTTAAATAATGTATTCTACAATTCCTGGATAGGGGTTCTCAACAAAATGAATTTTCCAAAGCCTGCCGGGGAGTTCTGGGGGATTGCTATTAAAGAGATAAAAAATATTAAAAAGGATTTTCTGTTTATTGCAGAGACATACTGGGATCTTGAATGGGATCTTCAGCAATTGGGGTTTGATTACACCTATGACAAAAGATTGACTGACCGGCTTGGTTCAGCCGATATCGCCAGTATTAAGGCTCATCTGCATGCTGATCTCATATACCAGGAGAAATCCGTCCGGTTTCTTGAAAATCATGATGAGCAAAGGGCAGTTGCTAAATTCGGAAAATACAAATCACTTGCTGCTGCAACTATAATTACCACAATCCCGGGAATGAAACTTTTTTACGACGGACAATTTTCAGGATATAAATCCAAAGTTCCTGTACAGCTGGGACGAGAACCGCTGAAAAGGGATCAAACACAGTTAAGAAATATTATGACCGTCTGCTAAGGATAACCAAGTCTTCTATCTATGACTCCGGGCAAATGGGAAATGCTTGAGCCAAGAAGTGCAGGACCCGGCAATTATTTATTTGAAAATTTTCTTGTTTGGCAATGGAAATCAGATAATCGCAGCACATCTCATAATAATTAATTATTTTGAAAACACATCCCAGTGCAGATTAAAATTTCCGCTTAATACGTCTAATTATCATCTCGAGCTGCAGGATCTGCTGACAGGGCAGCGCTATATCAGGCTTGTCTCTGAAATCAATGAAATTGGTATGTTCATTGAATTAAAAGGGTATCAGGCTCACATCTTCGAATTCTTTCTTTGATACATAAATCAAAGGCTCCGCTCCCCTCACAACATTTTAATCAATAGTTATTAGAATTAATCAGCCGTCGGGCTTTAGTCAATTTTCCTCGTGAAGCCGGGACTGATGGTCTAAAATTATATAAGCTTCCCATATTGTGAAACGAATTTAGCTATCAAATCGTGTTTTAATTCATCAAATACCGACTGATATTCTAAATCAATCTCTTCAACAGGTTTAATTGTCATTTCAGACAGATATTTCAGATTAAGCTCCTTTAATGAAGCAATTGAAGCCTGACAAACAATTACTCTTAAAAAAAGATCCAGTACCGCTTCACCTGGATCAGCTTCAAAATCAAATCCTTCAATCAACTTAAATATATCATCCATAATAAAATCCTCAGTTTAGGAACACGTTACATTTTGATAATAAGACAAACTTCTAAAAATAGATGTGCTCAATAATTTAATAGAACCCCTCTCACATTTGTCCCTCCTCATACTACCTCCTTATTCCTCTTTTATTTGATTGTTATTTCCATAATGAAGGACTAACATCACTTTATCGTTCATTCTTTATTTTGATATTAGGGAGAGTAATTGATTCAGAATTAATGCACATCACTAAAAATTATTTAATCCCCCGCTCAAAATGGGTTAACTTGTTAAAAACAAGCCCTGTATCAACGCCTTTCCAATCACCGGATTACTTTGATTTCCTCAATTCAGTTCCGGGTCTTTCTGCCGAAGCTTATGCTGTTGAAAAGAATAACGAACTCCTTGCCCTTTGTGTAATAGTCCTGCAAAAAGAAGCTGGTATTAAAAGTTATTTTTCCAGGAGAGGAATTATATATGGAGGACCATTAATAAAAGAGAATGATTCCAATGCCCTCGATACTCTGCTGAAAAAGTTAAATATTGATATGAAAACAAAAGTCATCTATGTGGAGACCCGAAACTCCGATAGTTATTCATATTATAAAGATACATTTCAAAAAAACGGATGGACATATCAACCGGAATTAAATTTTCACCTGGATTGTTCGACAGAAGAAATTGCCTGGAAAAACTTTAACACCAGCCGTAAAAGACAGATAAGAAAAGCATTAAAAAATGGGGTCATAGTTGAACCCGCAGCAGATATCACCGAAGTTGGAGAATTTTATGAACTGCTGAAAGAACTCTATGCGAATAAAATAAAAAAACCTCTTCCTTCTGCAGAATTCTTTATTAGGCTCTATAAAACTGATCTTGCAAAATTTCTTCTGGTAAAACTCAATGGGAGAATAATCGGTGGAATTACAGCACCCCTGCTTGATAAAACCATTTTTGAATTAAACATTTGCGGTCTCGACCAGGAATTTAAGGATGCTTATCCCAGTGTAATGGCTACTTTTGCAGCCATTGAATATGGTTATAAAAATGGATTCAGGAAATTTGATTTTATGGGAGCCGGATCACCTGATGAGGATTATGGTGTTAGAGAATTCAAATCAAAGTTCGGCGGGACACAAGTAGAAAATGGAAGATTTATTAAAGTTTTTAATCCCGCTCTCTACAATCTTGGAAAGCTTGCTGTTAATAAATTCAATTGGCTTACGGTACAAAAATCACATTCCATTTTTTGAACGATTTCTTATCTATTCAAATTCCCTGGTTCAATTATTGAAATTTGAATATAGCTTTTTGTACTATCACTACTTTTTACTTATCAATTAAGCTCAAATTAGAACAAAATTCAAATGGCATATTAATTGGCACTTCGAAATTAAAAACAGGATAAAAATGAGAAAACTCTTACTGTTGCTGCCTGTTATTGCATTAATATTCACAGGTTGTTACCCCCATTATGATCCTGAAATTTCAAGCTCGGGGGGGAACCAAGAGGAGGTACTAAAGAACGGCAGCTTTGAATTAACTTCAGACGGTGTAATCCCGGAGCTCTGGAACCAGAGTATTACAGGAGACCCTGGGTTTTATTATTTCAGTCTTGACGCAGATAATTATAAAGAGGGACAGAATGGTCTAAAAGTTTGTTATCTGGAATCGCTTGCCCGCCCTGATTCAATACTGGGAGCCTGGGGAGGTTTATATCAAAAAATTTATACCCAAAACTGGGATGTTTCAGCCACTCACCGTCTTCAATACTGGTTTCGCACTGAAATTGGTAATTATCAGATCAGAATATTTAAGAACGGTAGTTTTAATACACCAGTACTTAATCAGATGTGCGGGCCGACCAATACGTGGATATTTTGTGATATACCATTTACCATCGATAGCTCAACTGAATTTATTGAAATATGGATTACAACAAAAAGCTCTCAGGCGAACAATGGTCTTGTCAGAGGCTGGATTGATGATATGAAAATATTGAAATGATTAGCCGTGTAATACTCCTTGGGAGGCTGTCGTTCCGCCAAGGCAGCCTCTTTTTATTTCTCCGCTGTAATTACAAGATCCTTTGATGCTTCGGGCTCAAAATTCTTTCCTGATAAATTCTCATATAGATTAATATTCTTATAACCTTTTTCTGTGAGCAGATCATTCAGTTCAGAAGAAGTATATATAAATAACCGGGTTGTTATCAGTTCTCTTTGCGAAACAGCCTCTTTATGGAACTTGAGAATATTAAAATTGATTTCTTTATCGAAAAAATCATAGAACCTGATGTAATAATAGCTGTCTTTTTCAGTAATGTTTATTATCCTTTCATTTTTGCCTTTAACATATTCAAAATTCAGAATCTGCATCACTAATTTTCCTTTTGATCTAAGCATTTCGAAGGAATTGGCAACTGCTTTATTTATTTTATCCTTAGATAGGTTAGCAAGTGTATTTCCAAGTGAAACTATCAGGTTGAATTTACCCGAATAATCTGATGGTATTTTATCAAGTTCCGCCTGGACAAATCGTATTTCTGTGTTGTATATACCTGCATTTATTTCCGCCTGCTCGATCATCTTTGATGATATATCAAATCCGGTTACTTCTAATCCAAGGAGTGATAGTGCAATAGAATCAAGCCCTGTTCCGCTTCCCATATCAGCTGCACTTTTCATATACGGGTCAATAAAATTCTGAAGTGCCTCCTTCCGCCGTTGTATGGCAGCATCGAAATTTATCATTTTATCATAGAAAGAAGAGATGGAATCGAAGAATTCTTCATTTGTTTTCATAAAGCTCCTGCAGGATTCTGTTTAATTGTTAAAATAATATTTTTTTATGTGACTTACCTGACTCATTAGATTATGGTCTTCCCTTCAACCCGTTGGAAAGGAGAAGGAACTACATTGTGTGATATTCCATAAAAAAGGACAAGCTCTCGCCTGTCCTAATTTCCGCACTTACACACTTCCGAACTCTACAATTCTATTCCTGACTCACTTTTTTAACCCGCGATGTCACATAATAAATAGCCGGTATTACGAACAAGGTTAGTATTGTAGAAGCAATCAGTCCTCCGATTGCAACAACTCCCATAGGAATTCTCATTTCCTTTCCAGCAGCTCCAATTCCTAAAGCCATCGGGAGCATACCCAGTACTAATGCCGCCGACGACATTATCTGCGGTTTCAGTTTAACCGGTCCAGCTTCAAGCAAGGCATGCTTTAGGGGTATAACCCTGCTCCCTTCTTAGCTGGTTAGTATAATCGAGCAGCAGAATAGCATTATTCACCACAATACCGATAAGCATTACAATTGACATCAATGATGTGATACCAAAAGAAACACCGGTAAAATAAAGAGAAAGAATTACTCCGATCATCCCCAGTACAACTGTCAGCATAATTATGACAGGCTGCCAGAAGCTTTCCAGCATTGCTGCCAGAAGCATATATGTTAGTAGTATCGCCAGAAGGAATGCAAACATCATATCTGCAATCATATCATTCATCAGCTCAACACTGCCGCCCCACTTGAAGCTGTATCCGGGAGGGAATTTAATATCCTTCATTCTTTTTTCGATTTCTGCTGTTATATTCCCAAGCGGTACATCCGCACCAGTTGATCCGGTAAAGCTGATTGCCGTATATTTATCCCGGTGTACAATTCTTGTATATCCGGTGGTAAATTTAACATCAGCAATTTGTGAAAGTCTCATCGAACCTGCTACAGGGGACATAACTGTAATGTTTCCTATTTTATCAGGACTATCTACGGACCTATCATCCAGGGTAACAGTTATATCATATTCCTCCCCTTCCTCACGGTATTTCGAGGAAACTATTCCTTCAACTGAAGACCGCAGAGTAAGAGCGACATCCATAACGGAAAGACCTGCTTCAGTCAGTTTTTCTCTCCTTGGATATACAGTAATTTCAGGTTTGCCTGCTCTTGAGCTTTGATCAAAGTTTATCAGACCCGGAATATCTTTTACTTTTCCAACGATCTCGTTTTTAAGCTCTTCAAGCTTATCAAGATCCTGTCCGAGCAGGTAAAATTCAACAGGAGCCCCCGGACCTCCTGTATTTGATGCAAGATCAACCTTAATCCTTGCATTGGGCATATCCGATAATTCTTTTACAAAAAGATCCCGCATCTCGGTTACTTATATTTCCTCTGGTCTTCGGGAACAAGCTGTA
>CAVXTT010000011.1:0-16116 GCA_963764685.1 uncultured Ignavibacteriales bacterium
GGCGTAAAGGTTGGAGGTGGCGGTTTTTAACCGGTGCTGATTTTTCAATCCGCACTTCCTGACAAATTATCAAATTGTTTTTTCTTCGTGCCCTCATAACTATCGATCTTCAGCAATAACCCTTCGAACTTCCCGTTGCTTAAGGGAATTCTTGCTGATGTTCTTAATCCGATATGTTTTCTTAATGCGGGATCACCT
Organism: uncultured Ignavibacteriales bacterium; assembly: GCA_963764685.1. GTDB lineage: Bacteria > Bacteroidota > Ignavibacteria > Ignavibacteriales > Ignavibacteriaceae > CAVXTT01. The sequence continues at coordinate 199 of CAVXTT010000011.1, forward strand.
GCATAAATAAATGCAATAGTTCCTGTACATCTCTGCTTTATGAAATCTCCGAAATCTTTGAACAGCTGCTGAGCCTCTTCCGGTTCTCCTAGTCTGATCCCATAAGGAGGATTCGTAACTATCATTCCCTTCTCAAATTTCTTTATATGCTGAAAAGGAATTCCTTTCAGTTCAACATTTTCTTTATAAGGCAGTGGTGACAGATTAGATTTTGCAGCTTCAAGGATACGCTGCGACTTATCGCTCCCCATTATTAATCCTTGAGGCAGTGAACGTATCTTATCATCACTTTCCTTTTTTACTTCCTTCCAAAGCTGTCTTTCGTAATCAGGCATGTGTGTAAACCCGAAACTCTTCCTTAAAAACTGGGCTGGTATCCTGCAGTAATGCATTAATGCTTCACAGATTATTGTACCTGAACCGCACATAGGATCAAGTAAAGGTCTTTCTCCATCCCATCCGCTTAATCTTATGATTGCAGCGGCAACAGTTTCCTGCATCGGGGCTTCTCCTCCTGTTAACCGGTAACCTCTTTTATGAAGCGATTCACCGGAGAGATCAAGGCTGATAACAGCATTATTTTTTTCAATGTGTAAATTCAATCTGACATCAGGAGTTACAGTATTTACACTGGGACGCTTGCCTGTTTTATCCCTGAAATGATCTGCAATGCCGTCCTTCAAACATTGTGAGGCGTATAGTGAATTTGTTATTTTACTTTTTGATACCGATGCAGAGATCGAAAACGTATGCTCGGTTGTGAAAATTGATTTCCAGTTAATATTATATGCCGCCTTGGTAAGAGCACCCGTTGTATGAGCAGGGAAAGTAAGCAGCGGAGCAAGTACCCGGCTTAGAAGCCTGGAGTTATAATTTATCCTGTATAAAGCTTTTTTATCTGCTTCAAAATAAACACCTCTATAAGTTACCTCTGTATTAACAGCTCCCAGGTCCTTTATCTCCTGTTCGGCAAGCTGCTCCATTAATCCGGTAACCTGGGCAAAGAACCTGTTATTCTTCTGGTATTCAAACATAAATTTTATTTATAACTGATAACGAAAGATAGAAAAAAGGCAGGATAATAGTCGTTCCTTGTGGTTTTGTGTCAATGACAAGAATGAAATATGATATAATTATTTATTATGGTTTAATAATTTTTTTAATTTTAGATGAAACTGAAGGAAATTGGCAGAGCCCTAAAGTATCCAAATTACAGATTATTTTTTTCCGGGCAGATCATCTCACTTATCGGTACCTGGATGCAGGCTATCGCTTTAAGCTGGCTTGTTTACCGGTTTACTAATTCAGCTCTTCTTCTGGGAATAGTAAGTTTCTCAAGTCAGATACCCACACTTATCTTATCTCCTTTTGCAGGTGTATTAAGCGACAGACTGAATAAGCATAAAATAATTATTGCCACCCAAATCCTCTCGATGATACAGGCCCTCGGACTTGCTGCACTTGTGTTAACCCATTCTATCCAGATATGGCACATTATTGTATTGAATATTTTCCTTGGACTGATCAACGGATTTGATATCCCTAACAGACAGGCTTTCGTAGTAGAAATAATTGAGAACCGGAATGATCTAAGCAATGCCATTGCCCTTAATTCTTCAGTTTTTAACGGCGCACGGCTTGTAGGTCCGGCAATTGCTGGTATTCTTATCTCTCTATTAGGGGAGGGGATCTGCTTTCTTATAAACGGCATCAGTTACATAGCTGTTATCGCAGCGCTGTTTGCTATGAAACTGAAACCTTATTCAAAAAATGATCAGCAGAGCAAGGTAGTTGAAGAATTAAAGGAAGGGTTTAGATATACTTTCGGATCTGTCCCGATTAGATCGATACTATTTCTTTTGGCATTAGTCAGCCTTGTAGGTATGCCTTATACAGTTTTAATGCCCGTGTTCGCCAAATCTATACTAGGGGGAAATGCTCAGACATTAGGGTTTCTTTTAGGTGCCGTTGGTACTGGTGCTTTCAGCGGAGCCTTTTATCTTGCTTCCAGAAAATCAGTACTTGGTCTTGGTAAATTTATAGGAAGAGGCTCGCTGATATTCGGAGCAGGACTAATAATTTTCTCTTTCTCCCGATCACTTCCACTTTCAATTATTTTCCTCGTTATAACAGGTGCAAGTATGATGGTGCAAATGGCATCGAGCAATACTATCCTTCAGACATTAACAGATGATGATATGCGCGGCAGGGTTATGAGCTTTTATACAATGTCGTTTATGGGATTTGCTCCTTTCGGGAGTCTTATTGCCGGTATAATTGCAGGTCATATCGGTGCACCCTTAACATTAACATTTGGAGGATTGCTTTGCATGGCAGGAGGCTTATTCTTTTTGGCCAAACTTCCTTATCTAAAGCAAATTATTCGTCCTGTTTACATTAAAAAAGGAATAATAAAAGAAATTCCAGGTGCCATCGACAATGTATCAAAGACACCTTATGTTTAGAAGCCCCTTAATAACGGGCTTCTGAATGAATACAGCTATAAACCTCTAGCTTACATTTAAATAGGTACTACCGTGGGCGATGTAAAGGATTACAGTGCTATTTCCGCCAACAGCCTATTCATAAGAATGAGAATACTGATATTATATTACCTTCCAATACGAATTGTGTCAAGGCTTCCGATTATTCCGAAAGCGCTCAATAGCCAAAGAATCACAACAATAACTACCACTGCATTCAAAATTTTCTTGATGGTTGACTGCATAGGAATGTAGCTGTTAATCAACCAGAGTACAACTCCCACAACTACCAAAACTACTATAAGTGTAATAAGTGACATAACTTTTTCCCTCCATAAAATTTCCGCTGGCAGGTCTCCGTCAACAGATATGATTTTGTACCTTTTTATTCAGATCCTGATTTATCCCGAACGTTCGATTGCAATAATATGTTAAGATTTTAATTGAGATTGTTCAATCGGTCTAAAGGATGAAAAAGGAACTACATCTTTTATTAATCTAAGAAGGGAGTGTTGGATTAATTCTTGATTTTCATCAACGAATCGGATTAATACAATTCCGGTTTCTTCAAATTGGATCAGCAATTGTTTGGTGAGTTGTAAGACTCTTTATAGGATGTGTGTGATTCTGAAAAGAATTAATTACTCTTTCATCCTTTTGGGCGATTGTTTTCTCAATCATCTCTGGGTAACATTTTACATAATTTATAAATTCAATTTCAGATAATACAATTTAATGAACACAAAACCGATAGATCTCTCATCATCGCATTTGTTGTGGTCATAGTTCTTTTCCTTCTCTTCGGTGACCAGGAACTAGATTCGCTTAATATATGACCAATTAATATTATCTCAACTTTTTAAAGGATCAACTATGAGAGCAAAAATTGCTATTGGATCTATTGCCATAATGTTCATTCTGTCCCTGCAGGCAAATGCCGGCGGAAAGGATGAACTTCAAAAATACTTCAGAGATGTGGCACACAAAGTGAAAACTACGGAAAACGCATCCGAGAAACGTAAAATCCTCAACGAGTCATTTCAGAATATGTCTGGTACATTGGATAAGGTTGAAAACTCAGGGTTAATTTCTAAAGACGATCGTATCGGTATCAATCGTTTCAAAGCTTCACTGCAAGAAAAACAAGATGAGCTTACAGGAAGCAATGGCTACGAGCGTGTATCTGATCGCCAACTCAATGCCTTCGCAGATTATGTCGTGCAGGATATGCAACAAGCAGCTGAGATGATAACCATCAGTGTAGTTGCTTTAATTCTTATAATTCTTTTGGTCGTACTCTTGCTTTAGTAGTCTCTGTACTGTCAACATCCTTTGATATGCTAAAACTGAACATTTTATTGGTCAGGGGATTCCAATATTCGACTCTCTTTATTGGTGCGGGTTATGCATTACTTGCTTTAAGTCTGTACTCTTGCAGCGCTGACCCGCTCATTCAGCAGGGGTCTCTACAACCAGAGGAAAGTACGCCTGATATGCATTACTCAATCGTATTTGTCATACACGGCGATGGTGATTATCTCTATTTCGATACCAGCGGTAATGAACATCAGGCAGACGAGAAATACCTGGCAGAAGCAAAAAAAGTCGCTCAGGAAAACCCCCTAGCAGAGGTGTTCATCTTTCACCAAAGACCCAGAAAAAACTTCTTATTCTTATTCCCTCTTGAAGATGGAGAGTTCTATTATTATCGAAAAGGACAGCTAATCGCAAATGAATTGTATTGGCGTGATCAGGAACATTCATACTTTTATACTGAAGCAGAGTTGTACCGGCAATTCCGTACCAGCGACCAAAGAAAGAAAATGAGTGTGTTCCTCTACTGCGGTCACGAAATCCCTGAGTTCGGCGGGGCGGGCTACGATGAATCATATCCGGATCGGATGTTTACTATCCAGGACTTTGCAAATGGCTTGAAAGACTTCACAAAAGATTCAACGCGTATTGATCTTTTGATACTTTCCACTTGTTATGGCGGTACACCTTACACAATTGATGTACTTGGATCTTTTGCCCCAACCATAATCGCTTCTCCTGACAATCTTCATTTGTCTTACTTTGATCTTAATTTATTGAAGCGGTTGGATCTCAGTTTACAGGATGGGGAGGTTTCTGCTTTCGCAAAAAGATTCGCTCAGGAATCGTTCGCCCGACTGACAAGGGATGTCCAAACTTCAGTCAGCGTTGCTGTGTATGATGTGGAACGCGTGAAAGAATTCTTACATTTAGTTCGCGGAACCTATCTTGACCAGTTAATCACTTTGAAAAAGGAAAGAAAGGATTTCCAGGTGGATATTGGGCATTGCGATTGTGCAGACATCCGAGCATATGTATTGCCAACAATGAGCAAAGGGGTAGATATTTTTTTCCGGCCAGCTCGCTTTGGGCGATCAAAGTATAAAAAGATCCATTCAGGGTGGGAATGCTGGAAGGAATAATTCACTTAAAGGTCTGTCAATATTATTTTCATCTGATACTATCCTTATATCGCAGAAATATCATAAATCTAATCCGAATCACTATTATGTGTAATTGATTTGTTATTATCTTTTTCAAAACAAAGGAGTAATATGGCTTTTTTATGGGCGTTGATCGTTGGATTAGTTGCAGGAGCAATTGCAAAATTAATTATGCCGGGGAAAGATCCCGGCGGTTTTGTTATAACTATGCTGCTTGGTGTGGGAGGCTCACTGCTATTTACTTTTCTCGGAAAAATGCTTGGTATCTATGAGAATGATGAGAGTGCCGGACTTATCGGCGGCATCATTGGAGCGGTTATCATTCTTTTCCTATATCGTTTATTTCTTAAAAGGAAAAGAATTGTATAAAACATTCAGTGCTATATCCTTATTCCTATAGATCCTCTCCCCAGACTGAACTCGATTAGAACTTTTTTGAATAATATTATGCTGTTCATATTCCAAAGGTTTTTAAGATAATGGCCGGGAATTTCAACCCGGCCATTAATATACTTATACATTTGAAAGAGAATCACCTTCCTGGCTTCAACGAAACCCCTGCCAGCTAATAAGAATTACTAAATGATTACTATTCTATGTGTTTCGGGAAATTTATTTAGGTCCACTTTGAACCTGATAACCTACTCAATCCCCAATCTTTTTAACAGGGCAATTGTATCTGGTTTTCTTCCTCTGAATTTCATGTACATTTCCATAGGGTCTTCACTGGAGACTTTTTCCAAAATATTTTCTCTGAAGGACTTTGCAACTGCTTTGTCAAATAATCCTTTTTCTTTGAATGCTGCGCACGCATCTGCATCTAATACTGCAGCCCATTGATAGCTGTAATATCCTGCTTCATAATCCCAGCCCACCATATGAAGAAAATTTGTGCTTAGATAGCGCGGAAGTATTTCAGGGATCAATCCCATTTTCTGAATAGATCCTTTTTCAAATTGTGCTACGTCTATTTCATTTGTATCAGAGATGCTGTGCCAGTCCATATCAAGGATTGCTGCCGCTGTATATTCAATTGTTTCAAATACCGGCTTTTGGGATCTTGATTCCGTAATCTGGGTTATAAGTTCCTGCGGTATTATTTCACCCGTTATATATTGCTTTGCGTATAATTTTAACACCTCCGGTTCAAGAGCCAGGTTTTCCATGAACTGTGAAGGAAGCTCAACAAAATCCGTTATCGATTCTGATGATTTAGGATAAGCAACATTGGTAAGTAAATAATTAAGTGAATGTCCGAATTCATGGAACAATGTACTTACATCATCAATGCTTAACAGCGAAGGGAGATTGCCCACTGGTTTTGTAAAATTGCCGCAGATTATAGCGACAGGGGGAATGAAATTATTTTTCATATTGCTCTGAAAGGTAAAGTTATCCTGCCATGCACCGTTCTTTTTGCTTCCCCTCGGGAAGAAGTCTGTATACAAAATGCCGATATGCTTTCCGTCCGCTTCTTTTACTTCATACACATTAGCTTCCGGGTAGAATACCTGCATACCGTTGAGTTGTGTAAATGTGACTCCATATAATTTGTTAGCAAGAGTAAAAGCACCTTCAAGTACATTTTCAAGCTTAAAATAGGGACGGACAGATTCTTCATCAAAGTTAAATTTATCTTTGGAGAGAAGGGCATAGTAATACCAGTAATCCCAGGGTTCTATCTTAAAATTATTTCCTTCTTTATTGACAAGCTGCTGCATTTCTTCAACTTCTTTTTTCCCTTTGCGGAGGGCGGGAGTAAGAATATCATTTAAAAACTTATAAACATTTTCGGGGGATGCAGCCATTCTTCTTTTCAATTTGAAATCTGCGTAGGTATTAAATCCAAGAAGATGTGCTTTTTCAACCCTTAAGGAGATAACCCGTGAGAGGATCTTCTTATTATCCAGATCATTATTATTGTTGCCGCGGTTCATGTATGCTTTATAAAGCTTTTCCCGGAGGTCCCTGTTTTGTGAATACTGCAGACACGGGAGCAGGGTTGGTTTATCAATAGTGAATATCCATTTCCCGGTAAGGCTTTTTGCAGCAGCTTTTTCCTGTGCCGCAATAATGGAGGTCTCGGGAAGACCCTTAAGATCATCCGCTTTATCGATTACAAGTTCATAACGGCTGTTTTCTTCACGGATATTCTCACCGAATTTTAATCCAAGCTGGGATAGATCTTCATTTATTTTCCTTAGTTTCGCTTTGTCTTTGGCATCAAGGTTCGCGCCTCCTTCAACAAAATCCAGGTAGTACTTTTCAAGGACATTTTTCTGTTCAACAGATAGGTTGAGTTTATCTTTTTCGTTATAGACAGATTTGATACGAGAAAAGAGTTTGTCGTTTAAGAAAATATCATCTTTATGTCCCGCCATCATTTTTGCGGATTCCCGGGCAATGCGGTCCATTTCGGGACTTCCTTCCAGGCTATAGAGATTATTGAAAACATAATTTACTTTTTTAAGCAGCTTACCGCTAAGCTCCATTGCTTCAATCGTATTTTCAAATGTTGGTTCAGCACCGTTATTTACGATTCCTTCAATTTCTGTATTGTGCTGTTTAATGGCTTCAGTATAGGCGGGAAGATAATGCTCTTCCTTAATATCATTAAAAGGGGGAGTACTCGAATGGTGTCTTCCACTCTGTAAAGAAAGGATTTACGTCCTGAGAATATATTGATATGGACATAATATAAACGGCAAAAAATAAGACCGAAAAGAAAAATGCTTGTTTCATGAATTTCTCCTTAAAATTCGTTAATTAAATTACATAAAAAATGCTTCAGTGTAGGCCTGAGGTAAATGGCAGCAGAATATAGTTCGGAAACTCTTTTTTCAAGACAGTAAGTCAAACTTTACCGATTCTGCTTAATGCTGGTTTCTTTCCCTCATTTAAATATGTTATTTATAAGGAATAATACAAAGATTGTATATGTGAAAGCCTTCTCTAAGCCATCTGTAAGCCATCTGTAGGCCATATAACGGCACTTATGGCTTACAGATGGCTTACAGATGGCTTACAGATGGCCTAGAGATAAGAAATTATAAAGCAATTAGTAATAAATTGTAATAATTTTTCTCACTTTGGTACAAATTGAACCGGAACAGATTTGATAATTGCAATATTTATATTAACTTTGAAACACAAAGTACTTTGAATAAGAGAGACCTGAATGAAAAAAGAACATGATTATATTCAAGATATTGCTGAGATACGCTCTATGATGGAGCGCTCTGCAAAATTTCTTTCACTCTCCGGTTGGGAAGGCATATTAGCTGGCATATATGCATTGGCAGGAGCCTGGATTGCCTACACAATTTTTAATTTTAATCCTGATGAAATAGTTTACACCTCCTCCCCCATCTTTCCGAATGTAATTATATTAGCCATAATAATATTGATACTGGCTATAAGTACAGCGGTTGTTTTTTCCTATAAAAAGGCTAATAGAAGAGGTGAAAAAATATGGAATCCCACTTCAAGACGGCTTTTGGCTAGTATGGCTGTTCCTTTAGCCGCCGGTGGTATTTTAATATTGGTCTTAATTTCAAAAAACCTCGTTGGCTTAATTGCCCCATTAACACTTCTGTTTTATGGCCTCGCTTTATATAATGCCAGCAAATTTACTGTAGATGAGGTGAGGTTCCTGGGGATGACCCAGATAGCTTTAGGATTAATAAGCTCCTGCTTTATTGAGTATGGTTTACTTTTTTGGGCTATGGGCTTCGGAGTTGCACATATTGTCTATGGGATTTATATGCATTTCAGGTACGAAAGGTGAAAGTATCTATCGATGACTTGCATAAGGCTTTCGAGAGCCGCATAAGGCTTGGAATTATGTCGGCCTTAGCGGTAAACGATAAACTCGATTTCAGCTCACTGAAGGAATATCTCGATTTAACCGACGGCAACCTGGCAAGCCACCTTAAAGCACTTGAAAGAGATAAGTTTATTAGTGTGGAAAAGTCCTTTATTGACAGAAAACCTAATACTAAATACTATATGACTAAAGAGGGTAAAAAAGCATTCAATAATCATCTTCAGGCACTGGAAAAACTAATTAAGAGGGTTGCTGAATAATATAACCTCTCAGGATTAATTTAACAGACGTTATATACTTACAAAGTAGAATCAGCAAAACAAATATTTATTAACATAATTAATTGTTGTATGAAAAATGAAATTTTAGCAAATCTCGACAACCCCGGGCAGCTTGAAAAGCTATATAGGTCAGACAAACTCACATTTAAGCGCACATTTCAAACCCTGTATCCCGAACTTAAAGACAATATCCTTGTCAGCTTTTGGAATGAACGACTGAATTTCGCAAAGGAAGAAATTTCCTGGGGTACAGGTAAAGAGCTGCTGTTTGTGATTATCACTTCTCTCATGGCTGGTATCATCGCAAAGCTGCCGGCATTATTCCACATCGACGAGACTTTTTTCTATCCTAGAAATATCGGTTTTATCATTGTCCCTGCACTATCGGCTTACTTTGCCTGGAAGAATAAATTATCAGCAGGTAAAATTGCTTTTATAGCGGGCACAACTTTAGCGGGTTTAATTTTTATCAATTCCCTTCCTGATGTTGAGAAAAGCGATACTGTAATTTTATCGTGCCTTCATTTACTCGTCTTTCTATGGGCGGTATTAGGTTTTGCATTTGTTGGTGAGCATAAAAATAACGAAGCGAAACGGCTCAGCTATTTAAGGTATAATGGTGACCTGATTGTCATTTCAACTCTCATCGTTATTGCTGCCGGAATCCTTTCAGGTGTTACGATCGGTCTGTTCTCTCTGATCGGTTACAATATCGAACGTTTTTATTTTGATTATGTTGTAATTTTTGGGCTTCCAGCCGTACCAATTGTAGGCACTTACCTTACCCGGACTAATCCACAATTAGTAGGTAAAGTTTCACCTGTGATTGCTAAAATATTCAGTCCCCTTGTATTAGTGATGCTGGTAATTTATCTCATATCAATCATCTATTCTGGTAAAGACCCTTACAATGACCGGGAGTTTTTACTGATTTTTAATGCGCTGCTGATTGGTGTTATGGCCATTATTTTATTTTCCGTTGCGGAAACATCAAAGATAACTAAAGGCCAGGCGGAGATTTGGGTTCTTTTTCTGCTGTCTGTTGTAACCATAATTGTGAATGGGATTGCTCTGTCTGCTATTTTATTCCGGATCTCGGAATGGGGAATTACACCTAACAGGACAGCAGTTCTGGGCAGCAATATTTTAATTTTAATAAATCTTTTGCTGGTAACTGCGCAGCTTTTCAGGGTAGTCTCAAAAAAGAATAATATAACCGGGGTCGGAAAAGCTATCGCTTTATACCTGCCCGTTTACTTTTTCTGGTCTATTATTGTAACCTTTATATTTCCGTTAATATTTGGGTATAAATAAGGGTATGGAAAGCGTCTACCGGATCGACGCAAAAGATCCTGGCGGTACATTACATTTTATAACAGCCAAAAAAATGATGCTGTTGAAATAACGGGTTGATATTATTATCGAAGGTGCAAGCGTGACTTGTCATTCGGGAAGATTTGTAAAACACCTGTTGCATATTAAATAACGGTAGGGTAACCTCAGTCTGGTTATTCATCCTGAGGTTACCCTATTAACATTATTTAATAAACATATACTGACATTGCTGATTTGCTGAAACTACTTTTCTTACCTTGATTTAGTTGAAGCTAAACCCTGAGATTCCTGACAATTTCCTGGTCCTATAACACCACTATTATAATCGTCAAGAATTCCGCTTAACATCAGGAATTCCTGCCGAATAGGATTATTGCCTCTCAGGCTTCCGATATATGCGGGAGTATACGTCTCAAATAAATCTGTTGCATCTTCAAACGCCTCTTGAATTTCGCCCGGATCAGCACCACCCAAAAGGTTCAGAGCTGTTGCTATATACTTATGCGCAAGAATATAGTATGCATTTCCTCCACTTGGCGGAGTCCACATAACTTCATAATTCGATTTGTTACTTAAAAAGAATGTTGAATCCTCACCTAGCAGTTCCCAGGTAGAATCGTAAGGAGCTGGTCCATACATAGAATGTGTTTTCCAATAACCTTGAGACCTTGTACACCCGGTATAGACTATTTCAACTTCAAACCGTATCAAAGTCTGGGCTTCAACTGTATCCTGCCAGCCTGTGACAAGATCATTTGCTCCCCCATAATTAACCAGGCCGGAATCGGATCGAATGTATGAATCAGCAAACGCACCTGCTGAATCATAGCCGCTGGAACCATTTACGGTCCACCAGATGATCAGGTAGGGGCTGTTGCCTTCTTCTTTACTTGTATAGTACTGAAACGTATCGGGAGATGCTTCCTTGAGGAGTATTCCACGATTTGGATAAGTTCCATCATACCAGTTATCTACCAGAGATGTTACATCCACTGAGTACCAGCCCGGGCTTGCCGGTGTGAAGGAACCTTCTGTGGTAGTATCAAATCCCGTTATGAAGTTATCCCAGGTTACAAACATTTCTTCCCAGTAGTTAGTAATCCTGTGCAGAGTCACTTCCTCACCTTGAGCTGTCGATACGTTAATGTAGAACCAGGCTGAATCGATTGTAGCACCATAAGGAATGGTTATTTTAGAAAGTTGAGCGTGATTGGAATTATTCATTGGGCCGATAGGATTTTGCTCGTTCTGACAGCCAATGAAAAACATAGCCGCTGCAACCGACAGTAAAATAAATGTTTTGAGATTAGACATAATAGACCTCCTGTTTATAAAAGACCTTAAATTTAAATTAGTCGATATTTTCTGCCGTCGTTATCTAACTTAAATATTAAAGTCAGCTATGTCAAATTAATTTTCATTTACCCCTGATGTGACCCACATCTAATATTATTTCCTCTATTTTCACTTTTTTAAGGCGTTGGTTCAAGGATTTGAGACTATAAGTGGTTATTCCTGTTAAAATTAAGGCAAACCACCTATACATTCCTGTTTCTATAACGATTAATTATTACCCATCCAAGAAGAAAACCTGACGGGACTTATTAATAATAAGCCCGGACTGATCAATATATATACTAAGTAGCTATAAAAGGAGGCAATATGCGAAAAGCACTACTGCTGAATTTTTCCTGCGCTCTTTTGGTTCTTCTTTTTTCCCCTGAAATCCTTCCGCAGGATCCATTCGGCATAAATGCATCCGGCCCTGTGACCGTTAAATCTCAGGATGTCTTTCTTCTCTGGATGGAAAATATAGGAGGCGGTAATATTAAATCTTACCAGAAGGTTTATCGTTATAAAACCGATGGAATATTACTCCCTCCGGATTCCATTAATGTCGATACGATGTTAAGCAAAACGACCAGGAGGGAGGACAACAGACCCGGAAAAACTTTATATATTGATGCAGCATCGGGAAAGTTTAATATGGATCCCTATGATGATGTTGTTTCTGTCTGGCGGACTACACAATCCAATCAGAAAATTGAAATAATGATCAGCCATTTCGATACGACAGGGTTTTTCTCAGCTTCATCAGCAGTTACTTTAGATGCAGGTGAAGATATTGCGCAGGACGAAGAAATTTATACCAGGACAGGAAATTTTGATGGAGATACTAACGATGAATTTATCGTTGCCTTCAGAGATCTATCCGATTCTGTTCTGTTTTATATATATGACCTGGATTCACTGCTGCAGCCGTCATTATTATATAGATTCAGCAATACAACGGTTGGAGGATCTAGTCTCACTCATTTTGTTAAATATTTTATTGAATCGGCAGATGTGAACGGTGATGGTTTTGATGAAATAGTCTTGTGTGATTGGGAGAATGCTGTTACTTCCACTGCTGTACCGGTAACTATAAAAGTATATGCCTTTGAAAACGGGCAGGTAATACCCAAGGCAAACACAATAATAAACGTTCCAAAGTCAGGAGACGTACAGGAATTTATTATGGCCTCTGCACCCGGACAATTTGATGCTGATATCAGCAGCGAACTTGTATTCAGCGCTGTTGTTAAAACAAACAATATTCAGGCATCTCAACATTATATCCTGAATATCACTCAAAACCTGCAAACTGTTTCTGTCGGACCAAGGGCTCAGTTTACTCTTACCAGCTTTCACAATACAAACAGCCTGACAGAATTTTGTGTAGCTGCAGGAGATCTTAATAACAACGGCCGGGATGAGGTTGTTTTTGCAGCTGGAAACAGAATACGGGTTGCTCAGATTAATGATGATTACTCTTTTACGACAAAGGCACTTGTTAGTGTATCAAATGGCGGTCCTAACGATTATCAGCAAAGCAATAATTACCTCAAGGTGAGTGATATCAATATGGATCACAAGGATGATATTATTATCGTTAAAAACCTGGTCTCCGGCAGTGCTGCTGATGGTATCCTGGCAGCGTTCGTTACATTTTCAGACTCAACCTTAAATCCAGGGACTGAAAGAGTAGTTGGAAGATTGATAGGAGATGAAGGTCAGAATGACACCTATCAGCCTTACGCAATTGCAATAGGTAATTTTGACGGATTTGATTTTAAGGTTGGTTACCCCTCCCTGTATCACGATAATGGTGTTGTACAGCCGATTGTTCTTCTTAATGCACCCCCAGTTCATTTCGATATATTTGACGGGAACATATATGATGTGAATGGCTGTTACAACGGCGGCAGCTGTAATTTTTGGGCTCGCTATAAGAAGCAGTCAACTTCTTCCGTTGAAGTAAAAACAGAAATACACAACGACTGGGATATATCCGCAGGAGCTAAAGTTGAGGGAGAAATCCAGGGAGCACCAATGGGTGTAGGTGCTTCAACAGAATATAAAGTCTGGGCGACAGGAAAATATGGTAAGCATTTCAGTAATGATCTGACTAACCGTACAACGGTATCCATTAGTGTGGAGGTGGAGGCAAGAGAAGATGACAGGATATATTCCACTATAGCTGATTACGATATCTGGGAGTATCCCGTATTCCACGGAAATGAACCATTTTCCCGTAGATCTTATTTTGCCCTTGTCCCAAAGAATGTTCAGGCCACGTGGTACGGAAGTAAAAGTTATTTTGCCCAGCAGTATGTCCCTGACCACGAGGTGAGTAATATACTTTCCTACTATGCTTACGACACATTATCCAATAATCCAAACTTATCGCAGGTTATACGTGCAAGTTATGTTTCAGACAGATTTTCCCTTGACGGATCTTCTTCGTACGGATGGAGCTTAACTATTAATGATTTTGAGGAGAACGGAGCCGACACAACAAGGCAATTGGGCATTGATGCCGGTATAGAGCTCGGCGGCTTTGAAGCTACCTTCAAGTTCGACAATAATAAAATGACAACGCATACCACTTCAGTTGAAAATATAATTGAATTACAAGTGCACCTCGGGAGTGTAAATATGGGATTAGGTGATGTCAAATATTCCATCACCCCTTATGCATACTGGGCAACTAATGATGCTATGGTTGTAGATTATGCAGTTGAACCTGAACTTGCACCCCTAGGATTTCCTCCTACCTGGTGGCAGGATAAATATGGTAATAATCCTGATCCTGCTTTTGTATTACCCTGGCGGCTGGATCCGGAAAAGGGATTTGCATTAGCTGATCCTTAAAAAAGATTCCAAACAAAGGATATAACCTTTACTCCCAGGAAACCAGGCCAGGGAGATACTCTTACGATATCTGTCCGTGTCAGAAACTTTAGTCTGATGGGAACAGCATCTCCTGTCTCAATAAAATTTTATCTCAATGATCCTGATTCAGGCGGTACACCATTAATTGGAGTAAACGGTTCAAATACAACCTCAACCAGTGGAGTTATTCCCCTTAGGGGAACTTCCGATGCTGCATTCAGATGGGTTGTTCCTGCCGGACTACCCCCATATCCAAGAATATACGCAATACTGGATCAGGAAAACTCGATTGCTGAAATACACGAAGATAATAATAAGGGATATAATGTTATTGGAGCGCCGTCGGTACCCACTGACATAATTTCAACGGAGGAAGAAACTATTCCCCGGGATTATGAATTATACCAGTCGTATCCAAATCCTTTCAACCCGGCAGCAGTTATTTCCTTTTCACTGCCTCAGAGCGCACAGGTGAATTTAACAGTATATGATGTGCTGGGGCAGGAGATTACTACTTTATTGAATACAGTAAAACAAGCCGGAGTTTATAATGTTACATTTGAGGCTGCAAACCTTCCGAGCGGTATTTACTTTTACAGGATTCAGGCTTCCCCTGTAGGAGGTCATTCCGTATCATTTACAGAGACAAAGAAGATGCTGCTTTTAAAGTAAGCCTATTTAAATGTTTAAAGCTCAGCTTTCGGGCTGAGCTTTATATTACTTCCTGATCTACTAATTTCCTTTCTAATCCCGCGGCTCAACTATCTTCCAGAATGAATTCTTCCTTCTGATTTTACCATCCTGAAATTCCCATAGATCGCATCCTCTCACTTTCAGACTTACACCCGAAGTTGTTGTCCCGGTTAGTGTCCATTCTGAAACTCCCATATCTCCTGCAACCCAATGACGGTCCTCCCCGTAATGGACATCAGGAATGCCTTGAAACCTTCCCGCAAGAGCTTTTCGAACTTCATCTTTCCCGATGAATCTCTGTCCCCACGGTTCCGGTCCTTTCGGAAAATCAAAAGAGCAGTCATCAGAAAAGTACTCCATAATATCATCCAGGTCGTGACGGTTAAAGGCATCCAGGATATCCTTTAAAGTCTCAGCTGTTACCATTTTATCCATATCTCATTTCCAGTTTTTAGTTCATTTGGGTATTTATAATAGAAAATACTTAATTTTTCATTTAGTAAGGGACCCCTCCCTAACCCTCCCCTTGACAGGGCGAGGGAACAGGAATGTTTTGTTAAGTTTACTCTTAGAAGAAAGGGAGAGGAATATGTTCTGGTCCTCGCTCC
>CAVXTT010000012.1:0-106796 GCA_963764685.1 uncultured Ignavibacteriales bacterium
TCATGATTGCTCTTTAGTCTCTTCCTTTGTTGTTTCCTGGGAAGTTGAACAAGCCGGGATAAGCATTAATATCGGAAGCAAAAGAACCAGTATAAACCGGTTTATCATTTGAAATACTCCATTGAATTAAAAAGATGAAATACAATATAATGAACTTTATGAAGAAGACTGCAATTTGCGGGGACTCTTTTACCCGATGGTAAAAACTAAAGCTCCTTTTTACTATAGCTGATCCTTCTTTGATAAAACACCCTTAATTTACCCCTTCCACCGGGGAATGCTCAGATCATTTTCCATCTTCGTAGCCTCAAGTATAAGTAAAGACTCCCCCTGTTTAACAGGGTCAGAAACAGATTTATTTATCTTCAGTACCATTCCGGGCATTGGCGCTTTTATTTCGGTGCCTGCAGACTTATAAGCCATTTTACTGATCATTGCTGCTGCTTTTTCCTGCAGGGCAGTTCTTACCTTAATGTCGTAGGGTTTTCCATCCACCAATACTTTGTAATTATCTGAAGGGTTTTGGGAACAGTGAATATGATGGATCTTGTCGTCCACCTTTAATAAATATTCAGATTGATTCAAAGTGATCAATTCATAAGAATGATCTTTTTCATCTACACTAGCCGAACCGTTTTCAGATAATGCGATTTTAAGAGACTTGCCGTCAATATAAACAGTAAATTCATTCATACTTCAGATCCTCCCACCTGTTTTGTGAATAGGATGAAGTCCCGCTATCAGGGATTGTTTTTTTCTTCCGCAGGGCAGCAAATATTGAAGCGGCAGCCAATGCATCAGGGTCAGGTGCCGGTTTCTTTTTCTCCTTAAGAAATTCTTTCTCAACAAAATTTATATCATACCTTCCCTCATTAAAATTACTGCTCCTGATGATCTCCTGAAGAAAAGGGATATTATGAATTATACCTGAAATTAAAAATTCTGAAAGTGCCCTGTTCATTCTCTTGATTGCTGTATCCCTGTCTGCCCCCCAGGCAATAAGTTTTGCAAGAAGCGGGTCGTAATAAATGCTGATCTCCGAACCGGATGTGAAGCCTGCATCCACTCTGATACCTGGACCAGAAGGTATATCGAATTTCGACAAATTACCTGTCGAAGGAAGAAAATCATTATCCGGATCCTCAGCATAAATACGGCATTCAATTGAATACCCATTTATCCTCAAGTCTTCCTGCCTGAACGAGAGCCTGTTCCCTGCGGCAACTGAGATCTGCTCTTTCACAAGATCAACCCCTGAAATATTTTCTGTAACCGGATGTTCAACCTGGAGCCTGGTATTCATTTCCAGAAAATAGAATTTTTTATTCTCATCCATTAAGAATTCAATCGTCCCTGCATTGTAATACCCGCAGGCCTGTGCTGCTTTAATTGCAGCTGAAGTAATTGCCTGTCTTGTAGACTCATCCACAAAAGGAGACGGAGATTCTTCAATAATTTTCTGATGTCTCCGTTGAATCGAACATTCTCTCTCAAAAAGATGCACATAATTGCCAAACTTATCTCCTATCAGCTGTACTTCTATATGCTTTGCCCGCCCAATATATTTTTCAATATAAATCGAATCTTCTGCAAATGCTTTTAATGCTTCCCTTTTTGTTGCATCGTAAGCCGCATCGAATTCTTCCGGTGAGCTGATTTTACGCATTCCTTTACCACCTCCCCCTGAAGAAGCTTTAAGCAGGATTGGGTATCCTATTTCAGCGGCAGTTCTTCTTCCTTCATCAACAGTTTTTATAGGTTCGAGAATACCGGGCACAACAGGTACATTGTTTTTTGCAACTAGTTTTCGTGCAGTTGTTTTATTTCCCATTGATCTGACAGAATAAGCCGAGGGACCAATAAAAACAATACCAGCTTTATCTGCTGCATCAATGAAATCAGCATTTTCAGAAAAAAACCCATAACCCGGATGAACAGCATCGGCTCCGATCTTCAAGGCAAGCTCTATAATTTTATTTTTATTCAGATAAGATTCAGAAGCGGGGGCTGCGCCGATATAATATGCCTCATCGGCAAGTCTGCTATGCAGCGATGTTTTATCAGCTTCAGAGAAAACAGCTGCTGATCTAATGCCAAGATCCCTGCAGGCTCTGATTATACGGACGGCAATCTCACCTCTGTTAATAACCAGTATCTTTTTAAACAATATTAACTTTCTTTAAATTCCACTATAGTAATTCCTTCTCCCCCGAATTCAACCGGCGCAAAATAATAATTCTTAACGCCCGGATGATTTTTCAGGATTTCTTTAACCACCCGCTTTAATGCCCCGGTTCCTTTACCATGAAGAATTTCAACTTTCTCCAACCCTGACGAATATGCACTATCAAGGAAACGGATAACATTATATTCTGCCTCATCGTGCATTTGCCCCCTTATATCAAGTCTGTAGCTGTCAAGATCAACAGAACTATAGGTCGAAACTGCAGTTTCTTTCTCCTTGCTTTTTTTTATGTGGATCAGATCGTTGAAGGAGACTTTAATTTTAAGGTTTCCGGTTTTTATTATTGCACTGTTCTTATCAGTAAAGACTTCCGTGATCTCTCCGCTGGTATCAGTATTCCTGATCTTAACAAAATCACCTTTAGTAAAAACTTCATCCCCGTGTATTTCGGGAGTATTCGCAACAAGGTTCCTGTTGCTTTCTTTTAATTCACTTATGACGCTTCGTGAAGTTTTAATGGCTTCAGAATCCGCATTGGTCTCTTTAATGTCCTTAATAACTTTCTCTACCTGGCGGTTTATATTTTTAAGATACTCATCCGCATCACTCTTCGCCTTCTTTAATATTTCTCTTTTTTCACGTTCGAGTTTCTCTATATTCTCCTGATATAATTTTGTTAAGCCCGCCATTCTGCTGTTTTCAAGTTCAAGCTTTTTAAGGCGTTCTGTAATTTCGTGGGACTTACTCTCGATATCCACGAGGAATGTTTCTATTTTGTGTTTATCAGTATCAAGATAGTCCTTTGCCAGGTCAAGAAAATCATTGCTGAATCCGATTCGTTTCGCAATCTCAAATGCATAGCTGGAGCCTGGTATCCCCTGACGGAATATATAAGCAGGTTTAAGATTTGCAGTATCAAATTCCATTGCAGCATTCTCAAATCCCTCCAGTTCTGAAGCAATCATTTTAAGACTGCCGTGATGGGTAGAAGCAAATACCGTTGAGCCCTTTTCTTTGAGTTTTACCAGGGAAGCAGCTGCCAGTGCTGCACCTTCTGCAGGATCTGTACCGGTGCCAATTTCATCAAGCAGAACCAACGTTGCAGGATCTGCAATATTTATGATCCTCTCAATGTTTGTCAAATGCGAACTGAATGTTGAAAGATCATCCTCAATTGATTGTTCGTCCCCTATATCAACAAGTATTTTATTGTAAATATGAAAATTAGAATCAGGACTTACCGGAACGTGAAACCCCGTTTGAACAAGCAGGGTTAACAGGCCTATAGTTTTCAGAACAACTGTTTTACCTCCTGCATTAGGACCCGTTATCAGTATAATATTATTATTCTCAATTTTTACGTTAAGAGGAACTGTTTTTTCTCTGCCGAATTTTTTAAGCAGAATAGGATGTCGTCCGTCCTTAATTTCCAGAGGGAACCTGTTCTCTACCTGGGGGAAGGCTCCGATTATTTCAATACTGTATTTTGCTTTGGCAAATGACGAATCAATTTTAGCAATTATATTCAGGGAAATTTTTAATCTGTCACTCACCTCACCTATTTTTTTTGTAAGTTCTTTCAGAAGTCTTTCAACTTCTCTCCTTTCAGCAAATGATAAGGATACAAGCTCATTATTAAGTTCAAGAGTTTCTTCCGGTTCAA
The DNA here is from genome assembly GCA_963764685.1 of uncultured Ignavibacteriales bacterium. GTDB lineage: Bacteria > Bacteroidota > Ignavibacteria > Ignavibacteriales > Ignavibacteriaceae > CAVXTT01. The sequence goes on from CAVXTT010000012.1 coordinate 3,849, forward strand.
TATATACGGTTTGACCCGAAGCTGACTCGGAATGTATAAATCCCCTGATATGTCTTTTATGTTCTGATTTAACAGGTATAACTATTCTGCCGTCACGCAGAGTAATGTAATCCTCCCTTACTATGTCTTTTCCGGAAAGGGATTTGATTATCCGGTTGACGGATTTAATAAGATCTTCATTTCTGTCCCTGATCTCCTTTTTAATCTCTTTAAGTTTGGGACTTGCGTCTTCCTTAATCTCTCCGTTCTCATTTATGATCTTATTTATATGGTGCTCGAAAAGTTTATCAACAAAAAGATCCTTGCTGTATCTGAATAATCCCGGGGCTCTTTCTGTATTTGATTTCAAAAACTGGAATAAGTTTCTTGAAATAACTGCCAGGCGGTAAATATCAAGAATTATCTTTTTATCAAGGACTGAACCTTCAATACGGCTTCTTGAGAGAGGTTCTTCTAATTCGGGCAGGTGCTCAATGGGAGGATAATTATTAAGAATTATAACATCTTTAGCTTCGGTGACAAAACTTCCTTCAAGTTTAATTTCTTCAGAATCTGCAAGAGGAACGGATGAGCTGAGATAATTTTTTCCTTTTTCAGTTATACAGTATTTAGCTGCATAATTAATGACTTTCAGGAATTCAAGTTTTTCCAGTACAGTATTATGAACCATATCTATTTTGAAGAACCGACCTTAGGAGAACGGGTTGTGTATTTTACATTAGGGGTGTAGTCGCTCACAAAATCAACCGTATTAGGAAGCAGTCTATATACAGGTTTGTAGAGCATAGAACCTTCCTGTATATCTTTTTTAGGAACGCTGAGAATGTTAAGCAGATAAAGAACAGCACTTGTAAAGAATAAAATCTGGATGACGCCTACGGTACCTCCAATAACCTGGTTAATTAAATTATTTACCTTATCAAACGGATGTATAAGCCTTTTTATAATACTGAATATCAGGACAATTACGAAAAAGATAGCTAACCCTGCTATAATTTCCGACAGATACTGCTCAATCCCAGTTGCTTTTTCTACCCAGATACCTAATCTGTGTGCAAAAAAAACTGCAAGATAAATTCCAATTATTATTCCCACCAATCCTATGATTTTTCTAACAAATCCATCTTTAAATCCTAAGATGAATCCGATTACTAAGATTACAACTATAGCAAGGTCAAGAAGGTTCAATTTATACCTAAAAATTGTTCTACAGTTTTTTTGATGGTTTTCCCATCAGCCCTGCCTTTAAGACTTTTGATAACAGCCGGCATAAGTTTGGAAAAATCCTCTTTTGAGGATGCATTCAATTCCCCTGCAGCTTTTTTAACTTCTTCCATAATCTCAGCTTCGCTCAGTTGTTTTGGCAGATACTCAGAAATAATCCCCAGTTCGGTTTCCTCTTTCCGGGCAAGCTCCTCGCGTCCCGCATTCCGGAATTGTTCTATGGAGTCCTTCCTTTTTTTTGCTGCGCCGGTGAGCATCTTTAGCTCTTCTTCTCCGGTTAATTCTTTGCCGGTGCCGCTTTTTTCAAATTCGAGTATTAAAGCCCTGATCGAACGTAATGTTTCGAGTCGTAATTTATCTCCCGATTTCATAGCTGATTTAATATCATCACTTATTTTTTCTCTTAAGCCCATATGCCTCTCTAATCCTGATGAACTACAATAAGTATTAAAAAAAACAAAGTCAATTAACGTTTGACAAGTTATTATTGTCCAGGTTTTTGTAACAAACGGGTAACCCGATATTCAATTATGTATGTTCAGCCTTATCTTCAGCTTAAATATATTTCCGGAAATGAAATGGAAGTTACTGAAAATACTATGGGTCAGTTCCCCTATTTCAGAGGGTTTAATCCAGGTAGTTATGTCTTCTTCCTTACCCCATTCCCGGTTTGCCGGTGTATCAATAATATAAGGAGCAATCGCATTGGCAGTTAAGTTTATGTTTATACCTTCCGCTGCAAGGCTTTCAATCAAAGTTGCCACTCCTCTTTTTGATGCTGTATAAGCTGCTTTTCCGCTCTCCGGATCCAGTGCTGCATAAGCCGATGTAAGAATAATGCTTCCGCCTTTGCATTCTTTAACTAAAAGAGAAAACTGTTTACAAATAAAAAAAGATGTTTTAAGATTGATATTGAACATACTGTCCCAATCCGATTCAGACGTTTCCCAGGTAGTTTTTCCGCCCAGATATCCGCCGACAGTGCTATAGAGAAACAGATTTTTGTCTTTATCAGGTTTGATTGTCCTGAAGGCTTTGATGACATTTTCTTCCTTCGAAAGGTCATCACATTGCACTAATTCAACATTCACCGGAAAAGTCTTTTTGTCAAATTTGAATCCGAACAGGTATACCCGGTCATAATCCTTAGAAATGAGTACATCTGATAGTCCTTTCCCGAGAGCTCCGTCAGCTCCGAAAATGAGTACTTCCTTCCTCAATTAATCCTCACTAAAAATTTGGCAATAACAGGGAAATGATCGCTGAATCCTGCAAGATAATTTTTACCTCCAAAGGTTGGTCTCGCCGTTCCCTGATACTTGCCAAGCTTAGTTACCATTATATCAGGTTTAAAGACCGCAAATGACCCGCACAAATATTCTACCTTTCCGGTAAGAAGATTTCGGCTGACGATAATCTGATCAAGCATATTCCAATCGTCCTGGTATTTGTAGGATCCTTCGCCCTGATCGAATTTCCGGTAGGACAAATTAAATAGCCTGCTCTTGCCATTAACAATATCCATCATGGCACTTTCACAGATCACCGGGGCAGCTTGTAAGGCATCAGTTAAAGATGTATTTGCGGGTTCATCATTAAAATCTCCTACTGCAGCGATCTTAGCATTAGGATTTGCATTTAATATTTCATCAACTGCATTTTTTAATACCGAAGCGGCAGCAATTCTGTTTTTATCCGTTTCCTTTTCACCTGAACGTCTTGACGGCCAGTGATTGACAAATACATAAAATGTATCATTTCCATATTTAAGTACAGCATTGAAGATAAGTCTTGTCGGGTAACCATCCTCCAGGTGAACAGTATCCCCCTGCTCGCTTAACAAATTAAATTTTCCGCTCTTGTATAGAAGTCCGTTATCAATGCCCCTGTTATCGGGAGATTCAAGATGTGCAACTGAATACACCCCTCCTAAATATTTCTCCGAAAGAAGATCCAGCACATATTTATTTTCTACTTCACAAACACCAAGCAGATCGGGACCTTTCCCATCATTCATAAGCTTTATAACGTCTGCGAGATTTTTCATTTTAGTATCGAGCTTTAGAGAGTCCCATTCTTTCGCTGAAGAAGGCAGATATTCCTGATCATCCTTTAAGGGATCATCAGACGTATCGTATAAGTTTTCAAGATTCCAGGATGCAATAAATATCGTATCCTGCTGCTGTGAATAAGAATAAGTTGAAATTAAAAGTATAGTAAATAATATTTTAAGCATTTGATTCCAGACAGTAAATGACATGAGGGAAGCTGATTAATATTAAGACAGGAACTATTATCTATTTTTCTTTTTTCTGAATCCTGGGAGTTGCTTTTTTCTTAGGACGGCTCTTTCCGTGTGTTCCTCTCCAAATTTTTCCTTTTTTTGATTTTTTGTCACCTTTACCCATTAATGTCTCCTTAATATTATTGATATAAATGATAGTAAAAAATATAATAAAATAAATGAGGTTCAAAACCAGTTATTTGAGGTAAAAACTCCACTCTTAAACGGTTTATCTTATTTATTATGATTCCTGCTTTGCCTTTATCCGCTTATTTATCCCACATAATTATTTAAATTACTGGTAAAATCTACTACTGAAATGAATTAAAATTCTGTCCAAAACCTTAGTAGCAAAGAATACCACCCCCCTATGTAACTACCTTATTAGCTTATCTAAATAAGGTAATAAGGTTAGGAGTTGGTGTTTGTAATATGTTGCTACTAAGGTTTAAGAAAAGTTTTGTATCATTTAAAAAGATGCTAACACCGAGGACATCAATCCTGTTAAGGAAGTAAAATAAAGGATAGTCTGCATGGCAGGAGTAATGCATCTATAATATATGTCTAATTATAGTATACCGTTATTTCCTCCGGATGAAGAAATAGGAAATAAAAAAGCAGCAATAAAATTACAATGCTTGCTTTTACAACAAAGATATCTGGATTATACAAATGTTTACAGGAACAGGAGATCAGCCGGCTCCTATTGGATTTAATGCCATAGCCAGGAAAGATCTGACCAAACACTTATTTCCAGGCCTATCTCTCCCGCTACCTAACCCCTTTAACCTCCATACAACCTTTCTTCGAAGGTAATGTTATTGTAAGGGTTTAGTAGGACATAGTAGGGGTTGTGTAGGGGTTAGAACGATTTTATTGTCAGGTGCCGGGTCAAATCATGCGTTGTATTTATTTTGCTGTCTCTTTATAATACCGGGGGCTATTCTATATGGTAAGCAGTAAGCTCCCTGGTTTCAATTTGAAAACCAATCAAGGCATCGCGTTTATTCATTTTGATTATTCCGATGCCGGGTACGAACCATATTGTCATCCTGTTATATTCATTGAACCCGCCATAATATCTTTCGATAACAAAAACATTATTGAAATCGCCCGCAGGTACGGAAACCTGAGCTGTACCTGTAACATAGAATGTATCAGTTATATAATCACCTCTCCAGCCGGCGCCAACTCTTAACGGGAAAACAAGTTTAATATTTTGTATCAGGAATTCTTTATTTTCAAGAATTTTTACTGTATCCTGCCTGATCAGAACATAATTGCTGTCAACGGTATCCGGGAATGAAAGCTGCCATACTGTTACCTCGTCCCCTGTGCTGATATTTGTTTTCCCTCCCACTACCACGGCTAGATCCTCAGTCGTGTTGTTAATAGAATCTGTCACTCTATAATTCCAGGATGTACCCTGCGTATTGGGGAAATCATCTGTGCCGGGAGGGTTTCCACTTATGGTTTCTTCCTTGCAGGAGTAAAGTGACAGGCATGTTATTATTGTAAGGATTAAGATAAATTGAGTTTTCATAATATTTAATGGATTAAGATGATCTTTTATAAGAATAACGTGAATAATATTATTCCCGATAGTGAGAAATATATATGCTTTTCTTACTCTATAATTGATTTATATTTGGCATTTATTATGTATAATATATTAAACCCAATACAATTTAATGTGTTCCCGTGTGATTAAGAAATAAATGGAGAAAGAATGTTAAAAACCATTAATTACCTAATAATCGTTACCTCACTTTTATTAGTTTCCTGCGGCAAAGATGAAGAACCGCAGCCACAGACTGGCTCGCACAAAGTTACAGTAAAAAGTACACAAAATGCTTCTAATTATTCATATTTGCTAGTTGAGGAAAATGATCAGGAATACTGGATAGCAGTTCCTCAGATGGAAATAAAACCAGGCGAGCAGCTGATCTTTACTAAAAGTCTGGAGATGTTAAATTTCCAAAGTCCTACTCTAAATAAAACTTTCGATAAAATCCTTTTTGTGGAAGATGCTGTTAAACCCTCATCGGTGCAAAATATTCCTTCCCCGCATTCCCAGGTTAAATCTGCCGGGAAACAAAATATTAAAGTTACCCCTTTAGATAACGGCATTACAATCGAAAAGATCTATGCTGATAAAGGAAAATTAGAAGGCAAAACAATTCTCATTAAAGGAGTAGTTACACGTTTTAATGAAAATATTATGGATAGGAACTGGATACATATTCAGGATGGTACAGGCTCCGCAGAGGATTACGATCTGGTCATTACGACCCCGGATAGTGTTGCAGTAGGTAAGGAAATTGTTTTGGAAGGTAAAGTTGTACTGAACCAGGATTTCGGATATGGGTATTCATATTCTGTTATGCTTGAAAACGGTAAGATAAAAGCAAGGTGACCAAAGATCTTTCTACTCTAAATGAGGGCTGTCCCTTGCAGATGATGTCCAGAAGGCCAATCTGGATATAAATTGCAGGCATTAGATTCATTGAATGGATTTATATGGAGGTGATAACAGTACACGAATAACGGAATGTATAAATAAATTTTTATTTCTTTTTTTATTGAAACTTAATTCATTTTCTTCTTTTGTTGAGGTTCAGCAAAAGCCCCTTCATCTCCATATCTTAAAAATTTACTTGTAGGGATTATTCCTGAGCCGTACCGGTTAGCGTAGACCTGCGTAAACTCTGCACCAAGAAAAAGTATCTGGGCAGAATAATAAACCCAGAGCAGGACTACAACCAATGAACCAGCTGCTCCATATGTTGAGCTCACAGTACTTGTACCCAGATAGTACCCAATAAGGAATTTACCTGCAATAAATAATACGGTAGTAACAACGGCTCCAATTCTTACATCTTTCATTGTGATATGCACATCAGGAAGAACTTTATAAATCGTAGCAAAAAGTACAAACATTATTGCAAACGAAAGTACAATATTAATTACATCGAGCACCCAGAATGGAACAGGCAAAAAATTATTAGTCAAAAAAGTACTTAATGCCGTAATCCCTGCGCTGATGATAAGTGAAACAAGCAGAAGAAAACCTGTTGCAATAACGAGTGCAAATGACTGGAACCTGTCTTTCAGGAATACTTTAATGAAATTCCTTCCCGGCTTCGGTTTTACTTTCCAGATCATATTAAGTGATTCCTGAAGATCTATAAAAATTAAAGTCGAGCCGAGGACTAATGCGATAAAGCTGGATACCAGGGCAATAATCCCTGTTTCTGTATCACTGGAATTCTTAAGAGCCGTTTCCACAAGTTCTGCCCCCTCTTTCCCAATAAGACCGCTGATCTCGGTAACTATCTCACCCCGCGCAGCCTCAGGGCCGAATATCAGTCCGGCAACAGATATTATAATAACCAGTAAGGGAGAAAGTGAGAATATTGTATAAAATGACAGCGCTGCACCTAATTTAGGTGCTTTATCATCCGACCATTTATCAAATACATCCTTTACAAAATTGAAAATACGCTTCATCTTTTCTTTCATATTTATTCTTTTTCGCACAATTTAATTCATTTATTATCCTTATATAGAGAGTTGAATCAATTAAGGTTACACCTCTCTGCTTGCTCACAATGATATACATTGACTTGAATTATTATTAGAAGATCTATAAACCCAGCGTACGATGTGCCAATTTTTTAAATATTTTATATCGGGAGCATTCATACTTGTTTTAACTTCTCCCGTGTTCTCTCAGACGACAAGACCTGTAGGTCTCGATACTATTCAGAATAATGATGAGGCATATCATCAATATGATGGAAAGATTATAGATAAAATTGAAATTCACGTAATCGATATTTCAGAAGTCTCGATTGATAATAAAGAAAAATTTGACACTTCCTGGTTGTATAAAGCTGCAAACACTCTTCACATAAAAACCAAAGACTGGGTAGTACGCGAGTGGCTCTTATTTTCAGAAGGTGATAAATTTGAATCAAAACTAATTGAGGAAAGTGAAAGGCTTCTTAGAAATTCAGGTGCGTTTGTAGACGCCCTTATAAAGGTTGTGCCAAAATCGGATGACGCAGTTGATCTTATTGTTTTAGCTCAGGACAAATGGACATTCACACTTAACCTTTCATACAGTACTGTTAATGAGTCATATCTTGGAATAAAGGATGATAATGTACTAGGTTTTGGGCATAATATCGATGCCTCTGTTACGCATAATCAGGATAAAAATATCGGAACGGGGCTGAGAGGAAGTTATACGGGAAATAATATTGCGGGAAGTTATATAAACGGAGAAATACACCTGGAGACAAATAAGAAAACGGATATTCAATCCCTGAACTTTTCCCGCCCTTTTATATCCAATGAAATAGATTGGGCTGGAGGTATTAGCGTAACCCGTGAAAGTAACAAACTGTCAATCCTCCAAAATAACGCCTCACTGCTGCTGCCATATAAGATACACATATATGACCTATGGATCGGAAGATCCTTTCCCGTCTGGTTCGGTTCTGAAACATTCAGAAACAATACCCGGATTATTTTTTCGGGACGTTTCAATAAAATAGAACATACAGAAAAGCCCGATGAATTATTCGGCGTAAATGATCTGTTTACAAATAGTAATTTGTATCTAATAAAAGGCGGAATAATCAACAGGAGGTTCTACGAAGATTCTTTCATTGAAGGTTTTGGACGCACTGAAGACGTGCCTATTGGTGGTTTAATTGATGTCACTTTTGGTACAGATAAAAGAGAAGAAATTTCGCGGGTGTACACTGCAGTAAAAGGAATACTTTCAAGACGAATTGAAAATTTCGGATATGCTTCACTCCTTGTCGAAATAGGCGCTTTCAAAAACAGGGGTGTACTGGAACAATCGGTTTTTAATTTTAATTTTCTATATCATTCCCCTCTCATTAAAACAGGCAGTTGGAAGCAGCGCTTTTTTCTGCTAACTGATTACCTTTTAGGTTTCAACAGATTCGAAGGAGAACAAATATACCTTAATCAGAAAACAGGGTTAAGGGGTATAAACGAAATAACTTTATTCGGCTCAAAAAGAGCTGTTTTAAACATCGAGGACAGATTATTTAGTCCCTTCTCACTTTGGGGCTTTGGATTCGGCGCCAGCGGCTTTATAGATATGGGTCTGTTAAGCGGCGAGGGACAAAGCCTTGTTTCCAGCAGGCTGTATCAGGCGTATGGATTTACTTTCAGAATCACCAACGAATCTATAGCCAGAGCACAATTTGCAGTAGGTCTGGTTTACAATAATTACCTCCCTACCCAGGAGTCGGGCGGCGTTTCTTTGATTTTCTCTGCGAATTTTCTTATGGGGATACGTAATTTCGAGTTCCTTCGTCCATATGTCTTCGGATTCAAAGAGAATTAACTTTTCTTATATACCTGCCGGCATTAAATTGCTTTATGAAAATAAAATTATATTTTCCATGTATAATACTGCTTATTGTCTCATCAATTAGCGGTCAATTTACCCTTGCCCAGGATTCGACGGTTAGTCTTGCATTTAAGAAAGGTCGTTTTACAACCTCTTACCCTTTGTTCTATACCCCGGATCTGTCATACCAGTTGAAACAGCGTTTCCAATTAATTAAGATGGCAAATTCAGGTGACCCTCTTGCCCAGCACGAATTAGGTTTAAGATATCTGCAGGGGCTTGATATGCCTTCGGATACGGTAAAGGCGGCAGAATGGATTATGAAAGCAGCATTGCAGGACCTCCCGTCAGCGTGTTATAATTATGCAATATTGTTACTGAACGGATGGGGAGTTCCATGGAATCCATTTGAAGCATTCGTAAATTTTAAAAAAGCTGCAGAAGCCGGCATGGCGCAGGCTCAATATATAACAGGGAGTACTTTATCTGGAAAATCTCATTGTAAGGAAGGACATAAATGCTTCAGTTAAATGGCTTAAGAAAGCCAGTGCTCAGGATTATGAACCTGCGAAGGAAACACTTAAGGAATTAGGATTGGAACAAGGGATTGATACTTCCAAATCACAAATTGCAGGGAAAGCTCCGCTTAACAATAACTCCCCCCTCGTATTTATAGATTTCGATATCGACAGCAGCTCTAATAAAGAAATATCAGAATCTGATCTCACCGGGGCGCTCCCGCTTTCCGGAAATGAAGAACTCATAAGTGGAATTACCTCTCCCGATTCATCTTACAATCTTGAACAATCAGATCTTTCCATTTTAGAAGAAACTGCAGAAGCAGGTTCACCTGAAGCATTAACAATGCTGGGATTTCTTTATGAAAATGGTAAATATGTAAAGAAGAATATAATACGTGCAGGGAATTATTATTTCAGGGCGGCAAAGCTCGACTCCAGGAACGGCGCTTATCTACTTTGGAAATTGAATAATTCTTATCAGCTGTATAAAGAACTCGAAAAGGATGTGAAGAAAAATGATCCTGAAGCTATGTTTCTCCTATATGGATTAAAGTCCTTTAATTTAACGGATGTTATCTCTGAATCTGCTGCAAAAGAATTATTATTTAAGGCGGCAGCGCAGGGATTAGAGAGTGCTGTTGTCGAGACCGGTATAAGTATATATTCCGGGAAATATAAGGAATTCGATCAGAAACAGGGAATCGAAATATTAAGGAAAAAGATGCTTGACGGAAACCTGTATGCAGAGGAACGTTATATCTCAATCAGAATAATTGATTCCTTGGCAATCACACCGGCTGAAATAGAAAGATTGTTTGTCTGTTCCTCAAAAGGTTCAATTATTGCTGAGACGCTTCTTGGCGTCTGTTACAAGGAAGGACTTGCTGTCCGTCGGGATACCGGAGCAGCAGTAAAATATTTCAGACGTGCAGCTCAGCGCGGCAGCACTTTTGCCTTTGAACAGTTGAAAGGGCTTCATAACAGTCTTAGACCTGCAGACGATATATTCTCTGTAAATTAGGTCGTTTCACCGTCTGTATAATTATTCTTCCGGACAGACATTCAAAGGGGTTATATCATTTTGTATAAAAATTTGTTCCTCCGTTATTTTATATTTAATTGCAGTAGTTCTATAAGTAATAAAATCTATTAAAGAATAATGTTATCAAAACTCCCTCAGACAGGACTCAGTATTTTTGCAGTAATGTCCAAACTGGCTGCAGATTATAATGCTTTAAATCTGTCACAGGGATTTCCTGATTTCAATTGTTCCGATGAACTCATACAGCTTGTTTCTGATTTCCAGAAGGGGGGATTTAATCAATATGCTCCTATGCCGGGAGTACCTCTCCTTCGCGTGAGGATTTCGAAGAAGATTGCTGGTATAAGCGGTCATAGTTATAACCCGGAATCTGAGATTACTGTAACCGCAGGAGCGACCCAGGCTTTATATTCCGCAATAACCTGTCTAGTTAACCGGGGAGATGAAGTAATAATCTTTGAACCGGCATATGATTCTTACGCCCCCGCTGTCATACTGAACGGTGGAATACCTGTCTTTATTCCGCTAAGCGGTCCCGGTTATAAATTAGATTTTAACAGACTTAAGTCTTCAATTAACAATAAAACAAAAGCTGTAATTCTTAATTCTCCTCATAATCCAACCGGTACCGTAATTACCGAAGAAGACCTGGAATGTCTTGAGGAGATTGCTGTCAACTCCAATATATATTTCATCAGCGACGAAGTTTATGAACATATTACATTCGATGACAGAAAACATTTAAGCATTGCCGGATCGGAAATACTACGGGGGAGAAGTTTTGTGATATCTTCTTTCGGCAAGACATTTCATACAACGGGATGGAAAATAGGATATTGCTGTGCACCGGAATCCCTGATGTCGGAATTCCGTAAGATACATCAGTTCATCGTTTTTGCTGTTAATACACCAATCCAATATGCATATGCCGAATACCTTAAAAAACAGGATCATTACCTGAGTCTTAATAAATTCTATCAGAAGAAAAGAGATATATTTTTAGATGGTATCAATGGATCAGCATTCAAATATATACCTGCTGAAGGAACATATTTCCAGCTTCTGGATTATTCAGATATTTCTGAATTGAACGATATGGAATATGCCCTGTCATTAATTAAAGTACACGGGATAGCTGTTATTCCCCTTTCTCCGTTTTATTCAAATGAATCTAAATACAATGGGAGGATCGTTCGTATCTGCTTTGCAAAAAAAGATGAGGTACTTGTTAAATCTGCTGAGATATTTAGTAATATCCGGATAAAGAAATGAAATTTTTATAAAAAGTTCGATGGTACGATAGTTCGATAGTGCAAAAATGTAAGGAACGCTCAGTGAGCGTTCCGTTATAGGCACCCCACCCTACCCCAAGCTAGCTTTCCGTTACGGGTACCCACCCCATATAGCGTTCCCGTTGAGTCACTCTCCCTGAATGGCGTTCCGCTTTGGGCACAGGTGACGCTACGGGCACGTGAAAGATAAGATTACGTTAATCGTTTTGAAGCACACCTGATTCAACTACCGGATCGTTTACTTTTTTAAGCAGAAGCATCCCTGTTATAAAGAAGAATCCTATCGATATAATTGCAATCCTTTGACTTCCTGTGAGATAACTGACCATCCCGAATACTAGTGGGCCTATAACGGCGGAACTCTTCCCGAAGAAAGAATAAAACCCGAAGAACTCAGTCTTCCTTTCCGGTGGTGTCAGTTTGGACATCAAGCTTCTGCTGGTCGACTGGCTTGAGCCCATTGCAGTACCTGCGAGTAAGCCCACAATGTAGAATAATGATTTATCCTCTATAAAATAAGCCAGCAGAATTGTAAGGAGCCAGATGAATAGAGATATCATTATTGTTTTTTTCTGTCCTATAGAGTCTGCAAGTATACCTAAAATTACTGATCCGGCAACGGCTGTGGTCTGGACAGTGATAAAAAAGATAAGCAGCTCAGTCTCTCCGAATCCCAGTGTTGTGCTTGCATAGTTTCCTGCAAAAAATATAACTGTGTTCACTCCTTCAATGTAAAAGAAATATGCCAGAAGGAACATTGCCAGGTTTTTATAATTTTTAAGGTGGCTTATTGTTGACCAGACCCTGGTTATTCCGATAGAAATATAAGACTTAGTGTGCAGCGTACTTTTTCTTTTATCCTTAAGAAAGAAAAACAAGGGAAGCGAAAACAGCAAAAAGAAAACTGCAGCAACAGGAAATGTCTCCCGTATCATTTCTGATTGTATGAACGGAAATACTATTCCGAGGGTTGCAAGTGATCCCAGATATCCCATTGCATATCCATATCCGCTTACACGTCCGTAATTCTTGGGTACGGTGATTTCAGGAAGGAAGGCATCATAAAATACCAGTCCTGCTTCGAAGCCAATATTAGCCAGGACAAAAAATAATATACCGGATAAAATTTCCCCTCTCCCTACGAAATAAAGCAGAGAAGTAAAAATAATACACAAAAGGGTAAAGAAAAGAAGAAATCTTTTTTTGCCGGCAGCGAAATCAGCGATGGCTCCAAGAACAGGTGAAATTATTGCAGTTACTATCATAGCTATGCTTGTTGCTATGCTCCAGTATAGATCCCCTACAGGAGCACCCATAGCTACAGTTTTTTTGAAATGGACTGCATAAAGGAAAGTAACAACAACAATTGAGAAAGATGTATTTGCAAAATCAAAGAGAGTCCATATAAAGATTTTCCCCTTATCCCTCATTCAGATTTCTTCCTGGAATTCGTTTTTGAAATTGTCTCATCTACAAGACCTCTTCCTGTCTTTTTCAACTCCCCATTTTCTTTTAATTCAGATAGTACTGCATCGAGGATCCCATTAATAAATTTACCGCTTCCGGCTGTACTGTACAGCTTTGCTATTTCAATTGATTCATTTATGGAAACTTTGGGGGGTATATCGGAAAAATATATTATTTCGCATATTCCCATTCTTAGCAGTATTTTATCAATCAGGGCTATCCTGTTCATCTCCCAGTTATCCACCCTTTTTTTAATGATCTCATCCAAAGACTTCTTATGAATAATTACCCTGTTAACGAGATTATCTGCGAACTCCCGCTCGGCGGGATCACTCACTTCACTTAGAATTCCGTCCATTAAAGCCTGAAGAGCATCCTTATTCATTTCCTGGGCATAAAGTATCTGCAGGACTTTCTCTCTTACAAATCTTCTTCTAAAAACCTGAGACATAATAACTAAAAGAACATACTTATTAAATTTCTTAAAAATAACAATTTTTATGATGAGGGGCTATTATAGAAGGCCTTTATAATGCAAAAAGCCAGAAAACAACCAGTCCGATACTTTCACGCAGGTTATAATAGAGACTGTCTTTTTCATTTAAATTAAGCGTTGATCCTGCAAGATCGGCACGCACATTATAAAATTTGGTAATCTCGCTAATCCGGGGAAGATGATAATTATCGGAAATAATTACAACATTGTACTTATCGCTTAGCGGTAAAAGTCTTTCCTTAATAAACTTCACCTGTTCAGCTGTTGATGTAGTCTTTTCCTCATAAAAAATATCTTCAGGAGCGATTCCTTTGTTCATAATGTATTTAAAAGCAACTTCGGCTTCTGTCAATTCACCCGGAGCATTTGAACCTGTCAATTGTACTTTCTGGAGATAACCCCGTTGATAAAGTTCCACTGCTTTGTCCAGACGGGATATAAGTGTAGGGCTTGGCTTATCGTGGCTCCATACAGCTGCCCCGAGCACAACACCGATATTTTGAATTTCCGATCTGGTTACAGGAGTATTAACGTCCTTTCTGGAAAAAAAGTAACTGAATGCCAGAAGCAATACAATAATGAACAAAGAGTTACCTGCGGCTTTCAAATGTAAAAAACGATCGCGGTCTCTTAATCTGGAAAAGACAACAGAGATTGCAGTAAATTGGCATAATTGGAACAGAACATACAAAAGCACCATCAGGATGTCAGCAAAAGGATGATTAAAAAGAAAATACTGAGGGAAAGGAATATCAACCAATTTGAGAATAACCGTCAACATTAAAAATACTGACGTCATAATTACATAGAAACCTGCTCCCTTTACTTTTGTTCTCCTGCCAGACGCGATGATCAGTCCTGCAATAAGTACAGCTGTAAAAAACAGATTGAGAAAATTGCCGATACTAAAAGTAAACTCACCTAAGGAAAGGCCGTGATTATTGTATTTTGAGTAATACAGAAATAAAAGGTTCAGGAGGCTGATTATGATGAGAAAAACTATAAATGCAGTATTATGCTTGTTCCTTTTTGGGGAAACCATATTAGATTTTATTCACTTTATTCCTAAATCGGAGTTAATCTCAAACAATCTTAAAAGAACTGAGGAGATCAAATTCAACTTAGAAATAAAATCTTAAAAAATAAAGACTGGCTGGTATAAGAGGGCCAATATTTCGCTCATATGTTTTTTTGTACCCATATATTAAAGGTATTCAGATTATGCAATAAAAAATCAAATCAGGGAACCTGATACAGAATTCCAATTATAAAAGTTTAATATTTAGACAGGGTTATAGCTGCTCTTGCGGGCAATGTAGAGTACAATTATTGCCCCGGTTACTGCACCGATGACATCTGCCAGCAGGTCCAGTAGTTCGGCACTGCGTCCGGGAATAAATATCTGGTGTATCTCATCGAGTGCTCCATAAACGGAACATGTTATTATGGTAACCAGAAACGCTTTTTGAACAGTGAGTTTCTTCTTCTCCTGGACCAGAAAAGTAAGATTTAATAAGAAGGCAAGAACTCCATAAGCGAGATAATGTTTTATTTTATCACTCCCCCAAACATCCGGAAGATCTGGAGCCGGCAAGGAAGTCGCAACCAGTAATATGATCCAATAAATAACCAAGGGCAGGTAAACCAGGTAGAGTTTATTCTTTTCTAAAAATTTAAACAAATGAATCTCTTAAAAATTTTATTGCAAAAGGGAGATGATCGATAATATCTGAAGCAGTGTATCCGTAATTGGTATAATTGCGGCTCAGTAGGTCTCCTGCTAAACTATGGATATATACCCCTGCAATTATTGATTTAAGCTTATCCTGCTGCTGGGATAATAATCCTGCAAGTACACCCGTAAGTACATCCCCTGTACCGAATTTAGCCATGCCCGGATTACCAGCTGAATTAATATAGGTAGTTCCGTCAGGGGCAAATATTATTGTCGGGGCACCTTTTAATACTAGGAATGCGTTGGTTTTCTCAATGAACTCACATCCAAACCTCATAATATCTTTTTTCAATTCTTCAACAGTTATGCCCAACATTGAAGAAAACTCACCAAAGTGAGGTGTCAGGATATAACCTGAAAGATCATAATGCAGAAACTTTTTGGCATTTAACGGGTACAGGGCATCTGCATCGATAATAAGTGAAGTAGTTTTTCTTTCATCAATGATCTGAAGGACAGCCTTTAGAGTCTCATTATTTCTCCCCAGACCCGGGCCTATGGCTACCGCGTCAGCCCACTGCACCCTTTTATAAACTTCATTAATGTCTTTCCGTGTAAGAAATTCTTTATTACCAGCGGAATAAGAATTAACAACCACTTCGGCTAAGTCTTTTGCAATGAGTTTTCGGGATGCTTTTGGAAAGGCGAGCACCGAAGCTCCTGCACCAATTTTAAATGCAGCTCTTGAGGTCATTACAGCTGCCCCCGGATAATCTCCCGAGCCGGCTATGGTAAGCACTTTTCCGGAACTATATTTATTTATATTCTTTTTCTTACGTGGTAAAAATTCAAATGCATCATCCGGTTCAATTAAAAAGTCGTTAGTATCAAGACGGCTGAAATAATCATTATCTATACCTATGTTCCCCTTTATTATCTCCCCGCAGCTTGAATACCCCTCTCCGAAGAATAATCCTCTTTTAAATTCCGCAAGAGTGATGGTCATATCGGCATTATATATCAATGCTCCGGTTCCTTTATCCGAGTCGAGCCCCGTAGGAATATCTATCGCCACCCGGAAAGCCGGAAGTTTATTCAGGACTTTGATAATATTGTTCAGCGGAGGCTTTAGCTCCCCTTTGGAACCGCTACCGAGTATTGCATCAAAGATAACCTGGCATTTCCTCAGTTCATTCAGGTCCTGTATTGATCTGAACGGGATTGTTCTTATAGAGGGATTATATTCCGAAATGTTCTCAAGTATATTGTAATTTAAATTACAGTCGGGACTCATATCATTTTCATCCCCGATCTGAACAACTATAACTTCATATCCGTCATTTGCGAAATGTCTTGCAGCTGCATAACCGTCTCCCCCGTTATTTCCTTTGCCGCATACAAAACCGATAGTTGTGATTTTCTTTTTAAGGGAGGAGAATTTTTCTTTTGCGATAAGGAATATTTCCTTAGAGGCATTCTCCATTAGGATGGAACCGGGTATTTCCAGTTCATTTATTGCAAATGTATCAATTTCTCTTACCTGGGCATTTGAAAATAGAGGTATCATATCTGACTCTATAAGAATGAGCTTATGAGGTCAATGAATGATCCGGGAATAATCCCCAGGATTATGAACAGCAGTACTGACAATGTAACAGCAAATAATCCGCTCTTGCTGTCCGCGACAATAAATTCTTCAGAAGGCTCTCTGAAATACATCAGGACAACAACTCTCAGATAAAAGTAAACGCTGATGGCACTTGAAACTACTCCTACTATGGCAAGCCATGTAAGGTCGGCTTTAACAGCAGCTATAAATACATAATATTTACCAAAGAATCCGGCAAACGGGGGCAGTCCTGCCAGAGAGAACATACTTAAAGCTAAAATTGCAGCAAGAAAAGGATATTTAGCAGCAAGTCCTGTATATGAACTTAGTTCCAGATGAGTTTCTTCTTTTCCTTCAATAATGGCAACAACACCAAATGCAGCAAGATTCATAAACGTATATGCTGCCAGGTAAAAAATTATTCCTGCTATTCCCTCGTAGTTTCCGGCAGCAAGTCCTATAATCATATATCCCGCGTGTGCAATTGAGGAATAAGCAAGCATACGCTTTATATCCGTTTGGGCGATTGCAACAATGCTTCCGAAGAGCATTGAGAACAGAGAAATAACAGCGAGATACGGGACAAAAATACCTGACCCGGTACTGGTTATAAATGAACCCACGGTAACAATTATCGCACTGAATGCAGCTGCCTTCCCGCCAGTTGAGAATAGACCTGCAACGCTTGTTGCAGAACCCTGGTAAACATCCGGCACCCACATATGGAAAGGAAATGCTGCAATTTTGAATGAAAACCCTATAAGAAATAATAAGATTCCTGTTATGAATAACAGGTTCCCGGATAGAGAAGAAAATTTACCGGCAATAGTATCAATTGATGTAGACTGTGCTGTCCCGTAAATAAGCGCAATACCGTAAACAACAAATCCTGTAGCAAATGCCCCTAACAGAAAATATTTTAATGAAGCTTCATTTGATTTTAGTATTCTGCGGTTTATGCCGGCAAGTATATAAAAAGAGATCGACATCAATTCCAATCCCAGGAAGATCATAAACAGATCTTTCGCTCCGGCCATCAGCATCATCCCGAGCACAGCAGCCTGAAGAATTATATAATACTCTCCATAATTTGCTCCATACTTTTTTATGTAATCTATTGAGATCAAAGAAACAAGTGCCGCACCGAAACAGAATATGAAATAAAAAAGATTTACATTGCCTCCTGTTGCAAGCATATTCTGCAATACAACGGATACCGAGTTTACTGTTACAAGGGAATAAAAAGCAGCAGCTGCAAAAAATATAACTGAGATCCAGGGTAGTATTTTCCCTGGCTCCTTAAGATATATTTCTACAATTAAGGAGATAATGATCCCGGCACCGATTATGATCAGTGGCAGTATGTTATAAAATTCCTGTAGGTTATTCAGCATAATTTTACTCTATAAATAAGATATCTTCGTCTGTTTTTTCTAATTTAACTTGATGATTATCTTCAAGATAAATAGCTATTTTGATATGATTCTTAAAATCAAAAATATCCTCTCCCTTTTCAACTGCTACCATTTTGATTGATTCATATCCGGAGACCTCATCTTTGAGATCATCAATTTCCCTGAAATAAATATCCGTAAATAAGTCCTGTTCAACTATGCTTAACACTTTACTACCGGGAGAAAAATCGGTATATATTTCATCATCTACAATTATCTTAAGAAAATGAGCCTTAAAAGGAAGAATAATCCTGTTGCCGTAATATAATCCTTTAGCATTTTTGTTCAGTATTTCATTTATTATCATTTCTTATCCTTTTGTAGAAAAAAACACTGCCCATATAATTAAATAAACCGGAAGCAGAATTGTACAGGCGTACTTAATAAAAAATGTAAAGAAGCTCGGCATCTTTATTCCTGCTCTCTCACTAATTGACTTAACCATAAAGTTAGGACCATTGCCGATGTATGTCATTGCACCAAAAAATACTGCGGCAACAGAAATAGCCTGAAGATATATCTGATCCTGAATAACAAATTGCCTCACATCATCTGGCAAATTTATATCCAGATCAAACTTACCCATTGCGGCACTAAGAAAATTCAGATATGTTGGAGCATTATCCAGAAATGCGGATAAAAATCCTGTTGCCCAGTAAAATACTCCTGCATTAAGCTGATTGCCGCGCAGCCCAGCCTCATGGGAAATCAGCTGCAGTGCGGGAATCATTGTGACGAATATTCCGATAAACAAATATGCCACTTCTTTTATAGGCTCAAAATCAAATTCATTAGCTTTTAATATCTCCTTATTCGTCGTTTTATAAACAAGGACTACAACTGTAAACATAATTATCTCACGTATCCCAATAGGAAAGGGATTCAGATCGGGAACCCAGCTTATTACCCTGGGATCGAGGAAAACTGAAATAATTATAATAAAGAAGTATACTATATTTTTTAACCCTCTGAATTCTATACTCTTTGTAGTTTTAATTTCTGCAGATCCTGATTTATTTCTCAGGTCGAATACATAAAAAATTGCCAGGAGCAGGAGAATAGTCGGAAGCCAGATATACCAGACATTAGTAAAGACCCAGAAAAACGGAACTCCTCTCAGAAATCCTAAAAATAATGGAGGATCTCCGATAGGCGTTAGTGCTCCTCCGACATTGCTTACTAAGAATATAAAAAACACTATATGATAAGGTTTTATTCTGTCTTTATTAATTCTTATAAACGGTCTTATTAGAAGCATCGAAGCACCTGTTGTACCGATCACATTGGCTATTACAGCTCCGAAAAGGAGAAAAAGAACATTTACTAGCGGAGTAGATTTCCTTTCCACCCTGATCAATATTGCTCCTGAAGCAACAAATAATGAGCTCATTATCGCTATGAACGATATATATTCTGCGATCGTATGAACAAGCGTGGGGGTATCCCTGAGAAAAAATAAATAATATACTGCGGTAACGGCACCCAGGAATAATGAAATATTATGATAATTATGTTCCCAGAAATGTCTGTAAAATAAAGGACCTGTTGCAATAAACAAAAGGAGCAGGATAAAAGGGATAACCATCAGGGGATCAGGAAGCGGGTGAACTGTTTTTAGCATCCTGTGCTGCTAATGAAACACTCTGGGACAAAATAAATAATATAGAAAGAACAACTTTCACCGGAAGGTGTTTCATTTCTGTATCGTAACATTCTTTTCCGGAATTACCTGCTCTATAACTTTAGCAGATGATTTCTCGGAAACCTTTAGAAATGTAGACGGGTATATTCCTATCCATACAATAAATACTACAAGAGCTCCAGTAATAAATAGTTCTCTTCCGTTCATATCGGTAATATGATGCATCTTTGCTGAGTTTTTAAATTCTCCGAATATCACCCTCTGATACATCCATAACAAATATACGGCAGCGAAGATAACCCCGGATGCAGCAAATACGGTATACCACCAGCTGTTCAAAACAGGAGATTTAAATGAACCAAGCAGTATAAGGAACTCACCAACAAATCCATTTAACCCGGGCAAGCCAATGGAAGATAATGAAGCAACCATAAGACTTACAGAAAATAGAGGTACTACTTTAGCTATTCCTCCGTAATCTGAAATTTCCCTTGTGTGGGTTCTCTCATAAATTACTCCTACTAAAAAGAAGAGGGCTCCTGTAGAAAGTCCATGGTTTATCATCTGTATTACAGCACCCTGTATTGATTCCTGGGTTAGTGCAAATATTCCCAGAACAACAAAGCCTAAATGAGATACGGAGGAATAAGCAACAAGTTTTTTCATATCTGTCTGTACCATTGCTACAAGTGCGCCATAGATAATTCCTATGATTGCCAGGATAGAAATTGCAGGAGCAAAGTATAAGGATGCCTGCGGGAATAAAGGAAGACAGAATCTCAGAAGTCCATATGTCCCCATTTTCAGAAGCACTGCTGCAAGAATTATACTTCCTGCTGTTGGTGCCTGCACGTGAGCATCCGGCAGCCAGGTATGCAAGGGAAACAACGGAACCTTAATGGCAAAGCTGAATGCAAATGCCAGGAACATAAATCTTTGTATGTTCTGCTCTATTTGCGGTCCGATGCCATAAAGGATTGTCAGATCGGTTGTAAAATATCCTAATGATCCTGATGCATAAACTGCAAGCCAGATAATTGCAACAAGCATTAAAAGACTTCCGAACATCGTATAAATAAAAAACTTTACTGTTGCATATATTCTGTTTTCCCCTCCCCATAAGCCAATGATAAAATACATCGGTATCAGCATTGCTTCCCAGAAGATATAAAAGAGGAACAGATCAAGTGAAACAAATACACCGAGCATTCCAACTTCAAGGAAAAGCATAAAGAATGTAAATTCTTTTACCTTAGTAGTTATTGCTGACCAGCTTGATATCAAAGTGAGTACGGTAATAAAAGTTGTAAGCAGTACAAGGAGCAGCGACATTCCGTCGATACCAACGTGATAGCTGATATGTAAATTTTCTATCCAGCTGAATTTATGAATGAACTGAAAATCACCTTTAGCGGGATCAAAGCCTAGATAAATAATGAATGAGACTACAAATGCAGCTGCAGAAAAGAATAATCCGGCTATACCTGATAAGTTTATCATTCTTCGGGTAGAAACAGAATTATCATTGCCCCGATAAGAGGAACGGCAATCAGCAATGTAAGTAAATAGCTTATTTCCATAATTATAAACTCAGAATGATCCAGAATAAAGCGGCAGCAATACCGATAATCATTACAAGGGCATAAACCTGTGCAATTCCGGTTTGTATTTTCCTGATGTTATCCGATATTATTCCGATTAAAGCAGCAGTTCCGTTTACCATACCGTCAATTAATTTGTTGTCGGTAATTTTCCATAGAACTTTTTCCGATCCCTTTACAATCGGAGTTAACCACTGCTGCATCATATGCTTCATCAACATAATATTTATTGAATAGAAGATTGTATGCACCTTTAAATCTTTCTAGAGACTTTTTCTGCAAATGCAGGATTCTTCAGATATACATAACGGGCAAAAAGAATTGATGCAACTGCACCTGCAGTTGAAATACTCATTAAGAGTATCTCTTCAGAATGAGAATGAGCACCGTAAAAAGCTAATTTTCTTTCTGCATTCCTGAATACAGGCGCAAGCCAGTTATGAAATACATTTCCATGTTCACCTGAGAATATTTCAGGTATTCCAATAAAGCCGCCTATAGCAGAGAGAACTGCAAGAATCATTAATGGAATGGTCATAATCTTAGGAGATTCGTGAGGATGTTTTTCGTGTCCGAATCTATGCTTCCCTTCAAAGGTCAGGAAATATAACCTGAACATATAGAATGCTGTAATAAGAGCAGTAACAGCCCCTATTGCCCAAAGAAGAGTGCTCCCGTTAATAAAAGAGAACCAGAGTATCTCATCTTTACTGAAAAATCCTGATAATGGAGGAACACCCGAAATTGCTAAATGCTGCAATCATAAAAGTTAAGGAAGTTGCCGGCATATATTTTTTTAGTCCGCCGTAATGCTGGATGTTCTGTTCCTCGTGCATAGAATGTATTACCGATCCTGCGCCAAGAAATAAAAGCGCTTTGAAGAAAGCGTGTGTCATTACGTGAAATATCCCTGCACCGAAAGCTCCTACTCCCAAAGCTAGAAACATATAGCCTAACTGGCTGATAGTCGAATAAGCAAGGACTTTTTTAATATCGTTCTGCACCAGTCCGATAGTTGCAGCAAAAATAGCAGTCATCGCACCGATTACAGCAACGACCATCATTATTGCAGGGGCCGATGCATAAATTACAGAGCACCGGGCAACCATATAGACACCGGCAGTAACCATAGTAGCCGCGTGTATAAGTGCGGAAACAGGTGTCGGACCTGCCATTGCATCAGGCAGCCATACAAACAAGGGTATCTGGGCGGATTTACCTGTAGCCCCGATAAACAGAAAGAGAGCAATAAATCCAAATACGGTCGTGTTATTGAAAAATGCTGCCTGCGAGAATACTTCATTAAAATTCAAGACTGCCGAAGGTTAAATAAATAAGGAACATTCCAAGCAGGAATCCGAAGTCGCCAATCCTGTTTACAATAAATGCTTTTTTTGCAGCATCGGAAGTTGTACCCTTTTCAAATTTCCTGTCATACCAGAAACCAATCAACAGGTAGGAACAGAGACCTACACCTTCCCAGCCGAGAAAGAGCACCACAAAATTATCGGCAAGTATAAGATTCATCATTGCGAAGATGAAAAGATTCAGGTATGCAAAGAATCTCCAGAATCCTTTATCCCCGTGCATATAGCCGATTGAATAAACGTGAATGATAAAACCTACACCTGTTACAATCAGTGCCATAACAAGCGAAAGCTGATCAATCTGGTAAGCAAAGCTTATATCAAGTCCCCCGGTTTTCATCCAGGTGAAAAGACTTACAATATTTTGTCTGCTCTCAGGAGGAAGGGCTATCGTTTCAAATAACGCGGCAAGAGAAATTATAAAGGAAATTCCAATTACACCAGAACCGATAATTCCAATTATTTTTTCATTTTTTATCTTGCTGCCGAATATTCCGTTTATTAAAAACCCGAGGAGTGGAAGAAGAACAGTTAAATACATCAGCTGGATCATAGTAATCTTCCCTTTACCATTTCAGGATATTTACTTCGTCGATATTGAGGGTCATCTTATTTCTGAAGAGCGCAATGATTATTGCAAGTCCTACAGCAGCTTCAGCAGCTGCTACTGTCATAACAAAGAATACGAACAGCTGTCCCACCGCATTTCCCATAAATGACGAGAAAGCCACAAGCGAAAGATTTGCCGAATTAAGCATAAGCTCAATTGACATAAAAACTATGATTGCATTTCTTCTTGTAAGGACGCCGGTTACCCCCACAATGAACATAAATGCACTTAATACAAGGTAATATTCAATTGGTATGTTCATTTCTATTCAAATTTCTTTTTAGCTAAAACCAACGCTCCTATTGTTGCAGCCAGTAGTAGATATCCTGCAGCTTCAAAAGGAAGAATATAATTTGTAAATAATTCCCTGCCGATTGATTCGATCGTACCGGCTCTCACACTTTGTGCCATATCCCTTGCAGAATTCCCTCCGGCGGATACGAAGAAAATCATATATACGAGCTGAATGAATATCAATGCTGCTACAAACATTGCAAATATTTTTATTTTAGGGTTTATATCGAAAAGTTTTTCATTGCCGGGACGCAGGAGCATTATCACAAATAGAAAAAGCACCATTATTGCACCCGCATAAACAATTACCTGCACCACTGCAATGAACTGGGCATTAAGAATAAGATATAAACCGGCAAGTGCACCGAAATTCAGGACAAGGAAAAGTGCACTTATGATAGGATTGGACCTGGTGATCATCAGAACTGGATGATACTGCAGCTACTGCTGCAAATATAATAAATAAAATAAATTCGAGTGACATTTATGATTATGGTGTATTTCTGTAAATCATTCTCGGGAAAGGAATTGTTTCACGGACGTGGTCGAGACCGCAAATCCATCCCACAGTTCTTTCCAAGTCCTAAGCCGAATCCTGAGTGCGGTACCGAGCCAAATCTTCGTAGATCCAGATACCATTCAAAAGCTTCCATAGGAAGATTCTGTTCCTTTATTCTCTTGAGGAGCAGCTCAAGGTTATCTTCACGCTGACTGCCGCCGATAATTTCTCCGTATCCCTCCGGCGCCAGGACATCTACTCCAAGAGCAAGCTTTTCATTTTCAGGATCCCTTTTCATATAGAAAGCCTTTACTTCAGAAGGATAACGATGAACCATAACGGGTCTGTCGAACTGATTGGAAATAATTGTTTCATCTCCTCCGCCGAAATCATTTCCCCATTGGAAATCCACACCGTTGGCTTTTAATATATCAACTGCTTCGTATAAGTTATTCTGGGAAGAGGTCGTTTAACATTTAACAGCTTAGTTGTATCCCTCTCCAGAACTTTTAGCTCTTCTGCTTTTTCCTTAATCACTGTCTGTACAATATATTCCAGGAATTCCTCGGCAAGATCCATATCATCGTTGATGTCATTAAAGGCCACTTCCGGTTCAACCATCCAGAACTCTGTAAGATGTCTTCTTGTTTTTGATTTTTCAGCTCTGAATGTAGGACCGAATGTATACACTTTTCCGAGAGCCATTGCGCCGGCTTCCGCATAAAGCTGTCCCGATTGAGTAAGATATGCTTTACCAAATCGAAATATTCAGTCTCAAATAAAGTTGATGTTCCTTCACAGGCAGCAGGAGTAATGATAGGAGGATCCATTAAAGTAAATCCGCGGTCGTCAAAAAAATCACGTATAGCTTTAACTATCCTGTGCCTTATTTTTAGTATTGCAACCTGCTTGCTGGATCTTAACCATAAATGACGGTTATCCATTAAAAATTCAATACCATGATCCTTTGGGGTAATCGGATAATCGTGAGCTTCGGAAATAAAAGTAAGATCTGTTGCATCCAGTTCGTATCCGCCCGGTGCCCTTGGTTCTTCCTTTACTTTACCTTTTACAATTATTGAGCTTTCCTGCGATGCCCTGTCCGCCTTCTCAAAAACTTCTTCAGAAACATTCCCTTTGAAATAAACGCATTGAAGGTATCCGGTTCCGTCCCTCAGGATAACAAATTTTATCTTTCCGCTTGAGCGTTTGTTATAAACCCATCCGTATAATGTAACCTCCTGCCCTACATAAGCAGAGAGATCCTTGATCTGTATTTTTTGCATCAGAATCTGTGAATTTTAGTTAAAATGAAATTTAAATATAGGGAGGGGGGCATAATAATGCAAAATCAGTAATTGTTGCAAGAATAGTATTTAACGGTACTCTGATGTGATATTCAAATAGGATTAATGAACAACAGAATATCAAAAATCAATAGAATCCTAAGGCTTCCGAGACTATATTCGCTCCCAAAATTGGAACATTAATAATAAATCCCAGGTCCTATCGTATTACCGATTGCCCTTAAACCCCGTGAGGGGTTTTATATCTGTAGAAAAAAAACTCCCCCAAAATATTTAAAACCCCGTCAGGGGTTTCATTCCCACAAGGTTCCAAAGTTCTATTCTCCCGATGCAATTTCCATCTACTACAATTCTATCTGGAATCCCCCTGTTCTTAATCTCATTCTTTTCTTAAATAAAAAACAGCTGCGTGAATAATCAGAGGACAGCCTGCTTCGTTTTATAAGCTTTTAGATTATTAAGGTCAGGCTGTCCGTACATCTGAGACTTCCATTGATAAAGGAAGGACAACCTGTTTCGTTAATATCAGCCATTCCGTTCTGATGGACAGGTTGTCCGTACGAAATGTCTATTTGAATAATCTAACCTCTTAAATATTGAAAAAAAAATCTTGCCTTTTTTGAGCAAAAACCTAATAAAACCATAATATCAGGATTTGCCATCTAATCCTCATCTAATCCTGATCTAATCCTCATCTAATCCTCAGATCTGCCCGATTCTGAGGATTACATCAGGGTTACCTCAGGATTACATAAGGATTACCAATATTATCCTTATAATTTGGGGGATAAAGATTAAAGTTTCCTCCAGTCCTTCCTTTAATAATTTTCGGACAGGGTTTTCTTTGTTGTTGCTTTATAGATTGCCCTGTCTGAATATTGCCTTTATATCACAAACCCAGAGGAGCATTTTAATCGAAAGAATTTAGAAATAAGCTATGTACCGAATGGGTATTGCTTTTCCCTATAAAATAATTTACATTTGGCAACAATGATAAAGAAGTTCTATATATCAACCTTTATTCTGGTATTCCTGTTATCTACAACAGGACTCCCGCTTACATTGCATCTTTGTGCAATGCAAAAGTCCGCTACGCTGGAAACCTGTGAAATGTGTTCAGCTAAACCGGAAAAAGTTAAAACCTGCTGCAGCTCAAAAGCTGATGAATCAACCGTCTTTCTTTCAAAAGCAGCAGATAATTGCTGTCTAACTCAGCTTGTTGATAAAAAGGTAAAAGATGAATTCTATCCTAAAACAGAATTAAAAAGTTCATTCTTTACTCCCCTGCTTCTTGTCATTTCATCTAATGATATTACTGATCTAAGAAACACTGCCTCATTTGTATCAGATAGTCCGCCGATACCTCCTGGCTCGGGAAGGCTCTTTCTCGATATTTCCATACTTCTTATTTAATACTCTTAAAAATCTGAAACTAAGGGATTGCCGGAATTTATATTCCTGAAATCCATTTATTCTTCTTTTGATGAATCGTTGTAATTATTTCATTCAAAAGAAGTTAACAAGAAATAGTTCAATAATTTTTTAAGAGTTAAATATGATTGAGAAAATAATCGACTGGAGCGCAGCAAACAGGTTTATCGTAATACTTATTTATATGATCCTGGCTGCATTCGGTATCTATTCATTGGCGAATCTGCCGGTAGATGCCATTCCTGATCTATCTGAAAATCAGGTTATTATTTTTACAGAATGGATGGGACGATCTCCCGAAATTGTAGAAAACCAGGTTACCTATCCCCTCGTTTCAGCTTTACAGGGATTAACAGATGTAAAAGCTGTCCGTGCAAATTCAATGTTCGGGATGTCTTTTGTCTTTGTAATATTTGATGATGGAACCGATACTTATTTTGCCAGGACACGTGTGCTGGAAAGACTCGCAACAGTACAGTCTCAGCTGCCTGCAGGTGTAACTCCAACCCTGGGTCCTGACGGCACCGGTGTTGGTCATATCTACTGGTATACCCTGGAGAGCGATAAATATGACCCGGGAACTTTAAGGGCAATCCAGGATTGGTATGTACGCTACAAACTTTCCTCTGTTGACGGTGTAGCTGAAGTGGCAAGCATCGGCGGGTTTGTGAAACAGTACCAGGTTGATGTTGATCCCCTTAAGCTTAAAGCTTATAATATTACTACAGCAGACGTAGTCTCTGCGATCCGCAGAAGCAATAATGAGGTAGGTGGAAAAATACTCGAGATAAATGATGCTGAATATTTTGTAAGAGGACAGGGTTATATTCATTCAAAGGGAGATATTGAAAATACAATAATTACAAACAATGGCAGTAATACTCCTCTCCTGCTAAAAAATGTTTCCAATGTACAGATAGGCGGAGATATCAGACGCGGTTCCCTGGAAAAGGATGGAAAGGGAGAAGCTGTAGGGGGAATAATTGTTATGCGTACCGGAGAGAATGCCCGGAATGTTATAGACAGAGTTAAAGAAAAAATAAAAGAGATTACTCCGGGCTTACCTGAAGGAGTACATATCGTGCCGTCTTATGACAGAAGCACCTTAATAAAAGAAGCAGTGGGTACCCTGGAAAGAGCTTTGATCGAAGCAGGTATTGTTGTCTCTCTAATGGTTGCCCTGTTTTTGCTCCACTTCCGGAGCATACTGCAGGATAATAATTGAAATACCTGTAGCTGTGCTCCTTGCATTTATCTTAATGTATATGTTTGATATTACATCAAATATAATGAGTCTTGGGGGGATTATTTTGGCGATCGGGGTAATTGTTGATTCTTCAATAGTGCTGGTGGAAAATGCCTACCGGAATATTGCACGCGAAATGAAAGAAAGGTCCTTAACACCGGCAGATTATAAGCAGATAGCATTGTTATCTGCCAAGCAGGTAGGTCGGGCAATATTTTTCTCAGAAATTATCATACTTGTGTCCTTCCTTCCGGTATTTCTCTTAACTGGTCAGGAGGGAAAGCTATTTAAACCTCTTGCCTTCACTAAAACTTTCGTAATGCTGAGCGCAGCCATTGTAGCAATTACACTTATCCCCGTTCTAATGACATATTTGATGAGGGGCAAGTTCCGGCTTGAGAATGAAAACCCGGTAACGAGGTTTTTTAATAAGCTTTATGAACCCGTTATAAATTGGGTACTTAACCACAGAAAACTCACAATCCTCATTAACCTGATTGCACTTTTAATTACTGTTCCGATGATATTGAATACAGGATCGGAGTTTATGCCGCCATTGGATGAAGGATCCATTCTTTTTATGCCGGTTACGCTTCCCAATGCATCAATATCTGAAGTAAACAGAATATTAAGTACTCAGGATAAGATTATAAAAACAGTGCCTGAGGTGGAGCACGTACTAGGAAAAGCAGGACGTGCGGAAACAGCAACGGATAATGCTCCCTTAAGTATGATTGAAACTATTATCATTCTAAAGCCGAAAGATCAATGGAGAGCCGGTATAACAAAGAATGATATTATCCAGGAACTGGACAGGAAACTGCAAATTCCGGGCGTAAGGAACGGCTGGACGCAGCCTATCATCAACAGAATAAATATGCTGGCTACCGGTGTAAGGACTGACATAGGATTTAAAATATTCGGGGATAATCTCGATACTCTTGAACATTATGCAATAATGGCGGAGGAATTTCTTAAAACTGTTCCGGGAGCAGCGGATGTTGTGGCTGAAAGAGTTCAAAACGGATACTACCTGGATCTTGAAATTAAAAGGGATGCCGCTGCAAGATATGGAATAAACATTGCCGAACTCCAGGATATAATCGAAACTGCCATAGGCGGTCAGAATCTTGGGGTAATCCTGGAAGGCAGGATGAGATTTCCCATCAGGATGAGATTCGGCAGAGATTACAGAAATGATGTCGAAGCGCTGAACAATTTAATTGTCCCGGTTGGGAGCGGATCTTCAGAAATGGGGGGTGTAACAGGAGAGCCGTCAAGTTATCAAAGCAGCTCGGGTAACACTTCTATGGGTTCGATGGGAGATAATTCAGCCGATAAAAGAAGATCACCTGAGACTACTTCAGCTGAGAGTAATCTTTTCACCGGCGGGAATGAAGGGAATTCTGTTTTATACCTTCCACTTTCATATCTCGCAGATATAAAAATACTGACAGGGCCCCCTATGATCAGCAGCGAGAACGGAATGCTGCGATCTTTAGTATTTATGAATACCCGCGGAAGGGATATGGGAAGTGTTATGACAGATGCAAAAGAGATCATTGCTAATAAGTTGAAATTGCCGCCGGGTTATTCTTACGCCTGGAGCGGACAATATGAAAGCAAAGTAAGAGCCCAGCAGACTATAACGATAATTATGCCTGTCGTCTTTCTTATAATTTTCGTACTGCTTTATTTCACCCTGAAGGATTATAAAGAAGCTGGTGTTGTAATGCTTTCTGTCCCCTTCGCCCTGATCGGGGGAATGTATATGATCTATATCCTCGGTTATAATTTCTCCGTTGCCGTATGGGTCGGTTTTATTGCGCTTTATGGAATAGCAGTTGAAACCGGTGTGGTGATGGTGGTTTATCTGCATGAAGCGCTGGATAAAAGGATAAGACTTCATAAGGCAGGCAGGCGCGGTGAAATAACCAGGTCTGATATTCACGAAGCAGCGGTTGAAGGATCGGTATTAAGATTAAGACCGAAACTGATGACAGTCTTTACAAGTATGATCGGTTTGGTACCGATAATGTGGGCTTCGGGAACAGGTTCCGATGTAATGAAACCATTAACTGCACCAATGATAGGCGGACTTCTAACATCTGCAATTCACGTGCTTGTCGTAACCCCTGTATTATTTGTAATGATGAAAGAGAGAGCATTAAAGAAAGGAAAACTTGAAATGTCCAGAATGGCCGACTGGATGAAGGAGGGAGAATAATTATGAACCGGTATCTGAAATTAATAGTAATAATTGCAGCCGTTTCAGTTTTAAGAATTTATCCGCAATCTGTGGATTCCCTCATAGCCGAAGCACTTGTAAATAATCCGCAGCTTAAGTCACTTGAGCAGAGAATCCATAGTTCTGAATACCGAAGCCGGAGTGTGGATAATATGCCTCCTCCGACTGTAGGTGTCGAATTCGCACAGATAAGTGTTGAGGAATCAAATATCTGGGATAAGGCATTATCTCAGAATTTCTTCATATCCCAGATGTTTCCTATTGGAGGCAAACTTTCTGCTATGGAAGATGTTGAGAAAGAAAATACAAGAATAGCCGAAAGGGAATATGAAATATTCAGAAATAAACTGGCAGCAGATATACGCTCAAATTATTATCAGCTATGGATGCTGGAGCATCACGCCGGATTGAAATCTGAAACTGCCGATTTACTGCAAAGCCTTCTCGGGAGTTCTGAAAAAGCATACATCGTGAACAAGACAAGCTATGCCGATCTTGTCCTCTTAAAAGCAGAAATAGCCTCTAACAAGACCGATATTACAGTTCTTGATAACCAGGCAGAAGCATACAGGACTAAGCTTAACAGCCTGATCGGGCGGGAAATAAATGATGAGAATATAAATGTACTGCACAATTGGGAAAGCGATACATCTGAAGTAAATCTTGCCCCTTACCGGGAAGCACTGCTTGAAAATAACCCATCGTTAAAGAAAGATGGATAATATGATCAATATGAACCGGCTGGAGATTACGGCAAATGAAAAAGAGCTCATCCCCGACCTGATGATCCAGGGAATGCTGATGAGGATGCCGCAGGGAATGGTATTAACAGAAAGCTCATCCGGTACATATGCTTGACGGAACGTTCCGAGACTGAATATATGTACAGCATAATGGCATCGGTAACCCTTCCCTTTGTTCCCTGGTCATCCGGTAAATTCAAAGCATAAAACCGAGGAAATAGAAGTCGGAATAAAAGGGATTGAGTATGAGAAAATGAATATGTACCGGCAGATGACTGCAGAACTGGAAGCAGCCGGAAGGAATCTGAAATAGCGCAAGAAGTAAGATAAAGCTGCTCAAGAATGATGTAATTCCTTTGTACAAAGAAGCGCTGAGCTCAAGAATTTCAGAATATCAGAATAATCTTTCCGACCTGTCGGCTGTAATTGAAAATATAAGAATGTACCTGATGAAAGAGGAGGAGCTTGGCGAAGCAATGGCTGACCAGGAAATGCTCTTGCGGAAATCAGGGAAATGACAGGAGAATTAAAATGAAAAAGATTATTAAAGAGGAAATTTATAAACGGAGCAATAAAATGAGTATCAAAATATTTGTTAGTAACGGCAGTTATCTGATTAGTTCTTGCATTTGCAGGATTTTTCAGGGATGCTCTTCAGATGAACAAGCGACAGCGCAAAAGAAGCATGATATATTACTGTCCTATGCACCCGCAGGTCGTTTCCGATAAACCGGGAGTATGCCCCATCTGTCATATGGACCTGGTTTTAAAAGACCAGGATGGTGAAGGTCTTGCCAAACAGATGGATGAGGGAATAAAACTGAGTGAATCAAAACTGCTGGCAGCAAATGTGTCGACGGTGCCTGTAACATCGGGCAGCATCAGCCAATCGGTAAAAGCGTATAGTTATCTTGATTTTGCGGAACAGTCACGTAAGTATATAACAGCCCGTTTTAACGGCAGGATTGAAAAGCTGCTCGCAGACCGCACAGGCGAATATATAAATAAGGGTGAGCCGCTGTTCGAAGTATACAGTCCTGATCTGATACAAGCTCAAAGTGATTACTTACTTTCTATGGGGAAATCAAAAACATTTCATACAAGGTGATATGAAGATTCAAAATATGAATGAAGCATCACATCAAAAACTTCTTATAATGGGAATTACAGAAGAGCAGATAAAAGAACTTGAAAGCTCGCAGAATGTCTCAATGACCTTAACATATCACTCCCCTTTCAGCGGAATAATCATAGATAAAAAAGTACAGGAGGGTATGTATATCAATGAAGGAGCCCTTATTTATGAGGTGGCGGATTTATCAGTCATATGGAATATTGCAGAAGTGTATGAAAAGGACCTTAGTGGAATTAAACAAGGGGCCCCAATGACATTAACTCTGGATGCATATCCGGGGAAGATCTTTAATGGGAAAATTGACCTGATATATCCGGTTGTAAATTCTCAAAGCAGAACTGTGAAGATAAGGTCAGTTATTTCTAATAGTGCAGGGCTGCTTAAGCCGAATATGTACGGACAGGCAAGTTTCGAATCGAAACAAAGAACAGGTCTTCTGATTCCTGAAGAAGCAGTTTTATTCACAGGCAGCAAAAACATTGTATGGGTTCAGAAGGAGCCGGGGAGAGTTTGAGTCCCGTGAAGTTGAACTGGGAATAAAAGGAGAGAATAAATATGAAATACTTTCAGGCCTGAAAGAAGGAGAACTTGTTGCTGCATCAGGAGGCTTTCTCATAGATTCAGAGAGTCAGCTCCGTTCAGGAAATACTGGTACACACGGTCATTCCGGGAGTGAACCAATGGAGCAAAAAGAGAATAAAGATAAAGACCTGCATGAAGGATCTTCAATGGATAAAAAGATGGGGCAGATAAACAGCGGGATTTGGAATACAGTATGTCCCGTAAAGGGAGAAGAGGTTGATCCTGAAGTAAGGACTGTTACTTACAGAGACAAAGTTATTGGTTTCTGCTGTGCCGGATGTGATGAAGAATTCCGGAAAGACCCGGATGAATATCTTAAACATTTGAATAATAACGGAACTGAATACTTATCATTAAATTAAAGGAGAATAATATGAGGAAGAACATAATTTTGATTTCTGCAGCGGTAATTTTTATGACGGGATTTTTAATTCTGCCGGGCTGCGAAAAAGAAACCGGACACCGGCCCGGTGAAGAAAATGTTACAGCGGACTCAGGAGTTCTTGATTCCACTGTTATCAGGTCGGCAGGAACTGATATCGCCTCTCTGGATGCAAACGGTGACGGCAAGCTTTTACAATGTGAGATGCACTCTGACGTTATTTCTGATACCGAAGGAAGATGCCCGATTTGTAAAATGGAATTAACAGAATACACTATTAAGGAAACTGCTGACAAGTTTGCCAGGTAATCTGTTCAATCAGGAGGTGCATTAAATCACCTTATTTACGACCAATAAACCTTATTTATATTCTGTAAATATTTGTAAATAAGGAGTAAAATGAGGATAAATCCTTTGAATGATTTGATCCACGATGGTGATGAGGCAGAGTACTACAACTATACTGCTTCAGAGAACGAAAGGGAGGGAAATGATCCTGAAATAGCGAAGGAGCAGCATCCAGATCAGGATGAAAATATCGATCTGAATGATAACATTTTTTTGTTTTTGGACTAAGAATTTATTTGACAAAAATTGAAAAATCTCTATATTTGTACTGACTCTTTCATAGGGTCCTCCCCTGCCCTTTGAACTATATGGAGTCGAACCCGGTGGCAGCCCTGTCATCGGGTTTTTTATATTTAAATTGATTTATCTCGAAATCCTTCCGATTGATGCAAAATCTTTGATATTCCACCCGTCGTACCTAATAAATATTTATTCAGTGCTTTTGGTAAAATTGAGTAAGAGATTTATATAGAACGTAGATTAACACATGGAACACTTATCCGGGATAAGTTTTAATATTCTGAATATGGAACCATAATTGTAAGCTAAGATTAGGTTGTCTGGAAAGAATGAATGCAAGATCAGGTTACAAAATTCTTTGAAGAATTTATTTTAAAATCATAAAATTTCTGACAGAAGATATATCAATGCAGCAAGAAGGGAAAATGCTGTATAGGCTGATAATTGCGCACCGGTGCGTGTTTCGCCATTATATCTCATTGTTACTTAATCCTCTTTAAGTTCATTAGTATCTAAAATTATTAGTTCTGATCTGAGTCTTTTTGTTAATTGACGGGCTATCCTGATTGCTTCCAATTTCAAATTATGAGTCGAAACGGGATATTCTTTTCCCGATTGTTTGACAGCCCAATTTCCGAAAAAGGGGACTACATAAATATCTCTGTTCATAATATTTCCTTTTTTATAACCGGAGTAAATTAACAGTAAAATTGTGATCATTTATTGCCTATGATCACTTACAGTTCATAAAAATACTTTTTTTAATTTGTGAAAAGAAAATCACAGATTGTTTAAACGACAATGTTAAATTGAGAATAAAAAGAGGATTCCAATGACAAGATTTCTTAGACGTGTAAAGGGGATCGCTGGCACAGTAGCAGCAATTTCGGGTGCTATCATTGCAGTGAGTGCTGTTTTAAAGAAAAGAAAAAGAAGGAGGTTTTTCCTTTTCTGAAAAAAATTATTTTATTTCTTTAACGACTACCTTTACTCCTTCCACACGGAGTACTTTTATCCGGCTGCCCCGTTCAATGTAGTCCCAATCGGCCATTACATCAACGCGGGCTCCGTTTATTTCTGCAGTTCCGGCCGGCCGGAGTGTAGTTAATGCAACTCCTTCAGCTCCCAGTAATTCTTTATCTGAGGGAAACGAAACAAATCCTTTTTCGGCTGTTTCTTCTTCAGCCAAAACGAGTTTATTGAAAGTTGTGCTTTTGGGAAGAAATTTAAGCATTAGCGCTACGAGTACAAGTGTTGCGACAAGTGCACCGGTTAATTGAATAATTGCAACAGAAATTGAATTAAAATCAAAGTAGATTTCATTTGAGATCAGGGCAAAAAACAGCGATGCAATAATCAGGACAATCCCTCCTATACCGGCAAATCCGAATCCCGGGATAACAAATATTTCTAAAGCCAAAAGGATTACACCTGCCAGGAATAACAGGATTTCCAGCATTGAGGCAAGCTCTAATATATAGGAAGATCCGAAAAATAATGCCAAAGCTATAAGACCGACAGTACCGCCTACTCCCCATCCAGGCGTTTTAATCTCAGCAAATATTCCTAATAAACCTATCATTATCAAAAGTGAAGAAACTATCGGATTATTAATGAAGCTGACAACTTCTTCAGCCCAGTTTGATTTTATTCTGATTACTTCTGCACCCTTTAAATCATAATGTGCAAGAGCCTGATTCAGATCTGATTCAACATAATCCGCAATCTTGTATTTTAAGGCTTCTTCTGAAGTAAGGGTGATTAAGGTAGTGCTGTCATCCAGTCCCTCGATAACAATTCTTTCATCTACCATTCCCTGGGCTATGTCAGTACGCCTGCCGTTACGTTCTGCTGTGGAACGCATTTCCGACCTCATATATGACTGATATTTCTCTCCCACCTTCTGCCCGGTCTGATCAACTACAGTGGCAGCACCAATACTGCTTCCGGGTACCATAACGATATATTTACAAGAGAGTGCAATGAGGGCACCCGCAGAAATTGCCCTGTTATTAATAAAAGCTATAGTTGGAATCCGGCTCGCCAGGATGGCATCCTTGATCTGGGTAGCGGCGTCTACTCTTCCGCCGAATGTATTTATCTTGAATATTATTGCATCGATATTATGTTTCTCTGCATCAGAAACCACGCGACGCAGATATGGAGCTAACCCGAGATCGATTTCTCCATTTATTTCCCCGAGGTAAACCCTTTTTTGGGGAATGACCTCAGAACAAAATAATAATGCTATGATGAAAGAGTAGAACAAGATTTTCATTACAACCTCTGCAGACCTTCAATTAACTGTAAGGTAAAATTAGTAAATTTTATTTCCTTATGATATACTTGAAAAGTTCTTAACGGGTTCCTTAACCGGCAGAATTCGTAATAATCAAAGCAGGTGGAATTATTTAGAAGTAACGTGCAGCGTATCGCCGTTCAGGATAAGGTGTCCGAGTTTATCCCTCTTGGTTTGAAGATATTTCTCATTGGAAGCATTTGGTTCTATTTCAATGGGTACCCGTTCAACTATTTCAAGCCCGTAGCCCTTAAGTCCTACAACTTTTTTGGGATTGTTGGTTAATAACCTGATTTTTCTGATTCCCAGATCCAGTAAAATCTGAGCCCCTATTCCATAATCCCTCAGGTCAGGTTTAAATCCTAAAGCTTCGTTAGCCTCACAGGTGTCTTTCCCTTCATCCTGCAGTTTATATGCAAGAATTTTATTAGCAAGACCAATGCCTCTTCCCTCCTGACGCATATAGACTAAAACTCCGCATCCGGACTCATTGATCTGGTGAAGAGCTGAATTTAACTGATCGTGGCAATCGCATCTGAGAGAATTAAATACATCACCGGTGAGGCATTCAGAATGCATTCTCACCAGAACGGGTTCTTCAGAACTAATATTTCCCTTTACCAGGGCTATCTGTTTCTTCCCGTCGAGTGAATTCTTATATAAGTGAAGTCTGAATTCACCGTGTGCGGTGGGAAAATTTATATCAGTTATCTTCTCAATAAGCTTTTCTTTCCGTATCCGGTACTGAATTATATCTTTAACCGTTATGATCTTTAGCCCGAAATCGGCAGCCATTTGCAGCAGATCGGGTACCCTCGCCATTTCCCCATTATCCTTTAATATTTCACAGAGTACGCCTGCGGGGTATAATCCGGTAAGACGGCAGAGATCGAATACGGCTTCAGTATGCCCTGCCCGCCGGAGAACTCCTTCATTGAATGCTCTTAACGGGAATATATGTCCGGGACGTGCAAAATCATCCGGAACAGAATCTTTACTGATTAGTTTCTTAATAGTAATTGCTCTGTCGGCAGCTGAAATCCCTGTAGTTGTACCTTCTTTTGCATCGACGGTAACAGTAAATTGTGTACCATGCAGTGCTGAATTGGAATCAACCATCAGGGGAAGACCTAGTTCATCAAGTCTGTCACCGGAAAGAGCGACACATACCATTCCCCTTCCGTGCTTGATCAGAAAATTAATTATATCAGGGGTGACGAACTCCGCTGCACATACAAAGTCACCTTCATTTTCTCTATCTTCATCATCAACGACAATAATGATCCTGCCGTTTCTAATCTCTTCGATAGCTTGTTCAACTGTACAAAACATTTTAGATCCCGGGTGAACTAGTTAAATATTTGATTCTTTTGAAATTATTGTAGCTACAGCACTTCTTTCAAATTTCAATTTAATATTATCAGAAACCTGAAGAAGTACAGTTTTTTCGTCAATGCCTGCAATGGTTCCGTGTAAACCGCCGCTGGTGACTATTTTATCACCTTTCTGCATATTGGAAAGCATTTTCTCTCTTTCTTTTGCTCTCTTCTGCTGGGGCCTGATGATCATAAAATAAAAGATCACGAATATTGCACCAAACATTATAACGGTGCTCATAAGATTACCACCCCCACCATCGGGTGATGCCATTGCTATAATATAATTCATTTATTCTCCGTTGTTTTTTCTCTGATAATTTTTTTAACAAATTCTTCTTTCCACCTGATAAATGTACCCTCTTTTATTTTTTCTCCTGCGGTTTTCATAATATCCATATAAAAATGAAGATTATGAATACTTGCCAGTTCCAATGCTAATATTTCTTCTGCGATGAATAGATGTCTCAAATATGACTTCGTAAAATTTCTGCATGTATAACAGTCACAGTTTTCGTCTACAGTACCAAAATCATCTTTATATCTTGCATTTCTCATGGCAAGAATACCGGTTGATGTAAAAAGATATGCATTCCTTGCATTTCGGGTCGGCATTACGCAATCAAACATATCTACACCTCTTCCTATTGCCTCCAGTATGTTTTCAGGTCGTCCTACACCCATAAGATATCTTGGCTTATCGTGAGGCATCATACCTGTTGTAAAATCCACTATCTCATACATCTTATCGGCAGGTTCACCTACTGCCAAACCCCCAATGGCATATCCGTCAAAATTCATTGTGCTAAGTTCCCGGGCTGAAATTTCACGCAGGTCTTTGTATATACTTCCCTGGATGATACCGAAGAGGAACTGCTCGTGATCGTACAAGGGTTTTGAATTATTAAAAGCTGCAAGATTTAATTCCGCCCATTCCGAAGTAAGATTCACAGATTTAGCTGCATAATCATATTCACAAGGATAAGGAGTGCATTCATCGAGAACCATCATTATGTCAGAGCCGATAAACCTTTGAATTTCAATTACTTTAGCAGGTGTAAAGAAGTGTTTTGAACCATCAAGGTGTGACTTAAATTCAACTCCATCGGACTTTATTTTCCTCAGTTCTGATAAACTGAAGACCTGGTAACCACCGCTGTCTGTTAATATAGGACGGTGCCATCCCATAAATTTATGTAGACCGCCGGCTTTATTAAGGACTTCCGTACCTGGTCTTAAGTACAGATGATAAGTATTAGAAAGAACAATTTGTGCATTAATATCATTTACTAAAAATTCGTTATTAACTGCTTTTACAGTCCCCTGGGTTCCTACGGGCATAAAAACAGGAGTTTGGATCATTCCGTGTTCTGTTTTCAGCGATCCTGTTCGTGCTTTTGAAAAGGGGTCTACAGCGGTTATTTGGAAATTCAATAAGCCTTAGAAAATAATATATTTACAAATTTAAGGTTAATCTATCCAACTGCCAAAACAAAAAACAATGGATATCATTTAAGAAAACGGGCTATTTCATCCCGTTCTGGCATTCGGCAAGTTTCTTTTTTGCCGAATATCCTAAAACGGTTTTTTGCAATAAATGAATAAAGCCAATCTCTCAGCTTTTTAGGAAGGATCTTAAAAATTTTAAGCAATCTATAAGGTAAGGGCAGATGTTCTGCAATCAGAAACACTGCATCCGATTTATTAAAATAGTGGTTATTTTTAACAACAATGAAGGTATCGAAATCCGACTGATGCAATCCAAATCTTTTTAGGTATTTCTGACCTGAATCAGATTGAAGAGGAGAAAA
This sequence comes from uncultured Ignavibacteriales bacterium, assembly GCA_963764685.1. Taxonomy (GTDB): domain Bacteria; phylum Bacteroidota; class Ignavibacteria; order Ignavibacteriales; family Ignavibacteriaceae; genus CAVXTT01. The sequence continues at coordinate 43,469 of CAVXTT010000012.1, forward strand.
AACAAATATTCTTCTTCTGTCTAACCTAAGGATTAAGTTAATCCAGAAATTGCAGAAATTGCAAATTCCGTCAAAAAGGATTACGTATTTATTCATTAATTGATTGATCGGGCGGGGGTAATAAAGTGATTTTTACAATATCAATATGTGTCGGAGAGGATCTTGCAATTAGAATATTCATATTATCTATTATAACCGTCTCCCCCTCAGTTGGTATTCGTCCAATTTTCGAAATAATAAAACCTCCCAAAGTCTCATAGTCACCTTGAGGCAGGTTTAATGAGTATTTCTCATTAATATGATCAATCTCAACTTTGCCTGATACCAGGTATGTATCGGGAGATATTTTTCTACAGATATTTTCTTCAACATCATATTCATCCTTAATCTCACCGAACAATTCCTCCATAATATCTTCTATGGTTACTATTCCTGCCGTCCCTCCGAATTCATCGATCACCACAGCAATAGAGACCCCTCTCTGTAAAAACTCATTCAGCATCTCAAAACTTTTCTTAGTCTCGGGCACAAATATTACTTCCCTGATAATGCTTTTTACATCCGGAGGATTTCTAAAAAGATCATAAGCAAAGACAACTCCTTTAATATTATCCAGGTTGTTCTCGAATACAGGAATTTTGGAATATCCCGATTCCACAAACACATCAAGAACATCGCTTATCTCCTGATCAATTTCTACCCCAACTATCTCAGTCCTGGGACGCATAGCCTCATATACACGCTGATCACTTAATTCAAGCACACGGGTTATTATATCACTTTCATTTTTCTGAACAATGCCTGCCTCCTGACTCTCCTTTACTAATGAGCCAATATCCTCCCTGCTAAAAAGATAATTAATATTTTCCTGTGAAATATTTTTTGATCTTGTGAAAACGGACGAAATACTTGAAAGTATTTTTACAAACGGATAGAGTATAAAACTTATAAGCCGAAGCGGAATGATTGAAATTAATATTACCCGGTCAGCCAGTTCCCTGGCGAAATATTTTGGCAGCAGTTCACCGAAAATTAAAATCAGACCGCTGGATATGAGTAAAATAGAAACCTGGGAATACCCGAAGACTTCGGATAAAACAACGGTGCTTAAGGAGGCAAATGCAATGTTAACAATCGTGTTGCCTATCAGGATCGTAGAGAAAAATTGCTGCTGATTTTTAAGATAGAAGAGAGCATTTTTTGCAGCCAGGTTATTTTTTCTTGCTCTGACTTCAATTTTGATTTTGTTAGCTACGACGAATGCTATTTCGGTACCAGAGAAAAAAGCACTGAACAGGATGAAAATCAGTAAGTAGCTTATACTATCCATAAAATCAGTATGCCTTTTCTATTTCCAGGCTGTCAACAGTACATTCAATCTCAGTTTCATCAATTGAAAAATGCAGAACGGCCGAAATAAGCTGAGTGTCGTTTATATCTCCGTGAATGCTTAAGCCGGGCTTGGTACCGAATATAAATCTATATTGTTTATTAGTCGCTAAAATGTTGACTGAATCCTGCGTAACGGCTTCAAAAGATGGGACGATATAATATATTTCCTCCCCCTGCCGGATGATCGTTATTTTGTCCAATTTGATATCCCGGAGTATCCCGGAATTAGAATTCAAAAGCACTTCCCCGCCAACGTGAAAAGAAGACGGGCCACCAGGCATTAGATTATACCAGGCATTAATACTCATAACTTTTACTGAAATTTTTGTTTCCTCTTTAGAAATATCAGCTGAACATCCTTGAATTAACCAAAGAAATAAAATAATAAATGCTGTTTTCATTAAATTTTTCTGTAGATAATCAATGTAGTTGCAATAATATATAACATAATAGTGATTATAATGGATATATCTTTCAAGATTTCTTCGCTTGTATTTTCCCCTTTCTTATTCATAAAAACCAGGTACATATACCTGAATATTCCATATACAACAAATGGAGTAGTGAAGATGAGATTTTCAGTGCCAAATGCTGCGACAGTTCTGGCTGATACAGTATAGAGAGCATAACAGATTATAACACCTGCAGCAGCAATGGTTGCCATCTGTTCTGTAAAACTAATAGAATAGTACTCAAGTACTTTTCTTGTGCCAGTTGGGTTAACCTCTGTCAGAAGCTGAAGTTCTGAAAAACGCTTCATAACACCGAGGAAAAGAGAAATAAACATTGTTGTCAAAATCAGCCAGGATGATATTTCCACATTTATCACGTATGCCCCGGCTATTATTCTAATCATAAAACCGGCTGCAATACTGAAAACATCCAGCAGAACGATATGCTTAAACCTTAATGTGTATAAAATATTCAATACAAGGAAAATCCCGACGGACAGGATAAACTTTACATTGAACGCAGGAAGAGCTGAAGCTACAATTGCTAAAAGAATAATTATAATTATATATGCGTGTCTTGTTGAAATTTTACCTGAGGCAATTGGCCTGTTTTTCTTTGTGGGGTGAGCCCTGTCTGATTCAGCATCTACTATATCATTAAAAACATAAACTACACTGGACAATAGACAAAAGACAGAAAAGCCAGCCAGGGTTTTAAGAAAATAATCTGAATCAAACAGGTTCTGTGAAAACACGAGAGGGGTAAAAACAAAGAAATTTTTAATCCACTGGGGAATCCTTAAAAGTTTATAATACTGTGGAAGCATTATCAGAAGACGGCGGTCTCCTCATAAATACCGAACACCTCTTTCATTTCTCCTATCATTTCTCCAAGAGTGACATAGTTTTGAGCAGCTTTAATAAGCACAGGCATTATATTGGTGTCATTCATTGCCGCTTCCCTGATCTCATTCAATGAAGCTTTAACAGTGGATTCACTTCTGTGCTGCTTTAACTCATTAATTCTTTTAATTTGTTTTTTTTCAACCTCTGGAGAAACAGTAAGAATAGGAATATCAATTTTATTGTCACCTTCTATGAATTCATTAACCCCGACAATAAATTTTTCTTTCCGTTCAACTTCTTTCTGATATCTATAAGCCGCATCTGCTATTTCTTTCTGAAAATAACCAGCTTCTATAGCAGGAATAACACCTCCAAAGGCATCAATCTGATTGAATATTTCGTTTGCTTCCTTTTCCATTTTATCGGTCAGGGATTCGACGAAAAAGCTGCCGCCCAATGGATCAACTGTATTAATTACCCCTGTCTCGTAAGCAATCAATTGTTGAGTCCGTAAAGCTATCTTCACAGCTTTTTCACTCGGAAGAGCTAAAGTCTCATCCATCGAATTGGTATGCAGAGATTGAGTCCCGCCAAGTACCGCAGCTAAAGCCTGAAATGCAGTTCTGACAATATTATTTTCCGGCTGCTGTGCAGTAAGCGTGCATCCTGCAGTTTGTGTGTGAAAACGGAGCCACCAGGATCTTGCGTTTTTTGCACCATACTTTTCTTTCATTCTTCTCGCATAAATCCTTCTTGCTGCACGGTATTTAGCGATCTCTTCAAAGAAATCAAGGTGTGAATTAAAAAAGAAAGAAATCCTTGGAGCAAACTGGTCAACTTCCAGGCCTCTGTCAATACAAGCTTCTATGTATGCAAACCCGTCTGCGAGAGTATAAGCAAGTTCCTGAACGGCTGTAGACCCTGCTTCACGAATATGGTAGCCGCTCACGGATACGGGGTTCCATTGTGGGACCTCTTTTGCACAGTATTCAATCATATCCACAATAATTCTCATTGATGGATGAGGTGGAAATATATATTCTTTCTGAGCGATATATTCTTTTAGAATGTCATTCTGAAGTGTCCCTCTTAGTTTACTAAAATCAACTCCTTGTTTAGCAGCCACTGCGAGATAAAAGGCGAATACCATAGCAGCGGGAGAGTTAATTGTCATCGATGTTGATACTTTATCCAACGGTATTTTATCGAACAGGATCTCCATATCCTGGAGTGAAGAGACTGAAACACCGCATATCCCTACTTCCCCTTCACTTAAAGGAGCATCAGCATCCCATCCCATCAATGTGGGAAGATCAAAAGCAACCGATAATCCTGTCTGCCCGTGATTTAATAAATAATGAAATCTTTGGTTGGTATCTTCGGGAGAGCCGAAACCAGCAAATTGCCTCATTGTCCATACTCTACCTCTGTAACCGTTTGGATGAATCCCCCTGGTATAAGGATATTCACCCGGGAAACCAATATCACTTAAATAATTAATATTCTCAATATCATCGGGTCCATAGAGCACATTTATATTCTCTCCGCTCACGGTGGTGAATTTCATTCCGGAGTTCGGAATTCTTGATACTTTCTCATCATATTCCTTTTTTAACTTAATATAATCTTTGTTTACCATGCCATTCCTTTTTGTAAATTATATTCTGCCGAATTTTTTATCAAGTTCATCGATCGATATTTTTATTATAATCGGACGCCCGTGAGGACAAACATAAGGCATTGATGTTGCAAAAAGCTGATCAATAAGGAGCCGCATTTCTTTGTCAGTCAGATTGTCTCCTGCCTTAATTGCGGCTTTACAGGAGTAAGATTTTGCCAGATTGTCCTTCTGCTCAAGTTTTTTTTCTCTCTGATTTTCAATATACTCTTTTAGAATCTCAATTAAAACCTTCTCTTCTGTGCCGCTTTTAATATCATCCGGTACTCCCTCAATTACAATTGTATTCCGGCTGAAGAATTTAAGCTCAAATCCCAACTTCATCATAAATGGCTTAACTTCCTTTAATACAGCATAGGTACCGGGGTCTAAATCAAGAGTCCTGGGGAACAACAACTGCTGGCTGAAAGGAAGATCAGCATCAAATCTGGTAAGAGCTTTTTCGTAAAGGACCCTCTCGTGCGCAACATGCTGATCAATAATCATCAGTCCAGACCGGATCTGTGATAAAATATATTTCCTATGCAATTGAATAATAAAAGGGGAAGTTTCTTCAGGAACTCTTAAAGTGTGTGCCACTTCATCGGGACCGTTCTCAAATTTATTTGCAGTCAATCTTTCAAACGGATCAGATATGGGGTCGTTTTCATTTTGTATGAGATTTTCGGGTATTGCGCTGAAGATCATATCGACTTCTTTATCTGTAAACATTGTTCTTGCTGAAAGTGGTCTTGTATTAAAAGAAGGTCTATCCGAAAAATCATTCTCTCCGGATTTAAAATTGATAAGCTTCAATCTTTCAGGATTTTTATCATCATAAACTGCAGAAGGGATCAAATCGTGAGTACCAAGACTTTTCCTGACAACAGACAAGATAAAATTATAAATATCCCTATCATCTTCGAATCTGACCTCTAACTTTGAGGGGTGTATATTCACATCTATTCTTTTTTGATCCAATTGGACAAATAGGATGAAGAAAGGATAATCTCCTTTATCAAGCATATTTTCAAACGCAGTAAACACAGCGTGATTTATCTGTTTACTTATAACATATCTGTTATTCAGGAATAAATACTGCTCTCCCTTATTTTTTTTAAGGACAGCAGGTTTACCAACATATCCATTGACTGTAATAAAATCAGTAATTTCGTTTACAGGTATCATTACATCCATTATGTTCTCGTCAAAAACCTGCTTAACCCTCTCCTCAAGATTGCCCCCGGCATAGTTAAATATTAGATCATCATCATTATAAAATCGAAATGTAATTGCCGGATGACTTAAAGCAATCTTATTAAAAGTATCAACTATATGTTTTAATTCAGTAGCGTCAGTTTTTAAAAAATTTCTTCTGGCCGGGGTATTATAAAATAAATTTTTTACGCTGACGGATGTCCCTTTGGGGAATGATCCTTTGTGGGTAACTACGGTAGAAGTTTCTTCAAGCTTGACAAGAGTACCGATTTCTTCTGCCCTGGTTTCTGTCTTTATCTCCAATTGACTGACTGAAGCAATTGCACTTAAAGCTTCTCCCCTGAATCCCAGGGTAGAAATACTTTCAAGATCTTCATAATCATATATTTTACTGGTGGCATGTTTCTGCATACAAAGTGTAGCATCTTCCTCACTCATTCCCTCACCATCATCCGCCACCTGAATAAGATTTTTACCGGCACGTCTTATAATCAGTTCAATAGTTGAAGCTTTAGCATCAATTGAATTTTCGAGAAGTTCTTTTACCACAGATTCCGGTCTGTGCACAACTTCTCCGGCTGCAATTTTACTTGATATGTTTTCCGGAAGAATTTTAATCTTTGCCATAGTTTTCGGTCTTCCTTACATAATAATAAATAATAAATTCACTTCTGTCATCCTTTCGTAAAGCCTGCCAGATTTCTTCATTAATTTCAGGGAAGAAAACATCGCCATCTGCCTTAAATTTCATCCAGGATATAATCATTTCATCTACGGTGTTAATAGCTTCCTTGAAAACGTAACCCCCTCCAATAACAAAAATCTTTTCGTATCCTTTTCCAAGGCAATAATCGTACGCAGTCTTCAGTGAAGAAAGGACAACAACACCTTCTTTTTGTAAACTAAGTTCCTTTTCCTTTGAAAGTACTATATTTAATCTGCCCTTTAGGGCTTTTCCAAGGGATTCAAAGGTCTTTCTCCCCATAATTACAGGAAAACCAAGTGTTGTATTTTTAAAATGTTGAAACTCTTCCTTTGAATGCCATGGCATTTCTCCCGTAGTCCGTCCAATAACGTTATTCTGCGCGACAGCCGCAATAATAATTATTCTCAAACGGCAACCTCAAACCGTATTTTATCCGCAGGATAATAATCAAATAATTCGAAATCCTCAAAGGTAAGATCATCAATGGGTTTTTTGGCAATTTTAAGTTTAGGTAACTGACCAGGGACTCTTTTTAACTGTTCCTTTAGACCCTCAGTATGGTCATATTTTTCAAAAGGTGTACCTTTATCTGCCACATAAATATGAGCATCGATAATAGTATGTGCAAAAAATCCTGGTTCTAAATTAACTTCACCGGCAATGATTTGAGTCAGTAATGAATATGCAGCAAGATTGAATGGTATACCTAATGCGATATCACCGGAACGCTGTGTTAAATGACAGTTTAACTTTCCTCCTGTTACATTGAAAGCAAAAGTATAGTGGCAAGGCGGAAGCTTGCTTGATGTTGCATTACCGGGTTCCCAGGCAGTAACGACCAGGCGTCTGCTGTATGGATTTCTTTTCAGTTCATCAATGATATATTTAATCTGGTCTACTTCCCTTACCACCCACCTGCCCTCTTCATCTTTCTGAGCACTTGGAAATTTTCTCCAGTAATAGCCATATGCAGTATCCAGGTTTCCATCTGAATCAGCCCATGCATTCCATATTTTTGTTTTTTCTCTCAGATTCCTTATGTGGTTCTCACCGGATAAATACCAAAGCACTTCGTGCAGTAATGATTTCCATTCCATCTTTTTTGTGGTAAGAAGCGGGAATCCAAGTGATAAATCAACACGGTAAAAAGCTGCAAAATAAGATAACGTGTCCACTCCTGTTCGAGTTGGTTTTCTAATTCCTTCCTTTAATACCAGATCAACGAGATCAAGATACTGCCGCATAGAAGACTATCCTGTTAATTTTTATATAGAATTGTTTTTTAAATTTAATAAAATTGGGTTAACTATTAAACCTCTTGATTTATATCTGCAATTATTTCTTCACAAGCGAGTTTAATTCCTGTTTCAAAATTTAGAATGGACTCTTCTTTAGAGCGGAAATACTTAATTAGTTCAATAATTCGGGTATTCGCCCAATTTGTTTCATCACCAAAAAACTTTCCGCATATAATATATTTTTTTGCGCTTTCGTATTTAGCCAAAACAATTCCGGGAGATTTTCCATAAAAACTTTGACTATCAAAATTTCCTTCACCTGTTATAAGATAATCAACAGGTTCTTCAATTTTATCCAGGTTCAGATCTTTTTCAATAAACGCCTTTGAGGTTTTAAACTCTGCTCCTAAAAAGATCCTAAGACCCGCAGCCAGGCCTCCTCCTGCCCCCGGAAGATGCCCGGTATTATTATATATTTCCTGCTCTTTTATTAAATTGAGAATATGCTTGAAACCAAGCTCCAGAATTGCAATATCCGAATTGTTTGCTCCTTTTTGTACTGGCAAATAACGCTGCCGTGCCTTTCTTCCCCATCAGGGGAGTGTTTACATCTGTCAGTGCCCGAATTTTGAATGATAACGATGGCTTATGCCAAATAATCCTTGCGGCTTTATTAAATTCAGACGGTAGAGTATTTAATTGCTGCCCTGACGAATCAATTAATTCCAAGCCGAATTTATCACATACACCTAATCCTAAATCATTGGTTGCAGTACCCCCAATACCGATGGTAACAATAGAAATGTCTATTTTACCCTGCTTAACCTCTGAGTCAATTTTTATCAGAAGCTCTCCCAAAGGTGCAGTGTTAATCTTTAACGGGTTTCTGTCTGAAGGAGGAATTAATTTTAATCCAACTACATCTGCCGATTCAATAAAAAGCTCTTTACCAATTATAAGAACCGGAACATCCTTGGGCAGATTATTATAAGAATTTACTGAATAAATCTTTGGTTCGAATTTTTTATTACTATATCTGATGCATTCGAGAAAACCATCTCCTCCGTCAGAAAGCGGTTTTTCTATAATCTCAAATCCATTTAACTCTGATCTGAGATTAGTAGAAATTAATTTGGTCGTAGTTACGGAGTCACTGCATTCTTTAAACGAATTGGGAGCAATAAGAATTTTAGTTTTATTCACGGATGTCAAGAAATTTAATGATTTCCATATACACCTTTTCCGGACTTATACCCCCCTCTCCTGATAAAGTGCATAGTTTAGGATCTCCGGGACAATTTTTCCTGCAATAATCATCGGCAGGTAGAATAATCACATTCTTATTCCCGCGGGGTCCCCAAAGATTAGGCGAACAGGCTGTTAATGGACAAAACAAAGAAATTGTAGAAACTTTTAATCCTGCACAAATATGCATTGGCCCTGTGCTTGAAGAGACGAGCATATCCAGTGCAGCAAAATTAAGAATTGATTTTCTAAGTTGTTTTTCTTTATTGGGGAAAGAAAGTTCTAAATAATTTAGTTCCGGTGGAGGATTATAATCTGTAATTACAGGTTTTATTTCCTTTCGACCTAACAGCATTTCTATAAGTTTACAATAATCCGATATATTCCAGTTTGGCGCTGAATTCCCGCTTGTTGTGTTAATTCCAATTAGAATCTTTCCTTCGGAAAGCTCAGTCTTAATATCTTTTACCTCATCAATTTCCAATTCGGATAAATAAATTTCAGATGATATGTCAACCGCCTGAATATCTATTTTCCGCAGAAAGTCGAGACAGTAATCTGATTCGTGTCTAAGGGGAATAAACTTATTTCTATAAACATTTTTTGTATTAACAATAAACTGAAAGAATTTATGACCAACACCTATTCTTTTTCTTAACCCTGTGAAGGTTAGTATTCTGTTTGTTCTTTTTGATGGGAGCAGCATCAGCGCAACATTAAATTTATACCTCCTGAGCTTTTTTATCATATTTAACTCGCTTTGAAAGGTGACGCGGTTATCTGCAATTATAATTTCATCTACAAAAGGATTGTTCAGATAGATCTGATGCGTGTATTCTTTCAGCAGTAATCCAATAAAACTGTCAGGGAACCGGCGTTTAATTTCACGGGGTAATGGAGTTGAAAGGACTACATCCCCTATCCTGTCTGGTCGTGAAATAAGAATTCTTAATGGAGGCATATTTATATTTTTTATTAGCTTTCAGTATGGAAAAGACAATAATTATTCTCTCATCAGGGCATACACATAATGATGAAAGAATTTTCTGGAAATTCGGAAGAAGTCTGCAGCTCCAGGGAAACAAAATTATAATATCGACTTCTACCGAAGCTTTTAGAAATACCAAAGAAGGAATTATTATTGATTCCTTCGAGGGTAAAAATATGAAGAAAAAGGAAAAAGTAAATCAATTCCTTAATCTCTTAAAAAAGTATGCCCCTGATATTATAATATGTTCTGAGCCATTGACTATCCTGCCATCCGCCCGGTTCAGAAAGACTGCCAATAAAAAGGTATTCATAATTTCTGATATAACTGAATGGTACCCCGAGAATTATACCTTAAAATTAAGCGGTCTCAAAAGGATAATCCAATATTTTATTCTCTGGTTATTCAATCTTTTTACAATCCAACTGGTTAATGGGATTATTATCGGCGAGGTCTTAAAAAAGAAAAGATACGATATTATAGCTCCGACCAAGAAAAAAATAATCATAGGGTATTATCCCATTCTGAAGTTTTTTAAGTTTTCTCCTCCTTCATTTGACGGAAGTCGTTTAACACTTTGCTACGCAGGGCTATTAAAATTCGACAGAGGGTTACTTGCACTTCTGGATGTCTGTCGTAGCTTGAAACAGCGGCACCCTGAAATACAGCTTAAGCTTAAAATCGCCGGTAAATTTGGAAGCTTAATCGAACAAGCTGAATTCTTAAATAAAATAAAAAATATCCAGGATTACAATGTTGAGATCATTGAATGGACTGAATATCCAAATATTTCAGATATTATTTCTGAAGCAGATATTTGTTTTGATTTACGTGTTCATAACTTTGTCTACGATAACTCCCTTCCGATCAAAGTATTTGAATATACGGCTGCAGGCAGACCATTCATTTTTACGGATATTAAACCTTTACGGGCAATAAAGGAGATAAATAAATTTGGTCATCTGGTTGAACCTCATAACTTACCAGCTATTATTAACATTTTAGAATCATATATACAGGATCCTAAGCTTTTGGAGCAACACTCCAGAGAAGCAAGGAAGTGTGCAGAGGATTTTTTTAACTGGGAAGCTGAATCAATAAAGCTGATCGGATTCGTTCATTCTTTTACCTGATAATAATCCATCCGGCCTGATCTTAAGAACATAAATTACTACCCATAAATATATGGTGACAAACAGGATATCAGTGAAAAAGTTATTAATGAACTGACCTGCTGATGTAAATAGAATGATCAGTATAAGAACAGTTAAAATTTCTTTTAAGGGGTATTTTATCCGGAAATGCTTAGAAGTTAAAATGAAAAGATAAACGGAAGCCATTGTGAATGAAATAAATGTCGCGAAGGCAGCACCGGTTAATCCCCAAAGAGGTATTAATAAAATATTCAAACCGAGATTTACTAGAAAAGCTAACCCGTCGGATACAATAAAATGATAAGTCTTATTAGAAACAAATGGGTAAACCGAATAGAATGAGTTGATCCCATTTAGAAAATAGCCTCCCAGGATAAAAGGCAGAATTATTATACCACCCAGGTATATTTCATTAAATAGTTTATGATCTCCCAGATTAATCTTGAAGAGATCATTAGTTAACAAAGCCACAGAAATAAAAATTACGCCTGCAGCTGAAATATATTTCAGTATAGTTTCACCTGACTGTGTCTCATATAGTTTATTGTAATATAACTTTAGTGAGTGAGGCGTCCAGGCTGTTCTGAAAGAGATCACAAACAGATTCATCAGAAGTGCAATTCTATAGGAGAAACTGTAAATCCCAACATCTGTTTTGCCTAAATAATAGTTGAGTATAAAACGGTCTGCAACATCCACCCCTACGGAAAAGAAACCGCCAATTATTAATGGTATTGTGAATAAATAAATTTCTTTCAAAAGGTATTTATCAAAGTTATATCTGATCATTTTCAACAGCCAGGGAGTAAGCATCAGGGTAACTGCCAGAGCTGAAATCAATTGTGCAGCTATAATCCCAGTCACTCCCATTGACAGGTAATAGATCAGGTAAATATTTAACAAGAAATTGATTATTGCGCCTATTGCCGACACGAGCACGACCTTTGATGCATTCCCTTTTGTGACTAAATAATTAATAACCTGAGCCCCGGCAGTCTCAAAGAACATTGCCCCTGCTATCAGATTTACAAGTTTTTGATATTCTGAAGAATCAAATATTAATTCACTAATATCAGCTGAAAGCAAAATGATTAACAGAGATACTAACAAACCTATACCAATTGCTGTCCTGCCGATTGTTGCAAGCACCGCCTTCTGCTGTTCTTCGTTAGCTTCTTTATGATAATAATTATTTAGCGCAGCCTGATATCCTCCCTGATATAGAACCATCGCAAGCGCGTAAAAGGACATTAACAGGGCATAATTACCAAACTCCTGAGGAGGGATATAATTTGAATACAGCGGGAGTAATAAAAAGCTTGCCGACCTTACAAACAGATTTCCAAAAGTGTATAATGCAGTGGATTTTGTTAAACCGGCAGATTTCATTATATGACTTTTTTAATTGTATACAGCTCTTTTAATTTCCTGTTTACTTCTTCATACCCGTGATATTTCTTCACCCATTCTTTCCCAATAATGGCTTGTTGCTGCCTAAGTAAAGGATGTTCAATGAGCGTTATCAAGGTCTCTATCAGTTCTTTTTCGTTGTTAGCCACATTAAAGGGATTTTCCGGAAGCCAGCTCGCATATTCATTAGTCATATTTGTTATCGTGGGTATTCCCATTGCGAGGCTTTCAAGTCCGGCTTTACCATAACCAGTTCCTCCCCCGCTGCCGCCAACCTGGTCAATGCAGATATCAGAACTACTTTTCTCTTCGAGTACTATTTTTCTGGAAACATTTTCCAGCAGTACAAATTCTATCTTTTTATCCCGCTTAATTTTTTCTATAACCCCGATAATAAGATCTGTCCCCTTGTAGAGCCTGTTAGTTGGAGCGTGTACAATCCTGATCCTGTCAGTTTGATTTAATTTCCTTTGCGGCAGTTCAGAAGCATTGTAGGGATAGAAGAGATAATGGATATCCTTTTTTAGTGCCAGGTGATCATATTCCGAAGTTAGATTTAGATCTGCTATTTCATCCATTTCCTTAATAAGTCCTCTGCTTCTAAGGTCACTTCCGAAATAACAGCATACGATTTTTTTTCCCTGCTTCTTCCATATTTTAGCCTGTGAACTGTCTCGATAAAAATCGAGACCCCCATCGAAATGAATAATATCAAATGAATCCAATTGGTAATCCCTGATGGCATTGCTTACTCTTCCTTTTCGTGTCAAATCACTTAATTGGAAGTAAACCTTTTCAGCAAGATTACGAGGTCTGAAAAATGGTGCCTCTGTAGTGGTCTCCTCCCTTATCTGACCTGTTTTTTTCGTCCTCCACTTGTCTGCCAAAAAAAATACCGGTAAAGGAATATTGAGGCAGATATCCTCAGGAAAATCCAATTTGTTTTTGTGGTAGGTTACCAGATGGGAGTAATCTCCCAGAGCATTATGCATTTCAAAGAAACTATATGGAACACCTGCATAATTCTGAGGAGCCAAATGTAGTATTTTCAACATCAAAGATCTTTGTAGAATGTATCTCTGAATATTCCGCGTGCACCAAAATTTTCTTTAAATCTTCCCAGTCCCCAGTTCGGATCCATATTTACTGTGAAAATACCAAAATCAAGAAACTTATATCCTTCATCCTGGTAATGTTTCATTATTTCGTAGAACAATAAATTTACAGCACGGTACTCCTGGTATTCCTCATCGTGACTGATATAAAAAGCAAGTACTACTCTCGAATTTATGCTAAAATTACAAACACCTGCTATTAATTTGTCTTTTAGAAAAGCACCCCACAATCTGACCTTTGTGGGAAATAAATTTTTTATTTTGACCAATTCCTCAAGAGTGTGTGTAGGATTGACCCCGTGTCTCAATTTCAAATTCTTTTTCAGAATCTCATAATATTCTGAAAACCTTTCACACTCAGCAATTTCAACTCCCAGCCTCACAGCTTTGCTCACAGCAGTCCGTGCCTCAGCCCTGTAAGTTAAAAGAAGCTGCTCCCTCGGTATATCCAGCTGCACAACACTTGAAACGTCTCTTTTTAAATAATGGAAATCATTCTTAACAAGAGCAAAATCTATATAATTTGAATACTTTGTTTGATAAATTATGGGAGGGATTGTAAGCTGGATCCTGTCGTAATGTGATTTTTTAGCATAGGCAATTACCTCCTCAACCATATCAAATGATTCACGAAAATTTAAGTCGGTATTATAAACAAAGCTGCCGTAGGAAGCTCCTCCGTGAGAAGATAGAATTTTTTTACCATCTCTGATGACCTTAACCGCCGGAAAAATAGAAAATAATTTCCCATTCTTTTTAAATACGATAGAGTCATCTTGAAATCTTTCTTCCGGATGGTATGAAAGGAACCGGCGCTTGTGAAAGATAGTACCGTTATCCGATTTATCAACAAATGCATCCCACTCCTCCGGGGTAATGCAGGAATCTGCTGATTTTTGAAGTTCTAACATATTATTAAAAGCTGAATTGAACAGAAAATAGGTTAGCGCTCCCCAGCCCGTACTGAAAAGGCTGAAATGCATAGTCAAATTTAAGATTTCCCCACCTGATTCCGATACCACCGGTAAAGGACCTGGATTCAAATCCCGACTGGTAGCCTCCGCGTAAGGCAACTACTTCATCATAGATAACCTCTGCACCAAAATTCAAATGTATATCATCGGTAGAAGTGTATGTTAACAGCTCTGTTCCGGCTACAGCCGAAAAATGGGAATCCCCGAATGAAAAATTGTAAGCTCCTCCGGCTCTGACTTCCGTCGGGAGTTTTGTCTCTTCGTTTCTTAAAGCATTCATACCACCGAGATTTTTAAGTACGGCTGATGCTGTAAGACCTTTTAACGGAGTCAAATAAGTTATACCCACATCAAACCCCCATCCATTCGCCTCATCGGCAACCAATCCTTCGTACAGATATTTAATTGTAAACCCGGTGCTGAAGTTTTCACTAAATTTATAACCTGATGAGAAGCTCCCGAAAAAATAATTAGCATTAAAAGAACTCTCAGCTTCTCCCGGTTTTGTTCTTACTTCAATGCCGCTTACTGAAGTTACATTAAAGCCGAATGCAAAAGGTATATTAAATACTGTTGATCTTACCCCCAGAAGCTCGCTGCTTACATCCTGGATCCATTGGTTGTGCATCAGCATAATTTCCGAACCATCATTTAATGCCAGCTTTGCAGGGTTGTAGAATAGAGCTGTTACATCATCTGAGACAGCATTGCCTGCATCTCCCATAGCCACATTCCTGGCGCCAAAACCAAGTTTTAAAAACGACAATCCGCTATTACCTGCTGTTTGTGAATATACTATAGCGGGTAATAAAATTAATACTAATAATGCTTTTATCTTCATAATACTTCTAAAAAGTTACGTTAACTCCAACAATATGACGGTCATATGCAGAATACGGTTCATATACGAATGCATAATCCACACCGATATTTACCGTACCGAATATTTTTGTATATGAGAATCCGCCTGAAGGTCTTACCAGTTGATCTGAGTTGCTGAGATTCAAGTTATCTAATCCGCCCCGTAAATAAAATCTTTCTATGAGATTATATTCCAATCCGAATCTTAAAATATTTGATTCTGCACTGCTGTTTTCAAGTTCTATTGCAGAAATTAATTTATAATCCTCATTTTTATAGCGTACCCCAAATTTTCTCAATACAGGAAATTCATTCTCCGTGATGGACCCCTCCTGTTGATATATCGGAGCGGTATCCCATTTATATTTACTGTTTATATCTGTGATAACAAAAGAAAAATTAAAGTTATTATTTAAACGGTAGAGCAGACCGGCATCCAGCCCTACTCCCGTAGAGGATATCTCCTCAAATAATTTGTAATAATAAATTTTAACTGCTACGCCTAAAGATACTTTTTCAGAAAACCTGTTTGCAAATCCAAGGAAGAATTGATTTTCAGAAGTTGAGAGTTCGCCTGTCTGGAATCCCTGGTTATCTCTTCCATCGATCCCAGATACACCCGAATTTATGATACCGATACTTAATCCTGCACTTGTTCTAGGTTTACGGTCTGCGGCAGTATCTTTTGAAGAATAAAAATCAAATCTCCGGGTAAAATTCAAAAAGTTTAATGATCTATCCAACGAGAGAAATGAGTAGGAGGTCTGAAATGAATTATCCTCCTGAAACACGGAAACAGCGGGGTTGTAATACGAAACAAGATTCCCTTCTGTAACTGCAGATAATGCATTTCCCATCCCCATCCCTCTGGCGCCAAAGCCCATTCTGCTGAATGCACCCGGCATACTGCTTATCTTGCTGAATTCCGGCTGAGCGTTTAACAAACCTGCCAGGAGAATAAAAAGGATTATTAATCTATTCACATCTACCTCTACTGCAGCACAAGTATTTTTCCATAAACAGGGTCATCTCCACCAACCTCAACTCTGTAAAAATATACTCCGTTCGGAACCATAGAACCTGAATCATCCCTTCCGTCCCAGTAATCGATTACTCCTTCCGCACTACCATTACGCTGATCAACAACGTGATAAGGATTCCCCCGGGGAGCATTCTGTATCACAGTTCTTATATAATTCATACCAAAATCAAAAATCCGAATCGTTACATCTGACTGCTTACCGCCGGTACTATATTTAATTTTCAATACCTCATTCTTCGGAGAAAATGGGTTGGGATAAGCATAGCTTTCTGTAGCCGAGGTTAACTTCTGAGAGGCAAAATAAACTTTCCAATCCCCGTTCCACATATTCCCCGTTTGTGTTAATTTAACAAGACCGTCACCTGATCCAAGCCATACTATATTACCATTAGAAGAGGCTGAGTAAAAAATATTTGTTGAAAGAGGAATGCCTGTCTCCTTATCAATAATGTTTCCAGGAAGTATCCATGTATTCCCCGAATCACTGCTTCTAAAAGCACCATTGTCAGCTGCAGCTATAACATCTGTTTCCTTATAGCCAAAGTTGTGTACTTTTTCATCAGGTAGGAAAGTCATCCAGTTTTCACCCAGATCCTTTGATTGTGATACTCCGTAAAATTCAGCCTGATCTTCAGCTTTCCAGGTAGCACCCCATACAGAACTGTCTGCAGGGTTATAACCTAAGGCAACAACAAAATTCCCGCTTATGGAGTTCAGCTGATTCTGATGATTAAATTTAACCCAGCTTACTCCTCCATCAGTTGATCTGTTTATACCGCCTGCAGTTCCTGCAAATAATATAGAATCTCCTGCTGAGATAACGGAAAATACACGATGATTAAGATTATTCTCAGCACAGAATTTGCCGGCTACCGGCTGCAGGCAAAAGTCCATTACGCTGTCAGGGTGTACGTAATCTAATTTATCAGGGGGAATAACTACCCTGTCCCAGGTTACTCCCAGATCGGTGCTTCTTCTAAGACCGCCGGCAAAAGTGGCAATCCAAATAGTACCGGGGGTGAAAGCTATATCATAAATAAGGTTCTGTATGGCTACCGTTACCGGGAGCGCCCTAATCTGATTTATACCGTAAACCTCGATAGTATCATTGGGATCATCGATAGGCTGGGGAACGAAATTCCACGACAGGCCAAAATCAGAAGTAAACTTTAAACCGCTTCCTTCAGGAAGCGATTGCCCGTCTCTTTCAACTGAATGAGCTGTTGCAGCCCATAAAATACCGGTTAACGTATCAAATCCTACTGCAGAAACACTTTCTGTTCCAAAAGCAGAATTACCATAAAAATTTGTCCAATTGTTCCCTCTGTCGCTTGAAATGCTTAATCCCCGGCTAGAACCAATGAATACGTAATCTCCATACGTGACTATATCACTGATGCTGTTGCTTGAAGGATTTTCATCAGATATTTTATAATTTATATCCTTTCCCATACGGTATCCAAAAGGATAATGCTGGCCTTTTAAGTTTGCCGAAAACATAAACAGAAGCACCATAACAATCGGAAATATTTTGAACATCAATAAACTTCCAGATAATGTACGATAGTATTGCTTAATCGTTTTGTTCTGTCCTCAGCAGTAATTTCAAAACGATAACTGCCTGAAGGAAAAGAAGGTAAGTTTGAGGGGAAATATAACTTCTGCGTATAAATGCTGTCACCAGCAGTTTCATCACCAGCCTGGGAGTTCCCGTCATCAAACATAGGGAATTTAGTTATACCCTGACTATTAGCTACCTGGGATCCGTCAGGTCTGTAAAGTTCATAATAAACCCTGCTTATATCCTCGGCACCGTTTGAATCAACTGCAAGAACAGAAAATATGAAAACCTCTTCAAACTGTACAGAATCTGCAAAGAACAAATCAGAAATCACCGGAGGAAACTTCTCAGTCTCAAAATAGAAGAATTGAGCTGCAGATACTCTGCCATTCACTAGTATAACTGATGGAATAGGTGCCCGGCGGATTTTCTTTATAAAGCGTAAGCCGGTTTGAATATATACTATCTTGGGCTCTAAGGTCAGATATAGAAGAATCTCCATTATCCAAAAGGACTAATGAGGAGATCAACTTTCCGAATGGATTCTTTATCTCTGCATTATACTGAATTAACTACAGAAGCGGGATAGACTTTTATCTGCAGGTAAAGAATAGAATCACCTGACAATAATATCAATTGTATCCTGATTGCTTAAACCAGCCCATTCAACATAATATTCATTTGTTGTAGGATTAATAATTTCATTATAATCCTTTTCACACCCGGATAGAAGGAAAATAAAGGAAAGACCAATTAAAAGTTTTTTCATTAAATAAATTTTATGTATTAAGCTTCGCCTCACAAGGTAAAAAATCATCCTTATTATAATCCTATTGATATTGGATTTGGTGAGAATGAGATTATAAATATAACAAAACTGATATAGCCGAGCACCTTCCTGCCGCTGCTTATTTCAGAATAATCGGGGATCGGAGGATGTTTAGGCCTGACAATAAAAAATAAGACCAGCGACCAAACCAGCCAGCCTGTCCAGCCAATTTGAATATTAAATTCCAAATAGGAGGCAATTAACCCAATTAAGCCCATAACGGCCAGGATTATCAGGGATATCGAACTTATAACATAGTGTCTCTTTTCGCCGAACATCGTATAGCTTATATGACCTCCATCCAATTGCCCTACCGGAATCATATTCATTGAAGTAATTAACAGACCAAACCACCCTACACACAAAAACGGATAATGATATATTTCACTCATTGGAGGGAAAAACTGTCCCGGATGAACAAATAGCATCCTCAGAAAAGAGAAAAGAAGCGTATCACCAAATGTGAGGTTCAAAGCTCCTTTCCCATATGATGGAGAAAAATAATCCGGATGAATTGTCAATATATAACTCTTCCCCGGAACTGTAGCAAAGCCAATAATTAAAACAATAAGACAGGCAATGAAACCTGCAATTGGTCCTGCGGCACCAATATCAAACATTGCATTCTTTGTTGATACTGGGGATCTTGTTTTTATGACGGCACCCATTGTCCCGAAGCTTAAGAAACCCGGTATAGTTGGGAAAGGTATGTAGAATGGCAGTGTGGCAGAGACTTTATGATATCTTGCAGCAAAATAATGCCCAAACTCGTGGCAGGTAATTATAAACAAAATAGCAATTGCATAAGGTAACCCGGTTAATAAGAAACTAAATTCATAAGGACCGGGGACCCCGCTTGTCCATTCAGCACCAGCTATAGTAGTAGTTATAAAAGTAATGAGAAATAATCCTATATGGAGCAAGTAATTATTTTTTTGTTTTAGTATGCTGATGTTTTCCATTATAAATCTAAATTAAATCCAATAGTGGAGTAGCTCTCGTTAAGATCGTAATATTCTCCGTGTATGCTTCTTCCTGCGAAATAACTGAGTAATATGCTGAACCCTTTCTTATCATAATTCCCGAATTTAATTCCTGCAGTAACGACATTGCTCCCGGCATACTTATCAATTTTGGATAATCTGAAATCATAAGCTGCGAAGGGGCTAAACATATCTGTTAAATTTATTAAATAAAAATCAAATCCTGCCTGATATATCCACTTACCGAATACTTCAGGTGAATTATGAAAAAGGTATGTTATTCCCGTATACATTCGTAAACCATTTATCCTGTAAAATGGCATTAACTCTAAAAACTCCCTGCTGTAAACTCTCGGGCGCTGATAATTTCTCCAGTCATCAATCCTGTAATCATAGCTCCCGTCTACAAGATGAGCACTGATATGACTTATTCTCAGACGTAATCCATATTCATTATTATTTTTTATTACTTTATACGCTCCATTAATTCCGAATAAATAGTCTATAGTCTCCACAGGAAAATGAAATTCTCCTGAGCCGTGAAGCCTGGTATAAGTAAAAAAATCAGCTCCGAAGGAAAAGTTTTCATTCCCCGTCTGTGAAAGGAACAGATCTGAAGATGTACCAATGTCAAGTCTTATACTGCTTTCTCCCATCATATATGAAAATCCGGTCCTGGGCTCAAGAATGTTAGCTGTAAATGGCTGAATGTTTAATTCTTTAGGGAACCATTCTGAGAGGCGCTGGCCAAAAGTATTGAGAAATGAGCAGGATAAAATGATGAGAATGAAAGATTTTAAAGACAAAAGTAAAAAGCCGATATTTATTAAAAATTAAATGCAAATATAAAGATACCCTGTCCCAAAATAAACATAATAACTTGTTAATGATTGTTAATATTTGATTAAAACGGTGCAAAACTCCAGAGAAATGGATGGAACATTTAGGTTTAGAGTCGGCAACTCTTCACAATCATCAATATAATATAAATACCACGAAGGATTTGATCAGGCACCTAACAAAAAAAGGCCTCTACCCCCTATACAACCACTACTATGTCCTACTAAACCTTTACAATAACATTACCATCGAAGGAGGGTTGTATGGAGGTTAAAGGGATTAGGTACCGGGAGAGATAGGCCTGGAAATAAGTGTTTGGTCAGATCTTTCCGGGTAATTGCATTAAATCCAATAGGAGTTGTCTGATCCCCTGTTCCTATAAACATATGTGTAATTCCGATATTCCCGGTGTAAGGGCAAGTGTTGTAATTTTAGTGTTCCTTTTTTATTTCTTATTTCATCATTTTGGACAGATATGGATTAAAAAAATAAAACTTTTCCTTATGTTAACATTATGATTTTAAGTTAATAATTACCGGGGTTCCAATGAAAACATTTCTATCAGTTCTTATCCTCTCATCCCTTTTATTTTCTCAATCTGTTACCGACCAGGTGTTCAAAGATAGGGGGGAAATTTATTTCAGGTTTTCGGTTTCACATCAAAGTCTTATAAATACATATACTGATATTGTGTCCATTGATAAAGTAGCCGGTCTTTATGTTTATGCTTATGCAAATAAGGGGGAGTTCAATAAATTCTTATTAACTAATACTAAATATGAGATACTCACCAGTCCGGGAGAATTAATCAATCCTGAAATGAGTGATAATCTGAATGAAATTTTAGAATGGGATGTTTACCCCACATATGATGCTTATGTTACAATGATGAACCAGTTCGCAGTAAACTATCCTTCATTATGCAAAATTGTTGAAGCCGGCAATACAACTCAGGGAAGAAAAATTCTTTTTGCAAAAATATCAGATAATGTAAATGTCAGGGAAGCTGAACCTCAGTTTATGTACAGTTCATCGATACACGGTGATGAAACAACAGGTTACATACTTATGCTCCGCCTTATTGATTCGCTTTTAACAGGGTATGCCTCTAATCCCAGGATTACGAATATGGTTAATAATATGGAGATCTGGATAAATCCTCTTGCTAATCCGGACGGTACTTATAAAGGAGGTAATAATACTGTTAATGGAGCAATCAGGGGGAACGCAAATTACATCGATATGAATAGAAATTTCCCTGATCCCCAGAATGGACCTCATCCTGATGGTAATGCGTGGCAGGCAGAAACAATTATAATGATGAATCTTGCCGGTGCAAATAATTTTTCTCATTCTGCCAATTTCCACGGGGGTACAGAAGTAGTTAACTACCCCTGGGATACCTGGGCAACTTTACACGCAGACAATACCTGGTGGATGTTTATTTCACACTTATACGCCGACACCTGCCAGGCTAACGCTCCATCGGGTTATATGAACGGGTATAATGATGGTATTACTAATGGCTATGCCTGGTACGAGGTAAACGGCGGCAGGCAGGATTATTTTACGTACTTCAGGCACGGTAGAGAGGCCACGATAGAGATCAGCGATACTAAATTACTCCCCCCAAGTCAGCTTCCGGCACATTGGAATTATAATAAAAAGAGCTTTCTTACATATATGGAAGACTGCCTTTATGGTATACGCGGAATAGTTACCGATACATTGGGCAATCCGGTTAAAGCATTTGTTAAAATCACCGGTCACGATTTTGACAGTTCAGAAGTATTCAGCCATCCTCTTACAGGTGATTATTACAGAATGATAGCACCTGGAACTTATTCCTTAACATTCTCAGCACCGGGATTTTATACTCAGACTATATCAAACATTCAGGTACAAAATTTCCAGGCGACCACAGTAAATATTGAACTAATACCCGATGGAACTCCTGTAGAGTTAATTTCTTTTACAGCATCTGCCCGATTGAATAATGTTATTCTAAATTGGGAAACATCAACCGAAACAAATAATAAAGGGTTCGAGGTTGAACGGAAACAAATTAATGGGGAGTGGTCGCTATTAGAATTTGTTCCGGGAAATGGTACTACCACTGAACTACATTCCTACACATTTGCTGATGAAAAAGTGCCTGCAGGGAAATACGCATATAGATTAAAACAGATCGATTACGACGGCAGCTTCAATTATTCGAAAGAGAATGAGATTGAGATAAGCAATAACAGTTTTGTACTGCTACAGAATTATCCGAATCCGTTTAACCCTTTAACCACAATTCAATACCAGCTTCCTGCAAATGATCTTGTTTCTCTAAAAGTATATGATATTTTAGGAAACGAAGCCGCATCTTTATTAAACCAGGTGCAGAATGCCGGATCTTATGAGATCCAATTTGACGGCAGTAGTTTAGCCAGCGGTATTTATTACTATCAGTTACGCTCCGGCAATTATGTTGAGACAAAAAAACTGGTACTTCTTAAATAATTATTTTTTACGCAGAGAACAGCCATATCCGCCGTTCTCTGCTTATATAATTCTAAAAAACTATTTTTCTGATACTTCTATATGGTAAGTTGTAAAAAGAAAAATCACTTCACACAATTCTTATTATATCCCTATATCCCGAGGAATTAAGATGAAAAATTTATTTTTACTTCTATCTTCAATGTTATTAGCAGGTTATCTAAATGCACAGACTACCCTCCCCCGTGCAGGAGAATTTTCAGCTAAAGACCAAAACTACAGCTTATTGCGACCGGGTGTGCCTCCTGCAAATCAATTGACTGAAATAATTAATTTTGATTCATTAAATGTCAGCTTCAGAGGGAACTATCCCTTTGCAGAAAGTTATGCACTTGCAAGAACTGATTCAGGCAACATTGTATTTATAGGCTCCGGAGGCGGTATATTTATTACCGATGTATCTGATCCTGCTAATCCAGTGATCCTATCGGAGATCAGAACACGGTCGCTGGTTGATAATTGTACCTATGACCCGGTGCGTAAAAGATTATATGTATGCGCTTATTTTTCGGGAATTGAAATTTGGGACTTAACTGATATATCAGACCCTTTTCGAATGAGCAGGATCCCTACTGAACCTTACCCGAGGAGCGGAGTTGCATTTATTGAAGATTATCTGTTGGTTACAACAAATAATTCCCTGTGGACAATAGATGCAGCAGATCCTTATAACCCGGTTATTGTTAAAGAATTATTCCTTACAAATAATCTTATTATACAAATGTATCTCAAGGATACAGTACTCTATACCGTTTCAGATATCCAGGGGATTAAAACTATTGATGTCTCGGACCCGCTTGATCCTCAGCTGATTGCCTCTACAGCTTATGCTTCAGGCTCCCGTTTTGATATTTCCGGCAATTATCTTTTTGCAGTAAAAAGTACAGGATTAACTGTCCTCGATATCAGTAATCCCGCAAGTATTTCATTTGCAGGCGGTTTAATTCTTGATGGTTATCCTGAAGATATAGTGGTCTTCGATAATAAAGCATATATTTCCAAGCAGAGCACGGGGGGAGGCCTTCAAATAGTAAATGTTGAAAATCCTGCCTCACCCGTGGCTATAAGTCTTTATCCTGGAAATTATAGATTTGTTGAAGGGAAAAATCATGTGGTTTATCTGACATTAGGCAGTGATTTTTCTATCCTCAGATATAACTGACCCTCAGGCGGTTAACCAGTTATCCGGATTAAAAATACCAGGCTTTGTAAATGATATTGCTGTATCGGGAAGATACGCGTATACAGGAAGCAACGGCTTCAGGGTTATTGATCTTTCAGATACAACCCACCCGGTACTTGCTGGTTATGCAGATATAAGCGGATCATTGGTTGAAACCTATAGTGATTCAATAGTTCTTTATTGTCCTTATAGTATGGGATCCGGTAATAAAGTTTATACAATGGATGTATCAGACCCTGCCAATCCTGTGGTTCTGGATTACGTATCACCCCCTGCGATGACATGGGATCTGGATCTTAAAGATGAGACAGCTTTTGTTTCCGGCTGGTGGGATGGTGTTAGGATATATAGTTTCGAAAATCCGTTAGATATTCAAGCAGTTTCTCACCCGATGGGATGGGTACAGGGAGGAATACCAGGTACCGACTGGTGTTATGTTCAGGCACAATCTGTTGAGGGTAATTATTTATACCTGGTTGATTATGGTCCATTTCCTGAAGATGATACATATGGTTTGTACATCCTGGATATAAGCAATTTATCCTCTCCTGTTTTAATAAAAAGATTTAAAGACATCACCGGGGTTCCGCAGGATATTGAGGTAGTCGACGGTATTGCATATATTGCCGATGGAAGCGGCGGATTGGAAATAGTGAATGTAACCGACCCGAATAGTCCGGCTGTTATCGGCTATTTTAATCTGCCTGATGGAGCAACAGGAGTAACTGTTGATGGCGATTATGCTTATGTCTCAAATTATATCCTAGGCGGAGTTCAGGTAATAGATATCACTACTCCTGCCGTTCCCGTTAGTGCCGGGTGGTATAAGCCCTCTGGATGCTTTGCATTAAATGTTGAAACAGATAATGGTTGTATTTATATATCCGACGGGATAGCAGGTATGCAGATATACAGGAATTTACTTGAACCGGTAACCGCTGTCGAACAGAATGAAATGGTAGTAGATAATTTTAATATAGTCTCTTATCCCAACCCATTTAATCCCACTGCAACCATTCAGATTACAGTACCCCGCAGCGGGGTTTATAACATAAAAGTTTACAACTCCATTGGTGAAGAAACTACAGAGCTCTTAAATGATTACCTGGAAGCGGGAACACATAAAATTAAATTTAATGCATCCGGATTGCCAAGCGGCATATATTTCTACCGGATGGAATCGGAAAGTAAATTTTTAACTGGTAAAATGGTCTTACTGAAATAAGGGAAATAAGATATTTGGAAAGGCTGTATCTTTACAAGGTCAGCCTTTTTTTTATTTATTAAACTCAAGACATCTTTGAATTGCCTGCCACATAATCCTTCTTTATGAATCCAGTAAAATGAAGCCTTATATTCTATTCAATACAAAGTTTACAGCATAAAGTGTCGAATTTGTTCAAGGCAGAAGTTTACTCAGCTGTGGACTGAATACTTAGTTTAAAAGATTAAGATTCTATGGGTCCCTCTTTCTCATCATCTTCATCATCTGCCTCATCCTTGAAAAAGAATTTTTCATACTTATGCTTTATCAGCTGAGCTTCGACAATAAAGTACACATCCTCGGCAATATTAGTGGCGTGGTCGCCTAGACGTTCCATCTGTCTGGAAATTACTAAAAGAGCAACTGCCGGCTCAATATTCTCTTTATCTTCTTTCATTATTTCAATCAGCAGCTGGCGGTTCTGAATATTATAGTTATCCAGGATATCATCTGCTTTTATAACTTTTTCTGCAAGCTGAGGATCATTATGGATAAGAGAATCAATTGCATTCCGGAGCATTTCCCTTGTAAGAGCAGTCATAGTATTAAAATTTATTCTCTCAATAAAAGCAGGTTTCTTTTTTATACTTAAATACATTTCTGCAATATTTACGGCAAGATCTCCGATTCGTTCCAGGTTGCTGTTAATAGTCATTGCAGATATTATTATTCTTAAATCCATTGCAACCGGCTGATTAAGCGCAATTATTTTCTGACATATCTTATCTATTTTAACATCATATTTATCGACCTTCTCATCTCTTTCTATAACCAGCTTAGCCAGTTCCAGGTTTTCCTCTTCAATGGAACGTATTGCAAAATCAACCTGTTCATCGACAAGACTGCACATTTTTAGTATGCGAGTCTTTAATTTTTCAAGCTGGTGATCAATTTGTCTTTCCATAAATTCCTTTAGACTGTTTTTAGCCGAACCTGCCGGTAATATAATCTTCTGTTTGTTTATTCAAAGGATTAGTAAATATTTTTGTTGTTTTATCATATTCGATCAATTCCCCAAGATAAAAGAAAGCCGTAAAATCACTAACCCTGGCAGCCTGCTGCATATTATGTGTCACTATTACAATAGTGTACTTTGTTTTTAGCTCGTGAATCAGTTCCTCAATCTTTGCTGTGGAAATAGGGTCAAGGGCACTGGCAGGTTCATCCATTAAAATTATTTCCGGTTCAACTGCCAAAGCTCTTGCAATACATAAACGCTGCTGCTGTCCGCCGGAAAGACTTAATGCCGGTTCCTTCAGCCTGTCTTTAACTTCATCGAAAATAGCTGCCTGTGTTAATGTCTTCTCAACAATTTCCCTTAAAACTTTTTTATCTGTTATACCATTTAACCTTGGTCCATAGACCAGGTTCTCATAAATTGTCTTCGGGAAAAGATTGGATTTCTGAAATACCATTCCTATTCTTTTTCTAAGGTTTACTACATCAAGATTTTTGTCATATATATCAATCCCGTCTATCTTCACTTCACCGGTTATCTTAACATTATCTATAAGATCATTCATTCGGTTAATTGTTCTTAAGAAAGTAGATTTACCGCAGCCGGAAGGGCCAATAAAAGCTGTTACCCTGTTAGCGGTGATATCAATGGAGATATTCTTTAAAGCCTGTTTCTGACCATAAAAAAGATTCAGATCCTTAGTATATATTTTGGCTTCTTTCATTTATTATAATCTGCCTAAGCTTTTTCTGAAACGATATCTGAAAATAATTGCTGTTATATTTAACATAAAAGTCAAAACTATCAGCACCAGTGTCGACCCATACTGTATGGGCAATGTAATTGTCGGATTTGAGGACTGTGTTGCAAGAATAAATATATGGTATGCAAGATACATAAACTGCTCGGCAGGATTTATCATTGTAATACAGTAATCCCCTATGCAAAGATCAGTAACCGGAAGATTCGGTAAAAAGAATGCGGCACCTAAAAACAGTATCGGTGCTGTTTCTCCAGCTCCCCTGCTGACTGCCAGAATTGTTCCTGTTAAAATACCTGGTCGTGCCTGGGGCAGCACAACATTCTTTATCGTCTGCCATTTTGTGGCGCCCAATCCATATGAAGCATCCCTGTGGGATTTAGGAACAGACGTTAAGGCTTCAAGTGTGGATACAATAACTATCGGTAGAACCAGGATTGCCAGGGTGGCTGCTGCCCATAGAAGAGCCGGCTTTCCAAAAAGGAGTCCTGTCTGAAGTACTTCATCCATTTTCTTGCCAATGAAAAGAATAAAGAAACCGAGTCCGAATAGCCCGAATACAATTGATGGCACTCCTGCAAGATTATTAACTGAAGTTCGGATAATCCTGGTCATTATTCCATCCCTGGCATACTCATTCAGATATATTGCAGAAAAAACTCCGAGAGGTACAGCCATAAGTATCATTATAAGAGTTACTGCCAGCGTACCAAAGATTGCCGGGCCAATGCCTCCTTCAGTCATATTATTTCTTGGTGAATCAAATATGAATTCGGGAGAGATTATTCCTATTCCTTCAATTACTATTTTCCCGAGCACTACTACAAGAACAATAATCAGTAAGTAAAACAACATCCTGCTGAAGTTAATAAATATAAAGCCTTTTACGTCCCGCTTTTTTCTTTGAGATATCATTTAATAACTATTCTTCTTTCTCATATAGTTAATGATGAACTCAGCAGCCAGGTTAAGGAAAAAAGTTATTGTAAACAGTACCACACCTATAAAAAATAAAGCATAATAATGATCGGAGCCCTGCGATACTTCTCCCATTTCAGCTGCAATAGTTGCTGTCATTGTCCTTACGCTTTTGAAAATGTCGGCGGTAATATTAGCTGCATTACCGGATGCCATTAAGACAATCATTGTTTCACCTATTGCACTGCCGAAGCCCAGAATAATGCTTGCCGAGACACCGCTGAATGCAGCAGGTAAAATTACCCTGCTGATCGTTTGCCACTTAGTTGCACCCAATCCGTAAGAAGCCATTCTTAATTCATTAGGAATTGAATGAAGAGCATCTTCAGTTAAGGAAGCTATAATAGGGATAATCACAAACGACAGTCCTAATGCAGCAATAAAAGCATTTAGCCTGTTTGCAGGATTCAGGAGGTCATTGAAAAAACTTGCTCCAATTACCAGCATAATAAAACCTAATACTACCGTTGGAATTCCTGCAAATAGTTCAATAACCGGTTTTAATATTTCCCTGCTTCGGGGACTGGCAATTTCAGATAGATATATGCCTGTCCCAACACCAAAAATTGTAGATATTATGGTAGCCGGGATTGCTGTTAACAACGTTCCAACGATTAGCGGGATCAACGAATACCTTGGATATGAGGAAGTGGGGTACCATTCTGTAACAGTTGAATAAATCCCATCCCCCTGCTTTTGAGTTGAGTAAATAAAATCGCTGAGATTTATATGTTCTAATGAACGGAGGCCTTCCTTAAAGAGAAAAATGAAGATTAGAATTATAAAAATGACCGCCATTAAGGCATTCACAGCAAAAAAGTATTTAAGAATTGCCTCTCTTACTCTTGTGCTTTTTTTAATCCTTCTAGCAAATGGAGAAGCATTCGGTATAGCATCCGGTTTTTTTTTAACTATAAATTTCAGCAATCAGATCCTTTATCAGAATTCATATGAAACTGTTAATCTAGGGGTTATTGAGGCATCAACCTGTCTTTCCGGTAAATCCTCATAAGTTTCAACAAGAATATTAGGAATTACTGCAACCTTATCAATAGGTCTGTAACTTAATCCAGCAATAATATAATTCCGTGAATCATTTTTTACTTCTTCATTAAAACCAGGATCAAAAAAATCATATCGAAGAGTTGCACTAATTTTATCACTGAAATCATACCAGCCGAATACAGAAATACCCAGACCGTTTAATTCTTCTGCTGTAGCGGGTGAAATGGTATTATTAATATAACCATTCTCGGTAATCCGGAAAAATGTTTCCGCGCCGATACTAAATACTTTCGGTTCGGTATAACCCACGAAATACTGCTGTAGTTACAACATTATTACCAACCATATTGTCTGATGCAGGGTCTTTTATTTCAGGCCGGAATTCCAGGTCACCATAAAATGTTGTAATCATATTTTTAACCGGCTTAAAGCTTAATTGTCCATACAATCTTTTGTACTTGTCCCTTTCGGTATTATTACCGCTGTAATTTCCGAACAGGAACCAGTAATTAAGATCGCCTGTTATATTTCCCCTGAGCGCTAATCCAAAATCCCGTGAAGTTACAACTCCGCGCAGATCCATAATAGTTTTTTCCAATGACCGGTAGCCATAATAAGCTTCAGATATTTCATAAGCGGGTGTAGGCTGTATACCAAAGATAATATCCTGCCCTGGAAGGATTTCCTTCCACCTGACCCACGCATCTTTTACGAAAACACCAATCCTGCCGTTATCTGTTAATGCTCTCCCATCAGCTTCCAGCCTGAAACGCGTAGTGAAATTATCAGATATGATATAATCATATGTCAAATATGCCCTTCTGAGATCAAATCCATTCAGGTCTTCCGGCCCGCCCCGCGCAACGTTCGGCAGAGAAGTTATGCCGGTATCTCTCACTGCATTATAATAATAATCGGAGTAAATAAGGCCGGACAGTTTCCCTCCGGTTTGAGCAAATGTCAAAGAAACGGTAAAAAGTATCAGGGAAATCAGAATAAAAATATTTTTCATATAGCTTCTTTGTATTATTTTGTTTTGGGAAGAGGTATGTATTCCATGGTTTCCACAACTTTCTGCCCCTCGGGTGATACAATAAAATCCAGGAACTCTTTTACCGCGGGATCCGGATTACTGTTGGTAAAGCAGTATAAATAACGGGAAATTGAATAACTGCGGTCCCAGATAGCCTCATAATTTACTTTGCCGTTATCAGCCGGCTTTATTCCGGGGGCACCGGTGTCCTTTTTAATCTTCAGGATTTTTACATCATTTCTTAATGCAAAATATCCAACTCCGCCATATCCTATTCCTTTAACATCCTGCCCGACTGCCTCACCTAAAGCTGCCGTACCCTGTAAAACTTGTGTAGATGATGCAAAATCTTTTATTTTACCTTTATCATCTTTACCTAAAACGTGTTCTTTAAAGAATTCGTAAGTGCCGCTGCTATTTTCACGTCCATATAAAGTAATTGGCATATTCTCCCCCCCCAATTGCTTCCAGTTTGTGATCTTACCTGTAAAAATATCACTAACCTGCGCAATGGTCAGCTCCTCGATTTTATTTTTAGGATGAGTTATAACTGCTATTCCGTCGAGTGCTACTTCATAAATTTTAGGGGTAATATTATTTGATTTAGCTTTTTCAAATTCAACGGGTTTAAGCTCACGACTGGAATTTGCTATATTTGTAGTCCCATTCAGAAGTGCTGCCACGCCGGTTCCGGACCCTCCCCCTGTTACCTGAATTGAAACTCCCGGATTCTTCTGCATATAAACTTCAGCCCATTTCTGAGAAAGGTTAACCATTGTGTCGGAACCTTTTACGGTGATAAAAGTTTTTGCCTGATCTTCTGTTTTCTTTTTACACCCGATCATTATAAGTGATAATGCTGCAATTATCACAGCCGCACGAAATAGAAATTCTTTTTTCATTTGTTCTCTTTCCTTTGTTTATTCATTATTTTCTATAGTCAAACATAAAAAAGAGACGAGTCAGAGGTACAAAGGGAATGTTATTTAAATGTTAAGAAATTGTTAAGATTTTGTAGAGTGAGCCATACCGGAATTCAGGAAAATTGTTCCGGTAAACCAATGTCTTATAAAATAATAATCTAAAAATTTGCCCGTAAATTGACCAATGCCCGGACAGCCCGCAGACAGTGCGCGGACAATGCACGGCCTAAAATGTGCTTTTTTGTCCGGAACAGGCCTTAGGGTATTCCGGGCATTACCCGTCCAAAGATAAATATGTGGGAAATTTCCAGGAAATGTGAGAATAATCCTCAATCTAGTTAATCAATTTCTTTTATTTATTCTTGTAAAAAACACAATATTCTGGACTAAATTTGGCCGGTTTGAGGCAGATAGTAATTGTTTTATATCTATTTGCAATTATTCTAATGATTTTTTATTATTAGTTATAAATTAGCATTCCATTAGATGAATAACGTAAGAATATTAATAACCGAGGATGAACGGATTATTGCTTTAGACATAAAGCAGGTTCTGTTAAAAATTGGTTTTGATGTTATTGGAATAGTTTCATCCGGGAAAGCAGCACTAAAGAAGGTTAGAGATGAAAAGCCGGATCTTGTTTTGATGGATATTATTCTTAATGGCCCTTTAACTGGAATTGAAACTGCTGAGATCATTTCAAAAGAGACAGCCACACCTGTAATTTTTATAACCGCTTTAGATCTTCAAAAAGATGCCCATTATAAATCTATTACAAAGAATTATATTTGTTTAAAAAAACCTTTCAATGAAATTGAGCTTGATGCTGCAATTCAAAAGATCTTAAAAACTAAAGTTAAGCTCCAGAGTCTTCTTAAAGCCTGATCCACAAACTCTCTGACTTTTGATTTTTTCATTACCAAGGGAAGCAAAATAATCTACCTGTGATACTACTCAAATTAAATGACATTTACTTCTTCCTCCAATTCAATATCAAATTTTGCCAGGACAGATCTTTTTATTTTACCTGCGAATTCTAATATTTCTTCTCCGGTTGCTCCTCCGTAATTAACAATAACAAGTGACTGTTCTGAATAAGAGCCGACATTGCCGATCTTTATTCCCTTCCAGCCGCATTTTTCAATCAGCCAGCCGGCATAAAGCTTGTATTTTTCTCCGGCTGGAAATCCTTTTATATCCGGGTATTTCTTTTGGAGTTCCTGGTATTTATCAAAATCAACAAAGGGGTTCTTAAAAAAACTGCCGGCATTGCCAATCACCTTTGGATCCGGAAGTTTTCTTTTTCTTATCTGTGAAATTAAATTTCTCATATCAGCAATTTCCGGATTCCGGAGCCCCAGTTTTTTCACTTCCTCAACTAACGGGGCGTAAGAATAATCGGGTGTAAACTCTTTGTTTAACTTTAAAACAACAGAAGTTATTATAAACTTATTCTTAAGCTGTTTCTTAAAAATGCTTTCCCTGTATTTGAACTCACATTGTTCTTTTTTGAATACGCCTCTTTCTGCCCGGTCAATATAAAGCCCGTTAAGAAGATGGAAGGTTTGGCTTAATTCCTGTCCATATGCCCCGATATTTTGTATAGGTGCAGCTCCCACACTCCCCGGAATGGAACTTAAATTTTCTATACCGGCTAAATTTCGATTGACAGCATATTTCACAAAGTCGTCCCAGACAGCCCCCGCATCGGCTTCTACAAGAACAAAAGAATTATTTTCCTCAAGAATTTTAATATCCGGCGAGGAGTATTTAAGGACAAGTCCGTTAAAATCATTTTTTAACAGGATGTTGCTCCCCCCTCCCAGAATAAACAAATTCTCTTTATCATCCCTTTCAAGAAGTACTTCTGCAAGATGATCTGTGGACATCACTTCAAGAAATTTCTTTGCCCGGCATTCGATTCCGAATGTATTATATTCCTTTAAAGAATAATTTAATTTAACTTCCATTATTTGATACAATTTTGATTTGTAAATTTAACTAATTATTAACAGAAGGTAATAAGCAGAGAGTTTTATTGAAGCTTGAATTCAATTTCAGCCAGTCCAAAGTTATTCCTTACCGAATCACGGAAGGAAAACCGGAAATATTATTAATTACTTCAGTCAAAACGAAGAAGTGAATAACACCCAGGGGATTTATTGAACTTTTTGAATCGGCTACAAAGGAAGTCTATGAAGAGGCCGCGATAACAGGAACAAATGAAACTGTAGAACTGAAAACTATTCTTTCCCGCTGTTTCTTAGCCCGATATAATCTTCGACCGCCCTCTCACTGAGATCATAATCATAACCTTTGGATATAAGAAACGTATACATTTTTAATTTTAGGCTGTCGATTTCTTCTAATGTTCTGGTGCGATACCTTTTAACAAGCAATTCCATTGCCTTTTCAATTGCCGGTTCCGCAGGAACAATCTGCAGTGATTCTTTTATTATTTCTCTGGAGATTCCTTTTTTCCGTAAAGCAGCAGAAATTAACTTATTTCCCCAGCTGTACCTGTTCTTTTTTTCTTCAATAAAATTTACTGCGAAGGTGCTGTCATTAAGATAACCGGAATCTTTTAAAGAATTGATTATTTCGGTTACCGGTTCAACTTTAAAACCTTTTCTAATTAATTTATTTTTTAATTCGGATTCAGAATGAATGCGCCTGGTGAGGTACCGGAGAGCCTGTTGTTTTATAGTGTAGCTCTCATTTTGTTTTAAAAGAGATTCAAGCTGGGATTCCGAGAACTGCATATCTTTCCTCAACCCCATCTTCATTACTATTTCATATGCAAGAGTAACCTTTTCGCCTGAATCAAATGTAATCAGGACCCTGGATGAACCTCTTTTTGTAATACTTTCAATTATCACTACTTCAATTTCTTATCCTTAGTAACCACTACTTTTTCTTCCGGCTGGTGACCATTCTCTTTGATTAAGCCTAACCTTATTTTCACTTCCCTTTCCAGCTTATTTGCGAGTTCAACGGTTTCCTGCAATCTTTGTTTTAACTGTTCTCTACCCTGGAATCTATCCTCATCATATGTGAACCAGGCTCCGCTCTTTTTAATAATGCCGAAATTAACCGCCAGGTCAATGATGTCACCTAATTTGCTGATGCCTTCATTATAAAGAATATCAAACTCCACTTCTTTAAATGGAGGGGCAACTTTACTTTTAACAATTTTTACCTTTGTACGGTTACCAATAACTTCATTACCTTCCTTAATGGCCGCTATCCTTCTAATATCAATCCGGAGTGAGGCATAAAATTTCAATGCATTGCCGCCGGTCGTAGTTTCCGGGTTACCGAACATAATTCCTATTTTACTACGAAGCTGATTTATGAAAATAACAGCTGTTTTCGATTTTGATATGGCGCCGGTTAATTTTCTAAGTGCCTGGGACATCAGTCTTGCCTGAACAGCCATAGTGGCATCTCCCATTTCACCTTCAATTTCAGATCTTGGGACAAGGGCAGCAACAGAATCAATTACTATGATATCAAGAGCGTTGCTCCTTACCAGCGTATCTGTAATTTCCAGTGCCTGCTCTCCATAATCCGGTTGAGCTAGTAGAAGGTTAGCAGTGTCCACGCCTAATTTCTTAGCATAGTTAACATCCAGGGCGTGCTCGGCATCTATAAAGGCTGCAAGTCCTCCTGTTTTTTGAGCTTCAGCAATAATATGCAGACAGAGTGTAGTTTTGCCGCTTGATTCAGGACCAAATACTTCTGTTACCCTGCCTCTTGGAATTCCCCCGATCCCGAGTGCAAAATCAAGAGATAAAGCGCCGGTAGGGATAGATTCAACTTCAGCTACCACTCCGTCGCCCAATTTCATTATTGCCCCCTTCCCGTATGTTTTTTCAATACTGGAGATTGCATCATTAATTATTTTTAATTTTTGTTCTCTCTCTGCGTTAGTATTCATAGCTTTACCTGCTTTCTTAATTTATAAACTTTTAATGGAGTGTATTTCGAACCCTGCGGCGACAGAGTACTCTGGTATAGAATGACCCTGTCTGAATTAAACGATTTGTTCATAATCTGTTTTCCCCTAAATGATTCAATTATATTTTCCTGTCCCTTAGGAATCCTAAGTAAGGTAAGATGAGGTTTAAACAATTTTTCCTCAGTCTCTATATTCAATTTAACTAAATGTTTATTTAAATCATCGGCTAATTTAAATAATTTCTCACCGGCTGAAAGACCTACCCAGATTATCCGGGGTTTAAAGAATCCAAAATTTGTCAGCTGCAGCTCAAACTCAGGGTAATTCTCGATGAAAGAAAGTTCTTTTATCAGATCGTTCAGAAGTTCTTCTTTGAAGCTGCCTATAAACTTTAGTGTCAGGTGCAGCTTTTCTACAGGCTCCCATCTTAAATCTATATCTGATATTCTTTTTCTTTCCCCTGTAATATATTTTCTGATCTCTTCCGGAATTTCAAGAGCAATGAACAATCTAATCATCAAGAGGGATTCCTAATATATATTTTCTTAATATCTCAAGAGCTGCCTGAGCAGTACGCTGTTTATTCAATATCCTGTCTTCACCAAAAATAAATTTTTTTGTGGTACATACTTTATCGTCGCATAACCCGATGTATACAAGCCCGATCGGCTTTTCAGTACCCGCACCGGTGGGCCCCATAATGCCGGTAACTGATAAACCGATATCAGTTCCGCTTATTGATCTGATACCTTCAGCCATTTGTTTGGCGACCTGCATACTGACTGCCCCATACTGATTTATTATATCTTCATCGACTTTTAATAATTCGTGTTTGGAACCATTACTGTATGAAATAATTCCGCGTTCGAAATACTCACTGCTTCCGCTTATATTAGTCAGCAGGTGTGATATATAGCCTCCCGTACAGGATTCTGCAACAGCAATTTTTAATCCCCTTTCCTTTAATAATCTGCCGACAACCTCCTCCAGTAATACTTCCTCATTGGCAAAGACAAACCTGCCGATTTTATTCCGGATTTTCTGTTCAATTTCAGTCAATCTATTTTGAGCAGTCTCAGTGTCCTTTTCTTTTACGGTAATTCTCAGTTTAACGCCGAACTGGCTGGGCAGGAATGCGATCCTGGCTTCACCTAAAAGCTCGTCCAGATTACCTAATCTTTCATAGAGAGATGATTCCGGAATTCCGGTTGTTAGAATATTTCTTCTTAGCGATACAGAGTCTAATTTCTTGAGTTTTCCCTTTAAGGCGGGAAGTACAAAACTCCGCATCATTTCTTTCATTTCATATGGAACTCCAGGCATCGCAATAAATATTTTATGCCTTTTCTCTATAAAATATCCGGGTGCAGTTCCTAAAATATTTCTTATGACAATTGCATTTTTAGGCACCAATGCCTGATCTTCATTAAGCGGCGTCAATTCCCTTCCGCGCTTGGCAAACATTGTTTTTATATCTTCGAGTACATCATTACTCAGAACAAGCTGTGTATCGAAATATTTTACAATGCAGCCCCGCGTGAGATCATCATTTGTAGGTCCCAAACCACCAGTAACAATCACGAGATCATTTGCTGCCATAGTTTGGCTGAATTCCTGTATTATCGTCTTCTCCTCATCTCCAACCACAGAGGTCTTGACTACTTCGACCTGGATTTTAATAAGCTCATTCCCGATATAGGCGGCATTTGTGTTTAATGTCTGACCTATTAAAATTTCATCACCGATAGTGATTATATGTGCTTTCATAAGGAAACCTCAAAAAATATAAAGAGCCAGGTGCATTATTAAACAGGAATAAATTCCTGCCATAACATCGTCCATCATAACTCCAAGACCGCCGGGCAGGCTTTCAAGATTCCGGGCAGGGAACGGTTTTATTATATCCATCATTCTCCACAACAAAAAAGCAGATATTGATAATATAAAGGATTTAGGAAGAAATAAGAGTGTGATCCACATTCCTACAATTTCATCAATCGTACATTGTGCCGGATCTTTTCCATACGCCTGTTCAAAAATGGTTCCGGTATATATTCCAATAATAAAAAATAATATTATTGAAGGGATTATTATCCAGGGATTTTCAAACCCGGGAATAAAATATATAATAAGGCCTGCAAGGCTGCCGAAGGTTCCTGTTATAAATGGCAGATAACCGGTAAAAAATCCGGAGCCAAATAGATTAACCAGAAATTTTATTTTCATCAAAAAATAGTCTTTGGATAAGGTTCCTGTTACTAATTAAATATGTGAGACCCGAGTGAACTGTTACTATAGTTATCAAAAGCATCACAACATATATCAGGTAATTATTAAAAAGTAAATCTAAAAGGGCTTCGTTTTGGTTAT
Organism: uncultured Ignavibacteriales bacterium; assembly: GCA_963764685.1. Classification (GTDB taxonomy): domain Bacteria; phylum Bacteroidota; class Ignavibacteria; order Ignavibacteriales; family Ignavibacteriaceae; genus CAVXTT01. The sequence continues at coordinate 80,962 of CAVXTT010000012.1, forward strand.
ATACAGAAGGTGTGTTTACACCGGTATAAACCAAAAGGAGATAGTATAAAAATGTCATCTGTAAAAAGGTTTTCCATTTGGCATATTGACTGGTGGGAAATTTTTGGTTTTTATAATCTGCATATGATCTAAGGCCGGTAATACTAAAATCGCGTAATAAAATAACCGCTACCATCCACCACTCAACTATTCCGATTATTGCAAAGCCGGCAAATGCTGAAGCGGTCAATATTTTATCTGCTAACGGATCCCAGAACTTCCCCCATTCAGTTATATAATTGAATTTTCGTGCGAGCCAGCCATCATACCAATCTGTCAAAGATGCTATAATAAAAATTATTAGACTGATCTGCAGACAAAGCGGGTTGTTCCAAAGAAACAAAACAAGAAATACCGGGGTTAAAATAATTCTCAAAACGGTTAACTGGTTCGGGAGAAGCATTTTGTATCAAAAACCAGTTTGGATTAAGAAAATGATAATTTTAAGATGCATTTATAGATTCACCTGTTAGCTGGTATAATACTTCCAGGTATTTTTGACTGGTTTTTTCTATAACTTCAGCCGGAAGTTCAGGTGCAGGAGGCTGCTTATTAAATTTAATAGATAATAAATAATCTCTTACATATTGTTTATCGTAGCTATCGGGGGACTTTCCTTTCTGATAAGTATCCACTGGCCAGAATCTGGAGGAATCGGGTGTGAGTAATTCGTCGACAAGTATTACTTCATTTTTATATAAGCCAAATTCCATTTTTGTATCTGCTATGATAATACCCTTTTCTAATGCGTAACCAGATGCTCTCTTGTACACAGCCAGCGATGCTTCTTGCAACCTGTAGAGAGTCTCCTTATCTGTTATCTTTTCAGCATCCTGGAAAGAAATATTTTCATCGTGTAATCCGATTTCTGCTTTTGTTGATGGAGTAAAAATCGGTTCCGGGAGCTGTTCTGATTCTATAAGGTTCGGAGGTAACTTTATGCCTGAAATACTTCCTGTTGCCTTATAATCGTTCCATCCGGACCCTGAGATATAACCTCTTATAATACATTCTATTGGGATCACCTCTGCTTTCTTAACGAGCATTGATCTTCCCTCGAGATCTTCATAATATTCCTGCATTTTGCCGGAAACTGATTAACATCTGTTGAAATAAGATGATTTAGATATAATATGACGCAGTGTACTTAAACCAGAATTCGGAAATCTTCGTAAGTACCTTCCCTTTATATGGAATTCCCTGCGACATAATGACATCGAATGCAGACAGCCTGTCAGTTGAGACAATCAGATAATGTTCACCGAGATCATAGATATCCCTTACTTTACCTTGTTTAAGAAGTTTTAGTCGTGGAAAATTGGTGTGAAGAATAACTTTTGTTTTCATTTTATAATTTTTTGATTAAATATTTGCAGATTTAGCTCTATATGCAAAGAAAATTTGGCCAACTTTATAAATTTATAGGGCCATCTCCATCCCCGCGATTAAAATGTGTAAAATCCTTAGATGAGTGCAACGGGTTAAGTTTTTCGCTCAAAGATTTCGAACAAAAGAATATATAATTGGAGGGCCCCTTAAGAAAACCCTTCCTCCTAAAAGCGTCACACCAGTTTTTATTGGACTGATTTGTAAGAATCAGGTCGACCTTAGCTTCCTTTTTGAAATAGAATTCAGCAGCGTTTATAATAGAGATTTCTGCTCCGGTTTCTGCAAAGTTATCTACTATTGTTCCGCCCAGCATATCACCAAATTGACGATGGTTCTTAAATCTAGTTACAAGGAGGACAGCCCAGCCAATAATTTTATCAGAGTTGAAAACTTTAATTTTAATAAATCTTTTTTTATCCTTACCATACAAATGGTTCAATATTTGTTGAATTCTAACCCGGTCATTGAATAATTTTTATAGTTTCTTTCCCAGATATCATCAGCCCACCTCTCAAATTCATTAAATAATTCAAAACGTGTGTTAAATGATTTATCTGATCTCAGTGCCTGGTAAATTTTAATTAAAATTCCCGGAAAAACAAGCAATGCGCTAAGGTCTAAAAATATTTTATAAAAACTATTTTTATTACGTAAATAGGTTAACTTTCTAAAGAAATTAAATGGATAAATTATTTTGAAGTAAAATGGTACGGGAAGTCCTCCCACCTTAACCGAAGTAGTAATTTAGAATAGCTTTCCTCATAACTGCCTATGCCAAGTGCAAATAAAGAGGGCTCCTTTTCCAAAGCGTCAAAAATTAATTGTAATCCCACACTAGAAAATGTCGGATTGATGATACCCTCAGATAATGGAAGTTGAAGGCAACCTGCTTTTAATATTTCTCCTTTAAAACTAAAATCCTGGTATTTTATTATTGAAGCACCTCTAACGGAATCAATATCCTGAGCAACAAAAAATTCCTGGTACACAGAAATGCCCTCAGTCTTGGGCAGCCAAGCAGGAATATTAGATTCTGGAAACTGGTACTTTATTCCTTTCGTTTTTAATCTAAGATTAAACTGTTTAACAAAATTTATATGATATTCAGAATAAGGAAGTATCTTAATGCTCATCACGTTGGGCCTGTAACAAATTTACTCAATAGCCATTTCCTCTCGAGTTGCTTTCTTTCCGACGTCGAAATTACTTTCTCCCCATTTATTTGCAATAGATAATTGAGGAGCTTGTTTACTGGCACAAACCAACCATCTTTTTTTCTCAATCGCTCCATTAGCTGAATAAAAGTAGTATTTAATTTTCCATCTTCGAAAAACCCGCAGGATAAATGAGTGTACATAATGCAAGCACCGCCTTCATTTTCTAAACGGTCTTGATTTTTTTCTGAGATGGTTTTATTGAAACTATTTACGTTAGCACCTTCGGAACTACAGAACCAATAGTTTACGTAAGGTTTTGAAGAATCATGAAAAGGCATAAAGGGACAACTTTTCAAAGTATTTATATCTCTAAATACTAATGCTCTTGCATATTTAATTCGCTCTTTGCATATATCACCCCAGAAAAATCTTTCACCTTCAATATGTCCTCGGTATGCTTGATTATTCCTGAATTTTGTAGCTATATTATAAATAACCCGATTTAATCCACTTACTCTAAATTTTCCATTATATATACCTTCATTACACCCGGAATGGGTTGCATAAGTCTCGGGGTTCTTCCCAAAAAGCTCATAAAACTTATTAAGTCCATTTATAGTCATTTCCCGGTCAGCGGTATGATATGTTACCCCGTGAGAGGCAATCTCAAATCCCTTTGCATTAAGTGACTTTACCCATTCAAGATATTCTTTATCTTCACAAGTGAGTCCGCCAATTTTGGGTTTTTCCTTACCACTTAGCGTCCAGATCGATTTTGTAGTTAGAAAACCTGCTTCATTTAGAAAATCATATACAGGAGGAAGATTATTAAGTGTCCCCAAATCAGTATCATCGAATATGGAAAAAGCAAATTTTTTACCTTCAGGCCATTGTATTCTCATATCAGGGCATTTTAGATTTTAGAATGTTACAAATATCACCGAGGGTTTTGATCTCGATCATCTCCCAGGATGTAAATTTAATATTAAGTTTTGTTTCAAGAAGAATGATAAATTCAATTTGAACTATTGAATCCCATCCAGCTATATCAGAAAGATTTAAATCAACAGTTAAATCTGGATAGTTTTTACCCGTGAGATCTGATAATACAGTTTTGATCAAAATCAGGTTTTCCGTTTCAGACATTTTTGATATGGTTTTTCAGTGAGGTTGCAGAAAAAGGCTCAAGAACCCATTTATTATTTACATTAAAAAAACCTAAATCCTGATAAAGTTTTTCGACAACTTTATTCTTAGGTGTAGGTATATATTCACCGGTTAATAAATTGATCTCATTTTGTATGCAAAAACTTAGTAAATGATTAAAAATAAATTTTTCAAGACCTCTTTTAAATACCCTGCAACTCATTACCCAATTTTCAATGTATAATGTTTGTCCATTTTTCTTTAGTACCAATGCGCTTACCAAACCATAGTCGCCGTACTTGTCTTTCAAAGTAACTGCAAAACAGCTATGATTTTCAGAGGCTGTCATTTCCATCAACTCGGAGGAAGTATATCGGATGGTTCGTAGGTTAAATTGATTGGTTCTTGTGAAAAGCTGACTAACTCTTGGTAGATTAAAATTACTTAATAATTCTATCTTTGCACTCATATTTAGGTTGGCAAGAAATTCGTCTTCATTCAGAGAAGTGTCCCTAAGTTGTACACGGTTCGATTCCGGGTAGTTTAGTTAGAGTATTATCCAAGTATTATTTTCGGCTTTTTCGTTATATTTCGGGATAATATTCTAAAAAACAAAAAAGGCTGATGAGAATCAGCCTTAGGTATGTGGGCAGAGAGGGAATTGAACCCCCGACACAAGGATTTTCAGTCCTTTGCTCTACCGACTGAGCTATCTGCCCTAAAAATAGAGAGTAAAAATAAAGTTTTTTATACTAATCTCAAAAATTATTCGACCGTCACACTTTTTGCAAGATTTCGGGGCTGATCTACATTGAGACCCTTCTTTACAGCAATATGATAAGCTAAAAGTTGTAATGGAATAACAGTTAAGATTGGCATAAGCATTCTGATTGTATCCGGAATTTTTATAGTATAGTCCACAAGATTATCTATATTGTTATCCTGCTCAGATGCTACCGCTATGATTTTCCCCCTGCGGGCTTTTACTTCCTGAATATTGCTTAAAATCTTTTCGTAAGTCGAATCCTTTGGAGCAATAAATACGGCGGGCATATTCTCATCTATCAGGGCAATGGGGCCGTGTTTCATTTCTGCAGCCGGATAACCTTCCGCATGAATGTATGAGATTTCTTTAAGTTTCAGCGCCCCTTCGAGTGCAACGGGGAAATTATATCCGCGTCCCAGGTACAGGAAGTTTTTCGAATCTTTAAATTCATCTGCAAGGTATTCTATCTGACTGTTCAGTTTTAAGATTTGGCTGATCTTATCCGGCAGGGATTCTATTTCCCTGGCTATTTCTAAACCATCAACCCGGCTGAGATTCCTCTTTCTCGCTAACAATAGTGTAATTAATGCGAGCACCATTAACTGGGATGTAAATGCTTTTGTAGAAGCAACACCTATTTCCGGTCCTGCGTGTGTATAGACACCAGCAGCGCTTTCCCTGGCAATAGAACTGCCAACAACATTACAGACACCCAATACAAGGGCACCCCGGATTTTTGCTTCTCTCAGGGCAGCAAGTGTATCAGCAGTTTCACCGCTTTGAGAAATAAAAATAATTGCATCATCTTTATTCACAATTGGATTTCTATATCGGAATTCAGATGCATATTCAACTTCAGTAGGTATTCTGCAAAATTGCTCAATCATATACTCCCCTACCAAGGCTGAATGCCAGGAGGTACCGCACGCAGAGATAATAATCCTTTTGGAATTAGCCAACTGATCAGCAACAGTTTCAAGGCCCCCCAATTTAGCAGTTCCCTGTTCAATTAATAATCTTCCTCTCATCGAATTACAGACACTCTCCGGCTGCTCCATAATTTCTTTGAGCATAAAATGAGAGTAACCCCCCTTATCAATCTCGTCAAGGGTCATACTGATTTCGTGTACTTCTTTTTCAATCTCAGCATCACTGATTGTCCTTGCATTTATTTTATCTTTGAAGACCTCAACAACTTCACCATCTTCAAGATACACAACCTGTTTTGTGTATGCGAGAACAGCAGAAACATCGGATGCAACAAAATTCTCTCCATCTCCGATACCTATAACAAGAGGAGATCCTTTTCTTGCAGCTATTATTTTATCAGGTTCCCTCCCGCATATAACGGCAATTCCATATGTCCCTTCAACTTCATTCAAAGCCAGCCGGACAGCTTTAAACAACGAATGCCCTTTCGAAAGGAAATTATCGATCAGATGCGGAATCACTTCCGAATCAGTATCACTTATAAATTTATAGCCTATCTTCTGTAGTGTGGTTTTAATAACCTGGAAGTTTTCTATAATACCATTATGGATAACAAAGAGATCCCTGGATTCGTTATAATGAGGATGTGCGTTTACCTCGTTAGGAACACCGTGAGTAGCCCACCTGGTGTGACCTATTCCCAGATTGGCCTTCAGTTTGAGATCATCTAACTTTTCTTCAAGGAGAGAAACTTTACCTTTATTTTTCACGACAAGGGATTTCCCGGAAGAGATCAAACCAATCCCTGCCGAATCATAGCCCCGATATTCTAATCGTTTTAATCCGCTGATCAGGATAGGGACACAATTTTTATCTCCGATATATCCGACGATACCACACATAATAAGACCTCAAAATATTAATTATTTTCCGGATAATGTAATAATTATTTTAGCGATGGCAAATTATGTACGTCTCTAGTTTACTTTAGCAAGCTTTTGAATTTTCGTCTTTACCTCGCCATTGTTCCGGGTGATAACTTTATAGAAATACACCCCGTTAGCTATTAAATCGCCATCCTGGTCGCGGCCATCCCATTGCAGCTTATTGAAACCTGCCCTAAGCTGGTCTGTAGGGACATCAAATTCCCTGATCATTCTGCCGGCTACAGTGTAAACTTTTATTTTAAATTCTTCAAGTTTGCTGTTATCTCCATAAAGCTGGAATGTAAAATAAGTCTCTGAACTGAAGGGGTTCGGGTAATTATATACTTCAACCAGATCAAACGAATTAACTATATAAAAAACGATTCTTCTTGCGATTGTATCAGAAAAATTGCCGGAAGGATCTTTGGCCAAAACTTCCAGTACGTGTCTACCGTCCGGGAGTTCGGGATTCCATCTCAGCCGGAATTCATTATTCGGATAGGGTGACGATTCAAACGACACATCGGGTCTGGTAAAATTTAAGGGGATATTATTATAAACTACTGTAAATAGGCTAGTATCAAGTGGAAGTGGTGATTCATCTTTTAATGTGATGAGGATGTCGGGTCGGGAAGAGACTACGTCACCATTAATTATTTCTTTACCATCAATCGTGATGTTTAGGTCAGGTTGTATTGAGTCCCTGGCTACGTAGAATCCTTTAGTGAGAATGTTATTAAATGTAAAGTACTCTGATTTCTCAAGGACACCGACAGCCTTTATTTTGTGTAAGGTTGCAGGAGACATAGGTGCAGTGGAAAATATCTGAGATTGAATTGGAACAGAGCTATCAGAAGCTATGCTGATTACCTGAGAATAGAACGAAGAATCGCGATCATCTAAAAAGAAATCCAACTTTAGATTATCGCCGGGAACTTTTCCTATATTCTTTGCTTCAAAATCGAGAGTTATATCAAATCCCTGAATAGTAGTATCGGGTGTGACAATGAAATCCTTTTTAATAAATATTATTTCCGGAAGGGTAAGATAATCAACCGAAATAGATTTTAATTTGATAATAGAGGTTCCGCCCGTCGAGGAATCAGTCATCTCAACTGCAGCTTTTAAGTAATCGTATTTCTCTGCGCTTATACTGTCTAACGGTAAATCAGGTGGAATTTGCCGATAAAGAGTATCATACAATCTTGTATTTTTGTTGAACCCTAATAAATCAACTTTATATGTCCCGGAACTTGTTTGATTTTCGATATCATATTTAATGCTTTTCCATTTTGATGCTGGACCAATGGGGGGAGATAGGGTATTACCGGTCGCATCCAAATAGCTCCCATAAAATTTGGAGAACTTAGGATCCATTGTATAATTTCTGAATACGGATGCATATATTTCATCTTTTATCCAATCGTATGTCCACGCATAATATCCCTGAAAGATGGCAGGTGGATTAAAAATTATCCACTCCTCTTCATAAATATTAGTATTTAAATTAATTCTTCGCATAGTATTACTGGAGTAATTTTCTGTAGGATAAAGATAGTTACCTGCAACAAAGAATCCTGTAAAGCCGATTGCGTAGCTGGATCCTGATAAAATCTGATCTTGCTTTAATAAAGACCAATCGGCAGGGTTAAAAATTCTGAGAGTATATTTATCATTTCCCAGTGTATCCTTGAATGTCAAATTATAAACATTCACACCATCGGTTGCCAGATAAAAAGATCCACCCTCAACCCTTGCAGTCTCAGAATTAAGCATTCCGACAGGTATGTTAACTGAATCTATCATCCCTGAACCAACATCTATTCTTGTTAAATAGAATGGATTTCCAGTTGCCACATAAATGTGATTATCCAAATAAAATATTTGATTGTCAACTTTTCCATAAAAATCAGAAAATACGCCATAATATTTACCCTTATCGGTTCCATTGTTGCCAGTTCCAACTCTGTGTATGCGGGAAAAACTGGTGGTATCGAATTGCTGGGCGTAGTACCAAATATTGGCAAAATAAATGAAGGTGCCGTCTGTTGTTATTGTCGTAAGACCGACTGTATCAAAAACCGCTCCCACGACGGTTATATCTCCAATCAAAGTTTTATCGCTCGGTCTTGGCGGTAAGGGAGAATTATTCAAAATAAGTGCTTCTTCTCCTTCAGAATAGTTTACATTATAAGTTTGATACCTCTTAAATATTTTACTGTGAGCATAGTAACCATCTTTTTGTACTGAAGAAATAGTAAAGCTTCTTATGTCGCTGTACGGGCTGTATTTAGAGCCGTCAAAAATTCTAACACGCCAAAAATAAACTCCTTCTGGTAAAGCTGGGGAAATCCATTTAACAACCGCATCCTCAGGTAGAACTCCCCCGGATACTGATAAAGGATTTTGGAAGGAAATAGATGTGTCGATCTCAAAATTGTAAGAGATATTTTGTTCTATATAATGCCCGATATCTGCAAGAAGAAAATTTATTATTGGAGCAGTTGAACTGAAGCCATCAATCGGTTCTACTATACTAGGATCACCAAGATCAAAAACAGCAAACGAAGCACTGGCTTCATTATCGGACAGGTCATTTTCTGCAATAGAATTGTCTTCATTCACTCTCAAAGTTAAATCATAAAGTCCGCCGCTCTGAGGAATCCAATTGACCGTTAGGCTCCCTTCTTCCCCAAATGAGGGCAATTTTTGGTTCGTTATGATATATGAAGTATCTTCTGAAACAGCTAAAATACTTACGGATACCGAATCACCCGGGAAAGTTACACCGAGATTTTTTATCGTCACACTTACCTGGGCAGTATCATTAACCAGGGGATTATTTGGCTCAACAGTGATATTGCTTGATTGAACTAGAAAATCAGGCTTATCAGGTAAGCATAGTTTTAAAAGTGGCTCACCCAATAAAGTCAATAAAGCTATCTGACTGTTATAGAAACCGCCTGAACCCCCAACCAAACTTTTTGTTGTTAGGATCGCTTTACCAGTGATGTATTCTCTTTTTGCAAATATTTGATCAAAAAGTACTTCATTAATATAAGTTCCTATACCCCAAAGAGTTAAACCGGAGCTCCCAAAAAAAGCAATAGCACCTTTTCCTGGTACTTTAATAAACTGTTCTCCAAAAACATCTTGATTATCAAAGTGTGCAGTATAACAAGTTACACTTGAGATAAAGGGTAACCGACCACCGTTTTCCAGAAGATAGATATCATCATTTAAAAAAGTCAAATCCCACTGATAGCCACCCCCGTGCCCATAATAATTTACAAATACTGTCCCGTCTGAAATGGCTTTCCTTATCTCCGGACCTCCTCCTTCATATTGCTGATATTGCGGTTGATTCGGATATCTCATAATCTTGGTTGCTTTGAAACCATTGGGTTTGAGATAAAGATCTTCCAATTTTACGCTGGCATTATTAAATCCGAAAAAAGCCTCGTCTTGTGCACTTAAACCAGAGGAAATCAGAAGAACATTTTGCTTCCATTCTTTTGTATTATCTGCAGGATAGTTTCTTATTTTATCCAGGAATATATTTCCCTCCTCAATAGTCTCAATTGAAAATCTGGATAACGCCATTTCCGGAACAACATCGTTACCGGAAACTGCGGCAAACATATTATCACTTACAGCCAGCCCATAGGTATGGGTATAATACGGAATCGAAGGAATATAGTTTTCCCTGCTTGAGCTAAGCAAATGTCTGTAATCATAACTCATATCCCCCATTAAAACAACGTACGCAGGTGCTGGCGCCTGCCAATTTTCGAATGCGTTTTTGAGAAATTTTTGCACCGCGAAGGGATCAAGCAATCCGCCCGAGAATTCATCATAAATATCATCTATATAACATATTTTAACTCTTGGATTGATAATTGTTGTATCAGGGAAATATCCTTCTCTGAAAGATTTCAATTGCTCTGCAACAGAGGTAAATTTTTTATGAGCAATTATTATATAATCCGCTCCATTGGTATTGCTGAACAAATCCGAAGGTTGGTCTTGCTTAATTGAATCGGGAGATAAAAAATAATCACTCGCCACACAGAAATATTCCGTCTCCTGATTCACTGTATCCACAAAAAGTGCTGATTTGTATTCGTCATTGACGATTTGTGCATTTGTTATTTTCTTCCCTTTTGATGGAATATAAACAGTCATATTGTCTCTGTTCCAATGATATAGCCAGAACCTATTAATACCTGAGTACCGGGCAGGAGAGATAAAGTCGAAGTTATTATCATTTGCTGCATTCATTCTGTCATATTCCAATTCAAGCCAATTAATTCTTATTTCATCGGAAAAACTTGTACAACTATCACCATCTACAGTAACGCGAATAAAATTTCCCGTCGGGTAGATGGAAATACTATCTTCACCTATAATAATACTATCCCGACTGAGATAATAAGATTGATCAAATCTGTATTGTGTCTGATCATTCCATATTACGGTATCTAATACTTTTCCACTAAGGTCAATTATAGCCCAATGGTCAGGGTTACAATACCCATTATTAGTCAGACCATGCATATCTACGCGTATAGTTACTGCACTGTCAACGTTAAGCCCCGGAGGTTGATTAAAAGCAAATTGGAATGAGGAATTGATTTGCTTATTCTGAACAGATGCTTTCCCCCAAAACCAAAAATCACGAAGATCATTCCCTGCATATCCAAGGGGTTCATATATGGAATCCTGCTCGAAATGTAAAGCTTTTGGCATACTGATATAACTATTCAGCCAATAATTGGGAAACCCATCAACATTTGTATACTTATTTGAAGCTGAATCTCCTTCATAAGAAAACCAATAAACATTCGAATTATTATAAATATTTAGTCTGCAATAGGGTGTAGAATCAGGCGGATAACCCACGAATTGGAAATAATCACCCGGACCAAATACGCCATCAGTTCCATCAAAAATATCAATAGGGGTACTATTGCCGTTATTGATCAATTCCAACTTGTCACTATTAACGTCTGAACCAAGGGGGACACCTGCTCCAACAAGGTATTCATAAGTAATTCTGTACACACCTTTTTGATTCAGAAACATTTTAAAATAATTTTTGTTTGGATTATACCAGTTTGAATCTGAAAAAGTTATGGCTTGTGATAATTTGTATCCCCATTTTTGTGCTTCTTTAGGGTTGACAACCGTACTATACAAATAATCTCTGGTAAATGAATCAGTGATTGCTTGTCTATTTCCCGTATTTATCTCGTGGTAGGAAATTTCCACGGTTATTCGATTGTTTATTTGAAGTTCACGTGTAACAGGATTGTATTGAAATGGTGACACCCTAATTGGTATTATGCGTGCATACCTGAAAATAAATTCTGATCCGATGGCACTGATGAATCCGGGGAAATAATCGTTTTTATTGTAAATTTCCTGGTCAATATCTTGCAGGTTAATCTCTTTAAATTGAGGGTCATCCTTTGGATAGGGCATTATCATCACATTGGTACGTTTGCTTTGCTCCAGTGAATTGACTTTTAATTCAGGATTTGAATTAAACGGAATGGCTACGTTTACAACATATTCAGGAAGCCAGGGCTGCCCGGGTTCTCTGAAATCGAATCCCGGACCATCAATTTTAAGAAAATTTTTATCCTCTACTTTGATGTTTCCAAATGTGTACGAGTCCGTAAAATCAAATTGAATTTTGATAGATGTTTCAGTTGAAGAAAGAATTTTGTGAGTTTGGGAATATGAATATGAAAGAGAAAATGAAAGAATAAGAAGAAGAAAGTTTTTCATTTTAATTTATCCAACTGATTTATTAATAACATTAAATTAAAATTAAATTGCCCCGCGTCATAATATAATACCAAAAAAATCCCCTATTTCCGGATAATATTGAACTGCTTCAAGATGAAAGATGCCACAGGTCGGCGGTTGATGAGCTAGAGAACTTTATAATTTAACGATAGCTGAAAAATATTTTCTTCGATTTGATTTTTAATGAGAGTATATCCCAAATTTACAAAAATAAAAGGAAGAGGTTCCACGCTAACATTAAATGTATATGAATAATTTTTTTCCAGTATACCCTCAAGAAGGCTGATTTCTCTTTCATCATAAAATGAAAAAAACTCCCAAATGTTTCCCCCTACATTCCTCACAAGGTTACCTTCGGAATCCCTAACGTTTTGACCGTGTAGACTGTAATTATATATAGCATCAAATAATACTTCAGGAGTCAACTGGTAAGAAAATTTCAAATTAAAATTTGAAGAATTGGGTTGATACGGCTCTCCCAAAAGATAGCTGTTATTTGTATAGGTCAGCATTTCTCCGATACCAGGATGTGAGAACATATACGGTCTAACCTGTATATAATCAAAACTGAAGGACATATCAGGAAAAATTAACGGATTTGTTAAATAAATACCAGCATTCCAGGCGTTTCGATTAGAGACATCATTCCATCCTTCGTTAAACATTTTGCCAAAATGAATATCATCAAGCAAAATTGAAGTATTGAGTTCCAATCCCTTTATGATTAATATTCTGAGATCCAGGGATAAGAAAGAATTATCAAGATCGTTCATTGATCTTTGAGCAGATTCCCAGAATAAAAGTGGATTCAAATATGCAGCTTCGAAAGGGCGGTTAGAATAGATTACAAACTGTGATATTCCCAGTTTTATATTGTCCGATGGGTTAAAACCAAGCCGGCTGATTGCGATATATTTTGAAGGCTTGGTTTTAACAGTATTGAGCGAGTCAACTATAATAATTGTAGAAGGCTGAACCAACCAGCCGTGAATAAATTTATAGCTAAATGCTTTGTATTCAAAATTAAACCGAACAAAATCAAAGGGAGGCGGGTTATTTGACAAGACCATTCTGTTCTCATATCCACTGCCCCAGAGTACCCGTTCCCTGCCAAGCTGCAGACTAACGTGTTTAGTTTCAAACCTCAAGTACCCCGAGGTATTATCAATAAAATTAATTTCTGTTCTATTAAAAGTATATGATTGGGCTATTTCCGGATCGGTTAATGCGGCGGTTCTATTTCCCCACAAGACTTCATTTGTTCCTTCAAGAAAAAATCCGAGCCACCCATCATATGTCCCATATAGGTTACCTCCAATTTTGCCCAGGAATGCTGGATTTTTTTTATCTGCCTCACCAGTTAAAACAATAGTTTTGAATCCCAACAAAGGATTTAACGTAAAATTCAACAAACTATCATTAAAAAGAACAAAATATTTAATCCTGTCAGATTTCAAGTTATTCTCTAAATCAGAAAACAAGCTTAAAGGTTGTGCGGATATAGCGAATTTCTCAAGAAATCTATGTAATAGTGCTGCTTCAACTTCAGATAATGCTGCCTCTTTCTGCTTTATATTCAAAAGTAAGCTATCGATTTTTCTCTTAGATAACGGAAGAACAAAATCGTCATAATCGGGAATAATTCCACTTACCTGCATTCTTTTAAGAAAAATATAGACCGAATTATCAGATGGAATATTCTCTACCTGGGGGTATGATGTCAATGAAAGGATAAGTATAGATGAAATAAGGATGAAGAACTTCATCAGATATTACCATCATTCGATAATATGACATTGATGGTTTTCAGACATATTATTAAATCAGAGAAAAAACCAGCGTTATTATAATAGTTCAACTCCATTTGAACCCGCTGGTCAGGTGTCATTCTCTGTCTTCCATTTATTTGAGAATACCCTGTAACTCCTGGTTTGAATTTGAATATCTTTCTCTGTTCATTACTATAGTTTTGGGTAAGTGATGGCATTTCAGGTCTGGGACCCACAATACTCATATCTCCTAAAAGAACATTGATGAAGTTGGGTATCTCATCGATACTGGTTCGTCTTAAAAATTTGCCCATTTTAGTAAGACGGGGATCATTCTCCTGGGTTAGTTCAGGGCCATAATTTAGTGCATTATCTATCATACCTCTGAATTTGAACATTTTAAAGTTCTTACCATCTAAACCGGTTCTTTCGTGAATAAAAAACACCGGTCCCTTGGTTTCAAGTTTAATTACAAGCGCACAGAGTAATAATATGGGAGAGGAAATTAATAAAATTAGAAAACTGAATATAATATCAATAAATCTCTTTAGAAGACTATTTTGCTTACCCATTGAAAACTATTTTTTGAACTTACGCAGAAGATCAGTTAAGACGTTAATAACTTTTTGAACGTGTTCATCTGACATCCCCGGGTAAATAGGAAGTGACATTAGTCTTGGAAAAACATCAGTAGCAACAGGATAATCAGTGTCATTTAAATTGAAAGTATTTTTATAAAACAAATGCTGATGCACAGGCATAAAATGAACACCAACTCCAACACTCGCTTTTTTCATTTCTTCAATAAACTGAGCTCTATTTAATTTTATCCGGTCTAATTGTAGTCTTACGGGGAAAAGGTGCCAGGATGACTCACGATCAGGCTTAACGACGTGCAATTCAATAAGTTCGTTGTCTTTTAGAGCATCAGTATATCTTTTTGCAATCGATTTCCTGCATTCCCACATAAAATCAACTTTTTTTAATTGCGGCAATCCCAGAGAAGCTTGAAGGTCAGTAAAATTATACTTATAACCAGGGGCGACAACTTCATAGTACCATGATCCTGCTTCGGTATATCGTTTCCAGGCATCCCTATTTATACCGTGTAAACGCATAATAGTACATCTGTCTGCAATATCTTCGTCGTTAGTACAAATCATACCCCCTTCACCTGTTGACAATGTTTTTGTTGCATAAAAGCTAAAGCAGGTGACATCAGCGATTGTTCCAATTTTTCTATTTTTATAAATCGCGGGTAAGGAATGGGCAGCGTCCTCCATAACTTTTAAATTATGCCTGGATGCCAAATCCATAATCTCATCCATATCGCAGGGTTGACCCCCATAATGGACGGGAATTATCGCCCTCGTTTTAGGTGTAATTGCTTTCTCTATCTCTTCAAGAGAAATATTCAATGTTTGAGGGTCTACATCAACGATAACCGGTTTTGCACCAAAATAACAAACTATTTCGGCTGTTGCAGGAAATGTCATAGTGGGAAGAATAACTTCATCCCCTGCTTTTATTCCAAAAGCTTCGAGTGCCAAATGTCCGGCAGCGGTCCAGGAGTTGACGGCAACTGATTTTTTAGCCCCTATATACGAATTAAATTGCTCCTCAAATTTGATGGTTTTAGGCCCCATGCTTAACCACCCTGAACGGACTGTATCTACTATTTCATTGACTTCATCGTCAGAAATAAACGGTTTATGGAAAAGTAGAAAATCGCTATTCATATATTAACTTTTTAATCTGTAAGTTAATGATTAAAATTATTTATTTCCAAATTAAAATATATCATTTTTTTCTAATCCAACATAGTAAATGTGTTCGTAAAAAAGGGAAAAGGTTTAAAATATTATAAAGCCGGGGATATTCTTTAATCAATCTAGCAAGCGGAGGGGCCAGGGTAATGCGCCAACTTGTTATTTCTGAATCCTTAAACAGAGTTCGAAGTTCGTCAATCTTTATTCCCTTTACGTCGGGATTCCGAGGGTTGTCATATGTAAAATCATACCATATTAAACCGCCTCCAGGTTTTATGAAAGACCACAATTTAAGAGCTAACGCTTCTTTGAATTCCTTATCGAGAATCGAAGTAAATACCATCGATTGGAATACCAGATCAATACTTTGTGGCTGCAAAGATAATTCAAGAGCGTTTCCCTGAATTATCAATGTCTTCCCGGGTAATCTTTCTTTCAGAATTTCAATTCGCTCCGGGAGAAGTTCATTTGCAATAAGATTCTTCGATTTAAATCCTAATTTTAATAGGAATAACATGTTATTCCCGGAGCCTGCACCGATCTCCAGTACCTTCTTATCATCAACTGGCAATAAGTTTTTTGATATAAGGCAATTGATAATACATCTTTCTTTTTCCTGTTCGGCCAGATAACTTGATGCATTAAAAAAACTATAGCGCCCTGCTAAGGATGACCTTCTTCCATATGCGTTAATTATTCTTTGAACTTCTCTTGATGAATCCATAAACTTTTCTAATAATAAATGTTTCATATATAGCCCGGAGAAATCCTGCTGAATAAGAAATATGCAAGATAAAAACGCTGTAAATGAAGAACAGTTTCAGCCCGGGTTTTATTTTTTTTGAGATTATAGCAACGAAAACAATAGAAATAATATATATTATGGGGACCAGGAGTCCAATCCAAATTCTGCCTAAGACGATGGCCAAAACTAAAAGAGCAAAAATTGTAATAAAAAAAGAAGGGGGGACGATTTGCCTATAAGATATAGGGATTTTATATTTCCTTATAACCGCTACTCTATAGTAGCCGTATAAATAATATTGCATAAATAGGGAAGAGAATGAACTTCTGACGACATATTCACTCTGCACTCTGGGAGATATATATATATATTTATTATTTTGTCTTAACCGGAAGCAAAATTCATCATCCTGGTTTTTAATCAAGCTTTCATCATAAAGCCCTATTTCTTTAAATACTTCCCTTTTAAACATCGGAAAGCAAGCCATCTCTGCATAACCCTCATAATCCGGAAATCTATGTTTAGCATTTCCTACGCCAATAGGATGAGACATAGCAGTTGCTATCGCCCTGCCTATATTATTCATCCCGATGCTTTTTATAGGCCCTCCAACACACGAAACTTCAGGATGCTGTTCAAATAATTTTAAACAACTTGCCAGGTAATACTTATCATAAACTGAATGTGCCCCCATAATGACTATGTACCTCCCCTTCGAATTCTTAATTCCCATATTCAAAGCGAAAGGAGTATACTTTTGTTCATTTAAAAGAACAGATATCTTCTCATTATCATTTGATAGTCTGTTCAAAATATCTCTTGTATCATCATTACTCATCCCATCAACAACAATTATTTCAAAACTGCCATTAAGATTCTTTTGTTGAAGTAATGAGTTTAAACAGGGGGAAATATATTTCTCCTCATTTCGGCAAGGTATAATTACAGATATTAAGATCTCACTCATATCAACTCTTGGTATATTCTAATCATCTTGTCAGCATTATCAATGAGATTATACATTTTTCGTACTCTTTCCTGACCTTTTAGTCCCATACTTTCTCTTAAAGACGGATTTAAAATTAATTTTTCGATTGCCCCTGCGGCTGCATCTGAACTATGAGGATCCACTAAAATTCCTGTTAAATCATTCTCAATAATTTCGGAATATCCTGCCACATTAGTTGCTACTACAGGCTTCCCACAAGCGGCAGCTTCAACCGCTGATACACCAAAACTTTCCTCAATAGACAAGAATATAGGGATTGTTATTTTTCTGTGATATTCCGGTATTTGTCCCGGGTGGATGTATCCAGTAAAATCTACCAAATCTTCTATCAGCAGCTCTTTTGTTAAATTCTTCAAATAGTCTTCTTCTGTTCCTTTACCAACAATCAAAAGCCTCAAAGGCAGATTAGGATATTTATCGACAATTTTTTTAAAAGCCTGGATGAGATAATTTATTCCGTATATTTTTTCGAGCAATTTTATGGTACCTATAGTTATTACATTATCATTATTAGAAGCGGGATAGAAAATATTCATGTCAACTCCAAATGGGGTAACTTCAATTCTATGCGATGTATATTTTTGAACCTCTTTCTTCATCACCTCACTTGTAGATAATATAATGTCAGCTTGATTAATAATGTATTTAAAAACTTTCCTATGGAGAAAACTATAATTTGGAAAATTAAATACATCAGATCCCCAAACCGAAATAATCAAAGGCCGAAACTGACTCATTACACCTAACAGTCCATAACTGGTTGCATAATGTGCGTGAACAATCTGCGGATTAATCTTGCGGATGTATCTTTTAAGATCCAGGAAAGAGCTTAGATAAACAATTTTTCTGCCGCTGCTGAAAGATCTATCAAGTTTATGTGACTTGACCCCAACAGTGATGACCTCAATTTTCTTATTATAATCTTCAGGATTGTAATGGCTCAAGCCCCACACAAATACTTCAAGTCCTTTTTCTGAGAGTATATTTGCCCATTTAATGGTGTGAGCACTATTTGGATCAGATAATAATAAAACTCTCATTTGGTTCCTATCAATCGATAGAAATGACAGATTATAGCGAAAAACATCCAGAAAGGAAGATCCGCGGTGATATAACCATAATTTATTAACGCCGGTTCAAAAAATGCCCTAATGATATCCCCCGACCCCATAGCCAAAACTGATACCGTAAAAATATATTTAAATTCGTCCACATTTTTGAACTTGCCTAATACCGGAATAGAAATTTTATAAAATACTACAGGTAGCATAAGGGCAGCTGTTAACCCAAGAATTCCCATATCCGAAAAATAAACAAGGAAAATACTATGCGATGCATTACTTCCACCAGTAAGTCTTAATATGTGTGATATAGTCTGTCCATGCCAGCTGTCGAGTAAAACGGGAAAATAATTATAAGCCTCATATTGATAAGCGCCAGGACCTATACCCAATATGGGATTTTGTTTAATTATATTAATTGCCAGATTCCAAAATATTTCACGACCGGCTAATCCTTCGTCGACTCTTGTGAGTAATTCAAATAGACTACTTATTGGCTCATAAAAATAGAACAATAAGAGTATGATCCCCCCGGGTATTAAAAGCCATTTAAGAAAGTCTCTTTTGAAGAAAGTAATAACAATAATGGTACTAATAAAAACAGCAATATAAGATGCCCTGGAAGCGACAAGAAAAATTCCTGTATACAAAATTATCAATCCAATGGTAATCAGAACACTATTTCGAGCGGTTATTTTTTTATAAAATAGCATACCCAATAAAAGCGGTATCAAGTTACTAATTAATCCACCAACAGTATTTACGTTACTTAAGATTCCGGAAGATCTGGTATACAAATGTGCTTTAAAATTAAACAATTGTCCCCCCGACTGAATGAATTCAACTATTACTGAAAGAGTTATTACCAGAGCAGAACTTAATAGTATTTTGAACAACGTAATTGCATCTCGGTCATTATAAATCAATGAATATAAAATATAGGTTAACAAAAAGAACAGTGCTGTTCTGCCGATCAGAAAAAATCCTGCTCCTGGATAGCGGGAAAATATTGTTGTAATTAACATTACCGAAAAAAGATAGATCAGAAACAAAATTACTACTCTTGGTACTTTCTTATACCTGCTGAAGTTAAGCCCATAATCTTGAAAAAATAAGATGAAAAATAGAATTAAAGTCGATATCTGTATTATACTTCTGATAGATTCTCCCAAATCGCTGACAATTGTAAGCAGTGCGAAGAGAAAAAAAGATTTTAACAAATTTTTGGAGCCCGCAGAGAATAACATAATAAGTGAGAGGAGAAATACCCCTACCAACAGATATTGATTAATGACTGAAGTGATAACAGCTAAAATCAGCACTAAAAACAATTTATTATCTTTAAGAGCGGTAAACAATTAAGGTATTTTTTTTATTTCTAATTGTTCTAAAAAGTTTATAACAGAAGTTTCAATTTCTTCGACGGGGAGCTCTCGCAAACATTTATGATGAGAGCAGTAGATTCCTGCCAGTGTATAGCATTGTTGTTCATTTTCTTTTGGAGAACAATCAATATTTCTAGTATAAAACCGATGATGTGTGCCGAAGGGAGCCGAATATGCGGGATTAGTCGGACCAAAAATTGTATATGTTGGTTTCCCGAGCAAGGATGCTATATGTATAGGACCAGAATCGTTGGAAATAAAAACCGAAGCTTGTCTGAGAGTACTAATCAATACCTCCAAAGTGGGTGTTATTATTATTTGCAGGCCGGCTTTTCTGATTTTATCAAAGTCCTTTTCTTCAAGAAACCCCTCTGGTGATACAATTGCTACTCGATACAGGTTTTTTTTTAGACTGACAGCCAATTCGATATATTTATTTAGGTCCCACTCTTTTGCTTCCCGAATTGCAAAAGGATGGATCATAATGGTTTTATCTTTTTCAATATTTGCTGGAAATATATATTCTTTTTCATCTTCATAAACATCCTCAAACAATGATATAATATCAACATAAGAGTCCATAAGATGAGGTTTTAACCGGCGAATACCAAAATGAGTATATACTGAACGTGCTAATCGTGAATTTGTACCAACAACATTTCGAGCATGTGAGGAACAAATCAGTGTCGCGGAAGAAACTGTCCCTGTAAGATCGAAAATAATTTCGGGTCTCAGTTGTTCAATAACTCTCCTTGCTCCAGATTTAGCGAAACGTCTTCCAAAATAAAAATCACTTTTATTAATTGTCCTTATCTCAATGTTTTGAAGGACAAGTTCATAAATCGTTCTGGATTCCGGGTAGCAAATAATCAGAATTCTAAAGTTTTTGAATTTTCTTTGAATCGTTTTTATTGCCGGGATTGTAAAAACGGTATCTCCCAGCCTGGCAAGCGAGATAATAAGAATTCTTTTACTGCTGTTCTTTTTACCCAGGCGATAAAGCTTGAATATCACATTTGATATTAATGAGGCAAATGATGAAACAAAGCCAGAAGACACCATTTTGCCAAATTTGAAGGATACCGCTTCCCTTTCAAAATATTTTCTCTCATCAAGAGCTGTCATCAGAATTCTATAAAACAGTATTTTAACATTTAATAAAAGATACTGAATAACATTATTTTGAACAAAGTAATTTTAAGTGCAAGCCCTTACAGAAAAACCCTTACTAAAGAATGATCGGTATAAAACTATGTTCTTCAAGCACCATCTGGTAAATTTCTGTGCTCTGTACATATCTATCCAAAACAATGAAAAAATGCCATATAACAGAAAGGAGGATGTTATATGGGTTTTATAAGATTAGAAATTCACTACTCAATTTTTTATCCTGCCTAGGGTTGCAAGGAATCTCTGATTGTCTTCCGCAAGGTCAGCTGACTACATTCAGCCTGGCCTTACTAACCATTCCAGGTCTACCGCTTCAATCGTTTTTTTGAGCTAAGATCACCATCCCCTCAGACTGGATTCGGTTTCCTGGATTCATCTAAACGCTCTCTGAAAAAAAATTCCGGCTCAATTTGTACCAAAGTGAGAAAATATTACCCAAATTTATTACTAATTGCTTTATAATTGCTTATCTGTAAGCCATCTCTAAGCCATCTGTAAGCCATCTGTAAGCCATAAGTGCTGTTTTATGGCTTACAGATGGCTTAGAGAAGGCTTACGTATGGCCTTTACATATGCAATCTTTGTACTATTCTTTATAAATAGATAGTTAAATGTGAATTGTTCTTGAAAAAAACGGGGGAGAGAAATTAGGATTAAGCAGATTAAGGGCTTTAAGATCCCTAGGCTTATGAATTTTACAAGTTAAAAGAGGGAGGGCATTTCAAGTTGGGATATACACATCAAACTCACTTGAGGTATGAAGGAAATAGCAAAAAGTAAGGGTGGAGTTGATAAGTTACTTGTTCATTCATCATCCCTCACCCAGCTAAGGAAGAAGGGTGATAGCGAGACAATTATACAGCATTTTACTATTTGTACTGCATTCTGAGATAAGCATCCTGAAGGAAGCTTCAAGAAAAAAATACAAGGCGTTGCCTTCAACCGGTTTGGAACCGGTTGATCCTGAGAGGCAGTAAAAAAACAGACCAACTGATAAATGTGTCTCGCAAGCACCCCCGTTTGGAACGGGGTGTGGAAATAATGCACAATTTTTCGTTTTAGTATGGGGGATTGAAATCGAAAAAGAAAAAAATCTGTCCAATATGGATGGTTATTTATATTTATTCTTATTTCTATTTTATTTTGGACAGCAGTGGTTCTTCGCTTTAATAGTAATATTAAAGGATGTTGTTTGTTAGTTTTCTATAAATAGAGTATCATTAAAATTTAAATATCAATTTTTTATTAGAATTTTTATGGCTGGATTAAGTATAATAAGGGGATCTAACGGTTTATTAAAGACCTCAAATGTTTACAACAATATTTTAAACTCTCTGAATTATCTTGAAAACAATGTTTCTCAGGTATATCTCACCAATAATAATACCTTCATAGGGTGGAATAAATATGATGAATATCCTATATATTCCTTCGAAACCAATCTTGTTCATGTCATTATCGAAGGGAAAGTTTATAACAAATCACCCGGGATTCTTGAAAGGGAGTTGACTCAGTTAGCAAACAATTTTTCGGATGAAGTACTTAAAAATTGGTTAATCCAGGCAGACGGTGACTTTTTAATTTACATTTTGAATAAAAAAAGTAATGAACTCATTATCTTCAATGATATTCTCGGTCGCCTTCCAATATACTATAAAAAGTTCAATGAAGGCATAATCATATCAAGATTTCCGCGCTTTATCACTGAAGTTTCCGGAGAAGTTAAATTTGATAAAATCGGTATGGGTGAATTTCTTTTGCTAGGTTATCTTCTTGGTGACCGCACCTTATTTTATGACATTAAACAATTGCGTCCAGGCTCCTTTATTTTAGTAAATGATTCCGAAGTACTAATAAAAACCGTAAATAATTTTAACTTTGACTTCAGAACAAATGAATACAAGCCTTTCAAACAGATAATAGGTGAAGTATCTCAATTATTTTCCCAGGGTGTTCTGAATAGACTAAATAATAACAAACTTAACCTGATTGCTTTAAGCAGCGGATTAGATTCCAGGACCGTCGCTGCCTGTTTAACCAAGAATAAAATTCCTTTCGAAACCGCTACAATGGTATTCCGGAATGGAGCTGCCCGGGAAGAGATTGATATTGCTCAGGAAATATCAAAATTATTTAACGCAAAATGGCATACTTTTGTCCTGGATCCTCCAAAGGGGAGAGATATTAGGACATTATTGAATCTCAAAGAGGGAATGAATTACCTGGCTGCCGCATGCCTTCTCCCCTTCTATCACCAGTTAAATCAGCAATTTGGTGGAAAGATTAATTTTATTACCGGTGACAAAGGAGATAAAGTTACTCTTTCTTTTGATAACCCTGTATATGGCTTGCGCTCCAAGGATCAATTGATTGAGTATATTATCGGTGAACATTCTATGTTTTCACTTGAGCAGGTATGTTCTTTATTAGATGTAAGTAAAGAAGATATCCTTCAGGATCTGGCAAGTCTCCTTGAAAGCTATCCGGAAAATAGTCTAAACAATAAATATATACATTTCAGAGCCATTGAAAAATCTCATAAATTAGCATTTCAGGCTGATGACAGGCATAAGAGGTATTATTGGAGTTATTGCCCTCTGACCTCATCTCCTTTTGTTATATATCTTTTCAATTGTTCTAATGAAACAAAGAAAATGCATAGGTTATTTACTGCACTTCTTCAAAGTTATTCTAATGAAGCAGCGGATGTAATCTATACTAATTTTAAAGCTCCCATTACCTCTCTAAAGGCGAAGCTCTTTATGGCATCTGTTTATTATTTATATCCCAAGGTCAGTTATAAATTAAGAAATGATCTTAAGAACGTTTTCTTTGGTGGGAATCCTGTTATAAACAGGGATTCTATATTCTATAAATGCATTGACGAACAATTTCGCAATTCAATTAATATAGCAAATTATTTCAGGATTTCTGATTCAAGTTCTTTAAAAAGTTACCGTATGGTGCTTCTGCAGTGTTTCTTTACTTTAACATCTTTGATCGATGAATATTCCAGCAAGAATAATGTTCTAAATAATCATCTCGAAGATATTTTTGATCATATGAATTAACTTGTGTTTAAATACAAATCCCCGGGTATACTTTGTACTTATCGTTTGAATGCCAAGATAAGAATTCCAGGCAGGCTTCCTAAGGTGTGTTTGGTTACCATAATGGATAGCACGATTAATAAAGAAAATGTTACGAGTTCATATATGAACTGCATTTCAAGAGAAGGTAAAATGGTAAAAATAGTTTTCACTAAAATTAATGCAGAGAGGGCGCTTATAGAATGAAAGAAAACTTCGTGAAAAGCTAAAAATTTGTTTATAAATTTTATTTTATTGAAAATTAAAACAACAGTAGCTATGCAGAAAAATATTAAACTCAGCGAAGTACTTAGTGCAAGCCCATTCTGCTCCATCACTGAAACAAGAAGAAAATTAAATATTAATTTTAGAATTATACCAGCAATAGTGATATAAAGGAGCTGCTTCAATAAATTTAAACTATACAAAAGTTTATTTCCAATACTATAGACGGCACTGAAAACAAGACTAATTGAGTAATAAATTAAGGCTTGATGCGTTATTATAGTATCACTTCCTCCAAATTTTCCTCTTTCAAATAATATCCCGATTATATCATCACCATAATAAATCATTATTAAAGTTAACGGAACGAAGAGAGCAATATTGAATTTTGTACTCTGATTAAAAGTTCTCTCTATATCTGACGATTGTTCTTGGCTTGCATTTAATGCCAATTTAGGGAAAATAGCAGTTGAAAGCGCGACTGATAAGATTGAGATTGGCAATAAACAAATAATGTAAGCAAAATTTAAAGCTGCAATACCTCCTGCTGGAACATAGTTTGCGAAGTAACGGTCAGCTAAAGGATAGAATTGAGAGATTGTTTCTATAAGTACAATTATAAATACACCATAAGATATATATTTCCAGGTATCTTTCATCCTGAAGCTACCCCTCTGACGAAAATTAAATCCGCTCTTCCGGATTAAATAAAATACCTGAAGAACAGATCCTGCTATATATCCAAAAGGGATAATATAAACGCCAATCTGATTCTTAAAAATTAATAATGCCAGAATAAAAGGCACGTTAAGAAAGAAATTTGAAATAGCTGGATACCTGAACTCAAAATTAAACTGATAGTATGCAGATAGAACAGAAACAGCACAGGAAAGGGGGATAGTGATGAGATACAAACGAAATATATTCACAACGATAGTGATATTTTCAGGAGAAGCCTTATGCATGTAATTTGTCATTATCCAGGGAGAAAGAAAGAGAAGAATAACTGAAAGTGTTGCACCTGCCCCGACAAATAAGTTAAAATTATTTTTAAAAAAATCTTCTACTAGTTCCGGACTCTTTTCGCGGAGACGGTTAGCTGCAGGAATTAAATAATTTTGTCCGAGATATAATATACCTACACTAAAGGTTAGCGGAAGGACAGTACCGACGAGGTACATATCAAATTCAGCACTTAAGCCGAAATAACTTGCAAAGAGAATTTCCCTGAAAAATCCCAGGCTCTTTGAAATTATCCCCAGAATTGTTAAAAAAATAGCTGCACCCGCTGTTGTTGAAAAGAAATTAGACTTCATTCATTTTGAAAGTCCTGATGCAGGACTTGTTTAAAATATTGAAGTGTGATCTTTAACCCTTCTTCTCTGTCAATATTCGGGGTCCAGCCTAGTAGTCGGTTTGCTTTTTCAATGTTAGGCTGCCTTATCT
>CAVXTT010000013.1:0-20613 GCA_963764685.1 uncultured Ignavibacteriales bacterium
AGATTTATTTCTTTCATACACTCTTATTCTTGCTAATAGTTCTTCTATTGCAAATGGTTTTGTAAGATAATCATTTGCACCTACATCCAGTCCTAAAACCTTGTCTGATATATCACTTTTTGCAGTAAGCATAATGATAGGTACCTGAGACGATTGTCTTATTCTTCTGCAAACCTCAATTCCATTAATTCCAGGTATCATAATATCAAGAAGTATTAAATCATACTCATTTTCCTCTGCTATATTTAGACCTTCTCGTCCATCATAAGCCACATCAACTTTATATCCTTCATGATTTAATTCCATTTCAACAAACATTGCCATTTGCTTTTCATCTTCCACTAAAAGAATTTTAAAATCCTTCAAGTTACCACCTTCCTTTATAGTAAAATAGTGAGCTAGTAGCCCACTATATAATACTAATATACACTATTTTACACCAGCATGCATATACTTATTTTGTTCTAATAAAAAATAACAGAAGCTATTGCACCTAAGCAATAGCTTCTGTTACTTTTATTATGGATTACTTTTTACTTTATAAGTCCAGTTCTTTCATTGAATTGTTCAATTAGTTTATCTAGTTCTGGTCCCATTTGATGTAATTTACCCCAATAATTATCATAATCATACCATTGTGCATTTAACTCATCTAAATCATACATTTGTTGTTCAATCCAAGTGTAGTACTTAAGGTTGTGAATTCGTCTTTTTACTTTGGTATGTTAACTCTTCCATACTATCTGTTCTAAGACCTAAAACATTTCTGTTATGATCGATGGCAGCATCAATTGCATCTATAATTTCTGCCTCTTTCTGCTTCCATTTCTTCTAGTCTTGATCCATACATTTCTGCAGAATCTGTAAGAACAGTCATTACCATATCATTTTCTGTTAACTCATAGTATTTAGCAAATTTAATACAAGATAGAATATTTGCTGCACCAGAGATACCAACCCATGAAAGTTTAGTCAATTACTTCTTCTGAAATACCTTGCTCTCTTAAATATGCTTGTCCAGCTGGTTCATTAAAGAGTCTAAACATACCTAAAGCATCATTATCATCAATAGCAATAACCATATCTGTATTTCTAACATTATGAATCCAAGGAATATGCTTATCACCAATACCTTCAATTCTATGATCACCAAAACCATTATTAAGTAAAGTTGGACATTGAAGCGCTTCACCAACTGCAATTTTAGCATTTGGATATTGATCTTTTAAGAAATCTCCACTTCCAAGTGTTCCTGCAGAACCTGATGTTAAGCATACACCAGCAAGTCTTCCATTTGCACCAGCTTCAGCTTTGATAATGTCGTTCATAGCATTACCAGTTACTTCATAATGCCATAAATGATTACCAAGTTCACCAAATTGATTAAATATAACAACATTATCTCTAGTATTTCTAAGTTCCCATGTTTTATCATAAATTTCTTTTACATTACTTTCACAACCAGGAGTTGCAATAACTTCTCCAGCTACTTTTGAAAGCCATTCAAAACGTTCTTTACTCATATTCTCAGGTAATATAGCAATGGATTTACATCCAAGTAATGCAGAGTTATATGCTCCACCACGACAGTAGTTACCTGTTGATGGCCAAACTGCTTCATGATATGTAGGATCAAATTGACCAGTAACTAAACGTGGAACTAGACAAGCAAAGCTTGCTCCAACCTTATGACATCCAACTGGAAAATACTTTCCAACCATAGCAAAAATTCTTGCTTTAACACCTGATATTTCAGAAGGAATTTCTATATAGTTTGGTAAATCATTATATAATCCGCCTTCTTTTACAGGTTGATTTTTCCAAGAAATTCTGAACAAATTAACAGGATCAATATCCCATAAACCAGTATTCTTTAATTTTTCTTTAATTTCTGCAGGTATCTTGTTAGGATCCTTCATTTGAGCCAAAGTTGGAATAACAACATTTCTTTCTTTAGCACTTTCTACGGTTTTTTTAAGTTGTTCCTCATTGATTGTTAAATCTATTAATTTTTTCACTTAAAACCCTCCCCTTAATATATATATTTATTCTATGTTACATTCCTAGATGACATGTTAAATTCAAGTAAATCATCTTGGAACTAAAATTCTATTTATGTTCTTCTAAATAGTTAATAAGTAAATCTAGTTCTGGTTTAATCTTATCTGGCTTTGTAACAGCCATTTGAGCTGATTTTACATCCTTAAGTCCACTACCTGAAACAATAAAAGCTACACTTTCATCTGGTCCTATAGCTCCTTCACTTAGCTAGTTTCATAAGTCCTGCAAAGGCTGTTACGCCTGCTGGTTCACCAAATACTCCTGTATGTCTTGCAAGAATTGTCATGGCATTTAATATTTCTTCATCACTTACATCTACTGCAATTCCCTTACTTTCCTTTAATGCATTAAGTGCCTTGTACCCATTTCTTGGTATACCTACAGAGATACTGTCTGCTATTGTTTTTGGAGCTACATAGTCAAATTCATCTTTATTATTCCTAAAGGCTCTATTCACAGGATTTGATCCCTCTGCTTGTACTGATACCATTACTGGTAGCTTATCAATTAATGCCAAGTTCATAGAATTCCTTAAAACCCTTCCATACTCCTGCAATAGAACAGCCATCACCAACAGACATAATTACCTTATCAGGAACTTTAAAATCAAGCTGTTCACATATTTCAAAAGCTGCTGTTTTCTTACCCTCAACTAAATATGGATTAATTGCACAGCTTCTGTTATACCATCCAAAATGATCTACTGCCTTTAAGCAGAAATCAAAGGCTGTGTCATAGTCTCCATCTACTAGAATTACCTTGCTTCCAAATACTAAAAGTTGTGCAAGCTTTCCTTCTGGAATTGCCTCAGGAACAAAAATATAATTTTCAATACCCATACAAGCTGCAAAACCAGATACTGAGGATGCTGCATTACCTGTGGAGGCAGCACATATTACATCTTTTTTAAGTTCTATAGCTTTTGCAACACCTACAGCTGAAGCTCTATCCTTAAAGGATGCAGTAGGATTTCTTCCTTCATCTTTTACGTAAACATTTTTTATATTTAGAAGTTCCTCGAGTCTGCTAGATTTATATATTGGTGACAGCCTATTTGAAGTGGTGCTGCTCCGCTTAATCCCTCTAGAGGAAGAATTGGAAGGTATCTCCATATATTAGAGTCACTATCCCGATGCCAGGAGTCCTGCAGTAGTATTCGTATACCACTGGTTATTCAGAGTGGCACATGGTCCGCAGGAGCAGTTAGTAAACCGCTCGACTAAAGATTTTTTATCATAGGAAAAATTATTTGATGATAAAAGAAGGACGAGAACAAGAAGTAGGATTTTTTTCATTTCAGCTCCGCTAACATTATGAAGATAGTTGCTGAAACTTAATTATTTGTAATTAGAAAACAAAGGAGATAGAGACAGGTTAGTATAATAGTTCCCCACCCCCTACAACACAAATGAATTGTCATTAAGATGAGTCCTCGGGGAAGCAATACCTCGCACCGCACGTCATTGCGACGAGTCATCGAGGAAGCAATCTCCCGATACAAGAGGCAGGAATTGACTGGTTATGCTGAATCATCCCACTGCCCGCCCTTGTGGCTTCGATACATTCCTATGGAATACTCAGCCACCGGGCTAGAATTCTTTAGGCAATGGTAAAGAGGGCGTTATTAGTTGTTACCCTATAAATGCTTTATTTAAGTTAAGGACAGGCTACCTGGAAATTTCAGGTCAAATAGAAAGGCATCTTCAATGGTTCGAAAGCGGGCGATCGGGAGATCGCCCTTACAGCTAACTTAAAGGTCAGTGAGTGTCCGAATTCGGATGTATCGAAGTGAACATTTTATAAGGAGAGTCAGACTCTTCTTGAGTTTATCATTGAAAATAATACAAAATATACATAAATTATTGCACGGAATTAGAGTACAATAAATTATTAAAAG
Source organism: uncultured Ignavibacteriales bacterium (assembly GCA_963764685.1). GTDB lineage: Bacteria > Bacteroidota > Ignavibacteria > Ignavibacteriales > Ignavibacteriaceae > CAVXTT01. The sequence continues at coordinate 3,959 of CAVXTT010000013.1, forward strand.
TTTGCATAAATAAATTATAATAGGCTGCTATGGAAAAAGATATGGAGAGAGTGAACCTTTTGGTTCCAGCTAAGATATTTCGCCAGATTAAACAAAGTGCATTAAACCAGCAGATAACAACCAGTAAATTTATCAGAAAGGCTATTGTTTACTATATGAGAGTAAGCGAAACCAAGATGATAAAAGAGAAACTGAAAGAAGGATACCAGGCTAACTATGAGTACTACGAAAGGCAGCAAAAAGACTGGCAGCACGCAGATAAAGAATAAAATCGGGGAGGAACATATCAAAAGGGGAGACGTTTACACAATAAACCTGGATCCAACCCAGGATTCAGAAATAGGAAAAACAAGGCCCTGTGTAATTATACAAAATGACATCGGGAACAAATTTTCGCCTGTGGTTATTATAGCTCCTATATCATCTGTAAAAGAAATTACAAAACCTCTGCCTGTGATGGTTTTTATCATCAAGGGTGATGGCGGATTAAAGGAGGATAGCTACGCAGATTTAGGACAAATCAGAACAGTTAGTAAAAACAGATGCATCAAAAAATCAGGTAGTCTTTCAGGACCTATAATGCGAGAAATAGATAAGGCTATAAAAATATCATTATCCTTAAATTAGATATCAGCCTCCTTAGGAGGCTTTCTAATTATTTTTCCAATCAGGCTATTAATGTCCTGCCCCTCTCAAGCATATAGTTTAAACAACCTTTGCAATACACCTCCATAGCAAGAATCACTGAACACTTCAGCGATGCCTATTCTCATTTTTAATGCAGATGCATACCACGAAAGAATTCCTCCATTCATATAAAATTTCAATTTCTACAGATTATTATCATTGCCAGCCCTGAAGCGTTCGAAAATACCAAATCAAAAAAATTTCAAACCCATTTCTAAGTTATTTGCCTTCCCTCCGCGGGGTATTTCCCGGGCATCCCTCGACTACCCCTCGTAAATATCAAAAAACGAGGGGTAGTCGAGGGGTAGTCGAGGGGTAGTCGAGGGGTTGTCCAGGGGTAGTACCGATTTCCTGTAGATTTTAAAAAGTGAATTTTTAGCTAAAATGGACAGTATTGTTGATTTTTTCTACAGTTGCAGGAAGAGACGAGAATCTGGTGCATGGATTACAATTTCTGAATAACGGGGAAATGCTATTAAGAAAATACTCAAAGGAAGGAATTAAAGACAAAACATTTAGGGCGCTTATGGCTGAAAATTAAGAAATAGATTTGATAAGTCTGCCTGGTGATCAAAATTATGAAGGGGGATTGATTTCTAAAACACTAAGTATATAATAAGTAAGCATCAAAGATAAGTTTATTAATAGTGTTATTCTATTTGTCTGCTAACTTCTATTGATTCTTCAATGATATGCGTAGAATAAGGTAATGGATTTTTCAGGTTCTTTCCTGAAGCATTACCAGTTGGCTTAAAATAAAAAATAAAAGTTTTACCAAGTGGCTTATTCTTTAAATCATAATAATTTATCGTGCATTTGAGAGGTACAAATTCAGAGGTTAACGCTTCATCAACTCTTAAAGAAAAGATGTGTAATAAGTTAAAATATAATTGAGGTGGTTTTAATTCTCTTCTGTTATTACTATTATCCGATAAAATAAACTTAAAAGAATCAGATTGTTCATATGTGTATCCTCTACTATTCCAGGAGTTTGTATCATTTCTTATTATAACTTTTTCTTTTTCATAACTAATATCGAATATCGGTTGAATGATTTTCGGATATTGTGAGTATGAAATAGGCTTATCAACTGATAATGCATCAAGTTTTTCTTTTACCTTATTTACATCAAAAGAAAATGTATATGTAACTCTTTTAGCTACTGCACGTCCAACATTATATAAATATATTTTATATTTTGGATCTTGTCTATACATTCCATCTATTAATTCAAGATATAAATAGAAATCCTCAATAAATAATTCAGGTTGATATGATGATTCTAACTGTTGAATTGATGTCTCTAATTGTTTATCAGCCTGTTTCATCCTAAGTAGAGTTACATCGAGTGTTATAACCGCTAGGAGAGCTGCTGCAAATTTTAATGGGACATCAAACATCTCTAAAAAATTATGCCATCCATCGGTGGTAAGTTGAGGTTGTAGATTACTTGATATACTTATTGTAGTCACTGAAAATATAATTCCAAATACTAAAGCAACTATAAATAAATTAATAAGTATTTTTAAAAAACGTGTCTCTTTAAATGTAAATATCAACTTATGCACTACTTTTTTTTCTCCAACTTCTAATTAGAAAACCTAATATTACAAGACTTGTAGCAACGGCCAAGTATATTCTCTCTGCATCATTATAAAAGATGTAGGCAGTTTGCGAAGTAATATTTGAATAATAACGATAGTTGGTTAAATCAAATCCACTGAAGAAAGTATGCACAAATAGAAAAGTTCCCCCTATAAAACAGATGATATCTACAAAATTAAATGAGATTCTTTTAATCATGTTAACCATACTATGTACGAGAGATTATATGCAATTATTTAGAGATAAAGCGCCCAACGATATCTTACGGCTATTTTATCTCCAGTAAAATTACGTATGAATGTTTATGAAATACAAATAAATAGTACCAAAAGATGTTACTCTGATGGTGCTACTTTCGGAAGCAGGTTGTCCTTCCTTTAAATGCATCCCTCCTTTTTTGATTCTTCCCCTCTTTCCCTTATATTCTATTCCGCAATTGAATCTTTCATAAAAGGAAATGACTGCAGGAGAAGGTTACCCGAAAAAACTTTTCATTTATATCGCTGCCTGGTTTATTATCTGGGCGGTTGTGTTTGAATTCATTGTACCGGTAAATAAATTTCTGCCGGCCCCCTCTGTGCTTATCCGGGCTTTCGGGTCTCTATGGACAGACTACCGACTGGGAATAAATCTCCTTTCCTCTGTATCCGTTCTGTATGTCTCACTGGCATTATCATTCTTCCTGGTCAGCTATCTCAGGGAGCTGTTCTTCAGGGGACGGGGTCTTTTATTTAATATCCTGTTATCCCTTGAATGGTTTGCAGAATTCGTACCCGGTATTATTATTGGAATCCTCCTGGTATTCTGGTTCCCTGGCTCTGATTATACGGAATTCCTTTTCCTCTTCTGTCTTTGCTTTGCTTCCCTCGGCATCTCTCTTTTTAAGCTGAGAGATCAAATAAATAAAGGGTACCGTGAAGCTGCCGTCTCACTCGGCATTAAGGGAAGGGAATTATCCAAAGTAGAATTTAATTCTGTTCTTCCTGTATTAGCCGGTTCCCTCGACAGACTTCATTATTATGCGTGGACTATGCTGATAATATTTGAATTTATCAACAGGTCTTACGGACTTGGTGCTGTACTAAGAAATGCTCTCGAATATAAAGACCTTTCCGCATTTACTGCATCTTTGGTTGTAACCGGCGTTATAATTTATGCCGGTAACCGTCTTCTTGATTTACTGCTGGAAAAGTATGTCCACTGGAACTGAAATGAATATTCTTGAAGTAAAAAATATTACCCGTAACCTGATGCTCCCCGGAGGAGTTTCCCTCAGACTGCTTGAAAACATCAATTTTAACATACCCGAAGAGGATAAAGGTAAGGTTACTTCGATCCTTGCTCCATTACGTTCTGGAAAATCTACTTTACTTAAGATTATTGCAGAAATTGAAAAGCCTGACCTGGGTGAGATCATTTTGAGTAAAAATGAGTATCCAAATGATACATCAAGAATAATTTACCTCCCAGAAACAGCTGTTTCTTTCCCCTGGAAGTCGGTTCAGGGTAATATAGAAATGGCATTAAAATTGAACAAAAATAAGCAAGGGTTGTCTCCGAATGAGATAATTTCCCTTATAGAATTAACGGGATATGAGAGTCATTTTCCTGATAACAAGAGTTACGGTTTCAGATTCAGAATTGCCCTTGGAAGGGCGCTGGCTGTTAATCCTCTTTTTGTTTTAATAGATGACTCGTTCAGGATAATGGATCCTGAATCTAAAACTGAGATATATGATCTAATTAAGAAGATCTGCAGTAAAACGGGCATTACGATTATTGCAGCAACTGCAGATATTTCAGAAGCAGTGATATTATCAGACAGGATACTGCTGATGAGAAAAAATCCGGGCAGGATATTCTACGATTACAGGAAACGGGATAGTTCTTTGAAAGATTGGTCAGATCTGAATGGTTTCAGAGAAGAAATACAAAGGCTCTTCAGGAATGAGGATTTACCCAATAATATGCAATTAACGATTTAAGCTGATGCGTAAAAAGCTGGAAGAACTGAAGAAGAAAAAACAGGAGGCTCTCCTTGGCGGCGGTGCTGATAAAATTAAAACTCAGCACGATAAAGGAAAACTGTCTGCCAGGGAAAGAATAGAGCTTCTTTGTGATGAGAACAGCTTTGAGGAAATTGATACTTTCGTTCAGCACAGGTCCAAGGATTTCGGCCTGGATAAGCAGAAATATTCGGGTGACGGAGTTGTTACCGGTTTCGGTAAAATAGAAGATCGTCCGGTTGCTGTGTTCAGTCAGGACTTTACAGTATTCGGAGGTTCTCTTTCCGAGACAAATGCTGAAAAGATCGTTAAGATAATGGAAACTGCTATGAAGCTCGGCATCCCGGTAATCGGATTAAATGATTCGGGAGGTGCCAGGATCCAGGAGGGTGTTAACAGTTTAGGCGGATATGCTGATATCTTCCTTCTTGAATACTCTTGCTTCTGGTGTTATTCCGCAGATTTCTGTTGTTATGGGACCTTGTGCCGGCGGTGCGGTTTATTCACCTGCCATAACTGATTTTATTTTTATGGTCAGGCACACAAGCTATATGTTTGTAACGGGCCCCAACGTTGTAAAAACTGTCACACACGAAGATGTTAGTTTTGAGGATCTTGGAGGTGCAGACACACATTCTACCAAGAGCGGTGTCGCCCACTTCATTTTTGAGAATGAGATCGAGACTCTCCTGAATGTAAGGAGGTTGATAACATATCTCCCGTTGAATTACCTTGATAAACCGGTAGAGCTTAATTACCCGGCGGCGGAAACTCCGGATGTAGGTTTGGCAGACTTAATACCTGACAGTCCTAACAAACCTTACGATATGAAGGAGATTATTAAGCGGCTTGTAGACAATAAGGATTTCTTTGAGGTCCATTCAGGTTACGCGGAAAATATTATAGTCGGATTTGCAAGGATAGGCGGAATGTCCGTCGGTATAGTTGCAAATCAGCCATCAGTATTAGCCGGAGTACTTGATATAAATGCATCGGTAAAAGGTGCCAGGTTTGTCAGATTCTGCGATGCTTTTAATATCCCCCTGCTTGTGCTGGTTGACGTACCGGGCTTTCTTCCCGGAACCGAACAGGAATGGAATGGAATCATACGTCACGGTGCAAAACTTTTATTTGCATTCTGTGAGGCTACCGTTCCCAAGATTACGGTTATTACCCGTAAGGCATACGGCGGAGCATATGACGTTATGAATTCCAAGCATATAAGAGGCGACTTTAATTTTGCCTGGCCCTCTGCGGAAATAGCGGTAATGGGTCCAAAAGGAGCAGTGGAAATTATTTTTAAGAGAGAAATAAGCAAAGCCGCTGATCCGGCTGCTGAGACAGAGAAAATGCTGAATGAATATGTAGAGAAGTTTGCTAATCCCTACATAGCTGCCGAGAGAGGTTTCCTGGATGATGTGATCAATCCTGCAGAAACAAGGCAGAGAGTAATACAGGCGTTCTCTCTTTTGAAAACAAAGGTTGATAAGAATCCGCGCAAGAAGCACGGTAACATACCTTTATAAATAAGGTATTTCCTGATGTTTTATTAAAAAGAAAATATTTATTTTTGGGGGTACATAAAAAAAGTTTTTAGAGGTAACTTGTTGTAATAAAGAATATTATAGAAGGAATCTGAAACAATACTTGATAAATTTTCTGTAATTCCTTATATTCACTTTAACATAATTAAAAACGGAGAAATGAATGGATAGAAAACTACTGTCATTTCTTGTTATAGCTTTGTTCACCTTATTCCTCGGGGGGTGTGGGGCGAATAAAGAAATAACAAAACAAGATGATAACAGCAGTGAAAAGACCAGCAATAATGGGGGTATTGTTTCCGAAATGCTGGAACAGGCAAGGCAGTTCTATATTGCCGCAGTTGCCAAACAGGAAGTAAACAGCACTTCTGAAGCAATTAATAATTATGAGTCTGCACTCAGAATCATCAATAATCTAAGCTATTATCCCGGTATCGAGGAGAATGAGGCTTATGTTGAACTTGAAAAATCGATAATTGACGACTACAAGAAATATGTAGACGGCCTGCCTGAATTACCTGTCGATGTATCATTTGCCGCACTTGAAGAATGGATGGGAAAAAGCCTTCCTGAATTACAAATAACTGTAAAAGAAGATGACAATCAGAAAACTGTAGTTATACCGGCCGATGTTCCCCTTGAAGTTAATGCCTACGTCGAAGGATGGGTAGAATACTTCACCGGTAAGGGAAGAAAGTATATGGAGCTCTGGCTTTCCAGGTCAGGCAAGTACTTCCCTATGATGGCACAGATATTTAAGGAAGAAGGGGTACCCCAGCAGCTTATTTATTTAAGTATGGTGGAAAGCGGACTTAATCCTACTGCCCGTTCCTGGGCAAGCGCTGTAGGTTTATGGCAGTTTATTAAGTCTACCGGCAGGATGTATGGATTAGAGTCAGGCTTTTATTTTGATGAAAGAAGAGACCCTGAAAAGTCGACCAGGGCTGCTGCACGTCATTTAAAGGATTTGTATAACTCGCTTGGCGACTGGTATCTTGCGCTGGCATCCTATAATGCCGGTGAGGGAAGGGTAACAAGAGCAGTAAGAAGATCAGGAGCAAACAATTTCTGGTCGGCTATGAAATACCTGCCTAAGGAAACAAGAAGCTATGTTCCCCAATATATCGCAGTATGTCTGATTGCAATGGATCCTGCAAAATATGGTTTTAACAATATTCAGCAGCTTAAGCCGTATGATTATGAAACCCATAAAGTTGAAGGATCTATCGATCTGAACTACATAGCCCAGGTAATGAATGTTCAGGGAGAAACCCTGATCGATATGAATCCTGAGCTTATTCAGCAGTGTACTCCTTCAAATTATTCAGGCGGTTATCCGCTGAAGATACCTAAAGGCTATTCCGGACAACTTGCAAACAACCTGAAGGAAATACCGGAATGGGCAAAAAGAAATTTTCTTGTCCATACAGTTAAAAAAGGTGAAACTCTCTCAAAGATCGCAGGCCGGTATGGTATAACCAAGAACGAACTTGCTGATGCCAATAATATTTCCGTTAAGACAAAACTCTCAAGAGGCGTACAGCTGAGAATACCTATTTCAGGTGGTTCCGGAACCAACTACGCTTATAATACTAATACTGAGACAGCAGAGGATAACGGCGACTATGTGTCTCCTTATCTTTCCCTTAATAAAGAGACTGGTACAGTTCCTGTTACAGGTGATGACGAAGTACTTGCCTTCAATCCTGATGACAATAGCGATACTAACAATTCCGGTGAAAATGTTACTACAGAAGAGAATACTAACGGTGAAGAGTTAGCGTCAAACGATGAGGAAGTTACAGAAAATTCCAATGTTACAGGTGTCCCTGGAAATACAGTCCCTGTTACATACAGAGTAAAGAAATATGATAGTCTTATCGGTATAGCCGACTTATTTAATACAAGGGTTACCGATGTAAGAAACTGGAATAACATTCCTTATACTGCAACCATATCTGTGGGACAGAACCTCACCATCTATGTGCCCCAGGATAAGAAAGATTTCTACGCCAGTCTTGATAACCAGACACCGACCGAGAAGGTTATCACCAAGAATACACTTACAAAGACAAACACTTCTTCGGTTGTTTACCACCGTGTAAGGAGAGGTGAAACACTTAATTACATTGCATCAAAATACAATGTTAGTGTTAATGATCTTAAAGAGTGGAATGACATCAGCGGAAATAAGATCCTGACGGGAAGCAAGCTGAAAATAAGATCCGAAAAGAATTACAACTACATCGCTTCCAATGAGAACACTGTTAATAAGACAACCAAGCCGACAGTATTCAGATACAGGGTTAAAAGAGGTGAAACGTTAAGCGAGCTTAGTGAGAAATTCGGTGTTACATCCAACCAGATTAAGAGATGGAACGGATTAAACTCCAATAAGCTTTATGCCGGCAGAACAATAAAGATATACAGTAATGAGAATTATGGTTTGGGAGATAATACCACCAAATCAAATGCTAACCTTAATTACTATAAGATAAAGCCGGGAGATTCAATCGGCGGTATAGCAGAGCTGTATAAAGTATCTGCTGCAAATATCAGAAGCTGGAATGGTTTAAGAAGCAATAAAATTATTTGCCGGTACTACCCTCAAGATATATTCTGATGCTACAGTAAATGATATTCCGGAGACAAAAGCTCCTGTTACAAAACCAACAACTAAGAATTCTTCCATACATACTGTTGCTGCAGGCGAGACATTATTCTCTATTGCAAAACAGCATAAGATGAGTGTTGATGAGTTAAGAACCCTCAACAGCATCAAGAGCACTAAATTAATGGTTGGACAAAAGCTAAAAGTTAAATAACTTAGCAGCAGTTCTTATAAATATTGTTAGACCAAGCCGTTAGGGGTGTTATCTGTTTAGCGCGGATAACTGAGATCATACCCTGTAACCTGATCTGGATAATACCAGCGTAGGAAAACGGGCTAAAATAGAATAGTTAAGTTTTAGCCGTTTATTTAACGGCTATTTTATTTTGGAGCTCAAAATGAAATACTACTTAGTTATTCTATTTTTTTTGTCCTGCTATCCTCTTTTTGCACAAGGACATATTTCCGGCAAGGTAACTGATTCAGAAACAGGCCAGCCTCTTGCCGGTGCAAATATAATTATTGAAGAGACCAGCGAAGGTACTTCAAGTGAAGCTGACGGAAGCTTTCAGATTCCCGCCTCATCCATAGATAAAATAATCCTCATCAGGTTTATCGGCTACCGTAACAGAAGCTTCTTCGTAAAGGATTCCTCATTCATTAACATAGCTCTCGAACCCTCACCGATATTATCACAGTCCGTTCTTGTTGAGGCTTCGATAGGAATAGAAGGTACTACTCCAGCAGCATTCAGCAAGCTGAATAAAGAAGAGATAAGAAAGAAATATTCCGTTCAGGATGTTCCGCAGATGTTAAGCAGTCTTCCTTCTGCAATGTTCTATTCGGAAAACGGCAACGGTATCGGGTACAATTATCTTAACATCAGGGGATTTGACCAAAGGAGGATAACCGTTACCATAAATGGTATTCCTCAGAACGATCCTGAAGACCACAATGTATACTGGCTTGATTTTCCTGATCTTCTCGGAAGCACGAAACTTATCCAGGTGCAGAGAGGAGCAGGGGGCATATTCGGCTATCCTTCTGTAGGAGGGACTGTAAATATTATAACATCAGGATTTACCCCTCAGCCGGAGATAAGTGCAGGCATTTCATACGGAAGCTTCGTTACAAGAAAATACTCAGCTTCCTTCAGCAGCGGTCTTATTGACGGGAAGTATAATGTATACGGCAGTCTCTCCCAGATACTCAGCAGCGGTTACCGTGACCTCTCCTGGGTGAAATTTAATTCTTACCATTTATCTGCTGCACGGTATGACAAGGATTTTACCACTCAAATAAACTTCTTTGGAGGACCTGTTGCTGATGGTCTTGCCTATACCGGCCTTCCGAAATTTGCAGTTAAGGACAAAGATCTCAGGAGAGCCAATTACTCATACTGGGAGGCTGATTCTTCCGGGTACACTTATACAATAGCAAGACGTCCTGAGGAAAAGGAGAACTTCTCACAGCCTCATTTTGAGCTGCTTAATGATTACAGGGTAAATGATAATATTAATCTTAACTCTGCCTTATTCCTTGTACTGGGCAACGGCTTCTTTGACTACGACGGCTCCTGGGGAGATACCACTTATTTCAGACTGACTGCAGAGAACGGATTTGCACCAACACAGAATCCGGGCAATGCTTTAATCCGTGCAATGGTTGAGAATACCCAGTATGGATGGATACCAAGAATAAGCATAAAGCACCGGAATGGAGAACTGCTTGCCGGTACTGAAATAAGAGTACACCGTTCGCTTCATTGGGGAAGCATACAGTTTGCTGAGAACCTTCCGGCAGGTGTAACTGCTGAATATAAATATTACTCCTACAGGGGAGCGATGGATATCTTTAACGGTTTTGTTAATGAGAGATACTCAATAAGCAGCAAAATAGATTTAACGGGAGAGCTGCAGGCTGCGTATCATAAGTACAGACTTTATGAAGAGATGTACCTTAATAATGATTTCTCTGTAGAAGGTGTTTTCTTTAATCCCAAGGCAGGAATAAACTACCGCTTCAATGACTGGCATAACCTGTACTTCTCATTTGCAAGGGTGACAAGGGAGCCGAGATTAAAGAACTACTATGATGCAGCTGAATCAAGCGGGGGAGAGGTCCCTATGTTTGAACATAATCCTGACGGCAGTTATAATTTTGATAATCCTCTTGTTAAGCCTGAGACAATGAACGATTTTGAACTTGGCACCTATTACAGCTCCGGGAGGTTTACCGGTTCACTTAACTTGTTCTATATGCTTTTTACAGATGAGATTGTAAAGAATGGTAAGATCGATAAGTTCGGACAGCCGGTTACAGGAAATATGCCCCGTACACTGCACAGGGGAGTTGAAGCAAATGCTCAATTTGTGTTTACTGATAATATATCATTGCTTGCAGGATTCACCTACTGCAGGAATACAATCGAAGAAGGAAGTTATTTTATTGATGCTGAGAATTCAATTGACCTTAACGGGAACCGCATTGGCGGCTTTCCTGATGTAATGGGGAATGCAGGAATCAGATTTACTTATAAAGGATTAGACGTTCAGCTTACAGGGAAATATATAGGGAAGTTTTATTCCGATAACTATGACAATAACCTTAAGGATTATCTCCTGCTATATCCCGGTTTTGAAAGTTATAGTGATAACGTGAATGATGCCTATTTCACTGCAGATATTTCAGCAAGCTATGAATTGAACCTTTTGAGTGAGTATACACCTTCTAGAATATTCATTCAGCTATTTAATATTACAAACAATCTTTATTCTGCTTATGCAATCGGGAAGGAATTTTTTCCTTCAGCAGGTATTAATATTATGGCGGGATTACAGGTCGGTTTATGACAGTTAAAAAATGTATAATTCTTGCTAACGGCAAGCCTCCTTCCCGGAGGGTTATATCTTCTGTACGGAAATCCGGGTATAATGATCTGATATGTGCCGACGGGGGAGCTAACCATGCATACCTGATGAACCTTGTTCCAAAAGCAGTAATAGGAGACCTCGACAGCATCAGGCCGGATGTACTTAAGAATCTTAACCGGCATACTGAAGTAATAAAGATCTCCCGTCAGAATGATACCGATGTGGAGAAATGCATAAAGTATTCTTTGAAAAAGGGATACAATGATATAATTCTTATGGGAGTTACCGGCGACAGGCTTGATCATACATTCTGCAACCTTGGCATCGTACTAAAATATTATAAACAGATTAAACTAAAGATACTTGCCGAAAATTCACTCCTGATACCGTACTCCGGAGAAGTAACACTTGATACAGTACCGGGAGAAACTATTTCCCTCTACGGCTTTAACAGGAAAACAAAAATTAAATCTTCCGGGTTAAAGTATAAGCTGAATAATATCCCTCTGCCTTTCGGAGAAAAGGAAAGCACAAGCAACCGGGCAGCCGGTGATAAGGTTCAGCTTCATATATCCGGGGGGATAATATTTATTATCAGGGATTATCATACTTTGAAAAAGAATGGTCTCATTTAGTCCCCTCGATTATTTTCTTCTCATTCTTTTCTTTGCAGCAGTCCTTGCTGCAGGCTTTATGGCCAGGAATCAGGAAAGTGCAGATGAATATCTCCTCTCAGGAAGGAAAGATCGGACTGTTCCTTTTTATCCTTACCAATGTCTCTACCTGGTATGGGGGAATATTAGGAGTCGGGGAGTTTACTTACAGGTACGGACTTGTAAGCTGGTTTACGCAGGGACTGCCCTATTACTTCTTTGCTTTTCTATTTGCTCTCTTCTTTGCAGGTAAAATAAGGAATGCGGGACTGTTTACTATTCCTGACAGGATTACGGGCATTTACGGAAAGAGGGAAGGACTTATATCTGCAATACTTATCTTCATTCTTGTATCTCCGGCCCCTTATCTTTTAATGGCTGCAGGCATAATATGCTCCTGCTTAAAATAAATATTTTCCTTAGCCTTATCATTGCATTACTCCTCTCAATGCTGTACCTGATAAAGGGAGGATTTAAGTCTGATGTTTATACCGATGCAGTGCAGTTCTTTGTAATGTTTGCAGGATTTATTGTTATAGTTTACTTCTCGGTCGTGAACTATGGAGGTATAGACTTCTCTCAAAGAATTTACCCGAAGGACATTTACAGCTTTCAGGTAATGCATCCCCGGGCTTTATGATGGTATGGTTCCTTATAGCTTTATGGACATTTGCAGACCCGGGATTCCATCAGAGATGTTATGCTGCAAAGGACAGCAATACAGCCGTTAAGGGAGTGCTGATATCAATTATTCTCTGGGCGTTATTTGATTTTCTTACAACATCAACAGGTCTTTTTGCAAGAGCAGTATTACCGGGACTCGATAATCCCGTCCTTTCTTTTCCGCTCTATGCAGAGCGGGTATTCACATCAGGGTAAAGGGTTTATTTTATGCGGCAATGTTTGCTACAATAATGTCGACCTCCAACAGCTTCCTATTTTTAAGCGCGACTACGATCTCAAGGGATTTTATAACAAGGTTCGGCAGTGAGTTCAGGATGGAGAATATAAAGATGTACACTATTGCAGGGATATTATTCTCAGGTGTACTTTCAATAATTATTGCATACTTTATTCCCTCAGTAATATCCATCTGGTATACAATCGGGTCATTCTGTATACCAGGGATAATCATTCCGGTATTCAGTGCATATTACGAAAAGCTTAAGATCAAACCGGTATATATATCTGCTGAATGATTACAGCCACCGGTGTAAGCATAACCTGGTATTTTTTAAGGGGGACTTTCCTGAAGGAACTTTTTTAGCAGAGATAGAACCTATGATTGCCGGGCTTTTTTCTTCCCGTTGTGTTCACTCTGCCGGCCTGCTTGCGCGTCGTCTCTCTTCTTACCTATGATGGAGAAAATTATCGAGCCGGCGAGGACAAATAAGATCACTCCAAGACTGTATTCAGTAGGGATCTTATAAATATCCGAAAGCAGCATTTTTATTCCTACATAAAATAAAATTACTGCTACCCCGAACTTCAGGTATTTAAATATATCGACCACACCTGCAAGGGCAAAGTACAAAGCTCTTAATCCCAGGATGGCAAATATGTTAGATGATATTATGATGAACTCATCCCTGGTGATTGCAATAATAGCAGGGATAGAGTCAATAGCAAACACAATGTCGCTTGATTCGATTACCAGGAATGTAAGGAACATCGAGGTAGCAAATATTTTTTCATTCTGCTTTACAAAAAAATGTTTACCGCTGTACTCCGGCAGGAACTTAAAATACTTCTGTGCAATCTTAAACAAGGGATTCTCTTTAGGATTAAGATCGTGGTCATCATCGAAAGCCATCTTGTAGGCAGCATATAAAAGTATAAGCGCGAAGATATATATTATCGGGTGGAAGAGCTTGATCAATCCCACCCCGAGCACTATGAATAATATCCTGAATACTATTGCGCCCAGTATACCCCATTTAAGAACGTGCGGCTGGTTTTCAGCGGGTACCTTCATAACCCTGAAGATCATCAGGAATACAAAAAGGTTATCTACGGAGAGGGATTTTTCAATCAGCCAGCCGGTCAGGAATTCAAGTGCTTTGGTATGCCCGTCTTCCAAATAAAAATAGATAAAGACATTAAAAACGAGAGCGGTACATATCCATACACCGCTCCATATCAGAGATGCTTTCAGACTTATCTTACCGCTTCGATGCTCGGTGACATATAAGTCGATAATAAATAGGACGGTAATAACCCTACCGAAGATAAACCAGAATGTGAACTCATTCAGCAAGGCTGCATTCCATCATTATGGTAGGAGAATGCCTAAAGCAAGAACTGTGGTCCAGAGACCTGTTTTATCTCCCTCAGCGGATTGTGTTATATTAAAAGAACGTACGATCTTGCCTGACATTTTATAGATATTCTCTCGTTCACTCCAGTCCTTTTCAGAATCGAATTCTACACCAAGGGTGGTAGCAAGCATCGTTGCAGCAAGATCTTCTGCATATTCACCGGCAACCTTTTCAGTCTGACCAAAGGGATGATGTTCTGAAAGATATCCGTAAGCACTGTTATCGGCAGGCAGAGCGACACCTATAGAGGCGGCAATCAGTCTGTTAGGTTCATTAGTGGAGTTCCTTGCCATAACACAGAAAGTAATTTGTCCGGGATTTATTTCCTTTAGACCTTCCTCCTTTGCTATCCTTTTACATCCAACAGGGAATATACTGCTTACAGATACAAGGTTGCAGATCTCAATATTTGCGCTTCTAAGTGCAAGCTCAAATGAGGTAAGGTACTCTTTATGTCTGCCTACACCTTTTGTAAAAAATATTTTAGTTGGAACATACAATATGTCATCTCCTTTCTTAGTTTTTTTAATTTTAATAAATTTTCGTTTTCCCACTTTGAGAATAATCTCATTATCCACCTTTATGAGGGCGGAAATATCTTCGATCTTTTCTCCGTTAATATGAACTCCCCCCTGTGAAATAAGTCTTCTTGCTTCCTGCCGTGAAGGAGCAAACCGACCATCATTATAAGATCAATAAGGGGGAGCTCCTGATTTCTGTCTTTTAATTTATATACAGGTATATCCTCCGGAAGTTCCTTTTTAATAAATATCCTGTCGAATTCTGCTTCCGCAGCAATGGCAGCATTCTCATCATAGTACATTTTTACTATTTGTTTTGCAAGTCATCGTTTCAGGTTACGTGGATTAACAGAAGGATCCGCAAGCTGCTTTTTTATTTCAGCGAGTTCCTTATTAGGTACATCTGTTGCAAGCTCGAAATAATTATAAATAAGAGTATCCGGAATTGAAAGTGTCTTCCCGAATATCTCATCTGCAGGATCAGAAATGCCGATATAATTATTATAAGACTTGCTCATCTTCTCTGTCCCGTCGGTTCCTACAAGAAGGGGCATAGTTAAGATAACCTGCGGCTCCATACCATACTCTCGTTGGATATCCCTTCCCACAAGAAGATTAAACTTCTGATCTGTACCGCCAAGTTCAACATCGCTTAATATTGCAACAGAATCCATGGCCTGGGCAAGAGGATATAGGAGTTCGTGCAGGCTGATAGGTTCACCGGATTTATATCTTTTTGTAAAATCATCACGTTCAAGCATTCGGGCAACAGTATACTTTGAGGTAAACTTAATTACATCCTCAAAGCTCATTTTGCCGAGCCACTCCGAGTTATACCTGATAACTGTTTTCTCTTTATCAAGTATTTTGGAAGCCTGCTCGAAGTATGTCTGACCGTGCTGTCTTGTCTCCTCTAGTGATAAGGCAGGTCTTGTTACATTCCTGCCTGAAGGGTCACCTATCATTCCTGTGAAGTCACCGATAATAAGTATTGCGGTATGCCCCAGCTTCTGGAACTGGGCAAGTTTCTTAGGACAACAGAGTGTCCGATATGAAGATCAGGACGGCTTGGATCGCATCCAAGTTTAATAATAAGAGGTTTACCTTCTTTTAATGATTTTTCAAGTTTTGTAACAAGCTCTTCTTCCGGAATGATTTCAGAAACCCCTCGTTTTATCAGATCCATCTGTTCATTCAGGGGAGGGAAAGGTTTTTTTATCATTTAAAATTTAATTTTTCTTTCCTGGTCTCTTTCGAAATCTCTTCTTTGCAATTGTTTCCCGTTTATCGTAATCCTTTTTACCTTTGGCAAGGGCCAGTTCTACTTTAACCTTGCCTCCTTTGAAATACATTCTTAATGGGATAAGCGTAAGTCCTTTTTCCTTTACTTTACCAATCAGTTTTCTTATTTCACTCCTGTTTATCAGAAGCTTTCGTTTCCGGTCAGGCTCATGATTATTGATGTTGCCCTGGGTATACTCACTAATATGCGCACTTATCAGCCAGACCTCGTTCTCCTTGACAGTAGCATAACTGTCAACAAGATTAGCTTTCCCTTCCCTTAGAGCCTTTACTTCAGTACCCTGAAGTACAATTCCGGCTCCAAGGTTTGCAGAATTGCATACTCATGCCTTGCTTTCCGGTTTACAGTTATGTTTTTTTCTTCGGAATCACTCATATTTCCTCAAAAGTGAATTTAAAATGTATTTTTATTAGAATAGAAAAGCAAGAAGGTATTGAAGTAAGTTCGAGAGTGCGAGAGTTCGAGAGTGCGATAGTGCGAAAGGAAGGTCACTGAGTGTCCAAATTCGGATGTATCGAAGTGACCGGGCATTGG
>CAVXTT010000014.1:0-31605 GCA_963764685.1 uncultured Ignavibacteriales bacterium
CACCCAGCCGGACTCGAACCGGCGACCTGATGATTAAGAGTCATATGCTCTACCAACTGAGCTATGGGTGCGGGGCAAAATTACGAAATTTGATACATATCCGCAAAGCCCATGGATAGGGTATTTCAGTCCGCATTAGACTTATCTCCCTTCAAAAAAATCAACTCTTGTTCAGATTTTGCCATAGTGTTTGCCATAGTCAAATGATACCCATTTTCTGCACTACATGCTTTAACTAAGGGAATTCTAAATTTGTCCAAGGCTATTTTCAACGCATCAATAGCAATGAGCAACCAAAAAATTTCTTGACTTTCAGAGCTAATTGTAAATTTTTGTTATTTTAATTAATTTGTTGCAGTGGGTTGTGAAAAAATCGTATTTTTATTTATCAGTTTCTCCTGTGTAGCGTCCTGTAACTGTTCTCTTTTAGGTTCTTGTCAAATGTTAGCAAATTGTAATTATTATTTGATTTCCCGGTCAATATGAAATTACACTTAATCAACAATTTATTTTTTGCTGCCGCAATTTTCCTATTTCTTTTTAATATCAGCTCTTGTAGTAATACCATGATAACTAAAGATAAAAGTGAATTACTGGTAATTAGCAAACAGGGAAGTTTTTCTGTCGGGGGGACTGTAATCAATAATGCCGGTGTATTTGATCCATACAATGAGAGTGCCGCCGGCCAGTCATTGCATGGAGACCACGCATATATTTTTTATCAGATACCGGAGGATGCACGAAAGCTGCCCCTGGTATTCTGGCATGGCAATATGCAATTCTCAAAAACCTGGGAGACGACTCCTGACGGACGAGAAGGTTTTCAGAATATCTTTTTACGGCGGGGATTCGGTGTGTATCTGATTGACCAGCCGCGCAGAGGGAATGCTGGCCGCAGTACAGTGGAAAATAAGGTAACTCCAAAACCAGATGACCAGGAATGGTTCTGTCTATTCCGTATCGGAATATGGCCGGATTATTTTCCGGGAGTTCAGTTCCCAAAAGACCCGGAAACATTGAATCAATATTTTCGTCAGATGACACCTAATACCGGTCCGTTTGACCTTGGTCTTCTTTCGAACACCATATCAGAATTATTTAATAAAATAGGCGATGGTATTCTGGTTACCCATTCGCAGGCAGGGAGTCCCGGCTGGCTTACTGCTGCAAAAAACGAGCATGTTAAGGCAATTATTTCATATGAGCCGGGAAGTAATTTTGTTTTCCCTGAAGGGGAAGTGCCTGATACAGTAGAGTGCGGGAAAAGACCTCTTTTCTCTGTGGAGATTCCAAAATCTGAGTTTATTAAGCTTACTAAAATTCCTATTATCCTGTATTTCGGAGATTATATACCTTCATCGGAATGTGAAAATCCCTTCCAGGAGTTCTGGCGTGTGCGGCTTGAAATGGCCAGGCATTGGAGGGATGTCGTGAACAGTTATGGCGGAGATGTAACAATCGTACACCTGCCGGAAATCGGGATTTACGGGAATACACATTTCCCATTTTCAGATCTTAACAACATTCAGATAGCGGATCTATTATCTGAATTTCTGCATGAAAAAGGGCTGGACTGCAAATAAGTTCTCTAAATGCTGCCAGCGATCTCAGAATGCAGCTTCGATAGCATTCTTAAACGATTTTAAACTGATGGTAGGCATAACCAATGCGAGTGCTAGTGTATTTACCATTAAATAAAACAGGAGTTAAATTAGCTCCCTTAAATTATTTCAGAAGGATCATCTTTCTTGTTTGAACAGAAGAACCTGCTTTGAGCTGATAGAAGTATACACCACTTGGCATGTTTACCGCATTCCAGTTTATTTCATAGGAACCTGCAGGTTTTTCTGCATTAACCAATGTCTCAATTTCGTTGCCCAGAATGTCATAGATTTTTATGAGTACTAGCTGTTGGGCCGGAATTGAATATTTGAATTTTGTATTAGGATTGAACGGATTCGGGTAATTCTGTTCCAGGCTGTAAGAAAGCTCCAGTAAATTATCATCTTTATTATCTGTAAGATTAAAATAGAAATCAATTCCGGAAGTCTCGCCGCTTCTTACTATCACAGGTAAGGCTCCGGCAGGTATGTTCATTTTGGGAGAGAACAGTTCTATATCCTGTGGTACAGCAGGATACCAGTGCAAAGTAAACATAGTACTGTTTGACAGTGTTTTTGCCCCGGTTACAAGATAATATGAGCCGGGTCTTAAGCCGGTGAGTTTATAAGTGCCCGGCACAGGACCGTCAGAGTTTAGATATGCTGAGATTTTACTGACAAATCCGAATACATCATAAGCGACAAGCTCATACAACCCATCCTGCAGAGGATTTCCATTATCATAGATAGTCCCGGAAATACTTCCGTAAGCTTTTTGCATAACCAGGTCGTCAGCTATTTGTGTACCCGGTACATTAACTGTTTTACTTAAAGGATCAAAGATACTTGCTCCTCCGCCGTAATAGGTTACAGCAAGACTATCATCTTTGGAAGGAAAGCTATTGTAAGTAACAGCGCAGAATTTATAGGAACCGAATAAAGAATACAATTCATAAGCGCCTGCAAAGGACAACATTGAATTCTGTATTAAACCTGTTCCGGCGCTGTCATACATAAAGACATCTGTCATATTATCGGAACCGTCTATTCCAAGACCCTCCGGGTCTTTAACGAAACCTTTTAGCTTTCCTGAAAGATTTAAATTGAAATCAGCTGTATAAGCAGAGGTATCAATCAGCTCTACTTCCAATGCAGTTTCAAATGTATATTTGTTATTGTACCATTGAGAGGCATAGTCCAGAGATCCGTCAAATGCTAGTTTGTATACACCTGGTTTAAGACCATAGATAATATAAGATCCTTCCTTTATCTGGCCTCCTCTTACACGATAATGATTAATATCGTAGGCGTCAATATATCCGTTAGATGTTATGGGGGTACCGTTATATAAAACCTTTCCTTTTATTTTTGCCCCGGGCTGCAGGACAAAGTTTATATTTTTAACGGAATCAGAAACGGGTACCTCGATGAAATCAGCCTCTTCGAAGGAAGATTTACTGTTATACCATTGGGGGATATATTTTTCTGAAGTGATACGGATTTTATATTTACCGGGTAAGAGAGAATAGTACTTATAGTTATTATTTATCCGCTGCTGCGGCATATAGGTTTCGTGGCCGGATTCATCGTACAGATATAAATATGTATACTGGGTTACAGGCTGATTGTAAATATCAGTAAAGGTTCCTGATATAGTTCCGCCATACTCCATATTAAGGTTAATACCCCTGAGAGTATCTGGAGGAATGATAGTTATGTTTGCAGCCTCCTCAAATGAATAGCCCCCGTAATATAAATTCATGTAGTTGTCCTGGTAAGGACAGGCGACACGGAGTTTATATTCGCCGGCAGTGATTCCCTTGATAAAAAATTTTCCGGAAGAATCAACAGGACTCAAACTGACATATTCCTGATCCTGATTTACAATATAGACATAAGCCGATGGGGAATAGTAAGGCTGACCTCCCGGCTTAAAAAGTTGTCCTGTTACAGCTCCCGCTTTGCCCAGGAGGAAGTTGATGTTTTCTGTTATACCTGGTTCTGTTACATGCACAAGGGTTGCATGCCTCTGATCAAATGAATTATCGTACCAGAAATCTTCATAATTTTCATCTCCATAATAGGCAGTCCGTACTTTATAATCTCCGCTGGGAATGGGTCCCGCATAATAATATCCTGATGAATCAGTCTTGCATTCAGAGTAAGCAAATTCGTTTGAAACATATATCCAAACACCAAGTATTGGCTGGTTATCTTTAGTCTTTACATAACCTGAAATACCCCCTGTGTACCTGCGTAAAGTAAAATCTATACCAGTTACATCCTGGGCATTGGGAATATATACAAGGGTCGCATCCTGCCATTTCAATGCATCATTGTAATATTCCCCCTCATATTTACCTGAAGATGCCTTTACATAATAGTGTATCTCGGGTATAAGCCCAACTGTTTTATAGTAACCATTTGTGTCAATGGGACTGGACGTAATATAATCACCGAATTCATTATAAATATCTATTAAGACCAGAGCATCTTTAACAGGAGTAAGACTGTCCACCGTCGTATAAACAGTGCCGGATATTGTACCAAAACCCATTGCAGCATCTGAAGGCCGGGAGAAATTTCTTATCTCCTTCTGTGATTTCCCTTCAGAGAGCATTTTGATCATTTGCTGCTGGTGCTGTTCAATCCTTCTGAAAACATCCTCACTGCTGAACGGGAGTTCGTATGTCTTTGTGTTTTTGTTTTTGAGTGGATTCAGGACCAGCTTTTCCCAGTAACTGTTTTGTGCAAGGATGCTGCTGGATAGAATGAAGAGGAATAAAATGCTGAGAAATATTACCGCTTTTTTCATGACAGGTACTCCGGCGAAAATTTTTAAATATGTGAAGAGTACGTGTATAATTTAATGATTAAATAAATAAAAATTGTCATTATTTTTAATGTTCGAGGTTCGAAGTTAGTATCGGGGGTGAATCCGACCTTTCCATTCTCCCTCTCTTCATAAGGTACAGTTAACCTACGTTTCACCTTCAACTTGCTTGTTGCATATCGGCGGGGTGATTTGGAAAACATTGCTTCGTCGGGGACTCCTCGTAATGACAAGTGAAATGAACGGACAGGCTGCCGTGATATTTCAAACTACTTATGGGGCAACCTATACCTACAAAATAAGCAACCGATCAGCACATCAGCACTGACACATACTCGTAATCCTGTAAAAAGGGCATTCAATTATAACTGACTTCCATTAAAAAAGAAAGCAGCACATTCTTCAACCCCCTAATACTCCAATCCCTACTTCAACAGTACCATCTTCCTCGTCTGAATAAATTCTCCTGCCTTTAGCTGGTATAAGTAAACACCGCTTGGAAGATTAGCCGCATCCCATGAGCTTTCCACCATATTCCACAAAATAATTCAGCATTATGGAATAATTTTTATTAATTTAGCCCTGTCCCGGAATCTCTTGATCTTAATTTTTCCACGGAGTATAGGATGCTCGAGATAAATACCATTCAAAAGAATACCCTCAGAATTATTGAAGTTAAAGGAAGAATAGATGGAATGACCTCCTCTGACCTGGAGAAGGAAATTACACGTGTTACTTCTGAAGGCGACCGTGTTATTGCTGTTAATCTCGCCTGCATTAATTATGTAAGCAGCGCAGGATTGCGTGTTTTTCTCTCTTCTCAAAAAATGCTTAAAAATATTGGAGGCGAGCTGCTTTTGCTCTCCCTGCCTCCACAGGTTACAGATGTTTTCTCGACGAGCGGTTTTGCTTCATTGTTCCGGATTTTTACTGATGAGACCGAACTGCTTAAGAATTCTGAACTTTCACCTTCAGCATATAGCCTGATAAATGGGATGAGGTTTGTTCATAAAAATATCTCATGCCCCAAAGGGAAATTATTTATCATCGGGGATCAGGAAAAACTTCAGGATAAACTTTACCGCAAGGAAGATGTTGTTAAGGTAAATTCCTTTTCAATAAGGTTTGGTGCAGGTATAGCAGTTTTAGGCGATAATTATGAAGAATATAAAAATCTATTCGGTGAAACAGCAGTGATCAATCATAATTTTTATAGTTATCCTGCTGCAAAAAAATCGGCAGTTGACTACATGCTGAAAGAACAGATTAATTCTATGCTGAAATACAATTTTCTTTATGGATTTGGAGTCAGCGGCGGCTTTTCTGCTCTGCTGAAGCTTCCGGAAATCAATAACTTCATCTCTCTTAATGAAGTTATTAATGCATCAAAGGAAATGGCCCAAACCAATCTATTCGGCGTTGTGATGCTTGCTGAAAGCGGCGGAATTTATGCGATGAACCTGAAAAAGAGTCCGATTGCTGAAAATAAGCCGGACAATGAAGGAATTTTTGCACAAAGTAATTTTTCTGACTGGATGGATTTTCCAATCGAACCTTCAAACAGCAGCAATATTATTGCAGCTGTCGGAATTGCAGTAAAAGACAGAAATCTTCTTAGTGAAAAACACATATCAATGTTCTCGGAAGATTCTGATTTCCATTTACATTGTATTGTTTTTGAAAAAGATTTTTTAAGCAAAAATCTCAACAGCTTTGATGATGAATTGAACAGGGTAGCGAAAGATCTTAAGCCTTTAAAAGTACAGCACCTGCTGAGCAGATCTAAATTCAAAAGCGGTATGCTCGGAATTATTGAACTTGAGGAATTCTGATGGATGTCTGGCTTGGTGCAATAAATCTGGGTTTCTTATATAGCTTTATGGCTATAGGAACTTTCATTACATACAAGATTTACAATTTCCCTGACATAACAGTCGATGGTACATTTACTACCGGTGCTTCTATAACTGCAATAATGGTCATCTCGGGAGTAAATCCGTTTTTGGCATTAACAGCTTCGTTCCTTGGCGGTGCAATAGGCGGTGTTTTTACCGGTGTTATTCATACAAAATTTAAAATTAATGGACTTCTTGCCGGTATTCTTGTTATGACAGGATTGTATTCCGTTAATCTGAAAATAATGGGACAAGCAAATATTCCCCTCCTTTCTACTCCAGGGTTTGTAACTGCTTTTGATAAATACAATCCCGGACTGCAAAGTGAACTCTGGTTATTTATCTGTCTTTTTTCTGCAATGTTCATTTTCTGGGTTATAATTTCTCTTTTCTTTAAAACAGATTTCGGTATATCAATGCGGGCCACTGGAAATAATCCGATCATGGTTTCTGCAAACGGCGTAAACGAAAACGCATATAAAATTTTCGGAATTGCTCTTGCTAATGGATTTGTCGGGCTTTCAGGAGCATTAGTCGCACAGTACCAGGGATTCTCAGACATAGGAATGGGAGTAGGTTCAATAGTCGCCAGCCTTGCAGCAGTAATTATTGGCGAAGCAATAATCAAGCACCGTTCAATATTTCTGAAAGTTTTCAGTGTAATTCTCGGGTCGGTTGTATTCAGAATAATGGTTGCGCTGGCACTCATGGTTGGGCTGGATCCAAATGATCTTAAACTAATTACCGCTGTTTTTGTACTACTGACGCTTGTTGCTTCGGGTGCTTTTGCCTTTGGTAAAATCAAGTTTCCTTTTAAACTTCAAATGGCTCTGAGACCGGCTTATTTATTAGGCGGATTAATTTTAATTCTTACCGGTTTCTTTATCTACTCACAGTTTATCAAAGAGAAACCGAAAGAGTTAGTTAAAATAGGAATCGTTCTGGCCAATGATAGCGCCATCCTCACCAATACTCTTGAAGGATTTATTGAGAAAATGCATCAGCTTGGATATAAAGAAGGTGAAAACTGTACCATTCTGCAATCCAATGCCAACGGTGATGTCCCGACAATAAATACGATCCTGGATAATTATATAAACATGGGGGTGGATATTTATGTCCCTATTTCAACAGTTTCGGCTCAGGCAACTATAAATAAAATAAAAGATAAACCTATAGTCTTTGCAACCATTGCTAATCCGTTCATTATCGGTGCTGGTAAATCAGAAACGGACCATGTTAAAAATATTACCGGTGTATATGGGGCAATGCCTGTACAGGAATTAATAAATGTTGTAAGAAAATTATATACAGGTAAATTAAAAATCGGAGCAATCTGGAATCCATCATTTGCAAATTCCGTTAACAATGTCGGGCTTCTGAAAACTGCAATTACGAAAGATAAAAATATAGAATTCGTAGGAGCTACCATTACTTCTACTGCCGAAGTATACCAGGCCGCCGTTTCATTGGTAAATAAAGGGATTGATATATTCTTCCTGGTACCTGATATATATGTTTTTGCTGCATTCGAATCCGTTTATAAAGCAGCCTTGAAAGGAAAGATCCCGATAGTTGGAGGTGATGTCGAAAGTCTTCCACGCGGGGCTCTAGTAGTTTACGGTTATGAATATGCAATTAATGGACACCAGGCTGCGGAAATGGTGGATAGAATTATAAGAAAAGAAGATCCTGCGGGTATACCATTTCAAAGAAACAGGCAGGCTGTCCTGGGACTCAATTTAGATGTGGCTGAAAAAATCGGTGTCATTTTCCCCGAAGAATTAAAGCACGAAGCAAATGCGGTTGTTGAACATAATGAATTCATAAAGAAATTTGTAAATCTTTGAATATGATCTGATAAAAAAATGATCAGTTTAGAATCGGTAAATAAAATTTTCAATAAAGGGACTATTAATGAAGTTAATGCCCTTCAGGATATTAATTTAAAAATTAATTATGGAGATTTTGTAACTGTAATCGGTACTAATGGTTCAGGCAAAACTACTCTGTTTAATATAATTGCCGGTGCTGTTCTCCCGGATAGTGGAAAAATTATGATAAATGGAGTGGATGTAACAGCAAAAAAAGATTTTGCGCGCGCTTCACTGATATCAAGAGTATTCCAGAATCCATTTAGCGGCACTGCTCCTGATATGACCATTGCTGAAAATCTTCTGCTTGCCCATTTCAGGGGGAAAAGGAGAATGCCGGTTATAAGCTTAAAAGGAAAAAGAATCTCTCATTTCCATGAACAGGTAGAAGCACTTGAGATGCAGCTTGAAGACCGGCTGGATAATCTGATAGGATCTCTTTCCGGCGGGCAGCGTCAGGCAATAACATTGCTGATGGCTGTAATAAATCCGCCTAAAGTTCTGCTTCTTGATGAACATACTGCCGCACTTGATCCGAAAGCTGCATTGCAGATTACTAAATTAACAAGGAAGTTCATTGAGTCAGGAAGACTTACCTCTGTAATGATTACTCACAGCATGCAGCAGGCTCTTGAAATGGGGAACAGAACCATAATGATGTACCGGGGCCGCATCATCGATGATATCCCTGAAAATGAAAAAAAGAGACTCACAGTCGATGACCTCCTCGATAAGTTTGCTGATCTTAGAAAAAAAGAAAAGCTCACCGAAGATATATTCGAACAGCTCAGAAAAGAATATGCCTGATTCTCCTGTTCAGCTTACCTGATCAATCTCCTTTTAATTTAAGAGTGGTAATATTTCTTCCGCCAGCGTATTTATATTCTACCTGCTGTGTTCTCCCCTTGATTATTCTTATGCCAATATCTTCATCCCCATTACTGTCATCCAAAGGATTTACAGGCGCTCCGGCGCTTGAACAAACAATTTCAAGGCTCTGGTCCTTTTCAGAATAATCCAGACTTAAAGTAACATCAGTGTAATCCTTCTGCAGAAGCAATATCTCTTCTGCCAAAAGCTGTACGTAATTACAAGTGCTTTTGGTAATCATATGCTTCTCGCAGAACAACTCCATTTCTCCATGAATTGCATAAAGATCATAATCCTTGCTGGTAATCTGATGATGAAGACTGCGGATTCTGTGTATAAATGCTTTTGTTTTTTCTCTTTGCGGATTTTCAAATATCTGCAGCGGGGTTCCCTCTTCATAAATAATCCCCTCATCCATATAAAAGACTCTGCTTGATGTGTTTCTTGCGAATTCCATTTCGTGCGTTACAATAACCATTGTCATCCCCTCTCTTGCAAGACGGCGGATGACTGCAAGAACTTCGCTCACCATTGTAGGATCCAGTGCTGAAGTTGGTTCATCAAACAGCAGGATCTCCGGCTCCATAGCCATACAGCGGGCAATGGCAACACGCTGCTTTTGTCCGCCTGAAAGTTCATCGGGATAACTGTAAACTTTTTCGGCTAATCCTACAAGCTTAAGCAATGCAAGTGCCTTCTCGTTAGCTTCATTTTTTTTCATCCCCAATAATTTAATCGGACCTATGGTAAGATTTTCAAGTACTGACAAATGAGAGTACAAATTAAAGGACTGGAATACCATTCCCATCTTCTGACGAACCTTTGGAACATCTGTATGCTTATCAAGCAAGGGAATCTCATCTATAAATATCTTCCCGCCGGTTGGCTGTTCAAGCAGGTTAAGACAGCGAAGGAGTGTACTTTTCCCTGTCCCCGAAGGACCGATTACAGAGATTACTTCTCCTTTTTTTATTTCGGTGGTAATGTCTTTTAATACAACAAGGTTACCGAAGTGTTTTGATAAATGTTCTATTCTAATCATTAGCTTACTCTCACTTCCTGTAAGATAGGTCTTCTTTTGGGTTCAACAGAAATTTCAACTTTGCTAAGTGCCCAGGTCAGTAGCCAGGCAAGAGCAAGATAAATAACAGCAGCCATAAGCAGCGGGAAAAAGGCATCAAATGTCCTGCTCCTTATTATATCACTGGCTTTCGTAAGATCCTGAACGGCAATATATCCTACTATCGATGTCATTTTTACCAGGGAAATAAATTCACCTTTATAAACCGGAAGGACACGTCGTAATGCCTGGGGCATAATTATATACATAAATGTCTGGATTTTTGTAAATCCCCCGGCTATCCCGGCTTCGCTCTGACCCTTGTCCACGCTTTCTATTGATGTCCTGAACATCTCAGAAACATATGCTCCGAAATTCAAACCGAATGCAAGCACAGCAACCACAACTGCACTTATGTTTACTGAAGCAAATACCACATAGTAGATAATCATCAGAAGTACCAAAACAGGAGTACCTCTTAATAAAGAGATATATAATCTTGCAATTGATGACAAAAGCTTCCTTTTTGACATCCGCATAAAACAGATTAACGCACCTACCAGAGTGCCGAATAATGCTGCACATATCGAAATTATTATTGTTACGCTTAATCCATCCAGTATAAGCTTATACCTGTTCTCAAGAACTAAATTATTATTAAAGCTGGTTGAAATGGACTCCCAATAGGAGACCTCCTCCGATGGAGCATCAATAGAAGCGAATGAAATATTTTCTTTCTTTGCAATCAGGTCAACCCCTGACTCGTAATATGGATCAGAAAAATCAATCTGTTTTTCCCGTTCTTCAGTAATCATCATTGAGCAGGTTGTTAAATCTATTTTTCTGGAAACCAATGCAGAAATCTGGCTTCCGAACTGATTATCAACCGGGACAAATACTTTTCCCACGTATGCTGCAAAACGCTTCGATAATTCTATATCAAAACCAACAATATTTCCATCCAGGATAAATGAGAATGGACTTCCAATATCACTTACGATTCCTACTCTTAAATCCCCATTAGTACCTGAACTCTTAATATCAGGCATCTGATAATTATCTTTCATCATCCAGCGGTCGGACATATCCTTATATGTACCGTCCGATTTAATCTGTTTAAGGAAGGCATTAAATTGTTCCCTGAGCTGGTCATCATCGCTGTTAAATCCAGCCCCGATAGGAAGAGTAAAAATGTTCTCTGCCAGTATACCAAGCGTTTTGTATTTAGCCAGGACTTCTTTAAGTGAAACATGATCGAAGAAAGCTGCATCAGCCTTATCTGTTTCCAATGCAATCAGCACATCCGATACACTGGAATACTGCAGAATCTCAGCATCAGGGTAGTTCTTCTTGGCATATGTATCGTAAACTGAACCCATCAGGACACCAACACGCCTGGTCTTAATATCTTCTTCAGAAGTGAATTTTACTTTTGCGTTTTCCGTCCCGCTTTTTTGTAAGCTGTTAACTACGGCAGCAATACCACTGGGATAATAGCTTTCTGTAAATAAAACGCTTTTAGCTCTCTCTTCCGTTATAGATAATCCGGCACCTATCATATCAACTTTTCCCGAAATAAGGGCAGGAAGCATGGCACCGAATTCCATATCAATTATTTCCAACTGTTTGCCTGATTTACGGGCTATATAAGTAGCAAACTCAATATCAAATCCGACAATTTTTCTATCTGCATTAAAAAATGACATTGGTTCAGTTACGGCCGCTGTACCAAATCTCAACACACCATTTGTCCCGGTTAGTTTTATTTCGGGCATTGGTTTAGGATTCCCCTTTTCCGGGAACCAGCGCTTCATCATATCTTCATAAGTACCATCCGATTTAAATTCCGCAAGAACTTCATCTGCAATTTTTTTCAATTCAGTATTCTTCAGCTGAACGGCAAAACCATACTTGTCGGGTTCAAGCAGTTCCTCAATAACAGTAAGTCCATCATTCTTTGCAGCAATGTTCTTTAATACCGGCTTATCATAAACGGCTGCATCAGCCTTCCCTTGTTTAACTGCAATTGCACAATCAAGCACTGTGTTATAATATTTTATAACAGCATCAGGAAATCTTTTCAGCACGAACTGATCGGCAACAGTTCCGGTCGGGCACGGCAAAAGTTTTTCCTCCTTCAAGCATTGCAAGACCAGTAATATTTGGCTCCTGTTCACTGCACCCGCTTAGCGAAAGTAATATTCCGAAGAGAAGAACATATAAATATTGTTTCATTATATATCTCTTAATAACACGGTTTGAAGTTCACTTCAGCTTTTATTTTCAAGGTGAATTATTTTTTCACAAATCAACGCAGCGCTTATAGCTGAATATTTTTTAACCAGCTTATCAACACTCTGATAACAAACTACGGCGTAGGTCCACTCTAATACAGCCAGCAGGTAAGGAGTAAGATCAGTTTCGAACAATGTAACTGTATCAGCATATTGTCTTAGCCTGCAGATAATTTTGTATGCTTTTTTAATAAAAGGATCCGACCCAGAATAAGTAAATGGAGGGAGTTCGTCAAGTTTATGCACAGCGAGCAGACCTTTTTCAAACTGGATTAGATTCTTTAACTCATCCTGAGTTATTGCCGGAAATTCAAATTTGAATATCGGCTCAAGACGTGCAAAGTCAGCAACTGCATTCCTGAATGAAGTTTCAGAATAATCAATTATATAAACATTTTTTATTTCATCAAGTAAAATGTTCTGCATGTTCAGATCGCCATGGCATATGCATTTATACCATAACTGCGATTTTTTCTCTCTTGCTTTAAAGCCATACTTTAAAAACCAGTAGGGATTGACTATTTCCCTTCCAAGTTCTTCAAAGTAGATCTGTTCCTGGTCCGGAGAAATTCCCAGTTCCTTTTCGCATTGTTCAAACAATTCAGGGAAGAATACTGTTGTAGGATTATGTTCCTTATAAGCCTGGAATGTCTCAAGTCTGGGCTGTCCGTACCAGGGGCGCAATATATCAGTGAATATCCTGTCGAACAACGGGAGCAGCTCATCAGGTGTTTGGGTTCTATAAAGATCTGTCAGCCATCCGATCTTGCTGTCCGGACCTGTAATACCGACAAAATTATATCTTATTCCACCGAAATCTCCGTAATAGTAGTTTCCCATTACCGAGGTACTGTTATTAAGAATATATCTTTTTACATTTTCTTCGAAGTTAACAGCTTCCCGCTTAACTGTCCCTCTCTTAGCCAGTTTTAAAACTGTCGGAAGAATACGAATACCCTTTTTATCATAGCCAAATACCTGGAAAGTTTTTGCCGAATAACCTCCATGGAGCTGCTTTAATGTAATGCTGCTGCAGTCAGAATAAATCCTCCGGGTTATTACTTCAAATTCATCTTTGATATCGATAAAATCTTCAAAACATATTTTAGTTCTAATCGTCCTTGCATTCCTGAATTCAGGGGTAAACATCCATATTCTGAAAGCATCAACATGCATATCCTTTGCAGGTATGAAAAGATCTGAGATATTATCTTCAACAAGGAGCTCATTAATACAATCATCAACGTCATCTCCAACCGCTGATCTGGTGGAACTCCGGAGCCTAATACAGGAGGCGTTAAAGGATATTTGTTCATCAATAATTATTGATTCTGCCGGCTCATAAGATTGCACAGTTCCAGGAGCCATTTTATCTGTTACCATGCCGATTGAAATCAAACCCGCGGATTCTCCAATATCAGCAACAAGGATGAAAGAGGCGGCAGGAACTGGTGATTCCGTTTTGTCAGAAAGAATTGAAAAAGAATTTTTAATCAGATCACCAAAAGCTATTCCACCTTTATCAGATTTTATCAGAAAATCCGGGCTTCCGGAGAAATTTATTGCGGAGCGAAGGAAGAAATATGAATCCGAAGGGCTTATGGAAAAAAGGTAATCAGAGGGACTATTTTGCGGGAGTATTCCGATAAAATTTTTCGTAAGAAATATTTTCCCCTCAGAATTTTTTACATCTTCCCTTGTCGTACCTAACCCCCCTGTTCCAAATGCGTACTTAAATTCATCCAGGTTTGCGGCCATCAGTCCCATCTTATCCTGTTCATCCGGAATCCAGACTTCTCCTTTCGACACTGCACCTTTGAAATGTTTTACAGAATATTCAATATTATTTATTGTCTGATTGATACCTGAACCTGAGGAATCTTGGAAAGTCAACGACAGATCTGTCGCTTCATCTACAGTATTAGCGAAAGTAAAAAGATTAAGCAGGCCGGTGATTTCCAATACCTGTTTAATATTTTCAGAAACAGCACATAAGATCATTCTGCCGTTTTTCTTCCTGAGCAACTTCTCGTTTTGCAGCAGAACTCTTATGCCGGCACTGGATAAAAATATTACTTTTGAAAAATCTACGATTGGGAACAGTGAATTATTCTGGCTAAAGTGCTCTTCGAAAACAGAAGCACCTGAAGAGTCAAATCTTCCCTGGAGAGATATAAGTGTAACCGGAGATGAATGAACTAACTCGAAATCAAGCATGGCACTCCTAAAAACTTATTACAGAAATGCAGCTTTATTATTGGAACATATTCTGACAGATAATATTAATATGTTCCTGCTGTTAAAATGGAGAATTTAACCAAGGGAAATTCCATAAAATCTGTTTCCCTCCGCTTACGGTTCGTTTACCCTTCGTTTACCTTCCGTTTATCCTTCGTTTACCCTTCGTTAACCTTCCGTTGAATAACGGAAGATGAACGCAGCCTGGGCAAAAGGTAGATGAAAGCTCTAAACAATAATAAAAAAATTTCACAATATTATTTAATTGCTAAAAATTCATTCCTTAATTGCATATTCTGACAAAACACCTAAAAACCTGTTGTATATTATTGTATTTTCCAGTTCAGAAAGTAGTGATTGCAATTGGTTTATTGAAGAATTAATTTCGTTTTCATCAAATGGATTGGCTTTAACTCTGCTGAAATATAATTCTGCTGCTGAGCGAAAATTATCTTTCTTTTCGGAACAATCAAAGCAAACTCCCACACTTCCGAAAAATGCTTTTAATACCTCGAAATTCTTGTCTCTAAGCTGGTATTTGCGGAGATTTCTGTCGTAACTCATTGAGTGGACATCCCGGTTGAGTTTGGAGAAATCAAGTAATATTGTTTTAAAATCTTCCTGCGAGATTTCCATATTGTATTTCCTGCGTTGGAATTGTTGACTATAATTTAAGAAAAAAATGATTGATAAACAGTGGATTTTAAATTTAACAAAATCATAGAATAGGGTTAAACTGGTAACAAATGACACGAAAAACAGTCATATTTATAATTATAATTTCAATTAATGAGAAATTTTGTAAAAAACCTTTATCTCCGGATTTTAATATGGAGGGTCAAACACCTTCCGGATAATTTTTTTCTTATCCTGGTTAGCATATTAGTTGGTATTCTGGCCGGATTAACTGCTGTTGTGCTGAAAAGTAGTGTACACTTTATGCAGAATATTTTGCATTCATCCTTTGAAGATTATCGCAACACCTACTTCTTTTTAATATATCCGCTGTTTGGGCTGCTTTTTGCAACCATATTTGTTAAATACTTCAGGAAAGGAAAACTCCAGCGGGGAATTGGAAACATACTTCTTGAGATAACTCAGAATAAAGGCATAGTAGCCAGCCACAAGCTTTATTCACAGCTAATCAGCAGTTTTTTTACACTTGGATTTGGAGGTTCGGCCGGATTAGAGGCTCCAATATCCGTAACAGGTGCTGCTATTGGGTCAAGGACGTCATTGTTTCTACGATTGCCTGAAAAGGAAAGAAAGCTCCTGCTTGGATGCGGAGCCGCAGGAGGAATATCAGCTATCTTTAATAGTCCAATTGCAGGTGTCCTTTTTGCCATAGAAATACTTCTGCTGGATTTCTCAATACCTGCATTTATTCCACTTCTTATTTCATCTGCATCAGCTACAGTCGTCTCTAAAGTTCTATATAGCGGGCAGCCATTCAAGCTTATTACAGAAGAATGGCAGATAACTTCTATCCCTTATTACATGGTACTTGGAATTTTCTGCGGGTTTCTTTCAGTGTATACAATAAAGACTTATGCTAAATTCAGCGAAATGTACTTTAAAGTTAAAAATCCTTACGTCAAAACTGTTACGGGAGGGATTGCGCTGGGAGTATTAATTTTCCTGCTCCCTCCTCTTTTTGGTGAAGGTTATTTTATAGTTGAATCCCTTCTGGATGGGGACTATCTGAAAATGCTTAATGATAGTATTTTCTGGCAATACAAGGATCATATATGGTTCCTACTTGGTTATGCTTTCGCAGCGATGATGCTTAAAGTTATAGCCACTTCCATAACAGTTAATTCCGGAGGCAATGGAGGTATGTTCGGATCTTCACTGTTTATTGGTGCCCTGCTGGGATTCATTTACTCGAGAGTAATAAATATCTGGGGATGGCATGTTCTCACTGAAACCAACTTCATTGTTGTAGGAATGGCTGGTTTGCTGGCGGGAGTTATACAGGCACCATTGACTGCTATTTTTTTGATTGCTGAAATCAGCGGCGGCTATGCCTTATTCATTCCATTAATGATGGTGGTAGCTCTTTCTTACTTTATTACAAGGTATTTTGAACCCAATTCTGTTTATACGAAAGAAATCGTCGAGAAGGGTTTCTTTTCGAGGTATGACAGAGACCGTATGGTACTTGAGAATCTGGTATTAAACAGAATTATTGAAACCGATTTTATACAATTGAAAAAGCAGAATACCTTAGGTGATTTAGTCAAAGTTATAGAAAGAACTTCAAGGAATATATTTCCTGTTACTGACGGGGAAAATACTCTTGAAGGGATTGTACTTCTGGATGACATTCGTGAAGTAATGTTTAACAGAAATATGTACAATCTTATTATTGTTGCTGATATAATGCGTGTTCCGCCTGCCGTAGTGGAAACAAGCAGCAGGATGTATGAGATAATAAAAAAATTCGATGAACTGAAAACGTGGAACCTTCCGGTTGTAAAAGAAGGGAGGTACATAGGTTTTATTTCAAAAGCAAATATTTTAAATCATTACCGTGATTTGCTTAAACGCATGACAAAGAGCGACTAATGGTAAATGTTCTTCTGCGCCACAGATAGATATGGCATAGAGTATATTCCTTCCTCTGTGTGAATGTTATCAAGTAAATTAGATGTCAAATTCTTTTATTTAAGTCAGGAAAAAATGGAATTGCTCTCTATGTTAAAGAATATAATTGGAAGATTTCTTCATGCTCTTGCTTTTATTCTTCCGTATGGGAAAAAACTGAGACCTTCGCTCCACCGGCTCAGGGGAGTAAAGATCGGGAAAAATGTCTGGATCAGTAAACTTGTTTATATAGATGAGAATCATCCTGAATCAATAACTATCGGAGATAATTGCACGATAGGTTTTAGAACAACTATCTTCAGTCACTTTTATTTCGGAGCAAGAAGGAAAGCAATTTCTGATAAAGTAATTATTGGTAATAATGTATTCATAGGACCACATTGCCTGATTCTCCCAAATGTCAATATTGGAGATAATGCTGTTATAATGGGAGGTTCAGTAATTTCAAGAAATATTCCTCCGAACACAATGTGGGGACCTCCTGCCGCAGAAATGTTATCAAAAGTTACTGTTCCTCTTACAGAAGATTATTCCTATTCGGAATTTCTGCGCGGTATACGTCCTCTAAGGAGAAGAATCCACGATGAGGAAAATTAAACAATAACGGTAAGTGAATGGAAACCAACAATACAATTTTAGAAAAAAAAGATGTTTTAGCTGATTCTAATCCACATAAAAATGCTTTATACGAAAATATTCCTTTGATAAAAGATTTTATCGTTAATAACTTTCTGTTTGGAGATTCAGGAAATCTGAAAAACGATACCGATTTGTTCCAGGAATCGATCGTTGACTCCACAGGAATTTTAGAATTAATCTCATATATTGAAATTACATTTAAAATCAAAGTTAACGATGATGAAATTATCCAGGAGAACTTCTCTTCTGTAAATTCAATTAATAAATATATTCAGAGCAAACAAATTACAATTCAAGATAGATTATGTGCGGAATAACCGGTATCCATCGCCACAAAGGTTTAAACGGCGGAGCTGATGATGCAATTAAAAAGATGATTTCGTCACTGCTTCACAGGGGTCCGGATGAATCCGGAGTATATATAGATAATCAAATCGCCCTTGGACATACAAGGTTAAGCATTATTGATCCCAGGGGAGGCTCACAACCTATTACAAATGAGGATCAGACACTTTGGATTGTTTTTAATGGTGAGATTTTTAACTATCCCGATATCCGCACCGAGCTGATTAAATCAGGACATGTATTTAAAACGAATTGTGATACAGAAGTCCTTTTGCACTTATTTGAAGAGAAGCGGGAAAAATGTCTCGACGAAATTAACGGGCAGTATGCCTTTGCAATCTGGGATTCGGTAAATGAAGAATTATTTCTTGCCAGGGATCGTACCGGGATAGCGCCATTGTTCTATACAATAACAGACGATGGGAAATTCATCTTCGGTTCAGAAATAAAAGCAATATTTTCTGAAGGAACAGTAAACAGAAGCATCAGCACCAAAGCTCTTGAGCAGGTGTTTACTTTGTGGACAACCATACCTGGCGAAACCACATTTGAAGGGATTAAAGAGCTTCCGCCAGCATCTTATATAAAAGTAAAAAATGGAGTTGTTCATCTAAAGCGGTACTGGAGTCTTAATTTTGAAGATACTTCCTCCGAATTAAATTACAGACTATCCGATATTATTGAAGAGGCACGATCAATACTTCTTGACTCTGTGAGAATAAGATTAAGAGCCGATGTTCCTGTCGGTTGTTACCTAAGTGGGGGTCTGGACTCTTCAGGGGTCACCTCGCTTATCAGCAAAAACTTTAACAACGAACTGCGAACATTTGGAATTACGTTTGAAGATGAGAACTTCAATGAGCAGTTTTACCAGCAGACACTCGTAAAGGCTCTCGGTGTGAATCATACAGAGCAGTTTGTCTCGAACAATGCCATTTCAGACTATTTTACAGAAATAATCTACAATACTGAAAAACCGATTCTACGGACAGCACCTGTTCCGCTTTACCTCTTATCAAAACGTGTAAGACAGGAAGGGTACAAGGTCGTGCTATCCGGTGAGGGTGCAGATGAGATATTCGGCGGTTATAATATATTCAAAGAAGCATTAATACGGAAATTCTGGTCAGATTATCCCTCATCATCGTACAGGCATCTTCTTTTATCCAGATTATACCCTTATATATTTAAGGATAAACGACTTCAGAGTTCATTAACAGAATTTTTTAAAACCGGAATCGATAATCCGCATAATGCATTTTTCAGTCACCAGATAAGGTGGAAAAATACATCAAAGATCCTGGGCTTTTTCTCAGAAGGAATCAAAAATCCAGGATATAATCCGGTAGATTTTATGAGTCAGTTTATTCCGGAGACATTTGATAACTGGAGCACTTTAGCGAGAGCACAATATCTTGAAATTATATTGTTTATGAGTGGTTATCTTCTTCTCTTCGCAGGGGGACAGGATGGCTATGGCTAATTCAGTAGAACTCAGGATACCTTTCCTTGACCATAGACTAATAGAATATATGGCTAAAATTCCTGCGTCATTAAAAATCCGCGGGTTAAATGAAAAATTTATTTTGAAGAAAATCTTTGAGAAAGACCTTCCCAAACAGATTACTAACAGACCCAAGAATCCTTTCAGGGCGCCGATTAACTATCTTTTTAACGGAAGCAATAAACAGAACCTGGATTACGTTTCTAAAGATGCACTGAAAGAGAGTGGTTTTTTTGATTATAATAAAGTCGCTATGTTAGTAAAAAAATTAAATAATGGTTCCGGCGGAGAGGTTGACAATATGGCTGCCGCAGGAATACTTTCAACACAGGCCATTTATTATAAGTTTATTAAGGATTTTGATAGTTCTTCACAAGCACCAATATTTGTAAATAATTATTACGATTTCCGAAAGAAACTGGAGAATTTTTATGAAATTTAATTTCAATTCAATTAATATTGATCCCCAAAGTGAAGTACAGAAAATATCTTCAGAGTTAAGGGAAGCGCTTAAAACCAGACTTAAAAAAAGAGGAGCTGTTGTAGGAATAAGCGGCGGGCTGGATTCCTCTGTTGTGCTTGCACTTTGTGTACAGGCTTTTGGAGCTGATAAGGTTATCGGTATAATGATGCCGGAGAAGGATTCAACATCAGACAGCCTTCTGCTGGCAACTATCCTTGCCGAAAAGTTTGGAGTTAAAACATACCTCGAAGAAATGAGTGGTGCTCTTTCAGGATTCGGCTGCTATGAAAGGAGAGATGAAGCTGTTAAAAGAGTATTTCCGAAGTTTGAAAAAAATTGGAAGATGAAGATCGTCCTCCCTAAAGGAGATGATGATTTACGAAAATTAAATCTGTTTTATTTAACAGTTATTTCCCCAGATGGAACTGAATATACTGAGAGACTCCCTTTGACCGAGTATTTACAAATAGTTGCCTCTTCTAATTTCAAGCAGCGCAGCAGAATGACAATGCTTTATTATTATGCAGAGCTCCATAATTATGCTGTAATCGGGACGGGCAACAAGAATGAACACGAGCAGGGGTTTTTTGTTAAATACGGAGATGGTGGTGCTGATATAAAACCTATAGCCCATTTATTAAAGACTCAGGTCTATCAGCTTGCAGAGTATCTGGAAATTCCTGACGAAATAAGAATGCGTACTCCTACTACCGATACATACAGTGCGGAACAAACCCAGGAAGAATTCTTCTATCAGATTCCATTTGAAGTAATGGACAGGGTATGGTATGCAATGGAAAACAATGTACCTGTTGAAGATATTGCCGCCGCCCTGAATTTACCTGAAAAGCAGGTTGAAAATATTCAAGGCAGTATCCTGCAGAAGATTAAAGGGACAGAGTATCTTCGGTTAGAGCCGTTGGAAATTGTCCCTGATCAGAAGAATTTAGAGATTGCGCTATAGTCTTTTTTGCCTGATTCAGTAACCGGCATTTTCTCAGCAAGTCTTACTGTAACTACAGATTTGTTTAGTTTATAATACGTGGAGACTTTCTGACGGATATCTTCAACTGTCGTCAGATCTCCTTTATCTATTAATATATTCAGTTTATCATCCGACCCCGAGCATGCATTAAATATTCCATAATGAGACTCAATCATTTTTTCAACTTCATCAAGATTTAAACGGAGTCCGAATATTTTAATAAATCTTTTTAACCTGCCTGTTATGTGGAAAAAGTTATCTTTGTCTTTGTAAGCGATATCTCCTGTATAAAGTTTCCCTTTCAGCTCATCTCCTTTTGACAGGTCGTTCCTCTCTTCAGAATAACCCAGCATAACGTTATCACCTTCGTAAATTAACTCACCCTCTATATTCGGCTCAAATACTTCCTCCCCTTCTGAATAGATTTTCATTTTACCGCCGGGTATCGGAACACCAATTGATCCTATCTTTTCAGGAAGCATTGAAGATGGAACATAAGAGATACGCGCCGTAGCTTCAGTCTGACCATACATTACAAAGAATCTGAATCCCCTCGATATTGCCAGATCGGAATAGTACTTTATTAATAAGGGGCTCAATCTTCCGCCGGCCTGTGTCAATGTCCTAAGTGAAGGCAGCTCCATTTTTTCAAAATTGGTTTTTTTCAGCAGTTCATAACTGTAAGGAACTCCCGCAAAAGATGTGCACTGCTGTTTTCTGAAAAGATCCCAGAAATTTTTAAATACAAAGCTCTTATCAGTCATCAGAAGAGAAGCACCGGCCAGAATATGTGTGTTGATTACTGAAAGTCCGAATGAGTAGCTCATAGGGAGTGATGTAATGGCCCTCTCATTTTCGTCTATTTCCAGATATTCAACGATTGATTCAGCATTAGCCTGAATGTTTCTGCCGGTAAGTCTCACAAGTTTGGGTGATCCGGTAGTGCCGGAAGTTGACAGGAGGACAGAAGTATCAGGATATACACTCTGCATAAAAGGTTTTTCTGCAGAGAAATAAATCATCTCCTCATCAATTTTATTAACGCTGTATCCGGGGAATGAAAATTCTGATGGCGCAAATATTAACTCCGGGGTATAGATGTTAATCAGGCGGCTTTTTATTTCTTCATTCAGTTTATTATCCAGCAGAAGCACAGAATGACCCGCTTTAAGAATTGCGAGATAATAAATAACAGTGATATAGTCATTTCTGCAGAACATGAAGGCAAGTTTTTTATCTGATCTGATTTTTTCAGCTGCGTTATCAGATAATTCCTGAACCTGAAGATAAGTAAGCTGCCTTTTATTATCCGGGTCGATCAGCAGCAAATTGTTTAAATATTTATCCGGAAAATTCCAGAAATTATTCATATTTGTACACCCTTCTAATAAGCCGGTTTTGAATTAAAATCAAAAGATAAAATATTAAATAAGAAATGCTTCCGGCAATTAATAAAGCTGTTTCAGCGGAATCACTAGCGATATATAGAATCCCCCTGTCTGCAAGCAGATCAATTGATCCGGAGAGTATCCAAAGTAGTGCCGCCATAAACAAAAACAAAAATTGGTTTTGATTTATAATTTTCCTGAAAAACCAGAAAAAGGCTGTTAGTAAAATTAAACTAAATAAATAAAAAACTGTATTGGAAATTCCATAATAATTTTTGAGGAAATGATGTGGTTTTGCTTCTAAAATTAATAGAACTAATACAGTAACAGCTGATGAAGATGAGTTAAAAATCCCCAGTTCTTTCTTCTTTAGATAAAAAGCAGATGCTGCTGATAATAACTGTACTGCAATAATTAATGAAAATATATGAATGATCATTGGTTAATATGTCTGTTGCTGTTAAGAAGTTAACCAGTGGAGAAGAAATATAAAAACTAATATGACATATAAAATAGAGGATTATTAAAGTTTATGACATGCACTAAATCAGATCTGCTGCAGGGGGGATATTCAATAATTCTTTTAGTCTTTTAATTGTAAGCGGTGCAGAACCTTCGTAATGATTATTCACATTTACGTAAATAAGTGCTACACGTTCCTGAAGATCCTGGATCAGTTCTGCAATTGCTTTCAGTCCCTCACTTCTGTCAAAATAAACCTGATTCCATTCTTTATTGCTTAATTCCTCAATTCTGCTCCTGTCAGGTCCATGAAGTCTAAGGACAGAATAATTACTAATGCTATCTTTATGCTTCGCATATAATTCTGAAACCGGCGGCATATAATATCCTTCCATGAATACATGACTTACACCTAATCCTGACAGAAAGCTGAACCATTTTTTATTAAGGTAATATGGATTTCTTATCTCAACTGATATCGGTGGTGCATTCGGGGGAATTCCCTCGATAAAATTTCTGAAACAGTTCATAAACTGATCCACTGATCCCATTTTCTCCTTGTTCATATATTCGAACTGGAACATGAGCGTACCGGTTTTATCCAGCAATGGACCTATTGAAGAAAGAAATTGCTCAAACAAATCATTTGAAAGAAAATGAGGGTTCTTTTTAGTGCTTTTGTAATAATGGGTTAATGTGAGTGAATTAGGAACCTTTATGGTAAATAAAAAATCCTCCGGTACAGATGAAGCATAGTTATTAACAATTTCCGGCTGGGGCAGAATTACTTTATCGAATAATGACCAGAACCATTGATCGATTTCTACCGTATTATAATGCCTGCTGTACTCTTCAAGATAATTGAATTTTTCAGTATCGGGATAAATCATCCCTTTCCAGGATTCATATTTCCATGAACAGGTACCAAAACGTATTTCAGCCATCATAATCATTTTGTTTTAATATAACTCTGACAGGAGAGCCATCGGCCCCGCTTATCTTTAATGGCATCGCATACATTTCGTAGTCACCTTCTGGCACATCCTTTAAGTAAAGCCCCTCAATAATCCATATGTTTTTTTTTAATAAAGTCTGATGTGTATCCTTTCCGGCTTTAAACTTACCTATTGAGAGGTAATCAATACCAATAACACGAACCTTTAGCCCGGAAAGGTATTCCGCTCCTTCGTCATTCAAATAGACATAATCCTGATTAAACTCTTCTTTGAACCACTCATGGCTGGAATTTCTGGTCTTGAATAGTATTCTCTCTGAATTCTTCAGATCGTATTCTTCCAACTCTTCCCTTCCGATGAATTCCGGATTATTAATTTCTATAACTTTGGTTTTGCCTATAAGAATTTCGGGAGTCACCATGGTTATATCAGCAGCCTGATCTATAAAATGAAGCGGGGCATCCATATGCGTCCCGGTATGCAGACCAAAATTAATAGCGGATATATTTGCTGAATTTCCTCCGGCAATGCTCCCAATTCGGTAAATATTTACATCCGGATCACCCGGCCAATGAGGCATACCATTCTCGATACTAACACTTACGTCTAAAAATTTTCCCATAATTTAAAATCTATCTAAAATGTTTATTGTTTTTGCGCTATATATTTAGTTTAATAATTATATTACCTAAAAGATATAAAGATTTATGATAAAATTTTTAAGAGCTCCTTTTCTTATCGTTCTGATGTTGATACTGGGTGGTTGGGGGAATACCGGACATAAAATAATAAACGGC
This sequence comes from uncultured Ignavibacteriales bacterium, assembly GCA_963764685.1. Taxonomy (GTDB): domain Bacteria; phylum Bacteroidota; class Ignavibacteria; order Ignavibacteriales; family Ignavibacteriaceae; genus CAVXTT01. The sequence continues at coordinate 24,812 of CAVXTT010000014.1, forward strand.
AAGTCTGTTCAGTCCTTCCCACAGGAAATGAGCTACTTTAAAAGCTGGCAGACTCAGCTGGAGCTTCACTGTTCTGATGCTGACAACAGGAAAGGGAGTGATCCCTCGGAATACCCTAAACATTTTATAGATATCGATAATTACCCCGAGTTTCTCTCACTCGGTTCAATTCCTCAAGACTACGATTCTATAGTTGCCATCCATGGATCTGACTTTGTTATCGATCAGGGAATTCTTCCCTGGGCTGTTTTAATATGCTGTGATTCACTTAACAAGTTCATTCACCAGGAAAGACTGGGATAAAGCAGTGCTTTTTGCGGCAGACCTGGGGCATTATGTGGCAGATGCTCATATGCCGCTTCATATAACAAAAAACTATAATGGCCAGCTCACAGGTCAAACCGGGATTCATTCCAGGTATGAATCGACAATGATAAATAAATATTATGAACAGATAGTCTATATTCCTGACTCAGCTGAATTCATAGAAGATATCCCTGGATATATTTTCCAATTTCTCTATTCTGATTACCCTTATGTAGATTCTCTTTTGAATGCTGAACTATTAGCAAGGAATTTTGCCGGAAATACTACCAGTGAGGCTTATTATTTGAAATTTTGGGAGTTTTCAAAGGATTTTACTACTAAAATGTTCTCCAAATCATCCAGCGCACTTGGCTCTCTGATATATACCTCCTGGGTCAATGCCGGTATGCCTTCAGCAGTTTCATCCCTTGAAACAGAGTTTGACCAGGTAAGTACTTTTAGTCTTTCCCAGAACTACCCTAATCCGTTTAACCCCTCAACAGCCATAACTTACTCCCTTACCGAACCACAGCAAGTTACAATTACGGTTTGTGATGTGAAGGGGGAGGTAATCGCCCGGCTGGTAAATAGTTTTCACCCCGCTGGAGAATATAAGCTGAACTTTAACGGAAGTAAGATTCCAAGCGGGATCTACTTCTGCACCGCTTTAATAGGGACTGAAGTGGTCGTCCGTAAGATGGTCTTGTTGAAATAAATATATTTTCGACCAAAAATCAAATTTGGTCGATTATTTGGCATTTCTCCACTGACCTCAGAGTGTCTCCTGCCGGGTTGCACCATAATCCACATTAAAATATCTTGGTGACAGTAAATATGGATCTACTCACAATTTACGAGGTGTTATTTGACATCATTAACTAAAGCCTTCATAATAGCAGTTATGGTTTTGCTGGTTGGTTTCACAATAATTACCAATGAGAACAAGAATCAGACGCCAGCAAACTTTGAAGACGAAATTACAGTTAATGAAGAATTAAATAATTTTAATACTTCAGTTATCAAGTATGTTGATAAGGGAGAAATGATGGCGAGCTGGTACGGACGCAAATTCCATGGCAGAAAGACAGCTAATGGCGAAGTCTACAACCAGATGGCCTTCACAGCGGCACATAAGAATCTTAGATTTGGAACACTTTTAAGAGTAACAAATCCAGCCAATGACCAGTCGGTTATTGTCAGGATTAATGACCGTGGACCCTATGTCAGAGGTAGAGAGTTGGATCTCTCTAAGGCATCTGCTTCAGCCCTGGGTCTTGTTGAGAGAGGTGTTGCAAAGGTAAGAGTCGAACAGTTAGCCCTTAAAGGAGTGAATTTTCCCGTAATTTCGTTCAACTAAGAACTGCTCTTTCAAGATTGGCCGTCAAAAAGACGGCCTTTTTTTTACCCGAATTTTCCAATTCCCTTTTGATCCTTTATTCTTCTGTTATATCCGAAATATATATAAGCGCTGCCTGCCTATCTTTGGTATATATGGATGAAACCCGGAAGTTGCTTTTGCTCTTGTTAATCCCTCGTTTTATCTTTCAACTATAAAAAAGAAACTATATTAATGAATAAATTAAATTTGGGATGCGGTAATGATATCAGGGAAGGGTATACCAACCTGGATATAGTTGATTATGGCGGAAACATAATCCATGATATAAACACTTTTCCTTACCCGTTTCCGGATAATTATTTTGATGAAATTTATGCTTCACATGTACTTGAACATCTCAATAGTTTTCACAATACAATTACCGAACTTTACAGGATAACAAAACCAGGAGGAATTATTATAGTTTATGCTCCCTTCTTTCTTAATACAAAATACTTCGGAGAGCCTGATCATAAAATTCCTTTCTCAATACGAACATTTGATAATTATGAATTTATAGGTAACAGAAGGTTAAAATTCTATGAAAAGTGGAAGTTAAACCATAGGACAAACTACCAGGGGAAGGCCAGCTTTGAGATATTAGAGAAAAAGTTCATTACATCTCATTTCACTGCTCTTAAGTGGATGGATTTTATTGTAAACATTGAACCTGTCATTTATGAGAGATTCTTTGCGGGAATATTTTCTCCAGAAGAAGTTTATTTCAGACTCAAAGTTATTAAAGGATAGTATTGAACTGGTATCTCGAATTCGTTAAAGTTAATCCCATTCTTTCGGCAGTTCTGCAGTTTGCAGTTTTAGGTACTTTGGGGGAAGTAATCTCACGGTGGATAATTAAGGGAAAAATTTATTCACCCTTCCCTGCAAAACTCATTATTTGGAAAGCTTTTGTGTGGTCGGTCCTGGCTGTCTGCATTAAATATGCTTTCATAGGTTTTAATGGTTTTGTCGATGCGCTCATCCAGCACAGCATGCTTCCTGAAATGGGTCTTTATTTAAGAGCTTTTGCTGTCTCTTCGCTTATGAATGTTCAGTTCGGTTTGTTCCTGGTTCTTTTCCACAGGATACTGGATAATCTTTACCCGCGCAGGAGCAATTGGGTAAATATCGATAAAAGTCTTTATTCTTTATTGTGGTTCTGGATACCCGCCCACACTATTACATTCACACTTCCGAAGGATTATCAAATAGGACTTGCGGCCTTATGGTCTGTAGTTCTCGGTTTAATTCTGGGCTATTTCAGCCGTGGACAGGCAATTAAGGAAGAATCACCAGGAATTACAGTGGAAGTTTAGTAAAATGTAACTTCGTGTGAGACGTACTTCTTATCTTTATAAATAAATTTTGCACTGAAGAATTTTTCCTGGAAAAGCCATCTAATAAAAATTTTGTCCCCATCCCATAAATTCAGATTTAACAATTCTGAATCAGGAATCCATTCCAGTTTTCCTTCATCTGAATCAATCATCTCTCCGGAATATTTTTCGACTGTAAACAGGAAGACATACCAGTCATCAACACCATCAAACATCGGGAATGTAATAAAGCCGTGAAGATGCGGATTAAAAATATCTAGCCCGGTTTCCTCCTTAACTTCTCTGATAACACAATCTTCGGGTGATTCGCCGGGATCAAACTTACCTCCGAGTCCGTTCCATTTACCTTCGTGGTAATCGTTTAGTTTTTTTGTCCTATGAATCATTAAAGTTGAACTGGTTTTTATATCGCGTACATAGCAAAGAGTAGCAAGTTTCATGGTGTTGATTTGAATTACAGGTATATTGACTTAATAATATTCATAAACTATGTTATAACAGTATTTTCCTTAATTGTTCAAGATAATAAATCGGATGAGAATAAAAAAAATTGTCATAAAATAAATTTTTTTTATTTTTATCTGGCTATTAAAAAAGATTATTAATGAGGAGAGCCATTCACAATGAATGATATAGATAATCTGTACGAAAAAGAAGAGGATAGTGTTTTTACTTCTTCAGCCGGATTTGAATTTCAGAATTTAAATGCCGCAAAGAAATCACAGAAAGATGACGACGACTTCGAAGATGAGGATGATGATGAATTCGAGGATGATGATGACTTTGAAGACGATGAGCTCGAGGATGAAGAAGAAGATGAGCTTGTTGATGAGGATGCATTAGTTGAAGAGGAAATCGGCGAAGAAGATTTTTATGAAGAGGACTTTGACTTTGAAGATGAAGAAGAAGACGATTTCTTTGAAGACGAAGAGGATCTTTTATAAATAATCAATAACCTAAATACTTTTCTTTAAGCAGATAATTTTTTACATAGTCGGTTACACCATCTTCAAGTGAATTAATGGAGTTGTTGTATCCGGCTTTTTTTATTTTACCCAGCTCCGCTTTCGTATAATATTGATATTTCTCCTCCAGGTGATGAGGCAAGCTTATATATTCGATATCAACTGTTTTATCCATCGCCTTAAAAATAGCGGTTACCAGGTCCTTCCAGGTCCTTGCCATTCCCGAACCGACATTAAAAATTCCTCCCGTTTTATTATGCAGGAAGAACAAAGTCATATCCACAGCATCTTTCACATAAACAAAATCCCTCATTTGTTCCCCGTCCCTGTATCCGGGATTACCTGATTTAAACAGCTTTACTTTACCAGTAAGCTTAATCTGTTCATATGCCTTATGAACAACGCTTCGCATATCTCCCTTGTGGTATTCGTTAGGTCCAAAGACATTAAAATATTTAATCCCGACTATAGAATGAAAACTCCCGTTATCATAGGCCCAGTTATCAAACATAGATTTTGAATACCCGTACATATTTAATGGACGGAGTTTATGCAGATCTGCTTCATTATCATTAAATCCAAGGGTGCCGTCACCATATGTAGCTGCTGAAGAGGCATAAATAAATCTTATATTATTTTGATTGCTGTAAATGGCAAGTTTTTTTGTGTATTCGTAGTTATTGCTGAGAAGATGGTCTGCATCCTTTTCAGTAGTGGAGGAATTTGCCCCCATATGGATGATGGAATCTATTTTAAAAATGTGTGTGTCAATGCGGTTTATGAACTCGTTCTTATTTACAAAGTCTTTAAATTTCAAAGGAACAAGATTTTTCCATTTTTCTTCGTGCCCAAGTTCATCTACGATAAGTATGTTTGACTCACCTAAGGTGTTCAATCTCCAGGCGATAGCACTGCCAATAAAACCGGCACCACCGGTAACTACTATCATAGTTTAACCTAAACCAAAGTTAATTTTTTAATGGATTCAATTTAATTATATTTGTGCGTTTTACAAAAAACACACGATTTTAACTTACTTGTAGTATTTTATGTTGATTGTTAAAGTGGAAATTAAATGAGAACTACGTTAGAAAAGCTTAAGAAATTATTAGCTGAAAGAATATTGGTCCTTGATGGTGCAATGGGGACTATGATACAGGGTTATGGTTTATCAGAAGCGGATTTCCGGGGAGAAAGGTTTAAGAATCATCCATCTGACCTGAAAGGAAATAACGATATTCTGAATATTACCAGGCCGGATGTAATCAGAGAAATCCATGAGAAATATCTGCGGGCAGGTTCTGATATTGTTGAGACAAATACTTTCAGCAGTACAGCAGTATCACAATCGGATTATAAATGTGAAGCATATGTCTACGAGATAAATTATGAAGCAGCCCGAAATGCAAGGTCTGCCGTTGATAAATATTCAACTCCGGACAAACCAAGGTTTGTTGCTGGAGCTGTAGGACCCACAAACAAAACCGCCTCCCCTTTTTAGTCCCGATGTTAATGATCCCGGTTACCGCGCTGTAAGTTTTGATGACCTTGTCGGTTACTACACTGAAGCTGTAAGAGGATTGGTGGATGGAGGAGCAGATATTCTTCTTGTTGAAACTGTTTTTGATACCTTGAACTGCAAGGCAGCAATTTACGCTATTGACCTGTTCTGTGAAAAAAATAATGTAAGTCTCCCATTGATGATATCCGGGACTATAACAGATCTTAGCGGAAGAACTTTATCCGGGTAGACTATTGAAGCATTTTATATATCTGTTGCCCATGCTAAAAATCTTCTGAGCGTGGGGATTAACTGTGCGCTTGGCGCAAAACAGATGCGGCCCTTCATAACTGATCTTTCCAAAATTGCCGATTGCTTTGTAAGCCTGTATCCCAATGCAGGCCTCCCGAACGAGATGGGAGGATATGATGAGAGTGCCGATATGATGGCAGAGGTTTTGGCAGATTATGCAGGCAATGGCTTTGTAAATGTAGTGGGGGGATGCTGCGGCACAACCCCGGAGCATATTAAAAGAATTGCTGAAATAGCTTTTGAATACAACCCCAGGATAATATCTAAAAAAGAACCGCAGCTCAGGTTAAGCGGAATGGAGCCGCTTTTATTCACCCCTGAAATTAATTTCGTTAATATTGGAGAACGGACAAACGTTACCGGTTCGAAAAAATTTGAAAAGCTGATACTCTCCGGAGACTATGATGCCGCATTGTCAGTCGCCCGACAGCAGGTTGAGGGAGGTGCCCAGGTACTTGATGTTAATATGGATGAAGGGCTGCTCGACTCAGAAGCTGCAATGGCGAAATTTCTTAATCTCTTAACTGACAGCAGAACCTGATATAGCCAAGCTTCCTATAATGATAGATTCATCTAAGTGGAGTGTTATTGAAGCAGGCCTAAAATGCCTCCAGGGGAAGAGCATTGTTAACTCTATAAGTCTTAAGGAGGGGGAAGATGTACTTTAGAGAAAGAGCCCGGGCAGTAAGAAGGTATGGGGCAGCTGTTGTTATTATGGCATTTGATGAAGATGGACAGGCTGATTCATACGAGAGAAGGATAAGTGTACTTCAGAGAGCGCACTGGATTTTAGTAAATGAAATTGGATTTCCTCCTGAAGATATTATAATGGATCCCAACGTCCTTACCGTTGCAACGGGAATTGAACAGCATAACAATTACGCTGTTGATTTCTTTGAAACCGTCAGATGGATCAGGCAAACCCTTCCATATGTGAAGACCAGCGGCGGTATAAGCAATGTATCGTTTAGCAATACGTAGTCCAACCAGTAGGT
>CAVXTT010000015.1:0-12264 GCA_963764685.1 uncultured Ignavibacteriales bacterium
TCATTTTTCCACTTTTGTCATAAAGGTTCTTAATTATCAATTATAAACAATCTAATCTTTCGGACTTGTAATAAATAACAACTTAGGTTGCTTGTGAATAGTATTACAATTAATTAGTCTGTTTAATGTACATTAACTTTAAGCGGGGGAATTGGATGGATTTAGGAGTGAGATTGATATGAAAAGAATTTGGATTACGTTACTTTTTACAATATTTGCAATTATATCAATATTTGCTGGGAATCCGGTTAACCTTACCGACAGCAGCAAACAATTAAAAGATAGCAGGCAATCCGATACAAAGGAAAAGAAGCCGCAACAGGTCATTATTTCACATCTGAGATCCGAAATACTTGAAAATGATATTCTTCTTAAGTGGGAGACCTCCGGCGGTGATTCTCTTAAATCTTTCAAAATTGAAAGAATATTTGATAAGGAGCTGGTCGAAGCAGGTGAAATAAAACCCGGCGAGCTGGAAATATATGATGGAGAATACGATTTTAACGATCCCATTAGTGTAAAAGAACGTGCGGCCGGGGAAATTGTTTACAGGATTAGCGCTGTGGATTCCTCAGGTGAGATAATTGTCTGGAAACAGATAGTAGTACAGATAGTAGACGAATTTACCGGTTACTCGCTTAATCAGAATTACCCCAATCCTTTTAATCCGGTAACTACGATAGAATACAGTATTCCTGAACAGAAACACATTACAATAAAAGTTTATAATATTCTTGGAAACCATATTGCTACTCTCGTAGATGAAACAAAACCTGCGGGCAGTTATAAATCTGAGTTTAATGGTACGGGTCTGACTTCCGGGGTGTATATGTATACATTACAGGCGGGTGAATATTCGGAAACTAAAAGGATGATCCTGATGAAGTAAAAAAAGACGGACTTACCACATAGAAAACATAGCAGGGACATAGGGCACATATGGAGATTGGGCTGCGGGCTAAGGCATTATATTCCTTTCATTCTAATAATATTCTTATCTTTAGGGTTTAAAGCTCAAAATCTTAAACAAATCAGGAAAATGTATGACTTCCGGTCCGAGGAGAGTGGTAGTTACTGGTCTTGGAGCAGTTACGCCTATTGGTTTGAATATAAATGAGTTCTGGAATTCCGTATTAAATTGTGTCAGCGGCTGCGATGAAATTAAGAGTTTCGATACTGCTAGATTAGATACAAAATTTGCCTGCGAAATAAAAGGATTTGATGTCGTGCAGTATATCGATAAGAAATCCGCCCGCAGGTTGGACAAATATGCTCATTATGCTTTGGCTTCCGCAATACAGGCTGTTCAGGACAGCGGGATAAAAACGGCAGAACTTTCCGACTCGGAGAGAAGCCGGATGGGAGTTGTTTACGGCAGTGGAATAGGCGGCATAGAAACTTTCTATCAGCAGTCTGTTATAAACTATAAAGACGGCCCCTCAAGAGTATCCCCTTTCTTTATTCCAATGCTAATACCTGATATAGCTGCTGGACAAATTTCCATTCATTTCGGATTAAGAGGTCCAAACTTCTGTATAGTATCCGCTTGTGCCACTGCCAACAATAATATAATAGATGCCTGGCTGCTAATCAGGAACGGACTAGCTGATGTAATTGTCTCAGGGGGAAGTGAAGCTCCCATTAACGAGATAGCCCTTGCAGGGTTTAATGCATCACGGGCACTATCCACAAGAAATGATTCTCCAGGTAATGCAAGCAGGCCGTTTGATCTTACCAGAGATGGTTTCGTAATGGGAGAAGGCGGCGGTACTCTTATCCTTGAAGATTTAGAACACGCAATGAATAGAGGGGCAAAGGTTTATGCTGAACTGGTGGGTGTGGGTCTTTCTGCAGACGCTCACCATATTACAGCTCCTCATCCTGAAGGCAGCGGTGCAATTCTGGCTATGGAAATGGCAATGGCAACTTCGGGCATTCAGAAGAATGAGGTAGATTACATTAATATGCACGGAACTTCAACGCCTCTTGGAGATATTGCAGAAACGAAAGCAGTTAAAAAGGTATTTAAAGAGCACGCTTATAAGATGAATGTGTCATCCACCAAAAGTATGACCGGTCACCTTCTCGGTGCTGCCGGTGCAGTTGAAGCAATTGCATGTATACTTGCAATAGATAATGGAAAGATTCCTCCTACTATAAATTTTGAGACGCCTGATCCTGAATGCGATCTTAATTATACATTTAATAAGCCTGAAACCCGGGAAATAAATGTTGCGTTAAGCAATGCATTTGGTTTCGGGGGACACAACACCAGTGTTATGTTTAAGAAGTATACAGGGTGATTGTGTCTAAGATCAGCAAAATATAGAAGCACAGTTATTATTTACCTCATTATCTTTTTAATAAAGAAAGAGAATGAGGAAATGAGGTTAAATTCTTTTTTATTGTGCACACTATTGTTGATAATGAATTCCGGTTCCTTTTGCCAGTTCAGGTTGTCCGTTCAGCCGGGACTTCAGGTACCCTTGGGGGATTTCTCCAACACTGCTTCTGTTGGTATAGGTGGAAATGCAACCGTAGAATATTTAAACTCTCAAAAGAAGGGAGTTGACTGGTCGGTAACCGGGACAACCGGATATACTTATTTCACCGCCAACAAAAATCTTCCCGAAGGGGAAGTTTACTCCTACTCGGATATTCCGCTGCTTGCCGGTCTCCGCTACTACCTTGGTAAAGAAGATTTCAGAGCATACATCGGTGCTGAGCTTGGTTTTCACCTGATGACGATCAAACATAATGATGAGAGCGTAGGGAAAAGTTATTTTGGATTTGCCCCGCTGGTAGGTTTTAAATCCTACCTTGCCCGCAACCTTGATATTGATATAATTGTGAGGCTGAATTCTATATCCTCTGAAGGATCCTCCTTAAGCTATACGGGTTTCAATTTCGGGGTTCAGTTTGCCTTGTAAATAAAGCTGTTATTTTTTTGCATCCTTAAAAAGTTTATCTGAAATCCCTTTATTGATTTTGTAGTCAGAATAGGTAACGAATACCTTTCCGGTTGTGACCCTGCTTTCCTTTTCCTTTTTCGGTGCGGTATTCAACTCACCTGACATTCCTTTAGGGAGGTCCATCTTATCCAGGTTAAATGAAAATGTCATTGCTGAAGGAAGCGGGTATTCTGTAGTTCGGGGATATATAAGATCTATGATAAATGTTCCCTGGGTTTTGGTTGTAGATTCAACCCTAAGGATTCTGTAATTATGCAGATCTATCCGGAGAGTAGAGAGAACTATATCTCCCTTATCCTCTAAAGGTATTACTTTTATAACTGCTATCTTTACTCCCCCGTCAAGCGTATCTTTTTCATAGTAGGAAGTGTACTTCCCGCGAAGAAGAGCCGAAGGGGAGAAGTTCATTCCCCCTCTTGGAAGCATTGCAAATTCTTTAGAATCGAGCTGCATTTTATCCGGCTGCTTGAAATATAAGGTGGCATTCATATCAGGTACTTTCATAAATTCGACATCTACCTTAATATTTACATTTACCTGGTAATCCTCCACCCTGTCAAAATTCTCCCTTACCTTGTGCAGTATGGTCTCGGCATCTTCTCTCTGCGGGTATGCTGAGCAGAGCAATATTATTATCAATATGAAAAGCTTATTCATTAGTGCTCCTATGATAAGATATCTTTTCTATAAAATAGTATGAGTGTAATGCAATAAAAGAATACAATATGGCCCCCAAGAACGGCAATTGATTTAAGAAGGTCGTAAGTATCTATTGGATCGCTGAAAAATGTCGGCCAAATATTTAAGTAATTCGTAAACAGGTATGGCTTAATTGCCTGGAAAATATCTATTTCAATTGCCGAGATGATAATAAAGACAATGATTATCGCCATTGTTGAAACAATCGGACCTATAGCATTCTCAACCAGGGATGAGAGAAAAAATGCAAGTGAAGCGACAACCGACATGCTTAATGTTGCACTGCAGTATGCCAGCAGGAAACGCCAGAGGACATCATCACGGGCGAAGATTATCAGGCTGGTGCTTTTTATTACAAGAAGCTCGCCTGGGCCGAATAATATAAGACCCAGACCAATACTGATAAGGGCGAGCCAGACAACCAGCAGGAATGTATAAATAATACCGGCTATGAATTTGGATGTTAGGAGTTTAAATCTTGATACCGGTCTGGTTAAAATTACCCTGTAGGTCCCGGCTGTAGCTTCTCCCGCTAATAAATCTCCCGCAACAAGTGTTATGAGAAAGGGAATATGGATTACCAGCATTCCCAGTACAATGTAAGAAATGAGATAACCGTTTAACAGATTGCCGACAAAAATAAATGACTGCTGAAGGTTCCTTGTCATAAAGTCAAGTGAGCGCTCCCCCTCTATCATCATCGCTATCTGAATAACGGGGACTAAAACAGCAATGGCAATAAAACCAATGTAGGTTCTCCACTTCTTAAAGATTTTATACAGCTCAATACCGATAATTGTTATCATCAGCTTCCTTTCTCGGTCAGATTAAGGAAATATTCTTCAAGTGAACGGGTCGGAACAACGGCACTTACTTCAATATTATTTTCGATAAGATATCTGTTCAGGTGACTTATTTCTTCAGCTTTAAGAATGAATATAAGTTTGTTACCTGCATAAGACTGGAGGCTGCCTCCCCACCTGTTTTCATTCAGCACCTGCAGCGATCTTTCAGTATCATTTACTTCAAAAGTAACTTTAAGATCGTTAGCATTTAGCAGGTCGTTTACTGTTCCTTCCACTACCGTTGATCCTTTGTTTATTATTACCATCCTGTTAGCAACAAGTTCCACTTCATACAGGATATGAGACGAAAGGAAAATAGTTTTCTGTTTTTCCCTGCTTAACGTTAAAATGAGATCCCTGATTTCCTTCATACCCTGGGGGTCAAGACCTGTAGTGGGCTCATCCAGTATTATAAGCTCCGGATCGTGAAGAAGGGCCTGCGCTATTCCCAGCCGCTGTTTCATTCCGTGAGAAAATGTTTTAACCTTGCTCTTATACCTTTTTTCAAGTCCCACCAGTTCAAGCATTTCCATTATTTTCTTCTCCGAGACCTGCATTCCTGATAATTTAGCCAAAATTTCAAGGTTTTTGTACGCAGGCAGGTATCCATAAAAATCAGGTTTTTCCACTATTGCACCCACCCGGGAAAGGACTTCCAGTCTGTGCTGCTTGATGTTTTTTCCAAATAATCTTATTTCTCCCTCCGTGGGATTAATAAGGGTAAGCAGCATTCTTATTGTTGTACTTTTGCCTGCACCATTGGGACCTAAGAATCCAAACACATCCCCCTTATTAACATTAAGGCTCAGGCTGTTAACTGCTTTAAGATCTTTAAAGCGTTTGGTTAAGTTTTTTACCTCAATTATCTTTTCATCCACAGTGCAAGATTCCGGTTAGTTTTTATTTCTGACTTTATATTTAGGTGAAATCTAAGTTTATATCCTGTAAAATTACACAAACGGTAAATTCCGGTCATAGAATTTACTTAATAAACTTTTTAATTAAGACAAATTAATTCTGTGTGATATAGAAAATATTTTTCTCAGGCTAAGGTTGAATATTTTACAAATTATGATAATGTTTGTTTAAATTTTTCCCGGGTTAAAAAAAATAATTTTTTTTGTAATGCTTCCTTTTATTTTAAACTGATTTTGTTTAGCTTGAAAATTATTCACAAAAATTCTTACCTCTTGATCCTTAGAAAAATAATTAATTATCAACTTAAAACTTTGGGAGCAGCTTAATGCAGATTAGACGATTGTTTACAAGACCGGATGTAGATCCCTTAGCATCTATTCAATTCGCGAAAAGAACTTCGGAGATCAGGAATCCGGACGGCTCAATTGTTTTCAGGATGGAAGATGTTCAGGTACCCGCTCAATGGTCTCAGGTTGCAACGGATATTATAGCCCAGAAATATTTCAGAAAGGCCGGAGTACCGAAGTTATTAAAGAAGGTAAAGGAAAAGGGAGTCCCTTCCTGGCTTCAGCCCTCCAAAGCTGACTCCGAGAAGCTCGAACAGCTTTCCGAAAAAGAAAGGTTCAGTTCTGAAAAGGATGCAAGACAGGTATTTCATCGACTTGCAGGATGCTGGACATACTGGGGATGGCAGGCCGGGTATTTTGATGCAGAGGAAGATGCACGTGCTTTTTATGATGAACTTATGTATATGCTTGGCAGCACAGATGGCTGCTCCTAATAGTCCCCAATGGTTTAATACAGGTCTCAATTGGGCATATGGTATAACCGGACCCTCGCAGGGACATTATTATGTGGATCACAAAACAGGAGAACTGACTGCATCAACAGATGCTTATACCCACCCGCAGCCGCACGCCTGCTTTATTCAGTCAGTAAAAGACGATCTTGTAAATGAAGGCGGTATAATGGACCTGTGGGTACGTGAAGCAAGGTTATTTAAATATGGTTCCGGAACCGGTTCAAATTTCTCCGATATCAGAGGCAATAATGAACCTTTAAGCGGAGGCGGAAAATCATCCGGATTAATGTCATTCCTCAAAATAGGAGACCGCTCTGCAGGTGCAATTAAATCCGGCGGTACTACAAGAAGAGCTGCTAAAATGGTTACGCTCGATCTTGATCATCCTGATATTGAAGAGTATATAAACTGGAAGGTTCTTGAAGAGCAGAAAGTTGCTGCCCTTGTTGCCGGTTCTAAGTTATGCAACTATCACCTGAATAGTATTATGAAAGCCTGTTACGATGAACATCCGGAAAATGACAGGTTTAATAAACATTCAAATAAGAAATTAAAAGTTGCAGTTATCGAAGCCCGGAAAGCGTAGATCCCGAATAATTATATTGAAAGAGTTATACAGCTTGCAAAGCTTGGTTTCAGATCTATAGAATTCCCTATTTATGATGTTGACTGGAATTCAGATTCTTATGCTACAGTATCAGGTCAGAACTCAAATAACTCAATTCGTGTTACCAATCAGTTTATGAATGCCGTTCTCAATGACGGCGACTGGAATCTTTACTGGAGAACTGAAAAACAAAAGGCAAAAAAGGATGGAAGAGAACCTAAACCCTGCAAGACACTAAAAGCCGCAGGGCTCTGGGAACGAAATTTCCTATGCGGCCTGGTCTTGCGCTGATCCCGGTATACAATATCATACGACAATAAATGAGTGGCATACCTGTCCTGAAGACGGCGAAATAAAAGCCTCTAATCCCTGCAGCGAGTATATGTTCCTTGATGATACTGCATGCAACCTTGCATCACTGAACCTTGTCAAATTTTATAACCAGGAAACACAGGAGTTCAGATATTGAAGACTTACAGGCATGCTTCAAGATTATGGACAATCGTTCTTGAGATAAGCGTTCTTATGGCCCAGTTCCCGAGTATGGAAATTGCCCAGCTCAGTTATGATTTCCGAACCCTTGGTCTGGGTTATGCAAATCTTGGTTCCCTGCTAATGCATGCAGGGAATTCCCTACGACAGCAACGAAGCCTTTGCAATCTGCGGAGCCCTAACGGCAATTATGCATATGACTTCTTACTGCACTTCTGCAGAGATGGCAAAACAGCTTGGACCGTTCCCGAAGTATGACAAGAATAAAGAACATATGCTTAAAGTTATACGAAATCACCGGAGAGCTGCATATAATGTTCCTACTGAAGAATATGAGAAACTTTCTATATATCCGGTAGGGATCAATCCGAAATACTGCCCCTCCGACCTCTTAAAAGCCGCCAGGGAAGATTCTGACAGGGCACTTAGAGCTCGGAATGGAATACGGTTACCGCAATGCACAGGTGACTGTTATTGCTCCGACCGGTACCATTGGTCTCGTAATGGATTGTGATACCACGGGAGTTGAACCTGATTTTGCACTTGTAAAATTTAAGAAACTAGCCGGCGGCGGATATTTTAAGATTATTAACCAGTCAGTACCCCCTGCTCTTGAGAAATTAGGATACAACAAAGATCAGATAGCCGAGATTGCCAGGTATGCAAACGGATCAGGATCGCTGCACGGGTGTCCTTATATAAATCCTGAATCTCTCCGCGCAAAGGGATTTACCGAGGATGCAATTAATAAAATAGAGAAGGCACTCCCTTCTGTATTCGAAATAAGCTTTGCATTCAACAAGTTTACACTTGGAGCAGATTTACTGACAAAGAAACTTGGTTTCAGCGAAGAGGATATAGACAATTATGATTTTAATCTTTTAACGGCACTGGGATTTTCGAAACAGGAAATTGCCTCAGCCAATGATTACATCTGCGGAACAATGACCATTGAAGGTGCTCCCTTCCTGAAGCACGAACATTATCCTGTTTTCGATTGTGCTAATAAATGCGGCAAGAAAGGGACAAGATTTATCCGTTCAGGAGCTCATATAAAGATTATGGCTGCTGCCCAGCCTTTTATTTCAGGCGCTATCTCCAAGACCATTAACCTGCCGAATAATGCATCCATTGCTGACATCAAAGATGCATATATGCAGTCCTGGAAACTTGGCATTAAAGCAAATGCTCTTTACAGGGACGGCTCAAAGCTTTCACAACCTTTGAATACAGTCAGTGAGGAAGAACTCGAAGCAATAATCGAGGACAAGGAACATAATGATATTATCAAGATAGCAGAAAAGATCATTCACAGGTATATAGCTAAAGAGAAGAAGACTTCCCGACAGAAGAACTGGTTATACACAAAAGGCTAAGATAAACGGCCAGTCTGTATACATCAGAACCGGGGAATATGATAACGGACAGATCGGTGAAATATTCATAGATATGCACCGTGAGGGAGCAGCTTTCCGAAGTCTGCTTAACTGTTTTGCTATTTCGATTTCTCTCGGACTTCAGCATGGGGTTCCTCTCGAAGAGTTCGTTGATGCTTTTGTATTTACACGGTTCGAACCAAGCGGTATTGTATCGGGAAATGAAAAGATCAAAATGGCTACGTCCGTTATAGATTATATATTCAGGGAATTGGCTGTAACTTATCTTGGAAGAAATGATCTTTCTCATGTTGATAATTCAGACGTAAGTACAAGAACTTCTCCCGGAATAGTTAAGAAGTTCGCAGAGCCTGAATTCGTGAGCGAAGAGATAGTAAGCGAGCGGGTTGTAGAAGTAAATGGAACTAACATCCCGAGACTTTCAACTTCACTCATATCTTCAGATTCAAAGAAGCCGCCTGCTATGATGTCAAAGGTAAGACAGGCTATCGAGAGAGGCTATACCGGTGATGTATGTTCCGAATGCCAGAGCTTAACAATGGTACGGAATGGCACTTGTCTTAAATGTATGACCTGCGGTTCTACGTCAGGCTGCAGCTAAATTAAATCCTATTCAGGGGCTCTTCGGAGCCCCTTCTTTTTTGTCCTTCCTTTTTTTTACCATCAGCTTAACTAAATTTGAACTAACAAATTGAATTTACTTTGCCTGATCTCTACAATGCACTCATTCTTTTTATAGCAGGATCTCTAGCCGGTTTTATAAATGTAATGGCTGGCGGAGGTTCATCTATAACCCTGCCTGTTTTAATCTTCCTGGGACTTGACTCTGCTACAGCAAACGGCACCAACAGGATAGGTGTCCTCTTCCAGAATGTCTCTGCAGTTTATTCATTCAAGAAGGAGAACTACAATCATTTCGGAATCAGCCTGAAGCTGGCGCTGTGGACACTGCCCGGTTCTATTCTTGGTGCATTAGTAGCCATAGATATTAAGGATGAGCTTTTTAATAAGATCCTGGGAATAATAATGATCGGGATAATTTTTACGATAATGTTCCCGGTAAAGAAGAAAGATGTATACGGATCATCCCGGAAATGAAATACACTGGGCAGGTTACCTATCTTTGTTTTTTGCAGGATTTTATGGAGGCTTTATCCAGGTAGGGGTTGGATTCATTTTAATGGCAGCACTTGAATATAGTATGAAAATAAACCTTATCTATGTTAATATGCATAAGGTCTTTATCGTGATGATAAATATGCTGCCCGCCTTACTTATATTTGCATTTGCAGGACACGTAAACTGGAAGCTCGGATTTATGCTTGCATTGGGGAATTCCTTCGGGGCCTGGTTCTCAGCAAAATACAGTGTCAGGAAGGGGGAAAAACTTATTAAAATTGTTCTGATAATTTCAATTTTGATAATGTCAGCTAAGCTGCTTGGAGTTTTTTAATTCCTTATTCAGGAATTTGCCTGTCAGACTTTTCTTCGATTTAGCTATTGATTCAGGTACACCTTCAGCAATAATCCATCCTCCCCTGTCTCCTCCTCCGGGTCCAAGATCAATAATCCAGTCGGCTGTTTTTATAACATCCAGGTTATGTTCAACTACAACGACTGTATTCCCTTTATCCACAAGTTTGTTTAATACTTTAAGTAGAATTCTTACATCTTCAAAATGAAGTCCTGTAGTGGGTTCGTCAAGTATATAAAGGGTTTTACCTGTGCTCACTTTACTTAATTCTGTAGCAAGTTTCACCCTCTGAGCTTCGCCGCCTGATAAAGTTGTTGCCTGCTGCCCTAACCTGATATATCCCAGTCCCACATCATATATAGCCTTCAGTTTTCTTTTTATCCTTGGCATCTCCTCAAAGAATTCAAGCGCCTCCTCAACTGTCATATCGAGAACATCTGAGATAGATTTTGTCTTAAAGAGTACCTCGAGGGTTTCACGGTTATATCTTTTACCGCGACAGGCCTCGCATTCTACATAAACATCCGGAAGGAAATTCATTTCTATTTTCTTTAAACCATCCCCGCGGCACTCTTCACATCTGCCCCCTGATACATTAAAACTGAACCTACCGGTGCCGTACCCTCTCATTTTGCTTTCAGGAAGCTGTGCATAAAGATCCCGGATAAAAGTAAATACACCTGTATACGTTGCCGGATTGGATCGTGGAGTTCTGCCGATAGGTGCCTGGTCTATTTCGATAACCTTATCGATATGCTCCAGCCCCTCCACACTTTTATAGGGAAGCGGGACGCATTTGGATTTATATATCCTGCTCATTAAAATTTTTACCAGTGTCTCATTGACTAATGAAGATTTTCCCGAACCGCTGACACCTGTAATAAGAGTAAAGGTACCAAGGGGTATTTTCAGATCAATATGTTTCAGGTTATTCCCGCAGGCTCCCTTAAGAACGAGAAAATTTCCGTTTCCTATTCTTCTCTTATCAGGGATTTCAATTTCCTTTCGCTTGTTCAGATAAGAGAGGGTGAGGGATTCAATCCCGTTACTTGAATTTACGAGCTTATCAGTAGCCCCTGAAATAATAACCTTGCCTCCGTGCTCTCCTGCGCCGGGACCAAGATCTATCATATAATCGGAGCTCTCGATTGTTTCCCTGTCGTGTTCTACTACAATAACAGTGTTTCCCAGGTCTCTTAGGTTTTTGAGGGAATTTATCAACTTAATATTATCACTCTGATGAAGTCCTATAGAAGGTTCATCCAGTACATAGAGAACCCCGGCCAGCTGAGTGCCTATCTGAGTTGCCAATCTTATTCTCTGGGATTCTCCTCCTGATAGAGTACGTGCCGAACGGTTTAGTGTCAGGTAATCCAGTCCTACATTTAACAGGAACTCAAGTCTTTCGGTAATTTCCTTAAATATTGCCTTAGCAATAATGGCATCTCTGCCTGTAAGTTTTGCTTTCTGAAAGAATTCCTTTGCTTTAATGATAGAGAGAGATGTTATCTCTGTTATATTCTTGCCCTGAAATTTTACTGCAAGTGATTCCTTTTTCAGTCTTCCCCCGCCGCATTCACTGCAGACCACCGTATTCATATAAGATTCAACCCACTCCCTGATATTATTTGAAGTAGTGGTGGTATAATAATTATTCAAATAATTTATTAAGCCCGAAAACTTGTGAAGATATGTTGCTGCTTTACCGCTTCCATATGTATAAATAAAAGGAATCTTTTCCTGGCTGCCGTAAAGCAGTACATTACGCTGCTCATCTGTAAGCTGGCTAAGAGGAGTATCATATGTAAAGCCGAATTTGGATGCAACTACTTTAAGCTGATTAAAGAACCAAATCGGGCGGGGCTTGCCAAGAGCCGAAATCCCCTCTTCATTGATTGATTTGCTCCAATCAGGTATTACAAGATTAACATCCAGCTCTTTCTTTTCGCCAAGACCTTCGCATTCAGGACAGGAGCCGTAGGGGGAGTTGAACGAAAAGGAATTAGGAGCTAGTTCCCTGTAGCTTATACCGCAATTCACACAGGCAAGATGCCTGCT
>CAVXTT010000016.1:0-388325 GCA_963764685.1 uncultured Ignavibacteriales bacterium
AGGCGGGCCCGGTAACGCAACAGATCCATCACCTTCAAATGGTGCTACAGGAGTTCCTATAAACCTTGCTGCTTTAAGCTGGACAAATCCTGCCGGTACAACAATTAACGAAGTTATCTTTAATGGTATCACAGTATATTCAGGCCCAGCCGTAACATCTTACCCTGTTCCCGGTCCTCTTACATATAATACAAATTACACCTGGCGTGTAAGAACCATTAGCGGTACAGGAACTACTAACGGGAGAACCTGGAACTTCACCACAACGCCGAATACTTACTTAGCAATATGTGATGATTTCACTGGATTTAACTGGACACCAATTGGACCTCTCGGAAATACAAACTGGGGTACTAATCCTACATCTAATACCGGAGGTATATCTCCTGAACTAAGATTCAACTGGAATCCTTCATTTGTAGGCGTCAGCAAACTCCTGTCTCCTTTGACGAATAATCCACCTGCAGGTAATCCGGTTGATCTGACCTTCAGACACATGGTCGACTGGTACTCAACTACCTTTAATCTTGGTGTAGGATATACAACTGACGGCGGTGCTAATGTTACTACTTTATGGACAATAAGCCCGACAGGGAATGTTGGTCCCGAATATATAATTGTACCTACATTCATTTCACCTGGTAACTTCCAGTTCGTAATTTGGTTCAGCGGTGATTCATTTGAAATCGACTATTGGTATATAGATGATTTCTGTGCAGCTACTGTTCCTGTTGAACTTAGCAGCTTTACTGCTTCTGCACTTAACGGTTCAATTAACCTGAAATGGTCAACATCTTCCGAAACTAACAATAAAGGTTTTGAAGTTCAGAAAAAAGTTAGCGGAACCGACTATTCAGCTATTGCCTTTATTGAAGGACATGGTACCACAGTTCAGATCCAAAACTATACCTACAGTGATCAGAATATAAGCAATGGAACCTATACCTACAGATTGAAACAAATCGATCATAACGGAACATTTGAATATTCAAATGAAGTTGAAGTTGATGTAAATACACCTGCCGGATTTGCATTAAACCAGAACTATCCAAATCCTTTTAACCCCACAACTACAATAAGTTATTCAATACCCCTGGGCATCAACAAAGTTATCTTAAGCATTTACGATATCCTTGGTAATGAACTCGCAATACTTGTAAATGAAGAAAAACCTGCCGGGGAATACCAGGTCTTATGGGATGCTTCTGCTTATTCAAGCGGTGTATATTTCTATAGACTTACAGCCGGTGAATTTACTTCTACAAAAAAACTTTTACTGATGAAGTAAAATTCTGGGTAAACAGATTGAGTGAAAGTAACAAAGACTGAAAAGGGTATAGAGAATTTCAATTGAAATGTGAAATTAAACTAACTAATAACAGTTTGTTTGTTTATTTCTTAAATCCCTTTTGGGCAAATTAACCCCTTATATTTTGTGCCTAATACAACTGCTTTATGATCCCTCTACTGTTAATCATCATCTGATTTTGTGAGAGAAGGGACACCTGGTTATTATTTTATTTTCTATTTTTTAACTAACCCCGCGGTATAAAGAAGCAATCTGTTTATTAGAGATGTCTATACTCATATGAAAAATGTATATATCACTTTGGCATTTGCTGTTCTGCTTAATATTAGTCTGCCGGCCCAATTGCGCTGGATTAATCCTATACCTTCAGGCAACGATATTTCCTCCATATTTTTTACTGATGAAAATACGTGCTATGCTGCAGGTTCATTCGGGACAATTATAAAAAGTATAAATGGAGGGGATGATTGGACAGTACTCAAAAGCGGAATATCAACCAGGATTAACTCTCTTTTTTTACGGGTAGCAGTACAGGCTACGCAGCCGGGGATTCCGGTATAATTCTGAAGACTACTGATGCCGGCACCAACTGGCAGAAATTAAACAGCGGAACTACAGAATGGCTGTCCTCAATCATCTTTACTGACAGTCTTACGGGCTTTGTTTCCGGGGACCTTATTCTTAAAACAACCGACGGGGGAATGAATTGGGTGCTGAAGAGTGTTTCTTCCTTTAAGTATATTTTTTTCCGTGACAGTAATTATGGAATTGCTGTTGGCAGCGGAGGCGCATATATACTCGAAACGTTTGATGGCGGAGAGTTCTGGCAGCAGAGGTTCCTTGGATTATGGGCCTATAAGGGGATCTTCCTCGATGCGAACAATGCTATTATGATCGGCAGCAACAGGAAAGTATTAAGATCTTCTGACGGAGGGCAAAACTGGACTCAGCAGGAGATTTCTTTTCTTCCGGGAGGACAATTCGTCGATATTTATTTTACAGACATGCACCACGGAGTAATTACGGGTACCCAAGGAATAATTATCAAAACAACCGACGGGGGGGATACCTGGACTGATATAAGCACCGGTGAAAACTGGTGGTATTCTGCCGCATCCTTTAATAACGAACTAAAAGGATATATTGTCGGTAGCGGCGGGAGAATTCTCAGAACGACCGACGGTGGTAACTCCTGGGTAAATACAACAGGTATCAGCGTTAACTCTTTCAGCTCCATTCATTTTTTCGATAACTTAACAGGTGTTATTGCCGGATCATCCGGTAATATTTATAAAACTTCAGACGGGGGAAGTAACTGGATAAAACAGAACAGCGGAACGCCTATGAATCTCAGGGATATTTCCTTTTCAGAAGGCAATACAGGAATTGCTGCCGGTGATTCAGGAACAATAATGAAAACTACAGACGGAGGCAGCAGCTGGATGCAACTTCCCGGTATTACTGCTAAAACTATTTATGGCGTAGAGGTAAATGACGATGATACATATTTTGCAGTCGGAGGAGACTATGGGATTCAGGGAAATGCTTTTATAATAAAATCTATTGACGGAGGAGAGACCTGGAAAGAAACATTCAACGGAAATGAGACAGTTCTGAGTAGTATATATTTTACGGATTCACTTAATGGACTGGCGGTTGGGCTAGGCGCGTTATTAAAAACTACAGACGGCGGAGAGAGTTGGATTTATAAGAATTACTCCTCAGCTCATCTGCTGGGTGTTTTTATGGCAGATTCCCAAACCGCGTGGGCTGTCGGCTATTTCGGAATTATTCTTAAGACAACCGACGGAGGAGAAGTATGGTTTGAGCAGTCCTCCTGGAGCCCCTGGACCCACCTGCAGGCAGTTTCCTTTACCGATGATCAAAATGGAGTAATAGTTGGAGATGATGGAAAAATATTAGTCACCAATAACGGTGGAGATAACTGGCACACCGAATATTTCCCGACTGATAAGCCACTTGCTGATGTTTATGTATTCAGCCCCGGTGAGGCTGTAATTATTGGCGGCGGTGGAACTATCCTCTCGTCAAGAGGCACTGCGTAGCGTTAGCGGGATTTCTCATCAGGAAAGTTTGAAGAATTTTACATTAAACCAGAATTTTCCAAATCCCTTTAATCCATCAACAAAAATCAGATATGCTATACCAGGAGGTACAACTGCCAAAGTTACCTTAAGCATTTACGATATCCTCGGCAATGAAATTGCAGTGCTTGTAAATGAAGAAAAACCTGCCGGGGAATACCAGGTTGAATGGGATGCTTCTGCTTATTCAAGCGGTGTATATTTTTACAGACTTACAGGCAGGTGAATTTACTTCAACAAAAAAACTTTTATTGATGAAGTAAAATTCTCCAGGTAGTAATGTTAATAATATCCAGGAACTGTTGTTCTGGAACCATTCAATTATGATGAAATCTTATGGTTTTATATTCCAGTTCATTCTGAAAAAGTTATCTGGATCCCACTTTCTTTTTATTTCACGCAGCCGTACCATAGATTTACCGAGAGCAGCCGTGGTGCGGTCGTCTTTATCATCGGCATTAAGGAAGTTTAAGTAAGTACCTCCTGTAGAAAATTCCTTCATATCCTCCCAGGCATTTCTTGCCCACAGGATATTTTTTTCATCATCCGTGGCTTGTTCCCAGGCTGAGGTTATATTGAGTACAAACTTAGCACTCCGGTTGCCTGCCGGAGAATGGTTATCATCAAGTTCATTTAATGCTCCTCCCAACTGAAACAGTATCATAGCAGAAAAAGGGGAGGATATTTTTTCTCCGTTAGATATAAATTTTCTGTTTAATTCCGGTGTAATCTCATTCAGATATTCACTTTTCCAGTAATAACGTCTTCCTTTGGGATTGGCTGTATCCAGAATTGACTGCATTTGAACGTATGATCGTTTTGTTATAATGTCGGCTATCGGCTTTCCAAATGACTTCACCGGTGCAAGGTATTTATCGGCTTCTTCAGGCTTACCGCTCCAGCAGGCGAGAATCATTATTACAGGTTTTAAATGCCACTCCTTAGGAATCCAGGGTGCCGGAGGGGAGGGACGCATAATTGCAACAAGCGTCAGCTCGCGGGGGGCGTTTTTCGCAATATCTCTGTACAATTCCAAAACACGTTCTGACTCTTCTGCAGACCAGAGGATAACACCTCCTGTAATTTCGGGACCGACAGGATAAATTTTATAATCTATTGATGTTACTACTCCAAAATTTCCTCCGCCCCCTCTGAGCGCCCAATATAAATCAGGATTCTCATTCTCGTTTGCATTTACCAGTCTGCCATCTGAGGTTACTACCTCCATTCCGGTCAGATTATCGGCAGTCCATCCCCAGCGCCTTGTAAGATAACCGAAACCGCCTCCAAGTGTAAGTCCTGCAATTCCTGTCTGTGAAACAAAACCTAGAACTGCTGCTAGTCCATGCAGCTGTGTCTCCCTGTCAACATCTCCAAGCAAGCAGCCGCATTGTGCATGTGCAGTGTGTGATTTTTTATCTGTCCATACCCCTCTCATCAGAGACATATCGAGCATTATACCTCCTTCGGCGGCAGCAAGTCCGGCTATATTATGCCCTCCTCCCTTAATACACAACAGCAGGTTATGTTCCCTTGCAAAAATTACAGCAGCAATTATATCAGCTGCGCCGATACATTTAACTATAATTGCAGGGCTTTTGTCAGTCATTGCATTCCAAACAGAACGTGATTCATTATAACCATTATCCCCGGGCACCAGCACAGGTCCTTTTAGTTTCATCTTAAATCCGTCAAAGATTTCACTGTTTATAGAGGCATCATGCCCGTCAAGGGTTTTCACTGTCATTATATCTCCTAGTTATTAAATGTGAGTTTAAAAAGATTAGAGGTAAAAGAAAAAAAGAATCATTCGTTCGGGAGGTTTTTACGAATTCTTCATTTCCTGAAAGGAAGTTTAATTACAGGTTAAAATATTTAAAGTGTTTTGCATCATCATCTATTAATTATTTTTACATCACTACAGCAGATATTTTCATTTACATAACCTGATCTGCTAACCATGGGAAGAGAACCCGAGATCTTCTATGATTCATTTATAAGATAATCCGAACTGGTCAATTATGCTTCTGCCCCCGAATATAGCCTTTGTTGGAATGAATTTCTAAATAAAAGAAGGCCGTACTTAACTGAGTTCACAACTGTTTTCATAAAGTATCCTGGATTATATATGAAAAAACAAAATTATAAAGCGACGGAATTTGACAAAAATGAAAATAAAACAAATTATGGACAAAATAAAAATGCGAAATATGTCTATAATAGCTGGCTCAGGGACAGGTTATATATCATGGTATATGAGATCTGCTGGTTTGAACAGCTAGTTAATCCATTCAAGCAAATAAAACTTAAATTAACCCATCCCGCTTCCGCATGATAATAATAAATTCACTGCCCTTTAATTTTCCAAATGACACCACCTTAAAAAAGCTCTTTAAAAGAAGGTAAACACTTTTAAGAAGTTCAGCATGCTTTGTTCTTTTAAAAGTATAACTAAAATCTGTAATATCCCATAAATCGGAGAATGGTACATCCAGTCCATGCTCACCAGCATATTTTTTCAGTTTCTGTGGTGCAATCTGATATTTTAAATAAGTTTTAAAAGGACCCGTATCCTCCTTGCCGGCGTTCTTCTGCTTATAAATTAATTTATAATACAACACATGGATCCAGTGGGGAGAAAATTTTGTAAATAATCCTTTAAACGACATCAGGTTGGGAATCTTTACCAGAAGAAGTCCCCCCGGTTTCAAAGCTGTGTGCATATTATCCAACGCAAGCCGCGGTTTCTTAAGATGTTCAAGAACATCCCAGCATACAATTATATCATATTTTGCTGCAGGGTGAGTATATGTCTGCAGATCTCCCTGGATTTTTTCATGGATATATTTATTTCTCTCAAGCTGCTTAGCGGAAATATCAATGCCTGTAATCCTCGCCGCTGTATTAAAAGTAATTTTGCCTAATGACCCGCAGCCGGCTTCGAGAACATTAATAGTATCTTTTGCAGCAAACTCCTTTTGTATAAATTCTTGCAGGCTTTTGTATATATCACTCATGACATACTCTTATGAGAAGAATTGACTTAAACTTATGAGTGTAATTAGACTAAAGTGTGAGTTATGACAAAGATTTAAAAAATTCAGCAGATTTTATTTTTACAATATAAATGAGTCTACCGCCAAGCTTATGAGTATGTAGCGATCGGACTGAATGCAACCTTAAGTCTTTTTGTTTAATTTTACCAATGAAGTTTAAACTGTTTTAATCCATTTATCAGAGACAACCGATGCTGCAGGCGTCTGTTGGTGAAGCAGCCCGTGAAACTTCTGCCGGCTTAGGAGATGATAACAAAGCAGTACTGCCAATGGTTCAGGGACGCCTATCTGCAAAGTTCCCTGGAAATTTCATACTGGGAGTTTATGCAGTGTATGCAGCTTTCTCACCCGTTCCTGATACCTCCTCTTACGATTTTAATACAACAGGATTCGGTATAGACTTTACACTGCCGATTCATCAGTATTTTGAACTCCAGGGTGAAGTTAACAGCGGTACAAATCTTAATAACTCTAATCTCTTTACAATTGCCGGTCCCGGCAGTAAAGCTGATGAAAGAAAAACCCTGGCTTTGTGGGCTAGTATTACCTCGAAAATAACCCAACACTTTGAAGTAGCCCTCGGGGGCGGTCTGGATCAGAATAAAACTGAAAATATTCCCTCCGGCATCATTGAACGGAACTTTACAGTCTACGCTGATTTCATTTTTCCGATTGCTTACGGGTTTTCAATATCGGCAGAAGCAGGCAATATCAACACAAAAGTCAAGGGCACAGAAGAGAATAATACAGCCCTTTACGCATTCCTTTCCGGTAAGATAACTTTTTAAGTTTGGAGTACGGCGAAGATCCGGGAGACACAACAGGAACTAATCCGGCTCCTGGTTCTTCTAAATTAAAATTACTAAGAACTTATACTATTAACTCTCATCTCTTTATTCATAATTTTTAATCCCGCGGCCTATGCCCGGCCAGTGTCCGGCCTATGCCCGGCCGAAAAGAACCTTTCCGGCCGAAAGTAACCTGCTGATATGCTCCTCAATAGCCGGGAACAAGTCAATTAAGAAGAAATAATGAACTTTTAATACCGCAAAAAAATTAGAATAGATGTTTATGCCCGAAATGTGGCCGGAATATAGGGGTTTAGCTTTCAGAGAGATCTTTCCACCACCAGATGGAAGTATGCTATATTGTGTTGACAGGCCGCCTCGTATTAATAGTTTAATATTAATTTGGGGCGGCCTGTCAGTACAGGAGCCATGTATCCTGTCAAGTGGTGGACAGGCTGATTCTCAATATTAATTTAAAGATAATTCAGGGCAGCCTGTCCGGACGGGCGATATTTTATTTCTTAAATCTGAGGAGGCGTACGGAGGGATTACCATTTCTTAAAGATAAAGAATGCTGCGAGGATGATGAAAATAAAACCGACTGCATAATTCCATCTGAATTCTTCCCTGAGATACATAATGGAGAAGACACTGAACACAATAAGTGTAATTATTTCCTGTATTGTTTTCAGCTGGGCAGCTGTGAACTGTCCATAGCCTATGCGGTTTGCCGGAACCTGGAATATATATTCAAAGAAAGCAATGCCCCAGCTGACAAGTATTACAATCCACAGCGGTGAGCTTTTGTATTTCAAATGTCCGTACCAGGCAAAGGTCATAAATATATTTGAAACGGTTAAAAGGATTATAGAGTTCATTGTAATTTATTTTTAACTGCAAAAGTAAGAAAATTGTTTAATTATTTTTGAATCATTAATGAGAAATTGCTCCCGGTAATAAAATAATATTTAAGCCGGTTGGTCCGATATCTGAATTAATTTTTCTTTCAAAGCGGAAGTCGTGGGAGGGGATAAATAAATACAGGCTGCTATTCTTCCGATGACAAAAGCAATTACAGCAGCAGCTGCACCGACCAGGGAAAATAGTTTTATACATAGAGCAATAACTATAAAGATCCCAAGAAACTCGACAGCGGTGCCGTAAGTTATTTGCCTGGTATTGCCGGCTTTTACCAGCACTGCCCGCTGGAAGCTTATAATAACAGTAAGAGCAGGGAAGAATGACATAATCATCAAAGGTAAAAGTGCAAAATTTGTTAACGTTTCCGACAGGCCGGAAATATCTCTAAGCCATATTTCCGAAAGGGGAGTAAAGGCAATTATCATTAAGATCCCTGCAGCAGAGGCAGCAAGCTTAATTGCAAAGCGTCTCAGTTCCTGAAGTCCATTGTAATTGTCCCCTATCAATGTAATAACTACTTCCTGGTATGATAATCCAAGTGCCCTGAATATGAAAACAAAGGATGTAACAACCGGCATTACTGCAAAGGATTCTATCGCCATTCTGCTTTGCCCTATAAAAAAAGTTACAAACGGCTGGATACCGAGAGTAAGCAATGAGGTAACAGCCAGGGGATAATAGAATTTAAATATTTCCCTTTGAGAAAGATTATCAGGTGAGCCGGAGGATTCAGCTTTAAGCCGTGCCAGTATTTTAATCGACATTATTTTGCTGGATACCGCTTCACAAATTACCGCAGTTGATAAAGCAGATGCACCGACAACCACTCCCGGCAGGGAAGTAAAGCTGAATAAGACAAAAGCTGTAAGAGACATTGATAACAACCTTATTATTGTCCCGTAAGCAACCAGCCGGGTGGAATTATTACGTATTAAAATACCCTGGTAAAATCTCCTGTAACCGATAGCTCCCGGCCACGGGATCAATATGATAACTGCAAGATGGCACAGATGGGAAACCTTTCCCGGCAGTCTTATCAAAGTTTCGGTAACAAAATAGAAGACCGGGGGGAGGACAAATATTAACATCACTCCTGTAAGAATCAGGCAAAGTGTATAGTTGAATTTCTTCAGCTGTTTAAATGCGGAATAATCTTTTACCAGTGCCGTGGAGGCACTCATCATCATTATTATGGGAGACTCAATAATCAGGGCAAGTGAATATGCTATTCCGTATGCTGCGAGATTATATTCAGGTTCGGCTAATCTTGCAATTAAAGCTGCAAGGTAAGGACCCTCAACAGACATCATTAGCCAGGTGGCGGCTAAAGGCATCCAGAATTTAAGGATTTTTATTTGGGATAGTCCTGTCGGCAAGTACGGGTTATTCATAATTATACTATTCTCAAACTTAAAGAATATTTACAGATTTATTATTAATCCGGGCCGGAGAATTTCAGTTATTTCACTTCATCGATTAATCTGAATAGACAGTTCCTGCGGGGGAATTAAGAATTGTCACTGATATTTCTCTTAAGTTCTTTATTTTTAAACAGATGAAACAGAAAAGCCGGTTCCTTTTCCTTGATCTTCTTCGCGGGTGGGCTTTGATCGTGATGATCGAGACCCATATCGTTAATGCTTTCCTGTCAACCTCATTCAGACAGGAATCCTGGTTTGGAGTACTTAATTATATAAACGGACTTGTTGCACCGGGCTTTCTGTTTGTATCGGGTGCCGTATTTTATATCTCGACCTACGGCAAAACAGATGAACTGAGAACGTTCGGTGAGACATTCAGAAAAAGATTATACAGGATCCTTTTAATCTTTATTGCCGGGTATTCACTCCATCTCCCCTTCCTTTCTTTAAAAAGAATGACGAGGGATGTCGATCCCGGATCACTTACAAATTTTTTCTCAGTTGATGTACTGCAGTGTATTGCCGCAGGACTCCTCATAATCCTGATCCTTAAGCTTATCATCAGGAATGAGAAAATATTTATTTACCTCATTACGGCTTTCTTTTTTGTCATTGTATTTACTTCATTTATTGTTTGGGGACAGCATTTAGATATACCCTATTATTTAGCTGCTTACTTTAACCGGGAAGGGGGTTCGCTGTTTCCTCTCTTCCCCTGGCTTGCTTTTATATTTGCAGGAGTAATTTTTTCTTATTTCTATCTGCGGGGCAGGGAAGGGGGAACGGAAAAGGAAGTAATTAAGTTCAGCTTCTATTCCGGTATATTATTTATTGTAATGGGATTCGTGCTGCTGTCTGAACAGGTTGTGCCTGAATCCTTCAGAGCTATCAGACCACACCCGGTGTTTACCCTTCAGAGGATCGGGTACATTCTTTTTCTTGCAGCATTCTTCTGGTATTATCATGCTAAGAAAGGGGAGAAGAAATCCTTTGTAACCGAAACAGCGAAAGAATCGCTGCTTATATATTGGCTTCATCTGCAGATAATATACAGGAAGTTTTTCAACGGGGAGAGTTTAGCCTCAATCATTGGAAACACACTCAATCCTTTTCAATGCATAATAATATTTTTGGCGCTTACACTTTTGATGATACTTGCAGCAATCTTCTGGAGCAGGATGAAACAGAAATATCCCAAACCCACAATGCTGATTGCCAGGGGAATAGTGTGGGTTTGTGTAGTGATATTTTTAGCTGCATAAAGGAAATCTTCTTTCGATACATTACACTTCTTTTACATTTCTTTGACAACTCTCTTTTTATTATTGACGATTTCTTGCTTGTCTTTAAATTTAAAAGGAGTTTATATCTGGCAAACATCTGTCACTACCTTATTTTGATCCAAATTTCATTCTAACCCCTTTTTTACAATTTTTTGACAAGACCTCAACAAGATTATGACAATTGCTTAATAAGCAGCAAGTATGTTTTGATCAAAAAAGAAAGGATCTGAGATGAAAATTCAATTGATACTTGCAGTCTTTTTCGCAGTTGTGATTCTCCCCGGTTGTAAAGAGGATAATCCAGTTGTTCCGCCTGTTAAACCACCAATTGAAGAACGTGCCCAGGCGCTTTATAATGGAGGTAATGAGGTTATCACATCTGCCAATACACTTAAATCGGAGTATACCGTTGGTGCAGAGGAAATATTATCAGCGTTATATAAGGCTGGCTATGTCCCTCAAAATATAACCTCAGCCGTAAGGGTAGTGTTCCAAAAAGATCCCGTTTATGCAGAGCCAATTTTAACTGCAGTGCTTAAAGGTTATGACGCTGCAAAAATTGCAGAACTGATTTTATACGAATATGTTGGATACCTTAAGCAGCATAAGGATGAGCTTCTTTATTACGCGGGAAAGTTAACTGATACCGGTCAGATTATTTGGATTTTGAAGAGCCCGTATAGTTTATCTGCTTCTGAAATATACATCCTGCTTTACGGAATGGGGCGGACACCCCTAGAGATACTATCTCCGCTAAAGAACTCCTTCGGGCTGACTAATGAAGAGTGCATTACTCTAATGACCAGCAATAATGCCGAAATTAATGAAATAACTGAAGTGCTGAGGGATCTTCTCTACTATAGTGACGAAGATGCAGCTCAGTTTTTATTGAGCAGAAATTACTCATTAAGCAAAGTAATCGGTGCTGTAAAGGCAGGATATCACACTTTATCTGTAAGAATGGCTCATATTCTTTCAGCATATACTAATCCGATGAAAGAATTTTTAACAATTATGCTTGAGAGCTACACCTTAGACGAAACAGCTTATGTAATTAAGAATTATTATTTACTTGATGCAAATGCAGCAGCGGTTCTTCTGAAGGAAATGAATTTTGACGCAAAGGCAATAGCTCTTGTTCTGAAGGATGTCTATAATCTTAATTATACTGACATTTTAACGATACTTAAGAATTTAGGATTTGAACTGTATGACCTGGCAATAGTACTGCTCGATATTTTCAAACTTCCTTTTAATGAAATGGTTGACATACTCGTTGAATTGGGATATGATTATTGCACAATTCTTCACATCTTTAATTTCCCCTGCTGATCCAAGCTTAAAAGACAGGCCGCCCGATACCGGGTGGGTTATTGTCAGGCGGTCTGTCTATTTTATTGTGATTCTTACAAATCAAATAATGCAACCAGACCTATACCCAGCAGGAAGTGGTTGAAATCTATGGCTGCATCACCGCCGTCAACAAACATATATTTAGCCGTAAAGTTAAGTTGAGACATATCGGACAGTTTGAATGCTCCTCCAAATCCTCCTCCGGCAGTAACCTTTGCTTCGTAATCAGTCGATTGAGTTTCGGTGTTGGCATTAAAATCAGTAGTCTTAAGAGATCCTTTTAAAAAGGTTACTCCCAACTCCCCCTGAAAAAAGAATTCATCATATATATAGTATTTCGCAGCACCCTTAACAGGTATTGATTTCAGGTCGAGTGTGTAAACATTTCCCTGTGCTGCCAATGAATAGTCATCCTTTATGGGCATTATCATATACCCGGTAAGAAACTGGATACCCCATTGTTTATTGATAGGATATTCTACAAATGCACTCCAGTTGCTTCCTGCGTCTGCATAATCAGCCAATTGGCCGGTCGGAAATGCAACATCATAGCCAACCCCGACCATTATTTTCTTTTGCGGGTAAATTGTAACGAGGGTTAAAAGCACGATTAATGCAGTAAGAGTTTTCATACGAGTTACTTTCGTTGTTGAGATAAAGGAATTCATATTCGGTTTAAAAGAAAACTAATTAAATGTATTTCAAGAATCAAGAAATCCTTATATTGCTAAAAACCTCCCAGAAGCCAGCTGCCTTGTGCTTTCTCTAAAAGTAGTTTTAGCTCGCCGGTGCTCTCCTTCAAATTTATCATTGTCGAATCGAAATTTTCTGCTGCAGATGAATTCATCAATAGTCTGCCTATGGTTCCTTCACCTGACTGCAAACTGCTGGTAATCCCGGCTAAATCTTTTGTGATACTTGCTGCACTTTCCATAGTTAACCTCATTGCAAACATAATACTGTCAATCTCGCCGGATCTATCCATAAGCACTTTAAATCCTTCTGAGCCTTCTTTTAAATTGGTAATAGTCGTTTCAAAGTTTTCTCTCCAGGTTTTATCCATCATCAGTCTTCCGATTGTTCCCTTTCCGGATTCAATATTTGTCGAAATTTTAGCCAGGTCACCGGTAATGCTGGAAGTATTATCAATGGTTGTTTTTAATGATTTCCACATATCATCTATGTCCATGGGCTGGGAAGTTGCAATAATATCATTGTTTTCTATCATCATTTTCCCTCCGGTTCCTGGGCTGATGACTATAACTTTATTCCCCATCAGACCTTCAGAACCAATACCTGCAATCGCATCTTTCTTTATAAACTGCCGGGTTCCCTCATCGATCAGTATTACCACTTGAACTGAGGTATCGCTAACTATGCTGACATTTTCTACTGTGCCGACATTTATTCCGGATAATCTTACATTATTTCCGGCCTGCAGACCGGCAACATCCCTGAATATGCCGGTTACACGAAAGGTAGTTCTGAATAGCTGTTGTTTTTCACCGATGAAATATATTGCGAAAAGAAAAACTGCTAACCCAAGTGAAATAAATATTCCGAGTCTTGCTTTATAATTTACTTTCTTTTTCATTTGATCTGCTCCTTAATTACATATCTGTTATTCGAAAAATGATCTTATCCAGGGGTCAGCGGATTTCTCAAGATCATTAAAAGTTCCTTCTGCCGCGCATATCCCATTTTTTATTACTATTATTCGATTAGCAGTCAGCCTGGTGCACTCTATATCGTGAGTAATAATAATGGAAGTTGTATTATATTTTTTCTGTACTTCGAGAATAAGATTACTTATTTCCTTTGATGTTATAGGATCCAGTCCGGTTGTAGGCTCATCGTAAAGCATTATTTCAGGTTTTAATATCAAAGTTCTGGCTAAACCCAATCTCTTACGCATACCTCCGGAAAGTTCTGAAGGAGTTTTATCTATTGCCTTATCAAGTCCTACATCGTGCAATGCCTCTTTCACTATCAATTCCAGTTTATCCTTCGGTATCGAGTGCAGTTGTTTTCTAAGAGGGAATTCAAGATTCTCTCTTACTGTCATAGAATCATAAAGTGCCCCGCTCTGAAAAAGAAAGCCTATCTTTTTTTGTGTCTCAATAAATTCTTTATTTTTCAGCTCAGAGATATTCTTGCCGAATATAAAAAGCTCACCGTCATCAATCTCATCCAATCCGACTATACATTTAATTAGTACTGATTTACCGGTTCCGGATTGTCCGAGTATTGCAAGGTTTTCTCCTTTATTAATTATCAGGTTGATATCCCTCAGGACGTGATTATTCCCGAATGACTTTTTTAAATGTCTCATCTCAATCACAACATCACTGTCCTGCTGATAATCAGGCTGTTTTATAACTTCAATATCCACTGTATTCTGTGACATTATCTTAATTGTTCAATTAGTTCTGAAGTACACTTGTAACCTGTACGGCTATCATATCTATTATAAAAACCATTAAAGATCCTAACACCACTGCCGAGTTTGCCGCTTTCCCGACACCCTCAGTGCCTTTATTTGAATTATATCCTTTATAGGTTCCTATGATGCCGATAGCAAAGCCGAAGAAAAAAGTCTTTATCACTGCCGGGATCAGGTCACTGTATCCCAGGCTTTGAAAAATTTGGGAGAAAAACAGGTAAGTGCTTACGTTCCCCTTGATGTTAACACCCACAAATGATCCTAACAATCCAACACCATCGCCAAGAATTACCAGAACCGGAAGCATTAAAGTTGCCGAGATTACTCTTGTAACCACCAGGTACTTGAATGGATTAGTATCTGACACCTTCATCGCATCAATTTGTTCCGTTACATTCATTGAACCCAGTTCAGCACCTATCCCAGAACCGACTTTTCCTGCAAATATCAGGGCAGTTATTACAGGTCCTATTTCGCGTATAATTGAAACTGCTACCATCGCAGGTAATAAAGACTCTGAACCGAATTTTGCTAAAGTAGGTCTTGACTGAATAGTTAATACAAGACCGATTATAAATCCTGTGATTGCTATCAGAGGGAATGATTTATACCCGATCAGAAAGGATTGTTTCATCAATTCATTGAACTCATAAGGAGGTTTAATTACTTCTTTGAAAAAGCGCAATGTAAAGATTGTTATTGCAGTAACCTCTTGAAAGAATTTTGTAAATATTGAATCAGGAACAATATCCTGAGGTTCTTCCATTATGATTTCATCCCCCCGGTTTTCATTATTTGACTCCCCTGAAATTAAATTCTCCATTCTATCTTTTCCTTAATATTACGAACCATCTTCTGTCGATTTATTTTGAATATTATCAATTTCCAGTTTTTTGTTCAATTTCTAATACTCTGCCATAACAGATTATTCCTTAATAATGTTATACAAAAAAATGACGTTTCACAATGGAGCAAAGGGATGAAAAGGGGACTAGGCCCCGGCAATGTGAGAAAGTAACAGGGTAATTTTTAATGAACTAAATTGAAAGCGTTGATGAAGGATAATTGACAATTTAGATTGATTTGCTAAGTATAGGGATGTTCTAAATTACCAGGGAATGCTGCACTATTACTTAAGAACTGTCATAATTTCCGGTAAGCGCACTGCTGTCCAAAATAAAATAGAAATAAGAAAAAATCTTAAATAGGATTTGTTTCTTTTTCAATTTCAATCCCTTAAACTAAATTTATCTGTCTGCTTTCCATCGAAAATTGTGCATTATTCCCACACCCCGTTCCAAACGGGGGTGCTAGCGAGACACATTTATTAGATGGTCTGTTTTTTTACTGCCTCTCAGGATCAACCGGTTCCAAACCGGTTGAAGGCAACGCCTTGTATTTTTTTTCTTGAAGCTTCCTTCAGGATGCTTATCTCAGAATGCAGTACAAACAGTAAAATGCAGCATAATTGTCTCGCTAGCACCCTGCTTCCCTTAGCTGGGTGAGGGATGATGAATGGGCAGTAAATTATCAAGTTGGATAGACTCCATCCTTATTTTTGCTATTTCCTTCGTACTTCAAATCGCTATCCGGTTTGATGTGTATACCCCAACTGTTGAAATACCTCCCTCTTTTTATTCGTTAATAAGCCTTGCTATCTCAAACCTTAATCTGCTTAATCCTGGTTTCTTTCCCCCATTTTATTCAAGAACAATTCACATTTAACTATGTTATTTATAAAGAATAGTACAAAGATTGCATATGTATAAGCCATACGTAAGCCTTCTCTAAGCCATCTGTAAGCCATAAAACAGCACTTATGGCTTACAGATGGCTTACAGATGGCTTAGAGATGGCTTACAGATAAGCAATTATAAGGCAATTAGTAATAAATTTGTGTAATTTATTCTCACTTTGGTACAAATTGAACCGGAATTTTTTTTCAGAGCGATGTTTAGATGAATCCAGAAAATCTGAGGGAATGTTGGATTCAGCTCAAATAAATAAGATTAAGGCAAAGCAGGTCAGTTGATCTTGCGGAAGACTAAATTCGCAAAGTAAAATTGAACGATTTAGAATATTTTAATATTTTTATTAAACTAATAATGTTAAAATATCTAATTTTATGAAATCTCAGGACTCCTCAATAATAATCAGGATATTACTTATTGAAGATAACAGGCTTTTGCGGGAAGGTATCTCAACATTATTAACACAACAGCCGGATATGAAAGTGGTTTCAACGGTTGGTAACGGGGAAAATATTTTAGATCTCATATCCAAACAAAAACCAAACGTAGTTCTTCTTGACCTCGGACTTCGTAGTCAAAATAGTCTTCAAATAGTCAAATTAGTCAAAAAAAACTATCAGGAAGTAAAAATCATCGTGATGGATCTTGTTCCGCTTCAGGCAGATGTATTTGAATTTGTGCAGGCGGGGGTCTCGGGGTTCACACTCAAGGATATAAACCTTACTGATTTTTTAAAAACGATAAGATCTGTATTTAATGGTATACGGGTGCTGCCTCCCCATTTAACAGGTTCACTTTTTTCACAGATCGTTGAACACGCTGTAAATGGATCAAAACCGCACGAATTGGATGAATCAGTTCGTATGACCAAGCGTGAAAGACAGGTTATTCACTTAATCTCCGATGGCTTCACAAATAAGGAAATTGCACAAAAACTTCATCTTTCAACTCATACGGTAAAAAGTCACGTTCATAACATCCTTGAAAAACTGTCATTAAGTACACGGGTGCAGATTGCAAAGCATGCACATCTTTCCGAGGCTTATAAAACGAGTATCGACACAACTTCATTACTGGAATAACATTCAGCAGTAATAATTTCATCATTACCTGTTTAATAAAAAAACTGCCAGCATAACCATGATCACCTGACTCACCATCAGACCTAATTCCTTTTTCATCCTTTTGACCGATAGACTTTAACTTACATCCATTGCATCTTGTTTTGAAATTGAATCGGCTTTCCTGCTGTAACTAATGTATTGCCATAATTAAACTTTTTAAGATGACCCGATGAAAAAAATAAGATTGCTTATAATTGAAGATAACCGGCTTTTACGCGATGGTATTTTTTCTATTCTTAAGCCCCATAAGGATATAATTATTATTGCTGCCTCCGGGGACGGAAAGCATACCCTTGATAAAATCAGGAAACTCAAGCCGAATGTTATCCTTCTTGATCTGGGATTGAGAAGTCAAAACAGCTTACACGTTGTTGAACTTGTAAAGAAGGATTTTCCATTAGCAAAAATTATTGTTATGGATCTGGCTCCGATACAAGCTGATATACTGCTGTATGTTAAAGCCGGAGCGAATGGATTTATCCTTAAAGATGCTTCACTTAATGATTTCCTTATAGCAATAAGAACCGTTGCCGAAGGGGCTACGGTTTTGCCGCCTATGCTGGTTGATTCACTTTTTTCCCAAATAGTTGAGCACGCCGTCAGGGAAGGTAAGGCAAGGCTGAAAGATGCAGTAAAAATGACAATAAGGGAGCGTGAGGTTATTGGACTGCTAGGTGAAGGAATGAGCAATAAGGAGATCGGGAAGAAAATGCACGTATCAACCTATACTATTAAGAGCCATATTCATAATATTATGGAGAAACTGGCACTGCATACAAGATTGGAAATTGCAAATTATTCCTACAGCGATGAAACCTTAAAAACAATTTCCAAAAGTATTTCGATTATTAATAATTAATGTATGCATGCAGGTAACAGCGGCATACCATATTTCTTAAAGTTTATATAAGACTTATCCGGAAGACAACAAATGGATTTTACCTTTCTTTTAAAGGGAACCATTATTGGTTTTGCACTAGCGATACCAATAGGGCCCATCGGAATTACCTGCATCCGAAAAACTCTTACAGAGGGGCGTCTCCGCGGATTAATAATTGGTGCCGGAGCCGCAACTGCAGATTTATTTTATGGAAGTGTTGCAGCATTCGGACTAACAGCTATTTCAGATATCCTTGATAGTCAGCGTATTTGGATACGGCTGGCTGGAGGGATCTTTCTTTTATTTCTGGGATTAAGAATGCTTCGTGCCAGAACTAAGGTAACTCATACGGACAGCAACAGAGGAATTATAAGGTCTTATTTCACCACTATTCTGCTTACACTTACGAATCCTATAACCGTATTTGCTTTTATAGCCGTCTTCGCGTCATTTGGTTTTGCAGGTGAGCTCAGAACAAGTTCTGCAGTAATTCTGGTTACCGGGATATTTATTGGTTCGTGTCTCTGGTTCCTGTTTCTTAGTACCGGGGCTTCGTTTTTTAGAAAAAAGCTTGACTTTACCGGAATGAGGTGGGTTCACAGGATTTCGGGTATTCTGGTTATCATATCAGGACTAATTGCAATGGCAACTCTGCTATAGCCATTTAAATAAACGCTTCAGGATCCATTCTTAATCCAGAGGGAAAAGAATTGGGCAAAAACAAGAATTTACCTGGCTGGTGAAGTACCGGCGTATACCAAATATCACATACATCGTTCATATCAATCTTAAGAGCTAAATCCTTTTTCATCCATCTGTCCGATTATATGTATTGGGCTTATTCAATATTTTCTCTCCATAATAACCAGAATGTAATAATAAGCTGACCTGTTGTATTAAGGGATTAGAGCTTGTTATGAAACAAAAATTAGAAATCGGGATAATAGATCTCGTATCGAAAAAACCGAATAAGAAATTATTTGCCAGGATAATGAACGCAAACTTTGCGAGCATAATGCCCCAGGTGGTAGGAGTATGGTGTGAAGAAGAAGGGCATAACGTTACTTATGTCTGTTATACCGGGAAAGAAAATTTATTAGATGAACTGCCGGATAATGCTGACCTGGTGTTTATTTGTGCTTTCACTGAAGCAGCGTTAACTTCTTATGCTCTCAGTAATTTGATGCGTTCACGCGGGGCTGTTACCGTATTAGGAGGACCTCACGCAAGATGTTATCCTGAAGATTCTGTAAAGTATTTCGATTATGTTACCGGATTCACCGATAAAAATATTATCCGCGAGATTCTGAAGGATTGTTCACCCCATCGTCCTGAAGGTATATATCTCTCTGCAAAAACACAGCCTCTGGCACTTCCCGGTGTAAGGGAACGGTGGAAATTTATAGAACCCACACTCAGGAAAGCTCCATTAATAAAAATGGTTCCGATGCTCGGCAGTCTGGGATGTCCGTATACCTGCAGTTTCTGCATCGATTCAACAGTTGCATACCAGGCTTTGAACTTTGAGGTGATGAAAGAGGATCTGAAATTCCTGCTTACTAAGTATAAACGCCCGCTGGTAGGTTGGCACGACCCTAATTTTGGAGTACGATTCGAAGATTATATGTCCGCTATTGAGGAAGCAATACCTCAGAACAGCATAGATTTTATAGCAGAGAGCAGTTTATCGATTTTAACGGAAGAACACGTCAAAAGACTAAGTCATAACGGTTTCGGTGCAATGCTTCCCGGGATCGAATCGTGGTATGAACTTGGAAATAAATCCAAGACGGGCAGCTTAACAGGTTTAGATAAAGTAAAGCGTGTATCTGAACAGATAAATATGATCCTCCGTTACCTGCCATATGTTCAGACAAATTTTGTACTGGGTCTCGATTCAGATGAAGGGGATGAACCATTCGAGCTGACTAAGAAATTTGTTGATCTAACCCCCGGTGCGTTTCCCGGCTATTCGTTGTTATCATCATTCGGACGAGCTGCACCACTTAACCTTGAATATCAGAAGCTGAACAGGGTCTTACCATTTCCGTTTCACTTTCTCGATAATAATCACGCAATGAATGTGAAACCCTTAAATTATTCCTGGCCTGACTTTTATTCTAATATTATAAGCCTTGGTGAGCATACTTTTGCCTGGAAGGCCATTATGAAAAGAATGATAGCGACAAAGGCATTTATTCCACGATGGATGAATGTAGTACGTGCAGTTTCAGAAGAAGGTTTTGGAAGAGTGGAATACAATAAAAAAATTCTACAGCAGCTAAATTCAGATAATAAATTCCGCAATTATTTTGAACAGGGCACCTCAGAACTTCCGGAGTTCTATAGAAATATGATCAATATCGATTTAGGTCCATTGCGGCAATGGCTGCCGGCGGGAGCAATGTATCACGATGAAAATGCCTATCTGAACAGCCGGGAAAAACGAATTGCTGTTTAGTTCGTGGGTCGTTATTTATAGCCTGGTGCTCAGATAATGCGATAATTCCGGAAAAGTAACTGAATATAGTAAAAGGGGAATCTTATTAAGGGACTGTACAATTTCCTCTGCCCGGCATCAAAAGGATTAACTATTCTTTCAACCCTTTGCCCGATTGATTTAGCCTATACCCGCAAGTAGATTTCATATGTGATTTAAAGTTGATTTTGAAGAAATCCGTAACAATCACAATATATTTACAACAAGAAATAGGAGTTTTTAAGTGAGAAATATAAGACAAAAATTGATGCATCTGGCTGTTGTATTCGGCCTGTTTTTTGCATTTGTTTTCATTACCGGTTGTACCGAGTCCAGTTCACCTGAACCTGGGCAGGGACAACTTAAATTAACAATGGTTGATGCCCCGGCAGACTATGATGCGATAAACATTGTGGTTACAAGAGTTGAAGTTCATAAAGCTGACGCTGATTCAAACAGCGGCTGGTTTATTATAAACAATAATACAGCAACTTACGATTTACTTACACTGAGAAACGGTGCAAGTGTTGTTCTTGGTGATACACCCCTTGATGCAGGTATTTATACACAAATAAGATTAATAATCGGTACAGGAAGCAATATCGTCGTTGATGGTATAACGTATCCTCTTGAAATTCCCAGCGGGGAACAAACAGGTATAAAACTTAATCATCAGTTCGAGATCCAGTCCGGCTTACTTTACGAATTGCTTCTTGATTTTGATGCTGCACATTCAATAATACTTACAGGATCGGGACAGTATAAACTGAAACCAGTTATTAGGTTAGTACCGATGGTAACCTCAGGTACAATTTCGGGCCAAATAAATCCTGTATCTGCAGCCGGTTATGTATATGCAATTAGTGGAACAGATACCGCTGGAACTATAGCTGAACCAATTACAGGCTATTTTATGTTAATGTCGTTATTGCAGCGTACATACACGGTGGAAGTTATATCAGCCGACACGCTTTATAACGATACGACAATTACGAATGTAATAGTTACAGCGCAGCAAAATACTGATTTAGGGATTATCTCTCTTTCGCTTAAATAATTTAATAATTTTAAGAAAGTTATGTTTATGAAATTTTCTCTACTGATGAGTATTACATTAATCTTAATGATAATTCTCGCAAAACCGGTAACAGCTCAGGATAGTGGATTCGGAATCGGACTGATTATTGGTGAACCGACAGGTGTGAGCGCTAAGCTCTGGACCTCGAAGGACAACGCTTTTGACTTTGGACTTGGTGTTGGTCTTGGCGGCGATCGTTATCATTATGAAGGGGAGTATGATAATACAAGCCGCGTTCATTTTCATATGGATTATCTTTGGCACGCTTTCAATGCAATAAACTCAACTGAACGATTCCCGCTTTATTATGGAATCGGCGGCAGGTTTAACAGCGGGGGAGGATATGACCCCTCGTTTGGTGTAAGAGGAGTATTTGGTATTGCCTGGATGCCTCACGAAACACCTATTGATGTATTTGTCGAGTTAGTACCCGTCTTCCAGATTACACCGACTACGGGATTTGGATTTGATGGCGGTGTCGGAATTAGATATTTCTTTCAATAATAATATTGTAAGGACAGGCTGCGGTATCAAAAGCAGCCTGTCAAATGGGAAATTTCAAACCTTTTTAGATCAAATCTTTAATTAGCTCCTATCGGATTCTACTACCTCTAAATCATAATAATTATACAGAACAAAATTTATTTTAATTCGCCACTCTTTCGGAAACTATCGGATTCTATTGTATTTATAGATTGTTGCTGATAGTTCATTAATACTTGCTTTTAGCAAATATGTTTCTCAATTTTAAATCCCTGTTTAATACGCAGATTTGGGTTAAGGGTTTTTACTCGTTAAAATATAGCGGCATAATCATAAAACAATGAGGGCAAAAATGAAATATTCATACTTCCCGCCATAGTGCGCATTCCGTTTAATTAATAAATCAATCGCTTAGTTCGAAATTAAAATTCAGTACATAAAACAACGGGAGAAATGCTATGCTTAAAATTCGTACTATTCTGAGCTTAATAATTTTATTAAGCCTGTGCACTTCACTTACCTTTGCTCAGCAGAGAAATACGATCTTTCCTCTGTTTGATGACCTAAACAATGTTCCCCGGCCCGCAGTAAATAATTATTTCCCTGAACTTTTAACCGGAGATGTCTTCCAGGATGGCGCTGATCGTCTTACTGCAATGCAGTATACAAACGGAGGATGGGGTTGGCCTCTTATAGCACCACCAACCTATACTAATATACACGGTCCTATAGCGATGGGGCTCGCAAAAGGATATTATTATACGAAAGATCCCGATCATCTAACTGCACTAACCAATGCAGGTACTTTCCTGTTGGCGAAAACAAATAACTTTTCTCCTTCGGACGGATATCTCGCTGCAGAGCTTGACCGGATCTTCGGAGTAACAACTTATAAACAGCACGTACTTAATAATTTTTATAATCCCCTGGCTGCCGGAACTTATAACAGGAACGGCCTTGGGGTGTTGTATACTACGGCTGCTTATGTTAATCTCATAAGGACATCAAGAACAGGTGATAATGCAAATTTAGCTGCCTGGGATATCGGGATAGGACTTGTTGCTGCCTCAATGTGTGCAGCACCTACAGCAGACTGGATTGCCGGAGTTAAGGCAGAAATAAATGAACTTAACGGACTTGCATATTATGATGTAGTCGGTCTTGCCGGTGCACTGTACGGACTTGCATTCGTTGGAGAAGAGTTTGATCCAACTGCCGGACAGCATACTGCAGCTTCCAATCTTATGGACCTTGGAAATATTCTTGCAAGCTATCAGATTACTTTAGGCGGCTTTTCCTGGAACAGCCAATGGGTTATTCCCAATGACGGAGACGAAAGTGTCCAGGAAACTGCTTATGCAGTTCTTGCATTGGCTAAATTGAACAGGACAACATTCTTTGCCAACATATCAGGTGCCGCTAATTATCTGAAGAATGTACAGCTGGCAACGGGAGGTTGGGAAGGTTATACCGGCAGTGGTGAGAATAATGAAATTACCGGAGAGGTGTTATGGGGATTAAGTATGGCCGGATCAATTCAGAATATTACTGCGGGTACGTTTAGTTTTACTATCCAGCAGGGTATCAGCAGTGCAAATGCTGCAGATGTAATTCTTGTACCCAATGGAAATTTTACTGAAAATCTTACAATAGATAAGAATATAAAACTTGTATCTCAGAACGGTAAGGATTTTACAACAATAACCGGTATTCCCAATGCCGGAAAAAATGCTTCCATTACTATTATTAGCTCCAACTACAGGTGTACAGATAGGAGATGCAGGACAGGGATTTAAGATAATCGGCATCGATAACGGCAGTCCCGGAATAGAAAACGCGGCAGTATATTTTGTCGGCGGTCCCCATTCCAATGCAGTAATAAAAAATAATGAAATAGTTGCGGCGGGGGATGCAGCACTAATGACAGAGTACAACACTGCTGTAACATATTGC
Source organism: uncultured Ignavibacteriales bacterium (assembly GCA_963764685.1). GTDB lineage: Bacteria > Bacteroidota > Ignavibacteria > Ignavibacteriales > Ignavibacteriaceae > CAVXTT01. Next base: position 24,428 of record CAVXTT010000016.1, read on the forward strand.
ACGATTGATGGGAATATTTTTTCCGGGCAAACTTTTACCGGGAGTAATCCTGCAGGTGATGGTTTCGGTGCCCAGTTTACATTACCCAATGTTCCGAGACAGCTGCTGGTTATGGGCGGCGGTGCTTCTGGAACAAACACTCATCATATAACCTTCACAAATAACCAGGTTACGGGAACAGCGGGCGGCATATCAACTATCGGTAATACCGGGCTTCCGATTTCTCCTGTTGAGCAGGGGAATAATCTGGTAACCATTGATGCTGATTTTGCTGTGATTACCGGAAATACTTTTTCCGGAACAACTACCCGTACTGCAGTCAGCTTCAGATGCAGAAGACCCAATCTTTTACTATCGGGAAATAATTTCACGGGTTTAGGCTTATCTCCCACCGCTGGTCATCTGTATGTTCAGAACAATGCTTTGAATCCTGCATTAGTAGCTGCCAACATCTTTGATTCAGGTTCATATATATTGAACGGCAGTCAGTTGAATAAATGTGAGGGTTTTACAACTGCCGCTTATGCCCCTGCAGGCTCTGTAGTATTCTGTATACTGGGGGAGCTTTATGTAGCCAATGTATTGAAAATACAGGATGCAGTTGCAGCTGCAGTTAATGGTAATAAGATAAATGTTGCTCCCGGAACATATTCATCTGCCGGATCAACTTTAACGATTGATAAATCATTAACTATCGCAGGTGTCGATAAAGCAACTACATTTATCGATGTAAGCGCTAATGGTGCTGCCTGGGGAATCAGGCTCGGTGCAGATAATATTGTATTCAAAAACTTTACTATCATACCGGCATATGCTGCCGGCGGCGCACACGAGGGATTTCCAATCCACACTTCATCAAACAGTACACCTCTTCAGGTGCTGAATAATATTACTGTCCAGGACATTACTGTAAATGGATCTGACAGAACAGGATTAGATTTCCACGGGGTTACAGGACTAACCCTTACAAATATAACTTCAACTAATGCACAATACGGCAATGGTATCCAGTTCTCCGGCTGCTGGAATGTTGCAATGAATAATATAACAACATCCGGAAATGCCTGGGGAGGCATTGCTGTTTATTGCTCTAACCCGGCTTATAACCTGAACAGAGATAAATATTCAAACAACATATCATTTGATTTTAATACTAACAATGTTGCCGAATCATTTTATGTTGAAGATGAATTCGGGCTGGTAAACATAAATATTAATGTATCCAACTATACATATAAGGTTAATAATAATTACAACCCGGGAATCGCAAATTATACGGCATACACGAATAAGACCATTAACAGATGCAGTTACTTTTGCGCTTCTGCTGCATACTAAATTTGTTAATGTTAAGTCTGTAATAATCGATCCTGCTGGTGAACTTTATGTGGGAAACGGGATGAGCATCCCTACCTCGGTTGATTATGCTGCAAACGGGAATAAGATAAATGTTCTTGCCGGTACATATCCCACAGGCGGATCGACTCTTACAATAAATAAATCTCTCACTATCGCTGGAATCGACAAGGCGACTACATTTATCGATGTAAGTACCAACGGTGCAGCCTGGGGAATAAGACTGGGTGCGGATAATATTATTTTCAAAAACTTTACTATCATACCTGCATTCATTGCCGGCGGTTCACACGAGGGCTATCCTTTGCACGCTGCTACCGAATCAAACCCACTACAGGTGCTGAATAATATTACTGTTGAGAATATAATAGTGAACGGGTCCGATAGAACAGGTCTGGATTTCCACGGCATCACCGGATTATCTTTATCAAATATTACATCGACAAATGCCCAGTACGGCAATGGGATTCAACTTTCCGGCTGCTGGAATGTTACAATGAATAATATAACAACTTCCGGAAATGCCTGGGGAGGTATAGCAGTGTACTGCTCAAATCCTGCATATAATCTCAATAGGGATAAATATTCAAATAACATCTCATTTGATTTTAATACCAATAATGTCGCAGAATCATTTTATGTGGAGGATGATTACGGACTTGTAAACATTAATATTAACGTGTCCAACTGGACATATAAAGTAAATAATAATTACAATCCGGGAGTTGCGAATTATACTGCTTACACGAATAAACTGCTAGCAGACGCAATTAACTTTGCATTACTGCTCAATACAAAATTCGGAAATGTAAAATCCGCCGCAGTAAATCCTGCAGGCGAATTTTATGTGGGTGTTGGAATGAGTATCCAGAGCGCTGTTGATTGTGCTTCAAACGGAAATAAAATAAATGTATTCGCAGGTACTTTCAATGAAGCTGTGAATGTGAATAAGGTAGTTGAAATTATTGGTGCCGGAAGCGGTACTGATGGTTCAATTATAACCAATGTCGGCGGTACAGCTCTTAGTCTGGGTCCCGGCTCCTTAACTGAAACTATAAGCCGGGTGATTGCTAAAAACTTCAGGCTTACAGGCTCAAGTACCGGGCTTGTCGTCAGCAGCTATAACACTATTGATAACATTCTATCCGTTTCAAATATTAATTATGGTATAGCACTTAATAATTTAACGGACCTGATAATTACTAATTCTAAATTCAATCAGAATGCAGCAGGATTAAAGCTCGCCTCAACTGCCAGCGCTGATCATATTGTCATAACTAATTGCGAATTTAATGGTAATACTCAAGGGTGGTACAGTGATGCAAATGGAACAACCGAGCCTACTCTTGATTATGTAACCGTAACCACAACTACCTTCAATGATAATCTGAATAAAGGAATTTACCTGGAAAGACTCTCAAATGCCGTATTTGATAATATCACTGTTGAGAACAGCGGAACCGGAGGGGTGCTTAATCACCGAGCCGGTATTGATCTGAATCTTAAATGGAGAATGGATTATTCGAATATTTCTATTATAAATTCCACAATACTTAACTGCGGACTTGGCGACCCCAATGGCGCCGGTATTCTGATTAAAGCCAGATCAGACGGCGGCACTTATGGCGCTAACCCGGCTGCATTGACAAATGTTCAATTGACCAATCTTAATGTGATTGGCTGCGGCGGCGGGACATATAGTGCGGGAATCAGAATTGGTGAAGCTAATAATTCTTTGACCGGCACAAATATCTCTCCAACCAACGTAGTTATTTCTAACTGCAACTTTATTGATAACAGTACATTTACAATGTCCAATGTTCTAACCGGCGTACAGGTAAATGCAGAATATAACTGGTGGAACACCATAGTGGAGTCAGAAATAATACCGCAGATAAACGGAAATATTGATTACGATCCCTGGATAGGACATATTGCTCCTTCCGCACCGGACAGCTTAACCTGTACTGCGGATACATTATTTGCCGTACTCAACTGGAAAGACCATTCGATCAATGAATCGGGATTTAAGATTCAAAGAAAAGATGCTGATTCCTTAAGTCCCAGCCCCTGGGTACTTATTGATTCAGTTGCCACAGGTGTAACTACATACGTTAACGCCGGTCTTTCACAAAGCAGCACCTATACCTACAGGGTGTTCGCATACAATACAATGGGCAATTCGCTCTTTACTAATCTGGCACAGGTTACAACACTCCCGTTACCGCCGGCAACTTTCCAGGTTACTACGGCTATCGCCAACGGCTGGAATATTGTTTCTATCCCCGGACTGCACCCTGCTAACCAGAATGTAAACACCTGGTGGGTAAACAGGGATCCTAATGCAGGTGTATTCAGATTCAACGGTAATTATCAACCTGTGTCTGCCGCAGAACCGGGTAAAGGGTATTGGATGAAACATGACGGTGCACAGGTTTATAATACCGGTGACGAATGGCCTGCCGGTGGAATAATCTATGTACCTTATAACCCGATAACAGCACCGCCCGGATGGAATCTAATCGGCGGCTATGATTATCCTGCTCCTGTTGCAGGGGTAACTACTACACCCCCCGGTTTAATTACCGGTTATATATATGAATATTCCTCCTTCGGCGGATATCAGCCGGCAGATTACCTTACACCCGGTTTAGGATATTGGGTTAATCTAAGCGGCGGGGGACAGATAAATATTCCTCTGCCCGATTATTCAGGTCCGGCAAAAATAAATGTTAATACCGATAAGCTGTGGGGAAGAATTATCATTACCGATAATGTTGGAAGAAGCTATACACTTTATGCAATTGAAGAGGAGATGAATCTTAATCAATATAAACTTCCGCCTGCTCCTCCGGCGGGAATGTTTGATGTAAGGTTCACTACCGGAAATTTTGTTGAGAACCTGAAACAGGGTACAAAACAGATTGAATTGAACGGATTGGTTTATCCTGTTAAGATAAAAGTTGAGAACATAGATCTAAGGATTGTTGATGAAACAGGTAAAGTAATATCCGGTCAAATTAAATCCGGCGAAGAAATTCTTATTAACAATCCTTTGATGACAAAAATAACAGTATCAAAGGATGTAATTCCTGATAAATTCGCTTTGGAACAGAATTACCCTAATCCTTTCAATCCCTCGACAACAATCAGTTTCTCACTCCCTGAAGCATCGGATGTTAAGTTAACAGTATATAATATAGTAGGACAAAAAGTATCCGAAATTGTTAACACACGTCTTGAAGCAGGCAGTTATAATTATCAATGGAGCGCAGGAAACCTTGCAAGCGGTCTGTATATCTATGAATTGAATGCAGCATACAGTACGGGCAGCTATGTTTCTACAAAGAAGATGATAGTTCTTAAATAATATCGCTCCCTTCTTTTTAAGGGCTCTGTAATAAAATCCAGAGCCCTTCTCTTTTCTATTTCTGCAGTTTTGCCCTTATAGGTATTGCTCCCTCCAACTGATGATAATGAAGGGGCTCTATCTTTGGTTGCTATTTAGTCTGATTATAAGTGTATATTGGTTAACAAATAACAATAGTTATATCTAAAATTAAAGAAATACCCCGCTGATGATAAAAAGTCACTCCTTCCATATACCAGTTATGGGAATCGGATTTACAATTGATACGCCATTGAAAGTTGCTCATTACGGGATAGATTCTGTCATTTCCCTGGTTGATGATGTACTTCTTGAAAAATTAAGGAAAATGTACTGCGGCAAATTTGAACTGCCATATCTGGAGATTACTGATAAATCAGATGACTTCAGGGCAAAAAGAATAACATCATACCTGAATCTTATTAATGAGCTAGCCGAAAGAAAATTCGAAGAGTTGAAGAGCTCAGCTGCAGAAATCGGTACCGAAATAAAAAAATATTTCAATATGCTCCCCGATGCTTCCAATATAAAACAACAGTTCCTTACCCGTATATCCAAATATATTGATACTGCGGAAACAGGGAACTGGATTAAGGATAAATTATCTATGGGAAGCATAGATGTAAATATTATGACCAAGCTTGATAAGGAAAATTACAATAAAGATGAAAAGCTGCCTGTTGAATATAATGATGCTCACGCTGCATTAAGAGGATACGCCAATAGTGATCTGACCTCTTCAATTGTTTTTTCTGCAGGTATGAATCCCAGGCTGTATAGTTATCTCGAAAGATTTGATGATTTTTATCCTGATGCTCAGGGTTTTATAAAGAAGAAAGTTATTCTGAAGGTAAGCGACTACCGTTCAGCCTTAATACAGGGGAAATACCTTGCTAAAAAAGGAATTTGGATTTCGGAATACAGAATTGAATCAGGATTAAACTGCGGCGGACATGCTTTTGCAACTGACGGCTTTTTAATGGGTCCTATTCTTGCGGAGTTCAGGGATAATCGGAATGATTTGATAAACGTTCTCCACGGGATACTGACTGCGGCATTATCAGCAAAAAATAAACCTGTACCACAGAAGGCTCTGCCTTTAAGAGTTACTGCCCAGGGTGGTGTCGGGACTTCCGCAGAGCACAACTTTCTACTTGATCATTATGATCTGGATTCGATTGGGTGGGGAACTCCTTTTCTCCTGGTTCCGGAAGTAACAAATGTTGATGAGTCAACTTTAGATCAGCTTATTGCAGCTAAAGAGGAAGATCTTTACTTATCAGATATTTCTCCGCTTGGTGTCCCATTTAATTCTTTAAGGGGAAATTCCAAGGATATAGAGAAAACAGCGCTCATTGTAAAGGGAAGACCGGGTAGTTCTTGTCCCAAGGAGTTTGTGGCAATTAATAATAAAGAGTTTACCGAAAGAAATATCTGCACCGCTTCAAGGCAATATCAGCATTTAAAAATTAAAGAGCTGGACAGTTTGAATTTTTCTTCTGAGGATTATAAAATTCAATACGAGAAGATAGTTGATAAGTCCTGTCTCTGTGTTGGTTTGGGAACTTCCGCACTTCTTGTTAATGACCTGGATACAAAAACAGAAGGGGAAGGTGTTTCAATCTGTCCCGGTCCCAATCTTGCTTACTTTTCCAAACAGATGAACCTGGAAGAAATTACAGACCATATTTACGGCAGGGATAATGTTATTACAAGAACCGACCGCCCGCATATGTTTATGAAGGAACTGAAACTTTACATGGATTTCTTAAAAGACAGGATTGCTGAAAAAATTGCCAGCACTGAAAAACGTGAAAAGTACCTGCTGAACTTTGCATCGAACTTAAGCGATGGGATTGATTATTATTCAAAATTGTTTGATAATCCTAAAGAAGTGTTTGAAGATCTGAAAACTATCCTCGCCGACCTGGATTTACATAAAAACACGCTCAGTCTTCTGCGTATGGAGATCGAAGGGTTGTCAGTAAAAACCAGCGCAGCATAAAACTTGCCTGATATTGGACAGGATGATCTAAGTCACCAGATTCTTAACTTCCGCACTTCCAAACCTCCGAACATCCGCACTAATAAGTTTTGTTCCTTTTAACCTAAAACCCATCTTAATCTCTTGTAGTTACCCGGAGAACCTTCTGGAAATGAATCGATTATAGTATCGAATGTCAGCAGGATCAATACCCGGTCAGGTACAATTATAAGCGCTTCCCCGGCTATCCAACTTTCTATCGGTTTTACGAGAAGTGGATATAACGAAAAGGAAGATTTTACAAATAGTTTATAATCACTCTCAAGCATTCCTTTCCTATACGCGGATACTATTTCAGTTATGCCAGACTCCACGGGAATTCTGATGAAATGTGTTTCCTGACTTAGGCTTACAATGCAGAAATATTTTTCACGGCATGGGAATAATGAATATAAGTTTCACTGGTCTTTTTAAGTTCCCGCTTCATTTCACTTAGACTAATAACATCGTTATTGAAATTCAGCTTATAATATACAGGGAACTGTTCCTCATAGAGCTTTTACAATTTAGAATATTCCTGATAATAACTTTAAATGTTTTCAGCATACCATTTCTTTCAAAAATGATGAGATAAGAAATAAAAAAGGAGCAATAAGATTATTACAATAATTGCTTTTATGGGAATTACGCAAATCTTTAAATGGATGGGGGATAAAACAGTTCCTACTGGATTTAATGCAATTACCCGGAAAGATCTGACCAAACACTTATCTCCAGGCCTATCTCTCCCTGTACCTAACTCCTTCAACCTCCATACAACCCTCCTTCGAAGGTAATATTATTGTAAGGGTTTAGTAGGACATAGTAGGGGTTGTATAGGGGGTAGGATGATTTTATGGTTAGGTGCCGGGTCAAATCATTCGTGGTATTTATATTGTATTGATGATTGTGAAGATTCTTTTCCTTCCGGAATTCAGATTGGTAATGGGTAATAAGAAGAATGTATCCTGAAGAATTGAACAGGATAAGCAGGGAAAAAAATATGAGCAGTATCTTTTTCAAGTTATCAAAAAAAGCGTACTCAAACTTCATAATAATTTCAACAACAACAAGTGAACATTTTATCGAAGCATTTACCGGTAACTGATATATATAGTATACAAAAAGGGTATAAAGAGAGGGAGGAATGAATGAATCGGCTTAGATTACTAAGTCCCGAAACCAATCAACCATTCGTGATATTCCCTGTGATTAAAATTACCACCGCATAAAAATGATTTGATTCAATATTTTGAGCAATGTAAGTTGTCCCTGCAACTATCCTTTCTACTTCTGTTCTAATTATTAAACTATTTTATATTTTCAATGGAGGTTTATATGAATAAAAACTCGATATTAACGGATATTAAAAATCATTTAGGGATTGTTCCTGGTTTCCTGAATGGAATACCTGAAGAGTCGCTGCAGTATGAATGGGAACTCTTCAAGAAATTCCAGCTTGAGGAAAGTATCATCCCTCAGAAATACAGGGAACTGATCGGATTAGGTGTGGCTTCTGTACTTCACTGCTGGTATTGCGCTAATTTTCATCAGGCTGCTGCCAGGATGTACGGGGCTACAGATGAAGAAATTAATGAAGCAGTATATCTCGCCAAACAGTCCAATGGATGGAGTACATATCTGAACGGCAGCTTATATGATAAAGAAAAGTTTATGCACGAACTTGAACAGATCGGCGAGTACGTAGCAGAACAGCAACAGAACAGTTAATCAAGGAACAGGAGTAGATAGGGTTTTTAGTTGATTGGTTGATTGGTTGATTGGTTGATTAGTTGATTAGTTGATTGGTTGATTAGTTGATTGGTTGATAATTATGCTTAACATTGCCGAAGGATTTGTCTCTCCGCTTCAACCAAATCTTTTTTAATATTTATGAATTATGTTTACCGCTCTGCTTCCGAAGTCAGGTCCATTCTCTACATTGCTTTGGAGCTGAACTATATAGATTGAATTTGAATTTTGTTGCGAAAAAGTAAGCTATATTCAAAAAATGCTAAATAGCCTAAAAACTGAAATTAAATCTCCCCACTCATCAAACTAATCAACTAATCAACTAATCAACCAATCAACTCTTTTGACTTTTAGTTTATAATTAGGTATAATTTTCTCCCTATTTTATTTGGTTCTTTGCTAAGACACAGCTTTCATTTGAACCTTCAGATATTTTTATGTTTACAGATAGAGCCGGTGAGGATTAATTCACTGTAATTAATTAACCAGGGCTTCCTTCTGATGGTTTTTATAAAATATATTTCCTCTTCGACCGGACCTCTTCAAGGACTTCCCTCCTGCGATTGTCATTCAATTCTATATTATAAGCATACAACATTAAGAGTAAGTATCTACACAGAAAGGGCTACAAAATGAAAAGCGTTAAACGTTTACGTCCGCAGTGGTATTTAATGCTGTTTTTACTATTTAGTATTACAATCTCATATTCTCAATCTCCCGATAAAGGCAATTATATGACTGTCGGGCAGTCCTTTGAGCAGTCTTTCCCTCAGGATATTGACGGTTTAACCATATGGGCTCTGCCGACAAACGGCTCTACATCTGTGAACAGCAGGGCGCCGAGCAACGGATGGAAATACCAGAGGACAGAATATCTTATTACAGAATCGGAAATGGCTGCCAGCGGATTTCCTTCCGGTGCAATAATAAATGCGATTGGCTTCTATATTGCCTCATCGGGTACGGGACCACTCAGCGGAACCCTGGATATTTATCTCAAGAATACAACCGATACTGCTTACTCATTAGGGACAGCTTGGACAACATTCACATTTACACACGTGAGTTCAAACAATCCTTTCAGTGTACCGGTTTCTCCGTCCGGCGGAATTTATAACATTACATTTTCAGGCGGGAGCCCCTTCACTTACGATGGCGGGGGAGTTTATGTTGCCTGGGAATTCAGTTCTCCATCGGGTACTCCGGGAACTTTAAACGTTACTCATTATTGTAATACTTCACTCATTGACGGTCTTTACGGTCAGAGAAGTCCGGCTTCGATGCCAATAAATCTTGTAGCTTCTAATTGGCGTCCGGCTACCCGCTTTAGTACTAATACATATTACGATATGCTCGATATATCTAATATTTATACAATTGAAAAAATACCTGTGCCTTTTGGAACGCCCCCCTCGGTGGGAGTAAGAATATCCAACGTGTCCCCTGAAGCTGTAACATTTGACCTTACCCTTACGGTGAAGGATGCCCTCACTTCAACCGTGAGATATACAGCAACTCAGACACTGACAAATTATTCCGGTTATACTTCCTCCGTTGTTAACTTTCCAGGCTGGTCTCCTGTTCAGCTTGAAGACGTGATCATTACAGCTTCCACATCATCCCTGCCTGATGAGACCTGGACCGAAAATAATACGAAGAGCATAACGGCAAATATAAATAATGATCTTTATTCATATAACTATCAGATGAATAACCCCGGTGGCTACGGATATACTTACCCCAACACCGGAATATTTGCTGCAAAGTACACAATGAACGGCACAGGAATAGTAACCGGTGTAAATGTTTATATCTACAACTATCCGACCAATATTGGGAATATGGTCTATGCTGTTGCGTTAAACGGTGCGGGAATAATTGTTGGTCAATCTGATGATTATGTTATCCAGGCAGAGGATCTTGGAACTGTAAAGAATTTTACTTTTACCACTCCTTCTTTATTCCATAACCAGGTTTTCTACGCGGGTCTCGCACAAACGACCGGAATTGCCCAGTGGTATCCACTGGGTACTTTTACTGAAACCCCGCAAAGAGGGAATGCTTTTTATACATTCAATATAAATGGAGGAACACCCCTGGTTAACAATGCATTAATAAAATTCGGCATTGAAGCTCAGGTAGCTCCATCGGCATTAGAAGTTATTGATGCTGGTGTTTTATCCATTGATCTAAGCGAAAACCAGAATCCCGGAATCATAATTCCCAAAGCCACTTTAAAAAATTACAGTACCAATCCTAAATCGTTTAATACTTCAATAACTATTTCAGACGGATATATATCGACTAAAACAATTACCGATCTTGCCCCGGGAGATTCCATACAGGTAATATTCGACAGCTGGAATGCACAGCTTGGTCAGTATACTTTACAGGTTTGTTCACAGCTTACAGGAGATATAAACCCTGATAACGACTGCAAGTCGAAGAATATCGGAGTGTATACAGGCAACTGGTCAGAGGGGACGAATTTCCCGATCAGCACTTATCTGGGAAGCGGAATCGGATATAAGGGACAGGGAGTCGAATCAACGATTGATTACCTCTTCAGCATTGCCGGGAATACAACTTCAACGCTTGCAACTGAATGTTTCAAGTATAATGTAACAAGCGGAATATGGACTGATATTGCTTCACTTCCGGAGCCGAGGAAAGTATTGGCTACAGCTGTCATTGGTGATTACCTGTATGCTATCGGTGGCGCAGACCTGAGCAGTATATATAAGAACTCAGTTTTTAAATATAGTATTCTGAGTAATACATGGACCAACTCGGCATATCTCCCGATTGCTGTCGCCTGGGGGAAAGCAGCAGTATACAAAGGCAGGATTTACTTCGCTGGCGGTATAAATTCGTCAGGTACAATTTTGTCATCCGTATATATATATGACCCAACCACAAACAACTGGTTGACCGGTACACCATTGCCCGGGCCAAAATTCGGCGGTGCATTTGCTGTTGCAGGAAATAAGCTTGTGTATTTGGGAGGAGCTAATTCGACAGATATAACTGGTGATGTATATGTCGGAACAATAAATGACGTAAATCCTTATAGCATTTCCTGGACCACTGCAGGAATGTATCCAGGTCTTGAGGGCGCTGCTTATAAAGATCCCGGTGTTAAACTTGCTGACATTATGCGTATCCTAAGTGATAATGCGCTTAACGAAGAACTTGATGCATATCCTCCGGGTGCTATTTACAGACTCGATGCCGCTTCCTGGGGAACGAATTCTATTATAGTTGCCGGTGGGAGTCCCGGTTCTGCCTGGATGCCCACAATTCCTTCCCCTTGTTATACATTTAATCCATATACAAATTTATGGACAAAGCAGGCGGATGTTCCTTTGCCTGTTCTTGGATCCTCTCTTGGCACTGTAAACAACGGGAAAATCTGGAAGCTGATTGTTGCTTCAGGAATGGGAATATACCAGGTAGAGAATGCAACGCAGATATGGACTGATACTACGGCAGCATCCACCTTCCCGCTTTCAATGACAGTAAATGCTAACTGGAACCTGATCTCTATCCCTGGACTGCATCCTGAAAACCAGGGGATTACAACCTGGTTCCCATACAGGGATTATTCGGCAAATGTATTCCGCTACAGCGGCGGATATCAGTCTGTTACGACGCTTGAACCTGCAAGGGGCTATTGGCTTAAACATAATGGAACAAGGACATATAACTCCGGTGATGAATGGCCGGCAGCAGGGATGTTCGTAGTACCACACGACCCGATTGCAGTTAATACAGGATGGAATTTAATTGGTCTTTACGAACAGACCGTGCCGACATCAGGATTGACAACTACTCCACCCGGTTTAATTTCTGGTTCGATATATTCTTATACCGGCACCGGATATGCTGTTGCAACTAATCTTACGCCCGGTAAGGGGTATTGGGTTAAACTTTCCGGAAATGCATTGTTAAATATACCGGAAGGAACATTTGATAAAGTCACAGATGCTCCTGGGAATATTACGGAGGGATTCGGCAAGATCATCATTACTGATAATTCCGGTAAATCGTTTACACTCTATGCAGCTGGCAGTGAAGCTGACCTCACAAAGTATGAGCTTCCTCCGCTGCCACCGCAGGGTATGTTTGATATACGTTATTCAAGCCAAAGGTTTGTGGAGAACTTAGTCACTCCCCAGGGTATAGAACTGATTGGAGTACAATATCCACTAAAAATAAAGGTTGAAGGTTTGGGCATAATCCTTTCGGATGAAACAGGGAAAGAAACAACCAGACTGATCAGCGGGGAAGAAGTATCTCTGAATACAGAGCTGGGTAAATTAATGGTGACTGTTAATGTGCTACCTTTAGTATACGCACTCGAACAGAATTACCCCAATCCGTTCAATCCTGCTACGACCATAAGATTCAGCATACCGGAAGAAGTATATGTTAACCTCAGCATTTATAATTTACTTGGCGAGAAGGTAAAAGAGATTAAAAATGAAATGATGAAGCCGGGAAATTATGATATCAGGTTCAACGCTGCAGACCTTGCAACAGGAATCTATTTTTACAGACTTGAGGCTGGCAGTTTCCTTGAGACAAAAAAGATGCTGCTGGTTAAATAATTTCAGGGGGCTTAATGCCCCCCTTATTTCTAAAAAAATATTTCATTTTAATTAACCTGGGGTATAACAAAATAAAATCAGATATGAATAAAAAATATATTGTCCTGGTACGGCTCCTGCGGTTTATTATAATAATTTTTATAACTGTTCCCGTCCCAAAATTTGCTCAGCAGAATATCCTGAATGACGATCCTCAGTACGACCATATTCCGCCTGAATATTTTAATTCTGTGGGTAATCATTCTGAAACTGATGCTGTTATCAGCATTGACGGCTGGGATAATTTTAATCTTGGAGTGGATTACGCTGAACCTCATATGTCGGTGAATCCTCTAAATCCTCTCCGGTATTTAAATGCCTGGAACATTAATTATACTCATTATACACAGAACGGATCTGAGTGGTTTGACTTTGAACCAAATTTCGTCGTCAGTCCTGCAGGCGATCCGGTAACTGCTTATGACAGCTTAGGAAATCTATTTTATGAAACTATGTACGGAAGTATATCAGGATGTAAGGTAATCCGGTCCACTAACAACGGACAAACCTGGTCGGCAGCAGTTACTGCGATAGCAGGTAACGATAAGAACTGGATCGCCTGCGATCAGACATCCGGTCCTTACGCAAATTATGTTTATACAACTATGACCCCGGGTAACTTTGCTCGCAGTACTGATCACGGTGCTACTTTCCAGACCACAGGAACATCGACTACGTTTGGCGGAACCCAGTCTCTTCCTGGAATGATGGTTGCTGTCGGACCTAACGGGAACATACCCGGCGGGTGCGTTTACGTTGTTACACACAGCGGCACAAATGGAGCAGGAAGATACACTTTCTTCAGATCAACGGACGGCGGTGCAACTTTCTCCCAAAGGTCGCAGCAGTTTTTCTCTAACTATATAGGCACTGAGATATCCGGGAGATCAACAGTTAACGGGATGAGGACACGCCCTTACCCGATGATAGCTGCAGATAACAGCTGGGGACCCTACAGAGGCAGATTATACCTTGTTTATGCATCTAATATGCCTGCCGGAAGCGGTAACAAAGCTGATATATTTTTTAGGTACTCAGATGATCAGGCGGCTACCTGGTCAGGTGCGGTTACTGTTAATGATGATCCGAATACTTCTGCGAATCATAATTTCTTCCCTTCCATCTGGTGTGATAAACAAACCGGCAGATTATATATAAAGTGGTATGATACCCGCCGCTGTCCCACATCCGATAGTATGGATGTGTATGCAACTTATACTGATAACGGAGGAACCTCATTCGCGCCCAACCAGAGAATAAGTAATAAGACCTTTAAGACAAAATTAAGTACTACCGGAACCCCCCCTGTATACCAGGGGGATTATGATGCTGTATCTGGTATTAACAATCAGGCAATGCTTGTCTGGACAGATTTCAGGAATGATAATTTCGGAAGCTATGTTGCCTACTTCCCTGATTTTGCGATGCTCACTTCTGTTTCTGCATTGTCTGTGGGAACTGCCGGTGATACAGCTTCATTTTATATTAGCGTTCCTGCTGTAAAACTTTATAATAATACTGCTGAATTTACTACAGAGATAAACCCATCACCCGGAGCAGGGCAGATTCTTATTAACTTCTTCCGGTTCCAATATATTAACTACATATCCTGATTCTGTTAAATTTATTGTTAAGACAGTCGGCTGGGTCCCACAGGGAATTTATACTATTACTATAACAGGTAAGGGACCTAATGGAACTCCAGTGCATAAGCGAACCATCATTCTTACCGTCGGTCCGCCTGAACCATATCAACTATCTGTGAATATACAGGCAGGGTGGAATGTTGTTTCTATTCCTGGTCTGCATCCAGTAAATCAGAATGTAACAACCTGGTGGTCTGGAAAAGATCCTGATGCCGGTGTATTCAGATTCAGTTCCGGCTACCAGCTTGTCAACACATTAGAACCCGGAGTGGGTTATTGGATGAAACATATTGGCGCACGTACTTATAATACCGGGGATGAGTGGCCTGCGGGAGGTATTATGCCAGTTCCACATAATTCACTAGCTGCAACCGGAGGATGGAATCTCATCGGAGGATATGAACATACTGTGCCTGCTTCCGGAATCACAACAACTCCTCCCGGGCTTATCGCCGGTCCCGTTTACAAATATGCATCAGGATATCAAATAACCACAACTATAGAACCAGGATATGGTTACTGGGTCAAATTATCCGATGCCGGACAGATAAATATTCCCGAACCGGGGGATGTATCAATATTAAAAAGTTATGCAGCTGATTTCGGTAAGATTATTCTTACCGATAATGCACAGAAGAATTACACACTTTATGCAGCAAACGGTGAAGCGGACTTTAGCAAATATGACCTCCCTCCGCTTCCGCCGGAAGGAATATTCGATATCCGGTACTCGAGTCAAAGGTTTGCTGAAAATATAAATACTCCTCAGGGAATTGAAGTAAGAGGAGCAGAATTTCCGGTGAAGATAAAGGCAGAAGGTATAAGCATTATTCTTTCGGACGAATCGGGAAGTGTAACCAGGCTTAACGAAGGTGAAGAAATAACCCTCGGAAGCATAACCGGTAAGTTAATTGTATCGGAGAATAAAATTCCTTCAGTTTATTCACTTGGGCAGAATTATCCTAACCCCTTCAATCCGGTTACTTCCATTCAATTTAGCATACCGGAAGAAGTATCGGTGAAGCTTAGTTTATATAATCTTCTTGGCCAAAGAGTAAGTGAAATCAGGAATGAAGTAATGGAAGCCGGTAATTACGAGATCAGGTTTTATGCCGGTAACCTTGCGGCAGGGATGTACCTATATCACCTCGAGGCAGGTGTTTTCAGGGATACAAAGAAGATGATGCTGGTTAAATAAAAATTGATACCTCTTTTGCCCCTTCGTTTTAGCTGATTGGTTTCACATCCGGATTTTTGACGCTCTGTCCAGGATAAATTATAACTAAATAAAAAAGGTTCGATAACCGTTAGTTTGGGAAGATCTCTTCTTCTTTCAATTTCAATTCACCCATTAAAATAAATTTACTTACCTGCTTTGAATCAAGAAATCCTCCTAAAGTCTTAAATGGATTATTTAACAATTAATACTCAATGGAACGGAGTGTAGAGAATAATTAGGTTTAGGGTCTGTATAATCAATACAATATAACTATCACGAATGAGACCAGGTACCTAACAATAAAATCATTCTAACCCCTACACAACCCCTACTATATCCTACTAAACGCCTACTATAATATTACCTTCGAAGAAGGGTTATATGGAGGTTATAGGGGTTAAGTACCGGGACAGATAAGCCTGGAGATAAGTGTTTAGTTAGATCTTTCCGGGCTATTGCATTAAATCCAACAGGAGCTGTTTGATCCCTGTTCCTTTAAAAATTTGCATAATTCCGATATTCCGGTAGCAAAAGCAAGCATGTATGTAAGTTTATTTATTGCTCCTTTTTTATTTCTTATTTCATCATTTGGGAGAGAGATATGGGTTTTTGCCTGAATATCACATCAAAACACTTTGACTTTAAAAAAATATTTTATTAATATGGATTCGTTTCGTTAGTTATGAATAGACTTAATAAATCAGAATACGTTAAGATGCATACAATTTGAATGGTTGAAGTAGGTTAAACTTTCTAACTCAACTGTTAAAAACCAATGACTTATTTCGTTCTTTTCTTTAAGAATATGCTGGTTCATTTCTTGATTCAAAATTATTTTCCCAACTACACAAACTGACGGAACATCATGCATCAACGATATACTTTTTCAGAAGCTCCCTAAGTCATTCAGACTATCTTGCGAATTTAATCGCCCACCGGGGTCGACCCTGGTTTATTTCAAGATATTTATTGGACTTACAATTATTTATTTAAAATTTAAGGTCTCTAATGTCCGGGTTTTTCTTACCATTCTGTTTAACTGCGATATCAAGCACAATTGATTTATCATACCTAACTAACTATATCTTTAAACTTAATCCCTGGAGGAGCAAATGAAGGAAGTTGTTAAAATCGTCTTGCCTTATGAAAAGCTTTACAGGCACTAAACAACTAAAAACTGTGAAGCTTTAATTTATTTTTTTCTTAAAACTTAAAAAGAGGGTACAATGAAAATTATTTTCAATTCTCAGGTTCTTGTTATCGTTATAATGCTCGCCTGGATGGGGAGTATTAATGCACAGGAACATATGTTTGGTACTAATCCAAACCCGCCAAGTAAATCATTTGGTCAGACTCAGATAATCGGGGATAATCCGACTCCTACTACAATATCCCAGTCCACTTCTATGACTGTTGCCAGCGGTAGCTCTGTCGCTTGCGGATACGGCGGCGGCATAACTGCGGATGGCCATTATTATCGATCTTTTGTACTTTCAAATTACGGTATCACTACCGCCTGGAATGTTACGAATGTAACCTTCGGCATTGAAAGTGCTAATGGTCCTGACCAACCGATCACCGTCAAACTCTATACTACAAATCAGCCTTTCCCGACAGGATTTCCTGGTTCATTAACATTACTTGCATCAAAAATTTTGAATATTCCTGCTCAATCACTAACCTTAGTAAATGTCCCTATGATTGCTGCAGTACCTGCAGGATCTGAGCTTGTATTAGAAATTTACTCACCTGACGGTTTTAATACCAGTAATGGATTTTACATGGGTGCAAATGGTCTTGGTCAATCCGGACCTTCATATATTGCATCAGATAGCTGTGGAATACCACCGACTCCGACTGCAGGAATAGGTTTCCCGAACGCTATGTGGGTAATGAGTGTTACCGGCACAGATCAGTTGTTCTTTGATACTTTTGATACATATACCTCAGGCACACAGCTTGCCTGCCAGACAGCTAACTGGACTACCTGGAGCGCTGCTCCTTGCACAGGAGAAGACCCTGTTGTTTCTTCGACCTTTGCATATAGCGGTGCCAATTCAGTTAAAATTGTGCCGGTAAATGATTGTGTTCATGCTTTTGGCAATAAAACTACCGGTAAATGGTATATAAGCTTTATGTTCTATATCCCCTCAGGAAAAGGAGGTTACTTTAATACTCTAAATACCTTCCCGACTCCCGGAACAAGTTCACATTATGGAATGGAGTGCTATTTCAATGCTGACGGTACGGGTGAATTAGATACGGGTGGTACAGTCAATTTTAATTGGCAGCACAATCTGTGGAATATGGCACTAGTTGTAATTGACCTGGATTCACCCACACATCAGGCGGAATTTTGGTTAAGCAACTTAACCGGAAATCTAACCCAGCTTGCCACCTGGAACTGGACTCGTGGTGGTACAACATATGCAAACAGATTAGCTGCAAACGATTTCTATGGTCCTACTCAAACTGCTACTGATGAAATGTATTTCGATAACTATTATTT
Source organism: uncultured Ignavibacteriales bacterium (assembly GCA_963764685.1). Taxonomy (GTDB): domain Bacteria; phylum Bacteroidota; class Ignavibacteria; order Ignavibacteriales; family Ignavibacteriaceae; genus CAVXTT01. The sequence continues at coordinate 42,970 of CAVXTT010000016.1, forward strand.
CAGCGATGTGCAGCCCCCCATTCCTCAATTAGCTAATGATGTTGGACCAATATCGATCGATTTGCCCACACAAGTTGGTCCGGGCATTGTTGTTCCAAAAGCTACTGTAAAGAATTATGGTACGGCCGCTAATACATTTAATATAACGATGACAATAACCGGCGGCTACACTTCAACCCAGACAGTAACAGGTCTTGCAGCAGGAGCTACACAGCAGGTTACCTTTGGGAACTGGACTGCCTCTGCAATCGGTCCCTACACAATAAATGCATATACCCAGCTAGCTACCGATGGTGACACATCTAATGATACACTCAGTCAGCCAATATACGTATGGGATGCCAGTGGCGATTGGACAACAGGATTAGATGTTCCACAGCCATTGGGTGTATATTTAGGTCAGGGTGTCGGTTATACTAACGGTGCTCAAAAATATATGTTCCACTTTGCCGGCAGCTCTACAGTTCTTGAGACAGAGTGTTACAAATATGATGTAACAGGAAACAGCTGGACAACAATTGCCTCTTTGCCTGAAGGCAGAGACAGATTTGCAGCCGCGGGATCTGGTAACTTTATTTATGTAATAGGCGGTTATGATACTAATACAGTTGCCACTTATAAGAATACCGTATTCAAATATGACATAGCTGGAAATAGCTGGAGTACAGTTGCTCCACTGCCAGCCGCAATCGGCTGGGGAAGAGCTGTAGGATATAATAACCGTATATATTTTGCAGGCGGTTATGACGGAGTCGGATACTTATCAAGTGTATATGTTTATGATGTAGCCGGTAATACCTGGTCGACTGCTACATCTATGCCGGGCGGAGTATTCGGCGGCGGATTCTCAGTAACCGGTAATAAACTTGTCTACGTTGCAGGTGCCGGACTCAATGGAATTTCCAACACGGTGTACGTAGGAACAATAGATGCGGGTAATCCGTTACTGATAAGCTGGGCAACAATGGATAATACATTCCCGGGTATTAAAGGGAAAGTAACCTCGGAACACGGAGTTGATCTTACAGCACGAATGGAACAATCATTCAATACAGGCCGTTCTCTTGATGCAGTAGCATATCCTCCCGGTTCTATGTATAGATTCGAAGCTGAACCCTGGGGTACCGACGGAATTATTGTCGCCGGTGGAAGTCCTTCTTCAACCTGGGTAGCAAACGATCCAAATCCTTGTTATGTATATAAACCAGCTACTGATACCTGGACAGCACAGGAAAATGTTCCCAATCCGATTACCGCAGCCTCAGCAGGAGTTGTTAATGAAGGCTCTACCTGGAAGCTCATTCTTGTAGGCGGTATTAATGCTGCCGGAGTACTTACAGCAGGAACCCAGATTTATACTCAAACTACTGCTGCCACAACATTCCCGTTAACAGTAACCGTATTGAACGGCTGGAATATGGTATCAATACCCGGATTACTGCCAACCAACCAGAACGTAACAACCTGGTGGCCCGGTAAAGACCCTGCAGCAGGTGTATTCAAATTCGCAGGCGGTTATCAGGCAGTAACAACAGTTACTCCGGGAGTCGGGTACTGGATGAAGAACGTCGGCGCACAGACCTATAATACAGGTGATGAGTGGCCGGTAGGCGGAATAAATATAGTAGCCCATAGTTCCGTACCGGCTCTGCTCGGGTGGAATCTTATAGGCGGCTATGAAGATCAGATACCAACAGCTTCGCTGACTACCACACCTCCCGGACTTATAACGGGATCAATTTACAAGTATTCAGGCGGTTATGTGGCAACGACAACATTAGATCCCGGATATGGCTACTGGGTAAAACTGACAGGTGCCGGATCAATTAATTTCCCTGCAGATGCCCCCAAGGCATTAGCAACAATTTCGACAGAGAACTTCGGTAAGATCATCATTACCGATAATGCACAAATGAGCTACACTCTTTATGCAGTAGACAACAAAACAGATGTTTCTCAGTTTGATCTTCCTCCTTATCCTCCTCAGGGAATGTTCGATGTCCGTTACTCAAGCCAGCGCTGTGCAGAGAACTTAAGCACAGAGCAGGCAATAGAGATGACGGGAGTACAATATCCTGTAAAGGTAAAGGCAGTAGGAACAAGCATAATACTTTCAGATGAGACAGGTAAGGAAATAGCAAGACTGAAAGCCGGAGAAGAAGTAACAATCAATACAGCAGGCAAGCTGTATGTATCAGGAAATGTTATTCCTTCGGTATATTCACTCGAGCAGAATTATCCTAACCCGTTCAATCCAAGCACAACGATACAGTTCAGCATACCTGAAGATGTTCAGAATGTTAAGCTGATAATCTACAGTGCATTGGGAGAGAAGGTAGCCGAACTTGTTAATACAGGACTTCAGGCTGGTGTATATAAATACAACTGGAATGCATACTGATATATCATCCGGATTGTACATATATCAGATAGTAACCGAGAAGTTCGTATCAACAAAGAAGATGATGCTTCTCAAGTAGTACGATGGTACGATAGTACGATGGTACGATAGTTCTCTTAGTGTTAGGGAGCGGTTGTAAGACCGCTCTTTTTTTATAGTTGATTGGTTGATTAGGTCAGTCATTGCGAGGAGTCCTCGACGAAGCAATCCCTCGGTGCGTGTGCCTACATCAGCGCACTGGCTGGTATGAGGATTTTTCTCACTGCCCGCCGGCAAGCAGGTCTTCGAGAAAATGTATCCCGAAGGGACAGGTCGAAGTGACCGGGCACTGGCGATAAGGCGTTATTAGTAGAAGTCTTCGATGAAGCAATCTCCCTCGCCCCAAGCAAAGTTTCTTAGTTCCTGGTTCTCAGTACCTGGTTACTGGTACCTCCGCAGCCCGAACATCTGAACTTCCGCACCATTTCGGGCACTCGTAAAATATTTTATAACCATAACTTTAATATTCTAAAGTTAACAGCTTATTTCACAAACAATTAAGCATATTGCCTTAATGTCTGCATATTTGTCAATTATTTTGACTTTGAGAATTTTTTTTTCTAATATTCGTTCACATTACTAACTAAGGAGAATTATTTTCTAAAAAATCTTTCTTTTGACCTGTGATAACATTTAGACACGCTGACCAGCATACTGATATTTCGATGAATACCCCCAAGACCTAAAGAATAATACCTGTATAACTACGACTCTCTCACACGTTCGTAGAATTATTTTCAATTAAATCGAATTACTTGTACAAGATTGAAATGTTATTTAATTCAACTAATCAACGTATTCGTTAACATAAATTGAGGAGGTATTATGCGAGTTTGCTATAATTTAATCTTTCCTTCATAAGTTTTTACAGTTTTACTGAATCGGCTCCAAACTGTAAACTTTCTTTTTCTTTTTCCTTTTGCTCTAATAATAAAACGTTTTCTAAAAAACACACTGAGGGTATCTATGAATACTAAAAAACTTTTTCTACTGTTATTTATCACTTTTTGTGTATCTACATTCTCATTTGCCCAGGTAATGTCAAACTATTCTTTTACAACAGGTACCGGTGCTTCCCTTATTGATATAAGTACCGGTTATACTCAGGTAATTAATAGTGCAAATGATGATACACCGAGCGGCTTATTCGATATAGGCTTCCCATATGTCTTTATGGGCAATTCCTATACGCAGGTTTCAGTAAGTCCTGATGGATTTCTGAAATTCGGTTCACCGGCTGCAGCCGCTCAGTTTTCAAATGACCTTGTGTCCACGACGAACGTTCCGAAGATAGTACCATATTGGGATGATCTCGCAACCGGACTTGATGGATATGTTAGATATAAAACAATAGGTTTAGCACCAAACAGACAACTGGTGATTGAATGGTTTGTCACAGTTCCAAGAAATATAAGTGGTGCAGCTACCGCAAAGTTTCAAGCTGTACTGAATGAGGGTACGCGGGTAATTCAATTTATCTCAGGCGGCATTCCGGTCACCACCGGCAGTTATAGTATTGGTATGACAAGTTCTGCCACCCAATTTGCAAGTGTAACCGTTTCCAGCGGAACTGTTTCTTATGTTACAGCAAATAATGTTATGACTGATGTTATTCCGCTTGGGACTTATTATTCATTTACACCTCCCGCAGTTGTAAATGCACCAACTGCAATGAGTTTTACCGGTGTCTCCACCACAGGTATGACCGTTAATTGGCTTGACAATTCAACAAACGAAAACGGTTATAGAATATATAGGTCACTGGATGGAGTAACATATAACCTGGTTAACACCGCCTTACCTGATGTAGTCAGTTATAGTGCTACCGGACTGCTTCCGGGTACTACTTATTACTGGCAGGTTACCGCTTTTAATGAAGGCTCAATCAGTACTGCCTTGTCAGGAAACCAGGCAACCAATGCCGGCGGCTCAGTTGTTAGTACCGGAAGCGGCAGTTGGAGTTCTACAACCCCCGATGCTCCCTGGCCGGGCGGAGTTGTTCCGGTTGCAACCGACAATGTAACAATCGCTGTGGGACATACTGTAACAATCGATGCTGCAGGAGCTGTCTGTAATAATCTTACAGTATCAGGTGCACTTGATTATGGTGCTACTCTTGGCGGACTCCTGGTTAATGGCTCTGTTACAGTATCCATAGGTGGTTCTTTTACAGCTGGTGCAAGTGCGTTGACCACCCATACTTTAGGCATTGGTTCTGCCACCGGCACCGAAGTGATAAGTGGTGGATTAATTAACAATGGTACATTTGATATGAATACCACAGCCGGTGTAACCACTACATTTTGGGGAATTAGTGCAGAGACGATTTCAGGAACAGGTTCTGTACCTGATTTTTATGCTATTGTGCTAAATAAAGGTACTAATCAAAGTGCAGTACTTGATGTTACGGTACCGATTACTATCAACTCTCCGATAGCAACTGGTTCACGGTTGACTATTACAAATGGTACTTTGAAAATATCATCTGCTTCCACTTTAACCCCCTGGTTCGGAAGCCAGACAATATGTGCCGCTAACGGAAGGTTATGGCTAAACAATGCTTCTGCCGTAATGACAGCAGTTGGTGTAGGAACAGCAACTGGTGCCGGTTCACCAACAGTTACAGGTGAACTTAGAATTGATAACGGTACCTTCGGTTATGGAAGCGGAAATAATACTCTTACGTTTTCTTCCAGTACCGGTATTCTTACATATGAACGGAGGTATAATCAATATGTACGGTGCAGTAGCTTTCAGCAGCAGCGCCGGGACTCAGTTCAATATGACCGGTGGAAATATTTATGTTGACCCCCAGGCAGCTAACGCCTTGGCTACCGGTACTGCGCTATTCTCCATCGGTACTTCCGCAACCGTTAACTGGAGCGGCGGGGTCGTGACAATTGTAGATCCACATAGTGCTGCAGGCGGCACTGCTTATACCAATGCTGCTGGTGGTGTAAAAACAATAACCGGCGGCAAACTGAGAATTGGTGATGGTACTTCAACTACAACAGGAGGTGCAACAACAACCAGTACATCGGGTTTTGGTCTCACAGGATCTGCAGGTGTCTGGGATCTTGAGATTGATAACAGGACAGATGCTTCCACATCAAGAACAGCAAGATTAGCTGGATCATTACTTGTATTAAACAATGTTGAGATTAAAGCTAATTCTTATCTGTGGCTTGGAAGCAGCACTACAACAACCAGCATCCTTACAGTAGTTGGGAATGCAATCAATAATGGTACACTTGCCGGAACATTCCCGGCTGGAACTACCTACCAGGGTTCGCTGTATTTCAGAGGATTAGGACCTCAATCGCTCTCCGGTAATGGAAATTATGTCAATGTTATGAACTTAAACTTTTATAACCTTGGAACATCTTTCGACCGGTCAGATATTGTTTACAATGAAGATCAGGAACGCTTAAATGAATTAGCTGCATCCAGCGGTGAAGTCAGAGAAATGTATCCTGTATTTACAAGATCCGAAGGTAGAGTCGCAGATAATCCATCTGTGGTTTCACTCTTGAACACACAGCCGTTGGTAGTAAACAGAGTAAATGCTTTTTCGGGTACACTTAATCCGGGAGCCAACTTTGTTATCGGCCGTGCCGGTGTTTCTATCCCGATTATTCAGGTAGGCGGAGGTACAGTTGCTGATCCCGGCGGTATATTCGCAGTCCTGCCAACTGTTGATAACAGTTTTGGATACTCTACATTTATTTATAGTACAGCCCTCGGCGGACATACTACAGGCGCATACAACGAAATGCCTGCTGGTCCGCAGACAATTACTCAGTTCCTTATAAACGATGCTGAGGGATTGACACTTAACAGGGCGTTCGTAGTGACCAGCTTTATGACATTTACACTTGGTCATTATTATACAACAAATACTAATTCTCTGACATATCTTTCCACAGCAGCATTAGTTCCGGGTGCAGCCAGCTGGGTTTATGGTCCTTTTATCAGGGAAATTCCGGATACTACCCTGGCTGGTTTAACATTTAATTATCCGGTCGGGAAAGGTTCATTAAGAACTTTCTCACTGGTTGATCCTGTTACCCTGACAGAGCCTGTCCGCATCAGGGCAGAAGTATTTGATGCCAACGCAGGTGGTACACCGGGTATTGACTTCCTCAGTCTTAATACCAATCGTTATTGGAGTGCTTCGATTACAAGTGGCGCTCCGGGATTCACCTCAACTAGAGTCCGGGTCCTGGATGATACTATGTCCAATACTATGGGTCTGGGTAAATCCGGAACTCTGACGGGCGTATACAATCTTGTCAGCAGTGCAGTTCCTGTTGTAAACACAATCACCTCGGATGTATTAACCGATCTGGGTTTCTTTGTAATCGGTCAGAGAGATATATCGGTACTTGACCCTACAGGAGTCAGCGCTGTTGTAATAAACTATGGTCAGATTGATCTTGCATTCACCCCAAATGCGGCGAACAATAATGTTGTAATCGTCTGGAACAATACAGGTACGTTTTCCGCACCTGTAGGTGCTCCCGTTGTTGGTAATCCTCTTGCGGGGGGAACAGTTGCATCAATCGGAACAACATCACCATTCAATCATACCGGACTAAATCCCGTAACAACTTACTATTATAAGTTGTTCTCTTATGACGGAGCTGAATATTCCCTTGGTGTTACTGCAAGCGGCACAACTCCCTGCGGTCCTATTTCCAGCTTCCCCTGGACTGAGGGCTTTGAGTCTGTTGTTATTCCGGCTTATCCAGCCTGCTGGTTCGAGCAAAATGGAGACTGGGTAACAACAAATAATGCTAATTCTACCAATGATGCAGATGCCCATACAGGAACACAATTCTTAAGAGATTCCTGGTCAGCTACTAATGAATATATGTGGACACCTGGATTTGCAATGACAGCCGGAACCTCATATGATTTTTCATTCTGGTGGGCTGGTGATAATTTTGCAGGATGGACCGGGGATATTTTCGTTAATTCAGCCCAGGATTCTACCGGTGCAACCCAATTAGGAGCTTCCTTTGTTACCAATGCTATCACAACTACAAAAATATATGAAAAGGTAACAAGGGCGTTTGTTCCTTCCATTACCGGAACATACTACTTTGCAATCAGAGTAAACTGCCCCACATCAACACCGTGGTATTTAAGTTTCGATGATTTCACATTTCTGCCTACACCAACTGTTCCGGTCTTCAGTATTAATCCAGCCTCTAAAAATTTCGGTTTAGTATTTGTTGATTCATCTTCAGCATATCAGAAATTTACTGTCTCTAATATTGGTGTCGGAACTTTAACAATAACTACAGGAAATATCTCTATCATAGGGATAGATGCTGGTCAGTATGCATTAGCAGATTCAAACTCATATCCGATAAATTTAGCTGCCGGTCAGACTGCTTCAGTTTATGTTAAGTTCTCACCAACAACTATCGGTGCTAAAACTGCTTCTCTTCAGATTACTGATAACTTAGCTGAGGCAGTCCACACTGCCTCTTTCAGGCATAGGTGTTACACATCCTGCAGTTCCGGATTTTGAAGATTTTGAAACCTTTACTAGTCGGACAGCAGGTAGCCTGCCAGGATCCATCAACTGGACAACCTGGAATAATCTACCTTGCGATACTACGCAAGATGCATACATTTCTTCAACGTATGCATTCAGCGGAACTAAATCTATTAAGATTGTTCAGAACAATGACCTTGTCAGACCATTTGATGCACATAACTTCCGGTAAATGGATATATGAGCTTTATGACATACATTCCGACAGGCAAAACAGGTTACTTTAACACACTTGGTTTGTTTGCAGGCGGAACTTCTGTACTGGGGATTGGAATGTTACTTTGATGCTGGCGGCGCCGGCAGATTGTTCGCAGGTGCTGCAGCAGCTACTGCTTTACCTGGGTACCAGACCTCTGGAAGAAAGGTTGAAGTAATAGTTGACCTTGGTCACAGACTCTGCCAAATTCTGGTATGACGGTACTCTTATAAAGACCTGGCAATGGACATTAGGATCCAATGGCTCAGGCTGTGTCTTTACAGCTTGACGCAAATGATTTCTATGGTGCAGCAGCAACAGATGAAATGTATTTTGATGATTATAAAATCGAACAGTGCCAGCACAACCTTCCAGTTAACAGTAAATGTTGCTAACGGCTGGAATATGGTATCAATACCCGGATTACTTCCAACCAACCAGAATGTAACAACCTGGTGGCCGGGTAAAGATCCTGCAGCAGGTGTATTCAAATTCCAGGGCGGATATCAGCCTGTAACTGTTGCAGCTCCTGGAATAGGTTACTGGATGAAAAACGTTGGTGCTCAGACCTATAATACAGGTGATGAATGGCCTGCAGGCGGAATCAACTTCGTAGCTCACGATCCTATACCTGCTGCCCTGGATGGAATCTGTTCGGCGGATATGAACAGATCAGTTCCTACAGCAGGACTTAACAACCACACCTCCGGGACTTATAACCGGATCAGTATATCAAATATTCAGGTGGTTATATAGCAGCAACAACAATTGATCCCGGCTATGGTTACTGGGTAAAACTAACAGGTGCAGGATCAATAAATATACCTTCAGCACTTGCAGGTCCAACTAAAGTGGTTGCAGGACCATCAACAGAAGACTTCGGTAAGATCACCATTACCGATAATGCACAGAAGAGCTATACTCTTTATGCAGCAAAGGGTGAAGCAGATCTTACACAGTTTGATCTTCCTCCTTATCCTCCGCAGGGAATGTTCGATGTCCGTTACTCAAGCCAGAGATATGCTGAGAAACTTAAGCAGCACACCTCAGGCAATTGAGATGACGGGTGTTCAATATCCTGTAAAGGTAAAGGCAGAAGGAACAGGCATTATACTTTCAGATGAAACAGGTAAGGAAATCGCAAGACTGAAAGCCGGAGAAGAAGTTACACTGAATACACCAGTAAGCAAACTGATGGTATCAGAGAATGTAATTCCTACGGTATATGCTCTTGAGCAGAATTATCCTAACCCGTTCAACCCAAGCACAACAATACAGTTCAGCATACCTGAAGATGTTCAGAATGTAAAGCTGATAATCTACAGTGCATTGGGAGAGAAAGTAGCAGAACTTGTTAATACAGGACTTCAGGCAGGTATCTATAAATACAGCTGGAATGCAAACGAATGTTGCATCCGGATTGTATATTTATCAGATAGTAACCGAGAAGTTTGTATCGACAAAGAAGATGATGCTTCTCAAATAGTACGATAGTTCGATGGTACGATAGTTCGATGGTTCTCTTAGTGTTAGGGAGCGGCCGCAAGACCGCTCCTTTTTATTTAGTTGATTAGTTGATTGGTTGATTAGTTGATTGGTTGATTGGTTGATTAGTTGATTAGTTGATTGGTTATGGTCAGTCATTGCGAGGAGTCTTCGACGAAGCAATCCCCCATACTATGAGTGCCCGTCTCAAGAACTAATAACTAATAACTAATAACTAATAACTAATAACTAATAACTAATAACTAATAACTAATAACTAATAACTAATAACTAATAACTAATAACTAATAACTAATAACTCAATAACTAATAACTAATAACTAATAACTAATAACTAATAACTAATAACTAATAACTAATAACTAATAACTAATAACTAATAACTAATAACTAATAACTAATAACTAATAACTAATAACTAATAACTAATAACTAATGAACTAAGAACTAAGAACTAAGAACTAAGAACTAAGAACTTATTCATATATCTTATTCATTACGCCAGGTACGCCAGATTGCTTCTTCGATGACTCATCGCAATGACGCACCGTAACAACTAAGAACTTATTCATACATTATCCATCTATATCTTATTCATTACGCCAGGTACGCCAGATTGCTTCAGTCGGAGACTCCTTCGCAATGACGGCACGACTTTATCACCATATCCTCCTTTATCTAATTTAATCACCTTTTTTAACATACGATGACGACAAAACCAGGAACTAAGAATTCTTCATACATTCATCCACCCATCCATTCATCCACTCCTCCGTACGCCAGATTGCTTCTTCGATGACTCATCGCAATGACGCGCCGTAAGAACCAAGAACTAAGAACTAAGAACTAATAACTAATAACTAAGAACGGAACCAGGAATGAACAATTAAAAAATATTAATTTTAATTATAGCGCCTTAACCTTAAAAGAAACATATAGTTATACTTATTCCTTAAAGAAGCTATCTGAATTATTGCGGACTTTATTTTTGACTTTCAAAAATTAATTGAGTAACATAGCAACCGTTTCGTTTAGTTCTATCAATATTGATTAAATATTTTTAGCACAAGCTTTATAATGGGCGCCATCTGATCAGGTGAAGTAAGGGTAAAAAATTATATAACTCAACTTCCCGGCTGGTTCGCTTATGACTGTTTTCTATTTCCTTTCCTCAGCAGAGCCCTTCTGTAAGAACTTATCGTTCAGCTCTATAAATTCATTATATCTCTTAATTATAAACACTAACGGAACACTATGAAAATAACAAACGTTTCTGAACCGCCATAAATTATTTCCGGAATCAGGAGTCTCACCGGATTCTATTCATTTTAATCTTTGGTTTTAAGCTGCACCAAGGTGAAGTTGACTTATTTATAGATTTCCTCTAATCCAGATCAGGTCTGCGGGAAATATTTTATGATCATTTTATTTGCGTCAATAATATTTTTAATAAATATTACAGGAAACACATCTTTCCTTAATAACCCTATCTCAAAACAATTTCAGAAGGATACAATATGAAAGTGCGCCTTATTTGCATCTTGCCTTTTTAACAGGTTTACACGATTGCACTGAACTAATGTAAACCTGTTATTATCTCATCGTTCAGCTTGTGCTTAAACATTTTCTACTACTTAAAATAGAGGGTAACAATGAAAAAAATTTTATTCATTTCATTTTTAATAATGTGGTGCTTTACTCTATTGGCGCAAGACAGGGTGCCGAGAAGTACCTCTTCGGAAATAAGTCCAACTTTAAGATCAGGTAGCTACACACCAAATCCCGAAGCGACGTGGGATGTTTTGTTAAGTTTTGACCTGACTGCTTTATCCGGACTTCCCGGAAATGCAGGCGCTGAATGGGACGGCACATATTTTTATTCAACGCGATGGGCTTCAAACCTGATACATAAATATAATTCTACCGGAACGGTAAAGCTTGATTCTTTTTCCATTCCCGGTGTAACAGGCCTGAGAGATCTCGCTTTTGACGGAACATATATGTACGGCGGTGCCGCCGGTACTACTATTTATCAGATGGATTTTGTTACCAAGACTCTGATTGGTACAATCACTTCCCCGGTTTCTGTCCGCTGGATTGAATATGATCCGGTTGCTGATGGTTTTTGGGTTGGTAACTGGGCTGATGCCGCTACTTTAATCAGCCGTAGCGGAACAACCATAACCAGCTTCACCACCGGTTTAGCAGGACAATATGGTGCAGCCTATGACGCTTCAAATCCCGGTGGTCCTTATCTCTGGATATTTGATCAGGGCGCAGGTGCGGGGACACCTCAGTATCTGCATCAATTTAAAATTTCTACAGGAACAGCAACCGGTATTATACACGATGTAACACTTGAGCTGCCCGATGCAACCGCAATTGCAGGTGGTTTATTCTCTATGACGGATTTCTCTGCCGGAGTTTTTACCATTGGCGGAGTTTTACAGGGAACCCCCGATAAAATGTTTGTTTATGATGGCAGAATATTAGGCCCGGGACCTGCATCAAATCCAACTCCCATAAACGGTGCAGTCGGTGTTTCAGTACCAGGCGTATCATTAAGCTGGACTAATCCCGGCGGTACTACAACAAACAATGTATATTTTGGAACATCTCCCGGATCATTGGCACAAATCCACACAGGTTCTTTAATCACCTCTATCCCTGTTTCGGGATTAACTTACAGTACACAGTACTACTGGAGGGTCGACGAGATTGATGGCACCGGTACAACAACAGGTGCTGTCTGGACATTTACTACTACTTACGATCCGGCAGGAGTTTCTCTGCCGTATAGTCAGGCATTTCCTCTTTCAACATTCCCTCCATTTTGGACACAAACTTCTACTTTAACACCAATATGGGCATTAGCAAGCTCAACCGGTGCCGGTGGTTCTCCTTATGAAATGGTAGCTTCATATATATCGGGCATTGCTACTACAAGACTTATTCTGGGTCCGATAAATACTGCCGGTTATACGTCTCTTAACCTGGCTTTCAAACATTATTACAATGATTTCGGGCCAGGTGCTACCCTGAAAATTCAGTCGAGTGTCGACGGTATTACCTGGACTGATGAAACCTTTACTATTGCATCCGGCGGCGGAAGCGTTGGACCGGCAACAGTAAATACACCAATAAATAATAATGTCGGTACAGCAACTTTTATCGCCTGGGTAATCGAGGGGGATCTTTATCAGATAAATTACTGGCACGTTGATGATGTCAACGTTGGCGGACCTTGCCTGGTTACAGCACCGTCCAATCCGAGTCCTGCAGATGGCTCCACCGGTATTCCGGCGGCAGGCGTAAACCTGCAGTGGACAAACGGTGCAAGTACAACTAATGTTGAAGTATGGTTTGGTCCAACAGGTAGTCCGATAAAAGTTTACGATGGAATAGCCGTAACATCTTATGCTACCGGAGCTCTTAGCGGTCTTTCAACCTATCAATGGCATATAGTGTGCAAGGATGCAAACTGCAGTGTAACCGGACCAACCTGGTCGTTTACAACTGAAGGATGTCCCCCTGTTCCTCCTCCTGTTGCCGAAAGTTTTGACGGAGCTTTCCCGCCGGCTTGTTGGGGTAACTTCCAGATGAGCGGCACTGGTTTATGGACAGGTGTAACTTCAGGTGTATATCCTACCTGCATGCCGTACAGCGGAGCAGGGATGGCAAAATTTGCCTCATATAATTATTCCAGCGGAACAGCCGCAATCCTGGTCTCACCGCAGATCACATTTCCCAGTGATGCTTACCGGGTGATTTTTTGGATGTACAGGGATCCTGGTTATGCTACCTATGCAGACAGGGTAGAAGTATATTATAATACTATCCCCGGCGTTACAGGGGCAACACTGTTAGGAACTGTTAACAGATCAATGACCCTCGATCCTGTTGTAGCAACTGAGGGGTGGTACGAATATATATTTAACGTCCCAACAGGTACCAGCGGTAACGCATATATAATTTTTGACGGTATCAGCTTATTTGGGAATAACATATATGTGGATGATATCGGTATATCCCAGCTGCTGGCAAATGATGTAGGTACTTTTTCAGTTGATGTAGCTGCATTATTCCCTCCCGGCAGCATAGCTCCGCAGGCAACAGTAAAGAATTATGGGTCCGCAGCACAAACATTCAATGTGCAGATGACTATTACCGGCGGATACTCATCAACAAAACCTGTAACAGCATTAGCTCCCGGAACAACTCAACAGGTTACTTTCGATAACTGGAATGCCACAGTAGGACCACATACGGTTAATGTCTGCACCCAGTTAGCCGGAGACCTGAATACAGCTAATGACTGCAAGTCGAAGGACATAAATGTAAGTAATGCGTACTGGTCAAATGGCAACGTTATCCCGTATACTACATATATGGGAAGTGGTGTCACTTATGTTTCACCCGGGGACAATGCTACCGGTTATCTATTCAGTATCGGCGGCAACACACCTTCAGCTACTATGGTGGAAGGCGCTAAATATAATATTGCCACAAATACCTGGACACCGATCGCATCACTCCCTTCAGGCAGAGGAGTATTTTCAAGTGCTGTTGTAGGGGATTCACTTTATGTGATTGGCGGCTATGACCCGGCATCAGTTACTATGTCCACTGTATTAAAGTATAGCATTATCAGTGACGCCTGGGCTTCGGGTGTATCTCTGCCAGCACCACTTGCCTGGAGCAAAGCTGTAACATATAATAATCGTATATATGTTGCCGGCGGATATGACGGTGTTGCTGCTTCTTCGGTTGTTTATGTTTATAACCCGGCTACGGGTGTATGGGCAGCAGCCACATCTCTCCCAGCAGCAAGATTCGGCGGAGCCTTTTCCATATCCGGTAATAAACTTATTTATGTAGGCGGTGCTGATCTTAGTCTGCTGTATAGTACAGTATATGTCGGAACAATCGACGCAGTAGATCCGTTACTTATTACCTGGGTAACTATGCTGAACAAATACCCTGGAATAAGTTCTGAAACAATTTCATATTACCAGGGAAAAACATCAGATATTCTCGCCAGCCATTCAAAACCGCAAATTTTATCAGACGCAGTATATCCACCCGGAACAATGTTCAGGTTTGATGCGGCCCCATGGGGTTCTGATGGAATTATTGTTGCAGGAGGAAGCCCGACTACTTCGTGGTTACCCGCAAATCCAAATCCCTGCTTTGTTTATAAACCCGGAACTGATTCCTGGATTCAACAGATAAATGTTACGCTTCCTGTGCTCGGATCATCACTCGGCAGTTATAATACAGGCACAGACTGGAAACTAATTGTTGCATCTGGCTATACAGGTTCATTAGCAACAGATGCGACCCAGATCTTTACTGATGTGTTAGGAAGTAGTCCTACCACATTCCCGTTAACAGTAAACGTACTGAACGGCTGGAATATGGTCTCAATTCCCGGATTACATCCAACCAACCAGAACGTAACTACCTGGTGGCCGGGTAAAGATCCTGCAGCAGGTGTATTCAAATTCGCCGGCGGTTATCAGGCAGTTACTGTCGCAACTCCGGGAATAGGATACTGGATGAAGAATGTTGGTGCCCAAACCTATAATACAGGTGATGAGTGGCCTGCAGGCGGAATCAATATGGTAGCTCACGATCCTATACCAGGTTTACTCGGCTGGAATCTTATCGGCGGATATGACCAGTCAGTTGCAACTGCAGGATTAACCACAACACCTCCGGGACTTATAACCGGATCTGTATATAAATATGCAGGCGGTTATGTAGCAGCAACAACACTTGATCCGGGATACGGATATTGGATCAAACTGACAGGTGCAGGAGTTATTAATATTCCTGCCGGACCGTCAGGTCCGATGAAAGCTGTTGCAGGACCTTCAACAGAAGGTCTCGGTAAGATCATCATTACCGATAATACACAAAAGAGCTACACTCTTTTTGCAGCAGACAACAAAACAAACCTAAGTCAATTTGATCTTCCTCCTTATCCTCCGCAGGGAATGTTCGATGTCCGTTACTCAAGCCAGCGCTGTGCAGAGAACTTAAGCACACAGCAGGCAATAGAGATGACGGGTGTACAATATCCTGTAAGGGTAAAGGCAGAAGGAGTAGGCATTATACTTTCAGATGAAACAGGTAAAGAGATCGCAAGATTGAAAGCCGGTGAAGAAGTAACAGTCAATACCGCAGGCAAGCTGTATGTATCAGGCAATGTTATTCCGCTGGTATATTCACTCGAGCAGAATTATCCTAACCCGTTCAACCCGAGCACAACTATTCAGTTCAGCATACCTGAAGATGTTCAGAATGTTAAGCTGATAATCTACAGTGCATTGGGAGAGAAAGTAGCAGAACTGGTTAATACAGGACTTCAGGCAGGTATCTATAAATACAACTGGAATGCAAACAATGTTGCATCCGGATTGTACATTTATCAGATAGTAACCGAGAAGTTCGTATCAACAAAGAAGATGATGCTTCTCAAATAGTACGATAGTTCGATGGTACGATAGTTCGATGGTTCTCTTAGTGTTAGGGAGCGGCCGCAAGACCGCTCCTTTTTTTATTTAGTTGATTAGTTGATTGGTTGATTAGGTTGATTGGTTGATTAGGTCAGTCATTGCGAGGAGTCCCCGACGAAGCAATCCCCCATACTATGAGTGCCCATCTCAAGAACCGCGTCATTGCGAATTTGAGTTGGATGAAAGAATGCCACCAGGATGAATGCCCGTCTGAAGAATATGCGTCATTGCGAAGGAGTCTTCGACTGAAGCAATCCCTCCGTGCGTGTGCCTACATCAGGGCACTGGCTGGTATAAGGATTTTTCGCACTGCCCGCCCTTATGTCTTCGATACATTCCTTCGAACACTCAGCCACCGGGCTAGGATTCTTTAGGAGGGGATGATTGTCTGAAAATAAAATATATTCCCTTCCTAATTTCGTCCGCACCACCGCACGACCGCACGACCGCACCATTTTTGATTGGATGAAAGGATGAATGTCTGAAAAATATGCGTCATTGCGAAGGAGTCTTCGACTGAAGCAATCCCCCCTACTATGAGTGCCCGTCTCAAGACCGCACCATTTTTGAATGGATGAATGGATGAATGGATGAATGTCTGAGCATATATATTCATTTCCATATTTCGACCGCACGTCCGCACCACCGCACGACCGCACGATTTTTGGTTGGATGAATGGATGAATGTCTGAAAAATATGCGTCATTGCGAAGGAGTCTTCGACTGAAGCAATCCCCCCTACTATGAGTGCCCGTCTCAAGACCGCGCCATTTTTGAATGGATGAATGGATGAATGGATGAATGTCTGAACATATATATTCATTTCCATATTTCGACCGCACCACCGCACGACCGCACGACCGCACGATTTTTGGTTGGATGAATGGATGAATGTCTGAAAAATATGCGTCATTGCGAAGGAGTCTTCGACTGAAGCAATCCCTCCGTGCGTGTGCCTGCATCAGGGCACTGGCTGGTATAAGGATTTTTCGCACTGCCCGCCCTTATGTCTTCGATACATTCCTTCGAACACTCAGCCACCGGGCTACGATTCTTTAGGAGGGGATGATTGTCTGAAAATAAAATATATTCCCTTCCTAATTTCGTCCGCACCACCGCACGACCGCACGACCGCACCATTTTTGATTGGATGAAAGGATGAATGTCTGAAAAATATGCGTCATTGCGAAGGAGTCTTCGACTGAAGCAATCCCCCCTACTATGAGTGCCCGTCTCAAGACCGCACCATTTTTGAATGGATGAATGGATGAATGTCTGAGCATATATATTCATTTCCATATTTCGACCGCACGTCCGCACCACCGCACGACCGCACCATTTTTGGTTGGATGAATGGATGAATGTCTGAAAAATATGCGTCATTGCGAAGGAGTCTTCGACTGAAGCAATCCCTCAGTGCGTGTGCCTGCATCAGGGCACTGGCTGGTATAAGGATTTTTCGCACTGCCCGCCCTTATGTCTTCGATACATTCCTTCGAACACTCAGCCACCGGGCTAGGATTGTTTAGGAAAGTGAAAGAAAGGTCACTGAGTGTTTGCGAGTCTTCGAGAAAATGTATCGAAGTGACCGGGCATTGGCGATAAGGCGTCATTAGTAGGAGTCCTCGACGAAGCAATCTCACGTACAAGCGGATGGATGAATGGAGTAATGAATGAATGTTAGAAGATATATACTCCCTTCCTAATTCCGACCCTGCTACCGGCAGGCAGGCGCACCTCAGCACCTCCGCACGACCGCTAATGTATGGGGGATTGCTTCAGTCGAAGACTCCTTCGCAATGACTGGCCACTCCTTATTTCGCCCGCACCACCGCACGACCGCACGATTTCCCCTGATCTATCTTTTAAAAAATTATTCATTTTACACCGTGGCTATATTCCGTCCCAGGTTGTGTGTAAAAGGCATGTAAAGAGCTTCGTCCACCTTTCCTCCTCCGTATTTTAAGACTAAAGCAAGTTCTTTATAAAGTGTTTTCAATAGACCTGCAACTTTTCCATAGCGAAGTATAACCCCAATAAAACCTAAATTTTTTTTAAATGGTTGGCAAGGGGAGGGGTGGGGGAGAGGTCATTTACACGTCAATAAAGAACAATAGTTACCTCTTAAAAAGTATCACACAGGGTCAATAGTTCGTCTATGGTTGGTTTATCTTCTATAGCCAGGTATAACATAAACGGAAGATAAGCGGAGCATAAGTGGATGATAAGAGATTTAATTAGCCAATTCATATAATTTAATCAGGAATTAAAATGAAAGAGGGGATGAGGAGTTAATCATAAACCGGGAAACCAGTCTCAATATCCATTCATCATCCCTCACACGGATTAAGGGAAAGTTCTTAGTTATTACGGCGCGTCATTGCGAACCTGCTTTAGCAGGAGAAGCAATCTCCCATATTATGAGCAACTCTGATATGGAATGTTCTCAGTCCCGGTGCTCCGGTATATGGTTAACCCCCATTCATCATCCCTCACCCAGCTCGGGAAGCAGGGTGCTAGCGAGACTATTGTGTGTCATTTTACTTTTTATACTGCATTCTGAGATAAGCATCCTGAAGGAAGCTTCAAAAACAGAAATTCCCATATTGGCTGTGTCCTCAAATGACTTGGAGTCATTTGATCCTGGAAGGCAGTAAAAAAAAGAACATCTGATAAACTTGTCTCGCTAGCACCTTGGAACGGGGTGAAACAGACATATCAACATCAAGTTCCTGGTATCTTAGTTATTGTAATCTCTCGAAGATAATTTCTATCATAAAATTCAGACACTGTCTGGTATAGGGTTAGCCCGCCCACTTCATCATTCCTTCGACCCAGCCCGGGGCAGGATTGCTAGGAGAAAGGAAGGTCACTGAGTGTTTTCGACTGCCCTCTGCAGACAAGCAGCTGAGGAAGCTTCACCACCTAAATTGGATATTGGATAATGTCTGCAAATGACTCCTTATTTCGTCCGACCGCACCTCCGCACGACGGCTTTTGTATGGGGGATTGCTTCGTCGAAGACTCCTCGCAATGACTGATTGGATGATTGGATGAATGGATGAATGTCTGAAGATATATATTCATTTCCTTATTTCGTCCGCACGACCGCACCTCCGCTAATGGGAGATTGCTTCGTCGAAGACTCCTCGCAATGACGCACATAACTAATCAACTAATCAACTAATCAACTAATCAACTAATCAACTAATATCCGACCATTCCTGTCCGACTTAGAAAGATTTTCTTACTTGAATGCTAACGGCGTAAGAACAAAAAAAACAAATGATTAGGTATCATCTGTTAAAGCAAACAACAAAAAAAAGTTTCTGTTTATAATATTTTTTAAGGAAAATCTTATTCAATTATTTTGACTTTAAAAACAAAATTCTCTAATATGCCCAGCGCTTTCGTTACTTATATGAGAGTTTCGGTTAGAAAAAAAATAGCTCTGATGATAAACTTCGATATGGTGGAATTTAATTACGGGAATTAAACTAAACATATAATTACATGTTCTTAACCCAGTGCTTATGATTAATTTCTACTACTTCACATTTCATACCCAATACATTCTACAGAATACGACTGTTCCTGCAGACAAAAACAATAAAACTATTTTCGATGATAAAGAATTTTTTATGAACTCAAGAGATTTTAAAAAGGGATCTCCTTAGTGGGATAAATCTCCTTTCTTTCTCCCGGGTATCATACCCTTGTTCTATGCTATAAGATTGCGATGCGGTTTTCCTGAAGATATTTTCGATGCTCTACACTCCGACCCCGTGAAGAATTAAAATACCTTTAATTTTTTTAACTGAGGTTTTCTGAACGGTCTATGACTATTTTCTTCCTACATACATTTCATAAATGTGTATTTGAAATAATTTCGTTTCAATCATACATCTATTCAAAATTATTCTCTCACAACAGAAGGAGTCTCAATCATCTATTTCGTTCCCGTTTAAATGCTTTACAGGAGTTATGGGGTGGTCCTGAAACTGTAAAGCCCTGTTCTGTTCTTTCACTACAAATAACTAATATTTCTTTTTTACACTAAGAGGGTATCAATGAATTTTAGAAAAATATTTCTCACTATCCTCCTAACCGCACTATTTGCAGTACCCCAGGTATTTGCACAGCTTACCGGAGCAAAGACAATTCCCGGCGACTATGCAACAATAGCTCTCGCTATTGCAGACCTGAATACTGCAGGGTGTAGGCGCAGGAGGTGTAACTTTTAATGTAGCAGCCGGTCATACAGAGACATTAGACTCTGAAACAGCCGGAACAATTACTGCTACAGGTACTTTAGCCGATCAAATTATCTTCCAAAAATCAGGTGCAGGGGCAAATCCATTAGTAACAGCCTATGCCTGGACAGCAGCGACAGCTTATGACGGAATGATAAAAATTGCCGGCGGTGATTATATAACTTTCAGTGGTATTGATCTGCAGGAAAATGCAGCTAATACCACCAATCGCACTGATTGGGGATATGCAATCGTTAAAGCAAGTGCTACAGACGGTGCAAAAAATATAAACATAACCAATTGTGTTGTTACATTAAACAAAGCTAATACTTCTTCAGTAGCAATATATGGAGGTAATCATTTAGCAAATAGTGTTACAACCCTGACTATAGCCGATGTAAGCGGTATAAATGAAAACATAAAAATAAACGGCTGTACAATTTCAAACAGCTACAATGGTATACAAATATTTGGATTTACTACAACTGCCGCATATTATGATGCAGGTTTGGAAATAGGTTTTACTTCTGGTAATACTGTTTCAAACTATGGCGGTGGCGGCAGCACAACTTACGGTATCTATGGAACCGGGCAGAACGCCCCGAAGATAGAAAACAATACCGTAACCCTTGGTGCAGGTACAACCACTACTGCATACGGAATCTATCTTGCAGGTGCCTGTAACGGTTATATAAAAATTAATACTAACATAGTATCAGTTGCCTCAAGTGCAACAAGTTCGCAGCTTACCGCAATAACAAGCTTAGCTGCAACTACCACTCAGATTGATTACACTAATAATATAATTCAAAATTGTTCATATCTTACAGCAACTTCTGGTAATTTCCAGGGAATTTATGAGCAGGGAGCAACTACTGGTGCCACAGTAAATATAACTGGTAATACAATCTCCGGATTGAATTACAGTACTGCTTTATTGGCAGGCTCGGGAACTATCTATGGAATTTATTATAGCAAATCAACAACAGTTGCCACAAATGTTAATGTAACTAACAATATAATAACCGGATTAGCGCTTACCGGAACAACGGGCAGCACAGTTAATATTATTTATCTCGCCGGGGGCACAAATCAGACGGTTAATAACAACCAGATTTATAACAATACTATTGATGGTACCGGTACAACCGGCACAATTTATTGCATGCGTCTCACCACAGGTACGATTGTTGCAAATAATAATAGTATCCACGACAATAGAATTCTGAAGGCTACAGGAACAGGTACGATTTATGGTATTTATGATTTATCCTCGCCGACGAATGAGAATTTCAATAGTAACACCATTTATAACTTAACTTCTGCTGGTGCAAGTACTATTGGTGGTATTTATACCAATACTGCTACCGGTGTTAGGACAGTATCATTAAATAACATCTATGCATTTGCTTCTGCCGGGGGTACTGTATATGGTATTTACCAGGCCTCAAGCTCACCTAATATTTTTAAGAATAATGTATATGATTTATCCTCATCTGCCGCAGCCAGTTTAGTATATGGAATATATATTTCTTCTGGAACTACGGTAAATATCTATAACAATTTTGTCTCTGATCTTAGAACCCCTGCTGCAACTAGTAATATCGCAATCTCCGGTATTTATGTATCAGGCGGTACTACAGTTGGCTTGTATTACAATACAGTATATCTGAATGCCAGCAGTTCAGCTGTTACATTCGGTACTGCAGGTGTATATGCAAGCACCACTCCTACCCTGGATATGCGTGACAACGTTGTTGTCAACGTATCTACCCCGGGTAACAGCGTTATTGGTGCAAAGACAGTTGCATACAGAAGATCGTCTGCTACTCTTACAACTTATGCAGCAGCTTCAAACAATAATGATTTCTTTGCAGGTACTCCTGATTCTGCAAGAGTTATTTTCTTTGATGGAGTTTCAAATGATCAGACAATATCTGATTACAAAACACGAGTTACACCTCGTGATGGAGCTTCATTTACTGAAAATCCTCCTTTCCTCAATGTAAGCACAACTCCATATGATCTTCATATGAGTACCGTTATTGCAACTCAGTGCGAAAGCGGCGGAACTCCGGTGTCCACTCCTGTTGCAATTACAGATGATTTTGACGGATTTACAAGGAATGCTACTACACCCGATGTTGGTGCAGATGAGTTCATCGGTACTCCGCTGGATCTTACCGCTCCGGTCATTTCTTATACTCCTCTATTAAATACAAGTGGTACAGGCAACAGAACATTAGTTGTGACTGTTACCGATCCTGCCGGTGTGCCAACAACTGCACCCGGATGGCCATATTTATATTGGAGAATAAATGCCGGTTCCTGGACAGGAGTTGCTCCTACAGGTGTCGTCGGCAGTCAATATTCCTATAGCTTTGGTGCCGGTGTTGTTACCGGTGATGTAGTTCAGTATTATGCGGTAGCCCAGGACGTTAATAATAACGTTGGCGCTTTCCCGTCAGCAGGTGCCGGTGGTTTTACTACTAATCCTCCTGCTGCTGCTACTCCTCCTACAACTCCGAGCAGCTATATAGTTTCCCAGGCAGCCCTGGCAGGTTCGTATACTGTCGGCAGTGCTGACTTTGCCGAAATAACAGGAATGAATATTACTTTCGAAAAAGTAGTCACTACTGTTATGAAAGAAGTTGATGTTGAAATTCAACAGGATAATGTTCCTGTTGAAAAAGGACAGGTTGTCAATGATGCGACAAGCACATCAATGAGTCCTGTTTCAGTTAAAAAATTAATGCCGGTAGAGGAAATCTCCTGGAGACCGATGTTAAACGGTACTCCTTATACCGGTGATCTTTTTGTTAAAAAAGCAGAGCATCCGGAACTTAACTTTGATGCCAGCATAGAGGGTGTTTACGCTACCATTACTGCCGCAGTTGCAGATCTTAACCTGCGCGGCGTAGCAGGTGCAACAACCTTCCTGTTAACAGATGCATCATACCTTAGTGAAACTCTGCCGATAACTATAAATGTTGCTAATGAAGGAAATTTCCCGACAGCTACAAATACAGTTACAATAAAACCCAATACGGGGGTAACAGCCCTTGTTCAGGGTGCCGGTGCAGCAACACAGGTAATAAAGGTTCTTAACAGCTATGTAACCATCGATGGTTCAAATGCTGGTGGAACAGACAGAAGTCTTACCTTTGAAAATACAAGTGTAACTACCCCGCAGGTTGTTGTATTCGGTTCAACAGGTACAACACCAATAGTTAATGGGACGCTGAAGAACTGTAATATTATCAATGGTATTACTTCAAGTTCCGCAATTGTTGTTTCTGATGGAACAGTTCCCGGTACTGCCGGTTACTTTAACAACATAACCATTCAGAACAACAGCATACAAAAAGCCTATATGGGTGCTTACTGTAATGCAGTTGTTGCTGCAGGTAACGGAAGCGGGTTATCATTAACCAATAATAACCTGGATTTTGTTACACCGAACCATATTGCATTATGCGGACTTTATGTACAGGGTGTTGATGGTGCAACCGTTACCAATAATTTAATTGGTAATTATACAACCACTTACGCCTCTAATATTACCGGTATCTGGTTTGCAACCGGAACTGTTAATAGTACTATTTCAAATAATACAATTGGTCCGATCAACATTACCACGGCTCCTCCAAGAGGTATTGTTGTTACATCAAATGTTCCGAACGCTGTTGTTAATATTACGAACAATATAGTAACCGGTCTGGTTACAAGTTATAGCGGTGCTGAATATGGTATATATGTATTCAGCGGTACAGGCGGTGTAATGATTCAGAAGAATAGGGTAAGCAATTTCAATAATACAAGCTCCAGTGGTTATAGTGCAATCGGTATTGCCCTGGGATCAACTCTCACAGCTGCAGATATCACAGCACAAAATAACTTTATTTGGGGTATTACTGCTTATGGTTATGCGTCAACCACTACTGATAATGGCTTTGGCATAAACCTCTTAGCCGGCGGCGGTTATAAACTTTACCATAACACTGTTGCAATGACAGTTGAACAGACCATTGCCACTGGAAATCCTGCTGCCATTATTATCAATTCTGCAATCACAACTGCAGGCAGTCTTGATATAAGAGATAACATATTTGCTAATTTCCTTACGGGCGGCGCTAATACTTACGCTATCCTAAGTAATGCAGCTAATACTGTCTTCTCTAATATTAATTATAATGACTACCATTCCGCCGGTCCGAATTTAGGATATATCGGCGGAGTCAGGCTTAATTTGGATTCCTTACGCTTAGGTACAGCTCAGGATCTGCAGAGCGTTTCAGGTGATCCTAAATTGTCAAGTCTAACTGACCTTCATATAAATGTTAATGCAACTTCACCGGTAAACAATGCCGGATTGTATTTTGCAACAGTTGCCCAGGATATTGATGGCGATACCAGAAATAATCCTCCGGACATTGGTGCAGATGAATATACTTATGTTGCTCCTACAGTTCTCGATCCGACAGATGTAGCTGCTACTGCTATCAGTCAATCTGAAATTGATGTAGCTTTTACGAAAAATGGAAATAATAACAACGTAGTTATTGTTTGGAACGCTGATGGTGTCTTTACTACACCTTCAGGTACACCGCCTGCAGTCGGTCAGCCGTTTGCCGGAGGTACGATGGGATATAACGGCGGTACAAGTCCGTTTGCCCATACAGGATTACCCGCTGCCACATTATATTACTATAAAGTATTCTCTTATGATGGGGCATTTTATTCTCCGGGCTTAACTGCCAGTGCAACAACCTTCTGCGGGATAATAACAACATTCCCGTTCGCAGAAAGTTTTGATAACGTAACATTTGCACCGACCTGCTGGTTAAACATACAAGCCAGCGGTTCAGGATTGTGGACCCGCTCAACAGCAGGAACAAATCCTACTACCACTCCTCACAGCGGTTTAGGAATGGCAGAATATGCATCCTACGATTATAGTTCAGGAGCTTCTGCAATTCTGGTAACTCCGCAGATAACATTCGCAGGCGACGGTTATCAGGTTAATTTCTGGATGTACCGTGATAACGGTTATCTGTCTAACCTTGACCGGGTAGCTGTTTATTACAATGCAACCCCTGACACCACTGGTGCAACATTACTGGGAACTATCAACAGGTCGATTACTCAAACACCTGTTGTACCTGCTAATGGTTGGTATAATTATAAGTTCAGTGTACCGACAGGTACCACAGGGAATGCTTATATCTTCTTCCGCGGCACAAGTGCATATGGTAATAATATGTTTATTGATGATGTTACTATTGAAGAAAAAGCTGCTAAGGATATAAGCGTATCATCTATTACCTTCACGCAGAC
The DNA here is from genome assembly GCA_963764685.1 of uncultured Ignavibacteriales bacterium. GTDB lineage: Bacteria > Bacteroidota > Ignavibacteria > Ignavibacteriales > Ignavibacteriaceae > CAVXTT01. The sequence goes on from CAVXTT010000016.1 coordinate 68,789, forward strand.
ACCTCCTTATTTCACAGGCAACCCTATTACGGTTAATGCCATAATTACCAATAATGGAACTGAAGCAAACCCTGCAACTGTTCCGTTAACCTATAAGGAAGGTTCTGTTCCGGCATCTCAGGGTGATGGTGTTGGAGAAATATTCACTCCTTCCTGGGTTGGAAATACAGCCAACATTTCCTTTACTGTTAATTACACTCCCGCAACAGTGGGTGTAAAGACAATTAATGTAAAATCTTTCTATGCCGGTGATCTGCTTCCTGAGAATGATCTCAGTTCAAAATCTGCTACTGTAGTTGCAGCAGGATCATTGTGGGAAGACTTTACAGATGTATCTGCCCTTGCAAAGTGGACAATTGTTAACCTTGACAGCGGTGCCAGTATTTGGGAACGCAATACAAGTAAGTACAATTCTTCACCTGCATCAGCAGGATCCTACTATGAATCCTCGACTCTGCAGAATAACGACTGGTTGATCTCTCCGAAGCTGGTTGTATCATCAGGTGACAGCTTAACATTCTTCCATAGCATTCAGAGTGCTACATACCCTGAAAGCTTATATGTTAAGATCGGTACTACAAATGATCCTAATACAGGTACCTGGACAAACCTTGCTGTTATACTTGATAACTCGACCACCTGGAAGTATAAGAAATATGATATGACCCCGTGGGCAGGACAGAATGTATATGTCGCATTTGTAAACCGCAGTCTTGATGCGTGGGTACTTTTTGTTGACGACATTACAGGTCCGGTTGTTTACGTTCCTGCAGTTGACCTTGCATTCACTGATTTCTGGCAGGCATCCGGTCTTCCGGTACCAGGAGATAAGGTTAGAGATACAAGGGTTACTTTAAATACTGAATTGGGGACAAAACCCTCAGAGATGCTGTCTCCATTCTCTACAGGCACCAGGTCGTCCGGTGCAATAAACACCAGCTACGCTTTTGATTCTTCAATACCGCTATTACCGGAATTGGCACCAATAAGTGTAAAGGGTGTAATTAAGAATTACGGACTTAATGCCGCCACTTATAATTTAGCGTGGAGTGTAAGCGGCACAGCTCAAACTCCTTATAGTGGTCCTTCTGTCGGCACAGCCGGATCAGACACTGCAAGTTTGAGTTATACTCCTTCAGCTCTCGGTACATTCCTTACAGCGGGAGCAATTACCGTTACTGCGGATGAAAATCCGGGTAATGATGCTAATTCATTCCGTATGAGGGTATACCCGGATGCATTTGCCCGTACAATATATGATCGCGGTGATAACATTGTAGATACATATATCGGATGGGGTAATGATACTACCTACTTCAAGGCAGGTGTACGTTACACTGCAGCTTCTAATATAAAACTGGCAGGTGTTGACTTTATCTGCCGTACAGAATTAGCTACAGGCGATCAATTCATAGTCCAGGTAAGAGCAGCAGATACAGTTGCCACATCTCCTGGTGCAGTTCTTTATACAAAGATCTTCACTGCCGCTGATTATTATTCAGGCGCCGGTGATTATATGTACTTCCCGTTCGGAGCCGATGCACCAACAATAGCAAGCGGATCTGATTACTGGATTACAGTAAAAGCCCCGATAGGAATAGCTTATCCAGGTGGAGCTCATAATACCGGCTTTACCCCTGGAAGAAGCTTCTATCAGCAATCTGCTGACACAACTCTCTGGAGTGCACTTGTTATTACAACAGAGAGAGCCTGGATGATGCGTGCAGTTCACATTGAAGGAATTGCCAGTACCTTCCAGTTAACTGTAAACGTCGGCAACGGCTGGAATATGGTATCTATTCCTGGTCTGCTTCCAACTAATCAGAACGTACTAACCTGGTGGCCGGGTAAAGACCCTGCAGCAGGTGTATTCAAATTCCAGGGCGGCTACCAGGCAGTAACTGTAGCAGCTCCGGGAACCGGTTACTGGATGAAGAACGTTGGTGCTCAGACCTATAATACAGGCGATGAGTGGCCGGTAGACGGAATCAATATCGTAGCTCACGATCCTATACCTGCGTTGTTAGGATGGAATCTGATAGGCGGTTACGAACAGTCGGTTGCAACCATAAATTTGACAACCACACCTCCGGGACTTATAACCGGATCAGTTTACAAATATTCAGGCGGATATGTAGCAGCAACAACACTTGATCCGGGCTACGGATACTGGATTAAATTAACAGCTGCAGGATCAATAAATATTCCGTCAGCTATTGCAGGTCCGACAAAAGCAATTGCAGGACCATCAACAGAAGGTTTCGGTAAGATAATCATCACCGACAGCCAGCAGAAGAGCTATTCTCTTTATACTGTTCAAGGTGAAGCAGATCTTACACAATTTGATCTTCCTCCTTATCCACCACAGGGAATGTTCGATGTCCGTTACTCAAGCCAGAGATATGCTGAGAGACTAAGCAGCACTGCCCAGGCAATCGAGATGGCGGGAGTTCAGTATCCTGTAAGGGTAAAAGCAGAAGGAACAAGCATTATACTTTCAGATGAAACAGGCAGGGAAGTTGCAAGACTGAAAGCCGGAGAAGAAGTAACACTGAATACCGCAGTTGGAAAACTGATGGTAGCAGAGAATGTTATTCCTGCTTCATATTCACTCGAGCAGAATTATCCTAACCCGTTCAACCCGAGTACTGTGATACAGTTCAGCATACCTGAAGATGTTCAGAATGTTAAGCTGATAATCTATAGTGCATTGGGAGAGAAGGTAGCTGAGCTTGTTAATACAGGACTTCAGGCTGGTATCTATAAATATAACTGGAATGCATCTAATGTATCTTCAGGTATGTACATATACCAGGTAGTAACCGAGAAGTTTGTATCAACAAAGAAAATGATGCTCTTAAAGTAACACGACCTTGTCCCGGGGCTGTCTGACTTCGGTTTGACAGTCCCTGGATTTATTTAAGCTTAATTCATCATTTATTGTTTATTCATCATAATTAAAGGTGTCCTAATGCAAAAACTACTTTCATTTTTCTCTTTTGTTCTTATCTTTGCTTCCCTTGCTTACGGCCAGGGCGCAATAGATATACACCTGACGGTATCAGACAATGCCGGGGGAACTCTCCCGTTAAGATTCGGCCTTGATCTTACCGCAACAGCAGGTATCGATCCCTCTACTTGGTGAGAGTGATCTTCCACCATTACCACCGGTTGGTGTGTATGATGCAAGATTCCTTCTTGCTGGTGGTCTGTCTACATTATGGGATTACAGAAATGCACCCGCATTTCCGTTTACGGGCAATGTACAGCACACATTACAATGGCAGTTCACCACCGGCGGAACTGTGGTAACAGTAGCTTACGATCTGCCGGCAGCAGCAACTATTCAGATAGTTGACCCTGCAGGCGGTGCATTCTTTAACAGCGGCACTCTTACCGGAACAGGCAGCTATAACTTTACACCTCCTTCATTTATCACCCAGGCATTCGTGAATGTTGTATACACAAACATTCAGCCTTCAGTAGTAGGTCCTGGATTTGGTATTGCTCCTCCCGAGCCATTGGATTTCGGCGGAGTTGCTTTCCCGGGCGGATCAGAAACACAACCTGTGACAGTAACCAATACAGGTAATGCCCCGTTAACCATTGAAGGCTTAGTATCATCTAATCCACAATTCACCTTTGCACCATCGGTATTCCCGATAACAATAGGTGCCGGATTAACCCAGGTATTCAATGTTACCTTTATGCCGACAGCACTTGGTCTTCAGACAGGTACATTAACCTTCACGCATAATGCACCAGCCCCGGGCACAACCTTTGTATATGATGTACAGGGAACCGGCGCAGATGCAGCTCCTATATTTGCAATAAGTCCGACAAGCTGGGATTTCGGTAATGCAGCAGTCGGTGTCCCGGTTACACATAATTTTGTTGTAACCAATAATGGTATCGGCGATCCTCTGATTGTATCTCTTGCTTCAACAACCGGAGCAGATTTCGGAGTAACCCCTGCCAATGCAAATATACCGGCAGGCGGAAACCAGGTATTTGTTGTTACATTTACTCCATCAGTAGGCGGTCCTATTTCAGGAACACTGGATATGACACACAATGCTGTTGGTTCTCCATTCTCAGGAGCATTAACCGGAATCGGCGTAGCCACATTCGGATTAGTATTCCAGAACGAAGCAGTATACAGACTTGAAGATTCAAGTTATACTGATATACTGCAGCTGCTCAGCCTTACTGGCGGCAACCTGCAGGCAATCCAGTTCAGGATACTTGTAAACAAATCAGCAGACGATCATAACCTTGTACGGTTCCACTCACTGGAAAAAGGTGCTTGATGTAGCTGATCCGAGCTGGGTACTTGAGTATAACATATTCAGAGGTCCGTTGACATCAAACGGCGCCACCCTGGATAGTGTATATGTATTGTTATACAACCTGAACCAGAACGGCGGACTACCTCCTGGAAACTATAATGAATTGATAAAGGTTAACTACTCGACAGTTAATCTGCCGGCACTTGTTGATACAGACAAGACTTCTTTCAGACTTACAGAAGTTGTAGGAAGTACATTTGAAGGCTTCCCGTTACCGGTAGCCCCATCAAGAGATTTTGAGAACATCTATGTAACAAACAGAGTTCCTTCACTTGGTGATGTAAACGGTGATGGTGAGATCGACATACTTGATCTTATCGAAGTAGTAGATCATATCGTTGGCCGCGATTCATTGAATGCAGATGAATTTGCCAGAGCAGACATTGCCCCCTGGGTTGTTGGAAATGCTCTTCCAAATCCTGACGGCTTTGTAAACGTATTTGATCTTTCAGTTATTCAGAATATAATTCTTACCGGATACTATCCGAACGGAATACCAATCCACTCTCCGGTAACACTTGTTAACGATCCTAAGTTGGCAAAGGTTACCAATACCGAGGCAAAGCTTATTCTTCACATCACGGAGAGAGGAATTGCAGCCCGGTTGATATCAGAAGAGGCAATCAGAGGTGCTCAGATTGAATTCTCAAAGGTCAACGATGATGCATCAGGTATGACCATAGATTCAAAACTCGAGGGAGGCTACTATTTACAGACAGCCGACCTGTTAAGAGTACTGCTTTATGATATGGGCGGAGAAGCCTACATACCAGCAGGAGAACACTTTCTTGCAAATCTGCCGTTTACGATAGAGAATCCGCAGAGCATAGAAATTGATAAGGTAATCCTTGTTAATATGATGAAACAGAGGATCGGGACAGTCAGGATAGAAATATCCTACGGCAATGCTCCTGAGCTTCCTGTTGAATATGCACTGGAACAGAATTATCCAAACCCGTTCAACCCGACCACAATGGTACGGTTCTCAGTTCCACAGACCGATGTTGTAACCCTGAAGGTATACGATATGTTAGGTCAGGAAGTAAGGACATTATTCAGCGGCCAGGTACAGATGGGCACATACACTGTACAGTGGGATGGACTGGATAATTACGGATCACAAATGAGTTCAGGAACCTACGTCTACAGAATGACTGCAGACGGCTTTGTTCAATCAAAGAAAATGGTTCTCCTGAAGTAATACTTCAATTATCAGAGAGTCCCGCCCTGTGCGGGACTCTTTGTTTATACTTTTATTAATAGGTCTCAGGGGGAATATATAGACAAAACAAATGTTAGTGATATATTATTATGAACCTGGAATTTAGTCTCTCTCATTTCCCTTCAGGAGAGTATTTTATAAATAATATTCTTCCTTTCATCTCACCGCTATGTCTTCAAAAAAGAGTTTTAATCAGTTTGGCAAAAAGGTTTAAACAATGAGACTTTATGTACCTCAAAATGAGGTTCCCGGGTGAATATTTTTTTTATAAAGCAGATACTGACGGTCTGCTTTATAATCTATAGCATTAACGAAGGTTGATCCTTGTGGGATCAATCCCTTGAGTTTTTTTATAGTTCGTTCAAACTTAATGAGAGCAGTAAAAAAAATAAACTTTATTACAAATAAGATGAGGCGTAAAATGAAAAAATTGTTTGCCATACTGATGGTCTGCTTCTCTGTATTGATAATTACCGGGAGCATATATGCTCAGCCGATAAGCGGCACAAAGAGCATTCCCGGCGATTATGCTACAATAGAAGCTGCCATTGCGGCACTTAACACTAACGGTGTTGGAGCCGGCGGTGTTACATTTAATGTGGCTGCAGGACATACGGAAACATTCTCCGGTCCTACGGTCGGAACTCTGACTGCAACAGGAACGCTGGCAGATCAGATCATATTTCAAAAATCCGGAGGTGGTGCTAATCCATTAATAACTGCCGGTATAGGCACAAGCACAACCACAGATGGTATAATAAAAATAGCAGGGGGGGATTACATAACTTTTGATGGAATAAGTGTTCAGGAAAGTGCAGGAAATGTTACTGCTACCACCCAAATGGAATGGGGATATGCACTTGTCAAGAAAAACGCTGCTGCTCCATTCGACGGCTGCCAGTTTGTTACTATAAAGAACGCTGCTATAACATTAGTTAAAACAAATGTAAACAGCGCCGGTATTTATACTGGTAACCATATTGCAACTGCAACAACAGCGCTTGTGATTACAAGTACGACTGATGCAATGAATAATTGCAAGTTTTACAGCAATACTATCAGTAATGTTTATCTGGGTATACGATTAGGGGGTTATGCGGCGGCAACACCATTTACTCTTTACGACCAGGATAACGAGATAGGTGTTGGCGGCGGAAACAGTATTACCAATTTTGCCGGAGCAGCTACTACTACTTATGGTATTTATGTTATTTATCAGAACAATTTAAAGTTGCGAACAATACCATAAATGGCGGTGCAGGACAGACCACTACTTTTTATGGAATTTTTCTTTCAACAGGAACTAATTCAAGTGCAGATATTTACGGAAATACAGTAACACTTACTCCAAGCTGTTACAAGTAGCGCTATTTATGCAATAAATAGTGGTATTGGAACTTCCGGTACGAATAATACAGTCAATATTTATAATAATATTCTTGAGAATTGCTCCTTCACGGCAGCAACATCATTCGATTCTATATGGAATTTATCAGTCCACCACTGTATTCAATGTAAATATGTACGGGAATATTGTTAGAAATAATACCAAGAACGGGAACTGGTCAACATATTGTTCTATAATTCCAGCGGAGCAGCCAACGGCAATTCAGTAATATTTACAATAATCAGGTATATGGTAATCAATCTCACAGCACGGACATCTGTACGGTGTTTATTGAGTCCCGGATCGACAGCAACATCTCATGATTTATGGTAATACAGTATATGATAATTCCGGTGGTGGTTCAATCTATACGGAATGTATCAGAATGCCGGTACAACTGTAAATGAATATCAGAATTCTGTTTATAATTTAACCACTACCGGTTCTGACCGGTGTTGCGTATGGAATTTATACTGCAACGGCGGCCAATACCTATATATATAATAATTTTATTTCTGATCTTAAGGCAACCTCAAGTACTTCACAAATGGTGTTAATGGGAATAAATGTATCAAGCGGTACCAATGTAGGTCTTTATTATAATACAATATTCTTTAATGCTGTAAGCAGTAGTGCTTCAACCTTCGGTACTTCGGGTATTTATGCCTCAACAACACCTAATTTAGAAATGAGGAATAATATAGTTGTTAATAAATCTACTGCAGGACCAACGGGAAGCAGCTTTACAGTTGCTTACAGAAGATCGAGCTGCAACATTAACAACATACGCGAATGAATCCAATAATAATTCGTTATATGCAGGTGTGCCGTCTGCTGCAAATCTAATATTTTATGATGGTACGACTTCGTACCAAAGGATAACGGATTTCAAGACATTAGTAGCACCCAGGGATGCAGGCTCATTTACTGAAGATATTCATTTTGTAAATGGTACTACGGCACCTTATGACCTGCACGTTGATACGACGATTGCTACACAAACGGAAAGCGGCGGTACCCCGGTTACCACACCGGTTGCAGTTACAACTGATTACGACGGTAATACAAGAAATTTAACAACTCCTGATGTAGGAGCTGATGAATTCAACGGTATAGCTGCAGATCTTACTGCTCCGTCTATTTCCTATGACCTGCTTACAAATACCAGCCTTACCACAAACAGGTCGGTTGTCGGCGTATCAATTACAGACGGCAGCGGTGTTAATACCACTGCAGGCACTAAACCAAGAATTTATTTCAAGAGAAAAACTGATAATAATACATATGTGGATAATACTTCCGGAACCAACGGATGGAAGTATACCGAGACAACTACTCTTGAACTGCCGTTTAATTTCACTATAAATTATTCATTACTCTTTGGAGGAACAGGAGTAGCCCCGGGAGATACTGTTCAATATTTTGTTGTTGCACAGGATCTTGCAGGCACACCGAATGTCGGTATTTATTCCGGCGGATTTACCAATCCTCCGACCTCAGTAGCTTTAACTGCTCCGGCATTTCCGATTACAGGAACTATTAATTCCTATGCAATTATTGCCGGTATCGGTGGTAATCTGACTGTAGGAACAGGAGGAACGTACCCCTCCCTGACAGGCGCAGGTGGATTGTTTGCTGATATAAATGCCAAAGTAGTGACAGGCAATATATTAGTACAGGTCTTAACAGATCTCACCGAGGATGGTACTAATGCTTTAAACCAGTGGATCGAGGATGGTACAGGAAATTACACATTGACCATCCAGCCTCTCGATGCTTCTCTTAAAACCATATCCGGTTCTTATGCAGGCGGGCTTATCCGTCTGAACGGAGCAGACCGGGTAATTATAGACGGACGTTATAGCAGTTCAGGAAACTACCTGAAGTTCGTCAACACGAATACTACAGGAACAATTGCAGCAATTCAATTGACTACAGCTTGGAACTGATCTTGGAGCCACAGATAATATCATACGTAATTGTATTATTGCTGTCGGACATCACGCAAGCGGTGGTACCGGTATATCGATTGGTACGGGTGTTGCAGCTACAGGCAATAGCAATCATAATAATACAGTATTATGACAATATCATAACAAATGCTTATACAGGTATTTATGCGGGCGCTGCTGCAACCGGTGTAAACAACGGGCTGATAATAGCCGGCAACAGTATTGGCGGAACAGCTCCGGGGGATACAATTGCTCTCAAAGGTATTAATGTATCTTGGAGCAAATGCACCGGAGATATCAGGTAATGATATTTTCGGAATGAGTAACTTTACCTCTACCGCAAATGCCGGAATTGAATTAGGAACCAATGTAACCAATGCATTTGTTAGTAAAAATAAAATACATAACCTGCGTCAGACTTATACATCCGGGGCAGGTTGCTTATGGTATAGTGATTTCTTCCGGTACCGGTAATTCAGGTAATACCATAGTTAATAATATGATTTATGATATTCTGACTGTCGGGGATGGCACAAGCACCAGCGACGAACGCTTTCGGTATAAGAATTGTCGGCGGAACAGGACATAAGGTATATTATAACAGTGTAAATATGTATGGCGCTCATATGGGTGCCGGAGCTGCGGCTGATATCTCTGCAGCTTTGATTATAACATCTAATTCTGTTACCGGTGCGGATATAAGAAATAATATTTTCGCAAACAGTATTACCGGCATAAATGTCGGAACCAAGAGTTATGCAATATATGCTGTAACAGGTACAACATTCGGTACCATTAATAGGAACGTTTACCGTGCAACCGGTACATATGGTGTACTGGGTTTCCTTGGCACGGAAAAGACAACCCTTGCAGCCTGGAAGGGAGCAACGGGACAGGATCTTAATTCATATAATGTAGATCCTCAGTTCACGAATAATGCAGATCTTCATATCAACTCAGGTCTTACAGCTACTGTACTTGAATCTGGAGGAGATGTAATAGCAGGAATAACGACAGACATAGACGGACACGTTCGTCCAGGACCTGCAGGATCTGTTAACGGCGGTGCCACTGCACCGGATATTGGTGTCGATGAATTTGACGGAGTACCTGCTGTACCGATGGTGTACGTTTCGAGTACAGTTACCCAGAACAATACCGCAGGTCTGATTAAGAATACGGCTAATAATGAAATTCTGGGTATCCAGATAGTAGTTACGGGTGCGGCAAATGCATTTACGGTTCAGAGCCTTGACTTTAATACCACAGGAACAACAAGTCTGAGCGATATCTGGAATGCAAAGGTATGGTATACAGGTACAAGCCCTGTCTTTGCCGCAGCTGCTCAATTCGGTACTACATTTAACCCTATTACTTCAACATTCACCATTACAGGAAACATACCGCTTGTTGAAGGGACCAACTACTTCTGGCTGTCCTTTGATGTTGTAGCTTCCCCAACCGGCAACAACTTAGTTGATGCCCAATGTACAGGCTTTACAATGGATGAAGCCTCTTATACCCCGGCTGTAACAAATCCGGCAGGGAACAGGACAATTCTTCCTGCATTAGCCGGGTCATATACAATCGGCACAGGCGGCTCATTTGTTACAATTACTGAAGCTGTAAATGCTTTAAATGTACTTGGTGTAAGTGCACCGGTTACTTTTAACCTGACCAATGCTAACTACAGCTCTGCAGAAACCTTCCCGATAGTAATTAACCAGGCGGACGGTGTAAGCAGTACAAATACAGTAACCTTCAAACCTGCTGCATTAAACAGTGCAACCATATCAGGATCAGCAACATCCATAATAAAATTAAATGGTGCTGATTACATTATTTTTGATGGTTCAAACAGCGGCGGGACAGACAGAAATCTGACTATTCAGAATACTGCTACAACTTCCAGCACAACCGTAATCTGGGTATCAAGTCTTGGTACTGATCTGGGTGCGGCTAACAATACAATTAAGAATTGTAAAGTAATTGCGGGAAGTAAGACAGTCACCTCAATGTTTGGTGTCTTTGTTGGCGGAACTTCAATTTCCACAACAGGTACAGGAGCATCTAATCATAACCTTACCGTACAGAATAATACAATCTCGGGTGCATATTATGGAGTATATGCCCGTGGTGTTGCAACTACAGGCGTAAATACCGGCCTGACTATTACAAAGAATATTATAGGCAATGATGTAGTTGATAATTCAATCGGTAAATACGGACTTGATATCAACCAGGCTGATGGTGCTTCAATCTCTCAAAACATGATTTATAATTTTGTAGGTACAGCTACTAACCCAACAGGTATGCTGCTGGGAACAGGGTTCGTTAACGGTTCTGTTCTGGCAAATGAGATATACGAGCTTATGTATACTGGCTCAACCGGCTATGGTGGAAAAGGTATTGATATAAATACCGGTTCTACAGCAAGCAATGTTCTCATTGCCAATAATGTTATTCACGATCTGAAAGGGGACGGATATACCTCCCTTACTGGCGACGCAATAGTCGGTATCAGGATACTCGGTACGACGGGAGGATTAAATATATATTATAACAGTATAAACCTCTCAGGAACTACCGACAGATCCACAGCTAATCTATCAGCTGCATTGTATATTGTTGCGACTGCAGCAGCATTGGATATCAGGGATAATATTTTCTCTAATTCAATTCTAAATAACCTTAATGGTGGTTCTAAAGCTTATGCTGTTTATGATGCGGGTACGAACGGTGTATTTACCACTATAAACTATAACGACTATTATGCTTCAGGTATTCAGGGTGTTTTAGGGTATCTGAGTGCAGATGTAACAACTATAGAAGCCTGGCGTACAGCCACGGCGCAGGATGTAAATTCTTTCGTTGCTGACCCTATATTTAATTCAAACAGCAATCTCCGTCCCCAGCCGGGCTCACCTGTATTGGCAGTCGGAACTCCAATAGCTGGTATAACAGTAGACTTTATGGGAGTTACCAGGAACGCGCTGAATCCTTCAGTAGGAGCTTATGAAACCGGTGCAGATGCTATAGGACCTTCAATATCTTACACACCGCTGATAAACACATCATCACTTGCCAACCGCACTCTTTCGGGTGTTGATATTAACGATCCATCGGGTGTAAATGTAACTACCTTTAAGCCCAGGATATATTATAAGAAATCAACCAATGCAAATGTGTTCGGCGGAAACACAAGTACAGATAACGGATGGAAATGGACAGAGACTGCTCAGACAGCTACACCATTCTCATTCCTTATTGATTATTCAAAATTATTCGGGGGAGTGCCGGTACTTGCTGATACCATTCAGTACTTCGTTGCTGCACAGGATGTAAATAATGCAGTAAGCGCTGTTCCTTCAGCAGGATTCACAGCAGTTTCGGTAGCTAATGTTACAACTGCTCCGACAACACCTTACGCATATAAGATCACTAACATAGCTCTCGCAGGAGATTATACTGTTGGTCTCTCAGAGTTCAACAGGATCAATGGCAGGAATTTCACTATAGAGACAAGGACCAGAAAAGTAAAAGTTGAAGTTCCGGTAGTTGAAGAAATTGAAGGCGGCTTAACAGGAATTAAAGAGACTGATTTAATCAGTACCGGCATCAAAAATGAAGATGCGGTATCGAGCAGAGTTAACGGTGAAGAGTTATCCGTTAACATTGGAAAAGATATTCCTGTAGCATCTTCTGAAGATAATGTTATTGAAAAAATAACACGTTATACCACGATAGAAGTAGAGGAAGAATACCCGGTTCTCGTAGAGAATGGTAAAATATTCGAATGGAAGTCTTATGAGGAAAGGAAAGCGGACGGCTTTGTTGAGGGCGTATATTCAACAATTGCTGATGCAGTCGCCGACGTAAATGAACGCGGCGTCTCGGCTCCGGTAAGATTCCTGCTGACTGATGCTTCCTATACTGAGGCCTATCCGATAATTATTGGCGATATACCAAATGCAAGTGCTACAAATACCGTTACTTTTAAACCGCAGACAGGTGTCAGTCCTCTGATCTCAGCAGCCTCACCTACTACTGCAATGTTTAATCTGAACGGTGCCAAATATGTAATCTTTGACGGTTCCAACACAAACGGAGGAACAACCCGTGATATGACTATGACGAATGCCAGTTCCTCGGTTCCCGTATTCCGTCTTGAAAATGGCGCAGCTTACAATACAATAAAAAATATTGTATTTAATGCTCAGAATACAAGCACAAGCAGCGGTGTAATTGCAATCTTAAGTGCTGCCCTTGTTGGAAACACAAACAATACTATCCAGAACAACAGGTTCAATGATAACGGCGGCACAAAGTCAGCTTATCATATTTATTCTTCCGGTTTGACTTCAGAGCCTAATAGTAATACTACTATCACAGGTAATGAATTCAATAATTTCAGTTCAAGCGGAATAAGAGGTACAACCGGAAGCGGTAACAGCTGGCTGATAAATAATAACCACTTCTTCAGTGTATTATCTGCAGGTACAGCATTGACACCGATAAACTTTACTCCCGGAATCGGTTCAGGATCTCATACTATATCGGGTAATTATATCGGCGGTACTGCGCTGAACGCGGGAGGGGATCCATTGGTTGTTACAACGGCATCAAGCTTTGCCGGTATGGCAATAAGCGTTGATACCACAAATGTATCAACTATACAGAATAATTACATTAAGAATATCAATCTGCAGAATACAGGCTCACATACATTCTACGGAATGAATGTAACCGGCGGAACATTAAGTATACTTAATAACGTGATAGGTGATTCCGCTGCAGCTAACAGTATCCTGGCTGCCGGGAGCTCAACGACGACAGGAATCAGGATCGATGCTACTAATTACACAAATACCTTTACCGTATCAGGAAATATTGTTGCAAATCTGAATGCTACCGGTACGGGAACAGGCGTGAGAGTAAGAGGTATGTTCCACGATTTTGCAGAATGTAAGACAAGCTATCTTAATAATATAATACGCAACCTGTCTACTCAGAGTACCGGGGCAGGAATAGGTGCAGGTTCACAGGCGGCTGTGGGAATGTATATTTATGGAGGTGACTATGATGTTACGCCACTAATCATTTCCGGAAATACTATATTCAATATCTCTGCAGATAATAATTCCGCAGTATCTACAATTTCTGCAGGTATGTTCGGTACAAACTTCGATGCATACTTTAATGGTAATAAGATATATAATGTTACCAATGCCTCTACTCAAACTACTGCCGGATGTGCCGGCAATTGCTGCAGGTATCTTCTTCAGGTATACCGGTGGAATAAATGCTGTAACAAACAATATGATATCCATCGGTTCAGGACAAACGAACGGTGCTTCATATATCGGTATCATCAATGTGATTGGAGCTGCAGGTAACACATTAAGATTGTATCATAACACAGTAAACCTTGAAGGAACAGTTGCTTCAGACGGATTGAATACTTACTGTTTCCAGAGAGGATACAATGATACAACCAGTCTTGAAACCGACATTGATATCAAAAACAATATCTTTACGAACCAGCGCAGCGGCGGTACCGGCAAGCATTATGTCCTTCATAACCAGTTTACACAGACCGGCTGGGATACAAGTGCCTGCGATTATAATGTACTTAACAGCTCCTCTCCGGCAACCATCGGTGCCTGGCTTGGAACAGATTATAATTTCACGGGATGGCAGGCAGCCAGCGCAGGTGACTCATCAAGCTACTCAGGTGAAACTGTTACTTTTGTAAATTCACCAGCAGGCAATCTGCATCTGAATATGGGTACAACACCTACTGTGCTTGAATCACACGGTACTACAATTGCAGGATTGGATTTCGATTATGATAATGATGTACGTCCCGGTCCTGCAGGTTCGATTAATGGCGGTGCTACTGCTCCTGATCTTGGTGCAGATGAATTCGATGGTGTTCCAACAGGCGCAGCTACATTCCCGTTAACAGTAATTGTTGCTAACGGATGGAATATGGTATCAATCCCCGGATTATTACCAACCAACCAGAATGTAACAACCTGGTGGCCTGGTAAAGATCCTAGTGCTGGAGTATTCAAGTTCCAGGGCGGCTATCAGACAGTAACTGTAGCAACCCCCGGAGTAGGCTACTGGATGAAGAACGTTGGTGCTCAGACCTATAATACAGGTGATGAGTGGCCGGCAGGAATCAACTTCGTAGCTCACGATCCGATACCCGGAGCCCTTGGCTGGAATATGTTCGGAGGATATGAGCAGACAGTACCGACCGCAGGACTGACTACAACACCTCCCGGACTTATCACAGGCAACGTATTCAAATATGCAAATGGCTATTTAATAGCAACACAGCTTGATCCCGGCTATGGTTACTGGATTAAATTAACTGGTGCCGGATCTATAAATATACCTTCAGCACTTGCAGGTCCAACTAAAGTGGTTGCAGGAACATCAACTGAAGGCTTCGGTAAGATCATCATTACTGATAATACACAGAACAGCTATACTCTTTATGCATCAAAGGGTAAAGCAGATCTTACACAATTTGATCTTCCTCCTTATCCTCCGCAGGGAATGTTCGACGTCCGTTACTCAAGCCAAAGATTTGCTGAGAACTTAAGTACACAGCAGACAATTGAGATGACGGGTGTTCAATATCCTGTAAAGGTAAAGGCAGACGGAGTAGGTATCATACTTTCTGATGAAACAGGTAAGGAAATCGCAAGACTGAAGACCGGGGAAGAAATAACACTCAATACATCAGTAAGCAAACTGATGGTATCTGAGAATGTTATTCCTGCGGTATATGCACTCGAGCAGAATTATCCTAACCCGTTCAACCCAAGCACAACGATACAGTTCAGCATACCTGAAGATGTTCAGAATGTAAAGCTGATAATCTACAGTGCATTGGGAGAGAAAGTAGCAGAACTGGTTAATACAGGACTTCAGGCAGGTATCTATAAATACAGATGGAATGCTTCCGATATAGCATCCGGATTGTATATATATCAGATAGTAACCGAGAAGTTCGTATCAGACAAAGAAGATGATGCTGCTCAAATAGTACGATTAGTTCGATGGTACATAGTTCGATGGTTCTCTTGGTGTAAGGAGCGGTTGCAAGACCGCTCCATTATATTAGATAAACAGCATATTAGAAATAAAATAAAAAAGTTTAAGCTGTTTAGTACAAAATCAAATTTAAAAGTTTTATTTTAAGTATCGGTTTTTTAGTTCATTATTTACATAACCAGAGATTCAGGGGACTCTGTTCAAATTTCAAGGAGTTATCAATGAAGTTCTATTTGTTCAAAGGGAAATATTTTTATCTCCCTTTTTTATTATGTCTTCTTTTTTCCCAGCAAAATTCATATTCACAGCTTACGGGACCCAAAAGCATTCCCGGTAACTATGCAACGATTGAAGCAGCAATAGCTGATTTGAATGCTGTTGGCGTAGGCCCCGGTGGTGTTATATTTAATGTAGCTGCCGGGCATACAGAAACATTTACAGTCCCTACCGCCGGAAGAATATTGGTTTCAGGAACTGCAGCTAATACTATTGTATTTCAAAAATCAGGAGCAGGTGCAAATCCTTTAATTACGGCTGCTCTAAACGGTACGGGAATCTATGATGGAATTATTGTCCTCGGTGGTACTGATTATATCACCTTTGACGGAATAAGTCTTCAGGAAAACAGCGGCAATGCTACAGATACCACAAGAATGGAATGGGGCTATGCGTTATTAAAGAAAAATGCCGACTGCTCCAAGCGACGGATGTCAGTATGTGACCATAAAAAATGCCACTATTACAATGGAGAATCAAAATCCTCTATCAATAGGTATTTATTCAACTCACAGGGCCTATGACGGAACATTTAGTAACCCCCACAGATTCGATGGATGCTACCCGTAATGCCAAAATATATAACAATTACTATTACTGATGTTATTTGCGGTATTAGGTTTCTTGGTAATTCAACATCATATTGGATAAATACAATGAGATTGGTGTGGATGGCGGAAATTCACTAATTGGATATGGAGGAACTGCCTGCAACAGCATATGGGATCGAAATCGATTATCAGAATTATGTCAAAATTGCAAATAATATATCGTCGGGGATGTTGGTCGGGACAGTCTGTACGGTATAAGATCCGGAAGCGGAACTAATTGTAACGGCGATTTTTATGGCAATAATATAAAATTAGTTTCTACCAGCACTTCCATCATATACTCACTGGTTATTGCTTTAGGAAGTCGGAGGTGTGGATAATACCATTAATATTTACAATAATACCATCGATACAAGTTCTCAAACCAGCAGCACTTCCAACAGTTGGTGGGCTATATATCTTCTTGGTTCCCCCCAAAACGCAAATATTTATGGCAATATAGTCAGGAACATCGATAAAATGGGCGGACCTCTTCATTGCCTTTATATTAGTGCTAGTCCTCAGAACCTTAATATATATGACAATCACTTCTATAATTGTCATACCGGCGGAACAATGTATGGATATAAACGTATCGGCCGCGGGTACAACTCTTAATATACACCGGAATACTTTAAATAATTTGTATAACCCCGCAGCTGCTACAGGAATAGCAGTGTTATGGAATTAATGTTACAGCAGGGTTAAATACTTACATCTACAATAATTTCATTTCTGATCTTACAGCACCGTCGGCTAATTCGGCAGATGCTATTCGTGGAATAAGTATTTCAAATACTACTGCTAATACAAATATTGGGCTTTATTATAACAGTATTTATCTTAATGCTTCCTCTGTCGGAGCAACATTCGGAACTTCAGGTATATATACATCCGGCAGCTCAACCGCTACCAACGGGGCTCTAGATATGAGGGATAATATTGTTGTCAATAAGTCGATCCCTAACGGCACAGGAAAAACAGCAGCATACAGAAGAAGTTCCACGTTGATAGCAAACTTTGCAGCTGCTGATAATAACTGTTATTATGCCGGTATTCCTGCTGTAAATAATGTTATCTTTTATGACGGTACTAATTTCGACCAGACTTTGGCAGCTTACAAGACTCGTGTGGCTCCAAAAGAGGCAGCATCAATTTCTGAAAATGTGCCTTTTGTAAATTCCACTACTGCTCCTTATAATCTTCACATAGATACTACCGTAGTTACCCAGTTGGAAGGCGGCGGAACACCGATTACAACTCCAATTGCAATTACTACTGACTTCGATAATCAGACAAGAAATGCAGTTACTCCTGATATCGGGGCAGATGAGTTTGTAGGTCAGGGAGGTGATCTAACTGCACCACAGATAAATTATACTGCATTAACTCATACTACCTCAACTACAAACAGGACTCTTAGCGCAGTAGCTATTGTTGACGGAAGCGGAGTAAATGTTACCCCGGGAACAGCTCCAAGGATTTATTTTAAGCGTACAACTGATAACAATACCTTTGTAGATAATTCATCGGGAACCAACGGCTGGAAATATGTTCAGACTTCAGGTACTGTTTCTCCTTATGATTTTACTATAAACTATTCTTTGTTGTATGACGGATCAGGAGCCCAGCCGGGTGATACAATTCAATATTTTGTAGTAGCACAGGATCTTGCTACTGTACCTAATGTTGGAATTCTTTCCGGTACATTTGCGGCAATGCCTGTTTCAGTTAACCTGACAGCAGCTGCATTCCCGATAACAGGTACCATCAACTCATACAGGATACAGTATATACTAAATGGTACCATTACAGTCGGCACAGGCGGATCCTATAATACCCTCACGGGACAGGGCGGTCTGTTCAATATAATGAATGAAAACATTGTTGCCGGTAATCTTACGGTACAGGTTATTTCGGATCTTGTTGAACCGGGTACCTTTGCACTTGATCAATGGGTAGAGAGCGGTGCCGGCAGCTATAGTGTTGCCATAAAGCCCAACTCAGCTTTACTTAGAACAATAAGCGGCTCATCATCGAACGGACTTATACGTTTAAACGGGTCTGATCGTGTTACAATTGATGGCCGGTTCGGCGGAACAGGAAATTATCTCTTTATTCAGAATACAAATACTGCAACAAGTACAGCAGCCATCCAGGTTTCAAGTCTGGGTGCCGGTCTTGGCGCAACGGATATAACTATCAGGAACTGCAATGTTAAAGCCGGGACTGATAGCTCTGCCTCGACATTTGGAATATTCTTCGGTGGAGCATCTGTTTCAACCAGCGGATCGGGTGCAGATTTCCAGAATACACTAATCACAGAGAATGTTGTATCCAGATGTGCATTCGGTATTTATGTGAGAGGCATAACTGCTAACCCTGCAGTAAATCTTGTAGTCTCAAAAAATACTGTAGGTTCAGATTTAATAAATGATTATGTAACTCTTTATGGCATCAATATCCAGGCAGCGAATGCACCTGTTATAACTGAGAACAGGGTATATAATATGAAATACGCATCAAGCCGTCACGGATTATGGTTTGGATCCAATGTCAGCAACGCTGTAGTTACCAAAAACAAGGTCCATTCAATGGACCAGACCGGTGTTACAGGTTATAACACATATGCAATTCATTTTTCTTCAGGTACCGGCTGTATAGACAACCTGATTGCAAATAATATGGTATATGATATAAATACATATGGTAATACCAGTCTCTGGCTGAATGGTATAAGAATTATTGGCGGATCCAATTATAAGATCTATTATAATTCGGTTAGTATTACAGGTGCATTTGGGAATACGGCTGCAGATCTTCCCTCAGCTTGTCTGGCCATCACAACCGCATCCACTAATATGGACATACGTAATAATATTTTCCTGAATACACGTGAGGGAACTACTCCCAAGAACTATGCAGTATATAGTCTGAATACAACAACATTCCTGAATATCGATTATAACGATTACTGGACTACAGGAGCCGTTATGGGTTACTTCGGTGCAGATGTTGCTGATCTCGCTGCCTGGAAAACTGCTACGGGTCAGGATCTCCATTCTATTTCCGGTGACCCATTATTCACTGATCCACTGAATCTTCACATAGTGACCGGCGCTGGTTCACCTGTTGGTAATGCCGGTATCTCAATTGCCGGAATTACAACAGATATAGACGGCGATACAAGAAATAATCCTCCGGATATGGGTGCTGATGAATTTAGTGACAATCCATCTACATTCCCGTTAACAGTAATTGTTGCAAACGGATGGAATATGGTATCAATCCCCGGATTATTACCAACCAATCAGAACGTACTAACCTGGTGGCCGGGTAAAGACCCAGCAGCAGGTGTATTCAAGTTCCAGGGCGGCTACCAGGCAGTAACTGTAGCATCGCCGGGAACAGGCTACTGGATGAAGAATGTCGGTGCTCAGACCTATAATACAGGTGATGAGTGGCCGGCAGGCGGAATCAACTTAGTGGCTCACGATCCTATCCCGGGTACACTCGGCTGGAACCTGTTCGGCGGATATGAGCAGTCGGTAGCAACAGCAGGACTGACAACAACACCTCCGGGACTAATAACCGGATCTGTATATAAATATTCAGGCGGATATGTAGCAGCAACAACACTTGATCCGGGATTTGGTTACTGGGTTAAGTTAACAGCTGCGGGATCAATAAATATTCCGCCAGCTGGTCCAATGAAAGCTGTTACAGGACCTTCAACCGAAGGCTTCGGAAAGATTACCATTACCGATAACATACAGCAGAGCTATACACTTTTTACGACAAAAGGCGAAACAGACTTAAGTCAATTTGATCTTCCTCCTTATCCTCCGCAGGGAATGTTCGACGTCCGTTACTCAAGCCAGAGATATGCTGAGAGACTAAGCAGTGCACCTCAGGCAATAGAGATGACAGGAGTCCAATATCCTGTAAAGGTAAAAGCAGACGGAGTAGGCATCATACTTTCTGATGAAACAGGAAAGGAACTTGCAAGATTGAAGACCGGAGAGGAAATAACTGTAAATTCAGCAGGCAAGTTGTTTGCTGCAGAGAATGTTATTCCTTCGGTATATGCACTCGAGCAGAATTATCCTAACCCGTTCAACCCGAGCACAACTATTCAGTTCAGCATACCTGAAGATGTTCAGAATGTTAAGCTGATAATCTATAGTGCACTGGGAGAGAAAGTAGCTGAGTTAGTCAATACAGGACTTCAGGCAGGTGTATATAAATATAACTGGAATGCAGGCAATGTATCTTCAGGTATGTACATCTACCAGGTAGTAACCGAGAAGTTCGTACAGACAAAAAAGATGGTGCTACTCAAGTAGTACGATAGTTCGATGGTACGATAGTTCGATAGTTTTCTTAGTGTTAAGGAGTGGTCGCAAGACCGCTCCTTTTTTTTATTTAGTTGATTAGTTCATTAGTTGATTAGTTGATTAGTTATGTGCGTCATTGCGAGGATGAGTGTCTGAAAAATATGCGTCATTGCGAAGGAGTCTTCGACTGAAGCAATCCCCCATACTATGAGTGCCCGTCTCAAGGGTGCACCATTTTTGAATAGATGAATGGATGAATGGATGAATGTCTGAATATATATTCATTTCCATATTTCGACCGCACGACCGCACCACCGCACCACCGCACGATTTCCCCTGATCTATCTTTTAAAAAATTATTCATTTTACACCATGCCCATATTCCGTCCCAGGTAGTAAGTAAACAGCATGTAAAGAGCTTCGTCCACCTTTCATCCTCCGTATTTTAAGACTGAAGCAAGTTCTTTATAAAGTGTTTTCAATAGACCTGCTACTTTTCCAGAGCGAAGTATAACCTCAATAAAACCTGAATTTTTTTCAAATGGTTGTTTAAAATTTTTGAAGAGTGTCCTACTCCCCTGGCAAGGGGAGGGGTTGGGGAGAGGTCATTTACACGTCAATAAAGAACAATAGTTACTTCTTAAAAAGTATCACACAGGGTCAATGGTTCGTCTATGGTTGGTTTATCTTCTATAGCCAGATATAACATAAACGGAAGATAAGCGGAGCGTAAGCGGATGGTAAGAGATTTAATTAGTCAATTCATAAGCAATAAAATGGATGAATGATTAACGGAGTTCTCATCTATGATAATAAAACGAAACAGCCTGTCCGTCAATTATTGAGCCTCTATTTGCTTCTGAATTAAAAAAATCAAAATACCAGAGTGAATATCCTGATTTACTAAGCATATATTCCAAAATTAAATTATTATTAAGACATATATTTGATTGAAAATCAATAAATTTATTCTAATTTAGGGTACAGATTTTTCCCGGTTTTGAAATCCCCGGGAGTCCCCTGTTGTAAATAAAACCGCTCGGTATTTTCCCTTATCAAGGTAAAATGGATAAGGGTATTTGATGATAGTTAACACTGTCTGAAATGCTTAGATGCTTTAAAAACGATCCACGTTTAATGTTGCTGCCTGCTGCCATAACTACATTTTTCAGCCAGAAGAATAATCCAAATTCCTGCAATAAATATATGAATGCAGGTGTGATGTTAAAAAACTAGTTGTATTTTTCTCTCAATTCAGATTTTGAATTAGCGGGTTTCTAAATGCTTAAAGGCATTAAATATTTGTATACTTCCGGATCATTTTCAATATATATCCCGACGAAAAATATTACATCCAAAAAGAAAATAATTATAGATGGTGGTCAATCTGCCGTCAAAACAATCTGAATATAAAAGATAACAAAACGGAGCGCAATATGAAGTTAACAGCTTCCTTATTAACATTTGCACTGATAATCCTGGCTGCAATATCCATTCAGGCACAGCCTGATTATCTGGTTACAGCAAAAAATGGTACTCTGACAGATGATTTCAATTTTGAATTTGATATATACATTCAGAGGTTAGGCGGTACACCGCTTGAACTGGCGGGGTTTCAAACCTCAATTTATTTTAATGATGCTATAAGGAATGGCGGTACCCTTATTGGAATGTATGTACCGGGTACTTCAGACCTTACAGCAGCTGAAACTCCTAATCCCCCGAATCTTTTATACCTCAGCAGCGGGGGGGTAGTACATCAGTTCAGAGTAGCTCCGAAAGTTCCACCAGGTACAGGGAATGGATCCGTTATCTCTACAACAGCACCAGGGACACGCTTTGGAAGATTTAAAATAACTAACACGGTCGCTTTTAACAAAACAGCTGCCGTCAACTGGCAATGGAATTTTACCAGCGGGACTGAGGACTATTCTTCATATATAAATGCATATATGACAGCAGTAAATACGAACATAACAGCACCTGTAAAATATCAAATGGAATTGCCTGATCCTTTACTGCCGGATATAACATTTGTGCTCACAGTTCTGATACAGAATGGCTGGAATATGGTTTCCATTCCCGGATTACACCCGACAAACCAGAATGTTACAACCTGGTGGATCAATAAAGATCCGGCTGCAGGAGTATTTAAGTTTCAATCAGGTTATCAGGCAGTCAGTACAGTAGTACCCGGAACCGGATACTGGATGAAACATCTTGGTACCCAGACTTATAATACCGGTGATGAATGGCCTGCAGGCGGTATTCAGATAGTTTCGCACGATCCGATTGCCGCAGCATCAGGATGGAATTTATTCGGCGGTTATGAACAGACCATACAATCTGCAAATCTTACAACTACACCCGGAGGATTGATTACCGGGTCAGTTTACAAATATCAGGGCGGTTATGTAGCTGCAACCACAATTGATCCTGGTTTTGGATACTGGGTTAAATTAACAGCGGCAGGCTCGATAAATATTCCGAATCCGGGACCAGCAAAATATGTCAGTGATGGAACAGAGAAGTTCGGGAGAATAATCCTTACTGATAATTCAGCAAAAAGCTATGTTTTATATGCTGCTGAGAGCGGTGCTGATCTGAATAAATATGAACTGCCTCCTCTGCCTCCGCAGGGAATGTTTGATATTAGATTCGGCAGCGGCAGGTTTGTTGAAAATATAAGTACCGGGAGTCAGACTATTGAATTATCGGGTGTTCAGTATCCTGTAAAAATAAAAACTGATAAGGTCAGTATTATTTTGATGGATGAAACGGGAAAAGAAATAGCCAGGCTTAAAGCAGGCGAAGAATTCTTATTACCAAATTACAACAGCAAAATTCTTGTTGCAGAGAATGTTATCCCGGAGAAATACTCACTCGAACAGAACTATCCGAATCCTTTTAATCCAAGCACAACAATTGAGTTCTCATTACCGGAAGCTTCAAAAAACGTAAGGGTAACTGTATATAATACTTTAGGACAAAAAGTAGCAGAGCTCTTTAATGGTACACTGGAAGCCGGCAAATACAGCTACAGATGGGAAGCCAGTGCTGCAGCCAGCGGTACATACATATATGAATTGAGAACAGATAATTTTGTTTCCGCCCGTAAGATGGTATTGCTCAGATAAAATATCAGGATGTTAACCTTTCATTCGGAAGGTTAAATCAATATGAAAAGTTTTATTTATCTGTATATAATACTGCTTTCGGGGTTGATTCCCCTTAATGCCCAGACCGGCTTGTGGAATGATATTCCGGAATCTGGTGTAACAATCGTGGGGCAAAGGTATATTGTTCCTACTGTGTACCGGACAGTAAAATTAGATCTGAACTTATTGGATGGGATTCTTTCGCAGGCCCCGATGGAGTTTACTCCGGAGGCGCTTGCGGGAGTTTCAATAATTACATTACCAATGCCGGACGGCTCCTTTCAGAAGTTTAAGTTCTGGGAGTCGCCAACTATGGAACCGGAACTTCAGGCGAAATATCCTGAGATACGGACTTACACCGGGCAGGGAATTGATGATCCATATGCAACACTGAAGTTCGATTTAACACCTCACGGATTTCATGCACAGATACTCTCTCCTAACGGAAGAATATTTATTGATCCCTATAGTATGGGGGACAGAGTTAATTACATTAGCTATTACACCAGGGATTATGTAAAGAGGGATTCCCATTTCGATTGTGTTGTAATGTATCACGAAGGGTATCACGGTTATAATCCTGAAACTCCTCTTGACACCAACAGGTCCCCAGTTAAGAACATATAGACTAGCTAATGCAGCAACGGGAGAGTATACTGCATTTTTCGGTGGTACCGTTACACTGGGTCTGGCAGCCGTTGTTACTTCGGTAAACCGTGTTAATGGAGTTTACGAAAAAGAAGTTGCTGTCCGGATGGTTCTTGTGGCTAATAATAATCTTATTATTTACACTAATGCTTCTACGGATCCGTATACAAATAATAATGGATCCACGATGCTAGGGCAAAATATAAGTAATCTTTCCAGTGTAATTGGGAATGCCAATTTCGATATCGGACACGTATTCAGTACAGGCGGCGGCGGCGTTGCTTACCTGGGTGTAATATGCAATAATTCTTATAAAGCCGGGGGTGTAACGGGTTCTCCAGCACCGGTTGGTGATCCTTATGATATTGATTATGTTGCTCACGAAATGGGACACCAGTTTGGCGGTAATCATACTTTTAACAGTGTGACAAGCAACTGCGGAGGAGGCAACAGAAACGCCACCACAGCGTATGAACCGGGAAGCGGGTCAACTATTATGTCTTATGCCGGTATCTGCGGTGCCGATGATCTTCAGCCTCACAGTGATGCTTATTTCCATACTATAAGCTTCGATGAAATTGTAGCTTATACTACAGGAGGTGGTAATTCCTGTGCAGTTATTACAAGCACAGGTAATAGCGCTCCTGTTGTTGCAAGTTTGACGGGAGGATTTTATATACCGAAGAGCACTCCATTTGCATTAACAGGCTCAGCCACTGATCCTAATGGGGATGCTTTAACTTACTGCTGGGAAGAATTTGATTTAGGGAGTGCAGGCTCGCCGGGTTCACCTTCTGGCGATGCACCAATATTCAGAAGTTTTACAGCAGTAACATCTCCTACACGAACATTTCCTAAATTATCAAATCTGCTTAATAATACTACAACCATCGGAGAGCTCTTACCAACATATGCAAGAAATCTGAAATTCAGACTCACTGTCAGAGATAATAAAGCCGGCGGCGGCGGAGTTGATTACAAACAAATAAATTTTGCAGTGGATGGTAATTCCGGACCATTCCTTGTCTCTGTCCCGAATACAGCAGTTACCTGGCAGGGAGGTACATCGCAAACTGTAACCTGGAGTGTGGCGAATACATCTGCCTCACCGGTAAGCTGCAGCAATGTTAAAATTTTGTTGTCGACAAATGGCGGAAATTCATTTGATAATGTAATACTTGCCAGTACTGCCAATGATGGTTCTGAAGTTATTACAGTTCCGGGCACTCCCACTACACAGGCAAGAATTAAAGTTGAGGCTGTTGGAAATATTTTCTTTGATATTTCGAATGTTAATTTTACAATTCAGGCAACGCGGGGTTAATAATCCGGCTGCGTTTACTGTTACTCCGATGAGTGCAACCAGGAATGATCTTTACTTTCACACCAAATGCAGCCAACAATAACATCGTAATTGTATTCAATAATACCGGGGCATTTACAACTCCTACTGGTATTCCTCCTGCTGTAGGAAATCCATTTGCCGGGGGTACGCTGTTATACAACGGCATATCCAGTCCGTACATGCATACAGGACTTACAACAGGTCTGACATATTATTATAAGGCTTTTTCATACGACGGAACAAATTATTCTGCGGGCTCAACTGCAAACGCAACTCCGGTTCCTTTATCTCTGAATCTTACTGCTCTTATTGAGGGATTATATGACGGCCTGACAATGGTTCCTGATTCTGTAACTGTTGAAATGCGGGGTTCAGTTAGTCCATTCCCTCTTATTGAAAGCAAGAAAATACTTTTAAATTCTGCAGGACAGGGAACTGCTGCATTTAATCTTATTGTTAAAAGTACTCAATATTATATCGTGCTGAAGCACAGGAATGCTTTGGAAACCTGGAGCGCTGTTGCTCAAACCTTTAGCACCGCAAGCTTATCTTACGACTTTACCACAGCTGCTTCACAAGCCTATGGAAGCAACCTGGCAAGTAAATCAGGTTTCTGGTGTCTCTTCAGCGGGGACGTTGACCAGAACGGTTTTATATACGTTGAAGATGTTACTCAGACTTTTATCAGTTATATCCTTGGGTCGGTGGGATATCTGCCCACTGATATAAATGGCGATCTGATCACCAACTTTACGGATGTTGGTGTTGTTTATGTAAATAATATTTTCGGACGAGAAGTCAAAAGACCGGAGGGATATGTCATTTTTGCAGGCAAATAAATGATTCGTATTATGAAATTTTTGATAATGATGATTTCTTTTAATCTTTGCCTGTTCGGTCAGAATAAGATAATGAGCTACAATCTTCTGAATTATCCGGGCTCTGATACTACTACACGTAACCCTTATTTCCGGACAATAATGTCAAGTGTGGAGCCCGATATACTGGTTGTCCAGGAAATGACCTCGCAGGCAGGAGTTAATGGGTTCCTGAATAATGTATTAAATTCTATTTCCTCCGGATATTCAGCCGGGACATTTATAGACGGCTTGGATACTGATAATGCAATTTTCTTCAAAACCAGCTTATTCACATTCTTAAACAATTTTCCTATTCATACCGCCTTAAGAGATATTACTGAATTTACACTTCGCCATAATTTGTCCGGAGATACGATTAGAATCTATTCTGTACATCTAAAAGCAAGCACTGGGTTTGAACAGGAAAGAGGTATGGAGGTTGATAGTTTGAGAAAAAGAACCAACAGTCTCCCTTCCGGAAGTAACTTTATTGTTGTCGGTGATTTTAACATTTATAGTGCAAATGAAATTGCGTATCAGAAATTAACTAGCCAGTCAGCTTCAGGTTATTTTATTGACCCGTTTACAATGCCTGGAGATTGGAATGTTTCCGGATATGCACAATACCATACACAATCACCAAGGGTCAGAGCATTTGGCGGTGGTTCTACAGGTGGTATGGATGACCGGTTTGATTTGATCTTATATTCTCAGGGAATCGCGAATCCAGGCGGAGTAACATTTGTGCCTGGTTCATGTAATGCATATGGTAACGATGGGAATCATTTTAATGACTCCATAAACCAGCCCCCTAATGCTGCTGTCTCACAGCAGATAGCAGATGCTTTGCATAATGCTTCTGATCATATTCCGGTTATTTCAAGATTTGATTTCGGGGGAACTACAGCGTATACCTTAACCTCGTTTACAGCATTGATTGAAGGCTTGTATAATGGCTCAACCATGACCCCTGATACAGTAACAATCGAACTTCGCAATTTCACTGCTCCTTATACATTAGTGGATCAGAAGAAAATATTTCTTAGATCAGAATGGCACAGGCAGCAGTTCATTCAATAATGTTATTAATGGCGTTCCATATTACCTGGTTGTAAAACACCGCAGTGGTTTGGAAACGTGGAGCTCGACAGGACAGATGTTTACATCTAATTCTATGACCTATGACTTTACAACAGCCGCCAGTAAGGCTTATGGAAATAATATGAGGTTAATAGGTACCAAATGGTGTATCTATTCAGGTGATGTTAACCGGGACGGCTCTATCAATTCAAACGATCTGACGGAAGTATATAATTCAAATGTAGCCGGTGCCCAAGGTTACACTCCTCCTGATCTTAACGGAGATCTGTATTCCGAAATTGCAGATATAAATATTGTATTTAAAAATAATACTCCTGGGATAACCAGACAGGTTCCGCCCGGTTATTCTGACATAATAAAATAAGAAATTAAAATATGTGGTTCGGTACCACAACAAAATTAAAACTTAAACTCTCACTTTAATATAAAGGCAGCGCCGGTATATGAAAAGATTTACTATCATCAGCTTATTGTTCTTTATGTTTGTTCTGCTGAACACTGCAGTTTATCCACAGTGCCAGGTACAGACCACCAACGTAATATTTGAATCAGCAAATTCTCTGACCTTTGATGTTTACATCAAAAATACGGGAATAACAAACTGGACATACAGTCACGGAAGTTTTGTTTGGAACTACAATACTTCATTCCTTAATGGAGGTACTCCCACATTTTCTTTAGTGTCGGGTTACAGTGACTTTCCGTTAACTGCACAGCCTCCTTCAGCCTTATTAGGCAGTCCCTCCATTATGAGAACTTCCTCTAATCTTCCCGGCGCAAACGGAGTTATCCTTGCAGGGCAGAATTTAAGGTTATACAGGTTCAGGCTGCAGACATCAGCTGCTTCATTCTCAGGCACATCATTAAATGCTGCCTGGAAAACAATTGGTACACCTTATTCAAGAATCTTTTCCTGGAATAGCGGGACTGGATTACCTGAGGAAAATCTGAACCCCTCATTCAATATGGGACCAGCTGCCTTAGTGCTTGAGGAAAACTTCGATTATGGAAGTACCCCAGATACTGCAATAACACACGTTACGGCTAATTGGGTAAGACACAGCGGAGCCACAGGACCTGCATATTTAGCCACGAGTTTGTCTTATCCAGTATATCCCTCGTCAGGGATTGGTGGATCAGTCGCATACACATTCGGATCCTCGGGTGTAAATGATGGCGATGTGAATAGGACTTTGTCATCGTTGGTAACCACCGATAATAATGTATATGTGGCTTGTTTAGTGAATCTGAGCGCTGCTAGAGCAACTGCAGATTACTTTTTTCACGTTGGTCCAAGTCCAATATCTACTGTATTCAGAGGCAGAGTTTTTGTCAGAACAAATGGTGCAGGATGGAGCCTTGGATTTTCAAAATCAACAGAAGCTGCAGTTAATGATAATACTGTGTTAAATTTTAATCAGACTTATTTAGTTGTTATTAAGTACACATTTAGTACAGCTTCGGCGAGTGATGATGTGGCTACTATTTATCTTTATGATACTGGTTACCCTGCTGCAGAACCAGGTTCTCCTCTAGTAACCATTGGACCTGTAGGGTCCGGAACAGGGAGCGATCCAGTTAATATAGGTACAGTTGCAATTCGTCAGGGTGGTAATACTCCTACTGGTACTATCGATGGAATTCGAGTTGGATTAACCTGGGCTGAAGTGTTCCCCTCTATCGGCAGCCCCGTATTAGCTGCTTCTCCGTCTACTTTATCAGGTTTTGGCTACCTCCCAGGCGGCGGTCCATCCACTTCTCAATCCTATAATTTAAGCGGTTCTGATCTCACTCCTCTAAGCGGAAACATCACTGTGTTAGGCACTTCGAGTTATGAAGTCTCTTCAGATAACCTGACCTTCGTTTCTTCCTTTACAATACCCTATGTTGGCGGTGTTTTAGCTTCTACACCAATTTATGTCAGATTAAAAGCAGGACTGCCCGCAGGAGCTTATAATGGTGAGTTTGTTACTAATACAGGCGGGGGAGCAGATACTGCAAAGGTAACCTGTAATGGGAGTGTATTTAAACCCGAACCCACGAATCACGTCACTGGTTTTTCAGGAGTTCTTGGATCACCTTCTTATGCCAGAATAAATCTTATATGGAATGACGCGACAGGTGGTACAATTCCGGATGGATATCTAATAAAAGGGAGCACTTATGCTTTTGATTCCATAACCGTTCCAATTGACGGCATTCCGGTTGCCAACAGTTTCCTAGTGCAAAATGTAGCGGCAGGAGTTCAGGCAAATTTATTTTCTGCTTTGAATGGCGGAAGAACTTATTACTTTAAGATATTTCCCTACACTAATTCCGGTGCAACAATAAATTATAAAACTGATGGTACCATTCCGGTTTTCAGTTTAGCAACGACTCCTCCTCCTGCACTGACCATTGTTGAAACATTTAATTATACAACGGGATCGTATTTAACAGATAATGGATGGCTGGCTCATAGCGGAGCAGGATCCAATCCAATCACTGTAGCTGCAACGCCATTAACATACACCGGATATTTCGCATCAGGAGTGGGTAAATCTGTTACAATGGTAACTTCAGGGGAAGATGCCAATAGAGCATTCGATTCAGTTAAAACCGGAAGTGTATACGGATCATTTTTAGTTAATGTTACCTCTGCTCAGGCAAGTGGTGATTATATATTCCATTTCGGTTTGGAAAATAATACATCACTATTCTTTGGGAAAGTATTCGTAAAAGATTCTTTAGGCGCTATAGCTTTCGGATTGGCAAAAAATCAGAATACAGCCGTAGTTTACACTCCTGCAGTTTATTCTACCGCAACCACATATTTGATTGTGGTGAAATATGCATTCAATACAGGAACCACAACCGATGATGAAGCAAAATTATGGATCAACCCCGTAATCAGTGGTATTGAACCGGCTTCTGATTTAACACAAACTGACTTAGGCACCGATGCTGCAGCACTCGGTATGTTTGCTTTAAGGCAGGGAGGTTCGACTTCGGCAGCAGCAATAACAAGTAAGTGGTATTCGTGTTGCAACTTCCTGGGTTCCTTCAACTGCAGGTGTTACCCTAAACCTTACCGCATTTATTGAAGGCTTCTGGAATGGCACCGTAATGGTTGGCGATAATTTAACCGTTGAATTAAGAAATTCTACTACCCCATACGCAGTTGTGGAACAACAGACGATCCCTCTGAATGCTGCAGGAACCGGTACAGCGATTATTTTTCAATGCCGTTGATGGTGTACCATACTATATAGTTGTTAAGCACAGGAATTCAGTTGAAACCTGGAGTGCTTCTACCCCAACAGTTTACTACAGGTACACTTACTTATAATTTCAGCACTGCAGCTTCACAGGCATACGGCAATAATCTTATTTTGAAAAATACTAAATGGTGTCTTTTCAGCGGTGATGCAAACCAGGATGGAGCAGTTGATCTTCAGGATATGAAAGTAGTGGATAATAGTCTGGGGACATACAGGATATCTACCCGGAGATGTTAATGGCGACGGAACTGTTACATCTTCTGATATGGATATCATAAATGTAAATTCACAGGCTTTCGTATCGGTAAAGAAACCCGGGACTTTACCGGAGACTGTTAAAGATGGTACCGGTTACCCCCAAAGACTAGTATTATTTTGTAACTGGTTCTTTTAAAACCGCTCCTCCAAAAGGGCGGTTTTTTTATTATCGGTTATAAAGTATTATTTTCTGTTAATTTAGTGCCATTTAACCTATTTTGTACCGTAAATCTCATAAATTCATTTTTATTTTATAATTAAATTCTTAACTTTGTATAAGTACGGAATAGATGAATCCTCTTTTTGGCTCAATTTAACCGACAGAGATTGTTTCTGTGATCCGTCAAAGTAAACCCATTAACCATAATTCTCTGTCAGGAAATTTTTCTAATAAACTCCTCCTTTGAATTTAGGTCTATTGAGGTTTCCAACCACACTTTCTGAATTAACAGAAAGCATTTTTAATTATTTTTATAAGGAACGTTGTATGAACATCTACGTTGGCAATTTATCCAAGGATACTTCCGACGAGCAGTTACAAAATCTTTTTTCTGAGTTTGGTTACATCAAAAGTGTTAAGATCATAAGGGATCTGTTTTCAGGCGAATCAAAAGGATTCGGATTTGTTGAGATGCCCGGTGCAGCAGAAGCTCAAAAAGCTGTTGATGCTTTGAATACCAAAGAGCTGAATGGTAAAAAACTTGTTGTAAATGAAGCCAGACCTAAAACTGACAGCCGGAAACCCGGAGGTTCAGGAGGATTCCGCGGTGGCAGTCGTGGTAAAG
The DNA here is from genome assembly GCA_963764685.1 of uncultured Ignavibacteriales bacterium. Lineage (GTDB taxonomy): Bacteria > Bacteroidota > Ignavibacteria > Ignavibacteriales > Ignavibacteriaceae > CAVXTT01. Next base: position 101,388 of record CAVXTT010000016.1, read on the forward strand.
GCAGTGGCGGTAACGGTGGAAACCGCGGCGGCAGCGGCGGCAGAAGAAGCTGGTAAAATACACCAGAAAGTTATTTATAAAGGACGGTCTAATGCCGTCCTTTTTTATTCCATCCTGCTGTGTTTTGCAGCCTTTCAATTAACACATCCACTTGTGAGTCCCCGGCATTTTTAGTCAGAACACATTAACAAAATCAGACCATAATTATTTTCGATAAAAAAGGAGATGTAAAAAATGAGAACAGCTTCTGTTGTCGGGATAATATTAATTGTTCTGGGAGTCCTGGGATTTATTTTAAAAGGGATATCCTATACGAAAGAAAAAGAAGTCGCAGATCTGGGGCCCCTGGAATTAAAAACGGAAGAGAAGAAGACTATTCCAATACCTGAAATTCTCAGCGGTATTGCTATTGCCGGTGGTATTATACTTGTCGCCGCAGGTTCCAGAAAACGTGCTTAAGATTTCTTCTGAGCTTTCAAAGCTTCCTTATATTGGAAACCTTTAATCGGATCTTTTAAAATCAGTACCGGACAGGGGGCTTTCCTTACTACCTTTTCAGCCGTGCTGCCGAACAGAATATGTTCAACACCAGAATGCCCGTGTGAAGAAATGATTATCATATCGGCATCTTCTTCGGCTGCAGTTTCAACTATTTCAAGAAAAGGTTTGCCCGTCTTTACCATTGTTCTTACCTTTATCCCTGCTTGAATTTCGGATGCCAAGTTTTGTCAATTCCTTCTTTGGCACGTTTATCCATTTCAAGATCTACAGTTGGAATGGCAATCTGCCCCATACTGAAATCCGGCGGATAGATCACCGGCTCTACTACATATAAAAGCACTAGCTGAGAATTAAATATCTCTGCAACACCCGCAGCATATTTAAGTGAATTTTTGGAGTAATCGGAAAAGTCGATTGGCACAAGAATTATTTTAATATTGTATTCCATATTCACTCTCCGTATTTGAAGTTATTTTGCTTTGTAATCCAAAATGATCTTCATTTATTTTTCTTAAACGAACAGCAAGAATACTATTTATTCCCTGAAGAATATGCAGTCCTTTGCGGGGGTACTTTGCAATGAACTCGTCCAGATCAGGTTTGAATATAACTGCAAGAATGCAGTCGGTTTTAGCGAGGGCAGACGCTGATCTTTTTTCGCCGTCAACAAGAGCCAGCTCTCCGAAAAAATCTCCATTGGAAAAATTAGCAAGATTAATAATTTTTTCCTGTTCCGTTCTTTTTATTACTACTTCTCCTTCACGTATTATATATAAACCAATTCCGGGATCTCCCTGGTAAAAGATATATTCACCGGCAAGGTAACTCCGGTTATGCAGAAGATTAATTATTAGTGAAATATCTCTCCGGTTGAGCTTATCAAACAGGGGAATGGCTTTAATGTATTGTCTCAAGATCGGTTTTTTCGGGGGAGGATTTAAATACATTCGACCAGAAGGAACTGTGTATAACTTTCTGCTCTTTTGTTTCCATAAAAATTCCTTTAGCTGAAAATTCCTGATTCTGCAACACGCCATAGTTTCTGGCAGGGGAATCTGTTTTCATAGAGTGCGCGCCCTACGATTACCGAATCAATTCCCTTCGGCATCAGATTCTGGATGTCTATAAGTTCATCCTTATTCCTGACCCCGCCGGACACTGTTACTTTCCCTTTTGTAATTGAGGCGACTTTTTTACATAGCCTCAAATTTGGTCCTCCCAGTAATCCGTTTCGCTGAATATCAGTTACAATAAATCTTTCGTAACCTATTTCTGCAGCCATTTTGGCAAAATCCTTAAAATCAATACCGGTTCTTGATTTACGTGCTTTGGTAATAATCTCATCATCCATTACATCCAATGCGGCAGCTACTTTCTGAGGGCCGTACTTTTCAAATGCTTTTTTGAAGTCAGCAGGGTTATCAATAGCCATTGTCCCGATTACAACTCTCGATACCCCGAGTCCCATTACCTCTACAACATCTTCGAATGTTCTGATCCCCCCGGCAAATTGAACAGGAATGATTACCGAAGAGCAGATCTCTTCAATGATTTTAAAATTTTGTTTAGATCCCTCAGCTGCAAGATCAAAATCAACAATGTGAAGTATTTTCGCGTTCTCAGCTCTCCAGATCCTGGCCATATCGATTGGATCGCTTCCATACTCCGGAGATTCCACTTCTGGAATACCCTGTACGACCCTTACAGCTTTGCCGTTTTTAATATCAATTGATGGGATAAGTAATAAGTATCTCATAATATCATTTCATTTCAAATAAAAATAGGTAAATAGAGGATAAAAATAAACAGAAAGGGAACAAATGCTCGAAAACAGAGAAATGACTAATATATTTTCTAACTAAATTTCTTGATTATTATTTTAACTAAATTATTTAGTGCTCAGACAACGCTCAGGCAGTGCCCGGACAATGGTCGGCCAAAAACAGGCTCTTTTGCCTGAAACACATCCGGGGATTGTCTCCGCACTGCTTCAGCATAAAGAAATATTAGAGAAATAATATAGAAATGCAATTATTAGGAGGTTAAAGGATTGTTCTGATAGGGTGAGATTTTTTGTTTTTTTGGCCTGTTTTCGGCCTTTTATTCAACCTTTTTAACGCCCTCCAAATATGCTCAAATTATATCCTTTTGAGCATAAAAGCACCTACCCCTCGAAATCAGCAAAAATCTTGACTTTTCTTTACATAATGCCCATATTTCGTTTTAATGACGAAAGATTTTGTATTTACAACAAAAGCAAGTAATCAAATTCGGGTTTCAACATACGGTTTTGATAATTTAAAAACATCACCGTGTGTAATATTTGTTCACGGTTTTAAGGGTTTTAAAGATTGGGGCTTCTGGCCTGAAACAGGGAAGAAATTTGCTGAAAACGGTTTTTTTGTTCTTTCTTTTAATTTCTCTCATAATGGTGTCGGAGAGAATCCGACCGAATTTACCGAACCTGATAAATTCGCCCAAAATACATTTTCCCTTGAAGTAAGTGAATTAAACGAAATTATTGACGGTTATTCGCAAAACTTCTTTGGTAAAATTAATAATAATAGAATTGGCTTGTTAGGACATAGTCGTGGAGGAGCGGTTTCTCTTTTATCCGCCGCCCGCAATCATGAAATATATGCTGTTGCAGTTTGGGCTCCTGTAGCTAAACTTGATAGATATTCTGACAGACAAAAAAAACAATGGAAAAAAGAAGGTTTTTTCGAGGTAGTTAACAGCAGGACAAAACAAGTAATGCGTTTAAATGTTTCCTTTTTAGAGGATATTGAGAAAAATTCAGCAGGATCATTAAATCTTAGAAAAGCGGTTAGTGAATTAAGAAAACCTTTAATGATAGCGCACGGCGAACAGGATCTAACTGTAAAAATTGAGGAAAGTGAATTAATATATGAATGGTCTGATAAAAACCTGACGACTTTATATAGAATAAAAACGGCAGGTCATACATTCGGAATTGAACATCCGTTTACGGAATCAAATCCGGACTACGAGAATATTCTGAATAAAACCATAAATTTTTTTAAATCTAATTTGTTAGAGGATCAATATGCCGGTAACTGAAAGCGTTAAGAATTCAAATCTCTTAAATATAATTTCAAAATTATGGTCTAACACCTTATTTAGGATTGTTTCCTTTGCTTTGCTGACAGCTGCAGCAGCACAAATTTCTATTCCGGTTAAACCAGTGCCGTTTACATTACAAACAATGATGGTAGTATTAGCCGGTGCATTTCTTGGTGCCAGGACAGGTGCTTACAGCCAGATCTTATATCTTGCTCTGGGCGCCATTGGTCTGCCGGTTTTTGCACAAACACCGGATTCCTATTTCGGTATAGCAAGTCTCTTCGGACCCACCGGTGGTTATTTGTTAAGTTTTCCGCTTGCTGCATTTGTGACGGGACTTCTTATTGAAAAATATCAAAATTATTTTGCGGTTACACTTGCGATGTTCATTGGAAATGTTCTGGTAATTATCTGCGGTGTGTTATATCTGAATACTTTTTTTATTAGAGATTTCAGCACAGCCCTTACTTACGGTGCTGTTATCTTTTCAATATGGACAGTTATTAAAGTATTTATTTCGACTGCCGTGTATTTCAGTATCCGGAAAAGACAATCCTGATTAATTTTTAATGAACCTTAAGAATTACATCTTTATTCTTTTCTTTTTTTCAGCGTCGGCTCTGTTTATCTGGAGCTGCAGAAAATTTTACATCTATATGATGACTGCAAAAAAGAAAGATGACAGGTCGGGCAGAGTACCCGAAAGGATAAAGAATGTACTAATAATTGCATTCGGACAATCAAAACTGCTTAGAGATCCTGCCGCGGGTCTGCTGCATTTTTTCATCTTCTGGGGTTTTGTACTCTTCTTATTTGGAGTAGTTGAATCGATTATTCAGGGTTTTTATTCTCCTTTCAATCTTTCCTTTGCCGGCCCTTTTTATTCGGCAATTACTATTATACAGGATATTTTCGGCTTGCTGGTAATTGCTTCTGTACTATATGCACTTTACAGAAGATTTGTGATTCATATACCGAGGCTTGAAGTCGAGAGATCGGGTAAAGTTGATGCCGCAGTAATTCTTCTTTTAATAATGTTTGTAGTAATTGCATTGTTCGGTCAGAACATTTCTCATATTGCTGCTAACAATTTTATTCTTGCCGATTATGAGCTTCGTCCCGTTTCATCAATTCTAAGTTCGGCTCTTTATTCAGGTAATGCCGGTTCAGCAGGTTCAGCTTTTGAAGTATTCTGGTGGTCTCATATACTTCTTGTGTTCGGATTTATGAACTTTCTGCCCTATTCCAAACATTTTCACGTTATTACCTCTATACCGAATACCTATCTCGCAAATCTCGAACCATTAAGGAATGAAATAAAAAAATTAAACCTTGATGATGAGAATGCAGAAAGTTTCGGGGCGGCGGATATAGAGCATCTTTCCTGGAAACAATTGCTGGATGGTTATACCTGTACTGAATGCGGCAGGTGTACAGCAGCTTGTCCCGCAGCTACCGTAGGAAAATCTCTTTCTCCCAGAAAAATTATTGTTGACATAAGAAAGAGAACCCGTGATAAGGCGCCTCTTCTTGCAAAAGGCAAAACAGACAACTCAGTATTTGAAAAAACACTTGTGCACGATTATATTTCAGATGTTGAGCTGTGGCAGTGTACTACCTGTATGGCCTGTGTTCAGGAATGCCCTGTTATGATAGAACACCTGGATTCAATTATTGATATGCGAAGAGACCTGGTTCTGACGGAATCACAATTCCCGTCCAATCTGAATAATGTCTTTAAAAGCATTGAAACTAACTTTACACCCTGGGCATTTAACGCCGCGGATCGTGCGCAATGGGCTGAAGGAATGGGCATAAAAACAATGGCTGAAGATGCCGGAGGCGATATACTATTCTGGGTCGGCTGTGCAGGCTCCTTCGATAACCGTTATAAAAAAGTTACAAAGGCATTTGCAACTCTTATGCAAAAAGCTAATATTAATTTCAGGATTCTTGGCACGGAAGAAAAATGTAACGGGGATACTGCAAGGCGGCTGGGAAATGAATATCTTGCCCAGATGATGATTGCGGAAAATATTGAAACTCTGAATAATTATGGGGTAAAAAAAATAGTGACTGCCTGCCCTCACTGTTTCCATTCTCTGGGGAGGGAGTATAAACAGTTCGGAGGGGATTACGAGGTTGTTCATCATTCTCAATTAATTGATGAATTAATATCATCGGGTAAAATAGAACTAAAAAATGCTCCTGCGGCCTCCGTAACCACTTATCATGATTCCTGTTATCTTGGCAGGTATAACAATGTTTACGAGGCACCAAGGAATGCTCTTCAAAAAACCGGTGCGGATCTTGTTGAAATGGAAAGGAATAAAAGTAAAGGGTTCTGCTGCGGTGCCGGCGGCGGAAGAATGTTCCTGGAAGATGAAGAAGGGGGAAGAATAAACGAAGAAAGAACAAGGGAGGCTATAAATACCGGTGCTGAGACTATAGCATCGGCTTGTCCTTTTTGTATGACAATGTTAACCGACGGCGTTAAACATTTTGAAAAAACGGAAATTGCCGTCAAAGATATTGCAGAAATTGTTCTGGAGAATTCTAAATAATCAATAATTTCTTTCAATAATACTAGGAGGTATTTTATGGGTAAATATGAGGAATTAGTACAGGCTGTTAAAGAATTGGAAGTAGACTTCCAGAAATTCTATGACAAAGGTCAGGCCGCAGCAGGTACAAGACTTCGTAAAGGCTTAAGCGATCTGAGAAAGCTCGCTCAGGAAGTCCGCAAGGATGTTCAGGATGTGAAAGCTCAAAGGAAAGCACAGAAAACAGCATAATATAGAAATACATTATTTCTGAAAGGCTGAATTAATTTATTGATTCAGCCTTCTTTTTTTATTATGAAAAAATTCACCGTTGTTTTTCTGCTTTTATGCACAGCAGCTTTATCATTTTATTCCCCTAATAAAATTTCGCATTATTCAGGCCAGCTGCAGGATTCTGTTATTACCATTACTTTAGCTGCGACCGGTGATCTGATGTGCCACTCTGTACAATATAATTATGCAGGCAACGGCAGTGGCGGTTTTGATTTTAATCCTTTCTTTGAGGAAATAAAAGAAATACTAAGCGCTGCAGATTTTACATTCGGCAATCTTGAAACTGTCACTGCCGGAAAAGAAAAAGGATTTTCAGGATATCCCTTATTCAATACCCCCGATGAATACCTTGATGCATTAAAAAGTGCCGGATTTGATTTGCTGAATACTTCAAACAACCATTCTCTTGACAGGGGAGAGGCAGGATTGAGGAGAACAATTGAACAGCTGATTAATCGCAATGTAAATTATAATGGTACTTATCTTTCGCAAGCTGACAGGGATTCCTTAAGAATATTTGATATTAAAGGAATTAAAGCGGCATTTTTGGCTTATACTTACGGGACAAATGGAAATCCAATACCTGACAATGTCCCTTATCTCATAAATGTTATTGATACTTTGAAGATTAAAAATGATGTAAAGATTGCCCATATTAAAGGATGCGATGTAGTGCTGATTTATTTTCATTTCGGTGAAGAATATAATAGAATCCCCGACAGTTACCAGAGGCGGATTGTTCAATCGGCGAAAGCTGCAGGTGCTGATATTATTATTGGGAGTCATCCTCACGTAATTCAGCCCCTTGAATTCTTTACTGATACTGCAGTTGTAATTGATACCGGAATAATTGCATATTCTCTGGGAAATTTCTTTTCCAATCAGCGTTGGCGTTATTCAGATGCGGGAGTAATATTATTCATTACTCTTTCTAAGAATATCAATTCAGGAAAAATAAAGCTTGTTAAAACAGAATTCCTGCCGACCTGGGTATACAAAGCAAGTGGTATTTACCGGATATTGCCTGCTGAAAATTATAATGCTTATGACTTTCTAAATAAGAATGAGAGCAGTAAAATGCAGCAGGCGTTTGATGATACAAGGGAGATTTTAACAAAATATTCGGAGCTGCCTATTTTGAGGAACGTGGTAAATAAAGATAGTATTACGAGCCCTGGTTCAGAGGCAGTTAAACCTTAATTCTGAGTTAAAATTCCTATATTTATAAATCCATTTTATTCGATTAAGGAGTTATAGTGAGCTATAAATTTACTCTCATTCCGGGAGATGGGATAGGTCTGGAAATAACACAGGCAGCGGTACAAATAATTGAGCATGCCGGTGTAAAAATAGATTGGGAAGTTATGGAAGCAGGTATGGGTGCGTTTACAAAATATCACGACCCGCTGCCCCAGGAAACTATTGATTCAATAGCCAGGAACAAAATTGCACTAAAGGGTCCGTTAACAACACCTATTGGGAAAGGGTTCAGAAGTGTAAATGTTGCTTTAAGAAAAGAGTTTGAACTTTTTGTTAATGAGAGACCGGCTAAAACTTATAACGGTATTAAAACGCTGTATACAGGACATATAGATCTTGTAATATTCCGGGAAAACACTGAGGAATTTTATTCGGGTATTGAACATTATATTGACAGCAGTCGCTCTGCTGCAGAAACGATTGGTATAGTAACCCGAAAAGGATGCGAAAGAATTGTCCGTTACGCATTTGAATATGCAAAGAAACATAACAGGAAAAAAATTACTGCGGTGCACAAAGCTAATATTATGAAATACACCGGAGGCATTTTCCTTAGTGTTGCAGAAGAAGTTGCGGCTGAATATCCGGACATTGCTTACAATGATAAAATTGTAGATAATATGGCAATGCAGATGGTTATTAATCCTTATCAATTCGATGTAATTGTAACCACAAACCTTTTCGGTGATATTTTATCTGATCTTGCTTCAGGTCTTGTGGGCGGACTTGGTATGGCTCCCGGTGCAAATATCGGCAGCGATATTGGTATCTATGAAGCAGTGCATGGCTCTGCTCCGGACATTGCTGGACAGAATCTTGCAAACCCTGCAGCGATCATATTAGCTTCAGTAATGATGCTGGATGATATTGGCGAATCTGCTGCAGCTAAAAGAATTGAAAAGGCGGTTGCAAAGGTAGTCGAAGAGGGTAAATTTATAACAAGGGATCTTAATCCATCAAGTTATGTTACCACTTCAGAAATGGTACAGGCTATACTCCGGGAATTAGATAAATCGTGAGAAAAAATCCTGCTCTTCTTTTGATTTTTCTTGTAGTTTTTGTTGACCTGCTTGGATTCGGAATTCTGATACCGATACTTCCGACATTTGCAACAAAAGAATTACACGTTTCCGAGTCTGCCATAGGATTAGCCATCGCGATATATTCCTTTACGCAGTTTATTTTTAATCCTGTATTCGGTTCATTATCCGACAAGTACGGCAGAAGAAAAATTATATTATATACTTTGCTGCTTAATGCAACCGGCTATATAATTTTTGCATTCACACATTCCTTCCTGATGCTTCTTGCTTCAAGGATAGTTTCCGGAATAGGAGGAAGCAGTATAGCCGTGGCGCAGGCGTATATAGCGGATGTGACTACCAGGGAAAACCGTTCCAGGGGAATGGGAATGATAGGAGTAGCTTTCGGACTAGGATTTGTTTTCGGTCCGCTTATGGGAGGAATGCTTGCGCATTTCAGTTATATGTTTACAGGCTTTGCTGCCGCAGGTTTTTCTCTAACGGCCTGTATACTCAGTTTATTTTTTCTGAAGGAATCCAGGCATAGTGCTTCAGCTGTGGATATAATAAAAAGAAAGTTTTTCAGTCCGAAAGAAATTGTCGAGGTATTCAAAAAACCTTATATCGGACTTTTGATAATTCTCTTTTTTGTACTGACCTTCTCAGTCGCAAACATCTATGGTACCTTTGCATTATTGGGATTTAAAGTATACGGCTTTTCCGACCTGGAAAATGGTTATGTATATGCAACCATCGGAATTGTTTCAGCAATTGTACAGGGGGGGTTGATAGGGAGGCTTTCAAATAAGTTTACAGATAACCAGTTAGTTACCGGTGGAGCTTTCCTGATGATGATTGGTCTTGCAATGCTCCCCTATGGAATAAACCTGGCCGGAATAACACTTATCTGTGTCGTATTGTCTCTCGGTACCGGTACACTTCAGCCGGTTCTGCTAAGCTTAATTTCAAAAGTAACCTCCGAAAAGGAGCAGGGTAAGATTCTCGGGATCAACCAGTCGTTATCTGCTTTTGCAAGAGTTCTGGGTCCTTTATGGGGAGGATTTTCCTTTCAGTATCTTGGCTACCAGGTACCATTCTTTACCGGAGCCATTTGTACATTCTTTATGTTTATTTTCAGTATGTTTTATTTTGCCAGGCATATCAGGCTGGATGAGGTAATATAATTTAACTATATAGTTAATTCAAACAGGCTTATTTTTGTAATATGTTCAAAGTTGGAAAATTAAATATTGATAAGGGTATTCTCCTGGCCCCGATGGAAGATGTAAGTGATATTTCTTACCGGATAGTATGCAAGGAATTTGGGGCGGATATTGTCTATACTGAATTTGTGAATGCGGAAGGACTGGTAAGAGCTTCAGAAAGAACTCATAAAAAACTGAAAATCACTGATGAGGAGCGTCCTGTTGCAATTCAGATCTACGGCAGCAATATTGAATCAATGAAGGGGGCTGCAGTCATTGCTGAAGCTGAGAATCCGGATTTCATTGATATAAATGCAGGCTGTTGGGTTAAAAATGTATTTAACGGTGGCGCCGGGGCGGGATTGTTAAAGGATCCGGAGTATATGCAGAAACTGGTTAAGGAAGTGATAAAAAGTGTATCACTCCCTGTAACGGTAAAAACAAGGCTCGGTATTGATGCAGGGAATATAAAAATATTGGAAGTTGCAAAGCGTCTTGAGGATGCAGGGGTTGCAGCTCTGATTGTTCACTGCAGAACCAGATCGCAGGGACACAAGGGAGATGCAGACTGGTCGTGGATACCGGAAATTAAAAGCGTAGTGAGTATTCCGGTCGGACTTAACGGGAATGTTCTGGATGCGTATGATGTTAAACGGGCTTTTGATGAAACTGGTGCTGATGCTGTTATGATTGCAAGGGGAGCAATAGGGAATCCCTGGATATTCCGTGAGGCTAAAGAACTAATGGAAAGTGGTACAATATTGTCAGCTCCTGATGAGCAGGAACGGATTAAAACGGCATTAAAACATTTATACCTGGGTATAACCATCAAAGGCGAGAAAAGAGCCGTTCTTGAACATCGTAAATATTACTCCGGTTATCTAAAAGGGCTTCACGGTGTAAGTCAGATAAGAGCAGAATTAATGAAGCTTACCGAATATTCCCAGGTAGAAGACCGCCTGCTCAAATACCTCGAAGAGTTAAAAAATTACAACATAGCAGTGTAAGATCAATTATATTGAATCTTCCGATTCACTTATATTGTCTCTCTCCTTTTAATCATTCGTAATAAATGGCCGATAAAAAATTTATAATCAATCTCCTGAATGAGATTGCAGATATGATGGAATTTACGGGGGAAAACCCATTCAAAGTTAATGCGTACCGTAACGGAGCTGGTGCCATCCGTAAATCTGAAGAAGATCTCGACCTGCTGATCAATAATAAAACTTTAGACAAAATTAAAGGGATAGGTAAAGGACTGCAGTCCGTAATTTATGAATATTGTAATACGGGCAGATCAGCTTTATATGATGAGCTAAGAAAGGAGATCCCCGATGGACTTGAGCAGCTTCTGAAAATTAAAGGATTAGGAGCAAAAAAAATCAGACTTATTTATGATGAATTAGGGATATCGACTGTAGGAGAATTAGAATATGCATGTAAAGAGAACAGGCTTACCTTATTAAAGGGATTTGGGAGTGCAGTACAGGATAAAATATTGAGGGAGATCGAGAATTTGAGAAAATACAGTAGCCTTATTCTTCTGAATACCGGTTATATGTTTGCTGATGAGATTGGTAATGCAATAAATAATTTTACCTCCATAGTAAAGAAGGAAGTTACGGGAGAATTAAGAAGGGGATTAGAAATAATTTCTCATATAGAATTTGTTCTGCAGGTCAGTTCAGAGAAAATATTCCTTAAAGAATTGGGGAAGAGGTTTGAATTTGAGAAGCAGGAACATACAATTAGGCTCAAGGACTATGCTGCAGTACCGGTGAGTTTTTATATTGTCTCTGCTGACCGGGACTTTATACACACTTTATTTATTACAACCGGCTCAATGGAGTTTGTTGAAAAGGTCAGGAATAACAATAAAATAGAGGGAATTGACGAAACGGAGATATTGAATAAGCTGGGTTTTCCTTATGTAATTCCGGAGATGCGGGAGCACGAATTCTTTGATTATACCGACAAGGTAAATTCAGATCTGGAAATTGAAGGCCTCAAGGGACTTCTTCATTTCCATACTACCTGGTCTGACGGTAGAAATACTTTAGAAGAGATGATAAGTAATGCTCAGAAAAAGGGATATTTATACGCCGCTGTGTGTGATCATAGCAGGACAGCATTTTATGCCAATGGATTAGATAATAGACGTATATTATTACAATATAATCACTTACAGGAATTATCTAAAAAGTATTCTATACTACTATTTCAGGGGATAGAATCTGATATATTACAGGATGGATCACTTGACTATCCGGAGGATTTCTTATCTAATTTCCATTTTGTTGTTGCCTCGATACATTCCAGATTTAAAATGGATGAGAGTTCAATGACTGCAAGGATGATCAGAGCAATAGAAAATCCGTATACTGATCTTTTAGCCCATCCATCAGGAAGACTGCTGCTTTCACGTGATCCCTACGGTTTTAATGTAATAAAGGTGATTGATGCTTGCGCCGCTAATAAGGTTGCATTAGAAATAAATTCTAATCCGAGAAGACTTGATTTAGACTGGAGGTATATAAATTACGCAAAGGAAAAGGGTGTCCTTTTCTCTATCAATTCAGATGCGCACTCTGTTGATGAAATTGACCTGGTTAAGTACGGTATTGTAATGGGCAGAAAGGGAGCCCTTAAAAGAAAAGAAGTTATAAATTACTTTTCACCTGAAGAATTTTATAAATTTGTAAACAGAAAAGTGACCAGGAAGAAACTATGGTGAATTATAATTTAGGCGAAAACTCAGCAGTTATCTCGCTAAACCGTCCTGACAAACGTAATGCTCTAAATGCTGAATTGGTCGAAGAACTCTCTGATGCTTTCCACCAAGCGGAAGAAAACCCTAAGGTAAAATCAGTAATACTTACCGGGGAGGGTAAAACTTTTTGCGCGGGAGCAGATCTTAAATATCTATCAGAGATACGGGAGCACGACTTGCTCCAAAACGAAAAAGACTCTGAAAATCTAGCCAGACTCTATCTTGATATATATTATTTCAATAAACCAGTGATTGCAGCGGTAAATGGAGCAGCCATAGCAGGAGGGTGCGGTCTGGCAAGCGTTTGTGATTTTATTGTGGCTTCCACTGATTCCAGGTTCGGATACTCTGAAGTGAAAATTGGATTCATACCTGCTGTGGTCTCTATATTTCTGATCAAACGAATAGGGGAAGGAAATGCCCGCAGCCTGCTTTTATCAGGAGATATTATTTCAGGTGAGAGGGCATATGAACTTGGGCTGGTTAATTATCTGACAGCAGATATATATAATTTTTCAAGAGAACTTGCCGTTAAGCTAAATAGTAATTCTGCCTCAAGTACCAGGATGACCAAATCAATGATAAGGAATATTTCGGGATTAGATGTTAAGAGTGCGGTAGATTATTGCGTTCGTTTGAATGCACTCAGCCGGACAACTGAAGATTTTAGTAAAGGAATTAACTCATTTCTATCGGAGCAAAAATGACAGACTTGAAACAAATTATCCGTTCTGTACCTGACTTTCCCAAAAAAGGAATAGTATTTAAAGATATCACCACAATATTGAAAGACCCGGATGCATTAAAACTGACACTTAAAAAAGTTGTATCAGATGACCGAGGGATTAGAAATTAATAAGGTTGCCGGTATTGAATCCAGAGGATTTATGTTCGGATGTATGCTTGCAGAAAGACTTAATGCCGGTTTCGTACCAATTAGGAAACCGGGAAAATTACCGGCAGAAACAATCAAGGAAACTTATTCACTGGAGTATGGGACTGACTCAATTGAAATGCACCGGGATGGTATATCAAAGGGGGATAAGGTTCTTCTGCACGATGATCTGCTTGCAACAGGTGGTACCGCCTGTGCGGCAGCAAATCTCATAGAGAAAGCCGGCGGAGAGATTGTGCTGGCATCATTTATTATTGAACTTTGTTTTCTTAACGGAAGGGATAAATTAAAAGGCTATGATGTCAGATCGGTTGTAAAGTTTGATTCTGAAGGATTATAAAACCTTCCAGCCGGATGGAGCAATTACAATACAGAATTCTCCTTTGATCGTCTTTTGATCAAGAACTGATAATATTTCTTCGGGAGTCCCTCTCCAGACCTCTTCAAACTTTTTAGTTAACTCCCTGCAAATAACAATGAGTCTGCCTGGAAAATACTCACAAAACTCCGTGATCAGCTTTTCGATCCTGTAGGCGGATTCGTAAAGTATGATTGTCCGCTTTTCTTCTGCCAAGCCCCTTTAACATTTTTTGTCTCCCCTTTTTCTGAGGGAGAAATCCTTCAAAAAGAAAAGAGTCGGTAGGCAATCCGCTGATTGTTAAAGCAGTTATAAGGGCTGATACTCCGGGTATCGGGATTACAGTAATATTATTCTTAATTGCTGCGGATATCAGTCTTGTTCCCGGATCTGAAATGCCCGGAGTGCCTGCATCGGATAAAAGTGCACAGTTCTCTCCTTCCAATATTCTTTTAACTAATCCATCAATTTTGTATTTCTCACTGAATGCATTCAATGAAACCATTTCTTTATGTATATCATAGGTTTTAAGGAGAATAGAGGTAACACGGGTATCTTCGCAGGCAATAAAATCAGCTTCTTTTAATGTTTCTAATGCTCGCAGCGTAATATCTTTGAGATTGCCAATCGGGGTGCTTACAACAAAAAGAGATTTATCCATTTGCCGGTCGGTAATGATAACGGCTCCGGAAAGGAGCCGTTATCAGCAAGTAGTGTAAAATAAATTAGTTTTTTGACGACATTAAAAATAGAACATTTTTAATTATTTGCAATCCTGTTTCAAGCACATCCCTGGTTATATTCAGAGCGGGTCTGAAGCGGATAGATTTTTCACCGCACCCGAGTATCAGGAGTTTTTCTTTATAACACAGCTCTTTGAATTCATTTCTTAATTCTTTGGTTGGGAGATCAAATGAACACATCAATCCTAATCCGCGGGAATTGTTCACCATCGAAGGAAACTCTCTCTGGATTTTACAGGATTTCAGAAAGCAGATATTTTCCCTCAACTGCAGCATTTGCAACCAGGTTTTCTTCCTCGATAATATTAAGAAAATGCTTTGACCGTACCATATCTGTAAGATCGGCTCCCCATGTTGAGTTTATTCTGCTTGATACTTTAAAGCAGTTGTTCTCCACATCGTCAATACTGTCATTAACCATTATACCGCAAACCTGGGCTTTCTTTCCAAAAGCAATAATGTCAGGTTTAACAAAATGTTCATAAGCCCAGAATTTACCGGTTAGTCCAAAGCCGGTCTGTACTTCATCAAACATCAGAAGAATTTCATTTTCATCAGCGATGTTCCTTAATTCGGTAAAGAATTCTTTTCTGAAATGATGATCTCCACCTTCAGCCTGTATGGGTTCCACAATAATAACAGCAATATCATCAGGGTTATCCTTAATGGCTTTATAAATTTCATTAATTGCTTGTGTTTCGGCTTCAATAATTTGTTTTAAATTTATATCTAGGGGAAAGAGAATCTTTGGATTACTTATCCTGGGCCAGTTGAAACTTCGGGAAATAATTAATTTTATTTGGTTCAGTATTAGTGAGTGAAAGAGTGTATCCGCTTCTTCCGTGAAAAGCCTGTTTGAAATGAATTACCTGTTGTCCTTTTTCTTCTTTATAACCTTTCTTGAAATTCTTCTGAACTTTCCAGTCAAACGCCACTTTCAGTCCATTCTCAACAGCGAGAGTTCCTCCTGATACAAAGAAGAGATGTTTCATAAAGTCGGGTTTAGCTACCCGAATAAATGTTTCAACGAATTCCGCCATCGGGATGGTATAGATATCTGAATTCGAAGGTTTATTGATACTGATCCTGGCAAATTCATCCAGAACTTTTTTTGACTGCAATTTCGGGTGATTCATCCCCACCGGAGAAGACGCAAAAAAAGTAAAGAAATCTATGAAGGTAGACCCTGTCAAAGAATCAACAAGGTAAGGACCTCTGCTTTTTTCCAAGATCAAGCACCAGATCAAAACCGTCTACCAGCATATGTTTCTTTAATGTTGAGTGAACCAAATCTGCTGTTAAACCATCAGGCATATTTAAAGTATTAATTATGTTAAAAGTGTCAGTAGTTATCATTTTTTACCTCCGGTAATTAGAAATATATCAAAAAGGATGCTAAGGGGGAGGAGGGGAATTAGAAAACGTTCTCGAATCTGGAGACAAAATAGCTTCTGAGGGTTTTGAAGCCTGTTTTTGTAAAGTATTTGCGCTTTTTAGACATAAATATCAGTTAATACAATACAAATTTAACCTTTTTATTCAACTATATCAATGATTTGAGTGAATCATTAGAAGTCTGGAAAAGTCTCAATTTGAAGAGACTGACAGCTGGAATGGTCAAAAAAAAAGCCGGTTTGACAACCGGCTTTTGAAAAGAATTTCTTCTCTTACTTGACAAGCATCATTTTCTTTACTGAAGAATAAGAACTTGCTCCATCAACTGATTTTGCTTCTAGAGAATAGAAGTACATACCTGATGGGAGATTTGAGGCATTAAAGGTAATATTATGATATCCTGATTCCTGAACCTGATTCACAAGCTGTCCCATAGTTTCACCAAGCATATTATAAACTACTATTTTAACATTGCTGGTAAACGGAAGGGCATAGTTTATAGCTGTACTTGGGTTAAATGGATTGGGATAATTCTGGAGTAAATTATATTCATTTACGGAAAAATTTACATCAACCAGAATTTCATTTGAATAGGTTGAGGTACCGTCATAATCAATTTGTTTCAGACGGTAAGCAACAGGTCCGCTAACAAGGTTTTTACTGAAATCATCGATATAGGAATATGATTGGATTTCAGTAGTTGTTCCCTTACCTTCAATAAATGAGAGTTTTTCCCAGGTATTTTGGATTTTACGTTCAACATCAAATCCTTTATTGTTGATTTCTGTTGCAGTGGTCCAGGCTAATTGAACTGTTAAGCCGCTTTGTATACCCGTAAAACTTGTTAATTCAACGGGAGTTGCATTGTCATAGTAAATATTGAAAAAAGCCTTTGTTATAAAACTGGGGGGCGTAAAAGTATAAGCGCCTGAACCTGTAAGTAAGCCACTGTTAAAGAATACTCCACCAGCAGGATCAATTACTCGAAATGAATCAACAAAGGTTGGCAGATTGTATGTTACTGTCATTGTAGTTGCACCAGTGCTCATCTGCCACCACAATGTATGTTGTAAGCTGCCGGAAAATGGAAATGCGGGTACACCCCTATAATCTTTATACGAACTTAAAGCCTGACCTGCATAAGGTTCAAGATCAAACCTTATTTCAGATACTCCGACCGGAGGAAATGGGGGAAGATCACTTTCTCCTAATAGAGGATCGATACCATTTGTTGCGGTCAGGTCTAAGCCGAAGTTTAAAACTTTGGTTCCACCTGCATTATCATTTAATGTAACGGCAATATCAACAGCTGCCTGGCCAAATGTCAAGCCAGTGAACAGCAGCATAAGGGAAAATATAGAAGACAATTTACGCATAGCGCACCTTTGGTTAAATGAATAAATATGTAATGAATCTTTTTGTGTTATAAATCTAATGTACTTTTTAATTTACTGGATAAGTTAATAAAAAATTGAATCAAATTGTGTGAAGGAATACGATCTGTACATAAAAGAGTTAACAGTTGAGTGAAAAATTAAATCACGTCTGATCGATAGCTTACGAAACGGGGACGAATGCGACCTTATCTTTGCTGAATAAAAATATAAACTCAGGTAAACTTATATAGTTTATTTCAATCAAGCAATAGTTAAGGTGGTAAAATCCTTGTTTTTTTTAATGTCTTGAAACTCGTTTTTACTAAAATTTTATCTTGGATAAGTAGAAATTGGAGGATAAATTTACTTCCCGTTTTAATTTAAGAAATCTGGAGATAATATGGACTTTTTAAAGATATTAGGCATTAAGGATAAAAACTATGGCTCATCATCAGGTGTAAAATGGAATGAAACAAAAACCGAAGGGGAGTTGAAAATACATTCACCCGCAACCGGGCAATATATCGGTTCAGTTTACCAAGCCTCAGAAACGGATTATGAGAATGTAATTAAACAAGCTGAAGAAGCCTTCAAATACTGGCGTAAAATTCCTGCACCGAAAAGAGGGGAGGTTGTCAGGCAGATAGGTTTAAGATTACGTGAGTACAAGACGCCTCTAGGAAAGCTTGTCTCATTCGAAATGGGCAAAAGTCTGCAGGAGGGTATGGGTGAAGTGCAGGAAATGATTGATATCTGTGATTTTGCTGTTGGACAGTCGAGAATGCTTTACGGATTTACAATGCATTCAGAAAGAGCAAACCACAGGATGTATGATCAATATCATCCATTAGGTATTGTTGCAACAGTTTCTGCTTTTAATTTTCCGGTAGCTGTTTGGTCCTGGAATGCAATGATAGCCGCTGTGTGCGGAAATGTAAATTTATGGAAGCCTTCATCAAAAGTACCACTGTCTGCAATTGCTTGTCAAAATATTATTTCAAAAGTACTGAAGGATAATAACCTCCCTGAGGGAATTTTTTCCTTGGTGATTGGTAAAGGATCAACGATAGGGGAAAAGATGCTACACGATAAACGTCTTCAGTTGATATCTGTAACAGGATCAACACGTGTGGGAAAGCACGCTGGCGAGGTGATTGCAGGAAGATTTGGCAGGGCTATACTCGAGCTTGGGGGAAATAATGCAATAATAATATCACCGGATGCTGATCTGAAACTTGCTATACCTGCTGTGGTTTTTGGCGCTGTTGGGACTGCGGGTCAGCGATGTACTTCCACAAGGAGACTTATAATACACGAATCAGTATATAATAAAGTAAAGGAATCATTAATAAAAGCATATGAATCATTAAAAATTGGCGATCCCCTTGACGAGAAAAATCACGTTGGGCCTTTAATTGATAAGGATGCAGTTAAATCATTTTGTTCTGCGATTGATAAGGTAACTTCAGAAGGAGGAAAAGTAATTTTTGGCGGTGAAGTTATGTCAGGTACCGGATATGAATCAGGGTGCTTTGTAAAACCCGCACTTGTGGAAGCAGAAAATCATTTCCCAATTGTTCAGGAAGAAACCTTCGCTCCTATTTTATACCTTTTAAAGTATAAGGGGGATATCTCTGAAGCAATTGAGATACAGAATGGCGTGGTACAAGGATTGTCATCCTCAATCTTCACTAACAATATGAGAGAAGTTGAACAGTTCCTTTCTGCCTGGGGATCAGATTGCGGAATCGCTAATGTAAATATAGGAACTTCAGGTGCAGAAATAGGTGGAGCATTTGGCGGTGAAAAAGAAACAGGCGGAGGCAGGGAATCAGGTTCTGACGCCTGGAAAGCATATATGAGAAGACAAACAAATACAATTAATTACGGAACTGATCTCCCGCTTGCTCAGGGAATAAAGTTTAACATCTAATCAAAAAGAAAGCCGTCTTAATAGACGGCTTTTCCTTTTAATTCTTACTAAATTAAAAACCCATAAATGAAGCTGATTGTTTGGCCAGATCAACCAGTGGAGTAAAATATACACCAAGCACTAAAACAGGGATGAGCAGTATCAACAGGATCACAGAACTTCCCATAGAAACTTTGAATATCTGAACTTCACCTTCCGGTCTGTCCAGATACATATGCTTTAGTACTCTGATATAATAATAAAGTGAGACTACAGAATTTAATAAAGCAATTACTGCTACAGTAATCATTTTTGCATCCACAAGGGCGATAAAGAGATACAGCTTACCGATAAATCCTGCTGTTGGAGGAAGTCCGGTTAAAGATATAAGGAAGATTGTAAGTGACACGCCGAGGAATGGAGTGGCGTAACCTAATCCTTTATAATCATCTAATTCCTCGCTCCCGGTTTTATTAGCTATGAGCATAACTATGAAGAATGCGCCAAGATTCATAAAGGCATATACAGCAAAATAAATCAGGATTGCCATCAGCCCCTGCTCTGACATTACCGCAAGTCCCAGCAGCAGATATCCTGCGTGAGCAATACTCGAATATGCAAGCATTCTTTTAAGATTATTCTGCCAGAGAGCGGCAAAGTTTCCGAGTGTCATTGTTACAATTGAAATAAGAATAATGAAACTCTGCCAGTCGATGAATCCAAGAAGTTTCCAGTAACCTGTGGGATCAACAGACCCAAGGAAAGTCACTTTAATAAATCTTATCAGGAGAGCAAACCCTGCTGCTTTACTGGCTACAGACAAGTATGAAGTAATTGTAATCGGGGCACCTTCATAAACATCGGGAGTCCAGAAATGAAAAGGAGCTGCTGATATTTTAAAACCGATACCGGCGAAGATCATTATACTGGCTAACAGAACAGTTATTCCCTGGATCTGAGGGGAACCGAGTACATTATTTATTTCATATAGATTTGTGGTTCCGGTTAAACCAAATAGGATGGAAATACCGAACAGCATAATACCTGATGATACGCTTCCGTAAATCACGTATTTTAACGAGGCTTCACTATTCCTGATAGTATGTTTTGTAAATCCTGCAAGTATATATGATGAAAGTGACAGAAGTTCCAGGGATAGATATACCACAATAAGATCAGCTGCAGATATCATAAACATCATACCGATGACCATACCGCAGATTAAAGCATAATATTCACCCTGCCTGTCTAAACTTTCTTTAATTTCGTTAGATGTTACAGAGAACAGAATAACCATAATTGTAGAGAAAATGATAATAAGCTTAAAGAAAGCTCCAAATGCATCTACTACTATCATACCTCCCGGGCTTCCTCGCGGAAAAGGCAAATGTATTCATACCGAACTGCTCAGTTACAAAATATCCCGCTATAATCAATCCTGCTGATGCAATCCAGGGGAGTGCTTTTTTATTCTTCATCCAGATAAGATCAACCAGGACCAACAATACAAGCAGGGACGAGATTGCCAGTTCCGGTTTAATTAAATAGAGACTATCTGTTATATAATTTAGATTCATTTATTTTATCTAATATTTAAACTCAGTTTTTAACTATAATCCACCGATAGAGCCGTAGAATACCTGGGCATCATTCATAAATTTAGCCATTGCATTCATCGATGAATTCATCAGGTTCAGCATTGATGATGGATATACTCCGAGGAAAATAATAATCAATGTCAAAGGTACCAGCATAGCATATTCTCTGAAATTAAGATCCTTCAAAGAAGCCCATTTCTCAGGAAGCTGTCCAAGAAAAACTCTCTGGAATGTCCAGAGCATATATCCCGCACCCAGCAGTATTCCGAGCGTAGAGATGATGGTAAGTATTCTTATCACCTCAAGGCCGAAAGCTCCCATAAAAACAAAAGCTTCGGAGACAAATCCGCTTAAGTCCCGGTAATCCAATCGCGGCAAAGAACGCTACAGTTACGAAGCCGGAATAAATCGGCATCTGTGAAGCTAATCCGCCGAAATCGCCTAACTGCCTGGTATGTGCACGGTCATAAATAACTCCCACAATAAGGAAGAGCATTGCAGTAATAGTTCCGTGGTTAAACATTTGCAATACCGCACCGGATAATCCGATTGTATTTAATGATGCCATTCCCAGCATTACAAAACCCATATGCGATATTGATGAGTAGGCAATAAGCTTTTTAAAATCTTTCTGAGCCATTGCACAGAGAGCACCGTAAATAATATTGATCATTCCGAATAAAGCTATCCACCAGATTAACTGATGTGTTATTTCGGGGAATATGGGATAACAGACCCTTAATATTCCGTAAGTTCCCATTTTAAGAAGTACACCGGCAAGAATAACACTTATGGCTGTTGGTGCTTCAACATGAGCATCGGGAAGCCAGGTGTGGAAAGGGAACATTGGTATTTTAATTGCAAATCCTATAAACAATGCTATGTATGCTATGAACCTCAGATTAGAGGGATTTAACGGAGACAGTATACCCCCCTGTGTGAAGTTAGCTGTATTCATCATTTCAAGCATATTGAATGTGAATACCTTAGTTCCATCTGCTAAAGTTTCTGTCGCACTGAAATATAAGCCAATCATTACCAGGAGGATGAACACACTGCCGAATAAAGTGTAAAGGAAGAACTTAATAGCGGCGTATTCTCTTCTCGGACCTCCCCATATTCCTATCAGAAAGTACATCGGGAGAAGCATTAATTCCCAGAAAATATAGAAGAGGAAGAAATCAAGAGCAACGAAAACTCCCATCATTCCTGTATCAAGCAGAAGGAATAATGCCATATATCCTTTTGTAGATTTATCTATGGTCCAGGAGGATATTGCTGCAATAAAAGAGATGATTGCAGTAAGGAGGACCATCGGTACGCTTAGTCCATCCAGTCCAAGGAAATAATCAATCTTTATTGTTCCTATCCACGCGAATCCGGGTATCTCAATCCATCTGAATTTCTCTATGAACTGAAACGTGGCTGCATCATTTATTCCTCCTGCAGCATAATTATAATTTCCAAGAATAAATAGTGCAAGCACTACCTGAATTCCTGTAATTACAATAGTAAGGCTTTTGATTATTACCGATTGATTTTTAGGAATGAATAAAATAATGATCATTCCTAAAACAGGAAGGAAAGTGATCAAAGATAAAATTGGGAAGTTCTCCATTTTAAATACCTGATAAATTCAAACTATAGTGACTTAAATAAAAACAACAGAATTACTAAAGAGAATATTACTAGAATAACATAAGTTTGTACTCTGCCGGTCTGAAATCTTCTGAAGATTAAACCGATAAAACCGCTCAGGTACGCCATAAAATTTACTAAACCGTCGACCACAACATTATCAAACCTGCCGCTGAAGGCTGAGAACCATTTTGTTACTGATGCAGAACCATCCACGATACCATCAATAATTTTCAGATCGAACCAGGCAAAGAATCGTGCTAATAGCCAGAGTACCTGCAACAAAGGTAGCATCATATATCTCATCGAAATACCATTTATTCAATGAAAGGTTGTACAATGATTTGACTTTGGCAGCAACAGCATCAGCACTTATTTTCTTCCACTGATAAAACATAAATGCACCCAATATTCCTAAGCCAGCAACCAGCAAAGACAATAACATTGCCGGATAATGGAAATGATGCATAGCTTCAGTATAAACACCCGAATAAACAATCTCGCCATGTACCGGTGTCGAAGGGTTATTAACCATAAAATTATAACGGGCTGTTTCCGGTACTGAAATTTGCGGAGCTTTAATCCATTCGGATACAAACCATCCGCTTCCTCCATTCAGAGGATTAGGGGTATACCAGAAAAACACTGAGAGACCCGCCAGAATTACAAGCGGTAATACCATTACTAATGGAGATTCGTGTGCGTGATCATATTTATGCTGGTCTGCCGGTTTACCATGAAATGTAAGTATGACAAGACGGAACATATAAAATGCAGTCAACATTGCTACAAAAAATCCTACAACAGCAAATAGCCAGTGTCCTGTTAAATTCGCAAATGCCATAGTTCCTGCAAGTATACCGTCTTTGCTGAGAAATCCTGAAGTTAGAGGAACACCCGAAATAGCCAGAGTAGAAATTAAGAAGGTTGCATAAGTCAGAGGCATCTTCTTTCGTAATCCACCCATATTTCTGATATCCTGCTCGTGATGCATTGAATGTATAACAGAACCGGATCCTAAGAATAAGACAAGCTTTGAAGAAAGCATGAGTGATAAGATGAAAAAACGCAAATTGGAATGCGCCCACGCCTAATGCCATTACCATATAACCAAGCTGACTTACTGTAGAATATGCCAGGACCTTTTTAATATCATTCTGAGTGAGGGCAATGGTTGCAGGAATAAATGCTGAAATTGCTCCTATGACTGCAATAATCAGCAGGGCATCTCCAGTAAGCATGGTAAATACTCTGGCAACAAGGTATACACCAGCGGCAACCATTGTGGCAGCGTGTATTAAAGCACTGACGGGTGTAGGACCTTCCATTGCATCTGGAAGCCAAACGTGCAGCGGGAACTGGGCAGATTTACCGATCGCACCGCAGAAAAGCAATAATACCTGTAACGGTTAACCAGAATTCACTCCCGAAAGGAAGATTCCCCAGAGCTATTTGAGCAAATATAGTTTCAAGGGTAAAAGTCTTATACGTATAGAATAGTATCAGAATGCCGGAAAACATCCCTATGTCACCAATCCTGTTTACGATGAAAGCTTTTTTTGCGGCATCGGAAGCAGATTTCTTTTCATACCAGAAACCGATAAGGAGGTATGAGGAGAGTCCGACAAGTTCCCAGAAGATATACATCATAAGCATATTGTGAGTAAGGACTATGCCAGCCATAGAGAAAGTAAAAATTCCCAGGTAGGCAAAATATCTGTTATAACGCTTGTCCCCCTCCATATAGGCAATTGAGAAAATATGAACCAGCATACTTATCAGCATTACAACCATAATCATAATTACAGACAGGTTATCCAGCACTATACCAAGCTCAATCGTAATAGGACCAAACACAGGAACATTTCCCAGATTTATCCACTGAAATTGAGAAGTTATTGTAGATTGTGTATAGTAGGCGAGTTTTATATAACCCAGAATTACTGAAAGCACAAATGCTGCAATCAGAATAAAATTTTCAATAAGATATGCCCGCTTGAATTTCTTCCCCATAAATAGAGTCAGAATGAATCCCAACAGTGGGAGGAACAACACAGTTACTGCAAGATTTACCAGAAAATTATCATTCATAATTCTTAATCTCTTAGTGTGTCAACTTCATCAACATTTACAGTTGCGAAGGTTTTATAAATATTCAGAACTATTGCAAGAGCTATTGCCGCTTCGGCTGCTGCCAGCACTATAACAAAGAGAGCTATTATTTGTCCGTGAAGATTAAAGTTGCCATATCTTGCGAATGCAACGAAATTTATATTGGCAGCGTTTAGTATCAGTTCTACACCCATTAAAACCATTATGGCATTTCTTCGGGTAACGACTCCGAAGAGCCCGAGAGAAAAGAGTATCGTGCTGATAATTAAAAAATGATTGAGACCTATTTGTGTCATAATTTATTTCCGTGCCATTGAGGCAGCACCTATAAGTGCGATTAATAATATTATTCCCAGTAGTTCAAAAACAATTATGTATTCATTCATTAAAAGGAAACCAAGCGAGAAAGCTGTTGTTGTGGGAATATCTGTCTGGAAAGTTCTCCATTTTGTCAGCGTAAGAACCGCTAGCAGCAACCCGGCTAACAATCCGATCCCGATTCCAGCCGGAAGTAATTGAATTGTACCGGTTTTTATTTGAACATTTGTTATTTTATTTGTAAGCATCACTCCAAACAGGAGCAGGATCAGAATACCGCCTATATAAACTATCAGTTGAACCATTGCGACAAAATCAGCGCCAAGAAGGATATAAATGCCAGTTACTCCGAAAAATGTAAACAATAGATAAAACGCCGAATGAACAATATTCCTAACGCTTACAACGAAGAATGCCGATAATACAGTGATCAGTGCAAATAGATAAAAAATAAAATCATATATGTTCATAACTATTCTGCTTTCTCTTCTACTTTAGGAGCAGCCTTCTGAGCTGCTTTTTCTGCTTCGAACTTTGCATAATTTTCTTTTTTCTCAGATCTTTCCTGCTGTGTGAGGGTAACGAAATCATAAACAAGACTCTCTCTGTTTATATTCAGAAAATTCATACACATCGGTCATATATATACATTCTGTAGGGCAGGGGAATACACAAAGCTGGCAGTAACAGCACTTTGCAAAATCAATATCGAATTTGGTTACCCAAAGTGCTTTCTTTTTTCCGTTTGAAGTTTTACCGAGATCTTCACCGGGTATCGATTTAACAGTTTCAATCTCAATACAGGAAACCGGACAGGCACGTGCACATTGATCGCAACCGATACAATCATCCATATTAACATAGAGTCTGTTACGCTCTCTTTCAGGAAGAGGCAGCTTAACATCCGGATATTGTATTGTCACAGCAGGGACAAAGAGATGCTTAAATGTGACTTTCATTCCTATCACAATAGTAAAAATTGCACTCCAGATATTGTTGAAATATTGTTTCATAATTTATAAAACTGTTATGAGTCCGATTAAAATTAAAATGACGAAAGATATCGGGATAAGATATTTCCAGCATAGGTTCATAAGCTGATCTACACGCAGTCTCGGAAGTGTCCATCTTAGCCACATTTGAACAAATACGAAGAATACCCCTTTAGAGGTAAACCAGAAAAATTGCTCAACAGGAATAAGCCATGTGAGATGAAGAAGGTTTCCCAGATAGCCGAACGGCGACTGATAGCCCCCAAGGAAGAGAGCTGAAACCACTGCCGATACAGCAAACATATTTGCATATTCGGCAAGGAAGAACATTGCGAACTTCATTCCTGAATACTCAGTATGGAATCCGGAAACAAGTTCAGATTCTGCTTCCGGTATATCAAATGGAGTTCTGTTAACTTCTGCAAGGGTGCTTATATAGATAATAACAAAAGAGATCATCATCAGAGGGGCAAGCAGGATCTTATCCCATCCTGCATTGTTTCCGCCTAGTATAAGCCAGTTCCAGAAATAAGGGGTTTGCATCTCACTTAATGTAATGAGGTTTAAGGTGCCCGTTACCATTACTACTGCAATAATGATCATCATCGTAGGGATTTCATAACTAATAATCTGCGCAGCCGATCGCATTGCACCATACAAAGAATATTTATTATTTGATGACCAGCCTCCCATGAGTATTCCAGCAACTACTAAACCTGATACGGCCACTATGTAAAAAACTCCGAGGTCGATATTTGAACCTATAAAAGCACTGGAGAAGGGAATCGCTGCAAAGGCAGCGTAACTTCCTGCAAAAACAAGTATAGGTGCAATATTAAAAAGCGTTTTATCATTAGCGCTCGCTACAATATCTTCTTTCTGCAGAAGCTTCAGTATATCTGCAATGGTCTGGAGAAGACCGTGGTAACCTACTCTCATAGGTCCCAGCCTGTCCTGCATATGGGCCGATACCTTTCTTTCGAGGTATACGGCAACCAGAGCGAAGGGGAGAATAAATATGAACAGAGGCATTAAGCTCTGAATAAAACCGGCGGTTATCTGGCTTCCGGTAAGATCATATAAAAAATCATAGATCATCTGTCGATTTCTCCAAGTACTATATCTATACTGCCGAGAATGGCGATAACATCAGCTATAAGGTGCCCTTTGCTGATTTCATTTATGACGGCAAGGTTTATAAATGACGGAGCTTTTACCTTCACCCTGAAAGGATTTGCAGTTCCATTGCTGATAATGAAGTACCCCAGTTCTCCCCGAGGGTTTTCTACTCTCCCGTAAACTTGTCCGACCGGAGGTTTTATTCTTTTCGGGATTGCAGACATTACGTCGCCTTCCGGGATTTGTTCTACAGCCTGCTCTATTATCTTTAGGCTCTCTTCCATTTCCAGGACTCTCATATAATAACGGTCCCAGCAATCACCGACTGTTCCCATTTTCCCTTCGCCGAAAGGAATATTGTAATCAAATTTATGATACACTGAATAAGGATCAACTCTCCTGATGTCCCATTCAATACCGCTGGCTCTTAAATTAGGACCACTAACAGCATAGTTTATAGCAACATCGAGAGGGAGTATGCCGACATTGGCAGTCCTCTCAATAAATATTTTGTTGCCTGTAAGCAGTTCATTTAATTCAACAATCTTTGGTCTGAAGTAAGTTATAAATTCTTTTGTAAGTCTTAAGAAGTCAGGATGCAGATCGTGGGACAATCCTCCGATCCAGATATAATTGTACAGAAGCCTGGCACCGCAGGTAATTTCGAACAGACTTAAAACTTTTTCCCTGTCCCTGAAACAAAACAGAAATGGGGTCATTGCCCCGATATCTGCACCATATGTACCAAGGGCTACAAGGTGTGAGGCAATACGCTGAAGTTCAGCCATAATGACTCTGATATACTCAACTCTTTCAGGCACCTGGATACCTAGCAGTTTTTCTGCTGCAACCACATATCCGAACTCATTTCCCATTGAAGCCAGATAGTCCATTCTGTCGGTATAAGGAATAACCTGGGGGTAGGTCATGGCTTCTGCGTGTTTTTCAAAACATCTGTGGAGATATCCGATATGGGGACGTACCTCGGAAATTAACTCTCCGTCAAGTACCAGCTCAAGTCTTAGTACACCGTGTGTAGACGGGTGCTGAGGCCCCATATTAAGAATCATTTCTTCTGTTTTTACCATAACTTAAAGTGATTTATCAATTACAATTTTTAATAAGGAACTTTCATTCCCTGGTAGAATTCCGGATTCTTATAATCTTTCCTCAACGGGTATCCCGCATCCCAATCATAAGGCATTAGTATTCTTCTTAAGATCAGGGTGATTAAGAAAAATGATACCGAACATATCATATGCTTCTCTTTCGTGCCAATCGGCTGCTCTCCAGACCTCAGCAACAGATGCAGCCTCCGGTTTTTCTCTGGGAGTTTCCGTCTTCAGAATTACTTTGTGTCTTAATGAGGTAGATTCGAGGTGGTACCACACACTTAATGTTCCCCCGTTAATTACTATACTGCCGTCAGCATCGGTTTGCTTTGCACCATTTGCATCATCTACTCCCGATAAAACTACCAGGCAATCAAACTGGAGTTCCCGATTGTCTCTGAGGAAAGTTGATATTCTGTCAACTACAAGTGGAGCGACAGTAATAAACGGATCTAAAGGTTGAGGAGGATTAAGTGCTATTACCGAGTCTCCGAATTTTTCCTTTAATGTTGCAAATATTTCTTCGATGGTTTTCATACAGCTTTCTTCACTAAAGATTCATTCCTGATTTTTTCCTGGAGTTTCAAAAGCCCTTCAAGCAGCGCTTCAGGGCGGGGGGGGCAGCCTGGGACATAAACATCGACAGGAATAACTCTATCAACGCCCTTTAGAACGTGATAGCCGTGTTCCCAATAAGGACCACCGCAATTAGAACAGCTTCCCATAGAAATGACATATTTAGGGTCAGGCATCTGTTCATAAAGTCTTTTTACCCTTATTGCCATTTTGAGTGTAACAGTACCTGAAATAATAATTGCATCGGACTGTCTGGGGGAAGGACGGGGAATAACGCCAAACCTGTCGAAGTCATAATGTGAAGCAGACGTTGCCATCATTTCAATTGCGCAGCAGGCAAGTCCGAAACCAACCTGCCAAACTGAAGAGAGGCGTGCCCAGTTGAGAAGATCCTCAACATTGGTTATAACTATATTCTCATCCGTGAATTGTTTGTCGAGTAATCCCATTATTTTCTTTTCAGTTATTTACAAGTTCGCTTATTTGGTTCTCTGATCCGGATTCTGCCAGTTCAGCTTGCTTGAAGGCGAGGGTCGGTATTTTAACTTTTGGCCTTGCCCACTCCAGATCCCCTTTACGCCATTCATATGCCATCCCGAGACCTAGCAGCAACAGAAATATTGCACCCACAACAAATCCTGGTATGCCGTATTCCTTGTAGACAAGGGCCCAGGGTAACAGGAGCACTACTTCCACATCAAAAATGAGGAAGATCAGGGCAACAACATAAAATCTGATATTGAACTTTATCCAGGGCGAACCTTCGGGGTTTTCACCGCATTCATAAGTAAGTAGTTTCTCGCGGGTAGGTCGGGCCGGACGCAGCAGCTTTGCCAGAAAAACTATTCCTACAACAAAAATCACTGCCGTCAGAAGAAAAATAAAGATCTTGCCGAATTCAGTTAACATATAATTATTTTTTTATTTGTTTTTCAGCATTGTATGTATATCCGCCAGCTTAAATGGCCGGATTTTCTGAGACAACAGGCTATGACAACATATATGCCATGATTTGTGTCCCTAATTGAGGATTTATAACTAATTCCATAACCTGCAAAAGCTTAAAATTTATCAGTTATAAGAGATTGATTTTGATCTCTTCTCACAAAAGAGAATGAAATCAAACTTGTGTAAACAAAATAATCATAATTAACTTTTGGGGAAATACTTATTTCCGTTCCACTACTGTTTATTTTCGTTAAGTTAATCAGCGTTAAGTTTTTCGTCTTAAATCGCCATATTCGTATTATGGTGATTATAAATAAAATTTTATCTCCATTATGTCAGGTTTTAACTTCAAAGTTACATTTACTCTTTAATTGATTATAAATCGTTTTGAAATTATATTTTGCCGCTAATTTTAAAGAATAAAGATGCGTCCCACTCATGCGGTAGTTGATCTAAACCAGTTGAAAAGAAATTTCCTGAATATCAGGAAAAAGATAGGGAAGGTAAAAATAATGGCCGTGGTTAAGGCTGATGCATATGGCCACGGGGTTGAGCAAGTTGTTCGTGCCCTGAATACTATGGGTGACAAGCGGCCGGAATATTACTCAGTTGCACTACCCGATGAGGGGGCGGAACTAAGAAAATTTGAGGTCTCTCAACCGATTCTTATTCTTGAACCATTCGATCAATACCAGGTATATCAGTTTGTTAAAAACGATCTCATCGCCTCGGTATTTAATGATGTACACCTCAAAACATTATTAAAAAAAACTGCACAGTACCGCAGGCGGCACCCCGGCTACAGAATTAAAGTACAGGTAAAGATAGATACAGGGATGAACAGGCTGGGTATCAGATGGGAAGAATCATTTGATTTTATTAAAAAGCTTAGTGCAAATAAAAATTTCCGTCTGGACGGTATCTATACTCATTTTGCCACATCAGATGAAAAGAATAAAAGCTTTGCAAGACTTCAGATAAAAAGATTCAACGAGATAATTGAGAGACTGAAGAAAGAAAATATAAATACCGGTCTGATACACGCTGCTAATAGCGGAGCAATTTTAGATCTTCCGGAGGCATACTATGATATGGTTCGCCCCGGAATTTTAATGTTCGGCAATTACCCATCAAACGAAACAACTGAATCGATACCGGTTAAACCGATTATGTCCATTATCTCGGAAGTCACCTCCATTAAAGATCTGGAGCCGGGTGAAAGTGTCGGATACAGCCGTTCTTTTACAACTTCCAGAAAAACAAGAATTGCTTCAGTACCGATCGGTTATGCCGACGGATTCAGCAGAGGACTTTCCAACAGGATACAAGTTATTATAAAAGGAAAATTTTACCATCAGATTGGTAATATTTCGATGGACAGGAGTATATTTGATATCGGATACGATGACATAAAAGTAGGTGATAAAGTTATTATCTTAGGCAAATATAAAAATCTGGAAATTTCAGCCAGAGACTGGGCTGAGATATTAAATACAATTTCCTATGAAATTACCTTAAACATCAGCGGAAGAGTACCACGTATCTATAAGGACTAATGGATTTATTAAAACAATATATTGTACAATGTATTACTGCAGCTTCTAATAACCTGAGGCTGAATACCCAGAAGATAGAAGTTGTTGCATTACTCAGGGAGGCCGTTTCCGGTTCTTCCGATATTGAAAAAGATATAAGGGAGATGAAAAAAATTACCGAGCTCTCAAAGCTGGGGATCAGACTGAATGAAATTTATAATTTTCTTACAGTGGGACAAATCGATTTTCTTCGCTTGTCTGAAAAATATAAAGAACATAGTCAGCTGCTGATTAAAGAACTAAGTAATCTTACGGATGCTGTCAATCCGTTAATGTTCAAGCAGGTATTGACAAAGCTCCATCACAATCTTGTGGAAATTCCCGATAATATAATTCCTCAGGAAGAGCTTAGTGTTGATCTTTCAAAAAGAAATCCTCCTGATTCAATATTCGGGCTGAAAGAGACTGAAACTCTTAAGGAAGAACTTATAATGGAAGAAGAAATATTCGATGAGGAAGCCTTCTTTCAAAATTATGAGAGCAATATCCTTGAGCAGGTAAAACCTGTTGATAATCTTCTTAAATCTGTTCTGAATGGGGAGTATGAAACTGAAGAAGTTGTTAAGTATGCTGAAATAATGGAAACCAATGGGGAGTTGTCAGCCAAAATAGGATTTGAAATAATAGCGAATATGCATAAGATAATTTCAAAATCTCTTTACCTCATCGCAAGCGGAGAATTGTCACCTTTAAGGGAGATAATTGAATCAGTCCGCTCATGCTTAATAGTTGTGGTGGCGGTAGTAAAAGGAAAGGAAATTGATATCACCGGTTATCTGAACCGCGCCGAGGATTTCGGCAGACAAATTCAAGCAATAAAAATTAAAGTGGAATAGAAACTAAATGAAGCTATATGCAGTAATTATGGCCGGAGGAGTAGGATCAAGATTTTGGCCCAGAAGTAAAGAGAAAACCCCCAAACAGTTATTAAAGATATTCGGCGACAGCACGATGATACAGGCGACAGTCGACAGACTCGAAGGACTGATAGAAAATAAGAATATTTATGTAATTACCAATAAGATCCAGCGTCCTGAAATAATTAAGCAGCTTAAACACGTTCCCGCCGAAAATATACTTGAAGAACCTTTCGGCAGAAACACTGCTGCCTGTATTGGATTAGCATCAGTGCTTATCCAAAGCAGGGATAGAGATGCTGTAACTATTATACTGCCCGCCGATCATATAATTAAAGAAAAAGATAGGTTTCACACTGCGCTAAAAAATGCAGCCGAGTTTGCTAATAAAGCGGGCGGACTGGTTACTATCGGCATTACACCAACAAGACCGGAAACGGGATACGGCTATATACAAATAGATGAACCATCCGTTCATGATAATATTTATAAGGTATTAACTTTCGCCGAGAAACCCAACTATGCTACCGCAGTCAGGTTCCTGGACAGCGGTGACTTCCTCTGGAACAGCGGAATGTTTATCTGGAAGACAGATGCCATCCTCGACCAGATCCAGATACATATGCCCGATCTTTTTTCAGGACTTGAAAATATAAAAAAAAGTATCGGGTCACCTGACCTTGATAAAACAGTAAACAGTGTTTACGGACAGCTTAGAAATATTTCCATCGACTATGGGATAATGGAGAAATCAGATAAAGTATTTCTCACTAAAGGAAATTTCTCCTGGAGTGATGTGGGCAGCTGGGAAGAGGTTTATCAGCTTACACCTAAAAATGAAGATGGTAATGCTATTGAAGGGAATGTCTATATTGAAAAGACAGTCGATTCCTATGTCCATTCTCCCGGAAAATTTACAGCAGTCATCGGAGCAGAAAATCTTATTATTATTAATACTGATGAAGCCTTGCTCGTATGCCGCAGGGATAACTCACAGGATGTGAAGAAGATAGTAGATTACCTGAAGATCAATAAACTTAACGATCATATTTAATTACTTCTCGGCACTATGGGAAGCACTGTCATACATTTCGGCGCAACCGGTCTTGTAGGTAAAGCATTTCTTCAGATTGCCCAAAAGGAAAAACAGCTTCAGAAAATTATAGTACTCACTCGAAGAAAAATAGAATCCTGGTACAAAGCCCCCCTGATCGAACAGCATGTAATAAATTTTAATTTTCCTGATGAACTGGATTCCATTCCTGCATCCGATCTGGTCGTATGCACTCTCGGGACTACAATAAAAAAAGCCGGCTCCCAGGATGCCTTCAAAAAAGTTGATTATGATATCCCTATGATCATTGCTCAGGATGCATTTCAAAAGGGTGCAAAATATTTTATCCTTGTGTCTTCCATTGGTGCGTCGCCTTCATCAAAAATGTTTTACCTCCGGATAAAGGGAGAGCTTGAAAGAGATCTTTCTAAAATCCCATTTAAGGGAATTCATATTCTAAGACCATCATTATTATTAGGGAAAAGGGAAGAGTTTAGAATGGGAGAAAGAATTGGTCAGTTTGCAGCAGAACTTTATTCTGTATTTCTTCCTGCAAAGTATAAACCGGTTCGGGCAAATATCGTTGCAGGGAAAATTCACTCCATTTGCCGGAATCCAGCCGAAGGCATACATATTTATGAAGGGAAGAAGCTGTACTATTAATTTATAGAACCCTAATGGCTGCCGTTCTTATTTTCCAAAATATGTAAGATCGTATCCCTGCTTTATTAATTGCGCGCGGTTGCTGTCGAT
The DNA here is from genome assembly GCA_963764685.1 of uncultured Ignavibacteriales bacterium. Classification (GTDB taxonomy): domain Bacteria; phylum Bacteroidota; class Ignavibacteria; order Ignavibacteriales; family Ignavibacteriaceae; genus CAVXTT01. The sequence continues at coordinate 135,421 of CAVXTT010000016.1, forward strand.
GAACTCTTTTATCGCAGATGTAGGAATAACCTGAATTATACCGTATTTAATATTTTTCTGCTGTTCAACAAAAAGTTCTCCCTCGTATGGTATTACTGGATTATACTTGGCATCTGATTTTACGGTAGCCGGTTTAAGCACATATTCATATGTAGCAGGTACTCGAACAAGCAGACCCACCAATTCAAAATTCGGTACACCATCGCGGATCGCAAGTACTATTCCTCCGCTGAATCCTTCATTAAAAACAGCATCAATAAGAAATGATCCGTTTCCATCCTTATTGGGAGAACTGACTATTGCTTTTGAAACCATCTTCTGGTTCATCGGAAATCCGAATGCATAAACAAATGATCCCCATTCAAGCTCCTCCGATTTACCGAATGGGTAGCTGAATACCTTAAATTGATTTGCATATTCCTTATGGTAATTTTTCCCAAGCAAGGCTATATCATTTTTCCTGTCTATTGCCAGAATGTCTACTTCGCCCCGTTCCGGAAATTCAGGGATATAAACCGATTGCCCGATCTTTACCGAAATACTCTGCAGATGATCAGTAGCCCTGCCTTCTGCATCACCGAAATAAGAATATAAGGTGTCCTGGAAATCGAGTATATGGGCACAGGTAAGTAAAGCCACGCTGCCGTTTTGATTATGGATAATCGTTGCAGTACCGGCGAGAGATTGATCGAAGTAACCGGTTCTTTCCGCGAGGGTATCAATATCACCGCCGGAAATATCCTTCAGAGAGACCTTCTTTTCTATAGAAAATACCCAGGTCTTATAAAAAGCAAGACAATTAACTTTTTTAACCGATTTGCTTATATCCTCGAGCTGATCAGAGGAATTTCTGTAAGGGAATTCGCTGTCGTATTTCCCATCCGAAAGGGTAGGGTAAGCGGTGTCATAAATTATTGAGCTGCAGGAGAATGAAAGTAGTGAGGCCAGGAACAAGAGAAATATAATTAAAGTTTTCACGCAACAAACGTATTGTTGTTTATGATTATTAAATTACTCTAAAAAAAGAGGGGTGTCAAATCAAAACAACTGTACGGAAACCTGGCCGAATAAACGGTCTTTTTTGCTTGTGAAGTACTTTACATATTCCTGCATTAGATTGATATTCTATATTAAACTATTTAATTTCTGTTAAACCAAATCATTCATTTCAAGAAGGATTTATCTTATGAATAAAGGAACCGGGAAAGAGGAGAAAGAAATATTGTCAGCATATGAAAAAGCTGCCCAGGAAGGAATAGATCCAAGGTGTATTCCGCAGCGTCTCGAAGGACCTGTCCCCGAGCACGATGATATTGTATATCCCGATTATCCTGAATCCGATCAGGAGACATGGCGCTTCCTTTATAACAGACAGATGGGATTTCTTCCAGGCAGAGTATGTGAAGAATACCTAACCGGGGCAAAGAAATTGAATTTTACACCGGACCGTATCCCCGCTCTTAAAGATCTTAGCCATGTTTTCCTTAAAAACACAGGATGGAAAATTGCACGTGTACCCGGTCTAATTCACGAACAAAACTTTTTTGAAATGTTAAGAAGAAAGGTTTTCCCTTCAACTGATTATATAAGAGGAAAGGATGAACTTGATTATACCCCTGCCCCGGATCTTTTCCACGATATGTTCGGACATATGCCCCTGCTTACAGATATTAACTTTGCCTCCTTCTACCAGATGTTCGGAGAAGCTGCACTTAATGCTGAAGGTATGGATAGAAAGTATCTTGAAACATTCCATTGGTTCACTGTAGAGTTCGGTCTGATAAAGCAGCCTGAAGGAATGCGTATTTATGGTGCAGGTATTATTTCCTCAAAAGGGGAGGTACAGCACGCCCTTTCAAATGATGTAAAGGTTATCGATTTTGATGTCGAGAAGATAATTAACCAGGAATATGATGTCTGGCATCTTCAGCCTGTACTTTTCGCAATAAATTCATTCAGCCAGTTAGAAGAAGGATTTAAGACATGGACAAAGAGCAGGGGACTTATCTGATTAGTGCGGAGGTTCGGAAGTGCTGAAGTGCGGAGTAGATGACCGTCGATTAGTAGTGCCATTTCAACGGTAGGAATCTTTCTTATAGAGACTATGCTGAATAATGATCCGGATTTCACCGACAACTCATGAACCCCCATCTCGATCTCTAAAGAGCAGGGGGAGGAGCAAATGATAAATGAATTATATGATTTTTTATTGGTAAAATCCTCAACTATAATTTTCTCACAACCTCTCCCGGGAGAGGGAATGCAGTAATAATGGTATATTTTCTCTTTTTCCTCCCTACAGGTTATTCGTCAACAAATCAACCGACAGGGAAACTAACGAATTTCTTTCCTAAATTTGAACCTGCTCAAGAAAATTTTTGTTATTGAAACAGGTTCCAGCTTTCACCAGGAAGCCGGAATCTGTTTTTATAACAAAGAAAAACAATAAATAAGGATAAAAATGTTAAAAGAAGGTCAGAAGGCCCCCTCGTTTATTTCCATAGATCAGGATGGGAATAAAATAGCACTAAAGGATCTGAAAGGTTCTAATGTAGTACTTTATTTCTACCCGAAAGACGATACATCCGGATGTACTAAAGAAGCCTGCAGTTTCAGGGATGAGCTCCCGCGGTTCGAAAATCTTGATGCAGTGATCATAGGTGTTAGTGCCGATTCCGAAGATTCTCATAAAAAGTTTGCCGAGAAATTCAGCCTTCCTTTCAGTCTCCTGGCCGATGAAGATAAAAAAATTATCAACGCTTACGGAGTATGGAAGGAAAAAAGTATGTATGGTAAAAAGTATATGGGCATTGAAAGGACTACCTATATTATCGATCGTGAAGGCGTCATCAGAAAAATATTTCCAAAAGTAAAAGTTGATGATCATAACCGAGAGATACTCGAAGTGCTTTCGCAATTAAATTAAGGACTAAAATGTTTTATGTAACAAGAAAAGAAACTTTCAGCGCCGCGCATAGGTTATTTAATCCTGCCTTAAGTGATGCGGAGAATGAAAGAACTTTCGGCAAATGCAGCAATCCAAACTGGCACGGGCATAACTATACACTTGAAGTTACAGTTGCAGGAGATGTGAATCCTGATACAGGGTTTGTAATAAATCTTTCCATTCTTAAGGAAATCCTTAAGGAGCACATAATCAGCAAGGTCGACCATAGGAATCTTAACCTTGATACCGACTTTATGCGCGGGATAATTCCTTCGACTGAAAATATAACAATAGCTGTCTGGAATCAGCTGTATGATAAGCTGCCTTCCGGAAAATTGTATTCCGTGAAATTATCGGAAACAGAAAACAATTATTTTGAATATAGAGGAGAGTAAAATGAAGCATCCCGGAATTCAGAAACTTGTATCGGATCTGCTAAAAGAAATTGGAGAGGATCCGAAAAGAGAAGGATTGCTCAACACGCCCCAAGAGAGTAGCAAAAGCATACGAATTCCTTTGTGCCGGATATGAAACAAATATCGAGACCGTGCTTAACAACGCAGTCTTCCAGGAGAAGTATGATGAAATGGTGCTTGTGAAGAATATTGATTTTTATAGTCTGTGCGAACATCATATGCTCCCATTTTATGGGAAGGTTCACGTGGCATATATCCCCGACGGGAAGATAGTAGGGCTTAGTAAAATACCACGCCTGGTGGAAGTTTTTTCCAGAAGACTGCAAGTACAGGAAAGAATGACACAGCAGATTGCAGAAACTCTATTAGAATATTTGAACCCCCAGGGTGTAGCTGTTGTATCTGAAGCATATCATATGTGTATGATGATGAGAGGCGTTCAGAAACAGAATTCATCCTGCACTGCCAGTTCAATGCTTGGAGTATTTAAAGAAGATGCAAGAACAAGATCCGAATTTTTAACCTTAATCAGCGATATAAATTTATAATGGAAAAAGAAAAACCGGGTATCTGGATTACAGGTGCAAGTTCCGGGATAGGGAAAGAAGCTGCTAAGGAATTTGCGCGCATCGGTTGTGACGTATATGCATCGGCACGAAGGGTAACAGAGCTGGACAGACTGAAGAGCGAGATGAATAAAGAAAAGCTGGATCTTCAGGTGTACCCCTGCAATATTGCTTCAGCGGCTAATGTTGACCAGACTATTAAGAAAATAACAGCCGCCGGGAGAATTGACTGCCTGGTTAATAATGCTGGCATTACCTCTTATAAAAGTGCAGAGGATAATTCCATCCAGGAGATAAATGACATTATAAATACGAATCTTCTCGGTGCCCTTTACAGCATTAAATACTGTCTGCCCCAAATGATAAAAAGAAAAAGCGGGGTGATAATAAATGTCTTATCTACAGCTGTAAAAAATACTTTTACCGAAAGCAGTGCTTATACGGCATCTAAAATGGGATTGCTGGGATATACAAATGTGCTCAGGGAGGAGGTAAGGAAGTACAACATACGGGTAGTTAATGTAATCCCCGGTGCTACAGAAACACCAATGTGGCCCCAGGAGGTAAGAAAAGAAAAAGCAGAAAGGATGATGACCCCCGATGAGATAGCAAGGGTGCTTGTTTCGATATTTCTGCAGAAGGGAAACCTGGTTACGGAAGAGATAACTATAAGACCTATCCAGGGAAATTTATAATGAGTGATATAACAATAGTTACGGGCGCAAGTAAAGGTATTGGAAGGGCAATTGCTTTACGTATGGCTGAAGAGGGACATAATTTAATGCTTATTTCAAGAGATGAAAAAAAGCTGAAAGAAGTTAAATCAGAAATACTAAGTAAAAATGTTGAATGCGAATATTTCCCCGGTGATGTTGCAGACAAAGCTTTTGTTAATGAGTCGGTAAAGAAAATTTATAATAAATACGGAAGAGTTGATCACCTGGTCAACAATGCCGGTATTGGGATATTTAAACAGTTTGTTGATTCCTCGGTTGAGGAATTCAGAAAACAGATGGATGTAAATATTTTCGGAGTATATAATTTTACCAGGGCAGTAATAGACGGTATGATCAGGCAGCGGAGCGGATCGATAATAAACATTGCATCGCTGGCAGGGAAGAACTCTTTTGTTGGGGGAACAATGTACTCCGCAACCAAGCACGCGTTACTTGGATTTACAAGATCCTTGATGCTTGAAGTTAGAATGTATAATATAAGAGTTGCTGCAATTTGTCCCGGCAGTGTAGCCACCGATCTCATCTCCGGCTCAATGGCACCGCCCCCGATGGATAAAATATTACGGGCTGAAGATATTGCCGAAACAGTTATGTCAATAATTAAAATGCCTGCCCGGGCTTTAATCAGCGAGATAGATATAAGACCCACAAACCCGAAATAGCTGGTTCGATGGTTCGATGGTACGATGGTTCGAGTGTTCTTAAAATAAGAACCAGGAACCAGGCACTAAGAAACAGAACAATACTTCATTGATCGCAATAATTGACCTACAGCTACTAAACAACTCTTTGTCCGAACCCCATTAAACTGCATTAAAGGATTAATAATACGTTTTATAGTTAAATAACAAAGATTTGGTAGCTAATCCTCTACCAATCCTGATGCAATCCTGATGTAATCCTCATAATTGGGCAAAAGTGAGGATTAGATGAGGATTAGATGAGGATTAGATCAGGATTACATAGCTAATAAAGAATATTTATTTAAGAAATTTTTTGTATAAAAATTATACAGTAGTCCAGGCTGTAAGGGCTGATTTTTTAATGTAGCAATCGTTCCGATTGACAGAAATGCAAATATATGGTGGAATTCTCACCAGCACGCTAGCAGCGGAGTGAATTTACAATCTATATATCAGTCCATTTATTAATGGGTTATTTGATTCGTTCCACTCGTTGTAATAATTGCTCTTTAATGACCAATAATCAATAACTAAAAGCCAAGAAACAAGAACTAACTACAGGAACCTTCTGGCTTCCAGAAATGTTAACGGGTTGTTTTTTATTCCAATGTTTTGGACAAATGCATTATTCCTGCCGTGCAGCCTTATTCCCTTATTCTGCTTCCTTAAAAGGGCTTGGTATCCTCAGTAAATCAGCATCTGTTTAACTGAAATACAAAACTTTTCCTGACCCTTAGTAGCAACATACACCCACAAACTCTTAACCTTATTAGCTTATCTGAGAGCAATTTATCAACAGAATTTCGCAAGGTCCTGGATAAGCTAATAAGGTAGTTAAGGTTGGGGGTGGTACTCCTTGCTACTAAGGTTTCGAACAGATTTCAGCAATATCATTTTTGCCTGCCTGATAATTGACTATCAATAACTAATAACTTTAAGACTAAATAATTTGTGATCAATACAAATTTATCACCTTTTTAAGAGGGGCTCTTTTTTACTCTATCGTTTTGGACAGGTCTGGAACTAATAACTAAGTTACTAAAGTTTTCTTTTTGGTTTGTATTTGTAATTTTTATAACTTTAAAAGATTAGATTTTATTTTGTGTACGGAACATTTCCGTATCCAAGGCGGTTCCTTTGCTGCCTTTCTGACTCAACTTTACCAATAATTAATAATTCCATCCTGCTATTTTTACGGCCGTGGTGGAGCTATATTTTATAGTACATAAAACTTTAACCCCCAGGTTAATAATGAAGAAATCTTTACTGGATTACATCCTCCGGGTTCGGCTCCCGATTACAATTTTCGTAGTCCTGTTGTCATTTACGGTAACCTATTTTGCATCAAGAGCCGAAAGAGACGGCGTAGGCTACTCTCCGGAACAGCCGATTGCATTCTCTCATAAGCTGCACGCGGGCGATATGAAGATCGACTGCCAGTACTGCCACACGGGTGTTGAAAAAGGAAGACACGCCCTGGTGCCTGCAGTTGAAACTTGTATGAACTGTCATAAAATTGCAAGAAAAGACAGGCCTGCCATCCAGCAGCTGACATCATATTATGAAAACGGTAAAGCATTCCCATGGAAAAGAATCCACAAAGTACCCGAGTTTGCTTATTTCAATCATAGCGTACACGTAAATAAAGGGATTGACTGCAGTTACTGTCACGGTAATGTTGCCGGAATGGAAAGAGTTGGTCAAATGAATTCATTTACTATGGCTTCCTGTCTCGACTGCCACCGTAACGCGCAGCAGACTTTTGCAAATATACAGGGTATAAACAAGGGCCCCGATAATTGTTTTGCCTGTCATCGATAAGGAGAGGATTATGGAATTTATAAAAAAATATAAACGAAGAAATTTCTTTGCCAAAGCTGGTGCAGGAACTGCCGGCTATTTTCTAATCAAGGCTTTTCCTTTTAATCTTTTTTCGGGGAAAGAAAAAAATAACAAAGCGGTAAAGGTTGATATAAACCCCCTTGCCGTCAGCAGAAAATCAACAGGTGAGAAGAATGGCTGAAATAAAAGGTAGCCCGAACCCGCAGGATATACAGAAAAGTGAACCAAATTACTGGCGCAGTCTTAAAGAACTTTACGGGGATCCTGATTTTGTTGAAGCCTCGCATCACGAATTTAAAGATGGTGTAACAGATCCCTTTGACCCTGACAGGTTATCCGGCATATCCCGCAGGAAATTCCTTGCACTGCTTGGCGCTTCGGCAGCACTTGCAGGGGCAGGATGTGCAGATTACAGGGACAAAGGAGAAATAATTCCTTACAATCATAAACCCGAGGAGATAATCCCGGGCAAAGCTAATTTTTATGCAAGCACCTGTACTTCCTGTGCCAATGCCTGCGGTCTGCTTATTAAAACGCGTGAGGGAAGACCTATAAAGATTGACGGCAATCCTGATCATCCTGTTAATAAAGGAAAGATCTGTGCAAAGGGACAGGCAAGTATACTGAATCTTTATGATCCGGAAAGAATGCAGAGTCCATTAAAAAAAGGTGGAAGCGGATTTAATTCTATTTCCTGGGATGACGTTGATTATGAGGTAATGAATGAATTAGGGAAAGCCTCCGGGAAAGAAATTGCAGTTATTACAGGAAGGATACTTTCTCCTACCACAATTAAACTGCTTGAGGATTTCAGGAATAAGTATCCATCGGCACGCGTTTATTCATATGAGCCTTTCAATGAAAGTGAAAGAACAGCTGCCTGGGGAAGTGAAAATGTTCCTTTCATAAAGTGGAATGAAGCAAAGATCATCCTTACTCTTGAAGCTGATTTTCTTGGCAACGAAGGAAATAAAGTAGAGAATGTAAGATTATTCGGCGAAGGCAGAAATGTTGACAACTTAAAAAACTTCAACAGACTTTATACTGTTGAAGGAAATATGAGCATCACAGGGATGAATGCCGATTACCGGTTTACACTAAGACCCGATGCTCAATACGAATTTGTAATGGGTCTGCTTAATACATTTGCAGGAGTCGGCACGCATCATCTTACAGACGTGGCAAATAAATATAAACTTGATCCCGGTAAGCTCGATGCGTTGGTTAATGACATTAAAAACAATATGGGGTCAGCAATTGTATATGCCGGAAGAACACTCCCTGCAAAAGTACACGCTGCCGTAAATATGCTTAATGAAGCAATTGGTGCTGCTAATTTATACAGGGCTGATTCAAACCCCATCGCACTGCACTCCCTTTCAGCAAAAGAAGATTTGAGTGATCTTATTAACCGTATGCGAAACAGTGAACTTGCTGCAGTAATTCATTTTGATACTAATCCTGTATATCACCTTGCACCTGATTACGGTTATACAGATGCGCTGAAAAAAGTATCACTGGTTGTTACAATGACAGAGCAGGAAAATGAAACCTCCTTATTAAGTCATTACGTACTTCCTGTCAATCATAATTTTGAATCATGGGGAGATGCAAAAACAAGAACCGGTTTGTATTCACTTCAGCAGCCCGTGATTAATCCAATATTTAATACGAGACAAAAGGAAGCAGTGATCCTGCAGTGGATCAGCGGAAAGTCCGGCTCTTTCAACGTAGATAATTATTATAATTATTTAGTAAAGAACTGGACGGACAACATTTATCCTTCCATCGGATCGAAGGTCAACTTTAAACAGTTTTGGGCATCTGCCTTGCACGATGGTATTGTAACTTTTAATGAACCTGCGATAACTGATAAAAGCAGCTAATGCATTCGTACCCCAGGAAAACGTAGTCCTGAGATCTCCGGATATGCTGTAATATTAAAAGAAAGCTATAAGGTCGGCGACGGCAGGTTTGCAAATAACGGCTGGCTCCAGGAATTGCCTCACCCTGTATCTAAAATTGTATGGGATAATTATGCTTCAATATCTTTTAATACTGCCAAAAAACTTGGACTCGAAAGTAATGATGTAGTTGAGATAACGATTGGAAATAAGAAATTAAATATTCCTGTATTCACACAGCCGGGTGCCGCCGATGATACATTTACAATTGAATCGGGTTACGGCAGGGAGAAGATAGGAATTGTCGGATCGGGGACAGGATTTAATGCCGGTAAACTGCAGTCGAAGGATTTTTCTTTAAGTCCCTGGCTGTACAACAGATGCTTCTATTCGTAAGACGGGTGAAAAATATAATCTTGTTACTGCCCAGGAGCATCATTCATTTGAGGATGCACCGCACAAATGATGCTGCAAGAAAAAGAGGTATTATTCGTGAAGGAACAGTTGCCTTATACGAAAAGAAACCTGAATTCCTTCACGAAGGGAAAGAAGAGGAACTGGAAACAATTTACGGACAGCACCTTACTACAATGTACTCAGGTCTCAAATGGGGAATGGCTATTGACATGAATAAATGTCTCGGATGCGGAGAGTGCGTTATTGCCTGCCAATCTGAAAATAATATTCCTGTTGTAGGGAAAGAGCAGGTTGGTAAGGGAAGAGAGATGCACTGGCTGAGGATCGACAGATATTATTCGGGAACACCTGAAGATCCTGCTGTTCATAATCAGCCGATGCTGTGCCAGCATTGCGATCACGCCCCCTGCGAAAATGTTTGCCCTGTAGTAGCCACTACTCACAGCAATGATGGTTTGAACCAGATGGTTTATAACAGGTGTGTAGGTACAAGATATTGTTCCAATAACTGTCCTTATAAAGTAAGACGTTTCAATTACTTTAACTTCAGGGATCATTTCAAGGATAACTACCAGGAAAGTGCTGTATTCAGTCTACTTTATAATCCTGAAGTAACTGTCCGTTCGCGCGGAGTAATGGAAAAATGTACATTCTGTATCCAGCGTATTATGGAATCCAGGGAAGATGCTATCCGTGAAAAGCGTCCTCTTAAGGGTACTGATGTAACAACCGCCTGCCAGGATGCCTGTAATGCTAATGCAATTACTTTCGGCGACATAAATGATGACAGCGCAAAACTATCAGAGCAGAGAAAACATAAGCTGGGTTATTATGTGCTTGAAGAATTAAATACACGTCCAAATGTTACTTATCTGGCAAGATTAAGAAATACTCATTCGGAGGGAAATATTGACTAATTATTCCAGGGAGCTTCCCGTAATTGAGGGGCACTTATCAAGGGCTGAAATTGAGCAGATCGTTGCTCAGCCTATGGATATTAAACCCGACAGGAAGTTTTATATCGCATTAACAATCAGCGGATCCATTCTTGGAATCGGCATAATTTGTCTTCTTCTGACATTCTATTTCGGAATAGGAATGTGGGGAAACAATCAACCTGTCGGATGGGCATTTGATATTGCAAACTTTGTTTTCTGGGTGGGTATCGGACACGCAGGTACTCTTATCTCGGCAATACTCTTCCTGCTGAGACAGCGATGGAGAACCGGTATTGCAAGATTTGCAGAGGCAATGACAATCTTTGCAGTTATATGCGCAGCAATATTCCCGGTAATTCATACTGGACGTCCCTGGCTGGGGGGATATTTATTCCCTTATCCTAACCAGCACGGTCTATGGGTAAACTTCACGTCTCCACTTGTCTGGGATGTTTTTGCAGTATCAACTTACTTTACAGTCTCCCTTGTATTCTGGTATGTAGGTCTTATTCCCGATTTTGCTTCATTAAGGGACAGGACAACTTCAAAAATTAAAAAAACTATCTATTCTATTTTCAGCCTTGGATGGAGACATTCAAACAGGAACTGGCAGCATTACGAAAAAGCATATTTGCTGCTGGCAGGATTTGCAACTCCTCTTGTACTTTCTGTTCATACTATAGTAAGCTTTGACTTTGCAGTTTCAATTATTCCCGGCTGGCATACAACTATATTCCCGCCGTACTTTGTTGCAGGAGCAATATTCTCCGGATTCGCAATGGTGGTTACTGTACTTGTCTTTGTGCGTAAGATATTTAATCTTGAGGCAATCATTACAATCGATCACCTCGATAAAATGAATAAGGTTATACTGGCTACAGGAATGATGGTTGGTTATGCATATGCTACGGAGTTCTTTATTGCCTGGTACAGCGGCAATCCGTTTGAACAATTTGTGTTCATTAACAGGGCATTCGGACCATATGCCTGGGCTTACTGGATTATGGTAAGCTGTAATGTAATATTCCCTCAGTTCTTCTGGGTGAAGAAATTAAGACGATCAGTACCGTTTATGCTTGCCATTGCAATCTTTGTGAATGTGGGAATGTGGTTTGAAAGGTTTGTTATTATAGTTTCCTCACTCCACAGGGATTTCCTTCCCTCCAGCTGGGGTTACTTTAAACCCACACTTGTAGACCTTGGTATTTTATTCGGGAGCTTTGGATTATTCTTCACACTTGTGATATTATTTACCAAGTCGCTGCCGGTTGTTTCTATCTCTGAGGTCAAAGCAGTCTCAGAAGGCTCCCAGCCGCTGCATAAAGGAGGCAGTCACTAATGAACCCGCAAAAGCTTTATGCCGTAACGGCTCTTTTCGATACCCCGGACCAGATCATAGCTGCTGCTGAAAAAGTATCAGGTGCGGGTTATAAGGAATTCGATGTTAATACCCCTTACCCTGTTCATGGTATGGACAATGCGATGAAGCTGAAGCCATCAAGGCTGGGATATATCACACTGGCAGCCGGGCTTTCCGGAGCAGCCTTTGCCTTATTATTTATGTTCTGGGCATTAAGCATTGACTATCCAATGATAATAGGAGGGAAGCCATTCTTTGCGCTGCCTGCCTTTATACCGATTACTTTTGAGGTAACAGTTCTGCTGGCTACACTGTCAACAGTCATCGGTATGCTTACATTCTTCTTCAAATTTCCTGATAATAACCATCCGATTCACGATACCGATTATATGAAGAGTGTTTCACTTGATAAGTTTGGAATATGCATACTTGCTTCGGATAAGAACTTTGAGGAAGCTGATGCAAAGGAATTGCTGTCAGGTGCAGGAGGAAAGAACATTACAGCAATTTACTATCCTGAGAAAGAAGTATTTGCAATCTTCCAGCCGAGATTTATTTTATTCCTGATAGCAACTGCATTGGTAGTTTCAGCGACCACTTACGTAACGTTGAATAAATTATTATATATAGTCCCTTTCGATTGGATGATGCTGCAGGATAAGACAACACCTCAGGAAAAAAGCGACTACTATACTGACGGCTTTGGTATGAGGCAGCCTGTAAAAGGAACCGTAGCAAGAGGATTTATGCCTTATCCGTATATCGACGAGAAAGTTCCCACGGAGACCTTAACAAATCCTCTTCTGCCTACCAGGGAAGTACTTGAGCTTGGGCAGAAGAAATTTTTGACCTTCTGCAGTCCCTGCCACGGTAATTATGCAGATGGGGACAGCAGGCTCAGGGGACAATTCCCTAATCCCCCTACTCTTCATACATCAAGAGTAAGAGAAATGACCGATGGAATGATCTATCATATTATAACTGTCGGACAAAATGCAATGCCTTCTTATTCCTCGCAGGTAACGAGAGAGGAAAGATGGGCTGTAGTTAATTACATCCGTGTACTTCAGAGAGCCAGGAATGCAAAAGATACAGATCTGCAGGCTGTAAAAGAGGAGGGAAATAAAAATGCAAAACAATGATCTCACCTATAAACAGCAGGAACTCCCAAAGAATATTCTGAACCTTGGTTACCTGCTTCTGGCTGCCGGATTGATCTTAGGAGTCCTTGGTTTTTTTTCGGATCAGTCACGGGCAATATTTAATTACCTTATGGCATTTATGTTTGTGCTTAGTCTCGGTGTTGGTTCCCTCTTCCTTATTGCACTTGAATATGTTGCCGGTGCTGACTGGAGTGTGCCCATAAGGAGAGTAATTGAATTCCTTGCTGCTCTTGTACCTGTTCTAGTAATCCTGGTGATACCCCTTCTTTTGAATATGCATACTTTATTTCATTGGACCCACGAAGAAGCGGTTGCAGGAGATAAAATACTTCAGTCAAAGTCACCTTACCTTAACACAACATTCTTTATTATCCGTGTCGGGATTACATTCGGGATATGGATACTCTTTTATCTCCTGGTTACAAGAAATTCACTTAAGCAGGATATAACAAGAGATGAAAGATTAACGAAGAAAAATGCGGTAATGTCCGCAGTGTTTATTCCACTGTTTGCAATTACCATAACTGTAAGTTCAGTTGATTGGATGATGAGTCTTGAACCTCACTGGTTCTCTACCATTTTTGGAGTCTATTTCTTTTCAGGCTCTGTGGTCGGTACTCTTGCTATGGTCACCTTTATTGTGGTTACTTTAAAGGAAAAGGGATTTCTTCATCCCAGGATTATTAACGATCATCTTTACAGTTTAGGAGCACTGCTCTTTGCATTCATTAACTTCTGGGGTTACATAGCATTCTCTCAATATCTGCTGATATGGTATGCCGACCTTCCGGAAGAAAATTTCTGGTTCCTGCACAGATGGCAGGAAGGTTGGCAGTTCATTTCCTTACTCCTGATATTTGCTCATTTCGTAGTACCTTATTCTTTGCTTCTTTCCCAGCCGGCTAAAATGGATCCTAAAAGATTAAAATTTGTTTCTCTGTGGGTATTAGGTGCCCACTTTATTGATTTGTACTGGCTGATTATGCCCAATATGGGAAAGTTCTATATAAGCTGGATAGATTTCATTTTCCCTCTGTTTATTATCGGGCTTATTATTGTAGTATTTAATATGCGTTTCAGGAAGAATAACGTAATCCCTGTCGGTGATCCTAAGCTTGAACGGGGACTTAACTTCCATTTATAAAAAGGAATTCACTTTCAATGGATGATTTTTCAAAAGATATGTTGAACAAACTTAAAAAGTGCACTGGAGCATAAAGGAAGATTATTCGGACTGATTTACCCTTACATCTTCACTATTATGTTTGCTCTTGGTTTACTTTATGTTGCTAATCTTAATGAGATTTCAAGAAGGAATGTACCGCCGGCATTACCTGATACATCAAAGGTTAAGGATCTGTCCGTGGTAGAGCCGAGAACTGTTCCTCCCGATCGATATCAAGACTGCAGCAATTCCTTCTCCTGCATATATTGAAAAAGGGAAAGGATTATATACTACGGTCTGCGTGTCCTGCCACGGTGATAATGGTACTGGTGACGGACCGGCTTCGGCAGGACTTAATCCTGCACCAAGAAATTTCAGGAGTGCAGAGAACTGGAAGAATGGACCAAAACTTTCAGGTATATACAAGACACTTGAGGAGGGGATCCCCGGCTCAGCTATGATCTCTTATAATTATATGACCCCGGAAGAGAGAATAAGTCTGGCTCATTATATTCGTTCGACTTATGTCGCTAACCCGCCTGCAGACACTCCTGATGAACTTGCAGGTTTGGATATGACATATAATCTTATCGCAGGGAAAACAGGTAGCTGCACAGATCCCGGTAAGCCGGGCAATGCAGCTGGTGCTTGATGAAAATAAAACCAAAGTTCAGCAGATACTCGATAAGCTGAATAATATCTCACAGGATCAGGGAGATCCCGGCTATAAAATATTTAATGAAATTACAATAAATAAAGTACAGGCAGCAGCTGTTCTGAATAACTCCTCCGGATGGAAAGATAACCAGGATGAGTTTATTGAATTGGTATTAGGAAATGTAAATGGAGTAAGTTTCAACAGGAGAGCGGCCTCGCTTACTTCTGATGAATGGAGTCAGCTGCAGAATTTTATGAGCAGGTATTTTTGATCGGAGGAAAAATGAGAAAGAAATTATTAATAATTCTATTATTGGTTTGTGCAGGCTTAATAATGCCGGCTGATGTAAAGCTTGGCATCGAAGAAAAGCTGGGGCATAATCTGCCAACAGAGCTGAGGTTTACAGATGAGCATGGGAACCAGGCAGTACTGAAGGATTTAATTACCAGGCCTACGGTTCTGATGTTTGTTTATTATGAATGCCCCGGTATATGCACTCCGCTGATGAGTGAAGTGGCATCAGTAATCAATCATTCAGACCTGGAACCGGGTATTGATTATAACATAGTATCCATAAGCTTTGATTATACTGAAGGACCCGAACTCGCTGCTAAGAAAAAAACTAATTATTTAAAGAGTATAAATAAATACTTTCCCGGCGACGCCTGGAGGTTTCTTACCGGTGACAGCACAAGTATTTATAAACTGACTGATGCTGCTGGTTTCTATTTCCGGAAAGAAGGGGAGGAGTTTATCCATTCAGGTACTCTGATCTTTGTTGATAAGAACGGGAAAATAATCCGTTATCTCTATCCGGGATACTCCGAGAGGAAAAAGGACTTCAGCATACTCCCCTTTGATTTTAAGATGGCAGTAATGGAAACAGCCGAAGGGAAAGTAACTCCTTCTATGGCAAAGCTTGTAAAGTACTGTTTCAGTTATGATCCCGAGGGAAAGACCTATGTATTTAATGTTACAAGAGTATTCGGTGCGGGAATAGTTATACTGGCAGGGATTTTTGTTCTATTCCTTACTATTAAACCTAAGAAGAAAAAGTAAAAGGTTGAGTTTATATGGAAAGTAATACAGTATTACACCAGAACGGAGAACCAAGTTTCCTCGAGTACCAGGGGAAACATAAAGGTTTGAAGAGCTGGATATTGTCCACCGATCATAAGAGAATAGGGATCTTATACCTTACTGCTCTTGTGATATTCTATCTTGGAGGAGTCACCCTGGGATTCCTGATAAGACTGGAACAATTCACACCCGGAAGAACAATTGTTGATGCGCAGACATATAACTCGCTGTTTACCCTCCACGGGGTAATAATGATATTTCTTTTCGTTATCCCGGGACTGCCCGGTGTATTCGGTAACTTCTTTCTGCCGATACTCATAGGCGCGAAGGATGTGGCATTCCCGAGAATAAATTTACTTTCGTGGTATTTATATGTAACAGGCGGAATACTTGTAATTCTGTCAATACTGCTGCCGGGAGGTCCCGCAGATACAGGATGGACATTCTATATCCCTTACAGTGTAAGAACTACGACTAATGTGATCTTTACCGGCACTGCAGCTTTCATACTTGGTATGTCTTCAATACTTACAGGATTAAACTTTATAACAACAATCCACAGACTTCGTGCACCTGGTATGGGATGGTTCAAGATGCCTCTTTTTTCCTGGTCGATATATGCAACATCCTGGATACAGGTCCTTGCCACACCGATTATAGGTATAACCCTTTTATTGATTGTTGTAGAAAGAGTATTCGGAGTCGGGTTATTTGATCCTGCTCTCGGCGGTGACCCTGTCCTTTATCAGCACCTCTTCTGGATATATTCTCACCCGGCAGTTTACATTATGATTCTTCCTGCCATGGGTGTAATATCTGAAATAATTCCTGTGTTCTCTCACAGGACAATTTTCGGCTATAAGTTTATTGCATTCTCAAGTATGGCTATTGCATTCTTCGGGTCACTTGTTTGGGCACATCATATGTTTGCTGCCGGAATGAGTGATACCGCACAGTTTGCTTTTTCCCTGCTTACATTTTTAGTGGCTATTCCAAGTGCGATAAAAGTCTTTAACTGGACAGCAACTCTTTATAAAGGTTCAATTGAACTGGAGCCCCCGATGCTGTTTGCACTTGCGTTCATCTTCCTATTCTCCATAGGAGGATTAACCGGTGTTATGCAGGGTGCCCTTTCAGTAGATATACATATAACCGATACAACTTTTATCGTAGCACATTTCCATTATGTTATGTTCGGAGGTACCGGGTTCGGAATGTTTGCCGCACTGCATTACTGGATACCTAAAATGTTCGGAAGGATGTACAATAAGAAGATTGCAAAGGTTGCCTTCTGGTTCATGTTCATCGGGTTTAACGTGTTATACTTCCCGATGTTTGTAATGGGATGGCTTGGAATGCCAAGAAGGTACTATGATTATCTTCCTGAATATACCATTTATCATCAGATATCAACCGTCGGCTCCTGGATCCTTGTTACGGGACTCCTGATTATGTTCTTCAATCTTTACAGAGGTATAAGAAAAGGTACAGTAGTAACTGAAAATAATATATGGGGAGGTGAAACTCTCGAATGGAAAATAAAAACACCACCTATTCACGAGAATTTTACGAGGTACCCACAATAACCGAGGGTCCTTACGAATACAAGGAAAATGAATATGAACATAAAGAAGAGGAGGTAGTGTGAGCACACACGGAGAGGTAACGGCTCACGTACATCGGGATGATGTAGCATCAAGAATGGGAATGTGGCTCTTCCTCTTTACTGAGCTTCTGCTTATTCGGAGGCCTGTTCTTTCTTTATTCTGTGTACAGTTTTATGCATCAGGAGGAATTCCATATTGCCGCAAAAGAACTGAATACACTGATCGGGACATTTAATACTGCAATTCTGTCTCACAAGCAGTCTTACAATGGCCTTATCGATTACAGCCATTCAGAGGAATAACAGGAATCTTTCAGCTTTTCTTTCAGTCGATTACACTTCTGCTTGCTCTTAGCATTCCTGGTAAATAAGTACTTTGAATGGACCATAAAATTTCAGTCACGGAATTTATCCCGGCGGGGAGGAGCTTCTTTCACGCAAGCCGGGAGAAATACTCTTCTTCGGTTTGTATTATACAATGACCGGACTGCACGGGCTTCACGTTATAATCGGTATGGGCTTAATAGGTTTTATGACAAGACTGACCGCCAAAGGGATTATCAATCACGACAGCTATGTAAAGCTTGAAGCTGCAGGTCTGTACTGGCACCTTGTAGACATAATCTGGATTTTCTTATTCCCGTTATTTTATCTGATAACATAAGGTTTTATTATATGGAACAACATCCTGCACATCATCATTCTGATCACGGTTACGGCAAGTATATCCTTATCTGGGTAGCCCTTATGGTACTTAACGGGAGTAACAGTTGCCGTGGCAGGTATAAACTTCGGCGCGACTTACAGTTGCAACAGCACTGATAATTGCTTCTGTTAAAGTCATTTCTTGTGCTGACAATCTTTATGCACCTCAAGTTCGAACAGAAAGCATTCAGGGCATTCCTTGTTGCAGCTTTGTTCTTTATAATTATTTCTTTTGTTCTGTTATTTGCAGATTATTCTTTTTTGTAAAGGGAAACTATGTTTGATAGGATCATCAAATTTTGTTCAATCGGTAGACTCTGCTTTTCTCTTCATCCTTGTGGTATCGGTATTCTTTCTTGTGCTGATAACAGGACTGATGATCTTTTTCGTTATCAGGTACAGCAGGAAAAGAAATCCCAAGGCAACCAATATACACGGCAATGTTCCTCTGGAAATTGCGTGGACAGTAATTCCTACGATACTTGTTCTTATAATGTTCTGGCTCGGATGGACAGGGATATAAAGATATGTCAACTCCTCCGCAGAATGCAATGGTAGTTGATGTTACTGCACGTATGTGGGTATGGAAGTTCCAATATGATAATGGACTGCAGAGCGATACACTATACGTCCCTCTGAATAAACCTGTTAAGGTCAGACTGAAATCACTGGATGTAAATCATTCATTCTATGTACCTGCATTCAGAGTTAAAAAAGATGTTATACCAAACAGAAATAATGTTGCCTGGTTTATTGCAGATAAGCCGGGCAGCTATGATATTTTCTGTGCTGAATACTGCGGACTGAACCATTCATATATGCTCAATAAAGTAGTTGTAATGCCGGAAATGGATTTTGAAAGATGGATGAGTAATGCTCTTGCTGCTAATCAGAATAAAAATGCAGCAGGACAGGATACCATGAAGACAAATGAAGCAGTTAAGGACACCACAACTAAAAAGATATAAGATTTGAAAGAAAAACTTAAAATATTAACTGAACTGACAAAGATCAGGATAACTATATTTGTTACCCTGACCACCGTATTCGGTTATATAATTTTCGGAAGCAGTATTGATCTATACAGTTCTTATAATGACCACTATTGGAATACTGCTCCTTGCCTGCGGATCAGCAGCTGTAAATCATTACCAGGAAAGATCATACTGATGCATTGATGGAAAGGACAAAAAACAGGCCTATTCCTTCCGGAAGAATATCTCCTGCCGCTGCTCTTTATATTTCGTTAGTTCTTATTTTCTGCCGGTACTCTTACTTCTTATTATTGGCGGCGGCATATTGCCTGCCTTACTGGGTCTCCTGAACCTTCTCTGGTATAATGGAATTTATACTCCGTTAAAAAGAAAGAATGCACTTGCAATAATTCCCGGCTCCCTCGTCGGGGCTATTCCTCCTGCAGTAGGATGGGTAGCAGCAGGAGGGAGTCTGATGGATCATCAGATCTGGATAATATCATTCTTCTTTTTTATCTGGCAGATACCTCATTTCTGGCTTCTGCTTCTTGTGCTTTCAAAGGATTATGAGCAAGCTGGATTTCCAACTCTTACTTCAACTTTCAGCAAGCAGTCAGCTGGCAAGGATTACCTTTATATGGATTGTGGCTACTGTAGTTACCGGGTTTCTTAATTCCTTTTTTCGGTTCAGTTAATTCAGGATCTATTTTTCATTAGGACTAGTGCTTGCAGGAATATGGTTAACCTGGAAATCTGCAAAACTGCTTACTCATTCCTCCGAGAAGATATATTTCCGTTTTGCTTTCCGGGAAATAAATACTTTCGCAGTAATGGTTGTTATTCTTTTATCATTAGATAAAATCATCTTACTATTCTAAAGAGAGAGAAATTAAATGGAGTTTCTTGATAAATTAGTTTTACCGCAATCAGCCGAACATATCCAGCTTCTGCATTACCTGCTTACAATGATACTGTTCCTGTTCCTTCCGTTTATCGGAGCAATATTCGGCGGTTCTGCACTGTCACTCTATTACAGGAGGAAGGGTTTGATCTGAAGGTAATGCTGAATATCTGAGGTTCTCTAAAGATATAATTGAGCTGGTTACAATAAATAAAGGTACGGGTGTAATTCTCGGTATAATCCCTGTGCTGGCTAGTCTTTTCATCTTTGCCCAGCTGCTGCATACAACCAACTCTACCATAGTAAATTATATAGCGTTGTCATTTCTGCTTATTGCTGTTTCATTGATCCTCCTTTATACTTTCAGATATACTCTCTCATTCAGTAGAATATTTGATGCAGTAAAAGATTCTCCCGCTTCCGGGGATATCTCCGTCGAGCTTAAAAGATTCAGGGAAGGGAACAGCCAGCTTAGTATTAAAACAGGAAGGTACGGGATAATACTTCTTTTCCTGGGGCTCTGGCTGTTTACCGCTGCACTTACTCTGGCAACCGATACATCCAGCTGGAATTATGATCCCTTGTTTGCAATATTTTACTGGAAGGTGCTTCTTAACTTTGCCGGATTCATTGCATTAAGCTTTGCTATTACAGGTGCTGCTATCTTCTTCGGATCTTTTTACTGGGACGGCGGGATAAAGAGTATATCGGGTGATTATAAAATATTCCTTAAATCACTAGCTGTAAAAATAACTTTTACATCATCACTGCTCATTCCTTTCTTTCTTTTTATAGCAGTATTTACTTTCCCGGTTACATCACTCTCGGGATCGGTATTTACCTATTCATTCATTGCGCTGTTCCTCCTGTTCCTTGCATATCATTTTCTTTATGCAATGATAAGGGATGGAAATGAAAAATACAGCGGACACCTTTTCTTTGCGGTTCTACTGGCATTTCTTGCATTGATTACAAAAGATCAGCTTGCAATGAATAATGCTGCACAGGTGCAGTCGGTGGTACTTGCTGCCGATTTCGATAAATATATGGCCGGTCTTAAAGGAGAAAGCGGAGTTGCTGTAGTAAGCGGGAAAGAAATATTTGATGTAAGGTGTTCATCCTGCCACAAATTTGATCAGAAGCTTGTAGGTCCTCCTTATAAAGAAACCCTTCCAAAATATGAAGGTAAGACAGATGAGCTTGTTGCTTTTATATTAAATCCCGACAAGAAAGATCCTGCTTACCCCCCGATGCCTAATCCCGGACTAAAGCCTAATGAGGCAAAGGCTGTCGCTGCATATATTCAGGAACAGTATAAGAAGTAGTTGATTAGTTGATTAGTTGATTGGTTGATTAGTTGATTTATGGTTGATTAGTTGATTGGTTGATTAGTTGGTAAGGGACTTAGGGACTTAGTAACTTAAACTAACGTGTCATTGCGAAGGAGTCATCGACTGAAGCAATCTGGCATACCTGGCGTAAGTAGTTGATTAGTGACTTAGGGACTTAGTAACTTAAATTTACGAGTCATTGCGAATCCTGCCCGCCTCAGGAGGGTAGTCTTCGACCAGGCAATCGCCCTCTGAAAAGTCAAATTAACGTTACGTTGTGCTTGTCCGCCTAAGTAGGGAAGTTATCGACGAAACAATCTCCTCTTGAATACCCTTCCGCTTATTAGTTAATGACCTAAAGAATTATAATCCATATATTTGTAACTCTTATTTTCAGGTAGTTTTATGGACTGGTACATAGACTTCGTTAAATCCTATCCTATCATCTCTGCTATGATACAATTTGCTTTACTTGGAACAGCAGGGGAGATCATCTCAAAGATCATAATTGCAGGAAGAATTCATTCCCCCTTCAGTCTTAAAATGATCTTAATGAAGATGGTTATATGGGCATTCCTTGCCGTATGTATTAAATATGCTTTTGTAGGATTCCAGGGTTTTACCGACACCCTGATAGGGCATAATTATCTGCCTGTGTTAGGTCTGCTTCCCCGCGCTTTTGCAGTGTCTGTCCTGATGAATCTTCAGTTCGGACTATTCCTTGTTATAATGCACCGCATTCTAGATAATCTCGCCGCTGGTGTAAAGAAGAACTGGAATAATATAGATAAGAGTCTGCTGTCGCTTCTTTGGTTCTGGATACCTGCCCACACCGTTACATTTACACTCCCGAGAGATTACCAGATAGGTCTTGCAGCCCTGTGGTCACTGGCACTTGGAATCATTTTAGGGTTCTATAATAAACCTAAGGAACAGGTTAAGTTGAAGGAGATTATACCAGCTGCAGAGGAACTGGTTAACAATTAGAACCTTAGAACATTACACCAGGTATGCCAGATTGCTTCAGTCGATGACTCCTTCGCAATGACTCGTACCAATCAACTAATCAACTAATCAACTAATCAACTACTTCAGAATCGGTATTATCTCTTTCTGAATTTCACCGGTGCTCATAACTTTACCTTCGGGAGTAATATAAACATCTAGTTCACTTCTTACCCCGAAGTATCCTGTAAGATAAATACCCGGTTCAATTGAGAAGGAAGTACCGGGGTGGATAAGTCTCTCATCCCTGGTTTCAAAATTATCCATATGAGAACCGCTGCCGTGCAGGGTAGTTGTTATTGAGTGTCCCGTCCTGTGTATAAAATTACTTCCGTATCCGGCTTCATCAATTACATTCCGTGCGGCATCATCCACTTCATATCCCCTTACAGGTTTCTTTGCAGCAAATCTTTCCTTAACAAGATTGAATGCGGCATCCCTTGCAGCAGCAACTATATCGAATATCTTTGTATACTTTTCCGGTACCTTGTCTCCGGCATATCCCACCCAGGTAATATCCGACCATACAGCATTTTCTTTGTTAACCTGGGCCCAGAGGTCGATAAGTACAAAATCGCCGGGACGTATTTCCTTAAAATTATTTTCATCAGGAGCGTAATGAGGATTAGCGCTATTTTCATTAACACCAACAATCGGAGGGAAGTCAGTTATATATCCGCGCGATTCAAACTCTTTCATTATGAACTGCTGAACTGTATACTCGGTAATGGAATTGTTTCTGTTTAATTTCATCCTTTATATAACGGAAAGCATCCTTAACTATTTCGACCAGTGCACTCGCAACAGGGATGTTATCCTTATACTGCTCTTCAGTCCATACTGCATTAAACAGTGAAATAAGATCTCCGCTTGAGACAATCTCCACTCCGAAGGTCTTTAAGAATTCATAAGTGCCGGCATCAAGTTTGGATACATAGGGATATTGCATTAAAAGGGGAGTATTCCATTGCAATTTTTTTAACTCCCGTGAGCGTACTTCCGATATGTGAAGCAAGGGACGTATGACTGGAGTAAACAAGTTTCTTGCCGGGAAGGTGATCAAGATGTCCTGCTTCTATGCCCATAACTATTTTAACGGGAGTCCCTTTAGCCGGTACGAAGTAGTAAAATCTTCTTGTAAGATGTCCCCCCTTAGGCATATCGAGTATGCTCAATGCAAGATCGTTAGATCCTCTGAAATCATAAAATAACCAGGCATCAAGCTTCATAGATCTTAATATGGACTGAATTTTCTCCAGATTGAAGGAAGGCATAGCAGCACCTCAGAATTATTCGAAAATATTTATGAGCTTAATTTAACAAAAAGGAATTGGAATACTTACATAGAATTTCGTCAGCCAACCCTGCTGGTAAATTTTATTGATTATACAGGAAGGAGCAGGTCGACTGCCGCCACATAAGCGAATAATTTAATAGGGTTGACCTGTCTCCTACCGGGGTAATTTTCGCAACTTTTTGTTTTATTTCAGGTATATCATCTTCACTGAGGAACTGAATACCTGGTCCGATAACAATGGATGCTGCAGTGATCTTCAGGAAATATATCCCTGAAGAAAAGTCCGAGGCATTCCAGGACGCTGTATAATAACCTGCTTTTTGTATATCATCTTTCAGGGTTGCAACAGACTGCCCGAGCAGGTTTATAACTTTGACCGTAACCTTGCTTTCCTCAGGTATATTATAGCTGAAATTAGTAGAAGGATTAAAAGGATTGGGATAATTCTGCCGAAGAAAGTAGCCCTGCCTCTCAATATTTAAGGTTACATTTATTTCACTTGAGTAGGAAAAGCTTCCGTCAAGATCCACTATCTTAAGCCGGTAACCAACGCTTCCTTCAAAACCTTCTGTTCCAAAGTCATCTGTGAAGTTGTATGAGTTTTTTTCTGATGAAGTACCTTTGCCGGCAGCATAACCTATTTTAGCCCAATTGCCGTTAAGGAATCTCTCCACTTCAAATCCCCTGGTATTTGTTTCTGTTGCTGTATGCCAGGTTAACGTAACTTTGCTGCCGTTAACCGAAGCTGTGAACGAATAAAGTTCAACGGGTATACCGGTAACTATTATTGAAGCTTCATTGCTGTAACCTGAATTTCCCGAGCCGTTATACCCGAATACTCTGTAAATATACATTGTCGAATCATTAATATTCTGATCATCATATTCAGTAACATTGCTGCCGACAGAATCAATTACCGCAAATGGAGAGGCGCCGGATTTTCTTTCAATCTTAAAGCCGGTCTCATTATTTGAATTATCATTCCACTGAAGATGTACATAACCGGCAGGCGGATTACCAGGTGCAAATTCAAGTGAAGCAGTCAGGTTTGAGGGCGCAATTACTGCAGCGGTTGGTGTAAACCTGTAGATCTTTCCGTCAAATTCAAGCACATAGAGTTCTTTGTTCTGATCCACCCCGAAAGAGGGGATTCCCGCTGCACCTGTTGTAAGGAGTGTATTTACAGGAGGATTTATTCCATCATATTCGATCGACCATATTTTTTTGCTGCCGTAGTCGGCATAAATATATTTCCCGTAGATCTGCGGAACATTCGGACCGCGGTAAACATATCCCCCGGTAATCGAATATCCTTCAGCGTGAGAGTATTCCCAAATTGGATTTATATAATCCGTCCCCGTGCATCCGGCAGTATTATAAGGATGAGTCCCTTCATAGCATCGCCAGCCGTAGTTGCCACCGCTGGTAATTATATCTACTTCCTCCCAGGAGCCCTGTCCCACATCTCCGCACCATATTTGATCTGTAACAGGATCAAAGCTGAACCGCCAGGGATTCCTTAAGCCGAATGCAAATATCTCTTCCTTGTATCCCTGCGTATTCCCTTTAAAGGGATTATCCCAGGGGATGCCGTAATTCATTGGCGCCTGTACAGAATCGACATTGATCCTTAATATTTTACCCAGCAGTGAGGCTTTATTCTGAGCATTATTCTGAGGATCTCCTGCACTCCCGCCGTCACCGAATGCGATGTATAAGTTCCCATCGGGACCGAAAGCTACCTGCCCGCCGTTATGATTTGTATACGGCTGGTTCTGGGTAAGTATTTCAAGCTCACTGTTTTTGTCTGCAGAGTCGGGATCAGTTGTAACCCTATAACGACCTATAACTGTCCTTCGCTGGGGAGTATTGGTTGTATAATCGACATAAAAGTAACCATTGTTTTCATAGTCAGGATGAAATGCCAATCCCAGTAAACCCATCTCGCCGCCCGAGGCAACACGGTCGGTGATATCGAGAAAAGTTTTTACAACAGTTACATTTCCCTGGTTCTGAAACACTTTAATTTTTCCTGCCTGCTCAACAACAAAGAGGCGGTCTGTGCCGTCTCCTGCGTGCTGAAGGTCTACAGGACTGGTAAAGGTAAGATTCGGGAATGCCTGCTGCAGTGTTATCTGGCTGTAGCCTATGCCCATAGCAGCAATGATAAGAAATGAAGCTGTCATCACTCTTTGATACATCACTTTATCCTTTTTTCTTTTTTATAATATCTTTTACTTTTTTTATCCGTTTATCTGTTTTTTTCTTTACAGCTGTTTTCTTTACTGATCTTTTCGTTTTAACAGATCCTTCCTTACTGATCTTCTTTGGGGAAAGGATCTTCATTAATGCTTCTGTCCTGTATCCGGATTCATCCGAAGCCTGCAGTATCCTCTGCATAAAAGAAGAACCCGTCTTAATTTTTGCCGTCAGCTTTTTAATTTTATCTTCAGGCTTAACAGTTACTCTTCTTGTCTTTTTAACCTGAACCGCTTTCCTTTTAGTATCCTCACCATCCAGAAGTGTTATTGTAAAATACCATTTGATGAGATCTTCAAATCTCTCCTTGCTGTAGTATGTATTACCTTCCCAGGTATTTATATTTAGATATGAGCTGGCTTTTTCATTTTTGAGTATCATACTCACAATATCAACTTCCGTTACCGATTCTTTTTTTATCCCGCTACCCGGGGCGGGAATGATCTCAGATGTAAAAATATTCAACAGCGGTATCTGGTTTCTCCGCTCATCCTCTCTGATGGAATCATAAAGCGGGTTATCCATCCGTGTTTTTTTATAAAGATCTTTTATATCCGACTGTTTTCTTATTTCGTTCAGTATGATGAAAGGGAAAATGAGGTCATCATTTGTCTTAAATCTCTCAATATTTTTCAGCCACTCAGGTTTTTTTACTTTCTTTCCTTCCTCACGTGTAATTTTATTTACCTCTCTGAGGGTTTCAATTTTGCTGATGACTCCTGTGAATGCTTCCTTATTATCAAAGTGAATATTATCATAATGATTTATCGACTCCAGTGCAGAGTTAAGTGAAACGGTAACATTATCGGGGAATCCTTTTATCAATCCGCTTGTATATGCCTTAATATTATCCATAATGTAATGACTTAACAGCTGTTTTACATTTTTATGGAAAGGTGTTAGCTTCAGTTCTTCCATAGCACCGTGAATAGACTGTACTCCTCTTCCCGAAAGATGTATCCTTAGCCGTTCATAATCACCCCGCTCATCATATACTTCCCTGAATTCGATGAATGCAGCATACTGATAACCTGCCAGGTATAAATATATTCCGCTTTCCATCAGATCATAACCTGAAATAAGATATTCAAGGTGCACCCTGTGATCCCTGTAAATGTAATAGAACTTCCATCCAGGATTTATGCCCAGCGCCTCACCAAGACTGGAATGTATTTTAATGTCCGGCGTCGGACTGCTTTTACTAACCGGGTATTTTACGGATCCTCTTGTTTCAGAATATGAATTATTATAAATGATAAGAGCTCGTTCACCGCCTGCCCGGTTCGAATAAGCAAAAACATTCTCAACAACATTCCCGTTATCATCAATGAAATCATAGAACTCAAAATAATTTACCTGGCTGAAGAGATATCTTTTTGACATAAGTGGAAATATTTCCGCCTGGTGCCGGTAGACAAGGTGTTCATCAACAGGCTCATCATAATAGGATCTCTTATATTCCATTCCGTATTTTTCAGAGTAACCTTCAATCTGTCCGTGACCGAACATAGGAAGTCCCGGCAGTGTTATCATCACTACTGCAGTGCCGAAATATTTATCTCCCTTACCGAACTGGTTAACTGCAGTCTCCTCATCGGGATTGCTCATAAAATTAACATAACGTTTCAGTATCTCGGGATTAAAGCTCAAGTGTATTTTTTATCAGCAGCCTGTATTTTTCATTCTCCTCCTTCATAAGCATATGCATAAATGCACTGTTATAAACGCGGTGCATTCCGAGCGTGCGGACAAAATAACTTTCCATCAGCCAGAATGCTTCAGCAAGAAGCAGAGTACTCGGCATTTCAGTATTTATCCTGTCAACCACCTCACGCCAGAACTCATTCGGCATAGCCTCATCGAACTGACTTCTTGTCATAGAATAATCCGAGCGCGAAGGGATCCCGCTTCCGGTTCCAGGAATGGGGAACCACAAACGCTGGTAATGTTTTTTTGTGAGTGTCATTGCGGCATCAAACCTGATTACAGGAGTCATACGTGCTACGTGCATAATAGTCTGTATCAGTGATTCCCTCACTTCAGGATTCAGAAGATTCAGCTGTGCGGTATCATTCCACGGCATATGGGTACCGTCGTTGCCGTGATAAATATAGCGGACACTTCCGGTATATGCATCCCTTCGCTGAAACACCACTGCCGCATCGGAATGATTATAATATTTATCCTCTATCCTTACTTCAACACGTCCGTCATCTGACAGATTGCCGCTGTGAAATGAATAGCCGGGATACGGGGGGTAATCAGACTGAATAAAATATTCAGGTTTTTCAACAACCCATTTTGAATAAATACCCGTATGGTTGGGCACCATATCGCTCGCCATTCTTATTCCCCGGCGCCACGCCCTCTCCTTTAAATTATTGAAAGCAGCTCTCGCCGCCAAGTTCATCAGCAATCACATAATCAAATAATGAATATGCAGATGCAGCCGCTTCAGGATTTCCCATATACTGCTTTATTTTTTTTGATGCAGTGCTTCTTTCCCATAAACCTATAAGCCATAGTGCGGTAAAATTCCATCGGGCAAGGTTATCAAGTTCTTCATCGGGAATCTGGTCGAGCCGGTTTATTATCCTGTCGTATTTACGCGAAAGCTGAAACATCCACACAAAAATATTTTTAGCTATCATTACAACCCGCGGCATCCAGTCGATATCAGCAGTAAATCTTTCCGTTTCAGAATGGTAGTACAGCATTTCCTCATCCGAAAGTTTTTCTCCCGCTTCCAGTCTGCGCCTTAGAGCATCAAAATAATCCCTGTCAAATTCATATGACGGTACAGGAGGGGAGGGCTTACCGAATCCGAAATGCTTTATGAAGAGCATATTATCTTCGTGTATCAGATCCTTTCCGGAAAGGAGCCTGTCGTTGAACTTATCATATATATAAATTCCCCACTGCTCTCTTACAAAATCAAGCTGTGCCTCGATGCTCAGGGGATTTGACTTTAAGGGTACTTTAAGAAAATGAGTAAGGGGAAGATTAGATGGACCGAATGGTTTTTCATTAACAAAGAATCTTTCCGTTTCAGAAATAAATTTCAGATAGCTTGTTTTAAGTGCAAGCTCCTTATCTGAGAAAAGTTCTTCCAGCGGAACAGCTGCAGGGTTTTCATTTGACAGGTTAAGAAGTATCAGCTCTTCAATTATTATTTCCCGGTTAAGCTTTCCCCCGGTAGTGCCGGCAAGATATTCTTCCGGGGTAATCTTTTCTTTCAGGATACCGGTAGTGGGGAAGTCGCGCAGGTAATTCAGCAGAAGCTGGTCGAGTTTATCAGTGCCGATATTCTTAGTAAGATGGTCTATGCTCCTTTTGAATACTCCCGGATTTTCCTTCGTTTCATAGAGGCGTATCAGGTAGTGGAATATTTCGTGGAGGAGTCCCAGGCCATTTATCATTCCGGGAGCAACCTGCAGGTCTGCTTTCCCTTCTTTTATGCGCTGTTCATTTATTTTTTGGGCAAGGAGTCGTGCCTGGTAAAAATTAGCAATTATCAGGTCTCCCGTAACAGTAAACAATGATTCTTCGATGTTGTATTTAGTACGGCAGGATTTCCGCACATGGAAGTTGTATGTAATCATTTTCCTATTGTTTTAAGTAGTGCAGGGATAACTATTTAATAAATATAGGGAAAAGCGATAAAAATACAATATAATTCTAATTGGCGGAATCTACCGGACACTCAGGAAGGATAAATGCCCGCCTGCCTCGGGCAGGGATATATGGATAATTGGAAGTTAGGAAGGTGCTTAGCTCTTTGTTCTTGTTTCTTTATAGCGCGTCATTGCGAAGGAGTCCTCGACTGAAGCAATCCCCTTTACCATGAGACCCATTAAAGAATGCGTCATTGCGCTCGCCTGTTTATTCGCCTATAGCGTGCCCTTAGGAGGGGGGGCCTCGACTGAGGCAATCCCCGGGTGTGCCCATAAAAAAAGGCCTGTCATTGCGAGGAGTCTTCGACGAAGCAATCTCCCTTACTTTTTTTCTTATTATTAGTGCGTCATTGCGAGCGAAGTCTTCGAAGCGAAGCAATCCCCTTAACTATGAGTGCTTTCATACTTGCCAGAATGGAACGATTCCACAATTGCCAAAACGGAACGATTGCTAATCGTTCCTTACATTTTTGTCCAGCCATAATACTAAATAAAATTTGTGCTTGCCAGTTTATCTGCCAGTGGCGTGGCCCGGGAAGGGAGTCTTCAAAGCGAAGCAATCCTCTTTACTGTGAGTGCTTGTATACTTACCAGGCGGAACGGTTACTAACCGTTCCTTACATTTGAAAGTACCATCGAACCATCGAACATGAACCATCGTCAACCATCGAACCATCGAACTATCGAACCATCGACATCGAACCATCGAACCATCGTACCTTTTTCCATTTTTATTAAAAAATTTTCTAAAAACTAATATTTTCATTTGGTTTCTAATCCTCATCTAATCCTGATCTAATCCTCATCTAATCCTCAGATTTGCCAGTTTCTGAGGATTACATCAGGATTACCCCAGGATTGTATGAGAATTAGAAACCAAATCTTTGGCATTTGTTTGTAAAAAGTGAAAATTAGCCCCAAACAGAGGGGGAAAAAAAGAACTAAGAACTAAGTACTAAGTACTTGCCTAACTTTCCACTCATCCTTACTTGACCTGCGTACGTCATTTTTGTCTTTATTATCAATCCTTAAATAGTGTATTATCGTAATGGCTAACCGGGATTGTTGAATTTGATAACAATTCATAGGAGACCTGGATGAAAAACATTTATACGCTTTCTTTTGCTTTTTTACTTCTGATCTTTTCCCTGTGCTCCTGCAAGGATGACCAGGTGAATGGTCCGGAGGAACAGGATCCTCCGGTACCAAATCCTTATAGTACGGCTCATTTTACTTTCTATTATACTTCGTACGACAGCCTGTCGATGCGGGCAACTGCAGATTCTCTTGAACGGCATTACTCAAGGATACTTGCAGACCTGCTTACCGATACAGTTGTTAAAACGTCTGTCCATTTCTATAAAACTCACGATGAGCTGGTAGCAGGATGCGGTATGAGCCTTCCCTCCTGGGCTATCGGGCTTGCTACAGCAAAGGACCAGATACATATGATATCCCCCCGCCATCCTGATTATGAGTATGCATATATGATTACCGTGCTGGTGCACGAGTATACGCACTGCGTTACTTTGAACATCAGACCGAACTTCAGCAATAACCCCAGGTGGCTTTGGGAAAGTGTTGCACTCTATGAATCGGGAATGTTTGTTCATCCATCAGATATCGACTATATGGTGCAGCAGAATCCGCCGACCTTAAGCGTAATGAACTCATTAAGCAATACCCAGATCTATGATGTGGGGTACCTCCTGGCTGAATATATCGTTGAGAATTGGGACAGGCAGCACCTGAAGGATATGATTCTAACGAACGGTAACATTCCCGGCGTTCTGGGAATAACAGTGGCAGAGTTCCAAACGGGATGGTTTCAGTTTGTGAAAAACAAATACGGAATTTGAACCATGTAATGAGGAGATTGCTTCGTCGAGGACTTCTCGCAATGACGCAACCTTCTAAGGTCATTGAGTGTTTTCGAGTCTTCGAGAAAATGTATCGAAATGACCGACACCGGCAGATACCTTTCTTCCCGGGGCTTCGATACGCCTTCCTGAGTGTACGCCAGATTGCTTCGTCGAGGACTCCTCGCAATGACGCACCACGAAACAAGAACTAAGAACAGAGAACTAAGATCTAAACCTTCCTTCTTCTAAGGTCATTGAGTGTTTTCGAGTCTTCGAGAAAATGTATCGAAATGACCGGCACCGGCAGATACCTTTCTTCCCGTGGCTTCGATACGCCTTCCTGAGTGTACGGGAGATTGCTTCGTCGAGGACTCCTCGCAATGACGCACCACGAAATAAGAACTAAGAACTAAGAACAGAGAACTAAGATCTAAACCTTCCTTCTTCTAAGGTCATTGAGTGTTTTCGAGTCTTCGAGAAAATGTATCGAAATGACCGGCACCGGCAGATACCTTTCTACCCGGGGCTTCGATAGTACGGGGGATTGCTTCGTCGAGGACTCCTCGCAATGACGCACCACTAAGAACTACGAACTACGAACCATTCTTGCTAATCTTCCTCTATTAAGATATTTTACGAACGGAATTCAGTGGAAAATATGCAGACCCCCTTAATGGCTCAGTACGGTAAGATTAAAGCCCAGTATCCTGATACGGTTCTTCTGTTCAGGATGGGGGACTTTTTTGAGACATTCGAGGAGGATGCTAAAATAGCCTCAAAAGTACTCGGTATTACGCTTACCAGACGGGCTAACGGGGCTGCCGGGGATGTACCTCTTGCCGGGTTCCCGCATCACGCTCTCGATGTTTATCTTCCTAAATTAGTACGCGCAGGTTATCGTGTTGCTGTTTGCGAGCAGACAGAGAACCCTAAATTCGCCAAGGGAATTGTTAAAAGGGATGTGATAGAAGTAGTTACTCCCGGCGTTGCTTTTTCCGACAAGCTCCTGGATCATAAGAAGAATAATTACCTGATGGGTATCTATATCAGCGATGAGGTTGCAGGGATCTCCTTCTGTGATATTTCCACTGGTGAATATTATACATACGAGACTACAGTAAAACAAGTAACCCAGCAGATAGAATCAATAAGTCCTTCTGAAATTCTCGTCCAGAGGCGGGAGAAGGATTATATAACTTCTGTTGTCAGCAGGATAAATCCTGAAATAAGAATTACAAGGCTCGACGACTGGATTTTTAATTATGATTATGCGCGCGAGCTGTTGATAATGCAGTTCAAGACTGTTAATCTTAAGGGGTTCGGCATTGATGCTCTTACTGCGGGAATAATATCCTGCGGAGCAGTGCTTAATTATCTGCAGGAAACACAGAAAGCAAATCTCTCGCATATCAATAAGATATCCCTGTTTAATTCTTCCGATTACATGGTGCTCGATCATTCGACCAAGAGAAATCTCGAAATAACTTATTCAATGCAGGACGGCACCAGGGAAGGATCATTGATCTCTATTCTTGATAAGACTGAAACTGCAATGGGGGGGAGACTGCTTAAAAAATGGATTACCCAGCCGCTGCGTAAGCTTGAGTCTGTAATAAAAAGACAGAATGCCGTCGAAGAATTTGTTCATAAAAAAACCTTGCGTAAGAATTTACTTGTACAGCTTGCTGAAATAGGCGACCTTGAAAGACTAATCTCCAAAGTCTGTACCGGCAGGGCTAACCCCAGGGAAGTTGTAGCAATAAGATCATCTCTGAAGAAGATTCCATCTATTATCAGTCTGATGAATGAAGCTGAATCTGAGACACTGATAAGCATCCGTGAGAATTTATCACCGCTAACAGAACTGGTGGGGAAGCTCGATAAGGCATTGATCGATTCACCTCCTCTGAGTGTGGCAGACGGGGGAGTGATAAGAAGTTATTACAGCCCCGAGCTTGATGAGCTGCGTGATATTATAATGAACGGGAAGGACTGGATTGCCCGGCTGCAGAGGGATGAACGGGAAAAGACAGGGATATCCTCCCTGAAGGTTAATTTTAACAGGGTCTTCGGGTATTACATTGAAGTAAGCAATGTACATAAGGAAAAAATACCGCAGGATTATATCCGCAAGCAGACACTGGTAAATTCCGAGAGATTCATTACCGGCGAACTGAAAGTATATGAGGATAAGATCCTTCACGCTGAAGAAAAAATATTTGACCTTGAGTCGCAGTTATTCAACCAGGTAAGATTAACGATATCTGCGGAAGCCGAAGGGATTCAGAAAAATGCGAGGATGATTGGCACGATCGACTGCCTGATTTCACTTGCCGCCTGCGCGGATGAATATCATTATATAAAGCCGGAGCTGAATGAATCAGACATTATTTATATTAAGGACGGCAGGCATCCGGTAGTTGAACAGATACTGGCGCCTGGTGAAAAGTTTACTCCTAATGATTATAATCTTAATAATGACGATAATCAGATTATTATCCTTACCGGTCCCAATATGGCAGGGAAATCTGTTTACCTCAGACAGCTCGGACTAATTGTTCTGCTGGCACAGATAGGTTCATTTGTTCCCGCAAAAGAAGCTAAAATAGGGATGACCGACAGGATCTTTACAAGGGTCGGCGCAAGCGACAACATTACAAGCGGAGAAAGTACTTTTCTTGTCGAGATGCAGGAGGCGGCAAATATTATCAATAATGCCACTTCTAAAAGTCTGATTTTACTGGATGAGATCGGCCGGGGGACAAGCACATTCGACGGCATCTCAATTGCCTGGGCTATTACTGAATTCCTTCATGAAAATACTGCCATAGCGGCTAAAACCCTCTTTGCAACACACTATCACGAACTTAATGAAATGGCGGAAATATTCCCGCGCATAAAAAACTATAAAGTCGAAGTGCGGGAGTACGAGGATAAGGTTATCTTTCTTCATAAAGTGCACAAGGGGACGGCAGATCATAGCTATGGTATCCAGGTAGCGCAGATGGCAGGGCTGCCAAGATATGTAACAAACCGTGCAAAGGAGATATTAGAAAATCTTGAAGGGAAAGAGCTGACTCCTTACGAGGTTAAAAAAGAAAAGCTTAAAAAGATTAATAAGGAAACGGATAATCAAATTAGTATGTTTGAATTTAAGGATGACGGGCTGAGGGACCAGCTGAAGGAAATTGAAATTGATAACCTCACTCCCCTTGAAGCCCTGAATAAACTTAGTGACCTGAAGAAACAGATGACCGAAAATAACGTAAAGAAAAATATTGAAATATGAAGAAATTTCTTAACTTTGTGGTCGTAATTTTAACCCTGATCAATTATTCCTGCGGGACTAAATATACTCCGGAACAGCAAAAGTACATTGCTGAGATACAAAAAATACGCTCTGAAAAAGATGCCTATATGAAGGATGATCCTGAATCTCCGTTTAATGCCAGGACAAAGGTGGAATTCCATCCCCTTAAGTATTATGATGTGGATCCGGGTTTAGTTTTCAAGAGCAGATTGTATGAATATGGAAAAAAAGACACGGTGAGTATATTCGGTACCAAGGGGGAGGAACGAAAAGTTGTCAGATATGGTTATGTTATAATTAACTATAAAGGTAGTGAGACTAAAGTAAATGTTTATAATGGTGTGAGCAGAACAGGGCAGGAATATTATAGTATCTGGTTTACAGATAAGACTACCGGAAAAGAAACTTACGGAGTGGGAAGGTATATCGATTTTGAATTAAATCCGGATAAAGAATTTTTATACACTATTGATTTCAATCTTGCTTATAGTCCGTATTGTTCCTATAGTCCTGATTATTCCTGTGCAATTCCTTCAAAGGAAGATCATATCAGTTTAGCAATAGAAGCGGGTGAGAAAAGCTTTCATTAAGTCGGGAGTGTAAGTGGTTGTTGTTCTTGAAAAAAATATAACCGGGCCGCAGATAGAGAATATCATCAGGCATCTTGAATCGTTCGGATTCTCGGTGCATAAATCTACCGGGGCGGAGCAGGTGATATTAGGAGCGGTAGGGGTACATAATGATTTTGATATAAGGAAAGTTAAGATCCTCGATGGTGTAAGGGAAGTATTCAGGGTAACGGATCCTTACAAGCTCGCCAGCAGAATCTACAAGGATGAGAACACTGAAATAAAGATCAGGGATGTTGTAATAGGCGGCAAGGATGTTGTTGTTATGGCGGGTCCCTGTGCTGTTGAAAGCAGGGAGCAGATATTCAGGATAGCAGAGCTTGTCTCAGCCCAGGGAGCAAAGATATTAAGGGGGGGAGCATTTAAGCCTCGCTCATCTCCATATACCTTCCAGGGTTTGGGAGAAGAAGGTTTGAAGTTATTAAGGGAAGCAGCCGATAAATACAATTTGCTGGTCATTACCGAGATTATGGATGCCGTCCAGCTTCCCCTTATTGAACAATACACAGATATTTTACAAATTGGGGCCAGAAATATGCAGAACTTTCCGCTGCTGCGGGAAGTTGGGAAAAGTCCAAGACCTGTTATGTTAAAGAGAGGGCTTGCAGCAACAATAGATGATCTATTAATGTCTGCAGAATATTTATTATCAAGCGGGAATCCTAACGTTATGGTGTGCGAACGCGGGATCAGAACATTTGAGACCTACACGAGGAATACTTTCGATCTTTCCGCTATTCCTGTAATTCATAAGAAAAGTCATTTACCTGTCATTGCCGACCCTTCACACGCAACAGGGCTGCGCGATAAGGTGCTGCCCATGGCAAGGGCTGCAGTGGCTGCAGGTACTGACGGTTTAATGATAGAAGTACATTACGATCCTGACAATGCCTTATCAGACGGTCCCCAGGCTTTATTGCCTGATCAGTATAACGAGCTGATGAAGCAGATAAAACAAATTGCCGAAGTTATCGGCAGAAGAATATAAAGCAGCAGTTTTCATTAACTGTATTTCTCAACATAAAATATAAATATTATGAAAATCTCGATTATCGGCGTAGGGTTGATAGGGGGATCTATTGCCAAAGGATTAAAGAAAAAAGATCCAAAGATCCACATCCACGGGTTTGACAAGACGGAGGTATTGCAGCTGGCCTTGAAGGAGGGTACGGTCGACTCGGCTCTTAAAACAATTGATGATTCAATTGATTCGGATATCATCTTTCTTTGCCTGCCGGCAGAACTTTCATTATTTGTTCTTGAGGAACTTGGTCCTAATATCAGCGAAAACACAATCATCACTGATGTCTGCGGGGTAAAAGGGGTTTTTGCTTATAAATGGAAAAATCTCCAAAGCAATGGCATTTATGTAGGCGGGCATCCTCTTACAGGTAAGGATAAATCAGGGTATGAAAACTCCTGCGAAGATCTTTTCGAGAATACCATTTATACCTTTTCAAATCTTTACGAAGGCAATGAAAAGATAAATAAGCTGATCTCAACAGTTGAGAAACTTGGTGCACGGATACGTTTTCTTGATCCGTACCTGCACGATAAAATAGCTGCAACTGTAAGTCATCTGCCTCAGACAATTGCTGTCTCACTTCTCCTTACAGCTTCGGAATCAGAGAAAGGAGTAAACTTTCTTGATTTCGCATCAGGCGGCTTTACCGATATAACAAGGATAGCTGCCATTGATTTTACCCTGTGGGATTCGCTGTACAGGAACAACAAGCGGGCTATTATTCCTGCCATTGAACTTTTCCAGAAACACCTTAACCTTGTTAAGCACGCAATCCATAATAAGGAGTTTCAGAAGCTGGGAGAGATGTTCAGGAATGCAAGAAATGCAAGGGATCTTATCCCTAAAAACACAAAGGGATTTATTTCTCCTCTCTTCGATCTCTTTATAGAGGTTCACGATGAACCGGGAGTTATTGCCAAGATAACTTCGGTGGTTGCAAAGAAATCGATCAACATTAAGGATATTGAACTGCTTAAGGCAAGAGAAAATATGTCGGGATCATTGAGGCTATCATTTGATTCCGTGGAATCCCTTGAGAAGGCAAGAAAGTATATCGTTAAAGAAGGGTTTACGATTTACGAATAAGTAAATCGTGCGGTCGTGCGGATCGGTGCGGTCGAAATATGGAGGCAGCAATTAGATTGTTATAATTGTTCGGCTAAAGCCAGTCATTATTTTTATTTTCCCACGACTTAAGTCGTGGTGCTAACTCTTAGATAAGTCACTCAGACAAGACAAGTTGAATGTAGTGAAACATCGAGCTTTAATTTAACCAAGAACTAAGAACTAAGAACCAAGAACTATTCCATTTATTCATACATCCATCCATTCATCCATCCATCCAATCCATCCCTTCCTCCTTCTTCTAATTACTTTATTTTTCGGTTTAAGTTAAGTTGTAATTATCTTAAATTTAATATTAACTTTTTCTATTACGAGTCGTGTAAATAATGTATCAGATGTTATTAAAAATCTTTTTTATACTTATTGCAGTTACTTCATTATCAGTGGGACAGAGTCCCGGGGCTGAGGTTAAAACTACCTATTATCCCAATGGTGTTATTAAGACCAGCGGGGAATATGTAAACGGACAGCTTAGCGGGACATACCAGGAATATTACCCCAACGGCACTCTCTGGAAAGCCTGGAGCTTTGAGAACGGCAAAGAGGAAGGTATCTCTGCCTGGTATTTCCAGGACGGCATACTCAGCATCGAATGGAACTACCATAACGGACAGAAAGAAGGTATCTCCAAATGGTATTATGAATCGGGCGAGCTCTGGGCGGAGCAGAACTACTACAACGGAAAGCTGGACGGCTTTACATATACTTATTATAAGACCGGTGAACTGCAGGGAGAATGGAGATTTGTCGATGGGGTTCTGCAGGGAATATCAAAAACTTTCTTTACTAACGGCAAGGTGGAGGTAGAAAGAACTTTTGTCGACGGTAAACAGCACGGTCCCACAAAAGTATATCACGATAATGCAATGCTTGCCCTTATTGCCGGTTATGTGCAGGATAAGCTGCAGGGACAGGTTAAAATTTATGATGCCGCCGGCAACCTAAGGGTTGTAGATGATTATGTGAATGACGAACTGAAGAACCGGGTAAGATATGATTACCAGGGAAAACAGGAAGCAGTGGAAAATACAGAAAGAAATTATTATGCCGCAGGAACATTGAAAGAGGAGATCTTTTTTCTTAACGGGCAGCGGGATGATTATTCAAGATTCTTTTATGACAGCGGTTATCTCAGGGAGGAGATGAAATATAAAGATGATAAGCTCAGCGGAACATCCTTTGAATATTATGAGGGGGGAATATTAAAGAGCTCGATGGAGTACGTGGATGGTGTCCTCAGAGGCATCTGCAAGAATTATTATGAGACCGGTGAACTTCAGTCGGAGTACATCTATGAGAATAATATGAAGAACGGGAAAGGACTTACATATTATAAGAACGGTATACTTGAATCATCTGCTGATTACAGGGATAATGTACTTGCCAATACTTACCTGGTGTATCACGAAAATGGAGTATTGAAGTCGGAGATAAATTATCTGAAGGGAGTGCTCCACGGACAGAAAACCGATTATTATAAGAATTCAGCTAAAATGAAAGAAGAATATTATATAATGGGTAACCTGGACGGATGGGTTAAGAACTATTTCGAAAACGGTAAACTCCGCTCTGAAGAATATTATAAGCAGGGGAAGATGCAGAACAGCAAGGTGTATGATATGAATGGAAAATTAACATCAACAACAGGTTATTAGAATAATGAGAAATACTATTCTGGTTATTTTATTTATACTTGCTTCAATTACTGCCTTTCCGCAGGAAGGTCTGGTAGATAGTTTTTATACTGATGGAAAGCTGAAAAGTTCAGAACTCTATGAAAAAGGAAAGCTTAACGGGGAAAGCAGGTATTACTATCCAACGGGAATTCTTAAGGAGATCGTTACTTATAAGAATGGAGTGAAGACAGGTCCCTGCTGGAAATATTCGGAGCAGGGGATACTCAGCTCATTTATCACTTATGCGGAGAACAGATTCAACGGAGAGGTAAGGAATTATTATTCATCGGGGAATCTGCAGGAGAGCGGAATATTTTATCAGGGAAGACAGGATGGTGAATTAAGGATCTACTATGAAACCGGTGAGCTGAAATCCGTTTATCCTTTTAATAAGGGACTCAAAGAAGGCACCATGCTTGAATATCATAATAACGGCAGCCTTATGGCTGAAGCTCCCTTTACGGGCAACCTTCAGCACGGTATCACCAAGTGGTATTATCCCGACGGCAAGCTTAAAGGTTTATACAATTATTTTGAAGGGAATCTTAAGGATACCTCAAAAGAATTTTATGAATCCGGCAGCCTTATGAACATTAAGAATTATCTTTACGGCAAACTTGAGGGAATAGAACTGAGCTATTTTGAGAATGGTACTCTGAAGACGGAAAGTAATTATTTGAAGGGAAGAAGAGAAGGTATTACAAAATCATATTATGAAAACGGAAAGCTCTGGACGGAACAGAACTACAAATCGGATAAGCTTGAAGGGGAAACAAAGATATACAGGGAAGACGGCACTCTGTGGTACATTGAAACTTACACTTCCGGAGAGTTGAAGAACTCAAAGGAATATTCAACCGGCGGTGAACTCCTTAATGAAAAAACTTTCTGAAGGGATTCGGTTATGAATGAGAAGAAAAAAATTAAAGCTGCCCTTATCCAGATATCTGTCGGCAGGGATACTGATCAGAATCTGAAGAAAGCAGTCGACTGGATAACTAAGGCAGCGAAAGAGGGGGCAGAGGTGATATGCCTGCCTGAACTTTTCAGATCTCAGTATTTCTGTCAGAAGGAAGATACAGCAAACTTCGGACTGGCTGAAACTATTCCCGGTGCTTCCACAGAGACCATCGGTAAAGCTGCAAAGGAAAACAATGTAGTTGTTGTTGCTTCCTTATTTGAAAAACGTGCAGCAGGATTGTACCATAATACCGCTGCAGTAATCAATCAGGAGGGAGACATAGCAGGCATATACAGGAAAATGCATATACCTGATGATCCCGGCTATTATGAAAAGTTTTACTTTACTCCCGGCGATCTCGGCTATAAGTCATTCAGCACCAATAGCGGAAACATCGGCACACTGATCTGCTGGGATCAATGGTATCCGGAAGCCGCCCGACTTACTGCATTAAAAGGTGCCGATATAATTTTCTATCCCACTGCAATCGGATGGCACCCGGGTGAAAAAGAAGAGCACGGAAAGGCACAGATAGAATCGTGGGTAACTATCCAGAGGGGGCACGCTATTGCTAATGGTATCTTTGTAGCTGCAGTCAACCGTGTGGGACACGAAAAAGTTAATGCTGATTCTGCGGGCATAGAATTCTGGGGCTCATCTTTTATTGCAGATCCCCAGGGAGTAATTATTGCGCAGGGTTCCACAGACAGGGAAGAAATTGTTACTGCCGAAATAGACCTGGAGAGAATAGAATATATCAGGCACAACTGGCCGTTCCTTCGTGACAGGAGGATTGATTCCTACAGCGGTTTAGATAAAAGATTCCTGGACGAATAAACCCTGATAATATGAACAGACTACCTGCTGAATTTGAAAAGCATACTGCTACCTGGATAGGCTGGCCTCATAATAAAACAGGACTGGCCGGGTAAGTTTACTCCCATTCCCTGGGTGTATGGAGAAATAACCAGACGAATTGCCGAAGGGGAGAAAGTAAGGATACTTAGTTGAAGATGAATCACACAAACTAAAAGCTTTGAATGTCCTTAAAAGCTGTCACGCCGATCTGAATAATGTAGAATTTTATAAGCTTCCTACTGACAGGGGATGGACAAGAGATTCGGGTCCTGCATTTGTATTTAACGATAAAGAGGAGAAGACTCTAATCGAATTTAAGTTCAATGGCTGGGCTAAATATGATAATTATAAAAAGGACAGCAGGCTTCCCAGATTTATATCGAAGAAATCAGGTGTTCCTCTTTTGCCTGCCGTCCGCAATAACAGGCAGGTAGTTCTTGAAGGGGGGAGTATCGATCATAACGGGAGAGGCACACTGATTACTACAGAAGAATGTTTAATGGATACCGGGATCCAGGTAAGGAATCCGGGCTTTACTAAAAAAGATTATGAAGAAGTATTTAATAATTACCTTGGAATAACAAACGTTCTGTGGCTGGGAAAGGGTATTGCCGGGGATGATACACATGGTCACGTTGACGATCTCTGCAGATTTGTAAATCATAATACTGTTGTTATTGTAAAAGAAAATAACCCCGCCGATATAAACTATCAGCCGCTGCAGGAGAACATTGATAGACTAAAGGATTTTAGACTTGAGGACGGCAGCAGTCTGAACTACACAGAACTGCCAATGCCGCAGCCTTTATATTTCAGGGGTATACGGGTGCCTGCCAGCTATGCAAATTTTTATATCTGTAATGCAGCTGTCCTTATGCCCACTTTTAATGATCCTAACGACAGGATTGCACTCGGCATTTTATCAGAACTGATAACAGACCGTCCTGTTATCGGCATCCATGCTGTTGACCTCGTATGGGGGTTCGGTACACTTCATTGCCTCACACACGAGGAACCGTTTGGTTGATTAGTTGATTAGTTGATTGGTTGATTAGTTGATTAGTTGATTAGTTGTAAGGAACGGTTAGCAACCGTTCCGCCGAGGGTGCCCATCCCGGATGTTTGTTTTCTTCAACGATCTGACTCGACGTTTGTTTTCTTCACAAAGTATCTGATACAACCTCTGTTTTCTTCACATACTATCTGACCCTCTAATAAGATTGAGAAGATATGATTGTTCGACTTGAAATGAAGTACCTGCCATTGGCGGAACGATCACTGATCGTAGAGAGTTCTAATAATGAAGTTACTGCCAGTGACGGGACGATCACTAATCGTAGGGGGTTCTAATAATGAAATTAC
The DNA here is from genome assembly GCA_963764685.1 of uncultured Ignavibacteriales bacterium. Lineage (GTDB taxonomy): Bacteria > Bacteroidota > Ignavibacteria > Ignavibacteriales > Ignavibacteriaceae > CAVXTT01. Next base: position 177,856 of record CAVXTT010000016.1, read on the forward strand.
TGCCAATGGCGGAACGATCACTGATCGTTCCTTACAGCAGTAATCTGAATAATTGATTTATTATGTTTTATACCTCTTGTGTAAGGAACGGTTAGCAACCGTTCCGCCGAGGGTGCTCATGCCGGATGCTTGATTTCTTCAGCGATCTGACTCGACGTTTGTTTTCTTAACAAAGTATCTGATACAATGTTTGTTTTCTTAACAAACTATCTGATTCTCTAATAAGACTGAGAAGATATGATTGTTCTTTGAAATGAAGCTACATCCTTGACGGAACGATCATTGATCGTAGAGAGTTCTAATAATGGAGTTATTGCCAGTGACGGGACGATCACTAATCGTAGGGGGTTCTAATAATGAAATTACTGCCAATGGCGGAACGATCACTGATCGTTCCTTACATCTTCAATATATCTAATTAAACAGTTTAAAATAAAAGGAACCCCTTACGGAGTTCCTTTTTGTGTTATGTTAAAGAGATCCCGATGTTTATTTAATCAGGGTCATCTTTTTAGTTTCCGAAAATGAGCTGCCGTCAATTCCCTGTGCATCAATTCTATACAGATATATTCCGCTGTTCAGTGAAGAGGCATCGAAGGTAATCTGGTGTCCTGAAGCGGGAAGATTGCCGTTCAATAATGTAGCTATTTCCTGTCCCAGTATATTAAAGATCGTAAGGGTAACCTTAGAGTCAACCTTTAACGAGAAATTTATCCTGGTGCTGGGGTTGAACGGGTTAGGATAGTTTTGAGAAAGACTGAATACATCGGGAGTAATAACCTCGATCTCGACTTCAGGGGAATAAGAGAATGTTCCGTCAAAATCAATTTGTTTCAGCCGGTAGATATATTTTCCATCGGATACATTGTAATCAATGAAGAAATAATCCTTATTACTTGTAGTAGTTCCGGCACCCGGGATATAACCGATCTTCTCATACCTGCCGTTGGTATTTCTTTCGATCTCGAATCCCTGGTTATTTGTTTCAGTGGCTGTTGACCATTGCAGATTTACATTAGATCCGCTGGCATTTGCTGTAAAAGCTGTAAGTTCAACAGGTACAAAGCTGAGTGCTCCTGTAAGAATTCTTTTAACCGGTGAGCCGGGAGGGCTGTCAATAGCAGGTCTCAATGCTCTGACATCAGTTCCGAAGGTGGCAACTTCAAAATTAGGCTTTTTATACCCGATGGCATTTGCAGAATCAGGGAAACTCCTGAACCTGTATAATACCTGGCTGTTCGGAGGATCAAAAGAACTTAGAACATCCGGCCAGCTGCCTACGGTAGAGTCAGTTAGTCCCGCATTTATTGCAACGCCAACTAATCCCTGCTGTACTACTGAACTGGGACGGTCTGCAATGTAATTGAATCCAAGGTAGTTGTTTACAAAATCAAGGTCATAATAGGTTGATACAGCTCTTCCGAACTGGTAGCCGATATCCTCGGCACAGATTATAAGCTTTGATTTTTCAGCGGGAGTTCCGGCATTCAGATATGCTTTTACCGAATCCTTTTGAACAAGGGACATAACGCTGGTAGCTTCTCCAAGCCAGAAAACGGCTTTATATCCTCTAAGGGAGATAGCATTTGTGCTTGTCTGCGAGCCCTTGTTAAAAAGATCGAAAGTTAACCCGAGAGCTGTAAGATTATTAACCACTGAGTCGCGGCTGGTCCTCCCGTTAACTGAACTCGAGTCGTAAGCTACAAGGTAATCCATAATCAACCGGTCGCCTACCGGTGGGTCAGTTTGATTAGAATGTCCCGATAAAGATTCTGTGGAAATAATTACAGCACCCTCTTCTTTCTTTTCTGTTTGAGGGGAAACATCAATCGCAGCGATAATCAATATTATTGCTGCAATGGAGAAAATGAACAAAGTTTTCATAGAACGATCCTATTATAGTTGATGATTATAGAAATTAATTAATAATATTTCCGAAACGCAGGGAGGATGCTTTATAAACCCTGTTGCTTATCTATTATTATAACCGTCGTTAATCAAAAGACGCACATCTAATCAAACGTTGAAACTCAGATTCAGAAAACCTTAACGGGATGAAGAGAATATTAAAAGGAGTGAAGTAATACTTTTAATATCCTTAATTTTTTTCTGACAGTGGGGGTTAAAAATCGCTTAGTTGTAAATTACAATTCTTTTTGACAAAATCAATATGTAAGATGAAGAATATTTAATTCAAAACTGCCGGAGTTAATGACAGAATTTGGAAATGTTTTTAAAAACCACTTTATCCACACTTAGCTAACAAATGGTCCTAGACGGCATGTAAATGAGCTTCGCTGAGTCTTGTAAAGTCCTTGAAGCTGTCTGTTTTAAGACAGCAGCATGCTCTTTATAAAGTATTAGCAAGACTTGAATTATATACCTGGAGCGATTTGTTAGTATGGGTGTATAGTAAAATGTTCGTTAAAAGTTCAATTTTGGAGCAAATTAGCCTTAAATTGGCCAGATAAATGTCATTGCTTCCTATATAGCTATTGCCTAGATCTTACTCAGATCTTACCCACAACCTGGAATTCTCGTATTTGGGTAAGATTTGGGGAAGATCTATGTAGGCTTTATATGAATGTGAAAGGCATTTATTAGGCCAATTTGAGGCCAAAGCCTGTTTTTATTTGAATAGCCACGCGATTTATCGCGATGGCAGGAATGCCGTCAAAGATCAGGGCTTCAGCCCAAAAGAGAAAGCCGGTTTGGGCTAAAGCCCATTCCTCATTCATCATACCCCGAGATCAAGCTCGGGGCTATACACCTCATTACATCAGAATGAATGATTACTGACATATCGTCCCGATGGGACTTAGGGCAGAAAGAAGTTATTGCAACCACTGCTGTCAGTCCTGTAGGGACTACAGAGCGCTATCAAAAATAATTGCCCACTGTTATGCTTGTCCTTTAACATTTAAGGTGTAGGTTCTCAGGCAGGAACTAGGTTCAGGCAGACCCGATGGTATGATGAGGTCAGGGATCATTTAAATCTGAATTGCCTGATGAGCTTGGATTTATTACACTCCTTGCCTTTCCTGCATTTTATTTCCTTATCTAAAAAACTATATTTAGACACTCAATAATTACTTGTAATTCCGGATGAAATTATTTCTTATCGGGCTCCTTCTCATCACCGCAGATACTTTTGCCCAGGTACAGAACATTTCAATTAATAACTATCTCATTACGGTTGACTCTGGAAAACTGGTCGTGAAAGATGAGTCGGACAGGGCAATCCTGCAAAGCTCTTTTAACAACCCGGTAAGTTATGCTGCCGATCTTGATAACGACTCTTCGGACGAGCTTATAATAATCGACTCAGCAGCCCTATCCCCGGGAACAGATTACCTGCTTTACATTTATAACACAATTGATAGCTTTTATCTTGCGGACTCCATCAATTCCGGTTCGTTTGAACCGTATTATACTCTCCCCGAAGAATTAAATGAACTTGTTATAATAACGGGAAATAATGCATTCACCTACCTTAATAAAGGGAATGAATCTGTTTTGCCAATAAACTGCTGGAAATATGAGTCGGGTGAACTATACAATATAAATGATGAGATTTATGATCTGTTCATCGGCGAGAATGAAGCACTTACTGAAACCCTTGATTATTTTTTTGATTCGAACGGAAAGAGCTGTACATCCTCCGAGAAAATGAAGGGGACAATTGGAGCGATCTATTCAAATTATATCAATGCGGGAGAACAATCCCTTGCCTCTCAGTTTTTAAAAAATTATTATCTATGCCCTGACCTTGAACAGTTCAGGGGAGAACTTGACGAACTATTACTAAATCAGGAATATTAAAATGAAGATGGAATGGCAGAATTATATCGGGCAGACAATAAGTATAACTATGCACGAGAATTATGGTTTAACCCTGGATCCTAAAACCGACACATCTATATACGAAATTGTATTTAAGGCAGGTAAACTTAATTCTGTATTTGACGACGGTCTGCTGCTTGAAGATGTAAGAGAAGGACAAAATGTTCTAATATTTATTCCTTATCCATCAATCAAATGTGCAGAAATATTTAACATTTAACCGGAAGGGGAAATGAAATACATATTGTTTTTTCTAATCATTGCTTCTGTGCCTTTACCGGCACAGGCACTGGAAATAAAATCTCTGCGGATTTATTCTGCAGGGGATGAAACATCACTGCCACTTATTTCTGATAAGGAAGAAGGAAGAGGCGGCATAACAATTGAGTTCGACATTGAAACCGGTTTTGTCCCCAGTCTGAATATTGTATTCCGCTACTGCGACAGGAATTGGGTACCATATACAAATCTCTTTCTTGTAAATACAGGGAAGAATATCTTTTACACCCTTGATTTTGAAACTCTTCCGTCAACAGTTTCCGGAGTTAGGTACCACTTTAGAGAATCTTTTCCTGATGCAGAAGAAACTGTTAATTTCCCTCATTCTGGTAAATGGAGATTCTATATAACCGACTCATTTGATACTTCTGTTGTTTATGCCACGGGAAAATTCTTTGTCATTCACGAGGAGATTGTCCTGAGAACAGAAATAAAAAGAGAGCAGCTTGAGGATAAAATCTATTTCCCTTCAGATCTTGCCAAGATTGTTAACCTAACCACTTCATTCAATCTGAACGAGGAGTTATACCCTGCTTTTGTTACCCATATGGAAATAGTGGAAAATCAGAAAATCAATTATCCATTTATTGTCGATAAATCCTTCAACACAAATACCCGCCAGTTCTACTGGAACGGGGACAGGAAATTTACTTTTACCGTAAGGGATATACAGCCCGGTAATGAATACAGGCAGACAGATATCAGAGATTATAACAGGTTTATTGGAGAAAATGTAAAGGCACAGATCGATGGTCTGGAATACTCCCGCTTCTTCCACCAGGCGAGAAAAGATCATAACGGGGGCTCAATATATCTGAATTACAAAAATGAGTATGCCACATACCTTGATGTTGATTTCTCGATCCGTCCTCCCGATGAAGTAAAAGGAAGCATTTTCCTGGTAGGTTCATTTACAAACTGGAATATTCTTCCGGCATTTGAAATGGAAAACCGGCAGGGTATTTATTCCTTAACCGCAACTCTTAAAAGGGGAGCATACGATTATCAGTATGTGACCGGGGAAAATAAAAACGGTCAGATTAAGAATATCGACTGGCTCATTCTGGAGGGAAACAGCTGGGAAACGGTTAATGATTATTATATTTTTATCTATTATAATGAGCCTCAATTTGGAGGTTTTGATAAAATCATCGGATATAAGAGAGTGCAAAACATAAAATGAAAAAAATTAAAACAGGCGTTATTGGTACCGGGCATCTCGGCAAGCTTCACATTAAGATGTTTAAAGATATTCCAGAATGTGAAATAACCGGTATTTATGATTCAGATCCGGAGCAGTTACAAAAAGCCGCTTCCGAATACTCAGTACCGGTATGTGAAAGTCTGGATCAGCTCTTTCAGAACTGCGAAGCCGTCTCCATTGCCGCCACTACCAAATGGCACTACGATCTTGCTAAAAAAGCATTGGCGGCAGGAAAGCATGTGTTCATTGAAAAACCGATTACCTCTCAAATATGGGAAGCTGAAGAGCTGGTTAAAATATCGAATGAAAGAAACCTTAACCTGCAGGTGGGACATATCGAAAGATTTAATCCTGCAATTGTTTCCCTTGAAAAATATTTAGTTGAGCCTTTATTCATTCAGACGGACAGGCTGGCACAGTTCAATCCCAGGGGAACAGATGTGGCGGTGGTGCTCGATCTGATGATACATGATATTGATATTATATTAAGTCTGGTAAAAAGTAATGTGGTCAAAATAGATGCTAATGGCGTAGCCGTTGTTTCCGATTCACTTGATATTGCCAATGCAAGAATTCAGTTTGAGAATGGTGCGGTTGCAAATGTTACTGCAAGCCGTATCTCCCAGAAGAAAATGAGAAAGATGAGGATCTTCCAGAGGGATAATTATATCTCCGTAGATTTTGTAACGGGGGTATCCGAGGTATACAGACTTCTTCCCCTTCACGAACATCCTGAAAGCCATAGCATTTCTTTCGGAGAGATCGGTATAGGCGACAAAAAGAAAAAGATTGTATATGAGCAGCCGGAAATGAAAGAGATAAATGCTCTTCATTATGAGCTTAAGCTCTTTATTGATTCTGTGCTGGAAAATAAAAAACCTATAGTATCGGGGGAAGATGGATTGAAAGCATTAAAAGTTGCCGAAGAAATATTAAAGAAAATAGAAGAATCAACAGTAGTGTGAGGCATTGATGAGAAAAGTTACAGCTTGTCTGCTGCTTGTAATAATAACAGGGTTATTCTCCTGTTCTATGTTAAAGACATTCGAAAATATTTCACGTCTTCAGTTTAAACTGAGCACTGTGGATAATTTTACATCTAAACGGGATCGCTATATCCAATAAATCCCGGCTTGCAGGATTTCAGTTCTCAGGATATTCTGAAAATTACATCAGCTATCTCTAAAGGAACACTGCCGGTCAATTTTACTTTGAATATTAATGCAAAAAATCCTAATGACGGCACCGGAGGGTACCCAAGGACTGATGCTAATATTAAATCATTTCCCTGGCGCCTGCTTATAAATGACAGGGAAACTATCAGCGGAAATATAAGTTCAAGTATCTATGTCCCCGGAACCGGTGAAGAAGCATTATTTCCCTTAAGCATCAACCTAGACCTGATGCAGTTTTTCAGGGACAGGTCATTGGAGGAAATAGTAAATACTGCACTGAACATCGGTGGTTATGGAGGCAGCCCCTCCCGGTTGGCATTATATGCCAAACCAACTGTCACTTCTCCTATCGGTGATATAACCTACCCCGAGGAGATCAGGATAGTTGATGTTGAATATTCAAAATGACAGGAGTGAACGCAATATATCTTTGGGAACAATAAAAGGTACCGGATGCCAAAAAACATAAAATATGCGATAGGAATTGACCTTGGAGGCACAAACATAAAGTTAGGTGTGGTATCTGAAACTGGGAAAATAATATTCAAGACATCCCTTGAAACAAAAGCAGAGGCAGGACCTGATAAAGTAATATCACAAATTAAAAAAGGTATCCGTGAATTAACTGAAAAGAAGAAATTTTCTATTCGCGGCATTGGAATAGGTTCTCCCGGTGTAGTGTCAATTAAAAAGGGGACAGTAGAGAACCCTCCGAATTTCCCCGGTTGGGGGAAAATAAATCTGGGCAGAATAATTGAGAAGGAATTCAAGAAGAATGTTTATGTAGAGAATGATGCAAATGCAGCCGCAATAGGTGAGATGATATTTGGAGCAGGCAGGAAATATGATTCATTTGTAATGATAACGCTGGGGACAGGAGTAGGCGGCGGAATAATATTGAACAGGAAATTATACAGGGGGGATTTTGGTGCGGCAGGAGAAATCGGACATATGACCATAGATTACAAGGGTGAGAAATGCAACTGCGGATCTTATGGATGTATTGAAACTTACTTAGGGAACAATTACCTGATAAAAAGAATAAAAAAGGAATTAAATGGGAATGAGACAATTATTCCCGGGCTTGTAGAAAATGATCTGGATAAATTAAGTCCCAAAATAATTAAGGAAGCAGCAGACCTCGGCGACTTGTTTGCTATTAATTTCATTAAGGATCTGGGAATATCGCTGGGAGCAGTTCTTGGTTCTGTAAGCAACCTTCTGGATGTTAGTACATTTATTATCGGCGGCGGTGTTGCGGGATTTGCCGGTCATCTGTTCGGTCCCGTGAAAGAAACACTTATATCCCGTGTAATGATTCCGATAAGACCGCACGTAAAAGTACTTCCTGCAAAACTGAAGAATGAAGCAGGTATCCTGGGAGCGTCTGCTCTGGTTTATTACAGGTCGTGATATTTATTAATGTTTTATTAAAATTATTTTAATGAAATATCTTGTCCCTGCAGTTATCATTATTTTCCTTTCAATTGAACCCTATGCGCAGGTTCAGGACTCGATATTTATTAACACCATATCCGATTCCCTTAAAATACTATCTGATACTACAGCTGCCGATACGGGTCGGAAGGGGTATGATGTTGATACTGTTATTTTTTCCAGTTCTTCAGATTCTATGGTATTCCTGGTAAATGAGAAGAAAATGAACCTGTACGGGAATTCCGAACTGCAATACAAACAGACTGAATTAAAGAGCGCAAACATTTCTATTGACTTTTCCACTAATAATATTGAAGCAACAGGTGTAAAAACAGATACCGGTCTTTCCGGTTCCCCCGAACTTAAAGACAGGGGTGAGCTGTACGAGGGGTCGCAGATGAAGTATAACTTTAAGACTGCACAGGGCTATATTACTGCAGCTGAAACAGAAAGTGAAGGTTCATTCTATACAGGAGAAAAAATTAAAAAAGTTGATCAGGAGACTTATTTTATTCAGGATGGTATTTTTACATCCTGCGATATTGATACTCCTCATTATCATTTCTACTCTCCTGAAATGAAAGTTATACATAAGCAGGAAGTTGTATCAAGGTGGGTCTGGCTGTATTTTGGAGGGGTGCCATTCCCGATTCCACTTCCCTTTGCAGTATTCCCTATTGAGTCCGGCAGGCGCTCCGGAATCCTTCCTCCCGCATATGGAAATGATGCACGTTACGGAAGATATTTCTCCCGGTTCGGCTATTTCTGGGCAATAAGCGATTATATGGATGCAAATCTTACAGCGGATTATTATACGAGGGGAAGCTACAACGTCGAAAGCAGGTTCCGTTATGCAAAGCGGTACAGCCTGAGCGGAAACCTGGAAGGAGGATATTCCTACTTTCAGGAAGGAGCAGATACAGATCCTGATAAGGTCCAGCGAAAGGACTGGAGGGTGAAGCTGAGCCATAATCAGAGTCTGAATCCTACATTAAAGCTTGATGCAAATCTTGAATTTGTATCCGGTAATTATCTTGAAAGAAATGTTACGGAATATAGTGAGCTCTTAAGGAATGAAATTATCTCTAATGCTACTTTATTTAAATCATGGGATGAATCCGGAAACAGTCTTTCTCTCGGATACCAGAGGAGGCAGGATATTGAATCAGGGAATATAACTGAAGTTCTGCCTAATCTTACATTTAATCTGACGCAGAAGTATCCCTTCAAAAGGGAAGGGGTAGTTGGAGAACAGCAATGGTATGAGCTGGTCGGAATTACTTATGCCGGCCAGCTGCAGAACAACCGTAATAAGACACAGGGGAATCTGCAGGTAAGGGGAGGTATTCAGCATGTGGTCAATGTTAATGCTTCACCCAAAATAGGTTATTTCAATATTACCCCCTTTGTTCGTTACCAGGAAAGATGGTATAATAAAAGAATTGAGAAATTTCAGAGCGGCGATTCAGTTGTTACAAATGATATAAAAGAAATTAATTTTGTACGTACATTCGGAATGGGGATTGGTGCATCGACCAAATTTTATGGTATGTTTCAGCCGGGTGTTCTTGGAATAGCAGCTTTAAGGCATACAGTCAATCCGACTCATCTCTTATAACTATCAGCCTAATTTTTCTAGAGCCGCACTGGGGATATTGGGATTCCTATGTAACTTCGGAAGGCAGTACAGTTTATTATGATAAATTTCAAAGAGAAATATACGGCGGGATCTCGGAACCAGGAGCAGCAGAATATAGCATTTAATTTGTCGAATATATTTGAAATTAAGACCACAGCTGATCCTACGGATACAACAAGCAAGGAGAATAAAATTCAATTGCTTAATCTGGGACTCAGATTAAGCTACAACTTTGCAGCAGACAGTCTTAAGCTTTCCGATATTTCGCTTACGCTACCGTACTCAGATAGAAGATTATTTCAGTTTCTCAGGATCTCAACTTTTTCCCCTTATGACTAACTGAAGAGGGAAGAATAGACAGATATCTCGCAGAAAGCGGTAAAGGTTTCTTGAGAATGACAAATTTTAATTTTTCTGTAACAACATCACTTTCGGGAGAAAGGATAAAATCTGCTTTTGGCGGTGAGCCGGATTCTATTTCGGAAGGGCAATATGAACTGGGGAGTTCCGGTAATAATATGTACAGAGGAATTTATGAAGAGAAAGAAGCCGACTTTAGTGTCCCCTGGGATATATCGCTCACATATAATTATACTCAGAACCAGGAGATACCGACAAACAAAACAAAGTTTTCGAATATAGCCGGGGGATTGAATTTCAATCTTACACAGGAACTGGAAAATTTCTTTTACAGGGAGTTACGACCTGATAAATAATGAACTGGCAGCACCCCAGATCAGAATATCGCGAGATCTTCATTGCTGGCTTATGAATTTTACCTGGAATCCGACAGGTACATACAGAGGATACCGGTTCGAGATAAGAGTAAAAGCTCCACAACTGCAGGATCTGAAACTTACTAAACGGGATCAGTTCTTCAGCGGAAAATAATTATGAAACAATATATAATAGACGGGAATAACCTTATCGGGAAATTGAAGCAGCTTTCACGCCTGCAGAAGAAAGATAAACAGGGAGTGAGAGAAAAACTTATTCTGCTGCTTGAAAGATATTTTCACACAAGGAAAGCATCTATATCAGTCCATTTTGATGGTTTCAGGGGAGAACCAATAAACGCATCGTTACTTAAGATTCACTATTCTGGGGAGAGGTCAGCCGATGAAAAGATCAAAATACAGATCGACGAAAGTACCAATCCTAAAAACATTGTTCTTGTGACATCAGATAATAATTTAATTGAATATGCCCGTGTAAGCTCCAGCACTATTATTAAGTCGGAGGATTTCAGCAAACTGCTTACTTCTAAGCCTGAAGAAGATGAGGAGTCCAGGAAAACAGGGGAATTGAATAATATAGAAGAATTTAAAAGGTTATTTGGAGCAAAATAAAAGTTACATTTATTTGAGTTTTTTATTGCAGTAAAAAAAAACTTTTGATAAATTGAAATTTAATTATCTGATTCATTCTTCTAAATAGTAAATTTGCTAATCAACTAACTACTTCAACCAAATCACTAAAGAGAGCTGTTATGAATAAAAATAGTTTTACTACTTCTCTTTTCATTCTATTTCTCGCTATAATCTTTTCTGTGACGGGGTATACCCAATCAAGAGAAAAGCTGCAGTCAGAGAATGGGTGGAAAGATAATCCCAGATATGATAATATTCCTCCGAGCTATTATAACTCAGTAAACGAGTTTAGCCCCGAAGCTGTTGTAACGATCGGCGGATGGGATAATTATGATCTTGGTGTGGACTACGCTGAACCTCATATGTCAGTAAATCCGCTTAATCCTCTTCAATATATGAATGCCTGGAATATTAATGGCACACATTATACACAAAATGGATTTGACTGGTCAACACTGGCTCCTTCATTTGGTGTTAGTCCCGCAGGAGATCCCGTAACTGCATATGATAGTTTGGGAAACCTGTTTTATGAGACAATGTATGGCGGCATTTCAGGATGTAAGGTTATCAGATCTACAAATAATGGTCAGACCTGGTCGACAGCAGTTACTTCAATTGCTGGTAACGATAAGAACTGGATGGCCTGTGATCAAACATCAGGTCCTTATGCAAATTATGTATACACAACAATGACCCCGGGCAGTTTTGCCCGCAGTACTGATCACGGGGCAACATTCCAGACCACAACCTCTCTGAGTCCCCAGACTCTTCCCGGAATGATGGTTGCAGTAGGTCCGGACGGCAACACACAAGGCGGTTGCGTTTACGTGGTAACACACAGCGGATCGAATGGAGCCGGAGTTTATACATTCCACAGATCGACTAATGGCGGCACATCATTTATTCAGAGATCACAGCAGCAGTTTTCTAATTATATAGGAACTGAAATAGGTGGAAGATCAACCGTTAATGGAATGAGAACCCGTCCTTACCCTATGATTGCTGCAGACAATAGTTATCGGCTCTCACAGGGGAAGATTATATCTTGTTTATGCGTCCAATCAGCCTACCGGAAGCGGCAATAAACCAAATATCTTCTTAAGATATTCTGACGATCAGGCAGCCACCTGGTCGAGTGCTGTTGTCGTAAATGATGACCCAAATACGGCTGCTAATCATCAATTCTTCCCTGCCATATGGTGCGATAAACAGACCGGTAGATTATTCATAAAATGGTATGATTCCCGTCTCTGCGTAACATCAGATAGTATGGATGTGTATGCTACTTATACAGATGACGGTGGTGCGACTTTTGCTCCGAACCAGAGAATCAGCAACAAGACATTCAAGACTAAAATCAGTTCATCGGGTACTCCTCCTGCATACCAGGGGGATTATGATGCAATCGCAGGTATAAACAATCAGGCACTTTTGGTTTGGACTGATTTCAGAAATAACAACTACGGCAGTTATGTCGGTTATTTCCCAGACTTCGCAATGCTGACATCACGTAGTGCTATGACTGTCGGTACGGAAGGAGACAGTGCATATTTTAACACTAGTGTTCCTGCAGTTAAGCTGTTCACTAACACTGCAACATTCACTACTGAAATTACCCCGGCCCCGGCTGCAGGCCAGATCCTTGTTACACCTGTGGGTTCAAATGTTCTGTCTACTTATCCTGATTCAGTAGTATTTAAAGTTAAGACGGTTGGTTCAGTTCCTCAGGGTGTTTATACAATGATTGTAACTGGTAAAGGTCCTAATGGAACACCTGTCCATAAACGTAATGTTGTTTTAACAATCGGACCTCCTGTCCCTGTTGAATTAACTTCTTTTGGTGCTACAGTAACTGATTTCGAAGTAAAGCTTAACTGGGTAACTGCTACTGAGTTAAATAACAGAGGCTTCGAGATTGAAAGAACAGTCAATGCAGCAAACGGATGGGACAATATCGGATTCGTAGCCGGTCACGGCAGTACAACTGAAATTAATGCCTATAGCTATTCCGATAAAAATATTATTGAGCCGGGCATATATCTTTACAGGTTGAAACAACTGGATTATGACGGTCAATATGCATATTCGGATGTTGTTGAAGTGGATGTTTTCAAACCTTTAAACTTCAACCTTAGCCAGAATTATCCTAATCCGTTTAATCCTTCAACCAGTATTAAATATTCCATTCCTTCAGCATCACAGGTTACATTAAAGGTATATGATGTTCTTGGAAATGAAGTTGCAACACTGGTAAATGAAGAAAAGAATGCAGGAAGCTATGATATTCAATTCAACGCTTCAGAGCTTTCATCAGGAATTTATTTCTATACTATTAATGCCGGTAATTTCTCTGCTACAAAGAAATTAATGCTGATGAAGTAATACTTCAAAAATAACTTATTCGTAAGGCTGCAATCTGATTGCAGCCTTTTTTAATGCTTTGCTGGAACAGACCATTGCCTGATTCACTCCTTCTTTATCATAATTCCGGGATAATACCGTTATTTATAGAACTCTTTTCTCAAAGTAATTTCTTAAATTTCATAATTGATTTTTTAACATTATTGCCTATAAAATTGAAAGCTTTCTTATGAAATCATTCGAACATCCGGACAAATTTATTAACAGACATATCGGTATAAATTCCCGGGATCTGGACTCTATGCTAAAAGAAACAGGGTTCAGTTCGCTGGAGCACTTAATTGATGAGACTCTTCCTGCAGATATTAGAATGAAGGAGGGGTTGAAACTTGCACTCTGCTGTAACAGAGTACCGTTTTATTGAGCATCTGAAAAAGGTTGCAAGAAAAAATAAAGTATTTAAGTCATATATAGGTATGGGCTATTATACAAATATAACGCCTGCTGTAATTCAAAGAAATGTTCTTGAAAATCCCGGCTGGTATACTCAGTATACACCTTATCAGGCTGAAATAGCCCAGGGGAGGCTTGAAGCGCTATTGAATTTTCAGACTATGATTATTGATCTTACCGCACTCCCGGTGGCAAATGCATCACTGCTTGATGAAGCAACAGCAGCAGCAGAAGCAATGATAATGTTTTACGGACTAAGAAAAAATAAACACGCAGATACCATTTTTGTTTCAGAAGAATGTTTCCCTCAAACAATAGATGTGCTTAAAACAAGAGCTGATGCATTGGGCATAAAGGTTCAGACGGGGAATCATAAGAACGTTGAACTTAGAGAGAATATTTTCGGATTACTTGTTCAATATCCTTCCGGGAATGGTGAACTTTATGACTATAGGGACTTATTCAACCGTGCTGAAGCAGTGGGAATCTTTAAAATTGTTGCTGCCGACCTCCTTAGTCTTGCATTATTAACTCCTCCCGGAGAATTTGGTGCTGATGTGGTAGTTGGCAGTGCTCAAAGATTCGGTATACCAAAGGGTTTCGGCGGTCCCCATGCGGCATTCTTTTCAACAAAGGATGATTATAAACGACATATTCCGGGACGTATAATCGGAATATCTATTGATTCTTACGGCAATCCCGCATTGCGTATGGCTCTGCAGACCAGAGAGCAGCATATAAGAAGGGAAAAAGCTACAAGTAACATTTGTACCTCCCAGGTTCTGCTTGCAATTATAGCCAGTATGTATGCTGTATACCACGGTCCTTCAGGAATTAAAGGGATAGCTGAAAGAATACACGGTTTTGCTAAAATGCTCGACTCTGCTTTAAAGAAACTTGGGCTTAACCAGGTGAACAAGAACTACTTCGATACCCTGCAGATCAATATTGGCATGAATGCAGAGGATAAACTTAAAAGAATTAGAACCGATGCCGAAGCACTCGAAATTAACTTCAGGTATATCGGAAATCATTCCATCGGAATATCTATAAATGAAACAACAGACCTGCAGAATATATATGATATTATCTCAGTATTCTCCGGAGTGGTAGGGAAGACATTAAGTGAAAAAGAGCTTGGTTCTATTGCCTCTGAAGCGGAAACCGGTATGCCGGAAGAGTTTAACAGAGTTACTCCATACCTGACTCATCCGGTCTTTAATTCTTATAATACTGAAACCGAGATGATGAGATATATAAAGAGGCTGGAGAATAAGGATCTTTCCCTGATGCATTCAATGATCCCCCTGGGCTCGTGCACAATGAAACTAAATGCAACAACAGAGATGCTTGGAATTACCTGGCCTGAATTCGCTAAAATACATCCATTCGCTCCTTCTCCACAGACCCTTGGGTATCAGCAAATATTTAAAGAGTTCGAAAGAGACCTCGCAGCTATAACAGGTTTTGCTGCTGTATCTCTGCAGCCCAATTCGGGTGCGCAGGGAGAATATACTGGCCTTCTTGTAATCAGGCAATATCATATCAGTAAAGGAAACAAACATAGGAATGTAGTGTTAATTCCCTCATCAGCCCATGGAACTAATCCTGCTAGTGCAGTAATGGCAGGAATGAAGGTGGTTGTAGTCGAGTGCGATAAATACGGGAATGTTTCAATTGACGATCTGGAAGTTAAAGCTTCACAGTATAAAGATAGTCTTGCCGCACTAATGGTTACCTATCCATCCACGCATGGAGTATTTGAAGCGAAGATTAAAAAAATGTGCGATATTATTCATGCAAACGGCGGACTGGTTTATATGGATGGAGCAAATATGAATGCACAGGTCGGGTTAACAAGTCCTGCCCTGATCGGTGCGGATGTTTGTCATATAAATCTTCATAAAACATTCTGTATACCCCATGGAGGAGGCGGACCGGGTATGGGTCCTATTGCGGTAGCAACACATCTTACTCAATTCCTTCCGAATCATTCTGTTGTTAATCTTGATCATAAGAATGGCATAGGTGCAGTATCTGCGGCACCCTGGGGAAGTGCAGATATCATAGTTATTTCTTATGCATACATAAAAATGATGGGAGCCCCCGGACTTACTTATGCTTCCAAGATTGCAATTCTGAATGCCAATTATATTAAGGCCCGGCTGGAAAGCACTTATCCGGTTGTTTACTCAGCAAAAAACGGAACAGTAGCTCACGAATTGATATTTGATATGCGCAGTTTCAAGGCATCTGCTAATATTGAAGTTGAAGATATTGCAAAACGGTTAATGGATTATGGATTCCACGCTCCTACTGTTTCATTCCCTGTCCATGGTACTTTAATGGTGGAACCAACAGAAAGTGAATCAAAAGCAGAGCTTGACAGATTTTGTGATGCCCTAATTTCAATCAGAAATGAGATCAGGGAAATAGAGGAAGGCAGAGCCGATACACAGGATAATGTTTTAAAGAATGCACCACATACAATGGATAGCCTGATAAGCGATACGTGGAATCATTCTTATTCAAGAGAAAAGGCAGCATACCCGGTTCCGTGGACAAGAAAACAGAAATTCTGGGCAACAGTTGGAAGAATCAACAACGCATACGGCGACAGAAATCTTGTCTGCAGCTGCCCCCCAATAACTGAATACGTCGAAGCTTAATAATAAACGGGGATTGTTTGAAACAATCCCCTCTTTTATTTATTCTCCCAAATGAAGAAAATTATTTTATTTCTTATCCTGACAGGTACGCCTTCGGCTATAGCACAAGAAAGTAATGAAGGATCAGATTCCGTATTTACTATGCTGGTAGATACTATTGTTGTTTCCGGAAATAAAATTACCGAAGAGGAGATAATTCTGCGGGAATTGACGTTTTCAGCGGGGGATTCCGTTGATAGTCAAACGCTGGACTATAACCGGGAAAGAATATACAGTCTCGAAATATTTAACCATGTATATCTGAAACCGGATAGTATTGACTTTAATAAACTGTGGATAATTGTCGAGGAAAGCTGGTATATATATCCAATCCCTTTTTTTATGTTAAAGGACAGGTCCTGGGACAAAATATCCTATGGGATGGATTTGGTTATTAAGAATTTCAGGGGAAGAAACGAAACTTTAAGAGGCAGAATAACCTTCGGTTATGATCCGAGTTATTATCTATTCTATGATAACCCGAATATGATCTCAAAGGAAGATATTTTCTTTTCAACAACAGTTTCTTATACTACTGCCAGAAATCCAAGTAAAAACGCTGAACAGATATATGGCAGCGGGTTTGATCAGAAGTTCATTCTTGGGCAGGTAGATATAGGTAAGCGGTTAAATCTGTATAACAGAGTTGCTGTTTCGCTATACTTTCAATATGTTGAAAGTCCTGCATATTATAAGGGGATATCAGCATCAGATGACAGGATAGACAGGATACCCGGTGTAGGGGTTGGTTATTCTTTTGATAGCAGGGACCTGATCCTGTTCCCTTCGGATGGTATTTTTGCAAATGTTAATGCCCAGTTTAAGGGATTCGGAGTCAACAATGCCAGCTGGCAGGTTTATAATCTTGATTTCAGGCAATATCAGCCGCTATTTAATACTCTGATAGCTAAATGGAGATTAGCTTCCAGGATAACAACAGGTAATTTGGTCCCTTATTATGATTATTCTTATTTGGGATTAGGTGAACGGGTCAGAGGCCATTTTAATGAGCAGTATGAAGGCAATAATCTTTATTTCTCATCTGTAGAAGCTGCTTATCCGATGATAAAGGATTTAAAAATTAAGATGGAATTTGTTCCTTTCCTGCCGAATGCCCTTTTGAATTACAGGTTTGCATTGTATGCTCAGATCTTTGCTGATGCTGGTGGAATACAAACACAAGATGTACCCTTCAGTATAGACGATTTTCATTCAGGATATGGTTTTGGATTAACCTTCCTGTTAATGCCTTATTTTACACTGCGCCTGGAGTATGCATTTGACGAATATAAAAACACAGAGGTCATCATTGATTTCGGATTATCTTTCTGAAATAGAATTATATTACAATAGTACTGCTGCAGGTGATCTTATCAGCTTATCGGGAGATGAATTTCATCACCTGGTAAATGTTATGCGGCATTCCAAAGGCAATGAAGTCTGGGTAACTGATGGGAAGGGGAATATATATAAATGCAGGATTGACACCATCGCAAAAGATTATGCAGAATTATGGATCCTTAAGAAATTAGAATATGATAATGCTGCCCGGAATATCTTTTTATGCCTGCCTTATTTAAAGAACAATGACCGTCTTGAATTTGCTCTGGAAAAATGTACTGAACTTGGGATAACCAGGTTTATAATTTTTACATCGGAAAGAACAATAGCCCGCTCTTCGAAATCGGACAGATGGAATAAAATTGTTCTTTCGGCAATGAAGCAGTCACTCCGAAGCTTTCTTCCGGAAGTTCAATTTTATAATCTTAAAGAAATGCACAGTCTCACTGGAGAGAAAATTCTTTTTGATCAGAAATCAGAAATGATGTTTAACAGGAGTTTAATCCAGGGTATTTCATACCTGATTATAGGTCCTGAAGGAGGATTTTCGTCTGCCGAGATAAAGCTGTTTAAGGGTTCTTCTTTTTATAAACTTGCTCCCAACCGTCTCAGATCGGAAACCGCCGCAGTAGTTGCCGCATCCCTTCTTATTTGATAAATATTATAGTTTGTCTATATTCGTAGAAACTTTAACGACGTGAAATTCTCGCTCATTATAATGTTGTTCCTGGTTGTACTGTTTTCAGGATGTGCAACCAGTCCAAGATTCACCTCAGGTGGTGAGACGGGTAACGATTCCCGTCACAAAAAAGAAAATAAAGAACCTGAGAATAAGCCTCCCTCAGAAAATAAGAAGAACATTGAGTCAAGATCGGGGGCCCTGGAAAAGGTCACCGGGGTAGCATCATTTTATTCAGAAAAATTTAACGGAAGGAAAACTGCCAACGGTGAAACCTATGATATGTACGATCTTACCGCCGCACACGAAACATATCCATTTAATACAGTAGTCAGAGTTGTTAATCTAAAAAATAATAAGTCTGTCGTCCTGAGAATAAATGACCGCAAGCCCGATCTTAATGGAAGAATAATTGATGTCTCCCTCAAAGCTGCACAGGAGCTTGATATGGTGACCAATGGTATTGCCCATGTGCAGGTGGAAGTTATAAAGTGGGGTAAATGACAGAAGCGTATTAAACGCTTCTGCCTCTTACAAGATTTACAATAAAAACTATGACCGCAATAACTAATAATATATGTATTAATCCCCCTCCAAAATCAAGCAGCAGACCAAGCAGCCAGATAACGAAGAGGATTACAATTATTGTCCAAAGCATTTAAATCTCCTTTCACGATTTAGTTATTTTAAGATAATTACTCTCCAAAAAAAATAATGTTTTGTAATCACATTAAAGATTCAAATCACTCTCTTGTATCTTATTGTGGTGCGGGTTCTTTGATTTTTCTTTTTTGCATTTATGATTATATTGCAATCATAATTACCATCCCCCTTAATCCAATAATTTAAATAGAAGGAGCAGTTTTGCTTTCTGAACTTGTCAACAAGATCACTGTTTCTCCCACAATGAGAGTAGCAGCAGAAGCCAAGAAAATGAAATCCGAGGGATTCAATATTATTGACCTAAGTGTCGGCGAGCCGGATTTCCCTACACCGTTAAATATAAAGGAAGCAGCAAAAAAAGCACTCGATTCCGAAATGACTAAGTATACCATTAACGCTGGTACTGTTGAATTAAGAAAAGTGATAGCTGAGAAATTTAGAAAGGATAACGGTTTAAATTATAATCTGAATGAAATAATTGTATCGAATGGAGCCAAGCAGAGTTGTTTTAACTCAATTCAGTCGGTGGTTTATAAGGAGGACGAAGTAATAATTCCTGCTCCATATTGGGTTTCATATCCCGAAATGGTTACCCTGGCACACGGGAAATCTGTAATTGTTGAGACAAGTCAAAAGAACGGCTTCAAGATAACCCCCGCTGAATTAGAAAAAGCAATAACCAGTAAAACCAGGCTGTTTATTCTCTGTAATCCTTCAAACCCGACAGGTTCCACCTATACAAGAAAAGAACTGGAGGATATTGCCGATGTCTGTTCGGGAAAAGATTTTTTTATTCTTTCCGATGAAATTTATGAGAAACTGGTATACGATAATTTCAGATTCGTCAGCTTTGCCTCGCTAAGTGATGAGATGCAAAGAAGAACTATAGTTGTGAACGGTGTATCAAAATCTTATTCAATGACCGGTTGGCGGATCGGCTATGCAGCCGGACCCGAAGAGATAATTAAAGCTATCGATAAAATACAAAGCCATAGCACTTCTCACGCATCATCTATTTCACAATATGCAACAGTTGAAGCATTATCAGGACCCCAGGATGAAATTGACTTTATGAGAAATGAGTTCCAAAAAAGAAGAGATTACTTCTTTAAGGAGCTTAGTTCAATAAAAGGTATTACCTGTTATAAACCGGAAGGGGCTTTCTTCCTGTTTCCTAATATTTCTGCATATTTTGGTAAGACGACTGATGTTCTTAAAGTAACCGATTCATTCGATTTTGCGATGTACCTGCTTTATGATGCTCATGTAGCAACTGTTCCTGGGAGTTCATTTGGCGCAGAGGGGTACAACCGTTTTTCCTATGCCGTCTCACTGGATACACTGGCTGATGCAGCAGACAGGATAAAAAAAGCTTTAAGTAAATTAAAGTGAAAGGTTAACTTATCTTGTTTTCCCCTGTACAATGAAATGATCAGGGAGGGAAGTTAGTCCATAAGGACGAGCTGTAAGGATTTATGCAGTTCTTCGACAGGGAGTTCCTCACCAGTCCATAATTCAAATGCTTTTGCTGCCTGGAACACCAGCATCTTTAATCCGTCAATTGTTTCTGCCCCTGCAGCTGACGCTAATTTAAGCAGTTTGGTCTGCATTGGATTATAGACCAGGTCAAAAACAATCTGCTCTTTAGTAAAGGAATTTTCAATAATTGTGATGGAATCCTCTATATCGGGGTACATACCTACAGGAGTGGTATTTACAATAAGTTTTGATTTCCTGAGGGTTTCTACAATTTCCGGGGGGAATAATTCGAAAGTAGTAATTTCCTCAAATCTCATCTTATCCTTAAAATATCTTTTTAGTGCATCGGCTCTCTGCTCAGTCCGGTTTATAATATTAATATTGGATGGTTTAAAATTTCTGATAAGTGTATAAACAACGGCACGTGCTGCACCGCCGGCACCAATTACACTCACTTCCTGACCTAAAATGGAATCCCTGAAGGGGAGAAGTGATTCATAAACTCCGTGTGCATCTGTATTATAGCCGTCAAGTTTCCCGTGGTCATTAACTATTGTATTAACAGCCCCGATTATCGAAGCTTCTTCTGATACCTCATTCATAAACTGCAGGATATTTTCCTTATGCGGGATAGTTACATTAAAACCCCTGATCCCCAGCGCTACCATTCCTTTTAGTGCATTTTTAAGATTAGCCGCCGGGACATCGAATGGAAGATATATGTAATCCAGCTTCTTTAATTCGATAGTTACATTATGAATGAAAGGGGAGTAGGAATGTTTAATTGGATGACCGATTAGTCCTATCACCTGGGTATTGACACGAAAAGTATTTTTCATTAATTATAATAATAGAAAATTTTCAGGAGTAAAAATAACTCTTTCAAAGTTATATAAAAAGAAATACTGTTGAAGTGATAATAAAAAGGGGTGGATTTCTGAGAAGTTCTTAGTTACAGGATCTTAGTTCCTGGTTAATAAAATAGCACCGGGAATAAATTAAAACTCTCCAAGCAGCTTCTTGAAAAGTTTAGAGGATTTAATTTCCGGATATTCTTTTGCGAACTCTAATTTGATCTCCGGATCTAATTTAAATGCCTGCTTCAGGCAATCAACGGCATCCTGTGTACGGCTAAGTATAAATTTCACCTTTGCTTTTCCGTAATAAGCAGAAGCATCCTTGGGATTGATATCTATGCACTGCTCATAAGCACTTAGCGCTTCAAGCCAGTCCCCCATTTCAAAATATGTTTCCGCAAGGTTAAACCATATTTCAAAGTTAACAGGTTCGAGTTTTAATGCAGATGTATAGCTCTGAGCAGCTTCCTGAAGCTTTCCGAGAGAATATTCAAGATCTGCCTTAGCATACCAGGCATCGGCGCAATCCTGCGAAAGGGAGATTGCTTTGTTAAAATCTTTTAATGCCAGGTGATATTTGCCAACCGAATCATAACAGAAACCCCTCGCCAAAAAGGCTTCATAATATTCATCGTTAAGGGAGATGGCATCTGTGTAATATTTTATTGCTGTACTTGTGTCACCCAGCTCTTCATATATATTGGCGATATTATAACAGGATGCCTCATCTGTCTGATCAATTTCATATGATTTCTTGAAGCACTCAATTGCCTGCTGAAACTTGTTCAGATCGGCAAGAGCATTACCTTTATTGAACCAGGCGCTGGCAAAATCATCTTTTATGGCAGTAGCAAAATCGTAGCTGTCGATTGCCTGCTCTAATTTATTCATCTTGACAAGTACGATCCCCCTGTTATACCATCCATTCGCGTTATATGGGTCAATATCAATGAATTTATCGTAGGAATGCAGTGCCATATTAAGATCATTTAATGCTTCATAACAGAAAGCGAGTTCATAGTATGCTTCCTCAAACTGAGGGTCGATCTCTATGACCTGGTTTAAGATAAGTGATAGCTTCTGAGGTCCTGTTCTTTCTCTGGCAGAGAAGGGCAAGGTTAAATAATGCATCTTCATTATTTGGTTCATTGTTTAATGCCTTCCTCAAAGTTTCTCCGGCAGCCTCATATAAACCTAGATTCTCCTCGGCCGTTGCTTTATCGATCAGGGTCTCGGTATCTCCGGGATTCAGGGATAAGGATTTGTCAAAACAGGAGAGAGCTTCGTCAAAACGGAATAAACCGTTTAGAAAGACGCCGCTTTTCATCCAATATTCAGAATTATAAGGGAAATGTTCAAGAAGTGCATCAGCAAATTCCAATCCTTCAATATATTTATCGTGATCTATGCAGAGCTGGACGGTTTCTTCAAGAGTTTCAATTGCACCATATATATTTCCGCTCGTAATTATGTCTTTGCATCTCTCAATTTCATCATTGAGGTGCTTTCCATATGTGTAGAAATTTTCTTCAGAATCATAATTAGAGCTGCTGCAGGACATCCACTTCTCCTAAGGATTGAAAAGTACGAGAAAAATGTAAGTCTATTCGGGTATAAAATCAAGCTTAATCTGTCATCCTGCAAATTAAATTTTTAAGAGATATATCCGGTTTCACAGCACTTAAAAAATTGCGTTTTTATATCAAATAAAGCCTTTTCTTAAAAATGAGAAGCCCAAAACCAAAGCTATTTAGATGTTTTGATAGGTGGAATTGCTAGACACAATATTATGTAAATGATGTGTAATAATGAGGCATTTCTCTAACCTTGGTATCTGAACCCGGGATAACTGGAATTACGGGTTCATTGATGAATTTTATATAATTTTTTGATATCTCTTTTTACTCAAATCGGAGGATATTGAATTCTGAAGGAAGGGGGCGTGAACTTCGGATTCGGGAGATGAAATCAATAAAGAAAAAGGCCTTAGCCGGATATTTTGACTAAAGCCTTTAATTTTTTTTAGATCCACGGCTCAAAAGCCGTGTCATTTTAAAATAAATATCACTTCTTTATCACGGCAGTTACTTTTTCTGCAGCTTCCTTTAGAGATTTGGCAACTTCAAAGTTTAATCCTGATTCCTGTAATAACACTGCTGCTTCTTTTGCATTTGTGCCTTCCAGCCTGACCACGATGGGAACGTGTACATCCATTTCCCGTGCAGCATCAATTACTCCCTGGGCTACACGGTCGCATCTTACAATTCCGCCGAAAATATTAATAAGGATTGCTTTAACATTAGGGTCTGAAAGAATAATCTTAAATCCGTTGGAGACAGTTGTTTTATTTGCACCTCCGCCTACGTCAAGAAAGTTAGCAGGTTCGCCGCCGGCAAGTTTAATGATATCCATTGTAGCCATTGCAAGTCCGGCGCCATTAACCATACAACCGACATTTCCCTCAAGCTTGATATAATTAAGATTAAATTTTGATGCTTCAATTTCCAGCGGATCCTCTTCATCCAGATCACGATAAGCTGCAATATCCTGATGGCGGTAAAGCGCATTGTCATCGAAGTTCATTTTTCCGTCAAGAGCGATTATCTTGTTATCATTTGTAAGGACAAGAGGATTTATTTCGAGCATAGAAGCATCTGTCTGCTCATATGCTGTATAAAGTCTGCTTATAAACTTAACAAAGCTTTTAAATGCATCTCCTTCCAGTCCTAAAGCAAATGCAAGTTTTCTTGCCTGGTAAGGCTGAAGACCTACAGCCGGATCTACCCATTCCTTGATTATTTTTTCAGGAGTTTCCGCAGCGACTTTTTCTATCTCAACTCCTCCTTCAGTTGAAGCCATAATTACATTTTTAGAAACAGAACGGTCAAGCAGAATTCCGAGATAAAATTCTTTTGAATAATCCAGTCCTTCAGTAATGAACAAGGTCTTTACAATTTTCCCTTCGCTGCCTGTCTGGTGAGTTACAAGGAGATTGCCGAGCATTTTCTGGGCATATTCCCTGGCTTTATCTACAGAAGTTGTAAATTTCACACCTCCCTCGAGGATCAACTCCTCACTGGTTCGATGGATTGTACAATTTCCCTTTTCCTCTGCCGCCTGCGTGGATCTGGGATTTTACTACAAATTGATTTAGTCCTCTTGACTGCAATGTATTTATAGCATTGTCGAACTCAGACATATTTTTTATTGCTACGCCATCCTGCACAGGGACACCATATTTTTTAAGTATCTCCTTTGCCTGGAACTCGTGTATTTTCATTTTAACCTTCTGATAATTTATTTTTATGTTTTTATTACTTTGTCATAAACGGGTAACGCCAGTCTTTCGGAGGATCAAATGTTTCCTTTATTGTCCTTATAGTCATCCATCTCATAAGATTCATTCCGCTGCCTGCCTTATCATTTGTTCCGGAAGCTCTGCCGCCTCCAAACGGCTGTTGTCCTACAACAGCACCTGTCGGTTTGTCGTTAATATAAAAATTACCGGCAGTGTTTCTCAGTCTGTTCGACATTTTTACAATTACTTCACGGTCTTTTGCCCAGACAGCACCGGTTAAAGCATAAGGGGATGTTTCATCACATAATTCAAGTGTTTCTTCAAATTTATTATCATCATATACATATATTGTAAAAACAGGACCGAAGATCTCTTCTTCCATTGTTTTGAACTTTGGATTTGTGGTCAGTATTGTAGTCGGCTCAACAAAATATCCTTTAGAGTCATCAAAGTTTCCGCCGGTAATTATTTCAGCATCCTTTGCTTTCTGGGCATACTTGATATAACCGGTTATAGATTCAAAAGCACCTTTATCAATTACCGCCCCCATAAAGTTTGTGAAATCTTCAACATCCCCCATTTTTATCTGGTTAACAGTGGAACAATACTTTTCGCGGAACTCTGCCCAGATTGATTTAGGTATATACATTCTTGATGCGGCGCTGCATTTTTGTCCCTGGTATTCAAATGCGCCTCTTACTGCAGCAACAACAAGTGCATCAACATCTGCAGAATTATGAGCAAATATAAAATCCTTCCCGCCTGTTTCGCCCACTATGCGTGGATAATATTTCATCCCTTTCATATTATCTGCAATGGTTTTCCACATACCCTGAAACACCGCAGTTGAGCCTGTAAAATGGATACCTGCAAGATTCGGATTACTCATTGCAGGAGTTCCTACTTGTCCTCCCGAACCGGGTACAAAATTAATAACACCCTTCGGCAGTCCTGCCTCTTCAAAAAGCTTCATAAGGAAATATGCCGAATAGACAGCACTGGAAGCTGGTTTCCATAAAGAAACATTTCCAACTATTGCCGGTGAAGTTGGCAGGTTTCCTGCGATGGATGTAAAGTTGAAAGGAGTTACTGCAAATATATAGCCTTCAAGAGGTCTGTACTCCAGGCGATTCCAGGTGCCGGGGGATGAAAATGGCTGTTCATTCATTAATTGAGTGAAGAAATATGAATTGAACCTGTAGAAATCAATAAGCTCGCAGGCGGAATCAATTTCAGCCTGGTGAGCTGTTTTTGACTGCCCCAACATCGTTGCAGCATTAATAGTTGATCTCCAGGAACCTGCTAACAGATCTGCCATCTTTAAAAATATGGCAACCCGATGTTCCCATGGCATTATTGACCAGGTCTTCCATGCCTGAAGTGCAGCTTCAATAGCCATTTCAACTTCTTTTTTGCCTGCTTTATGATAAACACCTAAAACGTGGCTATGGTTGTGAGGGATTCTGATCTCTTCGGTGTTTCCTGTTTTAACCTCTTCACCGCCTATAATTAATGGGATTTCCGTTCTTTGAAGTTTGAGTTCGTTGATTTTATTCTTTAATTCTTCTCTTTCAGGGCTTCCTGCTTTGTAAGCTTTAACCGGTTCGTTCTGTGGCTGGGGTACTTTGAAATACGCGTTGGACATACACTCCTCTAGATAAAAAAAATATACAAAATATCTTTAAAATTACGGGTTTGAAGATAGATAAGCAATCCTGAATGGGTGCAGGAATATGGATGTTCTTCTTAGATTAAAGAACTAAACGGTCAAATAACTATATCTGTCTCAAATGATGAAATAAGAAATAAAAAAGAAAGCAATAAAATTCCATACAATGTTTCCTTTTTAATATCGGATTTACACGAATCTTTATAAGAACAGGGGATCAGACAACTCCTATTGGATTTAATGCAATTACCCGGAAAGATCTGACCAAACACTTATTTTCAGTCCTATCTCTCCCGGTACCTAACCCCTTTAACCTCCATACAACCCTTCTTCGAGGGTAATGTTATAGTAGGCGTTTAGTAGGACATAGTAGGGGTTGTGTAGGGGGTAGAGGCTTATAATTATTAGGTGCCGGGTCAATTCATCTCTGGTATTTATATTGTATTGATGATTATGAAGATTTACCCCCCTACAACTGATTATTCTCTCAGGCCGTTCCATTGAGTTTTTTGGAACCTCAAGTATTTATTAATGGTTAGATAATCCAATTAAGACCTTTTGAGGATTTTCCGATTCAGAGCGATAAATTTATTTTAATCCCCCTGTTAAAATAAATTTATCTGCCTGCTTTCCATCGAAAAATTGTGCATTATTCCCACACCCCGTTCCAAACGGGGATGCTAGCGAGACACATTTATTAGATGGTCTTTTTTTTACTGCCTATCAGGATCAACCGGTTCAAAACCGGTTGAGGGAATGAACGAACTGTAAATTATCAGGTTGGATAGACTCCATATCTCAAGTTGCAAGGGGCAGACAAGAAGTTATGAATTGTTTTTCTGTATAAACAAATTTAACTGTTTTTATGAGGGTTTCTTTTTTTTATTGTTTTGGAAAGATATGTCAAGAACCTTATTTTCTAAACTATCTTCAATAATTACTTTTTAATTAACAAACGATATACTATTTTTAGTTTGAATCTATTTTTGAGACTTCTATGGCGCTGCTTAAGCACAATAAAACTATCCCCGAGCTGTTTCAATTCCTCACCGAAGAATATGGAAAAAATTCAGACAAATTTTTAATGATGCGTAAAGTGGATAATAAATTCACCGGTATCACTTATGATGAATTTGGGATACAGACTGTAAATTTTGCACTCGGACTGGCAGTGCTCGGTATTAAAAAGGGGGATAAAGTTGCAATAATTGCAGAAAACCGCCCCGAATGGGTCTATTCCGATATGGCTATTTTAGGATTGGGTGCAATTGATGTTCCCATCTATCCCTCATTGACACCAGAATCGATAGAATTCATTCTGAATAATTCGGAATCAAAAGGGGTCATAGTTTCTAATAAACTTCAGCTGAATAAAGTACTTAAGGTAAAGCAAAATCTCAGGTCGCTCCAGTTTATCATAATAATGAACGATAAAGACATTGTCGAAGGGGAAACTTCTCTGTACCTTTTTAAAGAAACACAGGATATGGGGAAGGCATTCGGAAGCACCCATCCCGGGTATTTCAAAAACTGTATGCAGTCCGTTAATGCACAAGACCTGTGCACAATTATTTATACCTCGGGTACTACCGGTGAACCAAAGGGGGTAATGCTTACACATCATAATATTTTATCGAATGTAACTTCTGCACTGGAAACCTACCCGATAGGTAAGGATGATATTTTTCTGTCGTTCCTCCCTTTGTGTCATATTTTTGAGAGAATGGGGGGATATTACACAGGGTTTTCATCGGGGGGAGTAATCTGTTATGCAGAAAGTATTGAATCTGTTGCCCAGAATGTGCTGGAGGTGAAGCCGACTATTCTTACTACCGTACCGCGACTATTTGAAAGGATCTATGCCAAGATCATTAAAAATATTGAAAGCGAGCCTGTTACAAAACAGAAGATCTTTGAATGGGCAATAAACATAGGGAAGGAATATGCCAGGGCAAAAAAGGGAAAAAGAATTAGTATTGCCCTGAATGCAAAACATAAGCTGGCAGACCGGCTTGTTTTTCATAAGATCAGGGAAAAGTTAGGCGGTAAGCTAAGATTTTTTATATCCGGCGGGGCTTCACTACCGGTTGAACTGGGTGAATTTTTTGAAGCTGTTGGTATACTTATTCTTGAGGGATATGGTTTGACAGAGTCATCCCCGGTAATTGCTGCTAACAGGATTGATGATTATAAATTCGGAACAGTTGGTAAACCTTTCCCGGGTGTTGAAATTAAAATTGCATCCGACGGGGAAATACTAGCCCGCGGCAGTAATATTATGATGGGATATTATAAAAATAAAAAAGAAACTGCTGAGACAATTAAGGACGGCTGGCTGCACACAGGCGATATAGGCGAATTTGACCACGACGGTTTTTTGATGATTACCGACAGGAAAAAACACCTCTTTAAAACATCGACAGGAAAATATATTGCCCCTTCACATATAGAAAATCTATTCCTTTCAAGCAAGTTCATCGACCAGTTTATCCTGATAGGAGATAAACGAATGTTCCTAACGGCGCTCGTTGTCCCTGATTTTGACCTGCTTAAGGATTACGCCGAAGCAAACAAACTCAACTATAAAAGTTTTAATGATCTGGTAAAAAGACCTGAAGTATATAAACTGATCGATAAGGAAATTTCAGATATCCAGAAAAAGCTGGCAAATTATGAACGGGTAAGAAAGTTCACAATACTGGATCACCAATTTACACTGGAAACAGGGGAAATAACTCCAAGCCTAAAAGTTCGCAGAAAATTTATAGAGGAAAGATACCAGCATCTGATTGACTACATGTATAACAGCATACCGGGGACTTAAAATTGGATGAATGGATGGTTGGATGACTGTATGAAAAGTGATTTGTTGATTCTGAGCTTTTGAACCAACAACAAAACTTACATATAAACTTTAATCTGATTCCACAATTCTCTTATATCAACTTTAAATCCGCTTGCAAAGTAAAGAGGCACATTGGCTTCATACGGAATGGCATATTTCAGTTCAAGTTCCTTGACGAGTTCAACGTTCATAAGATTCTCTGCGTGGTCTTCCCCTCTGCCGCCGATTATAATTACATTCTGGTAATCAAAATTATTCAGCTCATCTTTCTCCCACAGCCAGTATGAGTTATGGGGACAAATTACTTTAGGCAGTTCATATTTCTTTCTGAAGAAGTCAATTGCTCCTGCTTCCCCGTAATTATGTGCAAAGACAAATGTTTTTTCTTTTTCTTCGGGAGCTATCGAGAGATATATAGCAGAAACTTCCTTTGCCATCTCTTCCCACCCGTGCATATCGGCAAAATGCTGGGGCAGCTCAGTCAAAGTCAAGCCTTCCGAGTTTTTTAAGTGAAGTCCAAGTGTATTTGAATAAGAAATAAATTTTTCTTCCGGAAATACGGGAAGCATTAAGGGAATAAAAAGAATTCCTGTAATAATTATAAGCACCAGGTAAGCATAACCTATTTTGAGCAGGTTTCTTCTTAAAATAAATCTTTCAAATACAATCCCGCCGGCGGCAAAGAGAACGGGGTAAGCAGGGGAGAGGTACTCTGGTTTGCTGTGTCCGTTAATAAGCAGGATAAAAAATGATGTCAGGTATATTATTCCTGGAATTCTAAGACTGCTTTCTTTGCTTTTCACAAGATAAACTATTCCTCCAATCCAGAGAGGCAGGGTAAGAGGTATCTGCAGTAAAATTTGTCCTATTAGAAAATCCATAACTGTAACACCTGTGTACTTATACTTTACGGCATTGCTGATGAATTCAAGATGTGCAAAATCATTGGATGCATTCCAGATGATATACGGGAGAAATATAAGCAGTGCTAGTAACCCGGCAACATAAGGATAATAAGATAGCAATGATCTTCTTTCTTTGGTTAACAACAGTGCGATGAAGAATCCAGTACCGAACCAAAGAAAGCCTGTTTTATTAAGTAATCCCAACCCGATGACAATACCTATATAGTACCAGTATTTATTATCTCCGGTACTAAAAAGCAGAATGATCAGATAAAACGCCAGGCACCAGAGCAGCCAATCGAAACAGTTCATTGAAAATATGGAGTGCATTCCTAAAGAAACCGGTGTAATGACTACAGCACTCAGAGCTGCAAGAAGTGCTGGAATGCCTCCGTTTAATTTTAAGGTAATTAGTCCTGTAATAAATACTAATGCGGCTGCACATATTGCAGGAAGAAGTCTTAATGCAAAAATGGAATCGCCGAAAATAAGTCTGCTGATCCAAAGAATAAATATCGAAAGCGGGGGATGATCGACATAGCCAATGTCAAGATGTTCTGAACAGGCAATATAATACAGCTCGTCCCTGAAGTAACCATACCCTCCAAAAATATTAGTATAAAGATGGAGGAGCAATCTTACTGCTGAAAAGGTTATGATAATGAGAAAAGGGAGCGGGATTTTTTTAAGCTGAGCAAGCATTAAATTTCCTTGTAATATTCGGCTGGCCAAATTTAATAATTATTGGGATTAAATTATTCCAGGGCATTAAGAATGATTATATGATAAAAAAATAAATCAGCAGGAGGGGTTACTGGAGCACCTCATTCTTTCCTATTACAACTATACCGCTTTCAGTAACCGTATATTTCTTTTTGTCGCCGTCCACATCAAAACCAATTTCATAACCTTCAGGGATAATTACATTCTTATCGATTATTGCACGGCGGATCCTTGCGTGCCTTCCGATGTTGCAGTTGTTCATTATGATAGAATCAGTAACATAAGAATAAGAATTTACTCTGACTCCGGGGCCAAGAAGTGAACGTTCAACAAGACCTCCTGAGACAATACAGCCGTCGCATATTAATGAATTTAAGGTCCTTCCAACTCTTTCTCCTTCGTGCGATACTGTTTTACCCGGAGGCATCTGATGCTGATAGGTCCTCATCGGCCAGTCATAATCATAAAAATTAAATTCCGGCGTAACACTTATAAGATCCATACTCGAATCAAAATATGAATCTATGGTACCGATATCCTTCCAGTAGGATGTATCCTTCCGGTTCTCATCATAAAATTTATAAGCGAGAACATTCATATTTTCCTTTACCATATGCGGGATGACATCTTTTCCGAAATCGTGATTCTTAATCTTTAGCTTTTCCATCTCGTGAAAGATATTTCTGAGTGTGGCCGCATTAAATACATATATACCCATATTAACAAAGGAATATCCCGGCTTATCAGGAATTTCAGGAGGGTTGGCGGGTTTTTCAATGAAGGACTGTACGGCATAATGCTCATCTACACCGACTATACCGAACCGGCTGCCCTCTTCCTTTTTAACATCTATACAGGCCATCGACATATCTGCTTTGGTGTCGATATGGTACTGGAGCATTTTCAGGTAATCCATCTTATAGATATGGTCGCCGCTAAGTATCAAAACCCACTTGGCCTTTCTATCGGTTGAGATAAGATTCAGGTTCTGGTAGATAGCGTTTGCAGTCCCAAGGTACCAGTCATTATTCAATTTTCTTTGTGGAGGGATCGAATAGATGAATTCTCCGAGTTCAGGATTAAAAATACTCCAGGCTTCGTAAATGTGCTGGTTCAGTGAATCTGACTTATACTGGGTAAGGACATAAATTTTCCTTAGCCCTGAATTAAGGCAGTTAGATAAAGCAAAATCAATGATCCTGTATTTGCCTCCGAAGGGAACGGAAGGCTTGCTCCTGTGTAAAGTTAACGGGTGCAGCCTTTCACCCTGCCCCCCCGCAAGGATCATTGTAACGGTATCTCTTAAAATGGATGAGCCTGAAAAATCCATACACACTCCAAAAAAAATTGGCACCAATGGTGCCAAATTAAGCAAAATTTAGAAGGAACGGAACCTGTGTAATGTTAAGTTTATCTTAAATATATCATTTTTTTCGTGCCTGTAAAATCACCAGCCTGAAGTTTATAGAAATAAATGCCGCTTGATAAACCTGTAGGATTGAATGTTAACTTATAATTCCCACTATCACGGTAATCATTTATCAGGGTAGCTATCTCAGAGCCAAGAATATCATATACCTTCAATGTGACAAACTCAGAGTGGGGGAGCGAGAATGAAATGATTGTAGCCGGATTAAAAGGATTGGGATAATTCTGATTTAAAGTATAATCCGTAACCTCATTTTGATCATCCACACCCTGTAATAATAAAATTATTATTATACAGATCTTTCATACCAAGATCCTTTTCTCTCAACGCAGTAATGCTGTTAATATTATCCAATCCTTTCGCAATTACTATACCGATTATAATTTCCTGTGTATCTCCGGGACTCAGTGTAAAAGGTCCGGAGCTCATTAATTCTCTTCTGTCACCTGGTGAGGGACCATTTGGCCATCCGGATCCTTCATACCATCCCGTATGAGCTACGGGATCACCTGCAAGTAGATATTTTACCGGCTGAGCTGTGTGAGGGTCGATGAATTGTTCGCCGTTCCATACCAGCCCCTGCATATAATTATAGAATTCAGTTGAACCGGAAGCCATCCCTTGTGAAGGATCCCTGTATGTGGCACTGCCGCCAATCATAAATACAAAAGATGTCATTGGCAAATTTTTAAATCCTTGTCTAAGACTGCCTTGGAATCTCGCAGTATCATCAGGATTGCCGGGAACTATTGGTCCCTGCAGAAGATCATATGCTATTGCGGGTGGTGGTGTACCATAAGTTCCGTCATTATTAGTAGCATTATACATTATAGAAAGATTTTGAGAAGTATCGCATCCTGCATAATCATCATTTGCATCCCCCAGATCGACGTCATTCCAATAACCGATATACATATCCTGTATGACCCGGTCTCCCTTATTTATCATTAAGTATTTTTTAAAGATCATATCTTCGTACGACTGATCTTTGAAAGCAAAAACAGTAGTCTGGAATTCCAGACCCATCGGCATTGTACCGTAAGTAAATAATGACCGCGCAGGGTCCATATCATTTGCTACGTACCAGGCTGTCTCATCTCCAACATATTGCGGGAGGTCTATACCGGGATCAGGTGATCCATTTCCATTGATGTCGATATAGGGGGCTCCATCCTCAATAGGCCAATATTCGTAGTCCAGCTGGTATTCGTCTCTTGCAGGTCCCGGCGGAAGGTTTTCCCAACCTCTTAGAATTTTATATATCCTGTATTTCCCGAGTGTGGGATTATCTGGTATCCCATTGGGAAGTATTTTACCTGCCTGCAGTCCCTGTCTGTGTGTATTCCCATTAAATCTTACCTCACCATTATACATACCGCCGAAAACGAGGCCATCCTCAAAAACAGCAGACTGCGTTGCGTTTATTCCTCCCGGCCAGTAAAATCCATTACCGTCTGTTCTTGGATCATGTGAGCCGTCTCCGTTATTGGATATCCACATTAGGATCTGATTAACAGAGACATATTTATATTGATCGTTGATTGTTATTCGGGGCGCTTTATTATTTTTGGGATTCTCCCCCTGACCGCTAAAAGAAGAATTAATAATAAAGGAAAAGCAGAACAGCAGAAACACCAGCTTTTTCATAAGTATTCCTCCTGATAAATAATTTAAGAAAGACTTAATTTAAACACTACAAAGTCAATGATTGCTAATGTAAAATGAATGATAAGAAAAATCAAGTACTCTCAGGAGCCCTTAATCAGGCTCATTACAGCTCAAATTTTATTAGATTATTTTATTACAAATTATTTTTTCTGTAAAAGATGAGAATGACCTTAATACTATGGGCATCGGAATGAAAATATTCTTTATAGGTTTAATATTTATTTCAATTTATACCGGGTGGAAATTCGGCTCTGTAAACCATCCTGAGGGGAGTCATAGTATTGACTACGTTACTGATAATCAAAGATCACTGGATATCATTCATTATAACCTGGAACTTGATCTTGATCCTGTAAATCGTAAGATCTATGGGAAGACAGGAATTACAGCAGTTAGGTTAAAAGAACTTACCACTATAGATCTTAATTTTTATGAAAATCTGGAAGTAACAGCATTGATTGTGAATGGATCACCTGCTGAATATACCCGCAAGGATAATATGATAAGCATTAATTATGGTCAGCATTCAGATACTGTCAATATTGAAATAAATTATGAAGGGAGACCAAAGAGAGGAGGACTAGCCGGATTTGTTTTTGGGACAAGGAATGGAAAGTCGGTAGTCTATAATTTAAGTGAACCGAATTATGCATCCTCCTGGTTCCCGTGCAATGATTTTCCTTCCGATAAGGCATTGCTTGATATCTCATTGACAAACGATTCTTCGATGGTATCTGTTTCAAACGGCAAACTAATGTCTGTAGAAAATCATAATGAAAAGAAGACGTATCACTGGAAGACGTTTTATCCAATCTCCACTTACCTGGTAGGGATATATTCTGCGCCGTATAAAAACTTTTCTGATGTATATATATCCCGGGACGGCAAAGATACTATGAACATTGAATATTATGTGTTCGAGGATCAGCTTGGGAAGGCAAAAGTGGATTTTGAGGATCATAAAGATTACCTGAATTATTTTTCTTCTGTATTCGGCGAATATCCTTTTATCAAGGAAAAATATGGTGTTGCAGAGTTTCTCTGGCAGCTGGGAGCGATGGAACATCAAACAGTTTCCGGTATAGGATCAAATTTTGTATCGGGAAGAAAATTCTTTGATGACATTTATGTGCACGAACTTGCTCATCATTGGTGGGGAAATGCGGTAGGACCATCAAGCTGGAAAGACATCTGGCTAAATGAAGGATTTGCCACTTATTCTGAAGCTCTCTATGCTGAACATATTGCAGGACCAAAAGCGCTGCAGTCGACTATGCTCAGCAAGTTTGATGAGAACCCCGATGAAAGACTTTATGCGCCGGAAAAGAATATTTTCAGTTCAACTATTTATGATAAAGGAGCCTGGGTGCTCCATATGCTCCGGAAGGAGACAGGGGATAGTGTATTCTTCAAAATTCTCCGCGAATATTTTAACCAATATAAATACAGTAATGCCTCTGTAAATGATTTTAAGAATGTATGCGAAAAGATATCGGGTAAGGATCTTGGTTATTTCTTCAAACAGTGGGTAACTGAAGGAAAGGATATTATCCGGCTTACCTACAAGTGGAAAACAGCTGCCGATGGGGATAAATATTCAGCTATCGTAAATTTTGAGCAGACCCAGGTAGATTACCCGGTCTATAACTTTCCTCTCGATCTCGAATTTTTACTTACGGACGGGAGAAAAGTACGCAAAACAGTCAGGATAGACCGGCATCAGCAGGAGATAGAAACAAACTTTGATTCAATACCTGTCGAACTTAATATTGATCCTGATAACTGGCTTCTGGCTCTGGTAAAGAATAAGGTCTGGGATTGAATTTGGTTTTCCTTTTAACAGATGCTTTGCTTAAATTTTTAACAACAATTTAGAATATTGTGTACTCTAATTATTTATTCATATCAGACATTCATTTAGGATTTTCTGATAATCTGACTGAAAAGAATAAAGAAAGACTGCTGGTAAAATTTCTTTGCTTTGCCAAAGATAACTGTAGGGAGCTTTTTATTGCCGGCGATCTTTTTGATTACTGGTTCGAATATAAAAGGGTTTATCAGAAAGGATTTTTCAGAACCCTGACGGCTCTGCAGGATCTTACGGAGAACGGAATAAAGGTCCATTATTTTATCGGCAACCACGACTTCCTGCACCGGGATTTCTTCAAAACTGAAATAGGTGTCAATCTTTATTATGAACCTGAAACATTTATTCTTAACGGGAAGAAATTTTTTATTGGTCACGGTGATGGCCTTGTAGAGAATGACTTCGGGTACCTTGTTCTTAAAAAAGTTTTAAGAAATCCTGTACTGCAGGGACTTTATTCAATGCTCCATCCCGACCTGGGTGTTTCGGTTGCCAGCAGTACCAGCAGAAAGAGTCGGGATTATACAACAAAAAAGGATTACGGAAAGCCCGACGGCTTATTTGAAGCTGCGAAGAAAAAAATAGATGAGGGCTTTGATTACGTCCTGTTCGGACATCTGCATAAAAGAGTTCTTCAGGCATATAATAACGGATATTATATAAACCTCGGTTCCTGGCTTGATAAACCGTGTTACGGAATACTCCGGGAACAAACATTTGAAATAGTGGACTGGAAATAAGGAATGGCAAAGAAAAGAATCACAGACGATGAGTACCGGGAATATTTCAGGAATCCAAGATCAAAGTTCAATTGGTCGGATTGGGTCAGGGAAGGAAAGCATAAAAAGATACTTATTGCTTCCGGCATAATACTAGTCCTCTTTATTTCTTTTATCATCTTCATCTTCAGCGGAATGCCTTCCCTTGAAGAGCTTGAAAATCCTACTCCGCAGCTTGCCACTAAAGTATTTTCGGAAGATGGTGAACTCCTTGGCCAGTTCTTCATTGAAAACAGGATAGAAACTAACATCGACAGCCTTCCTCATTATCTCATTGATGCATTAATAGCTACTGAGGACAGAAGATTTTATAACCACTGGGGAGTAGATCTTCAGAGATTTACAAAGGCTATGATCAAGAACGTGCTTACATTCTCCCGTGAGGGTGCAAGTACTATAACACAGCAGCTTGCAAAAAATTTATATGATCTGAAGTCAGGCAGGGAGACAGCATTCGATACTGCCGTTAGAAAAATCAGGGAATGGTTTACTGCAGTACAGATCGAAAAGAACTATACTAAGAATGAAATACTTGAGCTGTATCTTAATGTATCATATTTCGGCAGAAGCGCATACGGCATTGAATCTGCCGCCAAAATATATTTCAACAAGAAGGCTTCACAGCTTACACTTCCTGAAGCTGCACTTTTTGTTGCAATCCTTAAATCATCATATTATTATGACCCGGTGACAAAAAAGGAGAATGCCGAAAGACGCAGAAACCTTGTAATGTATAATATGGTTGATTACGGTTCCCTGAGCCGTGAAAAATATGAGATGTATAAACAACAGCCGATCAAGCTTGAATCTGAAAGGATAAGCGGATTAAAGACCATTGCACCTCATTTTATGGAATATGTCAGACAGCAGCTTGAAGCTATGTCTGAAAAATACGGTTATGATCTTTACAGGGGCGGACTTAATGTCTATACTACTCTTGATTCCAGAATGCAGAGGATCGCTAATACAGCGGCAGCCGAACATTTAATAGAATACCAGAAATTGTTTAACAAGAACTGGAGCTGGCAGAAAAATAAAGATCTGTTGGCAAGTCTTGTTGACAGGGGTATTAAAAATACGGAAGAATACAGGACTGCCCAGACCAAAGAGGATAAGGCTAAAATTTATAATAAGCTTAAGAACGATCATGCTTTTATTGATTATATTAAAAAAGCTGAAGCCACTATTCAAACCGGATTCGTCGCAATAGACCCTTCGAACGGTCACATTAAAGCACTTGTCGGGGGAGAGAACCAGGAATTCGGAAGAGGATTAAATCACGTCACAGGTATCAAGAGACAGCCGGGTTCATCATTCAAACCGGTTATTTATACAACAGCAATAGATAACGGTTATTTCCCTGCATACACTTTATTGAACCAGAAGTTTAATTATAAAGGATGGTCGCCGGATAATGCTAATAATGAATACGGCGGTTATATGACTATGCGTGAGGCGCTTGCTTTCTCGGTTAATGTAATTGCCGGAAGACTGACAATTGGAGATATGGCACCTCCGAACCAGGTTGTAAAGTATGCAAAGCGGATGGGGATTAAATCAGACCTCGCCGCTTATCCTTCTATTGCACTTGGAACTTCCGAAGTTACACCCCTTGAGCTTACTTCGGCTTTTGCAACACTTGCAAATAACGGTATACACGCCGAGCCTATCTCAATCCTTAAAATAGAAGATAAAAATGGAATCCTGATAGATCAGTTTGCACCTGAATATACTGAGGCAATATCACCTCAGACGGCATCCGTAATGACTGATATGCTTCAGGATGTTGTAAACTACGGAACGGGTGCCGGAGTTAGAAGTTACTTCCACAGACCGGCAGCAGGGAAGACAGGTACTACCCAGGATTTTGCTGATGCCTGGTTTGTAGGCTATACTCCTCAGCTTGCAGCAGGTGTATGGGTCGGGTTTGATGATCACAGGGTAAAGTTTACAAACTGGTATGGACAGGGAGCAAAAGCTGCCTTACCTATATGGGCAAGGTTTATGGAAATGGTATACAAAGAAATCAATCTGCCCCTGCAGTATTTCCAGCTTGCCGATGGAGTAACCCAGATGGAATTTTGTAAATCCACTATGAATTTAGGGGATACCCGTCTTGCCGGACCAAACTGTACTGAAGTAGTCACAGATATTGTGAACACAAAAGCCCTTCCTCTTAATTGTGAAGTACATAAGAATGGAGGAAGAATTAAAGAAGAAGAACCAAGAGGAGATACCGGTTGGTAGACGCCTGCTGAGTTGTTAATATAACTTCTGAAATAATGTCCAGTTATTATAGTGAAGGATTGCCTTCATCTGGTGACTGCGTTTTAATTCCCTTACTTTGGAATAGCTTTTAACCAGGTAATAGTCAATAGGGATATTGACGTACTTTTCACTTTTTACCGGCTTTAGTTTATCCTTTTCTGAATAAATAAATCTGAATGGCTCCTGCGAAGCCAGTGTAATATTAAAATGTTCATAGGAGGGAAGAGTCTCAATCAGTATTCTCGAATTGTTATAATTCCTATCCTTAATATAATTTACAAAATACTTACCCGCTGTCATATCCCCTTCATTAAATGTGTACCTTCTTGTATTTAACTTTATGAATGAAAATGTATTTAATGAGAATTGAAAAACCAGCAGCAATACAATAGATGATTGTATTATTATCCTGCTTTTTTGTGTAAAGCTCTTAATGCTGCTGACTGTAAGTGCAGTAAAAGGAATCAGCAGAATACTCCAAACGGCAGGTATCCTCCAGAAATTATGAGCAGGTAAAGTTTTTCCTGTAAGCGAAATTATCGATAAAATGAAGAGTGGAAGATAGGTAATGATCGTCCACTTAAGGACTGGTTTATTATGTCTAACAAAATACAGTCCGCAGATTCCCAGCAAATTCAGGGAAAGAAGGTTTTGGTCGAAAAACTGATATAGTGGATTTGCATCCTTCAGATCTACGTAGCCCGCATTATACACGGAGGAGAATTCCAATGACGGCTCTTTTAAAAAGTATAGTCCATTACCTGTCTGGATGAGATTATAAAGGATCCACAGGAACGGTATTAAACTATTTACCAGAATAACTATAACCAGCGGACCCGGTTTTCTTTTATCTCTGAATAACCGGATAAGAAGAAAAATTGAAAGTGAAAACAAAAAGAACCAACTCTCATACCTGAGTAGTGCAGCAATGCTCCACAACAAAGAGGTTAGAAGCAGAGGTTTTATAGCTCCTGATATGAGATATTTATACAGGAAGTATGCTCCCCAGGTAATAAAGAATATATATATTATTTCGGGGAGAGGGATGATGCTCAGAATAAATTTTTGAGGTAAGAAAGCACACAATATCATAGCGATTATTGTACTGGTCTTATTCCTGAATAATGTGAAAGTCAACGCACCTGCGGCTGCAATTGTGAATAGTCCGAAAAGTATACTTATTATCCTTGGAAGCAGGAATAGGTCCTGTAAAAGATAGAATCCGAACCCAAGAATTATAAAATGAAGTGGCAGCCAGGATGTGTTTTCAATAACCCCATTTTTAAACCATTGATAAGCCATCAGGGTTCTTGTGCTTTCATCGGCAGATATTGAATAAAACCCGGTTGAAATAACAAAATACGAGATAATAACTGTAATTACAGATATCACAAGGAATGTGGTAATTATATTTCTATCGAACATAGCTTCAATAAATAATAAAAAGATCCATATGATGATGTGAGATAAATACCGCGGGCAGCAGACCTGCTCACGTAAGGTTGTTGGTAGAATTAGGGGGTGGTCATTTTTTACTGCTGTGTGAGGTCAAATAACTCAAGGTCATTTGGGGTTAAGTTTATCTGTTTCAGCAGGATTCCTAAATAATTACAGTAAAAGTCGTCAAACCTTCTTTATTTGAATCAACTGTAATTTCGCCATTATGCATTGCTACTATTGATTTTGCAACGGAGAGACCAAGTCCCGCACCTCCTGTGTCTCTGTTGCGTGAGGTCTCTATCCTGTAAAATCTTTCGAATATTTTTTGATGCAGTTCGGGAGGAATATATTCCCCATGGTTTTTTACTGTTATATGAGCCCTATGATTTATTCTTTTTAGTAAAACAGGTACTTCCGTCCCTGTATCCCCATACTTTACAGCATTCTCCAGAAGATTAATAATTACCTGGTTCAGGAGGGAAGGATCTATATCTGAATATACTTTTTCTTCTGATATAAAATTAAACGTGATATTTTTTTCTTCAGCAAATTTTCTCATCGACTCAATTGAAGATGCAATAAAAGTATTCAACTCGGTGCGCTGCTTGTTAAGTTTTACAAGCTTATGATCTGTTCTTGATATAAAAAAAAGTTTATCGACGACATTATTTAATCTTAATGTTTCATCAAGATTGCTTTTAAGGATCTCTCTATATTCCTGCGGGGTAAGTTCTGAACGTAAGGCAAGTTCTATTTCACCTCTTAGTATTGTTAAAGGAGTTTTAAGCTCGTGAGCAGCGGATATTGAGAACTGGTTCATATAGTCTATGGATTTTTTAATCCGGGAAATCATTTCGTTTATTGTTTTAGTCAGACGTCCATATTCATCGTTAAATTCTTCTCCGGCCAATTCTATCGTCAAGGTTCTGAGCTGTGATATATTTTGTCCTGTCTATTATTGTATCGATACGGGAGAACGACTTAAACGAAATAAATGCACCGCCCGCAAGGGATATACAGAAGAAAACAGGAGCTATGCTCATATAAATATCGAGCAGACTGTCCAGTGTATTATTTATATGATCAGTCGGGAAAGCACTTATTATCTGGTAATTATTTTTATTTAGTACAGCCGACCTTACACTGTACCCTGAAAGTTTCGGGTTCTTATAAGCTATTTACAAATTTTTCCTTCCGGGTAGCTGTCTGTGAGGATAACTCCCGAGTTTTTAAGGTTCTCGGTCTGAAATATTATTTTCTTATTCAGGGCAACCTGGACAAAGGAGTTATTTGGGATTTAAGGCAATAGCTTCAAAAGCGATATCATATATAAAATCATCTGAAGAAAGGTAAATGGAATCAGGTTCGAATTCTACCAGGCTGGCATTATTTTCATCAACATAATGATAAACAAGGTCAGCCTGTGTTGTTAGTGCCATGATCCAGCTCGGCATACATGCTTCGCTGAAGATAAATATATATTAATGCCCCAATTACTACTTCTAGTGCCAGAAAGACAAGTGCATACCAAAGCGTAGTCTGGAACCTTGTTGATCTTAAAAAAGATTTCAGTGATTTGTCCATATCAGACTATTCTGTGCTTATTTATCCTTTTATCATATAACCAACTCCACGGACAGTATAACAACAGCTGGTTATCAAATCCTTTATCAATTTTAGCCCTCAGCTTATTTATATAAACATCTATCACGTTGGTGTTCGGGTCAAACTGGTATTCATAGATATGTTCTGTCAGTTTCATTCTCGATATTACATTATTTTTATTTCTTAACAGGTATTCGAGAATGGAATATTCTTTGGGGGTTAAAATTATGTCTTATCTTCTCTTGTAACTTTGTGCGTCCGTGTATCAAGCATAAGATTATCTGCAGTGAGAATTAATGTTTTATTCTGCTCTTTTCGTCTTAACAATGCACTTACTCTTGCAAGAAGTTCATCAAGGGAGAATGGTTTCGGCAGGTAGTCATCTGCTCCGGAATCAAGTCCCGCTACTTTATCTTCTGTCGTGTCTTTGGCAGTCAGCATTAATACAGGTGTTTCAATCTTTTCCTTTCTTATTTCCTTTAATAAAGAAATGCCATCGATGAAAGGGAGCATTATATCAAGAATAATAAGATCATATTCTTCCTGAAGTGAAAGCTTTAATCCTTCTTTACCATCATTTGCTACATCTGCACTGTAATATTCCTGCTCGAGACTCTTTTTAAGGAAAGAGGCAACCTTCTTTTCGTCTTCAACAATTAAGATTTTCATACTTAAAATTATAAATAAAAAAGGAGAGTTATCAACTCTCCTTCAGCAGCCCTCAAATTCTGCCTAACCTAACCTGTTCTTACTTCATTTTTTGTTTTGAGTCTTCCTTTATAGGTTCCTTTGTTTCCTTCTTTGTACTTGTTGAATGGTGAGAGTTCGTTTTATGGGTTTTCCCATTTTTACTTACCGGCTCCATGCTGGATCCTTCCTTTTTTACAGTCTCAGTTTTTCCTGCAGTGGTTTTTGTCTCGGTCTTCATCTCTTTTTGCGTGCTGGTTACCTTTGGCTGCTCAACCTTTGTTTCCGTCTTAACATCCTTTTTCTCGGGTTTGTTTTGTGCAAAAGATGCAGCATTGGAAAAGATGAAGATCAATGCCAGCGAAAGAATGGCAGAGATAATACGTGATTTCATTTTTTAGCTCCTTAATTGTGAATAAATTATTTATGAATTACTTTCGATCGACACTTCAAAGCTAAACCGGCAATATTAAGCCCCGATGAAAAGATTATTAATATTTATTAATGTTTCCGGAAGGTATGGCTTTAAGCAGGGTATAGATTAAATTAAAACAATATTGTAAATTAGTCCGGTTATTTGAATCTTTTATTGCCCGGATGGCGGAATTGGTAGACGCGCTAGGTTCAGGGTCTAGTCCATGTACTTGGGTGGGGGTTCGAGTCCCCCTTCGGGCACATAAATTTTTACTTGGATTGGGGTTGTATTCTTTTTAGAGTATCGCCCAATAACAACTATTTTATATATATAGGGCAAACCTCAAATCTTGAAGACCAAAGGACTCTTCAGCAGTTAGGAGCGAACAACAAGAAATTACAAGTTATTTTATCTTACCATTTTATTTTATCTTACCATTCAGAAGCAGGCTGTATAACTGTTCTACCCCGGATCTACGAATAAATTCAAATTGTGTTCCCTTGGATAACAGTTATTACTCCATTTAATAATTATTTGATTTTATGAATATTGTTAATATTTTATATTATCAATGCAAACACTTTTGTTAATAATATTTTTTCCTGTTATAATAACAGCGCAGTGGGAATGGCAGAATGGAATGCCGCCAAGACAAAACATCCTCAAATTGATCAGTATTGAACCTTCTACTTTCTTTGCAGCTGGAGAATCAGGTTTAATTATCAAATCGACAGATAACGGTTTACATTGGTTTCATCAAACGACTAATTTTACATTAACTATTAAAGATTTAGAATTTATCGACAGTAATTCAGGTTTTGCAGTTGGTGACAGCGGATTAATTTTAGAAACTTCCAACGGCGGAAATAAATGGCTAAAGGTTGACCTACCAATTACAAATAATCTCATTTCAATTTGTTTATACGATACCAGTAATATTTGGATAGGTGGGGAAGCTGGATTAATAATTCATAGTTCTGATAATGGGATTTCCTGGGTAACACAGAACTCACAGATAGCAACTAATATTAATGATATTCATTTTTCCAACCTAAATGAGGGTTGTGCTTTTGGATATGAGGGATTTACTCTTTACACTTCTGACGGTGGAGAAAATTGGGAATCATTTAATTCCGGGGCCCAAAAATTTTTTCGAATGGTTTTTAATGATGAAAATACAGGATATGGGACAAGTTCATTCCCTCCACCTTATTATCCTCCCCTTTTTATGGTAACATATTGAAAACAACAAATAAAGGTAGGACGTGGAATATTATAAAAAACGTTTGGGACACAGGATTCAGAGATATTTATATAAAAAACAATACTGTATATGCAGCTGGATATGAATACTTCGCAGGGATTGATGTCTGTACAATATATCAGGGATCTGGAAATTATTTTTATCAAGTTTTAAGTG
This sequence comes from uncultured Ignavibacteriales bacterium, assembly GCA_963764685.1. Lineage (GTDB taxonomy): Bacteria > Bacteroidota > Ignavibacteria > Ignavibacteriales > Ignavibacteriaceae > CAVXTT01. The sequence goes on from CAVXTT010000016.1 coordinate 222,362, forward strand.
GTCCGATTGGAGATAGGCTTAATGGTATTGCTATTAACAGTACTACAGGTATTTCAGTCAGTTCTGAAGGAAAAATGTTTAATACAAGTATTCCTGGAGAGAACTGGAATTTAATGTTTGAAGATAAATCTTATGACAATCTCGTACATGGTGATTTTCTAGAATCAACCGGATGGGCTTTGGGGGACACAGTCTTATTGAAAACCTCTAACGGCGGGGTAGAATGGCATAAAATATTAGGCTTCATCGGAATTGATTTTAATAAAGTTTTTTTTACTAGTCTTTCTAACGGCTGGCTTGGGGGATCCACATCTCCTTAAAACAAGTACTGGAGGTTTATTATGGACCGAAGTTGATTTAGATTCTTCAGGAATTATTCTTGATATATTTTTTATAAATGAAAATATTGGCTGGATTTTACAAGGAGGACATAACTTAATCAAGACTACCGATGGTGGCCAAACCTGGTCTTATCTTTATTTATATGATGGATACTCAAAAAAAGTGTTTTTTACAGATGAAGATTACGGTTGGTTATCTTTTGCAGGTCAAATTTTAAGAACTACAAATGGTGGAAATAGTTGGCTGCTTAATGATAGTTTAACTGGACAAACAATATCAGATATCTTTTTTATAAACAGAACTATTGGAGGGCATTGGGAGGCGCCAAATTTGGTATACCATTGATGGAGAAACTGGGATTTCAAACAAATCCGGGCACGGAATATTTTAATTCAATACTTTTTTGCTAGTCCTTTAAAAGGATATGCTTACGACGGGTGCTGTATTGATATAAAACGGGAATCAGACAAATTGATACTGTGGGACAGGCAGCAAAGAGCATTAGAAACTTTGACCGGCAAATTTACAGTATTTCGCTGACTTTGGCTAGGTCGGAGATAATCGGCACAGGGTTTTAATGGTTTAGCAACACCTGTTTTGGCTGGATCACTTTCTTACATCATAGCTGAAACTTTTAATATGAAAAAAATGGGATTAGATTAAAAATAATGTTCACCAATGCCGAAAGGGTTTTACATTACGCTTATAGTGCTCACTGCATTGATTGGATTATCTCAGGACTTTCGAGTCGGCAAACTAAGCCCCATACAAGCGCTTATTAATATCACTGCATGTTATTATATAGGAATTACATGAGAACAGCACCTGTGATGAGGAGAGTCGCCGTTCGGACACAAAGATTGCATGCATAGGAACTACGTGAGACTTATTTGTAACAATTGGGAAAAAGTAATGTGCACAGTCTATGCAATTTAAAAGCGTTAATCACAAGCTATAGATGGATGTTGATTTAATCGGCAATCTGTGCCGAGATAAGCAAGTACAATAAAGGTTATGAAAGAACGACCAATACTTATGAACCAGGTCTCTGCCATGTACTTGGGTCGGGAGTTGATCTACCCTTCGGGCACCAGTTCAAAAATCAGGGGAAAAATATGTACACAGTATACGCTTTAAAGAGCGTTAATTACAATTACATTTACGTAGGACAAACCTCCAGTCTCTACCTAAGAATTAACCAGCATAATAGCGGGTATAAAAAACCACTAAACCTTATAGACCGTTTATTTTAATCTTTAAAGAGGAACATGAACTCCGGACTACTGCAAGGGAAAGAGAAAAATATTGGAAGTCTGGAACTGGTAAAAGAAAATTAAAAAGCATGATTGAACAGGCTTGAGTTGGTTCAGGGTCTAGCCCAAGTACTTGGGCGGGGGCCTGCCTGCGGACCCGCAGGTAGGACAGGTTCGAGTCCCCCTTCGGGCACACATCAATACTTGGAAATATGTTTCAGTCCTATGCATTAAGAAGCATTAACCACAACTATATTTACGTAAGTCAAACCTTAGATATAGAATACATCCCGCCAATACATTGTTGATTATATAATTATTATTTCATAATTTATTCATGAAACCGGCTCAGTTTCAATAATTGCGTTCATCACACTATTACGGCTGTTGTTCCCTCTCCTGGTATTCTATAAACGACAATTAACAATCCTGCGTTACTCAGTGTCTCATGCAATTTGTGAAACTCTGCCTTTTGTAAACTGCCTTCGGTGCATTTATGAAATTTTATTTGGATCTTCTTAATTAAAATCGAGTCTTATTATAATTTTGTTTGGAGCATAAATGAATTTTAAGTTGAGAAATAATGCGGACATCAAAAGTCTCGCATATATATTTATTACTACCGTATTGCTGATTATTCAATGGCAATGGATTGGAGTGAACCCTTTCACCTATACGTTGTACTTATTTATGTCTGTTGCTGTATCGGTGATGACTCATAATCATAATCATCTGCCTATGTGGTATTCAAAACAACTGAATGTACTTACCGACTGGTGGCTGACAGTATTTTACGGATTCCCGATATTTGCCTGGATACCTACTCATAATAAAAATCATCACCGCTTTAATAACCGCGAAGGGGATGATTCTATTACTTACAGGATCAGCGAAAGGAATAATTTCCTTACACTCATTTCTTACCCGACAATAAGCGGTTATTACCAGCAAAAGGCTATCGCCGGTTATCTGAAAGAGTTGAAATTAAAAAATAAAGACAAAATTTTATCTGTGTATTTCGCAGTATGCTGTACTTATTTTGTGGGTGGCAGCTGCTTTAATATTGGATTGGAATAAAGCATTGCTTTTTGTTATCATACCTCAGCAGGTATCGCTCTTCAGCGTTCTGGTTTTTAATTATGTCCAGCACGTTCACGCTAATGAAGAGTCCGAGTGGAATCATTCCAGGAATTTTACCGGCTTTCTGAATTTCCTCCTTTTTAATAATGGCTACCACACAATCCATCACCATGTAGCCGGTCTGCACTGGAGCAAGGTACCCGAAGCACATAAAAAAATTGAACATAATATAAATCCTGTTCTTATTGAAAGAAGCTTCTGGTGGTATATTATAAGGAGCTACTTCCTCTCTGTTTTTATCCCCGGGTTCAGGACGATCTCGATGAGACTGGAAAGAAAAAAGAAAGAGGAGTGGAACCGGATAAATCCTGATACCGAGGAAAAGTCCCTATCGGGTGTTCTTTTCCGAAAGCACCTCATTGCGAAGTTCAAATTGAAATCGTATTGGTTATTGTTTAATTCTGAATGCTCAGCTTAATTTTTTTCATAATTGCTTTGATGGTAATTTTTCTTAAATATATTGAGAATCAAAGAGGTATGTATGAATAAAATGTTTTTAGGATTAATATTATTGGGTCTTTTGACATTGTCCTGTATGAACAGGAGAGATAAACCCGTTACCACTGCAAATAAAAGTGTCACACCTGTTATGGTTGCTTTCGAAGATCTGACGTGGATCGATCTCCCCGAACGGATGGGTATGCAGTATTCTGTAATTTCAGGTGACCCCAAAACAGGTGCATATTCTCAGATCCGGAAAGTTCCTGCCGGGACAAATAATCCTCCGCATTCACACAGCAGCAGGATAAGAAATGTGATTATAAGCGGTATATGGTATACAGGCATAGACTCAGCATCAGCCCGTGATTTTGGTCCGGGATCAGTAGTTGAAATGCCGGCCGACTGGGTACACGTCAGCGGCTGCCGACCGGGAAGCGATTGTGTATTCTATCAGGAAGGGGATGGTAAGTTCGATTTTAACCCTGTAGAAGATGGCACTGCTGATAAGTGATGGAGTGGAATCTTATTGTAAAAATATTGACAAAGAATTTCCTGCTTATTTAAGCATGCGCAGACAATGCCCGGACGGTGCGCGGACAATGCCCGGCCTAAATTTGGACAAATCGGCCTGAAGCCGGTCTGTGGATTATTCACGCATTATCCGGGCATACTCCCGGCGGTGAGAAATTTTGACTCAATCGTTGTAAAATTTTTTAGAAATAAAGTTCAAATCCTTTCAAATTTTATCTGTTTTCGCATAATCTAAGCCTGTTCATTTATTAGCTGGTTCCCTGCATTTAAAAAATCACTCAACTTAAAGCAAAGATTATTTTTCGCCGAGATCTAATTAAAAGCTCCACTTTTTGCCCAATTTAGGCCGTATTCCCTAAACATTAATACAACCCTGTAGATTCTATTTTTTTTACATTTTTCAGACATTTTTTTGACAATGGCTAACTAACACAACAGTATAATTTCTCCCGTAATTAAGAAAGACATTATATGGATACGGAGAAATATCAGGTGATTTTTAATCCTGCTTCTGCAGGAGGGAAAACGAAGAATAGGAAACCTTTCATACTAAGGCTGCTGAATGAATATTTTCGGGGCAGTTATGATCTTCACGAAACAGCTTCAAAAGGACACGCCAATAAGATAACAGGTGAACTCTGCCGGGAAGGATTTACCAATTTTATTATTGCCGGCGGGGATGGGACAATTCAGGAATCAGTTAACGGTTTATTCCTGAACGGGAAAATTATTAATAATAACTGCAGGATGGGAATCATCAGCAGCGGGACGGGCCAGGGATTTGCAAAAAGCCTTGGCCTTCCCAGGAATATGCTGCAGCAAATAGGGGTAATTAAAAAAGGAAATACCAGGCGATCTGATCTCGGGCTTGTGAAATTCGGGAATAATGGATTAACTAATGAATTAATTTTTGTAAATGAGCTCCAGGCGGGAATAGGCGGTTCTGTAGTTAAGAATGTGAACGGAAAAGAAAAAAGACTGGGAGGTTCTTTAGCATACAGCATTAAAACTCTGGCTGAAGTTCTTTCCTATCAAAATGAGCCGATGCGTATTTCATTCGAAGGAAGAAAAATAGAGAGTGAGTTTCTCGGGGTAGTTGTTGCAAACGGTGCATACACCGGCGGCTCGATGAACCTTGCCCCTAAAGCAGACCCCTTTGATAATTCACTTGATCTCCTCTTAATGTATGCACAAGGTATACCCGGCAGGTTAAATTCTTTCAGAAAAATATATTCGGGCAGTCACATTTCGTCAGGACACTTTGGTTATTTCAGTGTAAAAAACCTCTCCTTGTCTTCTGCGGCGAATGTTATCCTGGAGGCAGACGGGGAAATACTACCACAGCTTCCCTGCAGGATAGAAGTGATTCCTTCAGCATTAAAAATATTTATCAGTTAAGGAGAAAAATATGAAAACTCTTGGAAGTAAGGTCTTAAAGCTGGAATTCGAGTATAGAATTTTTGTCTCACTCGGGATAGTGCTGCTGACCTGTTTTCTTTCATTCAAGTATTTGCCGGATCAGCAGGCAATTATACAGTTGCTGTTTTCTTCACCAGGTTCCTCGCCGGAACAAACGCTTAAAACTTATTTTATGTTTCTCGCACTATTTATGATCCCCCTAAGCCTTTTGAGAATGTGGGCCGGCAGCCTGCTAAGTTCAGACAGGGTTATGTCATTTAAAATTGTCGACGACCTGTTCATCAGCCGGGGCCCTTATTTACTTTCGCGTAATCCTATCTATTTATCCGACATTGCAGCTATAACAGGATGCTCACTCTGTCTTCCACTTACCGGGATCCTGATGCCGGTTTTATTTTATCTGCACTATCACAGACTTATTAACTATGAGCAGAAATACCTGTCTAAGAATTTTACGGATTCCTATAAAAAATATCTTAGTGATGTACCGAAGCTGATACCTTCTCCAAAGAGTATTAAATCATTTATTACTTCAGGGAAAGATTTCTTCATAAATTATGACGGGTTCAGGAACAATTCGCTTTATGTCTTATTTATACCGGGATTCATTGCCGCTGCAGTATCAGGCTCATTTGTTACAGCAATAATTATCGGGTTCCCCGGTGTAATTTATTGGGCAGTGGTTCATACAAAGATCGGCGCATTCAGGAACAGGGAAAAAAGCGTGCATTCAGGATCAAAAGTTTTCAAAGGAGTTCTTTATGCACAGTGCTGGGAAGACCCTTCAATTGACCGCGCTGCATTTAAGATTACACACGATGATGTTGTATTTTCGATTACCTCCGGCGGGTGTAATGTTCTTACATTCCTGCTTGATAATCCTAAAGAGGTTATTGCACTTGATATAAATTCCCATCAGAACTACCTGCTTGAACTTAAAATGGCTGCTATTAAAATCCTTGATTATAATGATTTTCTTGCCTTTATGGGAGTAACCCATTGTTTCAGCCGTAAGAGCATTTATAAAAGGTTGAGACCTGAGCTTACAAGTGAAGCGCTTGCGTTCTGGGACAGCAATGGACCCCTGATTAAAAAAGGACTCATCCACTGCGGCAGGTATGAAAGCTATATGCGGCTGCTCCGCAGAGGGTTAAATTTAATTATCGGCAAAAGAACCATCAGAAAGTTCTTTGATACGTTTGGACAGGAAGCACTCGAAAGCTTATACTTTAAGAAATGGAACAACCTGCGCTGGAAATTCTTTACAAGGGTCCTCTTAAGCAGGCGCACTATGTCATACCTGTTTGATAAAAACTTCTTCAAATATGTTCCTGATACATTTTCGTTTGGTGAGCACTTTGCATTAAAAACCCGGATAGCACTAACCAGAATACCCTTAAGAAGTAATTATTTCCTATCCTACATTCTTCTCGGGAACTACTATGATCTCAATAATCTTCCTTCTTATATGAGAAGGGAAAACTATGAAATTATCAGGAGCAGGCTGAAAAGGATAAAAATTGTTAATGCAACCTGTGAAAGTTTCTTCGCCGGCAGGGAAGATGATTCAATTAATAAATTCAACTTTACCAACATTTTTGAGTGGATGTCCCGATCAGATTTCAGTGAACTTCTGAATCAGACATTCAGGGTTTCGGCAGATAAAGGTATAATTACTTACCGTAACCTGCTGGTTCTCCGTGAATCTCCCGCAGACTTTAATAAAAAAATAAGATCCAATAGGCTTCTATCTGAGGAACTCCACAGGCGTGACCGTGCATTTATTTACAATAAGTACGTTGTTGAAGAAATTGTAAAAAGGGAAGAAAAATGTCGTATAGAAGCCTGATTGTTTCCGGACGGAGGGAACTAAGAGATTTCTTCAGGCTCCCGTATATCCTATATGCAGGAGATGCGAACTGGGTACCCCCGTTGATCTCAGAAACCAAACGGATCCTCGATAAGAAAAGAAACCCCTATTTCAGTAATGCCGGTCTTGAGCTTATCAATTGTTATAACGATGGAGTTATCTCTGCACGTGCAGCCGTTATAATCAATAAAGGGTATGATAGGGAATTCGGAAAACGCACTGCATTATTTGGTTTCTTTGAATGCATAAACGATAAAGATGCAGCAGGCTCACTCTTTAATGCCGTAACAGAATATTGCAGGTCCAAAGGTGTTAAGATTCTGATAGGACCATTTAATCCAAACCATTATTCTGAAATGGGTTTACAGGTTTCTGCATTCAACACTGCTCCCTCATTTTTCCAGACATATAATCCGTCATATTACTTCGAACTGTTGAAGCATTGCGGATTTTCTGAATTTAAGAGGATACATACACGCAGCAAAGAAAATATCAATGAGTACCTGCAAACCAGGTACGGCAATCAAAAATTAAATATCCCTGAAGGCTTTAGTCTCCGTTTCTTTGATAAGAAAAAAAGAGAAGAGGAACTTGAATCGCTACGGGAGATATACAATGATGCTTTTGCAGAAAATCAGTTTTTCCTTCCCGTTACCAAAGATGAATATCTTTTTTCTGCTAAATATCTTGATATGGTGACTGATCCTGATATGCTGATCTTTGTGGAATACAAAGGTAAGCCAGCAGGTGTAATCCAGTTTTCATATGACATAAACCCGATTCTGAAAAAGGTTAACGGAAGAATAAACCCGGTTAAATATTTACGGTTCCTGTTGAATAAAAAGAAAATTAAGACCGCAGTGATCTTTGCAATCGGGATTAAACAGGCATACCGGAACGGCAGGGTTATCCAGGTATTGCTGTCAGGCAGTATTGAGTTGTTGAAAAGGTTTGATACGCTCGGGACAACCTGGATGTCGTATAATAATCTTCCGTCAGTCCGTTCTGCTGAACGACTGGGGCTGGAGCCCGATAAGGAATTTGTTATCCTGAAGAAGGATATATGATTTTTACTTTCTTTTGACAATTCTATGACAAGTACCCTTCATTCCTAATCTAATTTGCCCTCAGAGAAAATAAGAAAATTAAAATAAACCCGAAAACTGGAATATCGATGTTGACGAAAAAGGTGATCTGTTATTGAAGGGAAGAGTCTGTCCTTACTGGCAGAGGAATTTGGTACACCCTTATTTGTTTTAAATGAGTCTCTTTGCTTGCTGAAAAAGCAAAGAATTTACTCAGGATCCTGGACAGCCAATATCCAGGAAGGACTTCAATTCATTATCCTTTCAAATGCAATTCTGTACCTGCTGTTGTTAAGATCCTGAAGAACCAGGGATTAAAAGCAGAGGTAATGACAGAATTTGAACTTGAGCTGGCAAGACATTTAGGATTCGGTGATGATGAAATTATCGTTAATGGACCCTGCAAGACTATAAGTTTCCTGAATAAATCTCTTAATGCAAAGCTCATAGTAATCGATTCCATCAGCGAACTGAACGATTTAATCAGGATTACAAATAAAAGACAAAAAGCTGTCGATGTATTATTAAGGATCAATCCCGATTATGTCCCGTATGGTATGAACAGCGGTTCAGCCACGGGCAGCAGAAAAGGATCTGCTTTCGGACTAGATCTTAAAACAGGTGAGCCTTTAAAGGCAATTGATGTTATAAAAGATTCAAAGTACATCAATTTTAAAGGGCTGCATTTTCATATCGGAACCGGTATCCGTATACCGGACGATTACAGCAATGCTATTAAACTGTTAGAACCTTTGGTAAAGCAGCTGGCTGATAAAGGATTCGGGATCGAAGTATTGGATACCGGGGGCGGGTTTGCAGCACAGCTGACAAGAGGATTAACAACCACAGAATTATTGTTGTACCAGGGATTAGGAAAATTTCCCACGGGTGCTGCTTCCCGGGCTACGGCAGAAGATTTTATTAAGTCGATCATAAGTTCCGTTACAGCTTTGTTCAGGGATACTGATCTTCCTGAACTCATAATTGAACCAGGCAGGTATCTTACAAGCGACAGCCAGATACTTCTGTTGAAGGTTCATAGAGTTAAAGAAAGAAAAGGCGCCGGTAAATGGCTGATTACTGACGGGGGAATAGGCACGGTTACAATGCCTGCCTATTATGAGTACCACGAAATGTTTCCCTGCACAGGAAGTTTGAGAAAAAGGATTGAAAAAGTAACAATCTCAGGACCCTGTTGTTTTGCTGAGGATGTTGTATACAAAAACAAACTGATGCCTGAAATTGCAGAAGGGGAAATTCTCGCAATGATGGACTGCGGTGCTTACTTCAGCCAATGGGAGTCTAATTTCGGATTTTATAAATCAGCTATGGTTTCAATTGAAAGCAGTAAATGCAGGCTTATCCGCAGGAGAGAATCTTTTATAGATTTACTTCAGCGGGATGAAGATGAAGAAATATTTATAAAGGAGGATCACAATGAAATTTGCAGTAATTAGAAATGACAGTAACCCTGTGAGAGACAGGGCTGCTGCAAAGATTGTCGCAAGTTGTCTCGACCACGGGCACTTAATCTCTGAAGATCTATATGATGTTAATTTTATCCTTAACCTCACGAGTATTTCAGAACCTCAGGTTTTCAAAAGGAGATCAAAGAAGGTCTTTCTGATAACCGTAATTTCGGGTGAAGGACTTAATGGTAGTATGCAGTCTGACTGCTATACCACTCTCGTCAGGACTTTTGCTAACCTGGTGATCTGTGTAAAGCCGACAGGAGAGACATATTTTACTACCCCTGAAGCAGGTTTCTATCAGATCAAATTCAATTCCGAGAAGGTCTATGAATTGATGATACCGATTGCCGGTGCGCATTACGCTACAGACAACCATTTTACATATGACCTGCCCGGGAGGTTTTCTCAGCCTTCGGATGTAGTAAAGGAAATATTCAGGTTTGGCAGAATTATGGATGAGATGGGTGTCCTGCCCACACCCTTTCCCATAAGAGAACTGCTCAGTGAAGAAGATATGCTTCATCTTTACAGGGTATTTGGAATAACCGGGGCAAGTTACGGCAATCTTTCCGCCAAAGAAGATATTCCGGAATTCCAGCCGCCCGTATTCTGGATGACCGGCAGGGGAGTGAACAAATCCTCGCTTGCAAAAGTCGGTAAGGATGTCCTGCTGGTTAAAAATTTTAATTTTGAAACAGGAACGGCAGAAATCAGTCAGCCTGAAGGTGCTGATCCTAAAGCAAGAGTATCGGTCGATGCGATTGAACATACATTAATATACAACTCATTTCCTGAAACCGGTGCTATAATTCATCTACACGCCTGGATGGATGGTGTTTTGTGTACCCATCAGAACCACCCATGTGGTACGATTGAACTTGCTGAAGAGGTCGTGAATTTATTAAGGCAGACGGAGAATCCGGCTTGCGCAGCAGTAGGATTAAAAAATCACGGGTTGACAATTACCGGCAGGAGCCTGGAAGAAATATTTGTCCGGATCTGCGGTAAGCTGAAAACCGAAGTGCCAATGTTTGCATAATATGAACACCTACTCATTTAAAATGCTTTTAGCTCAGCCTGTAAGGCTGTTAATGACAATATCGGGGATAGCCCTTTGTATTATACTGATGCTTTTCCTGCTCGGTATATATAATGGTGCCGCGGATGGTTCCGTTGAATATATAAGAAAGAACAATGCTGATTTGTGGGTGATACAGAAAAGTGCTGAAAATATATTGAGAGGCACCTCGATCCTGAATTCGGTGCAGCAGATGGTCCTATCGGAAAATGAAAATGTTAGGAGTGTTTCTCCAGTATTGCTTGTGCTTTCAACAGTAAAAGAAGGGAATGCAACGGCGACGCTTTTTTTATGCGGGTATGATCTGACATCTCCGTTAGGGGGACCTCCTCATATTTATGAAGGAAGGGGAATAAAAAATTCCAATGAGATTGTTCTTGACAAAGCATTTGCCTTAAAACATAATATTACAGTGGGCGGCAAAATAAAGATTATGAATGATGAACTTCGGGTGACCGGTTTGAGCACGGGGACCAACGCATTCGTTATACAGTATGGGTTTGCAGCAGTTGAGAAGGTTCATTCAATTCTGGGATACCAGGGGGTATACACCTGTTTTTTATTAAAGCTTAATGAGGGCGTTCCAATTGGAAAGGCAAAAGAAGAGTTGTCAGATCTGCTTCCTGATTGCAGCTTTTATACCCAGGCGGAATTTTTGAAGAATAATATTAAAGAAATGAGGTCGGGGATACTTCCAATGCTTTATTCTATTGCTGCCATTAGCGCAATTGTGCTTACCACGATACTTAGTCTTATTCTCTCAATTAATATTCTTGAAAAGGAAAAAGATTTTGCAGTAATGAAGATTTTAGGGTGTCCTAAACATTTTCTTCCCGGGCTGGTATTCTTTCAGTCAATAATAATAATAGCTCTTTCGGCTGCAGCAGGGATATTAATTTACTTTCCGTTAGCAGGACTTATTGAGACCATTTCCCCTGAAATAACCGTGAAGAATGATGTTCTTAGTTCTGTTTACGTCGTGATTGCTGGGCTTTTTATGGGCATCTTAAGTTCGTTTATTTCTATGAACCGTTTACGGAATATTTATCCGCTGGAGGTGTTCAGATGAATGCTGGTGAATTAGTCAGGCTGGAAAATGTTACAAAGCTTTATCACGATAACAATCACCAGACGAGAGGGGTTCTTAATATTAGTCTGAGTGCCACCAGGGGCGAACTGCTCCTTCTTCTCGGTCCCAGCGGAAGCGGTAAAACTACTATCATAACTTTAGCTGCAGGTTTATTAAAACCAACCAGGGGGGAAGTTTATCTTTTCGGTAAAGATATAAATCTATATTCCATAAAAGAACTTCAGCATATAAGAGCAGATAGGATAGGTTTTATATTCCAAACTTTTTTACTGATCGAGTCGCTCACAATTATCGAGAATATTCATCTTGTTCAGAAATTCTCTGGGGGGCATAAACATCCGAAGCCTGAAGAGCTATTAAAAAAGTTTTCGATTGACTATGCCGGTAATAATTTACCACGAAATTTAAGTCAGGGAGAAAAGCAGAGAGCCGCAATTGCAAGAGCGGCAGCAAATAATGCTGAGCTTATCCTTGCTGATGAGCCAACTGCAAGCCTGGAATCCTCACAAGGTTATGAAGTAATAAATCTTTTGAGACAATATGCCCGGGAAGAAAATAAATGTGTAATTGTTGTCAGCCACGATCTGAGAATTTCTGAGTATGCCGACAGGATCTTAAACATTGAAGACGGCAGAATAAGTTAGGCTCTGACAGTCTGATACTAATTAATTAAAAATGTTCTTTAACTGTTTCTCTATCCTTTTGAAAAGTCTTTTTCATTTTCATAGTGAATGACTGTATTATCATCTAATCGACATAATATAATTAAAATAAAAAGCGGCAGGAGCCGCTCAAACTCTTCTGAAGAAAACAATACATCAGGAATCTGGTACCCTCGCGGAAAGACAACAAAACGTCAGGGATGTGGTGCCCTTGAGGAAAGACAACAAAACGTCAGGGATGTGGTGCCCTTGAGGAAAGACAACAAATGTCTGGGATTTGTGCCCTGGGAAAGACAACAAATGTCTGGGATTTGTGCCCATGCGGAACGGTTGCTAACCGTTCCTTACATAAGTGAATAAAATATTGTAAGGAACGATCAATGATCGTTCCGCCATGGGCAGTAACCAGATGGTTAAAAGAGACTTTCAGGACTTAAATATCGAACGTATTTTTGGAAGATGACCGTTGCCTTGATAAACATCGGCAAAACTTTTTATTCCGTTAAATACTGCACTTACTTCGGTTATTACGGTATCCCGGATCTTTTCTTCAACCTGAAGGACAAGATCAATCCTTTGCTTAAGCATTAGAAAAATATTTACAGAGGCATTTAAAGGTTCCTCTATCTCATCGGCTATATCGCTCAGCTTTTCTGATAAATCTGTAAGCGCAACAGCGACTGGTCTAAACTGACTGGTTATCTCTTTAAGACCTGTATCTACGTTCTGAAACGTACGTGACAACTTGATAATAAAAAATATAAGAGCAATGCATAAAGCCGATGCAAGACCCATCAGCACTAAACTGAATATATCCATTGTTGTCATATATTACTCCATCTTTATATCACTTATAAACGGAAAATCATTATCTCTTTGTATGATATTATGCACAAAAAAAGGGAGTACATCCGCATAATTATGATTACTTGATATAGACCATCTTCATTATTTGAGTATAAATTCCGGCTTTAAGTCTGCAGAAGTATACTCCGCTATTCATATTCCGGGGGCTATAAGTAAAAGTATATGTACCTGCCGCAAGTTCTTGTTTTATAATAGAATAAACCTCTTCACCTAAACTATTATAAATATTTAATTCTACATAACTTTCTTCCGGAATGTTAAATTTTATATTGGTTTCCGGATTAAACGGGTTAGGATAGTTCTGAAATAAAGTAAATTCTGAAGGGGTTGTAATAACCTGTTCATCAGTCAATCCCGTGAGAACAGAATCGGATGTAAATCTGAGCAGCCAGATATCCAGGTAATTACCTTCATATGTCCCGCAGGCAACAAATCCATTATCGGAGGTTTGCTCAATTGTTGCACCAAAGTCTTCTCCTGCTGAACCAATTGCTTTTTGCTGAAGTAATGTTTCCTTCTCTATCTAGCCGGACGAAGAATGCATCGTGCCCTCCGCTGCCGAAACTATTCGTGCTCCCGGATAGGAAATATTCACCATTAACAGTTTCTGCTGCCCCTTCAAATGCTTCATTTTCACTGCCGCCTATGGCTTTTGACCATTGCTCGTTACCGGCAGAATCAGTCTTTACTACCCAGGCTTGTTCTCCGCTGCCGTAAGACTGAGTGGTTCCCGCAGCAATATAACCTCCATCGGAGGTTATCTGTATAAAACGGAAAGAGTCAAAACTGGAAGCGCCGTAAACTTTTGTCCATAAACTATCTCCGGTACTATTGATCTTTATTATATAGCCGTCGCAGGCACCGCTCCCGTAACTGTAGGTATAACCCGAAACAATGTAATTACCGTCTGAAGTTTTCTGAATGGTACCTCCAAAGTCATCTACTGACCCGCCGAAATCCTTTGTCCACTCGGGAATTCCCAGTGAATCAGTTTTTATTACGACTACCTGGTTTGCTTTCGGGGGTTTCCATCCGTAGGCCGCAATTATATATCCGTTATCTTCCGTCTGAAGAATACACCCTGCCGAATTTACAAGGTGCTGGTTAGTATTTGGCAGAACTGATGTCCACAGAGTATCTCCTTCTGCATCAAGTCTGATTATTCTTAAATTGGTTCCCGGAGGTCCGTAGCTTGTTGTATAAGTTGCAATGACATAACCTTCATCTGAGGTCTGGACTATCCCATACGGGAAGTCAAAGGCAGCGCCCCCATATGTTTTATTCCATTCAGTTTCACCAAGGGAATCAGTTTTGATAACATATGCAGCCCAGATACCCGGACCGAACGATTCACTTTCCCCGGTTATAATAAAGCCGCCGTCTGAGGTCTGTTTAACCTGTCTTGCCACATCACTATAGATACCAGGAAATGTTTTTGTCCATACTGTATCTATCGAAGTTTGTGAGTAGGTGTTTGAAAATAATATTAAAAATAAGAACGACTTGTAAATTAATGTAATAACCCTAAAGAGATTTTTCATTTTTGTATCCTTTGAATGAACGGTAAGAAAAGAAAGGTTTAATGATGAAGTCCATTTCAAAAACCTCAGATGACTATAACAGGGTTATTTAGGAATCTCATTCTGACGATTTTTATAAAATGGAAAATATCAGTATTAAAACTTTATAATACTATGTCAGAATGTCAAACGGCAGAGGTGTAAAGAAAAGTTTTAACCTGTCTTTTTCAGCTGAGTATCGTCTTCTGAAGGGGGTATATCCCTGAGTTCGATCCTGGGGTATTTTTCTATAAAATAATTTAGAGACCATTCACTTGTGAAAAGCATGATATTTCTCTCCTGTGAATCTTCAGCAATGGCTGCACCGGCAGGTAGTATTATTTTAGCGGCATCATAATCCCCTGCAAGCCATCTCATAACTTTCCAGTTTGTAACTTCCATCCTGGATTCAGCACCGTACTCATCCTGAAGGCGGTACTGTACTACTTCAAACTGAAGCGGTCCTACGGCTCCAAGGAGAGGTACTTTCTGTCCTGCATTCTTTAAATAATATGCTTGTATTACCCCTTCCTGCAGAAGCTGATCGAGTCCATCCCTGAACTTTTTATAATTTGAAGGATTGGGGTTATGAAGAAAGACAAAGTGCTCGGGTGCAAATCTGGGTATTTCATTATATACAACAGAAGCGTCTTCACTGATTGTATCACCTATTCCGAAGTTGGAGTTACCGATAAATCCGATAATATCACCCGGATATGCAACATCAACAGTTTCCCTTTCCTGACCAAACATCTTCTGTGAATTTGAAAGCCTGATCTTCTTACCGCTGGCAGAATGGAATGCCTGCATATCTCTTTCAAATTTTCCAGAGCAGACCCGGAGAAATGCTATCCTGTCCCGATGTTTCGGATCCATATTAGCCTGGATCTTAAAGATGAAACCAGAGAAGTTATTGTTATCGGGATTTACAATTTCTCCATTGCTTTGTCTCGGAACGGGCGGCAAAGCATACTCAAGAAAGCCATCCAGCAGTAACTGTACACCGAAATTGTTCATAGCGCTGCCGAAGAAGACCGGTGAAAGATCCCCGCTGTGAATTTTATCAATACTGAATGATGCACCTGCAGTTTCTATAATTTCAAGCTCTTCAACAAGCTTGTCAAAATCTTCAGAACGAAGACGGTCCTTAACGACGGGCTCATTTATATCCATTATCGCCACCGGAGCTTTGAACAGCCCACCGGAAGTCTTTTCAAAAAGATGTATTTCCTTTATCATCCTGTCATATAATCCCCTGAAATAGATTCCGGACCCTAACGGATAGTTCATCGGGAAAACAGATATGTTTAATACTTTTTCTATTTCATCAAGGAGTTCAAGCGGATCTCTTGAAGGGCGGTCCATTTTATTAATAAAAGTAAATATAGGAATTGACCTTCTGCGGCAAACTTCAAATAGTTTTCTCGTCTGTGCTTCTATTCCCTTGGCGGCATCGATTACCATTACCGCGGCATCGACAGCAGTGAGTACGCGGTATGTGTCTTCTGAAAAATCTTCGTGTCCCGGTGTATCAAGGAGATTTATTTTATAATTGTTATAGTCGAACTGCAGGACTGTTGAGCTTATGGAAATACCTCTTTTCCGTTCCAGTTCCATCCAGTCGGAAGTAGATGACCGCTGGTTCTTTCTTGCCGTAACCGATCCCGCCAGCTGAACTGCACCGCCATACAGGAGGAGCTTCTCTGTTAAAGTAGTTTTCCCGGCATCAGGATGCGATATAATTGCGAAAGTGCGTCTTCTATTAATTTCTTTTAAATTACTCATATTGTTTCAATAATTATTTAAAATAAAGCAGGGGAATAGGGAGTACTAGTGAAAGAATTCACTAATAAGAAAAGAGTGAAAATGGATTTGAATTGATATATTTATTCTGGTTAAAAACATTCTTTGATTTTTCTGAAAAACACAATATTAAAGTTAACTAATTAACCCGTATTATAAAAATGATTATCTCCTCAAATTTCGATGATTTTGAGATATGACCACCGGTTTTAATGAAGATATTTATCGTCCTGTTATTAATTTTGCCAGGGATCATTATGAAAACTTTCCGGTTATATCATTTCTGATCCCCGGAGCGCTTCAAAAAGATGTTGCCGTTATATATTGGTTTGCCCGCACTGCCGATGATATTGCAGATGAAGGATCTATAAGTATGCAGGAGCGGCTTGATAAACTCGATGAGTTCGAGCTGAGTTTTAACTGTTTACTGCAGCAAATATTCAGAACACCTTTCGAAGAAGCTTTATATCATACTATAACAACAAGATATCTTAGTCCCGGGTATTTCTTTAATCTGCTTAAAGCGTTCAGGCAGGATATAGTTAAGAAAAGATATTTTAGTTATGACGAACTGACAGATTACTGCAGAAACTCGGCTAATCCTGTTGGGCGTTTAATGCTCCAGCTGTTTAATATCAAGAATGATGCTGCTGATCTGTACTCTGATAAAATCTGTACGGCTCTGCAGATAACCAATTTTCTGCAGGATCTTTCTGCAGATTATAACAAAGGGAGAATATATCTTCCGCAGGAAGAACTTTCCTATTTCGGTGTTGATGAAAGCTCATTTGAGAGTAAAATATTTACTGATAATTTCAAAGATCTGGTAAGGTTTAATGTTGACAGAACCTGGAAGCTCTTCGAACAGGGGAAAAACCTCTTCCCGTTTCTTAAGGGAAAGCTGAAATTAGAAATAAAATGGACAGTTGCCGGAGGGGAGGAGGTCTTGAATAAAATAAGAAAAATTGATTATAATGTGTTGCAGAATCGTCCTGCTTTATATAAGTTAGATTTTATCCGGCTGTTAGCCAGGTCAATACTATGAATGATATCGCACAAGAAATAGCCAGGAAAAGCAAAAGCAGTTTTTATTATGCTTTCAGCCTGCTTCCTTCTCCCAAAAGGGATGCAATGAATACTGTCTATGCTTTCTGCAGGGAGACAGATGATATTGTTGATGAAGGTAATGAACCTGATGCAGTCAAATATGAAAAGCTGCGCCGATGGAGAATAGAACTGGAGAAAGCTATCAAAGGACATTCCGAGTATAGTCTTCTTAATAAGCTTGGAAAAACAATCGCACAATTTAATATTCCGCTTGATCCCTTCTTTGATCTGCTTAAAGGAATGGAGATGGATCTTAACAGGAAACAGTTTATCACATTTGAAGATCTTTCTAAATATTGTTACTGTGTAGCCTCATCTGTGGGATTAATGTGCATCGAAATTTTCGGATATAAACATAAGTCAGCGAGAGACTTCGCCATAAATCTCGGCATTGCATTGCAGCTTACAAATATTTTAAGGGATATTAAGAAAGATGCACAAAGAGGGAGAATATATCTTCCATCTGAGGATATAAACAGATTTAATTATTCCCAGGATGCAATATTTAGTTCGGAGTACAGCCCTGCTTTTAAGAATCTAATGCAATTTGAGGTAGAGCGGGCAAGAGAATATTTTAACAGCGCAAGTGCGGCACTTAGTCTTGATGATAAATCTTCGATGTTTGCTGCCAGGGCGATGCAGCATATTTATTCAAAAATGCTGGATAAGATTGAAAAAGCTGAGTATGATGTCTACCATAAACACATCAGGGTATCCACAATAGAAAAAGCGGGCATATCATTAGGAGTATGGGCTAAGTACAGCCTGGTATACTAATGAAAAAATGCCTTGTTATCGGGGGCGGATTTGCCGGTTTATCTGCTGCTGCCTTCCTTTCTTCTGCAGGTTTCATCGTTGAAGTAATTGAAGCCTCTCCCAAATCCGGAGGCAGAGCATATTCCTTTAAAGATGAAGAAACATCCGATATTATAGATAACGGGCAGCATATAATGATGGGGTGCTATAATGAGACTATATCCTTTCTAAATTTGATCGGCGCGGGACAACATTTTTCAATTCAGGAAAATCTAAAGATAAATTTCTTAAAGAATGATTTTAACATAGTTTCCCTCGATGCAGAAAAATTATTTTATCCGTTCAATCTTGCTGCTGCTTTACTGAACTATAAAGCACTAACTCTGAGTGAGCGCCTGAATCTTTTAAGACTATTTCTTAAAATCCCTTTTATCTCTGAAAAAGATCTCGGGCGCCTAACCGTCACTGATTGGCTTACATTAGAAAATCAGGATCATAATATCAGAAAAGCCTTCTGGGACATATTGGCCATAGGTGCTTTGAACACCTCTGCCGATAAAGCGTCTGCCTCCATATTTTTCAGGATACTTAAAGAAATTTTTTTCAGGGGAAATAAAGCAGCTGTAATTATCCTTCCTGCTAAAGGTTTGACTGAAGCTTACTGTAACAATGCTGTTTTATATATACAGGAGCATAAGGGAAATATAGTTAACGGAGAAACGGTTACAGGTTCCGGTTATAATGATGCAAGAATTACAGAGATCATTACCCCCTCCAGGAGAATAAGAGATTTTGATTACATCATTTCTGCAGTTCCTGATTATTCCTTCCGAAAGATATTCCCCCAAATAAATATTCCGGGTGAATACGAATATTCGTCTATACTCTCCTTCCATATATGGCTGAAGGAAAATCCCTTTAAAGAAGATTTCTACGGTCTTATAGATTCACCTGTGCATTGGATATTTAATCATCATTCTTATATTACAATTGTGATAAGCAATGCAAATGATTTAATGGGTGAGTCAAAGGAAGCACTGTTTGAAATGGTATTTTGTGAACTGACTAAGTTCACCGGTATCAAAGATGAAGATATAATCCGTTACAGGATGATTAAGGAAAAACGGGCTACCTTTATCCCATCACCAGGCATTTTAGATAAACGACCACACACAGGGACCGCTTATAGTAATTTATTTATAGCAGGTGATTGGGCGGCTACGGGATTGCCTTCAACTATTGAGAGTGCGGTAAAAAGCGGCAGGATGGCTGCCGATGCAGTAATTAATAAGAATTAACTCTTCAGCTATTTTACAATCCCTCATTATCTATAAGATAAACCAGAATTGCCATTGCGGCTGCACCTAATTCCATTTCACGGGGATGAACAGCTTCAAAAGTATCATTTGCGGAATGATGAACATCCATATAACGCTGATCATCGGGCACATAAGCAATGAGAGCCCCTGCATTTTTAATTCTTGATATATCCACTCCGCTTCCCCCTTTCCGGATGTAGTCAATTCCTGAGAGTGCAAGGACAGGTATCCAATTCTGCACTTTTTCTACTATTTCAGAATCTGCGTCAAATGAAAATCCTCTGGGAGTATATACTCCCCGGTCTGATTCTATCGCAGCAAGGTGAATTTGTTCAGTAGAATCTGTAATTCTTGCGTATTCAATGCCTCCGCGTGTACCGTTCTCCTCATTTATGAAAAGAACACATCTTAAAGTGTTTTTAGGTTTTATGTTAAGTCGTTTGAATAATTCAATACTTTCTATAGTCTGCAGACATCCTGCACCATCATCGTGAGCACCGCATCCCTCATCCCAGCTGTCAAAGTGTCCTCCGGTTAAAATAATCCGCTCCGGGTTTTCAGTTCCCTTAATTTCTCCGATTACATTATACGACTGTGCTTCTGGTAAAGTGCGGCAGTCTAATTTTAATGTCAATTTCAATTTAGGATTATTCTTTAATTCTTTACTTAGATAATCAGCATCAAGATTTCCCAGTGCAGCTGCCGGTATACGGGGGAGCGTATCGACATAACTTGTTACCCCGGTATGTGGAACATTATCGTGTTTCGTGGTAACTGATCTGATGATTACTCCGACTGCACCAACCTTTGCGGCATTGATGGGTCCAGCAAATCTTTGGTCCACTGCACTGCCGTATCCGGCAAAGGTATTCAGCAAACCGTGATCTAATTCTCTGCTGAAAAATATAATCTTGCCTTTAGCAATTGCCTTCAGTGAATCCAGTTCACTGAAATTCTTTACCTCTAATATTTCAGCAGTTATTCCTTCGGCCGGGGTACCTACACTACCACCGAGTGAAGCTATTTTTAATTCTTTGCCCGAACTTGTTATCTGAGCGGATTCTATATTTCCCCTTTCCCAATGAGGCACCATCACAGGCTGCAGCCAGATAGTATCAAAGCCTGCCTGCTTCATTTTATTCTCCGCCCAATATATCGCCTTCAGTGATTTTTCAGAGCCGCTCAACCTTGGCCCAATATTGCAAAGTTCTCTAAGCCAGTTATAACTTTTCTCCTCTTCAAGGGCTGAGCGTGTAATTTTCCGGGCAATATCTTTATAAATACTGTCCTTTTCCGGAGAGAGTTTCTGAGGGTAAATGCTGGCATTAAATAATATTAAGGTTAATATAAAGAGGGGGGCATTCTTTGTCATATGAGTTCCGGGAATTAACTGAATATTCTGGTCACGTATTTTTTATCTACTTCTTCAAAATAATAATTTCTAATTTTAAGGTTCTTATGTTTTTTCTTCCAAACCTCTGTAGGGATCTGTTCTTTTTGTTTAAAGAGATAGGAGTCTGAAAATTTCTCCTTACCTGCAGCCACAAAAAAAGGCTTCCCGTTTTCTTTACAGAGCAGGGCTGCACTTAATGAGCCCGTTTTGTTGACTATATTGCCGTTCTTTAATATTGAATCTGCTCCAATCAGCACTGCACCGCATTGTTTAATAAAAATTCCTGCCGAGGAATCTGTAATCATTTCTACTTTAATATCAGATTTCAGCAATTCGGAAGCTAATAATCTCCCTTCATATTTAGGCCGGGATTCACAAATAAAAACTTTTAATTCCTGCAGATCATTTTTCCAGCACTTTAGAAATTCCGCAACTGTCCTGCTGAAGGATAAAGTTAAAACAACGGAAATGTTTTTCAGGAATGGTTTAGCCCGTTGGTAAATATCTTTTGCAGATAAAGAAGTGTTCTGCCATTTATTTAAGAATTGTAAAGTGAATTCAGGGTTATTCTTTTTAACAACCTTTTCTAATCCGGAAATATAATTCTGGATAATCCTGAAGTAAGATAAGCCCTTCTTTGCGTCATTAAGGATTACTTTAAATGATTCCGGGTCATTGTGATATTTTAGGAGAAGAGAGTTGAGATGCAACAAAATATCTGTTGAACCTGAAGTTTTATTCTTTAAAATGATGTCAATCTGTCTGTTAAGATCAGATCGGTTTTTCATAGATCCTGTATTTCTTATAAATTGTTCCCCCCATAACTTCTGCACCCCTGTTCATCATATCATTATCTTCGAGCACCCAGCTTGCTTCACCAAGAGCTATTCCTCTTTTACCGGCACGATTTACTATTTCCCAATAGAATACAGCATCAAGTCCTTTCTTCTGAAATTCCGGAATTATTCCCAATATAATGATCCTTGCCCATTTGATCTTTTTCCCTTCGGTTAAAAGCCGAATGAATCCGAAAGGGAAAAGTCTTCCATTCATTTTTTTAAAAATATAATTATAATCAGGAAGCACCAGTGCAAAACCTGCTAATTTACCATCAATGTGACCAAATAAGACTAAACTCGGATCTACAAGGGGCTTCATATCTTTTGCAACCGCATCCATTTCTTCTTCGGTAAGAGGTACAAATCCCCAGTTTGGAGCCCACGCCTGATTATAAACTAACTTTACTTTCTGAAGCTCATTATTAAAATCCTTCAGATTAAGTTCGGAGATTTTAATTTTCGACCGCTCTTTGGATATTTCAGCTACCCTCCTGATTTTATCGGATCCAAGGACTTTTGCCTGTTCAATCTTATAAGCATAGAGATCCTTAGCCTTTTTAAATCCGTAAGTTGAGCAGAGGTTAAGATAGTAGGGAGGGTTATATGTCATTAGTATTCTAGGTTCATCATCAAAACCTTCGAGAAGCATACCGTACTCATCATTGCTTGATGGATTTGCAGGACCCCTCATTGCATCTAACCCCTTTGCTTTTATCCATGCAGCAGCTTTATCAAAAAGTGCATTGGCGACACTTTGATCATTTATGGATTCAAAGAATCCGAAGAATCCGACTTTATCATTATGGGTTTTATTATGCAGGTCATTTTTTATTGCAGCAATACGCCCTACAATTTTCCCGTCTCTTCTGGCAAGATACATTTCTATCTCTGCATGCTTATAGAATGGATTTTTTTCACGGCTGAGAAGCTTTTTCCTGTCCATTATTAAAGGAGGAACCCAGAACCTGTCGTTCTTATAGATTTTCCACTGGAATTTTATAAAAGCAGAAAGATCCTTGTCTGTTTTTACAGTGGAAATATCAATAGAGCTCATTTTGATTCCTTACATTGTGAGTTAGCCGGTGAAGCTAAATAAGACCTAATTTCTTACCGGTGCGGGTAAAAATATCAAGGATCTGATCAAGATGATGGTCTTCGTGTGAAGCCATATAACTTGTTCTCATCATTTGTCTTCCTTGAGGCACACCTGGAGAAATAAACACATTTACAAACACACCAGCATCATACAGCATCCGCCACATCTGGAAAGCAATCTCATCGTTTCCCACAATTACCGGAACAATTGCAGTTCTGCCATCAATAACATTAAACCCGGCATCCTTAAGGGCATTTCTCATTTTAGAGGCATTACGGATCAGTTTGTCAACTCTTTCAGGTTCTTTTTCCAGAATATCAAGAGCTGCAAGAGCTGCAGCAACAGAAGCCGGGGTAGGGGATGCACTAAAAATCAGCGCCAGGGAATGATGTTTAAGATAATTTATAACCTTTGCTTCTCCCGCAACGAATCCGCCCAGTGATGCAAATGTTTTGCTGAATGTTCCCATCGTGAGATCAATATCATTTTCAAGATTGAACTCGCTTGCAGTTCCTCTTCCGCCTTTTCCGATTACACCAACAGAATGAGCATCATCAATTAAAATTCTTGCGCCAACCATTTTGGCAATTTTATTAAGCCTCGGAAGGTCAACAATTTCACCGCCGGTACTGAAAACACCGTCACTTACAATGAATTTTGGAGCATCTTCAGGGAGTTTGCAGATCACCCTTTCAAGATCATCCATATCATTATGCTTATACCTTACGAATTCAGCGGTGGCTCCTTTAGCCATAAGATTACCCGCAATAATACAGGCGTGATTATCTTTATCGGAAACAATATATTCGCCTCTCTGAACCAGTGTAGGAATTATTCCCTGAGCAGTCTGGTATCCTGTACTGAATAACAGGACGGCTTCTTTATTAAAGAATTTAGCAAGACGCTCTTCAAGTTCGATATGAAGATCAAGAGTACCAGTTAGATAACGTGAACCGGAACAGCCTGTCCCATATTTTGCAATAGCTTTTTCTGCGGCTTCTTTTACTGCGGGGTGTGCGGTTAAACCAAGGTAATTATTTGATCCTGCCATTATGATTTTTCTCCCCTCAATCTGAACAACAGGTCCCTCATTTGCTTCAATTATTCTGAAATACGGATACAAACCTAACGCTTTTATTTCATCAGCCCTGGTAAAATCGTAACATTTCTTAAATAAATCCAAATATCCTCCTGAAATCGATTAACAAAAAATAGAGTAAATGGTGTATATTTTCTTAAATTTGGCGGTAAAATCTATTATTAAATACTCTTAAAATCAAATAACTTACACGTATGAACAGCAGTTCTATCTCAGTAGTTACAGGGGCTAACGGATTTGTGGGGAGTCATCTTGTCGATTTTCTCTTATCAAAAAACCACGAAGTAAGATGTATAACAAGAAAATCAAGCAACCTTAAATGGCTTAAAGGGAAAGATGTAAAAATTTTTGACTGCGGTCTAACCGATCAAAAATCCTTAGCTGAGGCTTTCAGGGGTGTCCATTATATTTTTCACGTAGCGGGAGTTGTAAAATCCAAAACACCTGAAGGGTATTTCAAAGGTAATGTTGATACAACCCGTGTACTGCTCGATTCAGCCCTGGAACAAAACACTCTAAAGAAATTTGTGGTGGTCAGCAGTCAGACTGCAGGAGGTCCATCCAGAAATCAAATCCCGGTAACCGAAGAAGATCTGCCCAATCCGATTACAACATACGGCAGAAGCAAACTTGCCGAAGAAGAACTTGCCCGGACATACATGGATAAACTTCCAATAACGATATGCAGGGCACCAGCAGTATATGGTGAAAGAGACACCGAAATATTTATTTTCTTCAATACCTTTTCTAAGGGATTATTTACAACTATCGGTTTTGATAAAAAACTTATTAGCCTTATCCACGTTCTCGATCTTGTAAACGGATTTTATCTCGCTGCTGTAAATGAAAATTCAGCAGGTAATTTATATTATATCAGTTCGGAAAAATTTTATACCTGGGAGGAAGTCGGTGCGGTAACATCAAAAATTCTTAACAAAAAAGCATTACACATTAAAGTTCCGCATTCGATTGTTTACACAATTGCGGCTATTGCCCAGTTCTTCTCGATATTCAGCAGTAAGGCAGCAACATTAAATATTGAAAAAGCCAGGGATATTACAAGAAACGCCTGGATCTGTGACACTTCCAGGGCAGTAAAGGAACTTGGCTACCGGCAAAATATTTCGATAGAAGAGGGCATAACGAGAACCTGCTGCTGGTATAAAGAACAGGGATGGATAAAATAATTCTATTTGCTGAAGGCAGGTTGGACTCATTATAAACGAAAAATCCCGGATCGATTATTAACCAACCCGGGATTTTTGTTTAGCTTCTTCTTCAGAATCTACATATCTCGCTTCTTAAAATTCCGGCAGCATTTTTCTCTTCCGGTTTTGTCGCCTTTCGATAAGAATTCCTTTTTCTGTTTTTCATCAAGCAGACCGTAAACGTCCAGATGGTGATTAGCTCTCTGTTCCGCAATTTTATTTTTAACTGCTGAAATATCTTTTATTGCAGAAAGATAGTCCTCCCTGGTAAATTTATTTGATTGCTCAAGCTTTTGAAGTTCCAGTATCTTTAGTTGCAATTCGCTCCGGAGCTTTATCATTTCTTCTTTGTGCATAAGTTTCAATTCCTGTATCTGTACTTTTTGTGTGTCTGTCAGATTGAGATCCTTAGAACAATTGCCTTGATGCCGGTGCTGGGAATAGCTGCTGCTCAAAAACAACAACGGGAATATCATAAGTGTCATTATTGTTAACGAGCGGTAATTCATTACATTTCTCCTTAAATATTTATTTTAATTATTTTGTCGATCCGTATTTTTGACATATCCATAAACCTAAAAGTTTAAACCAGCTGAATTAAACCGCACCGGAGATATGATTGTCTAATTTAGTAGAATTATTAACAGCTGATGACTGACCGAAACGAAGACTTTCAACTCATAAGGCAATTTCTTGATGGAGATGAAGCCTCCTTCAACAGGATCGTTCATAAGTATCAGCAGAAAATTTACTGGCACGCGAGAAGAATGACGGGAGATCATCTGGATGCCGATGAAGTTGTACAGGAAGTTCTTCTTGTGATGTACAGAAAATTGAAGACGTTTAAATTCGGCTCAGGATTATACACGTGGATCTACCGGGTAACTTCTACCAGAAGTCTGAATTATTTAAGAAAGAAGAAACTAAAAAATCTTTTTTCAACTGACGATGAAGTTGTTCGTAATATCAAAGGAGGTGATATTGTCACTGATCTTGAGAAGAAGGAAAAACTTGAAATGATAGAAAAATTTCTGCTTAAGCTTCCTCCCAAACAAAGAGAGGTATTTATATTCAGGAATTATGATGATCTGTCATATGAAGAGATATCAAAGATAACGGGAAAGAGTGTCGGAGGTCTTAAAGCAAATTATTTTCAGGCAGTTAAAAAAATGATCAGGATGGTAAATGAATAATATGAATGAACAATTTATAAGGTACATCTCCGGCGATATGAACGCCGATGAGACAAAAAACTTTACGAGATTTATTAATAGTTCTCCGGAATTGAGGCATCAGATAATGAATTACGAAAATCTTCTTCGGGAAATAAAAGAAACTTCCAATGTTCCTTTACAGCAGGATTATTTTGTAAGCCTTATCCCGGCCTTGCGTAAAAAGCTTGATGCATCTTCAAGAATACACAAAGCGCTCAAATTAAGCTTCAGTCTGTCTTCCGCTGCTGCAGTTATTGTTCTTGCCCTGATATTCCTGCTTCCGGGGAAGACTGCTGATCTGAACCAGGTTATATCAGAAATGGATCACCAGGAGGTGAAGGAAATGGTGAAGGATATGCAGATTGATATTACACCTGCGGAAACAGAAGATATATCTCAAATCGAAGAATTGTATATCGAAGAAATAGATGGTAAAGGGGAAAATATGATTTCTTCAGATCTGGTAACTAATGCTGATATATTGAATACCTTATCGGAAGAAGAAACCCAGATGATCTATGATGAAATGATAAATAAGGATATATTAAAGGATTAGAAATGAAAAAATTATTAATCTTTTTAGTAGTTATTGCTGCTGTTCAGGTTTTTGGTCAGCCTGAAAGATTCGGCGACCACCCCCCAAAAAAGATAGAAGAACTTTATAAAATTAAGCTTATCGAAGAGCTCCAGATGGATGAAGAGACAACATTAAAGTTTTTCTCGCGACATTCAAAAAACAGGGAAGAGATAAGACAGATTACTGATAAAGGGGACGAACTTCTCGACCAGATGGAAGCTAAAATAAGTGGAAATGATAAAGATGAAATCAGCTCCCTTGTTAATGCCTTCCTGAGAAATGAGGAAGAGGTAGCCAAAAAGAAGGCAGAATTCGTTAACTCATTGTACGATATACTAACTCCGGGACAGGTAGCAAAATTTCTGGTATTTGAATCCCGTTTCCGGGAGGAAATAAGGGATATTTTAATGAAAAACAGAAGGCGTGGACCGGACTAAGGGAACCGGTGTCTAGTCTTGTCCAGATAAATTATAACTGAACAAAAAAGGTTCGATAATCGTTAGTATTGGACAGGTTTCCCATTAAAACAAATTTATCTACCTCCTTTGAATCGAAAAATCCTCCAAATTTCTTAACTGGATCATATAACCATTAATATAATACTTGAAGCTCCATAGAACTCAATGGAACGGAGGGAGAGAATAATTAGGATTAGGGGGCTAAAATCATAAATAACCACGAAGGATTTGACCCGGCACCTAACAAAAAAAAGCCTCTACCCCCTACACAACCCCTACTATGTCCTATTAAACTCTTATTATAACATTACCCTCGAAGAAGGGTTGTATGGAGGTTGAAGGGGTTATGTACCGGGAGAGATAGGTCTGGAAATAAGTGCTTGGTCAGATCTTTCCGGGTTATTGCATTAAATCCAATAGGAATTGTCTGATGCAGTTCCAATAACATACGCATATTTCCGATATTCCGGATGTAAAAGCAAGAATTGTATTAATTTTATTGTTCCTGCTTTTTCTTATTTCACGATTTTGAAAGATATGCCGGTGTGATAAAAAAGGGTAAAAGACACCATTGGTGTGTTGATTTTCATACTCCATCACTATATTTTTCCATACTTTATTTGCGGAAGTGGTGAAATTGGTATACACGCTATCTTGAGGGGGTAGTGCCTTAATTGGCGTACGGGTTCAAGTCCCGTCTTCCGCACTACCAATTTTTTAATCAATAATAAGGAAGATACTAATGAAAAAACTTAGTAAGGGAATTTTATACCTTATCCTGGTAATTTTCAACGGAGCGATCATAGCCCAGAATATGAATCCGGAAGCCGCCAAGCTGTATAATGAAGGGAATGAGCTTCTGAAAGCTGAAAATTATAAGGCAGCTATCGAAACTTTTGATAAAGCGCTTGCCATCGAGAAAGATTATAAGATCTATTATCAGAAGGGAGTTGCTCAAAAAAAATCTGATGATCTCAAAGGAGCATTGGAATCGTATCAGACTTCAGTTCAACTGAAACCCGATTTTGAAGCCGGATATAATGGACTGGGGGGAGTTTATTTTGCTACCGGTGATTATGAGAAGGCAATTGTTAATTTTGAAAAGATCCTCGAACTGACAAAAAGTGAAGAAACCAAAAAAGCCGTGCAGACAAACCTTGCTCTTGCTTATACCAGGGCGGGGGATAATGCAATGAAGCAGGGGGATAAAGCAAAAGCAATTGAACATCTGGAAAAAGCAACTAAGCTTAATAATTATGATGCTGCATATCTTGCCCTCGCAAAATTGTATATTGAAACAGGTCAGAATGATAATGCTATAGCTGCCGCGGAGAATGCATTAAAATATAAATCGAAGATCAGTAATGGGGGTCCTTACTATTATATGGGACTTGCATATAAAAATAAAGGCGACACCACCAAAGCAAAAGAAATGTTTACCCATGCGCTTGGAGACGAAAATTATAAGAAATCAGTGGAGAACGAACTTTCTGCCTTAAAGTAAATTAGTTGATTGGTTGATTTGTTGATTAGTTGATTAGTAAAATATTTTAACTATGGAAGGAAATGGAACTTCAGGTATATTAGAAGGCAGGATTAAAGAATTGAAGGTTACACTAAATCAACCACTAATTAACCAATCAACTAATCAACTAATCAACTAATCAACTAATAATGGCGCCCATCGTCTGAAAATACAGCAAAACATAATTGATTTAATTCTTGCAGACCTTGAGGTATTAACAAAAAGAGGAAGCAGATTCGGTAAGAAGGTGTGGGAAGAGTTCAAAATAAAAAAGGGGCCTGAGGCCCCTTCAAATAATTAAAGGAACATCAGCATAGCGGTCAGGGTGATGATACCTATTGTTTCTTCCCCCTCCTCTTGACCCATCAAATTGAGCATATTATATTTTGCACTGACATCCAGATCAAGTCCCAGTAAAAATGAAAGCTGAACACCAGCACCTATGCCAATTCCGGTTCTGGAGTATCCGCCGAATGATTGGGTGCCGATCTCAGTGTCGCCAAAGTTATTGAATTGAAGATCCAGTGTAGCGTAAGGGCTCAGTGGACCCGGCATAAAATTATAATTTACTCCTAACCCTACCGTAAGAATCTCCTGCGAAATGTCTTCAGCTCCATTCAGTAGATGATAGTTTATAAAACCTACAGGAATCAATGGCACTGCCGGGATACCCAGTACTGCTTTGATTCCGACGTGATACTCGGTGCCGAATCCTGATCCTCCTTCAGAAGGATCCTTGGTAAGGAGATCGGGGGATTGTACAAAAGAGAAACCTCCGCCTGCACCGATTTTTAAACCCTGCGGAAAAGTCTGAACCGCCGCAATAATAAATATGAACGTAAAAAGTAAAAATGTTTTCTTCATTATAATTCCTGATTTTGTTTATCAAATTAAGATTTCTTTACTCTCAATTCAAGAATATACAGGTCTTAATTAATATGATGTGAGTAATATACGTACAGGTGATAAAAAAAAGTAGCATCAGACAGGTCTAATTTCCTTGATTTTATCAGAGATCAAAATTTATATTTGAATAACTCTCATAACTTATTAACGGAGAAATGTTTTCCATTCACTCATCGACTGATACCCTTATGCAAATTTCCCTTTGTGTCTTATTTCTTTCCAGAATGTTTAGTTGTACCGGTTCTCTTCAGGCCAGGGAACAAAATTATCCTCCCGGAACTAAAAAAGTAAAATGTAGTCAAAATAGTGAACTATTTTATTCGTTATAGTTATATTATAATTATAAGATAAATTGAACAAGTACTATAATCTCATAGTTATCAGAAAAATTAATGCTTAAAATATTACTGATCATAACTTCTTTCGCAATTTTAACTCCTGCACAGTCGGTAACCGAATTATACGACAGGGGAATAGATGCCTATAATAATAAAGAATATGTCCTTGCCAACAGCCTGTTCGAACAGTTCTTTACCGGTTACAAGCTTCAGGATGAACTTTACTCCAATGCAAAATATTATTCCTCCGATGCCCTTTTGAATCTGGGTAATAAAGATGCAGCAGCTGTTTCCTTCGAATATCTTGTATATAATTTTCGCAGCTCAAATTTCCGAGATCTTGCTTTATATAAGCTGGGACTAATCTATTTTGAAAAGCAGCAGTATTTTAAAAGCAGGCAGAACTTCCAGAAACTTCTGGACGATCACCCTTCAAGTGATTATGCAGGCTCCGCACTTTACTGGATAGGGGAATCCTATTCCGTGGAGGGAAGACTCGACGATGCAGTAAATTTTCTTAAGGGAGCTGCCGATAATAAAAACAATAAGAGTTATGCAGATTATTCGCTCTTTACACTTGCCTCTGTCTATGAGAAAAAAGGAGATTATGAGAATGCCGTAAAGTATTATGATGAACTGCTCTCATATCATAAAAACAGTCCTCTTGCAGCAGAAGCCCAGATAAGGATAGGCATTTGCTATTTTAAGCTGAAAGATTACCAATCGTCCATTCTCGAACTCAACAGTCCCTTGTTGGATAGCCTATCCGAAGAGACATACTCTGAAAGTCTTTATCTGCTTGCAAATTCCTATTACCGTGTAAATGATTTTCAGAATGCAGAGAGAACCTATCTCGAAATAATTAAAACATTTCCAGGTACTGGATATTTGAAGGAAGCGCAATATGGACTCGCGTGGACATACTTCCAGGAGGGTAAATACCGTGATGCCTACAACATATTCAACTCCCTTTCTGAAGGAGATGATTCGCTGGCCGTAAAATCCTTTTACTGGAAAGGGGAAGCAAAACGTTACGGGGGACAGGAATCTGAAGCGTTTAAGATATTTAAGGACTTTCTAAAAAAATATCCTACTGATAAACTGGCAGCAGGTGTCAGGTATCAAATGGGAGTATTATACTATAACAAGAATAATTTATCGGAAGCGGAGAAGTTTCTTGGTGAAACTATAGGCTCTGCTGAAAATGATATTGCCGGTAAAGCTTTTAATCTTTCGGGAGAGATAAAGCTGAGTAAAAATCAGTATGCAGCTGCAAAGGATGATTATCAAAAAGTTTTAAGCCTGGATAATGTTGATGGTGATACAAGGAACAGGGCTGTACTTGGACTTGGTGCCTCTCTTTATTATTTAGGTGAGTTCCCGCAGGGAGTGGAGCAGTTAAAAAAGCTGTCGCAGGACTATCCTGAATTCGAGAGGGATAAGGTGAATTTTTACCTGGCAGAAAATTATTTTGCCTCCGGGGATTATAGTAATGCAATTAAAAGATATGATTCGGTTGATGTAAACTCTGAATTATATAACTCGGTTTTGTACGGGAAAGGGTATTCTTATTTTAACCTTAAGCAGTATGAAAGTGCATCATACCAGTTTTCGGATTTCCTGAAGAAATATCCTCAGGACTCCAGGGTCAATGATGCGAGACTCAGACTCGCCGACAGCTATTACGGCAATAAGAATTTTGATGCCGCCGGAAAGATCTATAAGGAGATGTTCAGCATTGATAATGAAACATTGAATAATCCTTACGCATATTATCAGTATGCACAGGCATTATATAAAGGGGGTGCCGTGCAGGAGGCACTCAATGAATTTAATAACCTGCAGACGAGATTTCCTGAGTCGGAATATGCAGATGAATCACTTTACATAATCGGGTGGATCCACTTCCAGCAGGGAAATTTTAACGAGTCCATACAGAGGTACAGAAATGTTCTGACAAATTATCCAAATACAACGCTCAGACCCGTAATTTTATATTCCATCGGAGATGCATATTTCAATATGGCCCAGTATGATTCTGCAATTGCTAATTACCAGAGGGTGCTTGATTATTACCCGGGGTCTCAGAATGTATTTGATGCTGTTAATGGAATTCAATACAGCTACATTGCTAAAGGAGATCCTGATAAAGCTGTTGTTCTTATAGATGACTTTATACAGAAGAACCCCTCACTTAGCTTTTCCGATCAGGTTTATTTTAAGAAGGGAGAGATCTATTATAATATCCGGCGTTATGATGAGGCTATAGCAAGTTATAAAGAATTTCTTAGTGCATACCCTAACAGCAGCTTAGCCGCCGATGCTTACTACTGGATCGGCAAAAGTGAGCAGAACCTGAATAATACGGAAGAAGCGCTCTATAATTTCAACCGGGTCTTTGATCAGTACCCCGGAACTGAAGCTTCAGTTTCTGCAGCCATAGAAATCGGCAATATTTATAATACTATGAAAAATTATCCGGCTGCTATAAACACTTATGATAAAGCTTTAAGCCGTCTGGAGCATTCCCCCAAAGCTGCAGAACTCCTTTTCAGTAAGGGGACGACTCAAATAAACAAGGGGGATTACAGCGCTGCATATGAAACCTTCGGACAGATACTCACTTATTATGACGGTACCCTGTTTGCAGATAAGGCAAAGCTTGAATTAGGACTTATAGAATATTCTGCGAGAAGATATGACAATGCAGATGTTTATTTCAGCACGCTTGCTGATGGAAGGACAGATGACATCGGCGCTAAAGCTAATTATTATTTGGGTGTGTCATATTTTGAACAGAAAAGATACGAAGATGCTGTTCGTGAATTTATTAAAATAAAAAATACATACACCTCAGAAGAATGGGTAACCAGGTCAATGTTAAAGCTTGGCGATACATATATGATGCTTAAGGATAATGATAAGGCAAAGGAAACTTTCAGTATGGTACTTTCCCGTCATAAGGGAAATGAATTCGGGCAGGAAGCTCAGAAAAAATTGAGAGAAATAAAATGAAAATAAAAATTCTTTTAATTTCTTTATTGGCAATGACAGCGATATCTGCTCAAACTGAAGAGGAGAATTCAAATGTTGAGCTTCCGGATTTCGTAATTACAGGTACGGATATTTTATCCATTCAATCAGGGAAAAAGATACAGCCGGATTTTGTCTCCACATTATCGGAAGAAACATTGAAACCAGTCTATTCTCCCGAGCAGCTTGAAATGAAGGAACTGCCCAATCCTGTTAAGAACGAGATAGGGCTTTTCGATTCACTTAATTATTATGCCGGCAGCCTGAAAGCCGGAGTCGGCTTCTACACCCTTCCGGTTGCCGAATTAAGATATGCAGTACCTTTTGCAGGCGGAATATTTGATGGTTATGCCGGAGGCAAGAATATCCGGTCATATGAACCAAACAGCGGCAGGTATTATGGTTCGGCAGGACTAAATCTTAAATTATTTACCCCTGGAGAAAGTTCTTTTCTTCCCGGCGCGCAATTTCTATTTCATGGGGATTATGGCACTTCCTCATTTAAATTTTATGGAGGGCCCCATCCTACAGAGAAGAGGGAGATCAATAACGGAAACTTTTCTTTTGACTTTAACAGTTTGTCGGGCCCTGTTACAGGAGGTATCAAATTTCAGGATGAGTACAATCTCTTAAAAGGAGAAGATTTCAATGAACATTACTTTGCATCGGATGCATTCCTGAAAGGGAAGATAAGTTCGGTTATTATTACGCTGAATGGCGGATACAATCGTCAGATGATGAATACTGATTCGCTTGATGAAAAGCATTCGATATTTTACATACGTCCGGCTGTAGGGATTAGTTTTTCAAAGACTCTTGAAACCTCCTTTGGACTGAATTATTCTAAATCGGGGGGTAACTCATATACTGCTCTTTATGCGTCAATGAAATTAATGCTCGACAAATATTTCTCAGTTTACGGAGAATACTCTCCTTCAGCAGAAATTTATTCAGCAGGATATTTTCTTTCGCAGAACCGTTTCTTTAATATAGACGGCTTCACATATATATACTCTGAAAGTGTGAACCTGAACGGTGTTCTTAAATATGAGTATGATAAATATTTTGAAATACACGGAGGCATCAGGTATAGATCATCAGACGCCATACCCTACTTTAAAACCTCCGCCGATGGAAAGTTCGATGCGGGTACTGCCGACGGTCATATTCTTACCCTCTTTGGTGATTTCCTATTTCACCAGGGACCCTACGGCAGATTCTATGGCACGGTTGAATTCAATAATACAAAGGACAGCAGCGGGGGACATATCCCTTATATGCCGGCTGTAGCTGCCAATTTATCATATGGATACGACTTTGGTTTTATTGATCTGTATTCAACATTATATTACTCGACATCAGTGTATACCGATATTCCAAATGACGAGAAGATGAACCGGTATTTTAATCTGAGTGCTGGAATTGACCTTAAACTGGAGGAAAATTTTAGTCTGTTCTTTGAATTAAATAACTTGTTAAACAGGAACAACTTTATCTGGAAGGGTTATAAAGAACCTCCTCTGGATCTGGTCGGGGGGCTCACTTTCAGATGGTAAATAATATTTCTGTAAGTGAACTGATCAGGCGTATTGCAGTAAAATACGGGGTACCGGAACCGGAAGCTAAAATGTTTTTTGAAATATTCCTGGTGCTTATATCTAATAAATTGGCACCCGGTGATCATTTATTTATGAAAGGCACAGGATATTTTCATCTTAAGAGAGCTTTAATGAGAGGACCGGGGACTCCCGGGAAAGAAATAACAATTGTACTTTTTTCCACGGAACTAAATGAATCCCCTACATTAAAGGATCATTTGCTATTGAATGTTCCTCATGTTTCAGAAGATGATTATTTCAAATCTCCCGATCATCATTTTAGTCTCAGCATCGGCAAGCCTGTAATACCCCTTAGCTCATCCAGACACGCTGAGTTCATACTCCCGCCAAGCGGACCCGAACTAAGGCAGCTGCTTTATTCTAAAGCTGAACGGCTGCTCGGTGAATCGGAGATAGTAAAAAGAGGGGAGACTCAAACAGCACCCATTATAATTCCTTTGGGGGGAAAACCACGATCCTTTCAAGTCGATCCGGTCTCTGAATCTATAATTGATTTCGAAGATGACGTGAAGGTTGAATCGGTTCCTACAAATTCTATTGAGGAAAATTATCCGGCTGCGGAGATCATTAAACAGACAGAGGAGAAGCCGCCAATAAAACCTCCTGTTGAAAAACAGCCTGAAGAATCAAAACCATTGCCGCCGAAATATGAACGCGTTAAATCTGTCAGGGTTGAAGTCCCTAAATCTGACAGCAGGGTGGAAGGAAAAGGGGACTTCACGGAAGATTTAACTTCAAATAAAAATTTAATTCAAAGGGAATCAGAACGCCGAAAAGAAAGATCATCCCCCAAAACCCGAAGTAATGAAGATAACTCCATAATATCACAAAGAATAAAACAGGACGAAGAAGATCATAATAGAGAAATGAGCTACAGGAGCCGGCGTTCCAGAGCAGGAATTATATTATTAGCAGCATTGCTTGTTCTATCCGTTGCGGCAGCACTTATTTACTACAGCCCGTTATTCCGCAGTGAAGAAACAAAGCCTCCGGTTATTGCAGATATCTACAGAGTTCAGCCGATTATCATTGAACGGAGCTATGAGATACCGGTTACCTATCCTTATGACGGGACAGTTAATTTGTCCGGGTTTACGTTTGATCCAATCGCACTGGTACAGAATGAGGAGATCCGGGATCAGGCACAAAATCCTCCGCCTGAAGTAAAACAGGAAAGAATATCTGAAATATCAGCAGTCACTCCGGTAAAGCTCAAGGATAATATATTCGGCTATAATGATATTATTGTTGTTCAGGTATCTTCCTGGAAATCATTGAGTAAAGCTAAAGCTGAAGTTGCAAAGTATAATGCTGCCGGGTATAATGCTTTTCTCGATGATGCCAACCTGCAGGGAAAGGGTACTTACTACAGAGTACGTGTGGGTAATTTTAAAACACTAGGGGAAGCAGAACAATTTTTAAGAAAGAATTATTAATAAAAGGACAAGTATGAACTTATTCACAGTGTTTCTAAGGGGCGGAATGATAATGTGGTTCATTCTACCGCTCTCTATTGTTGGTCTGGGAGTTATAATCGATCGTTATATAATTTTAAGAAAAGCCAGAATAAATGTCCCCGCTTTTATGGTGAGGATCAGAGGGTTCCTAAAGAAAAAGGATATATCAGGTGCAGTAAGCTATTGTATGGAGGAAAAATCACCAATCGCTAATATTGTCAGGAAGGGTTTGAAGAAGTATCATCTCGGGCACGAAAGGGTTAAGGAGGCAATCGAGAATGCCGGTACACAGGAAGTAAGCAAGCTTGAAAGAGGACTCCCTATACTCGCATCCGTTTCAGGTATTGCACCGCTGCTTGGATTCCTTGGCACAGTTACAGGTATGATAAGTGCATTTATGACAATTGAAGATCTTCAGGGAGCCGCTAACCCTGCTGATCTTGCAGGCGGTATCTGGGAAGCGCTTATTACTACTGCTTTTGGTTTGATGGTGGGTATCCCTGCACTGGGTTTCTATAATTATTTTTTATCCAAAGTAAAAAAGCTCGTTATGGATATGGAAGCTGTTGCCAATGATGTAATTGATGTTATGCAGGACCAATCATCCTTATCTTCAAATATTGAAGAAGAACTCGAAATAGACCTTTAGGATATATTATGAAATTTAAAGTAGCAAATGAACCCTTAAGCATTTTCGCCTACTCTTCTCTGACCGATATTGTAATGCTTCTGCTTATATTTTTTCTTCTGACATCACAGTTTGTTGTGCAGACAGGAGTAAAGGTTAAATTGCCCGGCTCTAAGACTAATGAGCAGACAGATCCCTCAAGACTGATTGTTACACTCACATCTGCTGGCGGAGTTTATGTAGGCAATGAAGAAGTAGGGCTAGCAGGACTGCCTGCACAACTCAGTAAAATAAAAGGAACTGTGCAGGAAGACAATCTTGTAATTCGTGCCGATAAAACAGTAGCTGTTGAACTTCTTATAAATGTAATTGATGCAGCAAAGTCTGCCGGTCTTGAAAAGTTTACAATTCAAACTGAGAAGGAACGGATATAGTGACTTACAACAGCACCAGGAATATATCGTATTCGGTATCTCTTGCACTGCACATAATAATGTTTATTCTTTTTCTTCTCTTTACATGGGATATCCAATATCCAAAACCGGATTATGTTGAAGTTTCATTCGGAGAGTCGGGACAAATAGGCTCTTCCGGAGCCAGCGGCAACCAGATAGAAAAACTTGAGGAAACCGCAAAACCTGAGCCAAAGAAGGAAACCAAAGAAATCGATACAGAGGTAAAGGAAGTTGAACTTCCCAAAGCAAAAAATACTTCGGAAGAAAATATTATTAAGCCTGCCGAGAAGAGTGAAAACCCATCCGACCAGTCTGTAACTGAAACCGAGGAGACAAGTACTTCAAATGTTACTGCAGAGGGGCAGGGAAATGAAGGAGAAGGAAACGGCAGCTTCGGGTATGATATTGACTGGGGAGGCAAGGGTATGAGAAGAATTTACAGCTTCACAGTCCCTGAATATCCGGAAGGAGTACAGAAGGAAATTGATATAAGATTGAAGTTTACGATACTGCCGGACGGAACCGTAGGAAACATTGTACCTCTCAGGAAAGCTGATACCAGGCTCGAAAATGCAGCCATTCAGTCGTTAAGACAGTGGAGATTTGAAGCACTGGATATAAATCAGAAGCAGGTCGAACAGGTAGCAGTGATAGTTTTTCCTTACCGTCTCAGGTAAAATCCAGGTCTATTCTATCCCGGGTTTAGCTTTTTTATGTCTGAAGTATTCAATAACACCCGGCAGGACAGAGATAATTATAATTGCAATTATTACATAAGAAAAATTATTCTTTACAAAAGGGAGGTTACCAAAGTAGTAGCCCGCAAACAGGAATAGTCCGCACCACAGAATCCCCCCGGCAACGTTATAAAATAAAAACTTAGAATAGGTCATTGCCCCGATTCCGGCAACAAAAGGAGCAAAGGTCCTTATTATAGGAATGAAGCGGGCAATAATTATAGTTTTTCCCCCGTACTTTTCATAAAAGGCATGCGTCCTTTCGAGATATTCCTTTTTAATGAATCTTCGTTCCTGGTGAAATATTTTAGGCCCAATGTAATTTCCAATCCAGTAGTTTATTGTATCCCCGATAATTGCAGCAAAGGATAATAATAAAAAAAGAAGTGTTATATCGAAAGAGCCCAAAGCGGCAAATGTTCCCGCAGCAAACAGAAGAGAATCCCCCGGCAGAAACGGAGTAATAACAAATCCTGTTTCAGCAAAGATCACAAGAAATAAAATAATATAAGTAAATGCACCATATTGAATTATAAACTCATTAAGGTGTCTGTCGAGATGAAGAAAAAGATCTATCAGGTAATATATTGTATCCATCTATTGTAAGGGGAATGGGTAAGTGTAAATTGGTTTTCCTGAAAGCTTTTTTGTATCCCATGCAAAGTTGGCAGATTTTGCCTCAGTGCGGTAGGTACACACCGGCATATTGCAGAACTTGCAGAGATCAGGCTTGCAGTAATCAAAATGAATTTTTATTTGTGTTGTTTGAAATTTCTCTTCAAGATTCTTCTCAATTTCATTTTCCTCGGTATGCGATTCCTTTATGGTAAAGAAGAAAGGAATAATGAGGTGGAAATCTATAAATATTTTATCCCCTGATTTCCAGAAACGAAGCTCGTGTATATCTATCCAGTATTCTTTTTTAATTGAGTCCAGGTATTGCGCAATATCCTTAAGAAGATTCCGGTCTATTTCATTCATTAGTCCCCCGATTGATTCCTTCATCAGTTTGTAGCCGGTGAATAAAATATTTATAGCCACCAGGATTGCAAATACCGGATCGAAAAATGTCCATCCTGTAATGATTACCAGCAGTACACCGACCAGTACCCCTATACTTGTGTAGGAATCTGTAAGCACGTGCTTGCCGTCAGCAGTGATGGTAATCGAATTTGTCTTCTTTCCTGTCCGTATGAGATAATATCCAAGGATCATATTTATAGCCCCGGCTGAAGCAACTACAATTACTCCTATATCGAGTTGTTTTAATATTGAACCGGCCACCAGGTCCCAGACGGCTTTATAAATAATATATATGGAAGCAATTACAATTAATAATCCTTCGGTGCCTGCGGAGAAGAATTCAATATTCCCGTGACCATAGGGATGAGATTCATCAGGAGGGGTTGAACTGAGAATTATGCTGTATAAAGCCATTGTGGTAGCAAGCACGTGAACTACAGATTCAGCTGCATCGGAAAATATAGCAGCAGAACCTGTTATCAGGTATCCTCCCATCTTTAAAAAGAACATTGCAACGCCTATGGACAGCGAAATTATTGCAGCTCTTTTCTTCAAATGGATGTTATTCATAATTGAAATTTACTTAAACAGCTTAAAAGTTTACCGGTTCTGCAGGTGACGACGGATGCAAAAGATCTTTATAATACATTTTATAGAAGAATAATTCGGCAATAAGCAGCAGGACCAGCGCAAAAGTATCCCTGTCGAACTGCAGACCCAACCCTTCCTGTTCCATTACTGCTTTGGCGACAATACTGGTTATCGACCATCCCACGGCAAAGAGTATCCCGATCAGACCGGTATTCAGGAAAGCGGAGGTAAGATTTTCATCCTGCCACTTACGGGTAAAGATTATCAGTGCGAATATAAGATGGACAAAAAATATAAATGCAGTGATCACAGGTTTGTACCGGTTCTTTTGTTAAAGAATAGGGTGCCGAGCATTCCTCCAATCATCCCGAAAATAGAATACATCAGTATATTACTGAAAAAGATCCCGATGCTGTACAGCGCTGAGAAGCCTGTTGTCTTTATTTCTTTACCCATATATCTTAGCAGTTCTATTGAATTATCTACCAGGGGACCCAGGTTCAAATCTCTCATTGCAGCTTCGGTCTGCGGAAGAAGCTCTATAAATTCATTGGTCCTGGTAATAAAAGTAATCATAATCTCGAAAAGGGTAGTGAATACTGCTCCGAAAATACCCGTCATAAAACCAAAATAAATTCCCTCGCCGGTCTTTATCTTCTCTGTAATATTATTCATTTTGATATAAAGGAAAAGGGAAAAAACCGAAGCAGCAGGAATAAGCAGGCAGCAGCTTGCATTCTTTATCCCGGGTATAGTGCTGAGAACTGCAGCAGCAAACCCAGCGGCAAGAGAGGGGAGTAGTTTTCTTTTATTCATTCGTATAAAAATATTTTTCAATAGCCGTTAAAATAAAGATAAATACCACCGATCCCCAAACTATGCCTGTGAACAGACTTACGATCTTATTGTAAGCATATACCCCGGTATTATAAGAAATTACATCAGCTGCAAGCGGAATGGAAGCGATAAGGAAATATTTAAGATGAAACGCTTTCAGTTTAACAGGAAATAAGAACAGAAGTGAAGCTGCTGATGCACCAAAATATATTCCCGTGCACCTGGCGCATACAAGCATTTGTGCACCGGCAAAGTTAAAAGATTTAACCGGATCCTGGTGACACACAAGTGAGAAGCATTTATGGGTAAAGGGATAAAGCATACCTGATTTCGGGGTAAATACCAGGTTGGCAAGGACTGCCATCCAGAACATAAGCAAAACAAAAATTATAATTCTTAACAGCAGGCGGGGAGGGAAGGTTAACTCATTTGCCTGTTCTAGTGAAGACATCAATTTTCTTTGAAGTAAGGACATATAGTTTGCCATTAAAAACCATACTGCTTAAAAAGGCTCCCCCTTCCTCATAGTTATTTAATGTAACCGGGTTCAAAGTTATTGGTTCTCTGCCGATCCTGGAAGTAAGGATCTTACCCCCGGAAATAATACTAAACTCATCAAATATAATATTGATATCCTGAATAGTTTCAGGTGCGGTTATTATTTTGATCCCGTTCCCGTACTGATCGAAGATTACTATTTTGTCTGCATCGGCAGCAAAAATATTATTGTAAGGATCAGCTGCAAGCTTAACAGGATCGGTAAGACTATATTTCCCGTAATTATATCCCCCGAAGTTCTGAATAAAATTACCGAACAGGTCGAACTTAAGGATACGATGGTTCTCGGAATCAAGGACGAACAGGTCACCCTGCTTATTTATAGTGACACTGATTGGATAACCGAATTCCATTTCGGGATCACCGGAGTCCTTTGTCTTCAGCTGGGAGAAATAATTAAGATCCTTGTCGAAGAACTGCACGCGGTGATTGTTCCTGTCGCACACAAAAACATTAAGTGAAGAAGCATAAACTCCTGAGGGGTCATCAAATGTTTCATTCTTCCATCCGAAGCCGCCGTTCTCTTTAATCCTCTCACCAAGCGTATCTAATTTAATGATCTGGTTTGTGCCCCTGTCGGTAACATAGATAAATCCTGAGGGACTGATATGAAAAGCAGAAGCCCTGGTGAATTTTCCAATAGAAGCTGCATAATCATAAACCTGGGCAGTGGAAATGCTCAGCGGAAGCAGAAGTATAAAGAGTAATTTTCTGATCATACCGGTTTTTTGTTTGATGAACTAAATTAAGAAAAATAATTTACAATTCTGCTGTAAAATCATTGTATTCAAGCTGTTCTTAAGTGCAAGAGGAATTAACCACATATAAATATAGGGTGCATAGAGAATTTATAAGGGTTATAACCGGATGGGTATTAATGAATTTTAGCTTGCTTAACCTGTCAACCTGGACTGGAGCGATTAAAATCATTTTTTTTTACTTGAATACTCTTTTGTCTGAAGAGTGTAGAAATATACAACATTGCATGCAGAGAAGATCTACGATCTGACAAAAAATTCCGGTTCACTTTGTTCCAAAGTGAGAAAATATTACCCAAATTTATAACTAATTGCTTATAATTGCTTATCTGTAGGCCATCTGTAAGCCATCTGTAAGCCATCTGTAAGCCATAAGTGCCGTTTTATGGCTTACAGATGGCCTAGAGATGGCTTACGTATAGCTTACACATATACAATCTTGGTACTATTCTGAATAAATAGCATATCTAAATGTGGATTTCCTTGATAAAAAATTGGGGAAA
Source organism: uncultured Ignavibacteriales bacterium (assembly GCA_963764685.1). GTDB lineage: Bacteria > Bacteroidota > Ignavibacteria > Ignavibacteriales > Ignavibacteriaceae > CAVXTT01. The sequence goes on from CAVXTT010000016.1 coordinate 265,008, forward strand.
GAAAAAAACAGTTGGATCTAAATTCTATTCAATTCGGTAAACTCATACCGGAACTTTACTCAGACCCGAAGATACGGGCTATGGAAAGCAAAATACAAATAACCTTTAAGCGGAATAATGAAGTACTTCTTGTTTTTTTTCATTGAACACAGCGGATTTAACTAAGTACTTGCTTTTAGCAATTATTATTTCGTAACTTTTATGGGTATTTTCCTGCTGTTTTAATTATGCAGCAGGATGGCAGGAACTTAATTTCTAAGGGAGCTGGTTATGAAATTATTTCCGGGGGCGATAATGTTACCGGTTTTTAAACTACAGCGTCTTACCTCTGTATCTTTCCTGATACTTTTATTTTTTATTTCCTATCAATCTGCTTTCTCACAATCATTCCTGCAAGTTGGTAACCGCTGGGATTATATTCATGGATGGTGGTGGAACGGAAGCGGCGATTCAGATACCACATCCTGCTATGCCGTCTCTGATACAACACTGCCGAATGGCAAAACATATTACATAGTAATTCCTCATAATCAACCTTACGGGGATTTAATCAGAGCAGACTCTGCGGGAATATGGTATTATAACATTAACTGTTCCGACGAATGGCTCTATTATTCTTATTCGGATACAATCGGGCAGGTAAGGATTGTTCCTACCATTGCGTGCGATACATCTGAATGGGAGGGAGTAATTACAAAGACCCGGGATACAGTAGAAGTTGTGTTTGGTGATACTGTAAGGGTACTTGTATATGAACACTTATTAAACATGGAAGAAAATGCAACAATCCGGATTTCACCGGGCCTCGGATTTCTCAATAAGACAGTGCTAGGGTGGAACGCAATTATTACTATCTGATGGGATGTATAATATCAGATACTATACATGGAACACTTAATAAAAACAGGTTCTTTTATTGAAACTAAAAAAATGATTTTGATGTAGTGACAAATACTTCGAATTAGGAAATTTTATGAAAACTAATTTATATCTCTTGTTATTTGTCCTCGTTTTATCCCCAAATGTTTTTTCACAATGGTACTGGCAAAATCCCTCTCAACAGGGGAACAGGATAAATGATTTTCAATTTGTTGATTCACTTATTGGATATGCTTGTGGATACGGCGGGATGATATTAAAAACTACCAATGGGGGTTCTAGCTGGCATTCACTGAATTCTCCTACTAATAATTTTATTTATGATATCTTTTTCTTAGACAGCAACACAGGATGGATTTCAGATTATAATACCAGGGAAATATTTAAAACTACAGCTGGAGGAAGTAACTGGAATCTCGTTTCCATTCCAGAGGCAGGGCCCATCGCTGATTTTTGGTTTTTCAATGATTCCAATGGATTTGGGGCAGGTTATTCTCAGTTTTTAAAAACAACGGATGGCGGTTTAACCTGGTCTAATACGGGAGCCGGCGGAGGAATATACTCAATCTATTTTATAAATGAGAGTACCGGATTCATTGCGGGTCAGCCGGGTCTTAAAAAAACTACCAATGGCGGACAATCTTGGGTAGCATTATCTATAGGTAACCTTATTGATTTTACTCCCACAGCAGTATATGCATTCGATGCACAAAATCTGTATGTCATAGGGCAAGGCTGGGACTTTTATGGTAACCCCTATTATGCTTTTGCCAGCTCTGCTAATGGGGGATATACCTGGGTTTCTACACAGCTATCGAAGTATCCAAGTGATTTGTATTTTCAAACTTCTTCGAAGGGATGGATTTGTTCCGAAAACATACTTAAGACTGAGGATAGAGGTTTAACCTGGATAGATACCAATATTCCTGCTGATTATCTTGAGGGCAAAGGTTCGAACAACTGGTGTACTTATTATAATATTATTTCCTATTCTCCCGATGAATGGACTACCATTATACCACAAATAGAGAGCGTCTTTACCGGTTTTTTATGGGATGGGACAGCTAAAGACACCCTTACTGTTTATGCCTGCGGCAGTGAATATACTATCATAGGCTCAAATGACGGAGGATTAACCTGGAGCAAACTATATTCAGAAACAGAAGGAAGTTATTTAAATAAAATAATTGTTGACTCCTCAACTCTGTGGGCAGTGGGCGCAGATGGAATTATTTTAAAAAGCACAGATAATGGAACAAGTTGGAGAAAAATGTTTATAGATGGTTCCACCTGGTTGAATGATATAACTTTCATTGGGAGTGGGATGGGATTTGCAGGTGGGGTTTATGATGGTGATGGAGCCTTGTTTCACACTTCTGACAATGGTGATTCCTGGGGGATATTTAAATTATTCCCGGGGGAGGATGATGTGGTGGAAATAAAATTTTCGGATCCAAATCTTGGATGGCTTACAACTCTGTATAATATTTATCGTTCCACAGATGGAGGAAAACAATGGGAACTGGTTCGCCCTTTATATTTTAGCCATTTTGATGTTTCAGGTGATACCGCCTGGTTCATTTCTTCCAATAAAATCTACAGAACTACTGATGCAGGTTATTCTTTTACGACTGATACGGTCTTCCAATATGGTCAGATTAGCTTTTCTGATGTTAATGTTGACTTTACTGACGCATTAACAGGGTTTGTTACCGCCGGCGATTCCAGAGTCTTTAAAAGTACAGATGGAGGACTAACCTGGTCCGATATGAATTTCCCTGCAGGTGTAGAATTATTTGCACAGTCTTTTATTAACGCACACAAGGGTTGGATATTCGGGGTACATGGAACCATAATAAAATACGATCCATATTTTACGGACGTGAATGATATTGGCCAGGAAGGACCTTATGCCTATTTCCTGAGTTATAACTATCCTAATCCCTTTAATCCTTCAACAAGTATTAACTATTCCATACCGGAATACTCTGCAGTAATAATTAAAGTCTTCGATATTCTGGGTAATGAAATTGCAACAATTGTTAACGAAGAAAAACCTGCCGGCACATATGAGGTTACCTGGAATGCTGCAGGGCTGCCGAGCGGGGTGTATTTCTATCAGCTTAGGGCGGAGGATTATGTACAAACGAAGAAGATGATTCTTATGAAGTGATAAATACTTCAAATAAGGAAATTTTATGAAGACTATATTATACGTCTTGTTATATGTACTTATTTTATCCTCAAATGTATTATCACAATGGTTCTGGCAGAATCCTTTACCGCAGGGAAATTTTCTCCGTAGTGTGGATTTTATTTCGCAAACAGATGGCTGGGCTGTTGGTGAGTATGGTACTATCCTCAGAACCACCGATGGAGGAATAAACTGGATTCAACAAACAAGCGTTACGGTTAATGACTTATGTGCCGTTTCCTTTTTTGATGAAGAAAAAGGTATCATTGTTGGTTATTGGGGCACAATACTTAGTACAATAGATGGAGGTGATACCTGGACTGCGCACACAACCGGTATCACTAATTTTTTGCTCAGTGTTTCGATAACAGATAATAATACTGCTGTAGCGGTTGGGACTGGTGGTACTGTCCTGAGAACCACGAATGGAGGCGCAAGCTGGGTTCTGCAACCAGGATGGACCACAAATACTTTATACTGTGTTTCATTTACGGATTCAAATACCGGGACAGCTGTTGATGATTATGGTAATATCCATAGAACTACAGATGGTGGTGTAATCTGGAATTCACAAAATGTTACAACAAATAGTTTGTATGGCATTTCATTCTTAGATTCGCATAATGGTTTTGTTGTTGGGGATTATGGCACTATTCTAAGGACCACAAATGGAGGACAAACCTGGAGTTTACAAACAAGCGCTACAACAAATGCTCTGCACAGCATCTTTTTCACAAGTATAAGTACCGGGATAGCAGTTGGAGAAAATGGGATTGTTCTAAAAACAACAAACGGTGGCGATAACTGGAATTCACAATCAAGCAGTACATCCAATTCTTTGCGTGCAGTCTCATTTATTAACAATTCTAGCGGAATAGCTGTCGGCGCAGGCGGCACAATTGTTATGACCACAAACGGTGGAGAAAGTTGGATTTCAATAACAAACGGTACTTCGAATTTTTTACTTGGGGTCTCATTTACCGATAGAAATACCGGAACTGCTGTCGGAGAAAATGGAATGATTCTCAGAACAATAAATGGAGGTAAGGACTGGACGATAGAAGAAAGCGGTACAACACAATATTTGGCTGGGGTCTCATTCACTAATTCTTCTGACGGGATGGCTGTGGGTTATAATGGCGTAATTCTCAGGACTACTAATGGGGGTACTACCTGGATACAACAAACAAGTGGTACTACAAATTTATTATATGGTATTTCTCTAACAAACGAAAATACCGGAACAGCTGTGGGCTCTAATGGTACAATTCTCAGGACAACAAACGGCGGCGATAACTGGACACAACAAACAAGCGGCACTCTAAATAGTCTATTTGATGTCATTTTTACAAATGAACTTACAGGAACAGCTGTGGGTCAGAATGGAACAATTCTTAGAACAACAAACGGTGGAATAAACTGGCATCTGCAAATAAGCAATATTATAGATAATTTAAGTGGAGTTTCCTTCATAGATGAAAATATCGGTACAATTGTCAGCACTGATGGTAATATCCTTCGAACTGTTGATGGAGGTGCTACTTGGATTTCACAGGGAACTGGAATGACCGAATTTTTATTAGATGTGTGCCTTATAGATGTTAATAATGGTGTGGCCGTTGGTTTAGATGGTATAATCATCAGAACCACAAATGGAGGTGAGGACTGGATTGCACAAGAAAGTGGTACAAGAAATACTTTATATAGTGTATCGCTATCAGATTCAAACACGGGCAATATTGTTGGGGGATGGGGAACTATCCTAAGGACTACAAACGGCGGTGTTACTTTTGTCGGGGAGACACAAAATAATAATCAGCCTGCTGAGTTTTTCCTTGAGCAGAATTATCCCAACCCCTTCAATCCCTCAACAAGAATTAACTATTCCATTCCGGAGTACTCTGCAGTAATAATTAAAGTCTTTGACATTCTGGGAAATGAAATTGCTACACTTGTTAATGAAGAAAAACCTGCCGGCGCTTATGAGGTTACCTGGAAAGCTGCAGGGCTGCCCAGCGGAGTGTATTTCTACAGGATACAGGCCGGAGGGTATATCAGCACGAAGAAGATGATTTTAATGAAGTGATACTGATATGACAAAAAATTATTTTTTATCAATATGCATTTTATTGCTCGGCTGGCCGCTGGTTATTTATCCGCAGCAAAAAGGTTACCGGCAAAATGATCTTGACCTTAATTATATTTCAATGCCTCTTAATAATTACGGTTATATTGGAAAGGAAAAGGTTATTTGGGAACGCTACGGGCGGCAATTGATTGTGTACGATCAGGGACTATTCTTTATCGGGAAAATAAATCAGGAGATTTATCTGTCAGAAGCTATGTGGGGCCATTCTTTATATTCTCCCGGGCCTATAATTAATGGACAGGCTGCAATGGTGTACAATTCATCAGATAGTCTAAAGTACAGAATATATAAAGCTACTGTTCCTCAATACACCGGGTCGCCTCCTGATCCCTGGACCCAGGATGTTAACGACTGGCCGGTTGAATGGGGTGCCCCCTCAATGAATAATAAGCTGAAAATTTACGGCGATCAGATGCTGTGGGCAGTCTATAATACCTATGATACGACTACTTACAGCAAATGGAAAACCCGTGAATTATATCCGGCATTTCTCCTTGAGGTAAATCAGAACGTATATAATTATGCTTCAGGATCAAACCCTGATACTCTTTTAGATGATGTTATTCTCCTGGAATATACGATCATCAATAAAGGCCCCGATGCAATAGACTCTGCCGTTGTTGGAATGTGGACTGACATAGATTTTATTGCACCGAATAATATTCCGGCAGTTGATACCGTCCTGCAGCTTGGTTATTGCTGGAGCAACTATATTGCAGGCACTAATTCTGTTTATCCCGCAGTGGGTTATGTACAGCTGTTCGGACCTGCTGTTCCCTCACCAGGTGATACAGCAATATTTAAAGGGGAGCTAAGGAAAGATTATCGGAATTTGCAGTTAAGCGCCTTCTGGGGTGTTAGTGATGACTCTTACCCTGATACTTCCTCCAGAGGACCTGCCTATTCAAGAGAGACTGCCTGGAATATTGCAAGAGGACTCGATAAGCTTGGCAGGGATATTATCGATCCGTATACTAATCTTAAAACCACATTCGGCCACGCCGGCGATCCTGTAACTAATACGGGCTGGCTATATCCTTACCCGACAGGAGGAGGAGCCGGCTTCTATATATTTTCCGGTCCTTTCAATCTTGCACCCAATGATACCCAATGGGTAATGTATGCACTCTTGTCTGCTAGAGGCGGCGATAATCTTAAAAGTATAACAGAGCTAAGACATAGAACCGAACACCTGCGATCACTCGAATACAGTGAGCTGGTGAAATTTACCCTATTGGATTTTGAACAGGTAATAGACCCGAATTATTTTAAACTTTATCAGAACTACCCTAATCCTTTCAATGGTATAACCAGAATTGAATATGGAACCACGGTAGAAGACAATATTGATATCATAATTTATAATTCATTGGGAGAAAGAATTCGGATTATAAACAGAGGTTTCCAAAGACCTGGAATCTACCGGGTAGATTTAGATTTGTCAGAATTTGCCAGCGGCGTATACTTTTGCTGCCTTCGGGCAGGCAGCAGGCTTGAAACTAAGAAAATGATTTTGATGAAATGATTTTGTCCTTAAGCTTGAGTCGTGAATTTAACCTTCTTTCAATAAGGTGAAGAAATGAAAAATTTAATTGTCCTTATATTTCTCAGTTATGAACTTCTTATTGCACAAACAGCGGATACAGTTTATATGCCGCTCAATGAGAATAACCGGTGGCAATATTTACTTAAAAATGAGTACTTCGGTACTTATACATATAATTTTATTGAACCAGTGATTCAAGCTATTTTAATTGGAGATACCATTTATCATAGGGTGGATTTTGATTATTTCATCCAATATTATTTTTATTCTGTACCGGAAAAAAAGCTGTATGTTTATGATGATGGCGCAGCCCGTCTGAATGTTGATTTTAATATTCCAAACGGAACTTCTTACCTGAATTACTTTGGCTATATTACTTCCCAATCGGGAGTAGAAACTCTCTTCGGTATTCCAAGACTTTACGGAGGTTATTGGTATGAAAGTTTTTTTGGGTTAACATCATATAAGTATACTGATTCGATCGGTCTTTCCTATAAGAGTATGGGCTCCATCGGTACAACGAGCAATGTCTATAGATTGATTGGTGCTATAATCTACTATGATTCTTTAGGATCTAAATATTATTCAGAAGGTTATAAGCCGTCTTTTCAGGTTACACCTCTAACAACGTTAAACTCAAATGTTTTTGATCTTAGTTTTTTAGTAACGCACCACTATACAGATCTGACAGGATTAAATTTTATTGATGATGTAATAATGCGCAGCTATTACAGCAATGGTGACAGTATTATTCATCTTTCCGATATTCCAGCTGTGCAAAATGGGCTTCTCAATTACAGGGTTATAACTTCCCTTGATACCCTTTTATTGAAGAATGGTTATTCATTTTATTACAGGTTCACTGCAACAGACAAATGTATAGTACCGGGGATATCTAATGCTCCTGACACAGGATATTATGAATGTAAATGGGCTTACCGGCAGTCTTTTATAGAACCCGGTAACCGCTGGGATTATATTGAAGGGTGGTGGAATGGCCTCGGCGGAGGAGAAGCAGACAGTAATTCTTATTATGCTTCTGTCGATACTATGCTTCAGAACGGGAAAACTTATAATAAAATTCTTCCTGAGAATGAACTTTTTTCTCATTATCTAAGAGCAGATACAGCCGGAGTATGGTATTATGATTCTGGCTGCAATGATGAGTGGCTTTATTTTTCTTATGGTGACTCTGTGGGGCAGGAGCGTTTTGTACCCGGTGCAGGATGTGATACCATGCAATTTCCTATTTCAATTACTAAGACAGAAGATTCATTAGCTTTTATTTTCGGAGAGACATTAAGAATAATGAGTTTCAATGTACTGATAGGAATTGATGCATGGTATTCTGTGACAATCTCGCCGGATCTTGGATTTATACATTGGTACAGCTCGTCTTTCTCTGAGAACTATTACAAACATCTTTTGGGGTGCGAAATTGGTGGAAATGTTCATGGGACCTTGCTTGTTAGCGTTGAAGATTTGAATTCGAAATTTAATTACTCATTGGATCAGAATTATCCTAATCCTTTTAATCCGTCAACGAGTATAAGCTATTCGATTCCGGAAAACTCAACTGTAGTTATAAAGGTATTTGATATCCTCGGGAATGAAATAGAAACTGTGGTAAATGAAGAGAAACCTGCTGGCAATTACGAGCTTACCTGGAATGCTGCGGGACTGCCGAGTGGTGTGTATTTCTATCAGCTGAGAGCTGGTTCATACTCAGCAGTTAAAAAAATGATTCTGCTGAGGTAAGTATGCATTCAATTGCTTTGTGTCGTTTAATAATTCTTATGGGACTTATTTTTGAGGGAGTCATCTGACCATCGGACTATCGGACCATCGAACTATCGTACTATCGTCATCACTATCGTTCAACTTTTGGATATATCCCTCCTGATCTTTAATTTTGTACTTTGAATTTATTACTGCCTCGTGGTGTAATTGGCAACACGTCTGACTCTGGATCAGAAGAGTCCAGGTTCGAGCCCTGGCGAGGCAACTAATACAGGCGCGTTCGTCTAGTGGCTTAGGACGCCGCCCTCTCAAGGCGGAGACCACGGGTTCGAATCCCGTACGCGCTACGAAAAAGCTTCTGTTCTGCTCTCTTGAATTACCCTGAAAAATCTTTTGAAATAAAAATCCTTAAGCCTATATTCTAAATTGATCCGTTAATTATTTTATGAAAAGATACGATAAACATATATTCATCTGCGAGAACAGAAGGGAACCGGGACACCCCCGCGGATGCTGTGCCGAAAAAGGGGGCGCTGAAATAAAGCATAAGTTCAAAACACGTCTGAAGGAACTGGGATTATCTTCATTGATGAGAGCAAATACTTCAGGCTGCCTCGATGCCTGTGAATTCGGTGCAAATGTATTGGTCTATCCCGAACAGGTCTGGTACGGCGGCGTAACTGTAGATGATGTGGAAGAAATTATTCAATCGCATCTTATTAATAATATTCCTGTTAAGAGATTAATGATAACCGATCAGAAGTTCAACAGAGATGAAGCCTGACGAAAAGAAGAGAGCCCTTCGTATCGTATCTCTTCTTAAAAAAGAATATCCGGAAGTAAGATCTGCACTGGAATTCTCCACTGCCTTTGAATTGCTTATCGCTACAATTCTCTCTGCCCAATGTACCGACCAGAGGGTGAATATTGTTACAAAATCTTTATTTAAGAAATATAAGAAGCCGCAGGACTATCTTGATGTTTCTTCCGAGGAACTTGAGCAGGATATATTTTCTACCGGATTCTACAAGCAGAAAGCTAAGAGTCTGAAGAACTGTTGCGCTGCATTGATTGAAAAATATAAGGGGAAGGTACCTTCAGATTTTGAAGCCCTGAATGCTCTTCCGGGAGTGGGACGAAAAACTGCATCTGTCGTTGCAGGAAATGCTTTCGGTATTCCGGCTATTGCGGTAGATACTCACGTAAAAAGGTTATCTAATCTCCTTGGGTTTATTAAATCGGAAGATCCTGTAAAAATAGAATTCCGGCTAAAGGAATTGCTGCCGCAGGAGGACTGGACAATTTCCTCGCACCTGCTTGCAGCACACGGAAGGAAAATCTGTATTGCAAGACGTCCCAAATGTTCGGATTGTGTTATTGGAGGTGAATGTCCCTCCTGCATTATCATTCCTAAAACTAAATAAATATGAATATAACTGAAGACCGTAATTATTGTCTCAATCTCTTAAAGCAGTATACTAAAAGCGAGAGCCTGCTTAAGCACGCATATGCAGTTGAAGCCTGTGTAAGGGCATATGCGGCAAAATATAATGAGAATGTTGAATACTGGGGAAATGTGGCATTGCTCCACGATTTTGATTACGAACAGTTTCCCACAGCTGAAGAGCATCCGTTTAAAGGATCAGAAATACTTAAGGAGCTTGGTTTTCCTGAGGATTTCCGGAAGGCTATTCTTTCACATGCATCATATTCCGGGGTTCCGAGAGATACTTTACTTTCAAAAGTACTTGTTTGCCTGTGATGAAATAGCCGGATTTATTACTGCCGTAACTTATGTCCGTCCTTCTAAATCCATCGACGAGGTAGAAGTTAAGTCGATAAAGAAAAAATTAAAGGATAAAGCATTTGCGAGGGCAGTCAGCAGGGAAGAAATCGATGAGGGAGCCAGGGAACTGGGGATTGATTTTGATGAACACGCTGAATTCTGTCTTGAAGCAATGAAAAAAGAAAAGGTTCAACTGGGTCTTTGAGTCTGAAACGGGCAATATTTAATTGCGAATATTGTTCAAAATCAGAGAAAATGACTTGACATTCTTAAAATTTAATAAGTATTTTAACATCAACTTTTTAGGAGATTTTTATAGAGCTTTTGCTACGGGTACGCGGATTCTAAATAAATTACTTATAATCTCTGGAATGAGCAGCAAAGTCTCTTTAATTATCTTCCTTTTAAGCTCCATCCTTATAACTGCACAGGAAGATTACCATATTATTTCGTCTGACCGGAATTCACTTGTCATTGAGTACAAGCCTGATTATTCTGATACAGCTGTCATCAAAATAGCCGAAGAAAGTTTTATAAAGATCTCACTGAAGAGGGGATTTTATCCGAACCTGGAAAACTGGGGAGAACCCGCAGTCCCATCCGTATCTCTGAATGCCGGTGTTCCGTCTGAAACTGGAAATACTATACAGATCATAAATTCAATTTATACATATAAAGAAGGAAAGCTTATCCCTAAGCCCAGGCTTGAAACTGAAGGTTCATTCGAAGATGAGAAATATGAAATGAATGAAAATTATTATTCATATAAAGATGAGAGCGAACTAGTTACCTTCGGTGAGTTTGGAATAATGCGCGGACTGCCGGTGCAGACGATCGATATTCACCCTGTAAAATTTAATCCTGCTGAAGGAAGAATAGTTCTTTATACCAGCATAACTTTCAGGATAGATTTCTCTCCTGCTCAGATATATTCACAGAAACCCGCGGACAAATTCATTAAAGATGCCGTGGTGAATTTTGATGCCGCAAGCCATTGGGCTGCTTCAAAAACTGTTAATAAAATTACTGCAAACAGTGTACTGTCCAACGGTACGTGGGTTAAATTTTTAGCACCCGAAGAAGGTATCTACAAAATTACGCGTGATATGCTGCCTGCTTATGGAATTGATCCCTCAGTTGATCCAAGAACCATAAAGATTTATAACAATGGCGGCAAGATGTTTCCGGAGGCAGTATCTGTCCCTGTGCCTACAGACCTGGTGGAAAATGCGATTCTTGTTATCGGTGAAGAAGACGGTGTATTCGATGGATCGGATTACATTCTCTTTTATGGAAGGGGTATTAATTTCTGGGATTATGATACAGCAGGACAGAAGATCACCAGGTATTACAATTTATATTCAAACGAAAACTACTACTGGATAACATCCGGCGGCAATACCGGTAAAACGAATGCAGAATAAAGTAAGTCTTAATGACCCTGCTGCCTCCATTATTACGACAACCCCGGCATACATTTCTTTTGAAGAAGATAAAATAAATCTTCCGAGGAGCGGCAGATTTTTCTTTGGTGATGAGTTCAATGAGTCCTCAAAAAGCAAAACTTATATGAATAAACTTGAAGGTCAGGTTAACGGATCACCGGTTAATTATTCCTTCAGGTTTATAAACAGCGATAAACTGAATAAGCTGCTTACTGTTGAAGAGAACGGAACTGCAATATATTCATCTTCAATAAACGGGACTAACAGTGTAATATTTTATGCAACATACCAGACAGGCGTTGCAACAAGTGCGGGTGCTGTTTATAACCAGCCGCTTCCGGATAACAGGAGCGTGCTGAAATTTACATTCAGTGCATCCGGAACTTCATCCAAAGGCTATATGGATTACTTTGAAATTAAGTATCTGAGGAGCTTATCTGCATTTACAGACCAGCTGCTTTTCTTTTCTCCTGAACAGTTAGGGATATCGGAATATCATTTAAATAATTTTTCGAACAGCAACATACAGGTCTTTGATATAAGCGATTATTCAAATGTTAGAATAATAAGCAATGCTTTCATATCCGGAGGAGAATTTCAATTCAGAGTTAATGAAGTTGATACACTTCTCTCAAAATATTATGCAGCCGGGAATAATAATTTTAAGACCCCTTCCAGTCCAGTTCAGGTAAATAATTCAGACCTGCTTGGGATAACCACGGGAGGGCAATTCATTATTATAACTCATAGTAATTTCCGGCAGCAGGCTGACCGTCTTAAACAGCACAGGGAAAGCAATCCTGAACTCCCGATGAGCACTGTTGTGGCAGACATAGATGAGATATATAATGAATTTTCGGGAGGAGTAAGGGATGTAAGCGGGATCAGGAATTTTATTAAATATGCTTACAACAATTGGCAGATACAACCTGAATATGTTTTACTCTTTGGTGACGGGGATTATGATTTCAGAAATATTGAAGGATATGGAAAGAATTTTATTCCCTCATTCCAGTATGCATATACAGATCAGTTCGACAGGAATTTGAATCACGTACATACTTATAATACCGATGATTATTTTGTACGTGTTGACGGTGATGATCCTAGAATGGATGTAGCAATCGGCAGGATAACAGTTACTTCTGCTGCGGAAGCAGAAGCCGCTGTTGATAAGATTATTTACTATGAGTTGAATTCTGAAAAAGGTCTGTGGAGGAATAAAATAACATTGCTGGCAGATGATGGCTATACATCCACATCATATGAAGGCGCTGAACATACCCGCCCTTCAGAGAATTTATCTAATACCTATATACCTAAATCCTTTGACATAAATAAAATTTATATGGCTTCTTATCCCGCAGAGATAACCAGTGCGGGAAAAAGAAAGCCGGAGGTTACCAGGGATATAATTAATTCTATAAATGAGGGCACGCTGATATTTAATTATATAGGGCACGGAAGTCCTGAACTATGGGCGCACGAAGTGGTATTTGAAAAGAGTCAGACCATACCGCAGCTTACCAATAGTAATTATTTTTTCCTTACAGCTGCCACCTGCGATTTTGGTTATTTTGATAATCCTGCCGCTCAGAGCGGGGGAGAGGACCTTATAGTGAAACCGGGTTCGGGAGCAATTGCTGTTTATAGTGCAACAAGAGCTGTGTTTTCCGGTCTGAATCACGAACTGATATACAGCTTCTTTGAAAACCTTCTGCAGGGCTCAAGGGACACACTTGATCTTCCCGTGTCGATTGGTCAGGCAAATCTTTTAACCAAGCAGACTGCACATTCTGTAAACGATCAGAAATATCATATTCTGGGGGATCCGACTCTTAGACTTGATATGCCCCGCTATAAAGCTGAAATAGATACTGTAAACGGACAACCATCGACTATTACTGCACAGGTCAAAGCATTAAGCAGCACTTCCATCTCAGGAGAGATAAGACATAGTGACGGTACATTATGGAATGATTATAATGGCGAGGGACTGCTTACCGTATACGACTCTGAAAGAGAAGTACATCTGCAGGAAATTGACTATGACGTTACGTACCAGGGGGGTGTAATATTTAAAGGCAGAGTTTCTGTTCTAAACGGGGGATTCAATGTCAGCTTTGTAGTGCCCAAAGATATATCTTATGAAAATAAAAATGGGAAAATAATAATATACTTTTATGACCCCTCCAGTGATGGTTTAGGCTATGACAATAATATTATTGTCGGCGGAACGGATACCACAGCAGTAAACGACGGCAATGGTCCTCAGATAGAAATTTATTTTAATAATACTGCATCCGGGAACTATCTCGTTAATCCGGATGCAATGTTAATAGTAAAATTGGAAGATGAGACAGGCTTAAATACAACCGGAAGCGGTATAGGGCACAGGCTTGAAGGAGTTCTTAACGGGAATGAAAATGATCCTCTTGATTTTTCAAAGTACTTTACCGGTGATCTGGATGCCGGGGGCAGATCGGGTGAAATAAATTACAGGTTTAATGATCTGCAGGAAGGGGAGTATACAATTGAGGTTAAAGCCTGGGATGTGTTTAATAACTTCTCAAAAGAGAACAGCAGCTTTACGGTAACTTCAGGCAGCGATCTTGATGTAAGGGATGTTTATAATTATCCTAACCCTTTTTCTTCTTCTACCACCTTTACATTTCAGCAGAACCTTGCATCCCCGATAGATTTTAAGATAAAGATATATACAGTTGCCGGTAGATTGATCAGGGAAATAGAAAGATATGGGTTTTCGGGAGGGTTTGTAACTACAGACTGGGATGGAACGGATGCTGACGGCAATTTAGTTGCAAACGGTACATATCTTTATAAAATTATAATTAATTCTACTGACGGGCAGTTTAATAAGAGCGTAATAGGAAAGCTCGCAGTAATAAGATAAGGCATTTTTATCATCATTTTTCATATATTTATTTTTTAAAAGATTATTATTATCGGAGGTTATTTCAATGAAAATTCTAATAAGGGTTATGCTGGTCAGCATTATGTTTACCTTCTTAGGGAAGAGTATATATGCGCAAGGCGAAGCTGCTGTACCATTCTTATTGCTTGCCCCTGATTCAAGAGCCGGCGGTGTTGGTGAATCGGGTGCAGGTCTGGCGGATAACTCTGCCGCTATATTCTGGAATCCGGCAGGCATTGCCTTTCAGACAGGTTCCGAGGTCAGTATTACACATAGTAACTGGCTGCCTCAGTTTAACCTGGATCTCTTTTATGATTACCTGACCTACAGACAATATGTTGAAGATATCAGCGGCAGCGTAACGGCAAGTATTACCTATATGAACTTTGGTGAGTTCGTAAGGACAGGTGAAGCCGATCCTACTCCTTTGGGTACTTTCCGCTCATTTGATGCAGCTCTTACACTGGGTTATGCAACTAAACTTCATCCCGACTGGGGTCTTGGATTTAATTTCAGGATCATCCACAGCAGGCTCTCGGATCAGCCGACTGCAGGCGAGCAGGGAAGCGGAGTTGCTACCTCCGTCAGTTTTGATATTGGTGGTATGTGGCGTCCCGGACGACTTGTACTCCCCTTGATTGATGAGGATATAGGAACCAAGCTTGAGTATTGGTATAAATCTGAGTAATCTGGGTCCCAAAATATATTATATCGATAAGGCTCAGGCAGATCCTATACCAACTAACTTCAGGTTAGGTTTTGCTTACCAGGTATATAAGGATGATTATAATTCATTTTTATTTACTCTTGATTTCAGTAAGCTTCTGGTCAGCCGTGACAGTACTTCATCTGATGAATTCTACCAGGGTATCTTTACTGCCTGGGGAGATCAGCCCTTTAGTGAAGAACTCAGAGACATTGTTACATCAGGCGGTATTGAATACTGGTATGGTACTCCCGGGGATTTTCTTTTTGCGTTAAGAACCGGGTTCTTTTATGAAGATCCTTCGTATGGAAACAGGAAGTTCTGGACATTTGGTGCAGGTATCAGATATGATATTTATGGTTTTGATTTCAGTTATATTTATAGTCCGGAAGAGAACCATCCGTTATCTGACACTTTAAGATTTACTATCCTTATCGGATGGGGCGGTGTAGCTGAATCTACAAGAGGGCTGCCTCGCGGTATTTAATATTTGATGTTTAGAAATTTAATAACCTCCCTTATTATTTTGAGTCTGGGCAGTATATCTGCCCAGTCCTTTAAACCGGAAATAACTAATTTCCATTCTCCCGCTCCCGGAACAGCTGTTGAAGATACCGTAAGGATTCTCGGTATAATGGTTAATTTTCAGGAAGACAAGGATGCAGCCACATTCGGGAATGGGAAATTCGGATCTATTTATACAAAGTCTTACGGTAATTCAATTTTAGATCCTCTTCCTCATGATAAAGCTTACTTCGAGTCTCATCTGGAATTTGTAAAGAATTATTATAACAAGGTTACTGGAAATAAACTTTATATAGAATATTATATCTTCCCTGATACTTTTTCGGTATCCAAAGCAATGCGGAATTATTCACCTCCGAAGAATTCAACTGATTTTACATTGATTGCTTCCTTTGCAGAGGAAGTGTGGACAAAAGTTGACTCTATTTATCCCAGGTTTGATTTTTCACATTATAATCTTTTCTCAATATTCCACGCCGGTGTAGGACGCGATATAACACTTCCCGGCAGTCTTGGTAATGAAAAGGACCTCCCTTCGGTTTATTTGAGCCTTAACGCTCTTAAAGGCATTTACGGGGAAGAATTTGAAGGATTCGAGCTGACTAATAACAGTTTCAATGTTCCGAATACGATGATCATACCCGAAACTGAGAGTCGGGAATTAAGTTCATTCAACACCACCTTTTTATTTGAAATTACAATTAATGGTCTTCTGGCAGCAAGTGTAGCCAGTCATTTGGGCTTACCTGATCTGTTCGATACCAATACAGGTTTAAGTGCAATAGGAAGATTTGGTCTGATGGACGGTCAGTCTATATTTGCTTACAGCGGTGTATTTCCTCCCGAACCATCTCCCTGGGAAAAAATAAAATTAGGAGAGTTGTTAGAGAAAGATATTGTTGATGTTGTTGAATTAGAACCTGGAGATTATGATCTTAATTTGGTTGCTGATGAAGCTGCGGGACTTTCAGATACTGTTATTGTTAAGATACCCATCAATGCATCTGAATATTTTCTAATAGAAAACAGGAGAAGAGATGCCAATAATGATGGCGCTGTTCTGACCTATATTATGGGTGGTGATACATTAACAAGGGTATATACAAAAGATACTACAGGTTTCTACAGTTTTGCTGTTGATTCTGTTGACGGTGTGGTTATTAATGTTGATGAATATGACTGGGCGGTACCCGGCAATGGTATCGTTATTTGGCATATCGATGAAAATATAATAAACGAAAAGATCTCTGAGAATAAAATCAATACAGATAAGTTTAACAGGGGTGTTGATGTTGAGGAAGCCGACGGCATTCAGGATATCGGCGAGAAGTTTTTAACAATCTTTGGAGATGAAGTAATCGGGGAAGGTACTGAGCAGGATTTCTGGTACTCAGGCAATGAGGCAGATTTATACAAAAATATTTTCAGCAAGGATACCCGTCCCGATACGAAAAGCAATAAGGGTGCGAACAGTCTGATTACTATGAGAGATTTTTCAGATGTTTCTAACCGGATGAATTTTAAGGTTACGTTCGGAGACTCTATAGTGAAGCCTATTTTTGCTGCTGAGATCAACGATCTGGCTTCGGGCAGCAATTCCCTAACTGTTATTGATTCTTCCGGTGTCCCAACTTTCGGATTACTTAATAACTCAACATTATACCTGATCAGTGACAGCGGGAAAGCAAAGAGTATCATTCCCGGAATGAGTAATTATAAACCTGCTGCTTTTACCTGGGGAGGAGAAAATTATTTTATCGGGGCATTAAATTCAAGTTTCAGGATATATAAAGCAGACGGTTCACCTGTAACCGGTGATGTAACTGTCAGCGGAGAAATTACAGCACCTCCGGTTATCAGGAAAACACCTACTGAAGAATACAGTTTATTGATAGGAACCTCAAAAGGAAGAGTATATATCTATTCGCTTAGTTCCTTGCCGGCCGGAAATCCTATGCTGTCCGATTCATTGGTATTCCCTGTAAACTTCCCGATTCCGGTTATTAGAATTGCAGCAGATGGTCTTTTTATTTCAGCGGCTGCAAAGGAATCTATAAATTTAATGTTTTTTGATGGCACCAATTCATACTCCCTGCAGGATTCAGTATTGTATGATTTTGCCGTTACAAAAAATCAAAATGGTGAATATGTTTCAATTGTGCTTGGATACTATGGATTCTATGCCCTCTCAGATGGTACTGTAGATAAAATTAATATTCACACTGATTCAATCCTGACATCGTTCTCACTGGCAGATATTAAGCAGGATGGTAATAATTATATTATTTATAATGCGGGGAAAATATATGCCGTTAATCCAAGCGGTATCCTTGCAGATAATTTCCCCTTTGATGATCCTGAGGGTATAGGATTTGTGGGACTGCCTCTTGCTGTTAATATTGCAGGTGATGAAAAAGCAGAAATTATTGCCAATACTGCAGATGGGCGGATATTCGCAATCGATGGCGGAACCGGCAGAGTAATAGAAGAATTTCCTTTATCCACAGGAGGTGAGTTAAATTCAGTCCCTGCTGTTTTTAACTACAGAGGTAAAATTTCTCTGGCAGCTCTGAGCAGCCGTAACAGTCTGTTCAGCTGGACCATTTCACCAATAACAGGAACGGGTAACTGGACCGAAGCGATGGGAAATAATATGAATACTGCTTTTACAGGTTCAGCTTCACGCACTTCTTATACCAGTGAATTCTTTCCATCGGACAAAGCTTATAATTATCCTAACCCTGTTTATCAGGGGGAAACATATATCAGGTACTATGTATCGGAAACATCTAAAATAAACATTAAGATCTTTGATCTTGCAGGTGACTTTGTAGCTGAAATAAATGATGATGCCGAAGGAGGCATGGATAATGAAAGTACCTGGAATGTAAAAGGAATTCAGAGCGGGATTTACCTTGCCAGAGTGGAAGCTACATCAGTAAGCGGAAGGTCCGAATCAACCGTGATTAAAATTGCGGTGGTAAAATAATAATTTTGAATATCTAATCTGACCGGGACAATTTTCTATTCTATTCCATTAGTATGCAAAAACTTTTAATATTTCTCTTATTTATAGTTCTGACTCCGTCAATTTTCTCCCAGTTTACAGAATTCCATCCAGAACTTGAATGGTATACAATAAGAGGAAACCATGCAGAAGTCCATTATCATTCCGGTGCCGAACGGACTGCAAAAGTAGTAGCAAAGATTGTTGATGAAGTATGGGATCCCATTACCTCATTATATAATTATGAACCGGATCTTGTTCATTTTGTAATTAAAGACATTGATGATTATTCAAACGGCGCAACTTATTTCTTTGATAATAAGATTGAAATTTGGACAAGTGCACTCGATTTTGACCTCCGCGGTACTCACAACTGGCTGCGGAATGTAATATCCCACGAGTTTACACATCTGGTGCAGATACAGGCATCAATGAAGACCTCGCGAACTATTCCTGCTGTATTTTTCCAGGTCCTTAATTATGAAGATGAACGCAGACCTGATATTCTTTACGGATATCCAAATTTTATTATATCCTACCCGCTTGCTTCTATAAATGTGCCCGCCTGGTTTGCTGAGGGGACTGCCCAGTATATGCGTAAAGAATTTAACTATGAGAACTGGGACTCTCACCGTGATATGATCCTTCGTTCCTATGCTCTTGACAGCAATATGCTGACCTGGAATCAGATGGGGGTATTCGGAAAGACCAGTCTTGGCAATGAGTCAGTTTATAATTCGGGCTTTGCTTTGACAAGGTACATCGCACAAAAGTATGGCGAGGATAAGCTAAGAAAGATTGCTGAATCCCTGGGCAGCACATTTAACTTTACGATTGACGCTGCATTTAAGGATATACTTGGGAAAGACGGCAATGAAATTTACAATGAATGGAAGAAATACATTACTGAAGATTACAGGAACCGTACCGAGGATGTGCAAAAAAACCTTGTTGCAGGGGAACAAATTTTAAGTGAAGGTTTTGGAAACTTTTACCCGGTATACTCTGCTGACGGGAAAAAGGTGCTTTATGTTTCCAATAAATCTTCTGATTATTTCGGTCCGGCAGGTATTTATCTTTATGATCTTGAAACAAAGAAAGAAACACCTTTAGTACAAGGAGTCAGATCAACAGTAAAATGGATACCTGGAAGCAACAAGATTATTTATGCTAAAATAAGTGATGATAATCCCAACTGGTACAATGTGCACGATCTTTATATGTATAATATAGATACTGAAGAAGAGGAGCGGTTAACAGAAAACGTGAGAGCCAATCAGCCGGCTGTTTCCAATGACGGGAAATCAATTGTCTTTCTGTTTCAAAAAGATGGTACTACTAATATAGGTCTGGTCGATATATCCGGTAAGAATTTTAAGCAGCTCACTTTCCTCGCAAACGGCGAACAGGTTTATAATCCTGTCTTTTCTCCTGATGACAAATATATTTATTTTGATTACTCTGATCATAACGGGAGAGATATATACAGGATACCGGTTTCCGGGGGTAACACTGAAAGAGTTATTGCAACTCTGGATGATGAAAGAAACCCTGCTTTCACATCCGACGGGAAAATGATTTATTCTTCCGACAGGACAGGAATATTTAATATTTACAGTCTGGATCCTAAAACCTCTGAGAGCAAGCAACTGACAAATGTTACCGGGGGGGCATTTATGGCATCAGTTAATACTGCCGGGAAAATTGTTTATGCCGGGTATACTTCAAGGGGGTATAAAATATTTGAAATTGACCCGGTTGAGAAGCAGGATCTGATAGCAGGAAAGGATTATAAAAGGACAGGTAACCCTCCACTGGATTCAGACAACCCGAATGGTGACATAAGTGATTATAATATTGCCGCACTGAAGAATTTTAATGATACGGCGACACCTGATTATAAAGAAGAAAAATACAGCGGCGCATTCTCAAGGCTGTCAATCTTTCCTTTCATAAGATTTGATAATTATAATACTACCAGTAAGTTCGGGGAGAAGATAAAACCAGGTGTTTATTTATCCTCAAGTGATATGCTGAACAGGTTTTCTTTATTTGCAGGCGCCGCAATGAATACACGCCTGGAAAGGGATTTATTTCTATTATTTGATTACCGGAATAAACTGCCGCTTCTCTTTAATCTCGGAATAAAACCTGAAATGG
This sequence comes from uncultured Ignavibacteriales bacterium, assembly GCA_963764685.1. Lineage (GTDB taxonomy): Bacteria > Bacteroidota > Ignavibacteria > Ignavibacteriales > Ignavibacteriaceae > CAVXTT01. The sequence goes on from CAVXTT010000016.1 coordinate 286,080, forward strand.
CTTTGGAACTTTATAGTGTAAGCAGAAAAGCCGATGTTGATCTTTATTTCGGATCTGATTCTGTCGGCAGCGGCGTAAACTATGATTATATAGTTCCTACAGATGTTACGTACAATTTATTTGAAGTGGATCTGGCTGCCAGGCATCGTATTTTCTCGAGAGCTCAGAATCTGGAGTTCAGATTTATCTTCAGCAGGTATACAGCTGTACTAGGAAGTTTTATATTACCGGATGAAAACAGCACATTATATCCTACCACTTATGACACATATTTTATCGGACGTAACTTCCAGGTGAAATATTCTTTCGATGCAATACTGCCTGCTGTGGATGATGAGATAAACCCAAAGGGGCAGAGACTGGATATTACGTATAACTATGAGATGAATAAGTTTAATAATGAAGGAAATTATGTAATTGAGGATGGCTTATTAAAACCTCAATATAATGACTATGATTTTCATCGTTTAGAACTGAACAGCAAAACACATTTCGGCTTGTGGCTGGATCATACACTGACGGCACAGGTCAGGGCAGGAACAATATTCGGACCTGTAGTCCCTGATTTTTTTGATTTCTTTCTGGGCGGGCTTGCAGGGATGAAAGCTTACCCGTTTTATGCAATCAGCGGGAATGAATTATTCTGGATAAATCTTACCTACAGGATCCCGTTATTCAGAAATATAGACGGCCGGTTCGGACACCTTTACCTTGATAAAATATTCTTATCCGTCTACGGGGATGCAGGAAATGCCTGGAACGGAGATATTCCACGTTTTAATAAATTTAAAAGAGGTGCTGGTGCTGAACTAAGAATTCAGATGAATTCTTTTTATCTTTTCCCCACAAGTATTTTTTTAAACGGCTCCTACGGCTTTGATGAAGTTGAGCGGATGGTACAGAACGAGACAATAAGGTATGGCAAGGAATGGAGATTCTATGGGGGTATACTATTCGGGTTTGATTTTTAAAGATTGGAGAAAATCTTATGAAAGTTATCGCGGGAATTTTCTTTCTGACATTCTGTATCACAGGCAGTATAAATGCCCAGGTTCAGCTAACGGGGAAACTGCACGAAGATTCTAAACTACTCCTTGCAGATTATAATAAAGGGGTATATAAGGTAGTATATATGTCTGATGAAAAAAAATCTCCTATACTCGGAGGTTTATTTTCATTGGTATTGCCGGGTGCAGGAGAATTCTATTCAGAGGAATATCTGAAGGCCGGGATATTCGCAGGTGTTGAAATATTATTAATAACAACTGCTATAGTATATAACAACAAAGGTGATGATCAGACCAGTCACTTCGAAGACTATGCCGATGAGCGATGGAGCGTAGTAAAATATGCTGAGTGGCTGAATGAGTATCATGATAAGGAAATAACCATAGATCCCAATACAAGTCTTAACCCCTGGGAAAGGGTAAATTGGAATGAACTGAACACAAACGAAGAAGGTTCTCATACGCTCCCTCCATATGGTACTCAGCAGTATTATGAGCTGATAGGGAAATATTATCAATATTCTTCAGGCTGGGATGATTACTCCGGGGGAGAAAATAATACCCTTACCTCTCCTAACTTTCACTATTATTCCGGGATGAGGGGAGATGCTAATGATTATTATAATGTATCTTCGAAAGCAGTGATGCTCATTATACGTAAATCATTTCTTAAGTGCCCTTGATGGTGTATGGAGTGCAGTACAGTTTAACAAGAACCTGGCATTTAATATCCGGGTTGAAGATAATTATCTTACAAGAGAGACTGAGTTTATTCCAACGTTAAATGTTAAGTTTTCGTTTTAATATTCAGGATGAAGTTTCTCACCTGTTGATATATAATCCATGGCATCATTTTTTTTGATGACTAAATAAGGATTATCTCATAATTTCAAAGTATTTTTTGTATAAAGGGGAATGAACTCGAATAGCTCAGACTATTCTTAGAACCGTCTTAATTTTCTTCGGTCCTTATTAAGCGTATCGCCAAGAAAAGGAAAAACACCGGGTTGATATTGTGCTTTCAGTTATACTGGGATCTGTTCTTTGCCGTGCAATAAACGGCTCTGCTCATTTGGCGTAGTGCCGCAACAATAGTAATTCTTCATTGGCCTATTTCTTACTTCATAGTGCGTACCCAAATCTTTGCAAATCTTATAAAGGTCAAGCCTGCGCATGAAAGGAGAAGTTGACAAGAATATGCTGGAAAAACCAGATCTGAGGAAGCTCGATATACTTGAGTCAGACAGGCTGCGTGCTAATGTATCCGTTTAATGAAATAGAGGAGAGCTTTCTTGAATTAAGCGGTAAGATTAGTATAGTTAAGAAAGGGTCTAAAAAACAATGAGCCCGATCAGAGGGCTCTGATCAGACTCATTACAGTTGGGCAGGGTGGGAATTTTTAAAACTTGTAACCTAAAGTTAGGAATAATTTTCTGAATATAACAATACCTATCCTGAATACCGGAAATAAAATTTTTAATTTTATTTTTTTTAAATGTAGTGATAAATATTACAAAAATCATTGCATTTTCTTCTCAAGTTACAATTTAAATTAAAATAACAATTATTTACCTATTGAACATTCTAATCTGCGAAGATGAAAGATTAATTGCGCTGGATCTTTGTGCAAGTATTGGCAAAATGGGGCACAATATTGTTAGTGTCTGCCATTGCGGGAAAGATCTAATCGATAAAGCTAAAACATTCTCACCAGACCTCATATTAACCGACATCTCACTTGCAGGTGATATGAGCGGGATCGAAGCGATTAAATTAATAAAGGCCTGGAAGTATATTCCTTTTATTTATATATCAGGTTTAAAGGATGAGAATACCTTTAATCTTGCCATGGAAACTGAGCCAAAAGCATTTATATCGAAACCATACAGCTATAAGGAATTAGAAAGTCATATAGATGGTTGTCTCCATAAAAATATATCAGAATCAAAGGAAAATTTATTCAAATTGTGATAGTCAGCATAGAAATAATAAAAAAAAATAATTATATAGGCGTGTGAGAGATATAGTTAAAACCCTGATTCGGTTTAAGATAAGGTAAGGCTCCGGTAATTCCGGAGCTTTTTTTATTTGTATACTGCAGCACTGAAAAATTGAAATAATTTTATTTATTTAGTGATGAGCAATAGTGACCCCAATGCTCAGTTAATAAAGTAATCTGACAAAAAAGCCCCGGAAACGGGGCTTTTCTTTTTTAATCCTCAGATTGGAATTTTCGAAATGCGAATAGAACTTGTTTGATATAATTTACGGGGAAAGAAAGACCCGATAATCCGTAATTACGGGGTTTTTCATTAACGGGGAAATAAGCAGTTCCAAACAACCAGTCCCATATTGCCAATTTAGTACTAAAATTCCGGTTATAAGCGTTGTTATCTTTATCAGCGTGATGCCATCTGTGCATTTCAGGTCCGTTTATTATAAACTGAAGTCTTCCCGAATGAACATTTATGTTTGAGTGAATATACATCCCCCAACCAGCATCAATGAAACCTTTAATAACTGCAACCTCAGGAGCAGCTCCCAGCAATATTATTGGTGCAAATTCGATCGTCTGGTTAATTAAAATTTCCAAAGGATGAGATCTTGATCCCGCCAGCCAATCGATATCCTTATTGGTATGATGGGCTTCGTGTGTACGCCAGAATATTTTAGAATTATGCTGAAACCTGTGAAACCAGTAAATATAAAAGTCGTGTACTACAAGAAAAAATAATATCTGGAATATAACCGGCCATGCTGAGACCAACCTGAGTCTGGAAAGTTCTGTCTGATTATCAATAATCTGAATAACGAATGATATCACCAGCCCTAAAATATAACTTTGAACAAGAGTATAGAGTACGAAATCATTGAAGAATCCTTCTCTTAAGAATTTTTGATTAGATGTGTAAGGAAATTTTCTCTCCAGGAGAATTATTCCCGAAGCAAAAGCCACTATCAGAATGGAAAAGAGCAGCCTGATTTGTTCAACACTCATAATTCCTATAGAGATGTTATTGTTTCAACCGATTTGAAACGACGAAGCTTATTTCTTGCGCTTAGCTCACTATTATATACTTTTTTAATACCGTCTCCCAGGGCCTTTTCAATATCACGTATATTGGATATAAGTTTCATAAAGCCGATTACCTCGACAGACGCCGCCTGATCAGTACCCCACATTGCTCTGTCCAACGTTAAATGTCTCTCAATAAAGGCTGCTCCTAAAGCAACTGCCGCCCATGAAGGTGCTAGCCCTACTTCGTGACCGGAATAACCGACCGGAACATCCGGATATTTATATTTCAGTGTTGTTATCATATTAAGGTTTACTTCATCTAGTTTGCAAGGGTATGAAGAAGTTGAATGAGCGATCATTAAATTTTGTTCACCTAAGATATTTACCGCTGTAGATATTTCCTCCATAGTGGACATACCTGTGGAGAGCATAATGGGTTTATTAAGTTTCCTATGCTTCAGCAGCAGATCAAGATCGGTAAGACAGGCAGATGCAATCTTATATATAGGGGGATCAAATTGAGAAATAAAGTCTACTGCTTCTTCATCCCAGCAGGAAGAAAACCAGGTTATTTTTTTCTGTTTACAAAAGTCAGCTAGTTCAGAATACTGATCCTCATTGAACTCAACTTTATGTCTGTACTCAATGTAGGTCATTCTGCCCCAGGGAGTGTCCCTTTCAATGTCCCACTGATCACGTGGTGTACATATTTCAGGAGTACGCTTTTGAAACTTTACGGCATCACATCCCGCAAAGCATGCTCCTTCGATCATCTTTTTTGCTATTTCAACTGAACCATTATGATTGATACCTATCTCTGCAATAACGAATACGGGTTCCCCGTCACCGATAGCCCTGCAGCCTGCATAAATCTTTCGCTGATCCATATGCCCTCCTAAAATATTTCTACATACTTCAGTCGTTAATTATCAGAATTCAATGCAATGATCAATTCAGCAAATTCTCTGAATGCTCCTTGTCCTCCTTTTGCTTCACAAACGAAATCAACAGCTGCCCTTACATCTGACATACCATCAGAAGGGGATGCCGTTAATCCCACCAGTTTCATCAGTTCCAGATCGTTAACATCATCTCCTATGTATGCGATCTGTTCAGCCTTCAGCTTATTGCGTTCAAGTATTTCAGGAAGAAGAATTTGTTTCTCCTTAACTCCCAGGAATAACTCCGTGATTTTTAATTTCTCAGCTCTTTTTTTAACAGAACCCGAAAGTTCCCCGGTTATAATACCTGTTTCAATTTTAAGTAAGTTCCTGAGTCGTTCGACTCCCATCCCGTCACGGATTGAGAATCTCTTCATTACTTCACCGGTTTCTGAATAATATACTCCCGTATCGGTCAGGACTCCGTCATTATCGGTTATGACAAGTTTTATTTTGCGGGCAGCACCCGATAAGTGTTTATTATTTTCCTTAAGAATTTCTGCTACTACCATATTGTCCAGCCTCCGTCAACAACTAGATTTGCACCGGTCATATAAGAGGACGCATCGCTTGCCAGGAATACAATTGCTCCCTTATAATCGCCGGGAGTTGCCATCCGTCCTAAGGGTGTCCGCTCTGAATAATTTTTAATGAAGAAAGTTTCCTGCTTATTTTCTACACCCCCGGGGGAAAGACAATTTACCCTGACACCTTTATTGCCCCAATAAGCAGCTAAGAAACGGGTAAAGGAGATTACAGCACCTTTGGTAACAGGATATGCAGCCGACTTATAAAATGTCTGTCTTCCTGATTCATCTACGTATAAGGATTGATCCGGAGCAACAATACCGTATGTGGAAGCAATATTGATAATGCTTCCTGATCCGGCTTTGCTCATTGCAGTACCGATGATCTGGGAACAGATAAAGGTGCCTGTAATGTTTACTTCCAAAGATTTCTTCCACAATTCAAGAGGATAATTTTCAAATGCTGACTGTTCGAGTCCCGCAGCAGGATTTTCAAACATATCATTTATTGCAGCATTATTTACAAGCACATCCACTCTACCAAAAGTGTCAAGCACAGATTCTTTAAGTGCTTTTACAGATTCATACGATGATATATCTGCACCAATGCCTAAAGAGCTATTCCCCAATTCGCAGGCAAAAGATTTAGACTTCTCATCGTCAATATCGGCAACAATAACAGCAGCACCTGCTTCAGCCAATGCCCTGCAGTGATTACTCCCGAGGAAACCTAATGCACCTGTAACAACTGCAACTTTGTTCTCAAGTGAAAACAGGGAACTTCTCATTTCTATTTTATCTCTTCCTCAAGTTTCTTCTTCGGCCTGGTATTAAAATTAGTTGTTTTCCGGAATACAGGTTCAACGGTTTCCCCAAGCAGATGTTCCTTTATGTTCTTATTTTTTACTGCTTCATTCAGCAGGGGAAGGATCTCTCTGTAAGCTTTTAAAGTATAATTAATATCTTCATCCGTGTGCGAATAACTCAGGTTATGGAATCCGCTCCAGAGTATTCCTCGTTTGATCATCTCCTGCTGTACAAATGATTTCATCTCCAGCGGATTACCTGCAAAAGCATCAAATGTAATAATTGTTCTGCACTCAAAACCTGTACATTTCGTATAATTTATTTCCAGTTCCTTGCAAATCTTATTATATCCATTTTTTAATCTGAGTCCCTGTTTTTGTAAATGAAAAGGAACATTCTTATGTATTATCTCATTAATTGTTGCTTTGGCAGCTGCCAATGACAAAGCCTCACCGCCAAAAGTAGTAAAAAAGAATACGTCCTTTTCGAGAAGACTCATAACGTCTTTCCTGCCGGTAAGGACAGATAGGGGCATACCGTTAGCGATAGCTTTGGAAAAACAAGCCATGTCAGCTGTTACTCCAAAGTATTCCTGCGCGCCTCCCGGTGCAATTCTGAACCCTGTCCACATTTCATCAAAGACAAGCAGAGTTCCGTTAGCTGTACATAATTCTTTAAGTTCCTGTAAATAACCTTCCTTTGGAGGTTCAAAAACAAATGGTTCAAGAATTACACAAGCAGTATCATCATCAAGCGATTCCTTTAATGAGTTAATATCATTATAATTAAATGTAAAGGTAAGTTCCTGGTTTACTTCGGGTATACCTGCATTTCTGTCAGTTACCGAAATGTACCAGTCGTGCCATCCGTGATACCCGCAGCATAAAACTTTGTTCCTTTTTGTATAAGCCCGTGCAAGTCTCACGGCAGCAGACGTGACATCTGCACCGGTTTTACTGTAACGTACAGATTCGGCACCAGGTACGACACTTCTGATTAACTCAGCAACCTCTACTTCAAGAGGATGCATAAGCGAGAAGGTAATGCCTGATCTTAACTGCTCTTCAATTGCTTTGTCGACTGCTTCATAACAATATCCCAGGGATATTGGGCCGATACCCATATTAAAATCAATGTACTCATTTCCGTCTACATCCCAGACGTGCGCCCCTTTTCCTTTTTGTAAATACTTCGGAGCTATTCCTTTAATATACTGTCCCGGTCCTTTTGCCAAAGTTTGTGTAACAGACGGTATTAAGCCCAATGCACGATTATATAATTCATCAGATTTTTTAATAACCGGATAATGTTCATTAAATCCTATTTTATTAGCCATTTGCTGATTACCTATTAATAATGGATCAATTTCTTTTTTTCTATTCTTTGCAGGATCTTATCTGCCATAGCCGGACCTGTAAATCCCTCATATTCAAGTACATCCTGAAGAAGTGCCGGCTTAAACCACTTATTCTCTAATGCAAACGGTATTACTTCACACATAACCCTGTTCCTGACAAGCAGCTCACAGATGATTGAATAAAGACCGCCCGTTATAAAATGGTCTTCTATCGTAATTATCAATGAGGACCTTCTGCACGATCTTAATATTGTTTCAGAATCGATAGGTTTGGGTGTGCGGATATTGATTAATCCAACAGATAAACCTTCCTGTTCGAGAATTGCTTTAGTTAAAATTGCCTGGTTCAGAAGGATCCCATAACAGATAAGGGTAACGTCTTCACCCACCGAGAATTCCTCAGCTCTGCCGATTATGAACTCCTTATTATGTTCGATAGCGGGTTCCTGATTTGTAAACCTTATATAGAAAGGAGCAGGGGATCTGATTATTTCAGGGAGTCCAATGAGGAGATCTTCAAGATCGGCAGGACAAAAAACATTAACATTAGGTATCCCTCTCATAATTGACACATCCTCAATCGCCTGATGCGTAGGACCGTTTGCATCAGAGAGAAAACCCGGGACGGCACCTACCAGTTTTACGGGGAGGTTTCCAATACCGATATCCGTCCTTATAAATTCAAATGCCCGCATTGTAAGAAATGTTGCAAGAGCGTGAACTATTGGTATTCTTCCTCTTAAGGCTAAACCTGCCGACATTCCAACCATAGTCTGCTCGGCAATACCTACATCAATAAACCGGTCTTTTATCTTGGGAGGTAAATTTCTGATAGCAGCTCGGTTTTCGGCTGTAACTACCATTAATCGTTCGTCTTCCTGTACAAGTTTATAAAGTAACTCTTCGTAGTTCATCATCTTACAACCAGTGTTTCCGAGACCAGCTTTGCCTGTTCTCCTTTGTGCAGTTCTTCAATAAGAGCTTCTATTTCTTCAGCAGAGAAATTGCAGAACCATCTGTCAGCCCTGGCTTCTATACTGGGAAGTCCTTTCCCTCTGATTGTATCGGCTATTATTACAGTTGGTATATTTTTTTCCGGGGGAATCAGTCCAAATGTTTTTTCCAGTTCATCAAAATCATGTCCGCTGCATCTTAAAGCTCTCCATCCGAATGCTTCAAATTTCTTTTCAAGAGGTTCCAGAGGTATTAGGTCTTCTGTTCTGATATTTGCCTGGAAATGCATTCCTGTCAACAACAGCAATCAGGTTATCAAGTTTCTTCGATGCTGCTGTCAGGCAAGCTTCCCAAATGGAGCCTTCATTTAACTCACCGTCCCCGAGAATAACAATTACTTTATTGTTTCCTCCGCTTATTTTGCAATCGTAAGCCACACCAATTGAAACTGAGAGTAAATGACCCAGCGACCCGCTGTGAAATTCAATACCAGGAATATGTGTATTCGGATGCCAGTATATAAAATCATTTGTTGATAAATGATTTTTAAGTCTTTCCTTTTCTATAAATTCTAATTCAGCAAGAGTCCCGTATAGTGCAGGAACATCGTGTCCTTTGGATAAGAACAAATAATCTCTGGCCGGGACTTTTAACTGTATCTTTACTGATATTTAAATAATTACAGTAAAGGTAAACAAGCAGATCCGCACAGGAGAGGGAGGCACCAATAAAACAGCCTCCGTTGGTTGCCATTCTTATTATATGCTCTCTTACCCTGAGCGCAATTGATTCAAGCTCTTCTTTAGTTTTTTTATTTTTCATTTAATACTCTGGTCTGATCGGCACCAATAGTTTTAAGTTCGTGCAGATGGTTTCTGTACCAGTTTACGCCAACATATTTTTTATTTAGTTCCTTAATTTCAGGATGTCTTCTCAGTAATTCAAGAATATCATTCAAGTGAAAAGAGAGTATTGTAAGGGTATAGCCGATCATAAACTTCTTTTATAAAAAGTAATCTTCAGGATAATCAATTGTCCATCTCTCCGTCATTGAATAGTCCAAACCTGTTTCCCAGACAAACATTCCCTATCTTAAAGAGGTCAGGATGTTCCCAGATATAAGGAGTTGTATGTTCTCTTTCCATCGGGAGTGAGGCATTATCATGGCATTTCTTAAGAGCATCCATAGTAAAGATCTCAACATCATTGCCGTCGGGATAAGATGCGGGATGTAAATTACTGACATAATCAAAACCGGGATTATTTACAAAATATGATAGAACTTTAGTAATTACCCGGGGGTCTATTAATGGAACATCGGAAGGAATCTTAACCACGGCATCTGCATTATAAAATAGACCGGCCAGGTAATGTCTGTCTAGCAGGTCTGTAAGATGCCCGCGAAATACTTCTATATTTTTCATTCTGCAGAAATCAAATAATGCATTTTCTTCAGGTATATCAGGAATTGCTGCAACAATTTTTCCTGAGAGGGGGGATGCCTGTATACGTTCAATAAGCCGTATCAAAAGTTCTTTACCGGCAAGAGGTAGCAGAATCTTTCCCGGTAACCTGGTAGAGGTTATTCGAGCCTGTACTACTGTTACTATTCTAATATTTGAGTCTTGATAATTCCCCATTTATTCTATCCTGATGACTCTTTTGGGAATAAGTCTTTTCCTTCGCTTAAACTTGTTTCTATTCTTTCGCTCAGGTACTGTCATTTGCATTAACTGTCTCGCCGCCTGGGATATATTAAATGCAGAACGTCCTCCATTTTGTTCCGGCAGCAAAGTCTTTAAATCCTTCAACATCAAAATCGGAGTGAACCTCCTTACCCAGTGCGAGTCCTATATAAGATACAGTCGAGAATTTAGTTAACAAAACATCACAGTTTGCAACCATATGCGATGTGTTTCCAGAGGCATAAATCAATGCGCCGGGCGCATAAAGATTTATTTCTGCCGTTGCACGTTCAACATTTTCATTGGGGTGCAGTTTAAATATTAATTGCCTTCCATCAGCAATTTTCACAGCCTTTCTTATAAAAGCTTTTCTATTCTCATATTTAAATGTTTCCCTCGAATCGGATGTCGCTGCAAGTACATATCCTTTATGGGGGAAGTCATTAATGAGAAGAGATTTACAATCATCATAGTTGGGAATTCCTGTTACGACTATCTTTTCTTCCTTTATTCCCTTAGAAATAAAGAAATTTTTGTAACCTTCTGAAGCGACACAAAAAGTATGATAAAGATCGGAAAGTCCGGTGGCCGAGGTGCTTGCAAGATAACGGGGGAACCCAAAATTCTTAACGAGTTTGTATATAAAGGTTTCCGGGTCAGTCATTCCCTCCTGGACGAGTATTATTTTAGTGTCAAGAATATTCTTGGGGACAATTAAATCACTGCAGGTAAACACCAGGTCATATTGATTTTGTTTTCCCCCTTCATCAAGAGGCAGCTCGTGGAGATTTATATAATCGAGGGTTCTTTTTTTGAATTGACCCCCCAGAATAGTGAAATTTAATATCCGGCTTTTCGCCAGCATTTTTATGAAACCATCACCATAATATGGGGAAAACCAGCACTCAAAATCAGTAAAATAGCTTGAAATTTGATGCATCATTGAGGTCTGATTTACAGACCCGCAGATAAAAAGAATTTTTCGGTTATTCATAATAATTCATCGCCGAAAATAGAGTGCCATTGTAAGGACAATGTTAATTAATGGTTAAAGAATTATTAAAATTGGACTACCCGTCTACTCAAAATATCCCGATTATTGATAAATTACAAGAACATTAAGTATTTTCGATCCGGAACCAGTTTAATTGAGACAAGCGTCAAACTTTCCTCACTCTTGATATGCACTTAGGTAATTCTTAAATTCTCCCCTATAATATCGGAATTACTTTATGAAGCTGATAAAGCCTCCCAAATTGAATAAAGGTGATTTTGTTGGCATAATTTCACCAGCCTCCACTCCTGAAGATCCATCCAGAATTGAAAACGGGATCAGATACCTCGAAAGCCTTGGTTATAAAGTCATAAAAGGTAAACATCTCGATAAGGTTTTTGGTTATCTGGCCGGTACTGACGAAGAAAGACTGGATGATTTTCATTCGATGTTTATGGATAAGAAAATACGTGCAATTTTTTGCCTTAGGGGTGGATACGGTGCCTCAAGGCTATTGGACAAGCTTGATTATCCTCTAATAAGGAAAAACCCAAAGATCCTTGTCGGGTACAGCGATATCACGTCTTTGCAATCAGGGATACTTCAGAAAACAGGACTTGTAACATTTGCAGGTCCTATGCTTGCGGTTGATTTTGCAGAGGAAGTGAGTTCTTATGTCGAGGAGTCCTTCTGGCGTATAATTACCTCTACTAAAAAGATTGGTAAAATAAAAACTCCTGAACACGAAAGATTGAGCAATGTTACCAGGGGAAAAGCATCTGGCAGTCTTATGGGTGGGAATCTATCAATCGTTAATTCTCTTATTGGTACCGATTATCTTCCAAATCTAAAGGATAACATATTATTCCTCGAGGAAGTTAGTGAAATGCCGTACCGGATCGACCGGATGCTTAATCAGCTGCGGCTTGCAGGCATATTCAGTAAAGTAAAAGGGATTATTCTCGGCGCCTTTGTGGACTGCAACGAGCACGATCCACAGAAAAGAACTTTAACACTCGGGGAAGTTATAGAAGGGTACTTCGGAAAACTTAAGATACCCGTTATTTATAACTTTCCGAACGGACACATAAGAGACCTGTTCACTCTTCCCTATGGGCTTAATACAAAGATAAATGCAAACGATTGCACTGTTGAAATAACAGAAGGTGCAGTAAGTTAAATGGGCTTGTGGAGGAATGTATAATAAGATTCTCTAAATTCTTTCTCAGCAATTAAAGCTGTTTCCATTTCCTCATAGATTCCAAAAACAGTAGATCCCGATCCTGTCATAAGGGAAAATAATGCCCCCGTGTAATACATCTTGCTTTTTATGTCCCCTATTTCAGGATATGCATCAAAAATTACAGGTTCAAAATCATTTGTAACGAATTCCTTTAATGCGACATAATCGGGTGTAGAGAGGAATATATTTCTTAAGTCATAAACAGGAGGGGCGGGCATTATTCTCTGAAATGCAGATCTTGTCTGTATATGGATCCCCGGATTTACAATCAGAATAGGATAAGGAATATTTAAGTTCACGGGCTGAAGTATTTCACCTCTTGACTCAGCAAAAGAGGGAAGGGGATTCAGAAAAAAAGGAACATCGCTTCCAAGCGTGAAGGCAATCTCTCTAAGATTGCCGGATGTTAGTTTTAGATCAAAGTTTTTATTCAGATACAGGAGTATGGCAGCCGCATCTGAACTTCCTCCACCCAATCCAGCGCCTACAGGGATATTCTTAAGAAGAAAAATATCCAGATTAAATGTTCTGTGTGCTTCTTCTTCCATTAATTGAACAGCCTTAAGAATAAGATTATTATCATCCTGTTCAAGCGGCTTATTGGAACATTTGAAACTTAATTTCTCTGAAGGAACAATTGTAATTTCATCGTAAAGGCTGATCGGATAAAATATTGTATTTAGATCGTGATAACCGTCCTTCCTTTTACGTATTACATTAAGGCCAAGGTTTATCTTCGCAGGTGCCCTAATTACCATCTCTCAGCTCGAATAGTTCTTTGATCTTATGGATATGTCCGGGAGAGGAACCACAGCAGGCACCCACAAAGGCAGGATGTAATGTAAGGAATTCTTTTACATAGGAAGAATATTCTTCGGGATATATACCGCACTTAATATCCTTATCCTTATAACCGCCGTCCCCGCAGTTCAAATAAAAGCCTGAATTGTAATCTCCTGTACCCTCCTGTAGCATTTTTCTGAAAGTTCCGGGCATAATACAGTTAAATCCAATTGCCAGAGGTCCGTGCTCCCGAATAAAAGGCAGAACATCCCTGACCTTTTCACCTGACAGAAGTTTTAATGACTCATCGAAAAAGAGACTCAAAACATATGGTATTCTATTCTTTGAGCAGTAGGCGCAGATTATCTGTATCTCATCCAGGTGACTCTGAGTTTCATTCAATATCAGGTCGGAGCCGTTATCTATAAGTAAATCAATATGTTTATGGTGATTATATTCTAATTTACTTATATGTTAATGTCCTGTCCCTCTGATAACAGTCTTCGGCCGGGGCATTTGAGCCGGCAATCAGGATCACTGTGCTGCCTTTTGCTTCTTTGGCGATTTGAACTGCAGCTTTTACCTGTTCTTTTGAGGTGTGCTCCGCAGCTGAAGGATTCGTCCTGAACGTATTGGTGGTAATTATGTCTGCTCCCGCATCGATATACTCTTTGTATATGGAGAAGACTTTTTCAGGATAGAGGAGGTTAGCGTGGGACATCCATAACTGAGGGTGTGGTTCCACTCCTTTCTGCTGAAGAAGACTCCCCATAGCACCGTCAAGTATCAGGGGTCTTTTTATTCTTTTGGCGAAGGAGAAGAGATTAAATTCATTTAGAAAGCTCATATACCCCGCCCGAAACTTTTTTTTAAAGAAGGATTCCACTTCTTCAACTATTCGGTTCAGGTCAATCAGATTAATGCATTCAAGATCATAAGGGCATTGCTGTTTCCAGCAGGGAGAGCAGAATAAATCATGAGGATATAGTTTTATTCCCCGGTCGTATAAGATCTATTTCTGTCCAGCAGCTTACTCCAAACCAGGCTATTACATATTTCTTCAGTGCAATTGCCAGGTGCATTCCGAATGAATCACCGGTAATAATTATATCAGGTATGCTTTCAAAGCAGGCACCTTTTCTTACACCCATATTAGCAGGAGTATTTATAATTCTTCCTTCAAAATGAGAATAAATTACATTGTTTCTTTCCTCATCTTCAGGACCACCAAGAAGCAGTATCTTATACTTACCTTTTTCAAGCAGACGTGTTAATAAGAAAAAGATGCTGATCAATCGTCATCTTCTTATTGGGGAAGAGCTCAGAACAGCCTGTATTAAATCCAATTACAGCATCTTCGTTCGATTAGATGGTTATTCTGTTTTATACTTTTCGATAAATTGAAGTTCTTCAGAAGTAAAATTAAACGTATATTCATCCCTTAAATAATCAACTTCAAAAGTTTCAGCAAGGTAATCCTGTCCGGTTCTCTGATTTACCCGGAACTTAAGGTTATCATCCATTCCAAGATTGTAATTATAATAAGCTCCTTTATTAAGAGGATATATTTTACCGTTTTTGTTAACCCCGAATCCCAGCTTAGTTCTTTGCATTCACCAAATTTATTACAGCACCCGAGCGCTGCGATTTATCAACATTCATCGCTATATCAAATTCCAACTGCTGAAGAATTGATAATGATTCAAAATCATATTGTAAACCTTATCGATATACTGATTATTTCACAGCAGCGGGGCAGCATTCTTTAAGGTAATCCAGGTAATTGTTGAAACCGGATATTTTCTTTTTATGGCAGGGAGCTGTGCAGTCGTCATTAAGACATCCCCCATAGCATCAAGATTTATAATAAGGATCTTTTTTCCCTCATCTATTTTATCTTTACAACCATCTTCCCAGCAATTATGATCAGGATAGCAGGGTTTATAGCCTGTAAAACGCTTGCAATCAGGAATATCTCTTGCCATAAAATTAAGGAATTTGTTAATTGTTATCGATTTAATAACTTTTGAAGCACAAATATAGTTAAAGATTGAGCTTCTAAACAGGTATATAAATATTGACAAAATTGTCCATTTTCCAATTCAGCTTCGGGGACGGCTATGCCGGAAGCGCGCGTATTGCCCTGCAGAGCTCAGAACTACTCTTAAAAAGGGGACATACAGTAACCCTTTTTGTATCTAAAAATTCCCTTACTGAAAAGAGAGGTAAAGCTGCCGGAATACCTTTGGCTGCCTATGATACTTCCATTCCTTACAAGGAACTTAAAGATGGAGTTTATGAACAATATTATAAACAGCGTCCTGAAATTATAATCGGTCATCACTCGCTTGACCGCAAGATTGGTATCTCAATGAGAAGGAAGTTCGGCAGGGATGTTATTAATATTGCTTACAGGCATAATGTCAGCAAAAGTGTACCGGTTATTGGTTCATTCATTTATAATATGTATTCAGATCATCTTATTGCCTGCAGCGGGGGAGTTAAACAGAGCCTGGTTTCCTCCGGTATCAGGGAAAGTAAAGTTGAAGTAATTTACAACGGAATTGATGTTCCTGCGGATCTGAATTCAGTAAGCGGAGAAGAAGTAAAGAAAAGATTCTCACTGCATAATAAAAGAGTCTTAGGCTTGTCTACCTGGTTTCATAAAGAGAGGAAAGGGTTTGATATTCTGTTCAACGCCTACTCAAAACTAAATGCAGATTATGTGCTTTTTCTTGTAGGGGTTACGGGAGATGACAGGCAGGCAGTTATAAATTATGCTTCTGAATTCGGGATATCCAAGGATAAAATAATCCTGCCGGGTTATGTAGATAATATCTGGGAATATTATAAGGCAATGGATATTTTTCTACTTCCCTCACGCTCTGAAGGATTTTCACTCGCCCTTCTTGAAGCAGCCGCAGCCAAGGTACCAATCATAGCATCGAACATACCCGGGAATAATGAATTTATAAAGAACGGAGTGAATGGTATCCTGTTTAATGTAGAGAAGCCTGCTGAACTTGCAGCAGGTGTTGAGCGTTTATTCAATGATAAGAAGATGGCAGGTGTATTTTCAGATTGTGCTTACCGGAGTGTAATGAATATTTACACCATCGGGCATTATGCCGCCACCCTGGAGCAGTTTCTGTTATAGGCGCTAGTTCAGAATTAAATTACGCTTCCTGTAGCGTCTAAGTCTATTTCATAATCGCTGCTCTGCAGCGTTCGTGATATTCGGTTATAAGACTTTCTCTTCCATTATTGAAGGTCAAAAGCACTTGCGAAACAAATCATTGAAACAGCCGGAACCTCTACCCAAACACCTCAGATGCCGAGTTTGTAGATTGAAAAACGTTCTGACACATTGTAAATGAATGTAGTTAGAGCTACCGATAAGTGCTCAGACCCTGATAGAGGGTCGTATTAATGGGATAGAAATGAGTTGCGCACCAACCAGGAAACATACGAACCCTGGAGTGGCGTTGAAAGATGCAGAGGCAGGACAATGATGGAATGAGATGCCTACAGCCTATTCGAATATCCAATTGTCACAAAGATCTTGCCAGGGAGAGGGGAGATCAGATGCTGCAGTAGCAACGATGTCGCTGAGTTTTACAAATTGAACTATAATGGAAATTGCCACTCAGGCTAGGTGATCGACTGTTCTATCCTGGCAATAATATCTTCCGGTTTCAGCAGAAGCATACATTCGTGGTTATAAGGACACTCAAGTTTGTTGCAGATAATGCAGAACAGATCAGGAATATTTATGTAGGCGGAATTGGAGGAATAAGGACCGTGCGCAATAGGATTTGTAGGACCGAATATACCAAGTGTCGGAATACCAAAGGCCGCAGATATATGCATCGGTCCTGAGTCATTAGCAAGCACAACTGAACAAAGCTTTATCAGGGCCGCCATTTCGCGAAGAGTGGTGCAGGGAGCAAGTAACGGCATTGCCTTGCAAGATTTTTTATAATGTACTCAGCATCTTTTTCATCACCCGGTCCCCATAATATCAAGAAATTTAGTATCGTAATTATCTATTCAGCGCTTTACATATTTCCACCCATTTGACAGCATCACATCTTTTTGAAGGCCATCCTCCTGAAGGGATTATCCCAATGATCTTTCCTCCCCGGGAAATAATTTACTGAATGTCTCTTCAGCTTTTAGCATTTCTTCAGAGGAAATGCAGTAATGTATTTTTTTATTTATGACCGGTACACCTAACGGCTCAAGGATTTTCAGATTATGCTCTGCTGAATGGTATTCTCCCCTGGCAGAAGTTGCTTTAATATTGTACGCATATTTCCTTCCCCGGTATGCAAAGCCCGCCCTGTATTTTGCACCGGATAAAAATGTTATCTGCGCACTCCTCGGGTTTGACCAAAGATCCAGGATAAGATCATACTTTTCTTTCCTCAGTCGTAGTGCAACTTTCAGCGGGAATTCAGTCTTACCCATAGTAAGCACTTTTTCTACAAGAGGATTATTATATAAAACAGGAGCAGCGAATCCTTCAGTAAGGTAATGAATTGAAGCGGAAGGGAAGTGACTTTTTAGGCTGTCAAGTATAATTGTCGAAAGTAAAATATCCCCAATGCCTCTCGGCTTAATACAGAGTATCTTTTTTACTTCTTCCCGGTTAATATTCATCTATTTAATTTAATTAATGTGCATCCAGCCAGTTATCCCCGGTACCTGTTTCCGCCTGGACGGGCACTTCAAGAGGAAGAGCAGTTTCCATTAAATTTTTAATAACAGGTATCAGATCATCAACTTCATCCTTATGCGCATCAAATACAAGCTCATCGTGTACCTGCAGAACCATCTTTGTTTTTGCTTTTCGCTTTATAAGTTCGTGATGGATATTTATCATTGCAAGCTTTATCATATCGGCAGCCAGCCCCTGTATCGGCATATTTATCGCCACCCTTTCTTCAAACTGCTTTACTATCCTGTTGCTGCTGTTGATATTCCTTAGATATCTTCTTCTACCGGTCAATGTTTCGGCATAACCCTTTTCACGGGCACGCATAATCGATTCATCCATAAATCTTTTCACGCGTCCGAAAGTTCTAAAGTAGGTATCAATTATTTCTTTTGCGTGCGACTGTGTAATTCCTAACCTTGTCTTTAATCCGAATGGTCCAAGTCCGTAAAGCACACCGAAATTAACTTCCTTGGCGCGGCGTCTCATTTCAGTAGTAACATCTTCCTTATCAACCATAAAAACAAGCGCTGCCGTTCTACGGTGGATATCCTCCTGCATCCTGAAAGCCTCAGTCAGGGTTTCATCTTTACACAGGGAAGCGAGTATCCTTAATTCTATCTGACTATAATCGGCACTCAGGATCACGTGATCTTTATCCCGCGGGACAAACGCTCTTCTTATTTCCTTCCCCAATTCTGTCCTTATAGGTATATTCTGAAGATTAGGATCGTTGCTTGATAATCTTCCGGTGGAAGCAACTGTCTGGTTAAAGCTCGTATGGATCCTGTCTGTTTTCGGGTTTATAAGATTCGGAAGGGAGTCGGTATAAGTAGATTTTAATTTAGCAACCTGCCTGAAGTCGAGAATAAGATCAATAACATCGTGCTCACCGCGCAGAAACTCAAGCGATTTAGCATCAGTTGAGAATCCTGTCTTGTTTTTTTTACCCGATCTTAATCCCAGCTTATCAAAAAGCACTTTCTGAAGCTGCTGGGGTGAATTGATATTGAACTCCTCACCGCAGCAGTTATAGATCTTCATTGTTAGATCTTCCATCATAACCTGCAGATCGCTGCTGAAGGCGCGCAGGGCTCCAACGTCTATCTTTATTCCGCTTCTTTCCATATCTTCAAGGACAGGTACAAGCGGGAATTCAATTTCAAAAGCTACTTTGGTCAGCTCTTCTTTCTCAATCTCCTTACTCAGAATATTATAAAGCTTATATGTTATATCGGCATCTTCGCAGGCATAACAGGAAAGGGCATTGATCTCGACATCGAACATTAAGGAAGAATCTTTTTTCTTTCCGATAAGTTCTGAAAGGGGGATAGGCTTATAACCCAGGTACTTCTGAGAGAGCTCATCCATTCCGTGTTTCTGATCAGGATCCAGCAAATAACTTGCAAGCATTGTATCGAAATAAAAATTATTTACTTCAATGCCGCAGCTTCTTAATGAGCAGATATCAAACTTGGCATTCTGGCATACCTTCTTAATATTACTATTTCCGAATACCGGTTTGAATATCCTGACAAATTCACTTAACGGAAGCCTGTCCTTAAGCTTTGTAAAATAATCTTCACCCTCCTTAAAAGAGTTAACTGCAACAAAGTAACCCTCATCAGGTTTGGTGGAAAAAGAAGCACCGGCTAGTTTCTGCTTATATGAGCTGAGGGAATCTGTCTCGGTATCGAATACAAAAAGCTCAACTGATGAAAGTCTCCCAGCAAGTTCTTCAGCGGCGGCAGTATCGGTAATAAGCACATACTTTACTTTTTCTTTATCATAGCCGGTAAAGTTTTTCATCTGCTCTTCAATTACTTCGGGTTCCTTTTCGGGTCTGTAGTAATTGAGGAGCCTGCTGTAAAGATTAGTAAATTCAAGCTCTACAAAGAACTTTCTCAGCTTATCGAAATCAGGCTGGCAGAACCTTGCCTTCTCGAAATCAAAATCAAGAGGAACAAGACAGTGTATTGTTGCAAGCTCCTTTGAAATAAATGCATTATTCTTTCCGGAGATAAGTTTATTTCTAAGTCCCTCTTTGTCGATCTCATTTATATGATCATACAGATTTTCAATAGTGCCGTATTTTTGAATAAGCGGAACTGCAGTTTTAGGACCTATGCCGGCAACACCGGGAATGGCATCTGAAGAATCCCCGATCAGTGCAAGATAATCCACCATCTGTTTAGGTTCAAAACCAAACTCATCCAGCATCCTCTGCCGATCGTAATAAAGAATATCCTCTGCGCTTTTTCCGGGGCGTACTATTTTAACTTTATCCGTAATAAGCTGGTTAAAATCTTTATCGGGAGTAATGACAAATGATTCCAGACCTTTTTCTTCAGCCTTACAAACGGCGGTACCGATAATATCATCTGCCTCATACCTGCTGAGAATATAGAGGGGGATCTTCATTGCATCGATAACTTCTTTAATTCTTTTGATCTGGGGGATCATATCATCCGGCATTTCCGAGCGGGTAGATTTGTAATCCTCATAAAGCTCGTGCCTGAAAGTTTTATCCTTGGAATCAAAGGCAACTGCAACATAATCAGGACGCGTGTCCTCAAGTATTTTTATAAATTGAGTCAGGAAACCAAACACTGCAGATGTCGGCTCCCCCTTGCTCGTTTTCAATGGTCTGGCAATGAACGCAAAATAAGCCTTATAAGCCAGCGCCATTGCATCAATTATTACAAATTTCTGAGACATTTAATAAAAATTAGTTTTAATTACTCAAAATAGAAATACGTGGGCTAAGATGAAACTGAATTAAACAGGGGGAGAGGGATCGATAGAAGGATAATTGAATAAAGATCACTTATGAATGGATGAATGGATGATTAGCCTGCCCGCCTCTGGAGGGGATGAATAAATATCGTCATTGCGAAGGAGTCTTCGACTGAAGCAATCTCACGCTCCATTCCGAGAGGGAATAGACCTTCAAAAGATTTTACGCAATTCGGGAAGGACAGGTCAACTTCGCAATACCAGCGAATTATTTATTTAGGGTTGACCTGTCCGTACATAGCTTTTCTTTTTTATTGATTTCTCAATTAATTAGAATATTTAAAGAAAAGAAAAATTCTGTAGGGATAGGTGTCGCGATTGCGGATAAAAAGGTAATAATTGCTAACGCCACCTGTCCTTTCCTGACAGGGAATAGATCTTCAAAAGATTTTACACAATTCGGGTTTAATAAAATCTTTTTATCAGCAAATTATAAAGATTTGGCTGCTAACCCTGATACAATCCTGAAGTAATCCTGATGTAATCCTCAAGATTGGTCAAATGTGAGGATTAGATGAGGATTAGATCAGGATTAGATGAGGATTAGATACCATTTGCTTATATTATGATTTATTGATTTTTGATCAAAAAATGCACAATTTTTTTAGAATTATTTTTGTTTTGAAAGGCTGCATGCCTTCCATAATGGTAGAATATGATGGTCAGGGGACTGTCTGTTATCGCACTGCCTGCCCTTATGGCTTCGATACATTCCTTTGGAACACCCACGCCAAAGGCGGGCAGGTCAGCCACCGGGCTAGGATTCTTTATGAAAGAGAAAGAAAGGTCACTGAGTATTTTCGAGCCTACCCGCCGGCAGTGTAATTCTTCAATATTTCGGTAACACTGGAGTTATCTTTAAACTGATAATCTGGTGTTATTATGAACAGTTCTACAATCCAGACCATGACAGCAAAATGGTTAACCATTTTGCGCGATTATGAAAAAATTAAGACTGGTAACTGTCCACATTTCAAAACAGTGAACGAACTCTGTCAAGTTCACCATATCCATAGAAAAGACATCAGAAAATATTATGAACGCTGGATTAAATCAGGAAGAAGCCAGTCAGCTCTTCTGCCTGAGAAGCGGGGCCCAAAGTCTGGAAAACATAAACTACTTACTAAAGATCAGGAACGACTTATAATCAAGATCCACCGACGACTGGGGGCTAATGAATTTGAGATATTTCATTTAATGGAGAATAAATTCAATCTTCACCCATCAGTCTCCACTATCTATAGAACATTTAAACGTTACCCTCTGAACAAAGTCCGTAAGGAAAAAGTTAAACGATATGTAAAACGATACCCCGGTGAACTGCTGCATGCCGATACATATCGTTTGGCTAAAGCCATGATGCTGGACCGTAAAGCTTATTACCTCTTTGGAATAATAGATGATTACAGCCGTTTAGCCTTTATTGAAGTGATCAAAAATATCAATGCTGCCGAGGTAACCAAAGCTTTTTATCATTCAGTACGATTTTTCCTTGCTCACGGTGTACAGCCAGAAAAGATTATGACTGATAATGGTATTGAGTTCACTGCATTTACATCACAAAAGGCTAAAAGAACTCATTTCTTTGAAACAATGCTTAATATTGTAGGTATCGATCATACCTATACTAAACCATATCATCCACAATCTAATGGCAAAATTGAACGATTTTGGAAAATACTTCGCCAGGAATGCTTGATCCATTTGAACTTTGGACAAACTTTAGATACTTTAACTACTGAACTGAATGCCTTCCTTTATTACTATAATTATGAGAGAAGGCATGGTGCTTTAAATTATTCAACTCCTTTAGACCGCCTTATGGTTGTTACCGAATTGCTGAAGTAGTACACCGCCGGCAGGCAGGTCGAGAAAATGTATCCCGAAGGGACAGGTCGAAGTGACCGGGTAGTGGCGATAAGGCGTCATTAGTAGGAGTCTTCGACGAAGCAATCCCCAATGCATTGACCCTTAAGAATTCAGGACATCGTTTTCTTCCGAATAACCACATAACCTGATCAAACTCCGTTAGGAGTTTCATATCTGTAGAAAAACCAACAAACAAAAACATTTCAACTCCGTAGGAGTTGCATTCCCGTAAACGATACAATCAAGGACAGGCCGCTTCGCAATTCAGGGTGGGCGATTATTCAGGCCGGCCTATCCGTAGGATATCTTTTGTTTTCTTGCTAAGGTTCATCTTTCTTTGTAATATATACCCTGAAGGATTTTCTAATCCAAATTTTATGGAGACAGAATGAATAAAATACCCTTCCACGGAAAACACTCCATCCCCTTAATGGAGAATAAATATCTAACCAAACTACTCTTGTTCTTTCAATTAATTTTTATTTGCTGGTTTAATACTTAACTATTGACATCTATTCCCATGGTATATTATGATTAAATACTTCTTTGCGCTTTTTCTTACATTAAGCACAAGTATGATTTTTTCTCAAACTCCTAATTTTATTCCTTATGAGCACTGGAAAGTAAGCGGATATGGTATAGCAGAACATGTAGATGTTCATGATCTGAATAAAGATGGCATGCAAGATATTGTAGTGGGAAACTGGAACGATACATATGTTTACTTTGGCGGAGCAGGGATACTGGATTCAACAGCCGATATAGTTTACTCAGGCAGATTACTTGCGGTGTGTGACTATAACGGTGATTCTTTTAAAGATCTCATTGCAATGCATTTTACAAACTATGACAGCAGCAGGTGGGATTATGACGGAGAGATATTGTTTTACTGGGGGAGTTATACAAATGAACTTTCTATTGATACCATTGCAGATTATTCTATACCATTACCAACATTATATCCTTTAAGAGAGGGCTTCTGCAATTCAATAAAGAGACAATCCGTGGAATCAGGAGATTTCAATGGTGATGATAAATATGATATAGTCATTAGTTCCCGAGATGCTCCACTCGGAAGTAGCTATGGGAAAATTTATATATATATGGGTAACGAAACTCCCCCGGATACTGCCACTTTTGCAATCAGCGGAAAATTTATTCCGGGACAACCACTCATTCGTGATTATGGTTATTATTTTCAGGTGGGAAATATAAATGGAGATAGTTATGATGATTTGCTTTTAAGTTCTACTGTACGTAAGATACCTCCTGTTCCTAATCCTACAGACAGTTTAGATGTTTTACATGTTTATCTTGGAAGTGATAATTTTCAGTTTGTTGAAGGGGGTGAAACAATTAGATATGAGTCGAGAGTTGAAAGTAGTATTTATTCGTATGGCTGGTTCAAAAAAGAATTTTCGATGTGGGATATAAACGGAGATGGTTACAGTGATCTTATACTGAGTCATTGGTATAAGGATTCCACTAGTCATGTTCATTTTGGATCTGAATCTGTAATTGATACTATTCCATCTTTTTTTATAACAGACCCCGATACCACACGAGAGGATCTCATTGTTGGCCCAATGGGGCATAATATTGGAGATTTTAATGATGATGGTTATGATGATTTTGTCTTGTATCATTCTTATCCTTCTTCATTTAGTCTTCATTTGGGCGGTCCCTACTTCAGTAATGAAAACCCTTATGGTTTAAGAGGATTATTGGAAGCTTGTATTGCCTTTCCACTCAAAGCAATGGCTTGTGGTGATCAGAGCGGGGACGGAGTTCAAGATTTTGTAACGATCTCTCCCTGTGGCAGGTTAGGCGAGGGATATGTATTAATATTCAGGGGAAATCCTAATATTGTTACTGTTATCAGCGAATACATCTCCTCCGAAGGAAACACATTTCGGCTACTGCAAAATTACCCTAATCCATTTAACCCAAGTACAAAAATTAACTACCAACTATCCCAAAGCAGTAATATAACGCTAAAAATATATGATATATTAGGGAAAGAAATCTCAATCCTGGTAAACGAGCAAAAGCCACCAGGTTTATATCAAATTGAATTTGACGCCTCATACTATAATCTATCCTCTGGAGTCTATTTCTGTGAACTAAAAATTAAAAACGGTTCTTCCGAAAGAATAAAGATGATTTTTCTTAAATAAAAATGTTTCATAATAAACGGGGTTCTAATGAAAACATTTTGCAGCATAATCGTTGTACTGACTTTTAACTTATGTTTTGCACAGGAGCAAAGGTTTATAATTGGTGCTGAACATGTAAGTGGTATGGCAGAGTATAATACAGGCTCTTTACCTCACTCACCAGGCTTTTGGAATAATGTTAAAGACTTTGGACTGAATTGGGTTGGACTAAAATATTTCCAGCAGTATTCTAATTTTGGTTATCACTCAAAGCAAGCTATAATTAATGATATCTCTATGGCAGAAGATAGGAATATAGATGTATATCTATTTAATGGATTTTTAAATAAACCCGTTAGTCCGTGGAATTTGTATATCCCATGTAGATGGCTTTATCAAATTGAGTATGTTCTTTCTAATACTCTTAATGATTTTTATAATGTACCTACAGGTGAAGCGTTGTCTGATAGACAAAATAATGTTTTGCCTCATTGGAATTTATTTTATCCACCTGAAGATCAACTAAATTATTTACATTTAGAAACTGGATTGCATAACAATGGTATAATAGCAAGCGACCTAAGACAAAAAACTTTGCAGCCTGATGGCCTAAATTATTATTTAAAAGTAAGAATGCGTTTACCATCGGCAGTGACTTTTCCTAACACTGATGTGCTGACAGTACGCGTGCGGAAGGTTGGGGGTTCTACCTACGGCAGAACTATTAAAGCAAATGAATTTAATAATAATGATTGGAAAGAAATTCTTGTTACTTGTTTTTTTAAAATGCCAACTAACCCAGATGAATGTATACCAGATATAGACGAAACAGATGTGTATGAATTGATAGATTCCATAAGTACAAATCAGCTACCAAATGCTATAATGAAAGAGGGTATATTAAGCACTGACTACGATATTGAAATTGAATGGCATGCAACCGGGTTCTCAGTCGACTTAGATTATGTAGCTATTGACAATGAGGATGCAAATTTCATAATGCCACCCCAAGAGGGATTAGCGGATAGAATTGAAGATTTTGTTGAAACCTATAAAAATCATGGTGTTTTAAATTTCCATGTCTACGACGAAGTTAATACGGCAAACTTATATTCTGTGAGATATTTTAATAATAAAATCCAGACTATACTTAACAATTCACTTATGGGCTATAAAGACCCATTATCATATTTATTTTTTGTTAATACTAATCCTCCTCACGGTCCTACAACTAAAAGATATATTTGGGAATCTGATGCCCAATTATTAATGTCTGATATTTACCCGATATGGAAAGGTGACATTAAGCCAAATCAACCAGGATATAGTACTTTGATTCAAGATATTCTTCAGGAGAGACTGATTGATATAAACTGGTCTAACGGACCTGCTGGTCTAAAAAGTCTTGCTTTCGAATCACAAACATTTCACAAGCCCTTTATTTATACCGTTGAGGCTCATTTGTGGGATCGAATCGGGGAAGAATACACGAGGGAGCCTTCTGCTTATGAAATTAAAGCAATGGCTAATCTGGGAGTTTGTTATGGAGCCAAAGGCATTACATATTATTTATATGCGCATCTTATTGCTGAGCAAGATGAAATTAATGGTTTTTATTTTCACGATTCTCCTGTTCCGGATGGCAGTAAAAAAGTCTTAGATGCATACGACTATCCTAAATGGGAAACTATTAAACAATTAAACCAGAAACTTGCAATATTAGGTGATGATCTGCTTTCCTTAACTTGGAAGAGTGCTTATAGTATTCACAAAGATCAGTTCCCCGCTGATAGTTATATCACTGATATTCATTATCCATCCAATATCAACTTTCCTGATTGTAATCAGGAAAGTAATTGCAGATATATTGAATTGGGTTTATTTAAAAAGACTGATGAAATCGATAACCTTAATAAGGACTATTTTTATTTAGTTAACCGGAGAACCTTACCTTCTGAAACTGTTCCTATTCAGATCACTATAAACAAAACTTTAAGTAATCCGAATAATTATCAGAATTGGGGACTTAAGGAGATTGGAACCACTAACTCTTGGACAGTGCAAATTACAGGTATGATCGAACCTGTATTCCAGCCAGGAGAAGGTAAACTTTTTTCTTTGCAACCTGTAGTAATCGGTGGAGGTACTTTAAAATATAATGAAACTATTACTGGTACAGTAACTTTAAGTAATGATCTCATTATTGATGATAGTAGTGTTTTAACAGTTGCAGGAACATATAACGCATACGATGATATTATTATCCGTAATGGCAGCATAGCTTATGGAACGAATGGTAAAATAAACTTCTATAACGGCAAGAAACTGATCATTGAAGGGAATGCCACTTTACAGGGAACCTCGGCACATAAGCTTGAACTTGACTTTATGAGCACTGAAAACAACAGCGGGATTATGATTGAAGAAGGGGGTAATCTAGTGATGAGTTACTGCACGGTCAAAAATGCATCCAAGGGAATTGAGGCATCAGCAAATTTCTCACGTGCATATGCTGATCATTGTGAATTTACCGATTGCGGCAACTATTCGATAGCAATTTATGGTATTGGAATAGGGGAAGAGCTGCCTTTTACACCCTCTCCTTCTCAAATATCGAACTGCACAATATCGGGATCAGTGTATGGGATTTCTGTCGTGCTTCTTCCTGAAATAGTAATTCAGGGAAATACAATCAGTGACACTGAACTTGGAATTTATCTTAGTAACGTCACTCGGCCCTACATAGCAGATAATACGATATGGTCAACAAAACTCTCAATGCCGGGGATTATGATGGAAAGCTGTAATGGGATAATCGTATCGAACAGTATATCTGGACATTTAAATGGAATTCATTGCGGAAATTCATTTCCTGATATAGGAAGCAATGAAATCATTGATAACCAGGTCCACGGGTTATATGCCGGTACAGGTTCTATTCCTAATCTAAGCGGCAGGCCATATAATGATCCTCCTAAAAGGTTTCCTATTTCAGGATATAATACAATTTATAACAACGGGGGGTGGGAAACTCCCCCGGTAGAGGATAATGATGGTTCTGAAATATATTTGAATGAATCTTTTATTTATATGGATAATGGCTGTAATTCTGTAGTTGATAACAGAATGCCTGATAGTGGGCCATTAGTAAATACATTATACCTGATGAACGGGTCTGGGCAGGATCATGAAATCAATTGCATTGAAAACCATTGGGGCAGACATCCGGAATATCGTTTGGAAGATAGGTTTGGGCATTTAAGTGTTCGCTATATACCCTTTCGCGAAGGTCCCTGTGCATATCAACCTGATCAGGATGAACTTTATGTTAAGAGCTCTATTGGTGAAATTATCGATACAACATATTCAGCTCTTTCCTCATCAGGTAGTTACTCAACTACAGAGATTCTATATTCCAGTGCGGATAAAATGTTCATAGGCTCAGATTTTACCAATGCAGCTAATGTTTATAATCAGGTCATCTCAGGCATTGATTCCTTAAGAATAAAGCTGCCTGCCTACAGGAGATTATATGAAATAGGAAGGCTTACCAATAAACCGGTTACATATTTTGACAGTCTCTATAACTCATATACATCAATAGCCGGGTCTACTGAAGATACACTGCTGCAGAAGATATTTACCCAGTTAGGCTCTTTAAGTCTTATAGGTCAGACAGAATATATCAGTGCAATTGATGAATTTGACCAGATAATACAAACCAGACCTAATACAGAGGAAGCCGTATATGCAGAAATAGATGCAATGACAACGGCACTGCTTCTAGAGGATGACTCAACATTAAATAAAACATCTGCAGCTAAATATATAAAAAGAACAAGCAGTGAATACCTTGCTTCTTTAGATAAGCTGATAAGGACTAATTTTGGTAATAATCCTAAACCGCAGGAAATAGTTATCCCAACAGCATACCTGCTTTATCAAAATTATCCTAATCCATTTAATCCTACTACAAGAATAAGGTATGATCTTCCTGAAGTAAGCAGGGTAAGCTGTTCGGTATATGATCTACTGGGGAGAAAAGTTAAGGATCTTGAAGATAATCAACTCAAACAGCCGGGTAGTTATGAACTCACATTTGATGCTTCAGGACTATCCAGTGGTATTTATTTCTATAGGATTACTGCTAATCAATATGTGAGTGCTAAGAAAATGGTAGTAATCAAATAAATGTTCTGAAATCTTAAATTAGAATAGTAGGCATTTGATTAATCAAATGCCTACAGTTTAATATTTCCGGATTAAGATCCCTTCTCCTCTCCTCTTCTCTTTTTTCCTTATCTTTAACATATGAAAATTCCAATTGTTGTTATTATCGGCAGACCCAATGTGGGGAAATCCACTCTTTTTAACCGCCTGGTGGGTAAAAGAGATGCAATTGTTCACGATATCAGCGGGGTTACAAGAGACAGGAACTACGGTGAGGTAGAATGGGCAGGTAAAGAATTCCGTCTTATCGATACGGGCGGCTATGTTCCAAATTCTTCAGATCTCTTCGAACGGGCTATTAAAGAACAGGTTGAAATTGCTCTAACTGAAGCTGATTCGATTTTATTTTTAGTGGACGGACGCAGCGGCATTACCCCGATGGATCATTATATCGCCAATATGCTCAGGACATCCGGCAAGGAGTTCTTTCTTCTTGTAAATAAAATTGATTCGGAAAACTATGAAGCATTAGCCGCAGATTTTTATTCCCTCGGGATTGAAAAAACTTATACCATTTCAGCCCTGGCAGGGAGGCAGATAGGGGATCTGCTTGATGATATAACTAAAGATTTTCCTTCATACTCCGAAGATGAGAAAGATGAGAAATTAAAAATTGCAATTGTAGGACGCCCTAATGTCGGTAAATCATCCCTCGTAAATGCACTGCTGGGATTCGACAGATCAATTGTTACCGATATCCCGGGAACTACAAGAGACAGCATCGATACGGTTCTAAAATATTACGGCAGGGAAATAATCCTGGTCGATACTGCGGGTTTACGGAAAAAGAAAAAAGTTGAGGAAAACATTGAATTCTTTTCTACTATCAGAACACTTAATGCAATAACCGACTGCAGTGTGGCAGTTGTTATGCTTGATGCGAAGTACGGCCTCGAAAAGCAGGATCAGAAAATCATTGATGAAGCTGTCCACAGACGTAAAGGTATAATCATTGCCGTAAATAAATGGGATCTGATTGAAAAAGAAACAAATACTTCAAAAAAGTTTGAGGATGAGATCCGGGAAAAGCTTGGCTCAATTAAATACATCCCCCTGCTGTTTATTTCCGCATTAACAAAGCAGAGAATATTTAAGCTTATAGAACTTGCTGAAAAAATTAATATTGAGAGACAGAAAAAGATCTCAACAAGCGAGCTGAATGATAAGCTGCTGCCGGAGCTTGAGAAGAGTCCCCCTAAATCAACCAGTACCGGTAAGGAAGTTAAAATAAAATATATAACACAGGCTGGAAATTATTACCCTGTGTTCCTGTTCTTTACAAATTACCCGAAAGAAATATCGGATCAGTATAAACGATTTATAGAGGGACTGATAAGGAAGCATTTTGGTTTTGAGGGTGTGCCTGTTACTCTTGCATTTAAGGCTAAATAAAAATTAAATCATAAAATAATTCTTACTATGGATTACGGATTCAGGAACTTTACAATTGTAGAACATCCGCTGCTTAAAAAGGACATCACAATAATCAGGGATGAAACTACAAATGCAGAAACTTTCAGGGCAGCTGTAAAAAGAATATCGGGCATACTTGCAGTCGAAATAAGCAGGCATTTTAACCTGGTAAATATTGAGGTTAAGACCCCGCTGGAAAAAACCGTTGGGTATAAAATGAAACAGGATATTGTACTGATTCCTATTCTCAGGGCGGGACTTGGAATGCTGGGCGGTTTCCTTGAAATAATTCCTGATGCGAAGGTAGGGCATATCGGGTTGCAGCGGAATGAGGAAACCCTCATACCTGAAGAATATTATTATAAGACTCCGCTTGGTCTCGATAAATCGGAAGTAATTGTCCTTGATCCTATGCTTGCCACCGGTGGTAGCGGATGCGCAGCAGTAGATTATATTAAAAAAAGGGGGAAGGAAAAGATAATTTTTGCTTCCCTTGTTGCTGCTCCCGAAGGGGTTAAAAGAATGAATTCAGACCATCCTGATGTCCTTATTTATACAGCCGCCCTCGACAGGCAGCTGAATGAAAAGGGTTATATCTTACCGGGCCTTGGGGATGCCGGGGACAGGATGTTCGGGACCAAATAGTGCGGTCGTGCTGTCGTGCGGTGGTGCGGGGGAAATAAAGACATTGGATAGAACAATTCTCTGCCTCCGCACGTTTCTGATGACTTTCCCAAGTTCAATAAAAAAGCTAAATTACAGGGAACAAAAAGAGCAGAACTTCTTGTAAATAGTATGACAGTTGTTAGTACAAAACAAAAGAAGATGCTTGATGAACTCCTTATTTCCTGCAGACAGCATCTCCCGAAGGTGGACGAAGCGCTCATTACCAAAAGTTTTGAGTATTCGCTCGAGGCGCATAAAAACGACCTAAGAGCCTCCGGTGAGCCTTATTATACACACCCCTATGAAGTAGCCCAGATAGTAGCGAATGAAATACCTCTTGACGACATAACCGTGGCAAGCTCCCTGCTGCACGATGTTGTTGAAGATACTGAGGTCAACCTTGATATCCTGGCAAAGGAATTTGGTAAAGAAGTAGCTGAAATTGTAGACGGCGTCACAAAAATAAGCGGCATCTTTAAGGGGCAGGAAATAACGATGGCTGAGAACTACCGTAAGCTGCTCCTCTCGATGGTTAAGGATGTAAGGGTAATTCTTGTGAAGTTTGCCGACAGGCTCCATAATATGCGCACACTGGAGCATTTACAGCCTGAAAAACAGAGAAGAATAGCACAGGAAACCCTTGAAATATATGCTCCCTTTGCAAACAGGTTCGGTCTCGGCAGAGTAAAATGGGAACTTGAGGACCTTGCATTTAAAGCTCTGAATAAAGAAGCATACGAAGAGATCGTAAGAAAGATAAAGAATAAGCGGAAGGAACGGGAAAGTTATATAAAGAAATTTACTGTCCCGATTATTTCAAAGCTTAATGAATACAATCTTAAATGGGATATCAACGGAAGGCCAAAACATCTTTATAGTATATACAGGAAAATGGTCAGACGTAATAAACCGTTCGAAGAGATCTACGATCTTTTTGCCATAAGAATAATTCTGGAAACCGAGAATGCGAACGACTGTTATACAACGCTGGGTATAGTAAACCAGCTGTATCTTCCCATACCGGATAGATTTAAAGATTATATCTCAATTCCCAAAACAAATAATTACCAGTCAATCCATACAACAGTTATCGGTCCCGAAGGTAAACCTGTTGAAGTACAGATCAGGACACGCAAAATGCACGAGGTGGCAGAAAAAGGAGTTGCCGCTCACTGGCGATACAAAGAAAATAAATCTGCTTCCGATAAGGATATGGAGAATTGGGTTAACTGGATCAGGGATATATTTGAGCACGCATCCAAGGACGAAGCAAGAAAAGATCTTCTTGAAAGCTTTAAATTAAATCTTTACCAGGACGAGATTTATGTATTCACTCCTAAAGGAGATCTTAGGCGTCTCCCGATCAATTCTACTCCTGTCGATTTTGCTTTTGAGATCCATAGTAAAGTAGGATTTCACTGCATTGGCGCTAAAGTAAATTCAAAGATAGTACCGCTTGATACAATACTTCACAGCGGTGATCAGGTGGAAGTTATAACGTCAAAGAACCAGCATCCCAACAAGAACTGGATAAAATTTGTTACCACTCATAAGGCAAAATCTGCTATCAGAAAATGGATGAACAAGGAGGAAGACGAGCTTGTAAATGCAGGGAAGGAAATGTGGGAGAAAAAGATAAAAAAACTAAAGCTTAGCTTCGACCAGGTGGATATTTCCAAGCTGACTCTTAATCTGAAATTTGAATCACCCAGACTATTCTTTAAGGCGATAGCACAGAATAAAATAAATGTAGATGAAGTGCTTGCAGCATCACGCGATAAAGAAAAGAAGGAAAAGGGACAACTGCTTGAATTTGAAAACTTTGCTAATCTTGCACGAGGCAACGCTGGCGGAATAATTGTAGATGGATCAGATGTTAAAATTTTATACACATATGCAAAGTGCTGTAACCCTATTCCGGGCGACCCTATTGTTGGATATATTACTATAGGGGAGGGGATAAAGATCCATAGAAAAACCTGCGGCAATCTTTTGAATATCACTGAAAAAGATGCAAGCAAACTTATACCGGTTCAGTGGCCTGAAGTTGAAGGATCACTATTTGTGGCAGGGTTATCAGTTATGGGAAAAGATTCACCCGGTATCCTGAATGAGATCTCGCACGCAATAGTTTCATACCAGAATACAAATATTAAATCGATTAATATCAGTACATCAAACTCTACTTTCGACGGCAGTGTTACATTATACGTTCAGAATCTTGATCATCTTTCAAGAATTATTGAACGATTAAAAAAACTCAAAGGGGTGTATACTGTTGAAAGATTTGAAAGCGCCTGATGCCTGAAGATGATCTGAAAAGGATCCTCGGCATCGATTACGGAAGCAGGAGAATCGGACTTGCAGTCAGTGAT
Source organism: uncultured Ignavibacteriales bacterium (assembly GCA_963764685.1). Taxonomy (GTDB): domain Bacteria; phylum Bacteroidota; class Ignavibacteria; order Ignavibacteriales; family Ignavibacteriaceae; genus CAVXTT01. Next base: position 319,619 of record CAVXTT010000016.1, read on the forward strand.
CCCTTATTGCTGATGGCTTATCCATTAATTACACTTACAAATAATAACCTCCTCATCAGGAACCTGAAGAAGATTATTTCCGATAAAAATATTATACTCATTTTGCTTGGTTATCCTTTCAAAGATGACGGTACTGCATCTTCAAATGCAGGGGATATTATGAAATTTAAGACTCTTCTGGAACAGCAGCTTAAGCTGGAAGTTATCCTATGGGATGAACGGTATACATCAGAAATGGCTAAAGATCTGGTAATTACGGGCGTTCCGAAAAAATCCAAAAGAAGAGAAAAAGGATTGATCGATAGGGGAGCAGCAGCAATTATTCTTCAGGAGTTCCTTGATGAAAAGAGAGAAGAATTAAGGAAAGTATATTTATAGTTTACTTTTAAGGACTGAAAAGCTATTTTCCGTTAATAATTTAGCTTAAATATGGACTATTTTACCTTAAAGAAAGATTCACTGGGGTTCCTGGAAACAACTGGTTTTGTAAATGCTGTAAAAGCAGCCGATGCAATGCTCAAAACAGCTGATGTTGAACTGATTTCCAATAAGAAAACGGGCAGCGGATTTGTCTCCTTAATAATTAAAGGGGATATCGGAGCAGTTAGGGCTGCTACAGAGGCGGGAGCATCCAGGTTAAGGAAAAATGGTGATCCCGTATCAACATTAGTTATTCAAACTCCTGATTCTCAACTGGAGAAAATCTTAAAATAATATGAAAACAGCAATAGGTCTCATCGAAACAAAAGGGCTTGTAGCTGCAGTTGCAGCTGCCGATAAAGCTTTGAAATCGGCAAAGGTTATCCTGGAGGGAAAGGAAATTACAGAACCGGGATATGTAACAATAAGGTTTACAGGTGAATTGAACGAAATTCAGATAGCTGTTGCTGCAGGAACAGAAGCAGCGAGGGATGCCGGCGAATTAGTTTCCTCTATAGTAATTTCCGATCCGGATTCACAATTATCAGTTCTGCTAAAAAACAATAATGAAAAAGCATTCCCCGCTAAAGAAATTTTTACATTCCCTGCTCCCTTTCTGAAAGAAGAGGACGCTGGTGATTTCAAAATTGTAAAGCCGGTAAAGGAAAAAGTGCCCAAACCGGTATCATCTTCGTCAGAAAAAACCGTGCAGAATCAGGTTAAAAAATCGCTTCCCGATAAAAAGAAATTTACAATTCCTACCCCGGCTCTTTCAGAAGCAGATGATGGGATAGAAGTAAATAGCGGCAGAACCCCCAAAGAAAAAACTAGTTCCTGCATCCTCACTTAAAGCAGAACGCCGGGGAGAGATAGATACCATTACCCGCCTGAGAATGGAGGCGCTCGGAAAGAACATTGAAAGTAATACAGAAGCCCCGGTTATTAAGGAAAATAACGAAGAAGATCTTTCAGTACTGAATGTACATCAGCTTAGAAAACTTGCAAGAAGCACCCCGGATTTCCCTATCTTCGGAAGAAAAATATCAAAAGCTAACAGGGATGAGCTTCTGAAATTATTCAACGGCATAGGACGTTAAACCGGGAAGTAATGAGAAAAAAGATCCCGGTCTTCATTGTTGCATTTATTTTTTCATCAATCATATGGGCTTCTATATCGTTATCCAATGATTATTATGCGACCTATGAAATCCCTGTCAGACTTGTAAACTTTCCCGGAGGCTATACAACAGGTACGAATATACCTGAAAATGTTTTTGTTAAGCTGAAAGGGGAGGGTTGGAAACTGCTGTCTTTAAATTTTGGTCCCGAATCAGAATATGTAATATCTGCAGGAAAGGACAGTGGACAGAAATTTGTTAATCTTTTCAATTATCTTGTAGAGAATCAATGGCTGTCATCCGATCTTGAAGTCATTGATATCACTCCCGACACTCTCTCCTTTAATATAGAAAGAATAATTAATAAGCGTGTGGGAGTGCTTCCGGATCTTCAAATCGATTATAAACCCGGATATGGTCTGGCATCCGATGTAAAGGTGAGTCCTGACAGTGTTACTGTATACGGTCCTGTTAACTTTGTAAATAAACTTGATTATGTATTAACGGAAAAGATTGCGGGTAAGAATGTTGATGAGAGAATATATAAAAATGTTAATCTTAAAAATATGCCGGGTATGAGTTACAGCAGCAGTATTGTAGGTGTAAATCTGGATGTTCAGCAGATAATGGAAAAAGAATTTACGGATCTTAATGTCGACATCCTTGATGTCCCTTCGGACAGGAATGTTGTATTGCTCCCCAATAAAGTCAATCTTGGAATAAAAGGGGGAATTGATATATTAGGTAAATTAAAGGGGAGAGATTTCAGAGCTTATATATATTACCGGGATGTTGTTCTTGACACAACCGGAAGCATTGCTCCGAGAATTGATTTACCTGTAAACACAGCTTTAATTTATTCCAAGCCGGAACGTTTACGTTATATAATTAAAAAATTTAATTAAAAAGTATGTTTATAAGTTTTGAAGGGATTGATTTCTGCGGGAAGTCAACCCAGATCGAATTATTAAGAAATTATCTGACGGCTCATAACAAAAAGGTACAGATAGTCAGGGAGCCGGGGGGAACTGAACTTTCCGAGGAGATACGTAAGATCCTGTTAGATAAAAAACATAACAAGATGGTTATGGAAACAGAGATTTTCCTTTTCTCTGCGAGCAGGGCTCAGATTGTCAGGGAAAAAATCCGCCCTTATCTTGATAAGGGATTTTATGTAATTTCGGACAGGTTTCACGATTCTACTACGGCATATCAGGGATACGGAAGAGGCATTCCGCTTGAGATCGTGAAGCATATACATCAGCTGGCTATTGGTTCTACTATTCCGGATCTGACATTTCTTCTGGATATTCCGGTTGAGGAGGCAGAAAAAAGAAAAGCAGAGAATAAGCACATAGAACTTGACAGGATTGAAACTTCCGAACATAACTTTTACCGGAGAGTAAGGAACGGATATCTTGAACTGGCACGCACTGAATCCAGGTTCAGAGTAATTAACGGGATGCAGAATATTGATGATGTACAAAAAGAAATTTTACAACAAATGAGTTTATTTGAACAAAAGGAAACTGTATGAAGACATACCCCTGGAAGAAGCTGTTTGCGGCAGGATTTATAATATTATTGTTTTCCGGATTCTTTGCCGGGAAGGATGATCTTTATTTCGAGATATCAAAGAACATCGATCTCTTTACACGTGTTTACAAAGAAATATCCTTCAACTATGTTGATGAAGTTAACCCGGAAAAGTTTATGCAGTCGGGCATACAAGGGATGCTGTCGACACTCGACCCTTATACCGTATTTATTGATGAAAACAGAAAAGATGAAATTGATCTGCTGACTAATGGCAAATACGGCGGCATAGGAATAACAATCGGGGTAAGAGGAAAAAACGTTACCATAGTGGAAGTTCTTGAAGGATATTCTGCACAGCGGCAGGGAATAAGGATCGGTGATGTTTTAATTGAAGCTTCTGGTGTAAAAATTACTCCCGATAATATGGAGCAAATATCTTCATTGGTGAAAGGAGAACCGGGAACCCCTGTGAATGTATCCGTATTGAGGAATTTAGAGGATACATTAAAATTTGATCTCATAAGGGAAGAGATTATCATTAAAAATATTCCCTATGCCGGCTTTTATCCTGAGAACTCCGGTAACGTTTATATTAAACTCTCAAACTTCAGCAGGAGTGCGGGCGATGAATTAAGAAAAGTCCTGAAGGATATGAAGTCAAAAAGGGATATTGAATCAATCGTTCTTGATCTGAGAGGCAATCCGGGAGGACTTCTGGATGTCGCAGTTGACATATGTGAAAAGTTCCTGAAGAAGGATCTTCTCATCGTTGCTACTAAAGGAAGGGAAGAGGCAAGCAATAAAAATTATTTCTCAACACAGGAGCCGTTGGTGGGGGATTCCAGGCTTGTCGTCTTAATCAATGAAGGTTCTGCTTCAGCCTCTGAAATTGTTGCAGGTGCTATTCAGGATCAGGACCGGGGTGTAATTCTCGGGACTAAGAGTTTCGGCAAGGGACTTGTGCAGACAATTACTCCTCTTAATTATAATACATCATTAAAAATAACTACTGCAAAGTATTATACTCCAAGCGGGCGATGCATTCAGAAAATCAATTATAACGGGAACGGGAAAGCAGATTCATTAAAACCGGATTTATATTATACTGCAAATAACAGGACTGTATATAGTGCCGGCGGAATAACTCCCGATACTACAGTAAACTTTGAAGTTGAAGGGGATATTACAAAAGAGCTGTTAGCCAAAGGAATGTTCTTCAGATTTGGTGATTATTATTACTACAAGAACCAGGATGTAACTTTTAATTCTTTAAAAGATGAGAAGTTATATTCTGATTTTATACATTTTATCGAAGAGAATGATTTCGTCTACCATTCGGATGCAGAAAAACAGGTAGATAAACTTATTATGGACGTTGAGAAAAAGAAGAATGCAGAGCCGCTGAAGGAAGAACTTCGAAAAGTAAAAGACCAGTTTCAGAATATAGCTTCTACCGAGCTTAAGGTTTATGAGACAGAAATAATAAGAGAAATTAAGAGTGAACTAGCTTCCCGTTATCTTGGATTTGAAGGAAGAGTGAAAGAGCTGCTGAACCACGACGTGCAGCTTAGTACAGCAATCTCGATATTGAAAGATCAAAGCTTGTATAAAAAACTACTTAATATGAATTAAAAGCAGTAATAAATCATAAGGGGAATAACTGATGAGATCTCGTTTTCTGGTTCTGGTATTTAACCCGCTGTTTGGGAAATGTCCCCGCTGCAGCAGTGAGTATTGTCTGCACAGATCAAAAGTCAGAACTTTCAAAGAAAAATTACTTACATTTTTTACTGTGAGACGTTTATACAGGTGCAGCCGCTGCGGATGGCGGGGACAGCTCGTGACATTAGTATTCTCTGTAAAAAGCCTGACAGAGGCAGCAATCTTAATTAGTGTTACCGCGGGAGCTTGTTTGATATTATCGCAGGTTCTTAAAAGAATCTGATTTATTCATATATTTCCTTCAATTATTACTAAAAAAATCACCTTTCTTCAGTGAAACATTTGCCAGATCATCAAAAAGGACTGCTTGCCGTACTTGCAGCTGCGATCCTGTGGAGCACCGGCGGGATGTTTATCAAACTGATCACCCTTGATGCTTTGCAGCTGTCATTTTTCAGATCTGTCTTTGCGGCGGCGGTATTTGCAATACTGTTAAAAAAAAATATCCTGGATGTTAACGTCTTTACCTTTGTCAATGCCTTGCTGTATTCTGCAATTCTTATATTATTCGTAATTGCAACCAAGACAACAACAGCAGCAAATGCTATTTTTCTTCAATACACAGCTCCTATCTATGTTCTCATATTCGAACCACTTGTAAATAAGACAACCTACCGGAAGATTAATATTATAACAATTATCGTATGCTTCGGGGGAATGCTCTTATTCTTTATGGGAGAAATAACTCCCGGACACCTGGAAGGAAACATTATTGCATTGTTATCAGGACTCGCATTTGCCGCCTTTCTTATCGGTATGAGGAAGAATAAGCACGAGTATCAATCGGTAACAATTTTCTACGGAAATATTCTCATAGCCCTTATCTGTATGGGCTCCCTTTTTAATCTCAATGTGCTTTCCGCTAAAGATATGGGTATGGTAGCATTTCTCGGTATCTTCCAGATAGGTATCGCATATGCCATTTTCAGTTACGGCCTGAAGAAAGTATTGGCGGTAGAAGCTTCTTTAATCTCAATGATAGAGCCCGTCCTGAACCCGGTGTGGGTCTTTTTAGGTTATGGTGAAGTACCCTCCTTTATGGCAGTAATCGGGGGAATAATTATAGTTACTGCTATTTCCGTAAGAGCCTTTTTAATGGAATCGGGAATGTTAAGTAAAAGGGCTGGAGCTTAGGGGGCGAGTCTTAATATTTCCCAGGATGCATCCGTTTTTCTGTAACATATCCTGTCGTGAAGCCTGTTCTCACGTCCCTGCCAGAATTCAAATTTGACGGGTGCTATTTTATAACCTCCCCAGAAGGGCGGAAGAGGGACCTCAGTATTCTTAAACTCAGTCTTCAGCTCCTCAAACCTTTGTTCCAGATAATCCCTGTTAGGGATAATGCTGCTTTGCGAAGATGCCCAGGCGCTCAGCTGGCTTTCCAGAGGTCTTGTCTTAAAATATTGTTCGGAATCTTCCTTAGATATTTTTTCAGCATTACCTGAGATGATCACCTGTCTTTCAAGCTCCCGCCAAAAAAAATGCACACTAGCAGAAGGATTAAGGTTAAGGTCGTTACCTTTTTTGCTCTGGTAATTAGTAAAGAATACAAAACCGGAATGATCAAATTCCTTTAATAAGACCACACGGATTGAAGGCTTGCCGTCTTCTCCAATCGTTGCCAGGGTCATAGCATTAGGATCAATTATACTGGAATTTAGGGCTTCATTCATCCATACAGCAAATTGATCAAAAGGGTCCTTTTTAACACTCTTTTTTGATAGAGTTTTAAGTGAATAACCCCTTCTTATTTGGGGAAGTTCTTTGTTGTCAATCATATATCACAAAATAAGGATTTTACCCTTACAATCTCTGAGAGGAATATTTAATTTAAAATAATTGTTTGAAAAATTAAGGAAATTTCCTCCGAAATGCCATAATGCATTGTTATGAAGTGTATTTTTTCTTTTATAAATTTATGTTTCTTTAATCCCACAGAACTTAATTAAAATGAAAAAAAGCGATCTTACTAAAGAGCAAAAAGAAGAACTTGAAAAGTTTGGTGCCAATACCTGGTTCGTCGAAGAATTATATAAACAGTATAAGGAAAATCCCGGTAAAGTACCTGAACAGTGGAAGAATTTCTTTGGCGGGGTATCAACTGACCTGGGGAAAAAGAACGGGGGAGCGGAATTACTTCCTTCTGCAAATATAAATTTCCCGCTGCCGGGTGATAATGATGAAGTGCAGGTAATTGCTGGAAGTGCGGCAAGAATTCTTGAAAATATGAACAATAGTATCATGGTACCGGTTGCAACTTCACAGAGGATCATACCTGTAAAGCTGCTTGAAGAGAACCGTACACTTCTGAATAATTATGGTAAAAAGAAGAGCTTCGGTAAGCTGTCTTTTACGCATCTCATTGCGTGGGCGATTGTTAGAGCAATAGAAACTGTGCCTGTTATGAATTTTGCCTACAGTGTCCTTAATGGTAAGCCGAGTGTCATAAAAAGATATGGTATCAATCTTGGGCTGGCAATAGATCTTGAGAAGAAAGATGGTTCACATTCTCTTATAGTTCCAAGTATTAAAAATGTTAACCGGATGTCCTTTAAGGAATTTTATGATGCCTACGAGGGGATTGTCGCGAGGACAAGAAGCGGGCAGATAGATCCCTCTGAATTTTTAGGAACAACAGTTACACTTACCAATCCCGGTACTCTTGGTACCATTATGTCAGTCCCAAGACTGATGGCAGGTCAGGGCGCCATAATAGCCACCGGTGCAATTCAGCATTCTGCAGAGTACCAGGCTATGGCTCCTGGAACAATCTCAACGCTCGGTATCAGCAAGATAATGAATATTACGAGCACATATGATCACAGGATAATTCAGGGGGCTGAATCAGGATTGTTCTTAAAAGAAGTATATGAACTTCTGTTGGGTTCCAGGGATTTTTATAAGCAAATATTTGATGACCTTAAGGTTCCTCTCAGGCCTCTCGAATGGAAAACAGACTATTCTCCCGGCACCTTCAGCTCAACATTAAATACCGAAGAAATTGAAAAACAGGCAAGGATCCTTCAGCTTATTAATTTATACCGGGTAAGAGGACACCTGGTTGCGAGCCTTGATCCATTAGGATCACACTGCCCGTATCACGGTGAACTGGATCCCTCTAATTATAAGCTTACCCTGTGGGACCTTGACAGGGAATTTATAACAGGAGGATTCGGAGGATTACAGACCGCACCCCTGAGAAAAATCATTGATATTCTGCAGCAGACATATTGTGATAAGATTGGTGTAGAGTATATGCACATTCAGCTTCCCGAAGAAAAATTATGGCTTCAGGATAAGATGGAACCTGTCAGAAATAAGCCGGAATGGGATGCCGAACAGCAGAAATCTATATTAAAAAAACTGATTATTGCTGAGTCGTTCGAACACTTTGTGCATAATAAATTTATCGGACATAAAAGATTTTCACTTGAAGGTTCTGAAACAGTAATACCTGTCCTGGACCTGCTATTGAATGAAGCAAGCGGACAGAACCTTCTTGAAGTGGTACTGGGAATGGCACATAGGGGACGGTTAAATGTACTCACAAACATAGTGGGCAAGAGCTATGAATCAATATTTTCCGAATTTGAGGATATACAGGACCCTGAATCGATAGAAGGTTCTGGTGATGTAAAATATCATCTCGGTGCCTCCGGAAAGTACCGAACGAAGAATGGCAAGGGGATATCAGTTTCGATTGCATCAAATCCAAGCCACCTCGAATGGGTTAATCCTGTAGTGGAAGGGATTGTACGTGCAAAACAAACAAGATTAGATGACAGTAAGGATCATAAAAAAATATTGCCCGTCCTTATACACGGCGATGCTGCTTTTGCAGGCCAGGGAGTAGTTGCTGAAACTCTTAATCTTTCCCAATTAAGCGGGTACCGAACAGGAGGTACTATTCATCTTATTATAAATAACCAGATCGGATTTACTACAATGCCTGAAGAAGCCCGCTCTTCAGTCTATGCAACAGACGTAGCGAAGATGATCCAAGCTCCCATTTTCCACGTAAACGGTGATGATCCTGAAGCAGCTTTATGGGTAACAAAGCTTGCTTTCGAGTACAGGCAGATGTTCAAGAAAGATGTTGTTATCGATCTGTTTGGATACAGAAGACACGGTCATAATGAAGGAGACGAACCAGGCTTTACTCAGCCGCTGTTGTATGAAAAAATTAAAGATCATCCTTCTGTAATGAAATTGTATACTGAGACACTTCTTAAACGTAAGATCGTTAACCAGGAAGAGATCGATAAGATGATTTCTGAGATCCAGGATCAGCTTACTATGGCTTTCGACAGTATTAAACGGAAAGCATCCAGCTTTAAAGCAGATATGCCTTTGGCAGTTTCCAAGGAAAAAATCGCAGCTATTCATCCTGTATCTGAAACGGCAATATCAGAAGATTTACTAATAAAAATAGTAGCAGGATCTACACAGCTCCCGAAAGATTTTAATATTCATCCCAAGCTGAAGAAGTTCATTGAGAAAAGGAGTGAACTAATAGAGGGTAAGAGTGATGCAGACTGGGCATTTGCTGAATCTCTTGCATTCGGCAGTCTTCTATGCGAAGGTACACCTGTTAGATTAAGCGGACAGGATAGTGTAAGGGGAACATTCAGTCAGCGGCATCTTGCATTCACAGATATTCAGTCGGGTGAGGAATATTTTTATCTTAACCATATTGTCCCTGACCAGGCAAAGATAGAAGCTCTGGATAGTCTTTTATCGGAAGCCGCAGTTTTAGGGTTCGAGTATGGTTACAGCTCCGCAGATCCGTTAGCACTAGTATTATGGGAAGCACAGTTTGGCGACTTTGCAAATAGTGCTCAGGTAATAATAGATAATTTCATTGTCTGTTCGTATGAAAAATGGCAGCTGCCTAATAGTCTGGTTATGCTCCTTCCCCACGGATTTGAAGGGCAGGGACCTGAACATTCCAGTGCACGCCTTGAGCGTTTCCTTAACTTGTGTGCTCAAAATAATATGCAGGTATGTAATATTTCAACTCCTGCACAATACTTCCACGTTCTGCGGCGCCAGATAAAAAGTGCTGTAAGAAAACCACTTATAATAATGACTCCTAAAAGCTTGTTAAGGCATCCGGATGCTAAATCTAAAAAAGAGGATTTCATATCAGGTGCTTTCAGAGAAGTAATGGACGATGAAAGCTTAGCAGATAAAACCAAGATAAAGCGAACCTTAATTACTTCCGGAAAGGTATATTATGATCTGGCAAAGTACAGGAGCGATAACAAGATTAAAGATACCGCTATAATCCGTCTTGAGCAGTTTTACCCGTTTCCGTATAAGGCAATGAAAGCGATACTTGACAGTTTCAACAATACAGAAAAAATTATCTGGGTACAGGAGGAGCCGAGAAATATGGGAGCCTGGACATTCCTGTCAACCAGAGTTCAGGATGATATCTTCAAAGGGCTCAAAGTTCAATATGCCGGCAGACCCGAAGGCGCCAGTCCTGCCGTAGGATCTTACAAGATCTCTATGCAGCAGCAACGAGATCTAATTGAGCAGGCATTTATCTCATAACAACGGCACGGATTGTGCTTTTATAACTCCAATTAAAAGTATAACCTGAATTTTCTAATTATTTAACATTATCAGGATAATAATGATCAGAAAAATATACCCTCAGAGACAATTTTTGAAATATTTACCCCTGCTCTTTATATTCTGCAGCTGTTCAATCGATGAGCAGTCCGGAATTGATTATCGTGTAGGGAAGGACGGATTGATATACAACACTACTACGAACAAGTTATATACGGGCAGGATAGTAGACACCACAGAAGTTATTATCGAAATTGAAATAGTTGACGGCAAAAAGAATGGAAAGTTTACAACGTACTATTTGAACGGGAATATTGAGAAGCAGGGACTGATTAAAAACAATGAGAATGAGGGGGAATGGAAATACTTTTATGAGGATGGTACAATAGAGTCAGTAGGTCATTTCCAGGAGGATAAACCCGAAGGCAGATGGAAATTTTTTCATAAGAATGGAATAAAAAGAGAAGAGGGGAACTTTAAGAATGGCAAAAGATCCGGTCGATGGATTATTTATGATGAAAAGGGAGAAGTAACTAATGAGTTTGATTTTGATTCAGGTGAAATCCTGAAAGAAGAACAAAACCATAGCTGATTAATTACTTCTCCCGGTTTATTATCTTGATGTTCCTACAATAGTATAACTTGTTGAACCATTTGCACCTCCAACAGTAATCTTTATTTCAGCTCTTTTCTGAACATTCTCTTCAGGCTTGGAGTCATAAGCATTAAATGAGAATGTTGTAAAGGTACTGCTTTGTGTATCCGGGAATATGAAGCTCACATCACCGGAAACTTTTATATCTCCTTCAGGTGCCGAAACAGTAATCGTTGCTCCCTGTGATAACGGGTTTCCATTACCATCACTTACCATAAATGTGAAATCCTGGGAACCACCATTGGCTATATCAAATGTTCCCGGATTAACATCGTGAATAGCAGCCATACCGGAAAGCATCCTGACAGTGCTGGTTGAAATGCTGGCGTTATTTTCATCTATAGTAGTTGCCTCAACAGTAAAAAATCCCGGACCAAATACAGGGTCTTCAGGCCAGGGTTGAGTTAACAGTGTTACCTGAGCTCTCCCGAGATCGTCTGTCTGGGCCGAGCCTTCAATAATACCTGAATTCGAGTTAAAGTAAACACTTGTTCCCGGACGTACCGGGTTTGAATATTTATCTCCTGCGAAAGCAGTGAATTGAATCTGCTCTCCAATAATTCCGAGCACCGGGTAATTCAATTTATCTGAGGCAACAGCAAAATGAGCCGGATCCGGAAAGCCGCCGTGTATTGCAAGCAATACAGGTTCAGAACGGATTGTTCTGTTCGGCAAGACTACTTCAGCGATTATCTGAGCTACACCGGCTTTCGTACCGGTATTTAAGGTTACCGTTGCCCTGCCTAATGCATTAGTCTGTATGGAAGCAGGGTAAAGGTATTCACCGCCTCCCGGAACTGCACCAAAAGTGAAATTAACTACTACTGCATTATCTGTATTTATTGCAACACCTGTTGAGTCCAATACTTCAAAGGTTATCTGCGCTGTTTCATTTGAACCGCTTTCAATTACACCTATGCTTGTTGCGGATTGTGATACAAGCTGGATTGAAGATGCTGCTCCTGATATAGTGCCGCCTGTGCCCGAACTCTGTCTGATCTTTATAAGAGGTACATTTACTGTTGAACCAACGGCAGCATATACTATTGTTGTGTCAGTAGAGTATCCCTCCAGGAATGTAACAATAGTCAGGTCCTTATCTTCGAGGATAAGGATTTCAGCATTATACGATCCGTCGCTGTTTGTTCTTGTTGTTACAGAAGTAGTACCATCAGTTATTTTGACAGAAGCATTATATATGGCATTGCCGGTAATTGATTCAACCACCTGTCCTGATACTTTAACCTTATCGGCATTATCAGGATTAGTTTCATCCGGTACACCGAATTCACAGCTGTAAAAGCTGAAGGAGACCGCGAGAAATAAGACGATTAAAAATATTTTGTTTTTCATGTTGATACCTATTTCTTATCCTCAGTTGTACCTTGTTTCATCGCATCAATTCGCTCCTGGTGTTCTTTAAGAGCATCCTTGATCAGATTCTTTTCTGTTTTATTAACGAAACGGGTCTCAAGTGTTTCAAGAAGTTCGGCACGTAGCAGAATTATAACTTCCCTTTTCGATATAACAGTCTGATCACTTCCTGTGAGATACCGTATACCGAATACCCACCAGGGAAGATCCTTAAGGAAGGGTATTCCGTTTCTCACAACAGTTTCATCATTTACATAAAGACCACCGATTACAGTTTCCTCACCGTCAAGCAGAAGCACATCTGAACTTGCAGTCTGCTTTTTTATTTCTGTTGTAAGTTCGGAAGGGAAGAAGTCACTTCTTTCAACCATAAGTTTAAGAAGAATATAATCTATCCCGTTTTTCTTATATACATAAGGGGTTACTTCAATAATAGCTCCGGTTGAATAGAACTGCTGAATGGTATTTCCGGAGAAATCACGTTGAGAGACCGAGAAATCGGATCCTATTTGAATCCTGCCTTTCTGCTTATCCCTGACTGTTATAGACGGGCTTGCTATTACCTCACCCAGGTTCTCTTGTTCAAAAAAGCGGAATATTGCAGTTGCATTTCCTGTCCAATCTCCGGTTTTGAATTGACTAAGGGTAGAAGCATTAAATTCAGGCTGCAGAGCCTGGTTCTGCTGCTGATTCTCATTTGGCTGAACCCTTGTTCTGAGATTAGCTCCAAGGTTAATTCCATTCTGGGAGAACAACACTCTCCAGTCAATTCCAACGTCACGTGTACGCTGAATATCTGCACTGAAGAATACGGCGGAAATATTAACTTCCCTGGCATCTATATCGGCATAAGTATCTTCATCCGTCTCTGTTAAATTTTTGTCCTTTGTTTTGATTACAATTGAACCCTCCCGCTCTTCGTACATCAGGTTCTTCGAATTTACGATAAGGTTTAATGCATCGATATATGGCATTTTTGTTATTTCCACCCCGATCGGAGATTTCATCTCAACTGTAGATACGATCGTTTTCCCGGTAACAAGTTCACTTACTGCACTCAACATTTTGACAGCCTGGTCAAAAGTAGCATATTGTGAGATTGATACTAATTCGAGGGGGCTGTATTCTCCTGAAAGCTTTTTCTCCAGATTCTGCTGGGGGTAGGCCAGAGAAAAAGATAACATAATTAAAGATATTGTGAGAGATATTTTCATATTATTTCCTACCTTCCTTTTTTAATTTATCTCCAATTTTTAGGGTCTGGTATTCGATAATACCTCCTTTGTTCAAGATAAAGGTTACGGATTCATTTTTATAATCAATGTCCATCAGGTATCCGAGATAAACCTGATCTCCCTTTTCCATCAGATAAGTTTCACCTTTTGAATCCATTACAAATGCACCCTGTGGTACGAGTGAAATCAATGCCCCCTCCTGGATATCAGGAAGGTCATCAATATTCGGACGAATTTCATTTCTTATCAGGGGATAAAAAGCATCATAAACTTTTGATGTATATAAATTATTTTCAGAATAATTTATAGATGCATATTGATCTGTCGATGAATAATATACTCTCACCTCGATTGCAAATTTTGCCATATAGTGAGGTATACCATCGTTGTCAACAGAAATAGAGCCTGTCACTTCGCCCGATTGTACTTTCTTTAATTCCTTACTTTGTTCGATAGCATAAACAAGTGCGTATACATCGGTATACGTGCCTGTGCCCGATACTTTATACAAATAGTAGCTGAATGAATTTTCTACACCTTTATTCATAAACTCGGTGTTTGAAAATGATATCAATGTATTATCCCTGCTGTAACGGTCAATAAAATTAAAGAAATCTGATTGACCCAGATCTTTAGGAATGATGTATTTGCCGGAGAACAGCATTGAGTCAACAACCGTCACCTTTTGTTCCAGGGAAGCTAACTGCTGTCTGAGATTTTCCAGACTTGAAAAGCTTGCTCTCAGCTCAACCAGCTTTGTATCTTTTTCCTTAAGTGACTTACTCTGAACTGACCCGGTGATAAAAAGACCGGCTGCTGTAATAATTACAAATACTATTGCTAAGATCAGTATGGTTTTATTTTTTCTTGTCATTGGATCCTCCAGTCAGATTACCAGCATCAATTGAAAATTTGAACGCTCTCTTTTCTCTCAGCGGTTCATACACTATGTTCTCGAGAATCGATCCGGCATAACTATCGGATAATTCTTTGACCACTGGTCTTGAAAATGTAAATCCGGAGAGTTTAAGATTCTTATTTGCATCAAGTTTTACCAGACTCATCCACATATTGCGTTTTGCATTTGCAAAATTGGATAGTTTATTCAGCTGATCGCTGAACAAGCCGGCTCCGGTAGATAATTGGGTGAGAACAGCTTTCACTTTATCTACATTTTGTAATTTGCTTTCATAAGCACTGATCTTTTGTGCGGCTTCCTTATTCTCAGCCTGAACGACCAGAAGTTTACTTATTTCCCGATCCTTTGCGCCGAGTTCCTGAATGTTCAGGGTCATGGTTCTTCCGAAGAAAACCACTGAAGCAAAAATCAGGAGAGCAAGAAGGTAACCCTGCCAGCCCAGATGAAATGCCTTCTGTTCCTCCTTAATATAAGAGGGAAGAAGGTTTATACCTCTGGTCTTATTCTCGAGTTCTTCAAAATATTCTTCGGCAACAGAAGCAGGAACAATGAACGATGATTCTGTACTGAGCGCATCAACTTTTTGAATTTCAACAGATTTTATTTTCTGTATGTAAACCTTTGAACGGGGATACGCTTCGGAAATTACAGAAACAAGATCAGCCGAAGTATCTTCGCCGCAGATGATTATGTTATCAAACTGACTCAGCGAAGTATGTTCCATCTCCAGAAGTATTTTGCTTACGATTACATTATGAGCGTTGAAGCTGTTTTTCCCAACAGAAAGTGTGGCTCCAACCTGGAAAAGCTTTTCGCCTTTCAGGAAGATGATCTTCGAATAATCCTTGCCGATATAAAGTATTAATGTGGTTTCTTTCTCGCTGAATTTCCTCTTCCGGGCGATATAAGATGCAAGAGATATCTCGGCACTTTTCACAGTGGGGATTTTGAGAAATCTCCTGTTGTTCATCCTGGCGAGGGAATCTATCGCCTGGAGGTAGTTTGTATGTCCCGAAGGATATACAGCAAGCTTGGTATTATCGTGAAGAGTAACAAACCCTATAGTAGGCTGTATCTTCCCGAAATTATTTATGTTAAGTGAAGCCAGGTCTTTTTCATCATTTACCTTCTGGAAGTAAATTGCAGGTTCAGTCAGAATAGGAATAAACTTTATCTTACTGAGATCCTCACCGATAAAGAACTGGTTTAGCTTTTGAAGATAAGTCTTATTAAACGAAGCTGTTTCTTCGGGCAGTACTTCATAGTTATACATCTCCTGTGGCTTACCGGCTCCGGTGTCTTTAGCGACCACTTTAGACTGTTGTTCGGCAAATGCCATTGATGTATCAATCGATTCAGCTTTTATTAATTTAAGGTTGTTGTCCTCCTTTGAGAACAAGGCAACCTTGCTTTCATTACCTTCAAAGTATATGCAGGCTATCTTACTCATCATGAAGCTCCGATTATTTGTTTAAACATTTCCTTATTGTTTGCGTGTTGGAGAGCCATTTCCAGAGACACCCTTCTCTCAAGGTATAATCTCTTAAGATCCTGCTCAAGTGTAACCATCCCCTGGGAGTAACCCTGGTTGATCATCATATATATTTCACCGGTATTGTTATTCTTTATTGCTGCCCTGACATTTTGATTTACTATAAGTATCTCTTTTGCAAGGATAAGCTTGCCATCAAATCCGGGAACCAGTTTTTGGGATACTACGGCGGTAAGCACATCAGCAAGGCGATTCCTTACTCTTTCCTGTTCTGTCTTATGAACTTCCGCAATTATTCTGTCCAATGACTCAACCGCACTTGATGTATGCAGGGTTGAGAATACTTTATGTCCGGTATCTGTGATCTCAAGAGCGGCAAATATTGTTGCCTGATCTCTCATTTCACCGATTACCATAATATCAAGATCCTGACGAAGTGCCTGAACCACTCCTTCTGCAAATGTTCTTACATCCCGTCCGACTTCCCTTTGCCTGATCAGACAACTCTTTGATTTGTGTACATACTCAAGAGGGGAGGCGATTGTTACGATGTGAGCATTAGCATTCTCATTATGCCAGGCAACGATAGCATCCAGTGTTGTAGATTTACCTGAACCAGTGATACCAGTAATAAGTACCAGTCCCTGTTTTATATAATTATATGAAAGTGCTTTTAATGCAGGTGCCGGGAACTCGAGCATATCCAGTGTCCTCAGCTGCGGCACGATCGACCTCATATTCATTGAGAGCTGATCGACATCAAAAAAAGCATCTCCTCTGAATCGTATCTCAGTCTGCCCCTTATCAATCCTTGCATATTGATTATTTATATATTCAAATGTATAGGAGAAATCAAGGTTTCTGGCATCTTCAAGAATTCTTTTCTGTTTTTCATTCAGGATAGAGAGTATAACAAGCGCCGATTCATCTGGAGTGAATCGGGGCATCTCCAGGACGGGTTCCTTCTTGCCGTAAACTCTTAACCATACCTGCCTGTTAGAACCGTAGCCGCCCAATTCAATATCAGATGCTTCCCGGTCAACCATTACTTTCAACATTTGGTTCATCAGCTCGACAAGCTGCGCTCTTTCTTCCCTGGATATTTCCGAAAAACCATCGATAAGAAAACTAACCCTATCGGGTCCCATTAAATATTGGGGGATCCTTGAGGTATATTTTCTCAGGGTCTCCTTCGTTTCAGGAGTAAGTATGGTTTTCGGATCAGTGACTTTTATTTCTTTTTCTAAAATCATTTTTATACCTGAATGTTATTTTTTTTAATCACCGGTTGTGTTGGCGAGAACCTCTTCAAAGGAGGTTAACCCGGTCTTTATTCTCTCGAAGCCGGATTGTCTTAGTGAGAGCATACCATCTTTAATTGCAGCTTCGCGAATCCGCTCCTCATCTATTTTATCACCTGCATCAAAGATGATCTGACTTATTTCTTTTGTGAAGTATAATGTTTCGTGAACGGCTAATCTTCCCTTAAAGCCTGTATGACCGCATTTATCACATCCTGCCGGCTCAAAAACATCATATTTTTTCCATTCATCAGGGTTCAGTTTAAGGCGGGTAAGAAATTTATCATCAATGTGATCGACTTTTCTTTTACATTTTGAACATAATTTTCTCAGCAGCCTTTGGGCAACGATAACATTTATCGCATAAGCGAGCAGAAATGGTTCAATTCCCATTTTATATAAACGCGAAACAACACTCGGGGCATCATTTGTATGGAGTGTAGTAAATGTTAAATGACCTGTATTAGCCAGTTTAATGGCAATATCTGCAGTTTCTCTGTCCCTTATCTCACCTACAAGTACAACATCAGGATCGTGCCTTAAGATTGACCTGATAGCTAAATCGAAATTCATTTTGTGTCCCAGCTTTAACTGGCGGGCACCTTTTATAACATATTCAATAGGATCTTCAACTGTAAGAACATTTAAGGAAGGGTCCATAACATGGTGTAATGCTGCAATGATTGTGGTACTTTTTCCGCAGCCTGTAGGACCTGTAAGGATAACCATTCCCTGGGGTTTGCTTATTGCTTTTTCAAATGATTCCCTGGCATATCCGGTTAATCCCAGTTCATCCAGATCTGTTATAACTTTTCTGTCATCCAGGATTCTTATTACAACACTTTCGAATTTACTTCTGGTTTCAGTACCTGCAACAGGAAGTACAGAAACTCTGAAGCGGATCACGTGTCCGTCAATTTCTCTTTGTATGAAACCATCCTGCCCCTGTTCTCTTTCAAAACGGTCAAGACCTCTTGAGCGGTCTTTAACAACTGCAATTACTGCTTCAGGAAGCGTACCTTCCTGCCTGTGCCATAAACTCAAACGCCCGTCCATACGGAAACTGATATCGGTAATCCTGGATCCTATCGGAATTACATGAATATCGCTGGCTCCAATTCTAACTCCTTCAACAAGAGCACCTTCAAATAAGTTGATCAATGCACTCTTGTTTATTTCAACTTCAAGCAAGCCTTCATCTATACTGGTTTCTTCCCTTGTATCCTGGTAATCATAAACCTCTTCTTCTATCTTTTTCAGATAAAGGTTTTCGGGGGGAATAATAACACTGATCAGCTGCTCATATTTTGAAAAGGGAAGGTAAAATACTTCGTAACTTTTAGCATTTAAACTATAGGCTATTTTTGGTATTTCACGCACCGTTGGGTCGACAGCAGCGAGAATAATTTTTTCCTTATTGCGTGTTTCATATTTAACCGGGATAACCTTATGCTGGAGCATAAGTTTTTTGGACTCATCATTAAAAGAGCTGATGAGTTTTTTCATACTTCCGATTACCGGGTTATCTTTTTCTTCAAGATCCAGCTCAAAAGTTTTAAAAGCATAAAGACTGGCAACTTCCTGGTATACAACATCGTGGTCATATTTGAAATCCTGTACAAGTATCTGGGCAAGATTACGCCGGTTCTTGCTGTTAGCATTCAGACTTTCGTTGCGTCTTGTAGAAACAGCTTTAACAAGGGTCTTGGAATCGATAACCCCTTTCTTTAAAAGAATATAGCCAAGCTTGTTGGCTATATCAGTATCAATGTCATAATTCTTTTCCACCGGGAGCTCCAAATTACTCTCGTTTAAGAACATAAAATCCTCATTTTGTGAAGTCCTTTACTCCGGGCTTCGGAGGACTTATTATGGAAGTTTCAGCTGAAACAACAGTTAATAATATCATAACAATCAAAACATATAATGCAATTACTATCTGCACCCACTCTATAAAATTCTTTAATCTATAGACAGTATCGCTTTCATAATAGTTTGCCAGTTGTATTGCAGATTTCTTAATATTACCGGTTTCCTCCCCCTGCCTGAATTTAGATATTGCGGTTTCAGGAAATACGCCGGTTGCAACAAGTGCATCCGAGATTCCCACTCCCTTATTCATCATAATGGGGAGCGCGATTGTAATTATTTTTTCTTCGATATATTTATTGCCCATTGCTTCTGCGCCAACTCTTATAGGTACAATACTTACCGCTGAACCAGAATATAACGTGTAAAATACACGGCAGAATATCTCGATATACGTTTTATGAAGAATTTCTCCCAGGACAGGGAGTTTTAATATCTGTTTATCAAACCATACTCTTCCCCGCGGGGTTTTCCAGGTATAATAGCCGGCAATAATTGGAATCGCAACCAGAGCAATCAGCACCATAATCCAATCCTGAAGAAAATCAGACATTTTAAGTGTAAATGCCGTCATCGGGGGGAGTGTCATTCCAAATCTTAAAAATAACCTGGCAGTTTCGGGGAATATATAAGCAACATACCAGATCACTGCTGCATTTAAAACCAATACAGTAACCAGGGGGGTTATTAGTGCACTTCGAAGGCTCTTTTTAAATTCATATCTTCTTTCAAGAAATTTGGCAGTTGCACGGTAAACTTCCGCCATATTACCGCTTTTTGAAGCAAGACCAAGCATATAAGCAGCAAAATTCCCGAAGACCCTTTTATGTTTCATAAAAGCTTCTTCGCTGTCCATTCCCTGTTTCAGATCTTTGCTGATCTCTTTTAGCGTGTCTTTTAGAATTTTATTCCTTGTATCCTGGATAAGGAAGGAGAGGATTTCACCATATGGCATTTTCTCTTCAAGCATATCAGCAGAAACTTTCACAAACATCAGAATATCCGCACTCGACGGCTTTCCTTTGCGATCGAACAGTTTCTTGTTAACTGAGACTACCTGGTATCCTAGAAGTGTAAATGCCTGGACTACCT
Source organism: uncultured Ignavibacteriales bacterium (assembly GCA_963764685.1). Lineage (GTDB taxonomy): Bacteria > Bacteroidota > Ignavibacteria > Ignavibacteriales > Ignavibacteriaceae > CAVXTT01. The sequence continues at coordinate 339,935 of CAVXTT010000016.1, forward strand.
CTTCTTTGTTGAATGCCTTCTGTTCACCCTTTACCGGTCTGTCATTCCCTTTTTTTACTTTATAAAGGAATGTGCTCTTTTTTTCAAGAGTTTTAACCCGGAAATTATTCTGTACGGCAATCAGATTAACCTTCTGTTTCGCCGAAGTAACAGTGTCGGCGGCAATTACGCCGCCGACAACTGTCCATCAAATTTTTCTGCTGTAAATTTAAGTTCTATCATAAGATGGAATAAATTTTAGTTAGGAACTACCTCTGTGTACATACTGTCGGCATAGACTTCGCAGTTAACTGTCCAGTCATAATTTAATGCCGGATTCGGTGTACCTGTAATTGTAACAGTAGTAGGAGCATCAGCTACAGTATAAGAACCGTTTGTTGAGTTATGAAGTTTTACCAGTTTAGTATTATAGTGAGTTGCAAATCCTGTAAAATCAAGACCGCCGCCACCCATACTTGCAGGTTTTTTGAACCACTGCTGAGCATTAGCTCCAATGGTTAATGAGTGAGCTACTAATTCATCCTTAGAAGCTTCTTCAGCACCTACGCCGAAGTACTGGATTCCGAGTACCACAGCCACACCGACTATGATAACGCCAAGAACGATGAGTAATAATTGTTGTTGTCCCATTACGAACTCCTTTGTTTATTGATGATAAGTTATTTGTGTATATGTTGAATATTTATTTGAACAATGCCTTACTTAACAGGAACCGTGCCACGCAAAGAAACCATTATTTCTATGCATTCAAACAAACTTTTTAATATGTCTTGTATCAGTCTCATACAGTTATCAATTTGATAATTTGCTATTCCAACCACGAAATTACCTCATAACCTCTGTAAGCAGGGTACCAGAGTGGTGGAGTAACAAGGTTTCTTTCATCGAGGATTACCTTACGGTTATAACCTGCAGTGAGCTGATTTTTATTATCGTAGATCGCCACCATTTCTTCTTTACCGGCAATCATAGATCCCTGGAGAAGAATGGTCCCGGTTATTTTGGGAGTAGTGCCCCCCAGGTTTTCCATATTAAATCCACCTGACCGGCAGAAGATTGAGGCATCTACATTAATATCAAGATTGGTAACATTATTTAATTGTCCGCCTGATGCAACCGATGTGGAAATATTTACATTATTAGTGGCAAGAATTCCCATTACATCATCTGCTGCCTCATTAGGTATGTACCCGCCGTGTCCGTCGGGAAGCATAGGATCTACCTCATTGACCATATCCCCGGTGAAATAAACATTTCCTCCGCCCATTCCTGAGCTTTGATCTGAAACAATTGTTACAACGCCGTCAAGAGTACCGGAGACATACATATCTCCTTTGTCCAGGTAGATTATTCCGTTTGGTGCCATCTGGGACAAAGGTTTTGTGATTGGTGCAGAATATAGTGAACTGTCGTCGTTTGCATTCGTAGCTGCTGTCCGGTATGTAACCGTTCCATTTGCATTAAATGTAAGCCATAGGTTTTGACCTTCGAAGAAACAGGCTGCTCCGGCTTGACTCTGTCCCACGACCGCTGCTGCTCTCTGTTCAGTAAATTTCATATTTGGATCCCACGGTACCTTGAAACCGGTAACCAATCCGCCAAGGAACTGCGGATTCGAACCCGGGGTCATTTTTACTCCGCCGTTCACATAAACTCTGCCGTAAAAAACTGGATCGCCGTCGATATTCAGTGTCTGATTAGTTGCAAATCCTCCCCAGACTGTATCACCTGTTATCCAGGTTCTTTTATTTGTGGATCCTGTTGATACGGAAGCTATGAACCAGGCATATTTTGTATAGGTACTTTTCATTAATGTAACATAAACCGTATCCTCAACGGACATATATTCGCCGATAGATTTCACGTATTTGAATGAGTCCTGATTAGTAACAGTTACATTCATTTCACCACTTGAAAATGCTTTATTGGTGAATCCGGTTGTCCAGGACGAATCTTGCCATAATTCTCTTAGGGCAAGATTTGCCCCTGAAACAGCAATATTATGAGCAATTGTATTTTTATAGTATGAGGTATGATTTTCAACGGAGCGTGTGGCAATTTCTCCCCAAAAATATCCCATCACTATAAATATAAACGTGAAACCCAGGATAATAATTAACGAAGCTTTTCCAACCATAGTATTCCTCCTGTTTATCTGTTATCTAAATTTCTTGATGCGAGTCTGATCTGCCGCCAGAAAGCGTGGCGGTACTCGTTATTATAAGCTGCAACATTTTCTACCGACACATCAATCTGCATTGTTTGAATTCCTGTAGGTGAAAACAATATAGGTGTAGGTATTACTTGTCCCAGGGTATTAAAATAGGTTATTCTGAAACGGGTAATACCGAGGTTAACCCCTTTATTTGATCCATTTACTGATCTGTACAGCATCCTGTCGTAAGGGTTGGGTGTTCCGGGAAGTCCGGATGCGGGTCCCAGATAGTATCTCATCGTATCTACATCGCCGTCAAAATCTGTATCTGTCAGGAACCTGATGTCACTTGTATCGGCATAAATGATTGTTCTTGCAGGGTTAGGAAGATTAAGAGGATTTTGCGCATAACCTATTTTCCTGAAATCATATTCCAGGACTTCAATTGTAGCAACCAGGTTTTCCTGAACAGTAAGTTCACCACTGAAGTTATAACTATTTTGTGCAGCATTATCATTTAACCTGAAGAGAATCAGGAGCAAAAAACCGCCGATGATTGTTGAACCAATAACATCAATTATTGTTACAAATCCCATAGGTTTACCTGAAACTCCAATAACTGAATATAGAAGTCTGAATTAGAGTATCAATCATATAATCGCTTGAAATCTTAACTGTAATTTTCTTATGCCAGGTAACGGAACTGGATGAGTCATCAAGGTTGGCAGAGGAGGTAACATATTGAACCCTGCAGAAGATCTTAAAAACTGCAGACGGCATTGAACTATCTACACGGGTATAGTTATTATAATCATCAAAATCGTTCCAGGTGCGGGGGTCTGAGACAACCTCGCCTCCATCAGGACCTAATTTATTAATAGGGGTTAACTTGTTGATATCGGTCTTAGAAAGGTAAACAGTGTCAGAATTTTCATCAAAATGTTTACGGGTAGCATCTTCAATGATCGAGCTGCCGATTGAAGTGGCAAGAATTCCATAGTTGGAATCATACATAACATCTTCTGTAGTAACCGATGTCTCGGTTACATTTAGAACAACAACTGTCAGCAGCATCATCGCGCCTAAAGCAAACAGTGTCTGAAGACTCATAGAAAAGACCTACCTTGTTTTCTAATTAATAATTACCAACTTCTCGAAAGCGAGTTTCAAAAAGCAAGTACTATGCCAAGACCTTTTGGACAGTTCAATTTAAAGGTCACAAAACTGTATTATAAACTTTAACCTTGTGTTAAAATTTCAAATAAAACAGATGCCTCTTATTCTTGAGCTTTTAAAATATGCGGGAAATGGATTCTATCTCGTGGGGGCTGAAGGAGTCGAACCTCCGACCCTCTGCTTGTAAGGCAGATGCTCTAAACCAACTGAGCTAAGCCCCCGGTTTACCAGGAAAAATTAGAAACTAAATCTTAATATCAATTTACCCCACCGTCAAACAAAAAAATTTGGGAGCGAGCGACGGGGCTCGAACCCGCGACATTCAGCTTGGGAAGCTGACACTCTACCAGCTGAGTTACGCTCGCATTAATATAAAAAAACGATGCGAGAAAGGTAAAATAAAAGGGGGGATTTGTCAATCTCTTTTTGGGAAAAAGTTATTTTTACCTGTAATTTTAAGCCAGCGTAAAGGATTTTTATATGTATCATTCTCTTACACTTTCTCATAACGATCCATTTTGTTATTTATTAATTGTAAAAGGAATCTTAATCAAAGTGTCATTGATAAAACTCTTGCGACTACTGTCACATTTTAGGATACAGAGGGTCCAATGTAATAAATTGGGACATTTTTTGTCATAGCTTGTTGAGCCACTCCAAATTATTTGCATAGGCTCAATGATGTACAAAATTTATTATTTTTTTATACATCCAAAGAGTGAGAGAAAGCCCCCTGTATTTTCAATTTTTGTTAATGATTTAATTGTCTTTTTTAATGTCTTTGCTTCCGTCCTTTTGAGAAGGATTTTTGATTAACTCAAAAGTTACGAACCTTATTTTATATTTTGCATCGGTTTATTTCAGGATCTTCCGGATGCGGGCAACAACTCCTGATAGCATTCCCGTAAAGAATCAGCCATCTCGGGTGTGGCATTCTGCACTGATCTGGAAAATCAAGTGGCATTCGCAATTACTACATTATTATCCAAACTTGCAAGGTTTTTTAGTAAATTTAACAGGATGATTAAAGATATAATATATATTGCAAAAGAGGCCGGAAAAGTGATCCGGGATGGGTTTGGAAAGCAATTCAGCATTGAATTTAAGACAAATGAATCAAACCTGGTTACAGATATTGATAAGGCATCCGAGGAGCTGATCCTTAATTTTATAAGCAAAAATTACCCGGACCATAATATCCTGGCTGAGGAATATGGGGAGGTGAAAAACAACTCAGAATACCTCTGGGTGGTTGATCCGCTTGACGGAACGACGAATTTCGCACATGGACTTCCTATCTTTTCAGTTTCTATCGGAGTCCAGAATCAGGGAGAAACCACAGCCGGGGTGGTTTATGATGTTATGCAGGATATTGTTTATTCGGCAGAAGCCGGAAAAGGAGCTTATTTTAATGCCAACAGGCTAAAGGTGAGCAAAAATGACAACCTCAGGAGGAGTGTCCTTGTAACAGGCTTCCCCTATAATATCTCTGAAAATCCGGATGCTGCTCTTGAGAAATTTGTTGCCCTTACAAAAAATTCAAGAGGGATGCGCCGGCTTGGTTCGGCAGCCATTGATTTCTGCTATGTAGCTAAAGGTGTATTTGACGGATTCTGGGAAGTCTACCTCCACCCATGGGATATCTGCGCCGGCAAACTGATTCTTGAAGAATCCGGCGGTATCGTTACTGACTTCCAGGGTAATCCTATCGATATTTACTCTAAAAAAATACTTGCCACAAATCGTTTAATTCATAAACAAATGATGGATATCATGGCGGAAGTTTAATAAATCGTGCGGTCGTGCTGACGTGCGGTCGTGCGGTCGAAATTCGGAAGACCTGATTGATTATATATTTGTTAGTAAATTGAGATAGTAATAAAATTTTAAGGGGAAATTATATTGATCAAAAACTTTGAAGAGCTTGATTTATTCAAGGTAAGCAGACAATTCGTTAAAGAGATATATCTAAGCACTTCAGGGAATAATTTTCGAAAAGATTATGGCCTGCGGGATCAACTTCAGCGTGCCTCCGTTTCAATTATTCTAAATCTTGCTGAAGGCTTTGATTCAGGTACAACTAAATCAATGATCACCTTTCTTAGGTACTCATATCGCTCAGCTTCAGAAGTGCGGGCAATAATGTACCTGGCATTAGATCTAGAGTATATCACATCAGAAGAATTTGAAATGCATAAAGGAAAGATTCTTCGGATTCAAAAAATGTTGAGTAGTTTTATTAACTATATTGAGACAAGACAATCAATATAGTGGAAGGGGATTGTGCTTAATTTCGTCCGCACGACCGTACCGCCGCACGACCGCACGATTTTTTATCGTATTGATAGACCACACCGGTTTTGGTATATTTCATATTCATTTATGTAACGGCAAATGCAAAAGGAGTCTTCAAATTTGAGTAATACTAACGATATTGATATAAATGCTTCTGGTAATAGTACATCGCTTGTTGATAACCTTCCGGGGATACTGCCAATCCTTCCCTTAAGGGATATTGTGATCTTTCCATACATGATTTTCCCGGTACTTGTCGGTAGGGAACAGTCAATCCGGGCGGCTAATTATGCACTCGAAAATACAAAATATATTTTTCTTTCTACACAGAAGAGATCTAATATAGAGGATCCCAAAAAAGATGACATATACAGGGAAGGGACAATAGCTAAGATCGTCCAGATACTTAAGCTGCCTAACGGATTGATGAAAATACTGGTCGATGGTCTTCTCCAGGGAAAGATTATTGATTTTACTGACAGAAAGGAATTTTTCGAAGGGAATATTGAAGTTATTATTCCTGAAGTCCCTACTGATCACGAGATGAATGCTCTTGTCAGGCAGATGTCCCAGTTATTTAAAGATTATGTAAAGATCAGCAGAAATGTTCCTAATGAGGCGGTTAGCGCTTTTGAGAATATAGATGAGCCGGACAGAAAGCTTTTTTATGTTGCGGCGAATATTAACCAGAGTATTGAGGTTAAACAGGCTATCCTTCAGAAGTTTGATATTAAGGAGCAGTTCTATGAGATTGTTAAAATCCTTAACTCCGAAATTGATATTCTGAAAATAGAAAAAGAGATCGACAGCAAGGTACAGGAGAATATAGCAAAGACACAACGTAAGTTTATAATCCAGGAACAGATAAAGATACTTCAGGATGAACTGGGTGAAGATGATGAAGCTTCACCTGAACTGGCGAAGCTTAAGGATCAGATAAAAAAAGCTAAAATGCCGAAGCTCGCTGAGTCCAAAGCATTGGAGGAACTTGCCAAATTAAGAAAAACACCTCCTATGTCACCTGAATCTACTGTCATAAGAAATTATCTTGAATGGCTGGTTGATGTTCCCTGGCAGAAACGTACAAAGGATAATGTTAATATCAACCATGTTCAGAGGATTCTGGATGAGGACCATTTCGGACTGGAAAAGCCGAAAGAAAGAATCGTTGAACATATAGCTGTCCTTAATCTTGTGAAGCATATGAAGGGACAGATATTATGCTTTGTAGGACCTCCGGGAACCGGAAAAACCTCACTCGGCAAATCAATTGCTCGTGCTTTGGGACGCGAATTTGTAAGAATAAGTCTTGGCGGCATAAGGGATGAAGCTGAGATAAGAGGGCACCGCAGGACATATATTGGTTCTATGCCTGGAAAAATAGTCCAGTCGATGAAAAGAGCAGGCACAATAAATCCCGTAATGCTTCTTGATGAAATTGATAAAATGAGTATGGATTTCAGAGGGGATCCTTCGTCGGCAATGCTCGAGGTACTGGACCCTGAACAGAACCATAGTTTTAGCGATCATTATCTTGAAGTTGATTACGATCTCAGCCAGGTAATGTTCATTACTACGGCTAATGTAAGATATAATATCCCTCTTCCCCTGCAGGACAGGATGGAAATTATAGAACTTCCCGGCTACCTGGAATATGATAAGCTTGAAATTGCAAAAAGACATATCCTGCCCAAGCAGCTCGATGCACACGGGTTGACAAATAAAAAGGTAACTTTCAAAGATGAGGCAATAAAGAAAATTATTTCCGAATACACCCGTGAAGCAGGAGTTAGAAATCTTGAAAGAGAACTTGCTTCCGTCTGCCGTAAGCTGACAAAAGAAATTGTCGGTACTGAGATGACCAACGGCAAGAGAAAGCATAAAAAAGTATATGTTGTCGATGCGAACAAAGTTGAGGAATACCTGAAAGTTCCCCGGTACCGGTATCAGAGATATAACAAGGAGAATAAAGTCGGTAGTGTTACCGGTCTTGCCTGGACCAGTGTTGGAGGCGAGCTTCTGAATGTTGACGTTACAATTATGCAGGGAGCGGAGAGACTTACACTCACAGGTCAGCTAGGTAATGTAATGAAAGAATCGGCTCAGGCAGCTTTAAGTTTTATCAGGTCAAATGCGAAGGCTCTTGGTTTGAATCCTGATTTCTTCAAGGGTAAAGAAGTTCATATTCACCTTCCCGAAGGAGCCATACCCAAAGACGGACCCTCTGCAGGAATCACTATGACTATGGCAATGCTTTCTGCGGTAAGCGGAAAACCTGCGCTTGGCGATATTGCTATGACCGGTGAAATTACACTCAGGGGAAATATTCTTCCTATAGGCGGTTTGAATGAGAAGCTTCTTGCAGCTAAAAGAAACCAGATCAGTACAGTTTTAATTCCAAGCGAAAACGAAATTGACCTGAAAGAAGTTCAGGCAAAGGTTAAAGAAGGATTGAAAATAATTCCCGTTTCATCCATTAAGGAAGCTATCCCTTATGTATTTCCTGATCTGAAAAAGAAGGCGGGAAAATTGAAGACCCCTGTTGCACGGCACAAGAGAAAGAGATAAATGAGCTTACAGTTGCACATACAGAATGAAATATCTCTTGAGGAGAAATACATCCTTCTTGAAAAACAAGTAAGAAATCTTATAAGCAAAGAAGATCATTATCTTTCCTCCTTGTCAAATTTTACTGCTGCCGTGAAACAGACCTTTAATCATATAAACTGGGTAGGATTTTACCTGTTTGACGGCAAAAAGTTATACCTTGGTCCGTTCCAGGGAAAAGTAGCCTGCACAATTTTGGAATTAGGTAAAGGAGTATGCGGAACTGCAGCCGCTCAAAGGAAGACTTTAATTGTCCCCGATGTTGATGTCTTTGACGGTCATATTGCGTGCGACCTTGATTCAAAATCTGAGATCGTAGTTCCACTGATCAAAGGAGATAAGCTGCTAGGCGTACTTGACATTGACAGTCTTGAATATAATGGATTTAATGAAACAGATAAAAAATACCTGGAACAGCTGTGTTCCATAATTGTTGAACAGGATTTCAGATGAGCTTTATTGTTACAGCCCGCAAGTGGCGTCCCCAGAAATTTGCCGATGTAGTGGGACAGGAGCATATAACAATAACACTGCAGAATGCCGTAAAGAATAACAGGATTGCACACGCATACCTGTTTACAGGTCCCAGGGGCGTGGGCAAAACAACCACAGCAAGAATATTTGCCAAGGTGCTTAATTGCCTTAATCCTGTAGATTATGAACCCTGTAATGAATGCGAGATGTGTCTTGCAATTCAGAACTCGCAGTCGTTCGATTTTATAGAAATAGATGGCGCTTCAAACAGGGGAATTGATGAGGTAAGAACATTAAGGGATTCTGTTAAGTATGCTCCCTCTAAAGGCAAGTATAAAGTCTATATAATAGATGAAGTGCATATGCTTACGAGGGAATCATTTAATGCTTTTCTGAAAACATTGGAGGAACCCCCTGCACACATCATCTTTATTTTTGCAACTACTGACGTTCACAAAGTTCCTTTGACAATAATTTCACGCTGCCAGAGATTTGATTTCAGAAGGATACAGCTTGATACGATGAAATTGCTTCTTAAAAAGATAGCCGATGCCGAAAACATTAAGATCGACGATAAGACACTTACCATAATAGGTAAAAAGGCAGATGGTGCATTAAGAGATGCCGAAAGCTATTTCGACCAGATCGTCTCATTCTGCGGTAATGAAATAGAACCTGCCACCGTTTCAAAGATGTTAAACCTTATTGATGAGGATACTTTTTTTGAAATCTCAGATGCTGTATTAGAAAAGAACTATAAATCTGTCTTTGCGGTATCAAACAGAATATATGAGAACGGCTGGAACTTTATTGATTTTATGGAAGGACTGCTAGAGCACTTCAGGAATATAATGACCGCAGTTGCTACCCGCAGGACAGAGCTGATCGAAACTGCTGAGGTCTATAAAACCCGCTATCTTGATTATATTGATAAATTTACCGAAGGGGATATTCTCCGGTTAATGAACTTCCTCAACAAAACACACCAGGAACTGAGGTTCTCCCAGAATCAGAAACTAAAAGTTGAGATTGCACTTACACATCTTGTCGGGCTGGAGCGTTCATCAACTATTAGTGATATTATTTCAGGTATAAAAGAGGGGAGCACTTTTGATAAGGATGCTTCTGCCAAAAAGCAAAGGTATACAGAAAAAAAAAGTGAACTTTCCCAGTCAAACATAAAGATTGCTGCTGAAAAAAATAAAATAATAGAAAAGACTGCCGGTTTTGATCAGATTGTGGATACCTGGCAGTTTTTTGTTGATACTGTAGGTAAAGAAAAGGGGCTTATACTTGGACCATTTATAAGATCTGCTCAGCTGCACAGCATTGAAGGCAATCAGCTTAATATTGTAAGTAATCAGCCTGACAGTACAACCCTCCTAAGACATAATAAAGATTACTTTAACCAAAAGCTTATTCAGATATTCGGTAAAAAAATGAATATCAACCTGATGCAGGGGAGTCAATCCGGCCTTTCTGCAGAATCTTCCAAACCCCTGAATGGACAGGATGATGAAAATGACCCATACGTCATTGCTATTAAAAAAGAGCTAAAAGGGAAGATCATCAATTAGTCCGGAACCGTGCTGAGGTTCGGTCGTGCGGACGTGCTGTCGAAATAAGGAATTTAATATATGAGGGGATTCTTTCTACTAATGACGCCTTATCGCCATGGCCGGTCACTTCGATACATTTTCTCGAAGGCTCGAAAACACTCAGTGACCTTTCTTTCACTTGCATAAGCAATCCTAGCCCGGTGGCTGAGTGTTCCGAAGGAATGTACCGAAGCCATAAGGGCGGGCAGTGCGAAATATCCTCATACCAGCCAGTGCCCTGACCAATTTATGATGAAATTTCTTCGTAGGGGACTCCTTCTAATGATATTTTAATAAAGGTCATTTTTATGTTAAATAAAGGCAATCACTTTTGGGAATAGTTATGACTTTTCAGACATTCATCCAACCATCCATTCCTTTATCCATCTAAATAGCTTTTTCAGCTGTCTCAATCTTTTTAGTTTTTTGAAATATTTCTGTATATTTATTATCTATGTCAAAAAATTTTATAGTGGCAATAGATGGTCCCGCGGGGTCGGGAAAAAGCACTTCAGCTAAGCTGGTAGCGCAGAATCTTGGTTTTTTGTACATAGATACGGGGGCAATGTACAGAGCTGTGACGTATCTCGTGCTGAAAAAAAAAATTGAAGAGATCCTTGATATCATAAGCTTGGCTGAAGCAATAGATATAGTTCTTAATTTTATTGACGGAAGAACTGAAGTATTTGTTGACGGAGAGAATGTAACCGGGCATATCAGGACTCTCGAAGTAAATCAGAAAGTCAGCGAAATAAGCAAGATTGCAGGTGTAAGAAAAGCCCTCGTTGCAAAACAGCAGAAGATGGGAGCAAAAGCTAACGGTGTTGTAATGGAGGGAAGAGATATTGGAACTGTTGTATTTCCCGATGCTGATCTTAAAATTTTTATGACTGCTTCTATCGATCAGCGTACAATCCGCAGGGTTAAAGAATATGAAGAATCGGGGACTGAAGTTTCTGCCGAAGAGATCAAAAAGAACCTGATGCTCAGGGATAAGATAGATTCCGGTAGAGAACACAGTCCGCTCGTCAAAGCACACGATGCAGTTGAAGTAGATACTTCAAAATTTACTATTGCCGAACAGGTTGATGTTATTCTCCGGCACGTAAAAGAAAGAGCTGATAAAAAAGGAATTGCAGTAAAGATTTAATTAAGCTGCCAAAACTATGTTAAACTAAATATACTGCTTATTATTTCTCAGGCAGCTTGGAATATTAAGCAGAAAAATCCGTTTGGAGGATTAATGTTCGAGGAGACCAAAGTAAGAAAAACCATCATATCAGAGGAGGATTACGAAAAGTCTAAAAAACGTTTCGATACTGAGAGCTACTCAAAAGAAGAATTCCTGACCCTTGCTAAGCTCTATTCCGAATCATTCAGAGATGTGAAGGAAGGCGAGCTGATAAAAGGCAGAATAGTAAGGGTGCAGGGGGACTAACGTTATTATTGATGTCGGCTTTAAGTCAGAAGGTTCGGTATCAAAGGACGAATTCCGTGAAAATGAAAAAATCGAGATCGGCAAAGAGATTGAAGTTGTTCTTGAATCCGTTGAGGACCAGGAAGGTAATCTCGTTCTCAGCAAACAGAGAGCCGACTTCCTTAAGATCTGGGAGAAAGTTGTAAGAGCTCACGATACCGGTGAAATTCTTCAGGGAAAAATTGTAAAAAGAATTAAAGGCGGTATGGTCGTTGACCTGATGGGTATGGAAGCTTTTCTTCCGGGCTCACAGATCGATGTTCGTCCTATCCGCGACTTTGATGCCTTTGTCGGTCAGACAATGGACTTCAAGGTTGTAAAAGTTAATATCCCTACAGAGAATGTTGTTGTTTCGCATAAGGTACTTGTTGAAGAAGAGATAGCAGACCAGAGACACGCAATTCTTAACAGTCTTGAAAAAGGACAAATACTCGAAGGTACCGTAAAAGCAATAACAGACTTCGGTGTGTTTATTGATCTCGGCGGTGTTGATGGTCTTGTTCATATAACAGACCTAAGCTGGGGCAGAATAAATCATCCAAACGAAGTTGTTAAACTTGATCAGACAATAAAAGTTGTTGTAACAGATTTCGATGAAGAGAAGAAGAGAATATCTTTAAGTCTCAAGAAACTTCTTCCGCATCCATGGGAAGATATCGAGAGCAAATATAAGATAGGTGATAAAGTTTCAGGAAGAGTTGTTTCTCTTACAGATTACGGTGCATTCATTGAAATTGAAAAAGGAATTGAGGGACTTATCCATAATTCCGAAATGAGCTGGACACAGCACATTAAGCATCCTTCACAGGTTGTTTCAATGGGACAGATAATCGAAGCTGTTATATTAAGCCTGGATAAAGATGATAAGAAGATATCGCTTGGAATTAAACAGCTCGAACCGGATCCATGGGAAACTCTGATGCAGAAATATCCTGTTGGATCAAGACATTCGGGAGTTGCAAGAAATCTTACCAACTTCGGAGTGTTTGTTGAGCTTGAGCCGGGCGTTGACGGTCTGGTACATATTTCAGATCTCTCGTGGACAAAGAAAATACGCCATCCCGGTGAAGTAGTTAAGAAAGGTGAACGCCTGGAAGTTATCGTTCTCGGAGTAGATGTAGAACAGAGGAAGATCTCGCTTGGTCATAAACAGGTTGAAAATAACCCCTGGAACAACTTCGAGAAATTATTCTCAGTTGGCACTGTTACAGAAGGAAAAGTAGTACGCATTATTGAGAAAGGCTTAATTGCCGAACTTCCTGAAAGTGTTGATGGATTTGTTCCTGCAAACCAGGTCGCTCCGCCAAAGGTGAAGAATATTGCAAATCATTTCCCTGTTGATGATGTCCTCCAGTTGAAGGTAATCGAGTTCGATAAAGAAAATAAAAAGATCGTGTTAAGCGCAATTGCCATCCTGAAAGAAAAATCAGAAGATGAAGTTCGTGCTTATCTCGATAAACACAAACTTGAAAGAGTAAGTGTTCAGGAAATTATGAAGGTCGATACGGGTTCGGTAGATACTTCCGACTTCCCGATATTCGAAGTTCCTGAGGAGCATCATCCTCATTCGCATGAAAAGACTCAATAATTTTCAGTAACGATTCTTTAACAGAGCGGGAACCGTCCCGCTCTTTTTTTATCAGGTAAATGAAAAAAGTAGCACTGCATACATTAGGCTGCAAGCTGAATTTCTCCGAATCATCTACGATCGGTAAGGAATTTCTTGAAAAAGGATTTGATATTGTTGATATCAGGGAGAATGCCGACGTATATCTTTTTAATACCTGTACTGTAACCGAGAATGCAGAGAAGGAATGCCGCCAGCTGGTTAGAAGAGTTTTGAGGCAGAATCCTGAAGCATTTGTTATTGTTACAGGCTGCTATGCGCAGCTTCGTCCCGGGGAGATTGCCTCAATTGATGGAGTGGATGCAGTTCTCGGCAGTAATGAAAAATTTAAGATATTCTCCATCCTTGATAATTTTGAGAAGAAAAAACTTGCCTGCACATTCGTATCACCTTTAGAAGATCTGAATGATTTCGGATTTGCTTCATCCGGGGAAGGAGATACCAGGACCCGTGCTTACTTTAAAATTCAGGACGGCTGTGATTACAAATGCTCCTTCTGTACGATCCCTCTTGCCCGCGGCGGCAGCAGAAGTATGGAGCCTAACCGAGTACTTGAGGAGTTCAAAAAAATAATTGATGCAGGTTATAAGGAAATAATTCTAACCGGCGTAAATGTAGGGGATTACGGGAAGTCATTTAATACGGATCTTTATCATCTTCTTCTGGAGATGATTAAAACCGATGGGGATTTCAGGATCAGGGTAAGCTCTATTGAACCGAATTTACTTTCTGATGAAATAATTGAACTTGCTGCGACCAGTCCTAAGATCTGCAGGCATTTTCATATCCCCCTTCAGAGCGGCAGTCCTGAAATTCTTAAAGCTATGCAGCGGAGATATAAAGCCGGTGATTATGAAAGACTGATCTATAAAATTAAAACAGCGTATACCTGATGCCGGTATAGGCGTTGATGTTATAGTTGGTTTTCCCGGAGAGACAGAAAAAGAATTCCTTGAAACACATAATTTTCTAAAAGATCTCCCCATTTCATACCTTCACGTTTTTACTTACTCGGAACGCCCCGATACAAAAGCAATTAACTTTCCTGGTATAGTGGATGTAGGTGAAAGAAGAAGAAGAAATAATATTCTGCGTATATTAAGTCAGAAGAAAAAACATCTTTTTTACGAAAGCAGTCTTAATAAAACCGTTAATGTTCTATTCGAATCTGAGAACGCTAACGGAATAATTAAAGGTTTTTCATCTGAATACATAAGGGTTGCAATGCCTTATAACGAGAGTTTAGTGAACAGGATTACGCCGGTGGAAATATCAGGCATCGATGGCGAGTATTGTACCGGAAAAAGAGAAGAAAAAATCAATTGACTTGCTTTCAGGGTATTGAGTAAAATTAAAATCAAAAAAATATGAATAAAGTAATCCTGCTATCTTTCTTATTTGCCCTTCCAATTTTCGCTCAGAAGACCGACCCCACAATCCTTGCTCTTGAAAGTGAAATAAAGAATTCTCCGGTTCAGAAGAATGACAGTGTCCCTTTCCAGGAAGAGCAGACAGGTAAAAAGAATGTGGGACTCGCAATATTATACTCACTGCTTCTGCCCGGTATGGGAGAGTTGTATGCAGGTGATTACTCAACAGGGAAATACTTTACTATTGCCGATGGTATCTTATGGGGAACTTATATAGGTATAAATTCATATGGAAACTGGATGCAGGACAGATATGTCTCTTATGCAAATTCTACAGGCGGATCAAACACTGACGGCAAAGATGATATCTATTTTGCTACGATAGGGGAGTATTCCAATATTGAGCAATATAATAACCAGATGGCTCTTGATAGAAATTTTAATGAGATGTATAACGAAGAGACTCATTACTGGAAATGGAATACTGAAACGGAAAGAAAGAGCTACAGGAATATGTGGGTTTCCAGCGAAGAGTCATTTAACAGTTTAAGATTTGTAGTGGGAGCACTGATTGTTAACAGGGTCGCAAGTGCAATAAATGCAGTAAGACTTACCGCAGCTTATAACAAAAAACAAAATGTACAGACAGGATGGAACGTATCGGTTGGAATGGTTAACGGGCATCCCGGTATACCTTCAGGACTGTCGCTTAATTTTAATAAGTCCTTCTGATCACTTCATCAATATAAATTTTCTAGAACTGCTGAAACTGCCGTTCGACATTGTATAAATATAAACTCCGCTAGGAAGATCTCTTCCGTTAAATTCAACTTCATAAGATCCCGCTGACTGTTCCTTATTTACAAGTACTTCAATTTCCTTCCCCAGCAGGTCATATATTTTTAAGGTTGTTAACCCGTCAGCCCCTTCAGGTATATTATATTTTATTTTTGTTGAAGGATTAAAAGGATTTGGGAAATTCTGCAATAAGGCATAGCCGCCTTGAAAATTATCTGAGCCTGCAGATATAACAGAAGAATAAATAAAGCTTCCGTTAAAATCGATTTGTTTCAGCCTGTAGTAATAATCAGCTTGCCCTGTTACTTCATCAATATATTTATATTCTTTATTCCGCGTTGAATTACCTTCCCCCTTAATAAATGCAACCTGACGCCAATCTTTCTTATTAACAGATCTCTCGACGGCGAATCCTGAGTTGTTTAATTCAGTAGCAGTTGACCAGGTTAAATTAACTTTGCCCCCTGATCTTTCAGCCTGGAATTGGATTAACTCGACAGGTACCTCGGCAATAACAGTAACCGGATATTTTGGTCCATATGCCCATAGATCTAAATTGTTGGGTATAGAATCCCAGTTAGTGCTGATCCCGCAGGAATAGATTGTATCGATACAGGGATTACCGGGTGCGTTATATGCAAATTCCCAGTAGACTGTATCGGACGGATTAAGAAAAGGAAGGGGGAATGCCTGGGTTAATTCGTTAGGAGCACGGTAATCCCATTTTGAAAGAGAATCAACTGCTGCAAGTATTCCGAACCTGGAGGCAACATTATATCCGCCGGCTATTGCAGGACCGCCGGTAAGGAACATTTTATATATTCCTGTCTGTCCCTGCATTAAGGTATCAGGTCCTTCAACCCATACGATTACTTCCGGGCTTGACTGAAGATTATGACAGACACATCCGTTTCCATTTAATTCCGTACAGCCGATCAGGTCGTACTCAAAGTTCCCGGAAAAAGAATAAAAAATTGTTGCACAAAATATGATTACCAGTAAAATATTGATTTTCATTTATACCAATTGATTGTGAAAAAAGGGAGCCGGGAAATGCAGCAGTTAAAGATAAATAAAATTTGCTAAATGTAAAGCATCTCCCGTTAATTTTAATAATGGAAATTCTAATTCATTTAAGCAGTATCGATTTTGCAAGAAATCAAAACAATTAAGATAGGTTAAATAAGCGGATAAGGCTGCACAGAAGGAATCGTGCTAAATAAAAATCAACTTTGAAGAAAAAACCTTCGAAACCAAATTATTTTTATGACGGAGATACAGTCCCGAAAGCTTTCGGGATCCGCAGGTATAAAAAGGGGTTCAAAACAGCTTAAGTTCACATCTTTTGAGAGGTCGATGACGAAAAAGTGACAATTTACCACTTTAATATTTGGCCATCCATTTATGAAATAATTTAGTTTTATTTATACATTCAGTAGATGTAGTTCCTTTTTCATCCCTTTGACCGATTGTAACCCCAAACATTTCTTTCTATCGTTATTTAGAATAAAGAACCAATAGAGAAACCGGGAAAATAAAATTAAATCCTTATTGGTTTGACTCACGGCGCTGCCTAAACAAGTTTTGAGCTGGAATGATACTTAGAGCGGGACCTATTATTAAGAAATAACAGCAAATAACGAATTATTAACAAGGAGATTTTTATGACAAAATTTACAATAGATCAGACTCTTGCTTTAATCAGCTGGAGGCACTTCATCGGAATGATGCTGATAGTTGTTTTGATGATACCAGCCGCTATAGTGTCTCAATCCTCGCCGGCACCAGTAAATCTTGGAACAACCGGAAATTTTGTGATTCTGGCAAAAACAGGAATCTCAACCACCGGAACCACCTCAATTGTCGGAGATATTGGTGTTAGTCCAATTGACCATACTGCCATAACCGGATTTGGATTTAATATTAGATCCCTCGGGTACATTTTCGACATCATCTTTAGTTGCCGGGAAAGTATATGCAGCAGACTATGCTCCTCCAACTCCGACTATGATGATTACGGCTGTGAGCGACATGGAAACAGCTTACACCGACGCAGCGGGACGAACATTGCCTGATTATACTGAACTGTACGCAGGAGATATTACCGGGCAGACACTTACTCACGGTCTTTATAAATGGAGTACCGGGGTCCTGGTATCTGCCGGCGGCGTCACTATCTCGGGCACCGCAAGCGATGTATGGATCTTCCAGATAGCGCAAAATCTAATCGTTGCTAACGGAGCCATTATTACCCTGAGCGGCGGTGCACAAGCTTCCAACATCTTCTGGCAGGTTGCAGGCGAGGTTACTCTTGGAACAACGTCTGACTTCAAAGGAATCATATTGTGTCAAACTTTGATTGATATGCAGACCGGTGGAACTATGAACGGCAGAGCACTGGCACAGACCGCAGTTACTTTAGATGGCAGTACCATCACCGGCCCAACGGGGGTAACCGGTGTCGAGCCTGGTATAGCGCCTCAGGAATTTGCACTCTTCCAGAACTATCCAAACCCATTTAATCCTTCTACAACAATAAAATTCTCACTGCCTGAGGGATCAGCAAATGTAAAGCTTACGATCTATAATTCACTTGGACAAAAAGTGGCAGAGCTGGTCAACGGCAGGCTGGATGCAGGTATCTATAGCTATCAATGGGATGCAGGTAATGTATCCTCCGGTCTGTACATATATCAGATAGTTACAGAGAAGTTTGTTTCAACAAAAAAGATGATGCTTTTAAAATAAAGTGTTACTCTAAGAGTATCCTTAGGTTGGCTGGTATTTGATGATGGTATCAGCCAACTTTCTCTATAAAGATGAAATATTAATCATCCCTGAAGTAATAGAATAATTTTCATTCATGATACCCCTGCTTCGGCATAAACTACTCTAAGATTCATCCTTGCAGTTACAGACCTAATTTATATTGCTGCTCGATTTTCTGCTCTATCCATTGATAAACTTGTTTAGCAAGTTCAACAGCTTCCAGATATTCTTTCTCAGTGACGGGTTCTGAAATGTTAGGATATTTGGTATCCACAGCATAACCCGTTAAGATAACGGCATCATTAAAACTGGCAGGATATTCTTTACCAGCCTCCTTTAAATTCTTCAATAGTTCACCTATGTCATGGACATACCTGAAATTGATCTTGCAAAACACTAAATATGACTTCAATGATTTTTCAACGCATTGCTGAGCATCGTAGCAGAGATCTTCCCAGTAAACTTCGGGAGGTTTAGGCATTAGTGCGCGCACCAGATTACTTTTAGCCCGCTTGAGCCAGTTTTGTGCTGAGGTATAGTTTTTAGGCAGCAAAGAGAACTATACCTTCTTTTAATGCAGGTTTGATAATAATATCATCGGCATTCTTGTACAGTTCAATATCTTTCTCTGTAACAACAATTATATCGGAGGCAAATCCAACATCAGAAATGTTTTTATAAATATCCTGGGCAGTCTTTCTCCTGTGAATCTCCCTGTTTACCACAACCAGTAAGTCGAAATCACTGTCTCTTGTCATGGTTCCCCTTGCACCGGAACCAAAAAGAATAATTCTTGACGGCTGAACGGATTCTATAATCCTGGTTACTATTCTGTTTAATATTTCCGATAACCTGTCATCCATAATCATCAGGCTTTCAAATGTCAAATCAAAACTAAACCAGAATAATAGAAAAAACAAGAAAAAACATTATTATGAATTCTAGCAAAATCAATACTATTGAAACTAAACTGATTTTTCAGAATAATCAAACAACGGTATACAATAAATAGACATATATAGAGATGCATTATTCCTGCCGTGCAGCCTTATCCCCTTATTTTATATGTCTGCTTAAACGGAATATAAAATATTTTTCAAACCTTAGTAGCAATATATACCACACACCAAACCCTAACCTTATTACCTTATCCAGAAGGATTTAGATAAGCTAATAAGGTTGTTATTTATGGGGTGGTAATCTTTGCTACTAAGGTTTCGGAAAGATTTTTAATTTATTTCTGTAGTATCGATTTTACAGGAAATCAAACAATTTACGAAGGGTCAAATAAGGGGATAAGGCTGTAGGAATCGTAATAAGAATTTAAGAGAGGAGTATTTTAATGAAAGTAATAAACTAAATAGTGCAATTTAGATGCATTCTTCCTGCCTTGCAGCCTTATCCCCTTATTTTATTTATCCCCGGTATCAGCATCTGCTAAAACGAAATACAAAACTCTTTTCAAACCTTAGTAGCAATATACGCTACCCACCAACTTCCTAACCTTATTAGCTTATCCAGGACCTTGCGAAATTCTGTCTGATAAATTGCTCTCAGATAAGGTAATAAGGTTAAGAGTTTGTGGGTGTATATTGCTACTAAGGTTCAGGAAAAATTTTGTATTTCAGTTAAGCAGATTCTGATACTGAGGATACTAGTCCTGTTAAGGAAGCAGAATAAGGGGATAAGACTGCACGGCAGGAATTATGCATTTGTCCAAAGCATTAGAATAAAAAACCATCCGTTAACATTTCTATTTTGCTGATACAGATCGTAGAAGATGACCCGGCACCTATTAATTATAAGCCTCTACACCCTACACAACCCCTACTATGTCCTACTAAACGCCTACTATAACATTACCTTCGAAGAAGGGTTGTATGGAGGTTATAGGGGTTAGGTACCGGGAGAGATAGGGTTGGAAATAGGTGTTTGGTCAGATGTTTCCGTATTTACACTGCTGTCCAAAATAAAATAGAAATAAGAAAAAACAGAAATAGCTGTCCATATTTGACAGATTTTTTCTTTTTCAATTTCAATCCCCCCACTAGAATAAATTTATCTGCCTGCTTTCCATGGAAAAATTGTGCATTATTCCCGCACCCCGTTCCAAACGGTGGTGCTAGCAAGACACATTTATCAGTTGGTCTGTTTTTTTGCTGCCTCTCAGGATCAACCGGTTCCAAACCGGTTGAGGGCAGCGCTTATAGTTTTTTTCCTGAAGCTTCCTTAAGGATGCTTATCTCAGAATGCAGTAAAAACAGTAAAGTGCTGCATAATTGTCTCGCTAGCACCCTGCTTCCTTAGCTGGGTGAGGGATGATGAATGGGCAGTAAATTATCAAGTTGGATAGACTCCATATCAAGTGCCAGATAAGAATTGTTTTTCTGTTAAACAAATTTAACGGCTTGATAAGAGGGATCCTTTTTTTATCGTTTTGGACAGATCTGCGTATTTGAGTAAATAGCAATGATTATGCCCGGTCTATTTGGAAAAATCGCTGCTCTTTCTTAATTAAAGAATAAATATAATTCTCTGCCCGGACGGTGCCCGGCCTATGCCCGGCCTAATTTGTCATTTTAGGCCGGAAAGTGACTGACCATATCTCCAGCACAGCCCGGTCAGAAAATAACTTAATAGAAATTATATTAAAAGCTTAAAGTATTAAATAGTCAGGGGAGGAAAGGTAAGAACCGTTGTGCTATTCAGAAGTACCGTTCAACAGAACCCGGAATGTCTTTAGATCTATCTGTCCCGGGTTATTTTGAATCTTCTCAGTGACTTTGTTGTTAAGAATAGTGCCCCAGCTGTGGTGTACAAGAGTGGATGCAAATGAAATACCGGCATCCTCTTTTTTAACATTATTATTGTTTAATCCCTGCTTCAGACATTCCTCCTCCTGTAAATAGAGTTCTTTAAGGATTTGAATTTCTTCCTCAAGGAATGTTTCATTCATAAACTGAACGAACAAGAGCCAGCATAAGTTTGAAATTCTCAAAAACCCTGGCTTTGAATTCAAGATATTCATTGATCTTGTCGGCAGAAGGGATATCCTTGTTAAATATTTCACTGGCTTTTGAAATGTACTGTCCCAACCTGGTAACGCATTGTTGAAAAGTAGAGATCTTCCTTCGAAGTGAAATAATGATATAGTGTGGATTTGCTGATCCTCAGATCCCTGGCGATCTCATCCAGTGTAGTTTTGTGAAGCCCGTGCTTAACAAATCGTTTTTCCGCAGCCCTGATTATCTGCAGTTTTCTTTCTTTTTCCAAGTCAGCAATAAATTAAAATAACTTAGCACTAAGATTGAAAATAATTTCTAATATTCAAAAGGGGTACTCTGATTGAGAAGAGCGGGAAAAGACATAAAAAAAGCTTGAACATTTATTCAAGCTTTAATTTTTGATTGATCATTTCTTCAGGAGACAAGATTCTTTGCTTCCTGAAGAAGGGATTCGGCGTGCTTACGTCCCAATTTAATCAGGTCGTCTGCTTTTTCTTTGCCGGTTTCGATGTAATCATTAACATCGTCAATAACGTCGGTTGTTTTATCAGCAATCTTTTTCCTTAACTTCTTTCCTGTCATCGGTGCGTATAAAATAGCTACAATACTTCCAACAATGCCCCCGATTAAAAAACCGGTAAGCATACCATTCATACCATTATTCCTCGTCATCTAACCTCCTGTTGTGATAATATTTGTGACTCAAAAATAGAATAAACGGAGAAACTCTTAGTATGATAAATCACAGCCGCGGCTTCCCGATAATGAATAATCCTATTAATATGAAGCCCGCAATAAATCCTCCGATATGCGCTGCGTAAGCTACTCCGCCTTCCTGTGCACCTGTTCCGAGTATTCCTATTCCGCTGATGAGCTGGAAAACAAACCACATACCAATCGCAACAATGGCAGGGACTTCCGTTAAAAAATAAAACAGTATAACTCTAACCCGTCTGCCGGGAAACAGAAGCAGGTAAGCTCCTAATACTCCTGAAATTGCTCCCGATGCTCCTAATGTGGGTATATACGGGTTGCCGTTAAATATAATAGTTGCATAAACGTGGGCAAGGGCAGCAAGGACTCCGCATAAAAGATAAAATATCAAATACCTCAGATGTCCTATCCTGTTTTCAATATTATCACCGAAAACAAGCAGAAATATCATATTACCGAATATATGAGCTATACCGCCGTGCATAAACATTGAAGTAAGAAGAGTAATGTATACAGGTTCCGGTGTAGGCTGTAGTCCCGAAATTCTGAACCGGTCGCCGCTGACAGGGTCGGTGAAAATTTTATCATCGGATACAATATCCTCCCCGGTAACAATTTCGGCGGGTACAGTACTTAATGCATAAGTAAATTTATCGTTTGTACCCATATCCTGAAGAAATACAAAAACGAACACATTTAAAGCCACCAGGACATAGTTTACCAGGGGTTTTAATCGTCTGTCCCTGTTATCATCTCCTACGGGGAAAAGCATATTGATTCTCGCTTGATATTCGAAGGATTAAGTTAATAAATTCAGTTAAATAGCAGAATTTTTTTATATTAAGGTAGATAAATCCTGCAATTACTTTTATGATTATAGTAGAAAATATAAAATTAGGTGATAAAAATCCCCTGGTTTTAATCGCCGGTCCCTGTGTAGTCGAAAATGAGAAAATGATATATGAAACCGCAGCTGCAATTAAGAAGATAGCTGATGAGGTAGAAATTCCGTTCATTTTTAAGTCAAGCTACAGGAAAGCAAACAGGACAAGCAGCGAATCATTTATTGGAATAGGTGATCGTCAGGCACTGGAAATTCTTGCCGGGGTGAAGAAAGAATATGGAATTCCGGTTGTGACTGATATACATTCCGAGACGGATGCAGAAATAGCAGCCGATTATGTTGACATACTTCAGATCCCCGCATTTCTATGCCGGCAAACGGACCTTCTGATTGCGGCAGGAAAAACAGGAAAAGTGGTTAATATTAAGAAAGGACAATTTCTTGCTCCGGAAGATATGAAGCACGCAGCTGCTAAAGTTGCATCAACCGGGAACAACAGGATTTTGTTAACCGAAAGGGGCACGACTTTCGGGTACCATAACCTGGTAGTAGATATGCGCTCACTTATTATTATGGCGCAATCGGGTTACCCGGTAGTAATGGATGCCACTCATTCAGTGCAGCTTCCTTCCGCAGGTAAGGTAAGCGGGGGAAACCCGGTGTTTATAAAACCACTCGCCAGGGCTGCTGCAGCTGCAGGGATCGATGCTTTATTTCTTGAAGTACATCCTGACCCGGCAAAAGCGAAGAGCGATTCTGCAAGTCAGCTTAAGCTTGAGGAATTAAAGGAACTTCTTGAAGACGTTATTGCAATTGACCGCACTGTAAAAAAACTTAAAGCTGCACAGGCCAAAAGTCTATGACATTTAAAGAGGCTGAAATTTGAATCATCAGGAAATAATTAAAGCGGGAAAAGAAGTTATAAGAATAGAAGCAGAGGCGGTTGCCGATCTGTCAGACAGAATAAATGAAGCATTTGCAGAAGCAGTTGATCTGATGTACGGCTGCCAGGGAAGAATTGTTTTTTCTGGTATGGGTAAATCAGGACTCATTGCAAGGAAGATCGTAGCAACTTTAAATTCAACAGGTACCGCAGCTATATATCTCCATCCTACCGATGCTCTTCACGGCGATCTGGGTATGGTAAGAAAAGATGATGTTGTGGTTTTAATTTCTAAAAGCGGGTACACTGAAGAAATATCCAAACTGATTCCCTGGCTGAAAAGAATTAAAAGTAAAGATAATTGCTTTGACTGCACAAAAAGATTCCCGGCTCGCTGCGGAATCCGATATTCATCTTGATATCAGTGTGAAGGAAGAAGCCTGTCCCCACGATCTGGCTCCGACTTCTTCAACTACCGCAACCCTTGCAATGGGGGATGCCCTTTCGGTTGCTATTCTTAAGAAGAGGGGATTTACTGCAGAGGATTTTGCATTTCTTCACCCCGGAGGAAGTTTGGGCAAGAGGCTATCCCTGGAAATAAGAGAACTGATGTATACCGGTGAAAAAATTCCACTGGTAAAAGAGGAAACCTCAATAAATGATGCCATATGGGAAATCACTTCCAAAAGATTAGGAAGCACCTGCGTCGTGGATGATACCGGAATTCTTAGAGGGATTATCACCGATGGTGATTTGCGTAGACTTCTTGAGAAAACATCTGATATTACAGGTGTAAAGGCAAAAGATGCAATGACCAGAAATCCCAAGGTTATAAAGGGAACAAATCTTGCGTCATATGCTTTACAGCTTATGGAAAATTTTAAAATAACTTCCCTTGTTGTAATTGATGATGATAATAAACCTGCAGGTATTGTTCACCTTCACGATCTCATTAATCTTGGTCTGCGTCCCAGATGAAATTTCTGATAATTAGTTTACTTGTAATTCTGTTTGCTGCAGGCTGCCGGGTAGACAGGGTAAAACCATCAGTTGATACTTCAATTAACCAGTCAGAACTGCCGGCACAGGAAAGCTGGCATTCGACTATTACTTTTTCTGATTCGGGAAAGATAAAGGCTGTGCTTAATGCAGGTCACCTGCAGGTATTTACTGAAGCGAGAGAAACACTGCTTGATGACAGTATCAAAGTTGATTTTTACGACCAGAATGAAAAAAACACGACTACTTTAACTGCCCTCAGGGGAAGGGTTGACGATGCTACGCAGAATCTTTATGCAAAGGATAGTGTTGTTGCAGTAAACGACAGCGGTATAGTAATAAGGACCGATGAACTGATGTGGAGGAACAGCGACAGGAAAATTGTTTCGGATAAATATGTTGTAATCGAATCTCCCAAAGAAAAAATTGAAGGAGTAGGGTTCGAATCCGATCAGCAGCTGAGAAATTATGTCATTTATAATATTACTTACATTACAAGAAAAGATACTTTATAAATGAAAGCACTGCTGTCCGTGTTACTAATTTTAATCAGTTTTCCCTGCTTTCACAAACAGAGGATGAGTACATTACAGTTGTGGGGGATAGTCTGATCGGAAAAATGACATCAGGGGAATCTATCAGAGAGGTTATAGGAAATGTGATACTGACGCAGGGGGATGTTAAGAATAACCTGCAGCCGTGCAATTCAGTTCATATCAAGAAATGATGCCGAGCTGATAGGAAATGTTGTGGTTACCCAGGATACTCTTACTATAACAACCGACCGTGCATTTTATTATGGAAATACAAGGAAAGCCGAAAGTACAACGGGAGTTATACTTAACGACCAGAAGGTAATACTTACAGCGGATACGGGAGATTATTTTTTCAATGAGGACAAAGCCTTCTTCAAAAGTAATGTCAGTCTTTATGATACAGCTACTGTACTGACATCAGACCGGCTGACTTATTTCAGACACGAGGACAGGATGATCTCTTCAGGGAATGTAAAGATCGTTGATTCGACAAATATAATTGAGGCTGATTCGCTGGTGCATCTCCGGCGGAACAGGGTAACGGTTGCTGATAATAATGTGAAGATAACAAGTCAGACAAACAATGTTGTTATCTATGGTGATCATCTTGAGGATTTTGCAGAAAAATATTATACGCTGATAAATAAAAATCCGCTGTTAATTCAGATAGATACAACTTATATAAAGAAGGACAGCTCTTCTGCTTTGCCGGATGACAGCAGCGCATTCAGGCTTGATACTCTGATAATTAAGTCGTTAGTTATGGAATCATTCCGGGATACGATAAACAGGTACAAAGCAATTGATTCTGTTGAGATAATCAGAGGGGGGTTTGCTTCAAAAAACAGACTGACCACTTATTTCAGAAACGACGGAAGAATAGTAACCAACAGGCAGGGACGCGGAACTCCGCAGCCTATCTTATGGAATGAGAATACACAGCTTACGGGTGATTCGATAGTGATCCATCTTGAAGAAAACAGGATTACAGCTTATGGAAGTTATAAGCAGTGCATTTTTAATTTCACAAAGTACTGACTACCCGTTAAGATATGACCAGGTATCAGGTGATAATGTTGAATTGTATTTCGAGGATGGAGAAATGACTCTTACTGATGTCCGGGGGAGCCAGTACAGCATTTATTATTTGTATGAAGACAAATATCCTAACGGGGTAAATAAATCATCCTCACAGAATGCTAAAATTTATTTTGAGAATAAGAAGGTAGAATCGGTTCATCTCTACGGTTCTCCTGTTAGTGAATATTATCCGGAACACCAGGTATATGGCAAAGAAAAAACATTTACCTTGCCCGGGTTTGCTTTAGCTGAAAACAGACCTGTTAAACAGGAAATACTCAGTACATTAAGAACGAAAAAAAGTCTATGAGTCATACAACATTAAGAAGTGAAGATCTCGTTAAAGTTTATAAAAGAAGAACAGTTGTAAATAAGGCGACCGTTAGTGTGTCAAAGGGAGAAATTGTCGGTCTGCTTGGACCCAACGGTGCGGGCAAAACTACAACCTTCTATATGATCGTCGGAATGATAAAACCTGACAGCGGTAAAGTATTTCTTGATGATATGGAGCTTACAAAGCTTCCGATGTATAAAAGAGCAAGGTTGGGAATCGGATATCTTCCGCAGGAAGCTTCTATTTTCAGAAGACTTTCGGTAGAGGATAACCTTATGGCTGTACTGCAGATGACTAAACTTGATTCCGCACAAAGAAAAGAAAAATGTGAGAGGCTTCTTGAGGATCTGAGTGTTGGTCACTTAAGAAAAAGCATGGGGTTCCAGTTAAGCGGCGGGGAAAGGCGTAGAACAGAAATAGCAAGAGCGCTGGCAACAGACCCTGATTTTATTCTTCTTGATGAACCTTTCGCAGGTGTGGATCCTATTGCCGTTGAAGATATAATGAATATAGTTGCGAACCTGAAGAACAGGGGGATAGGTGTTCTTATTACCGACCATAATGTCCACGAAACTTTAAGTATAGTTGATAATGCTTATATTTTAATTAACGGGGTGATATTCAAATCAGGAAAGGCGCAGGTTCTGGCAGAAGATGCTGAAGTGCGGAAGTTATACCTTGGAGAGAAATTTAAACTCGACAGATACTAATGCATCCCGCAGCATCCGAAATTATAAATAACCTGAATTTAGCACCTCATCCCGAAGGGGGATATTTCAGGGAAGTATACAGATCGGAAGATAAAATCAGGAGAGATTCTTTACCGGAACGTTATAACAGCGATAGAATATTTTCAACTTCTATCTACTTTCTCCTCGAAGGAGAACAGGTCTCCAGGTTTCATAGATTAAGATCCGATGAGATATGGTACTATCATTCCGGGAGCAGTGCCCTGATCTATATTATTGAAGAGAATGGTCATCTTGTAAAGAAGAGAATAGGGCGTAATATTTCTGCCGGTGATGAATTTCAGGTAATAATCAGAAGAAACAGCTGGTTTGCTGCAGAAGTAGAAGATAACTCATCTTACTTATTAGCAGGCTGTCTGGTATCCCCGGGATTTGAATTTGCTGATTTCGAGCTTGGAGAAAGAGATACTCTTTTGGATTCTTTCCCGGGATATAGTGAACTGATCAGAAGATTTACTTAAGAATAAATTTGATTTAACAGAAAAACAATTCATAACTTCTTATCTGCCCGTTGCGACTTGAAGATATGGAGTCTATCCAGCACTTGATAATTTACAGCCCATTCATCATCCCTCACCCAGCTAAGGAAGCAGGGTGCTAGCGAGACAATTATCCAGCATTTTTCTATTTGTAATGCATTCTGAGATAAGCATCCTGAAGGAAGCTTCAGAACATGAACATTTAGATATTATTCTCTTTCAACAGATTTGTCCTAGCCCCATCGGGGCGCAATATTGATAGAAAAAAAATTCTGATCTACATTACAGCCCCGTAGGGGTGACATCCTGTTACTGTTAAATAGCGGATGTCGCCCCCGCTGGGGCTTTAATAATAATGCAACCCAAATTCTATCAATATATCGCTCCTCCGGAGCTCAGGAATAAGATCTAATAGTTTTGATGGGGATAAGCATCCTGAAGGAAACTTCAAGAACAAGAAAAATTATATGGTATGGCCTTCAACCGGTTTGGAACCGGTTGATCCTGAGAGGCAGTAAAAAACAGACCAACTGATAAATGTGTCTTGTTAGCACCCCCGTTTGGAACGGGGTGTGGAAATAATGCACAATTTATCGATGGAAAGCAGGCAGATCAATTTATTTTTAGCGGAGGGATTGAAATTGAAAAAGAAAAAAATCTGTCTAATGGACGATTATTTATGTTTTTTCTTTTTATTTTAAACAGCAGTAGCAACGACTAAAAAAATGTGTCAATAAAAAGTACCTTTTACAGTAACTTTGTAAACTCTTAATTTCCTGATTAAAATAAGTAAATTTTGATGTTGTATTGCTTAAAAGAGATAAATTCAATAATTTTTTCCATTAAATAAGAATAAATAAAAAGGAGAATCTATCGGGCATTTTTACAGCTAAATAAATTTCGGATTCTTTTATCAAGCGCGCTATCAACATCATTTTACGGGAGACACTCCGCATAGTTTCTGCTTCAGCAGTTATTTTTTATGCGGGTGTTAATCTGGGTTACTCTTTTACATATAAATCCCAGGTGAACGAATATATTTGGGCTTCCGCCTGCTTTAAATATAATGAGGAGATAAATCTCAGTCAGAATGGGGAATCTTCTATTGAAAACAATTCTGCATCATCTTTTAACCCTGAAATCATTGTTCCTGATTCTATAATTAATGAACCGCCTGATTCTACCGATCTTGAATTAATAAATCCTGATTCAACTGATCTTGAAGGATTCACTCCTGATACTACTTTAATTAATGCCGACTCATTAAAACTAAATGAAAAGGGGGAGATTGACACTACCTTTACTTTAAAAGACACCACCATCGTCGACTCTACGGCACTCGACTCTACTAACAGGCTTAAATATTTCAGATATCACAGGGAGGACCGTCCTTATTTAACTTTGAAGAAAAGCCGGGGTTCCTCTTTCTTCGCAGAACCGGGCACAAGAACAAGAACACTTAAAATAGATTCAACTGGCAAAAATGTTGTTATAGAAGAGAAGGTCGCCGGTCAGGAAACTAAAATTCTTTTAACAATGCCTCTCGATGAATATATAAATATGAGTATGGCAATTAAACAAAGGGAGATATGGGAACAGGAGGGGTATAAGTATGAACTTAAGGATGAGAAAAGAGGACTGGGAGAGCTGATCTCGGATATAACTGATTTTGAAATTCCTCTCCCTAAGGTTGGAGTGCTCAGCATCTTCGGGGAACCTAAGATCAGTCTTAAGATAGGCGGTGCTGTTGATATTCACGGTGCCTGGCGCTCTGAAACGACCGAAGGAGTCACTGCGTCAAGACTCGGAAATACACGTAATGAGCCTGATTTTAAGCAGCAGGTACAAATAAATGTTAATGGTACGATCGGCGACAAGCTTAATATCTCGGCTGACTGGAATACAGAACGAACATTCGAGTATGAAAACCAGCTGAAGATAAAGTACACTGGTTACGAGGATGAAATTATTCAGAGCATTGAAGCCGGTAACGTATCCTTACAGACATCACCGCTTGTAGGAGGATCTGAAGCACTCTTTGGAATCAAGGCTAATTTCAAAATGGGTCCTTTATCTCTTACCACAATTGCAAGCCAGAAGAAAGGTGAAATAAAGGAAGTATCCGTAACAGGAGGTGCACAGTCGCAGGAATTTAATGTTCGGGCATATGATTATTCAACCAATCATTACTTCCTGGATACAATTTATGCGGATACAACTGCAGGCTTCAATTTTTTTAACAGGTACTACGGTCAGGCAACTCCAGATTGGAATCCCAATTACTATGTGGTTGATATTGAAGTATGGAAATCGATTTCTACAATAGGAAAAGATCCATCCCGCGAGCGCCAGGCTAATGCGTATATTGATCTGTTTGAGATAGGAGCAGGGGAGCGGTATCTGGATAGTCTGAGATTCGATATTACCCCTGTACCCGGGCGGTCTGAAACGGGCCGTTTTATTTTGCTTACTCCTGAAGTTGATTATACAGTGCATAGGGAGACCGGATTTATTTCTTTTAATACCCAGATAAATAACGAAGATGTTATTGCTGTTTCATACCGACGGGAAAACAATCCCGGACCATCGGATGATGCTTATTACGGAGAATTCATAAATAATTCTACAGATAGTGTCCTTGTATTAAAACTTATTAAGCCGCGTTCATTGCAGGCAACGGGAACATATACAACCGCCTGGAAGCTCCAGTTAAAGAATATTTATCCCGTGGGCGGAAGAAATCTAAAACAGGAGGGCTTCGAGTTCTATGTTAAATATGAGCTTCAGGGGCAGGATCCTGTGACTGAATTAAACGGGGTGAGACTGCTTCAGGCATTCGGGCTGGATGTTACCGATGCCAGTGCTACCGGGGGACCCGATAATGTTTTCGATTTCCGGTCGGGTCTCACTATTATACCTCAAACAGGTGAAATTATCTTTCCTAATCTGCAGCCGTTCGGAAATAATCTTCCGGAGAGCCTTCCTGATTCCATTGCATATCCTGAAGTTTACGACCGTTTGGAAACATTTGCCCGGCAGGTAACAATTAAGGATAAATGGCTGTTAACGGGAAAATATTCCGGAGAAGCATCTTCTGTATATCAGCTTGGATTTAATGTTGTGGAAAATTCGGTAAGGGTATTATTAAACGGAAGGGAACTGACTCCCGGTGTTGATTATACTGTAGATTACAACATTGGTCAATTAACCATAAGAAATGATGCTGCGCTGGTTCCGGGTGCAGATCTGAAGGTTTCTTATGAGCAGAACGACCTGTTCCAGCTTGCTTCAAAAAC
This sequence comes from uncultured Ignavibacteriales bacterium, assembly GCA_963764685.1. Classification (GTDB taxonomy): domain Bacteria; phylum Bacteroidota; class Ignavibacteria; order Ignavibacteriales; family Ignavibacteriaceae; genus CAVXTT01. The sequence goes on from CAVXTT010000016.1 coordinate 371,200, forward strand.
GTTATTAGGTGCAAGAGGGTTAATCCAGTTCTCTCCAAAAACATCATTGGGATTTTCCATTCTTAATCTTAATCAGCAGACTTTAAGTGATAAAGTGAGAATTGGAGAAGAACCGTTAAGCAACACAATCTACGGGACTGATTTTTCAACTATCCAGGAACTTCCGTTTATGACGAAGCTGCTGGATAATGTAATATCCACGAGGGAAATGTCACAGCTTACCCTTTCCGGTGAGTATGCTTATATGAATCCTGATCCCAATACGAAAAAAAGTACAATACAATCGGACGAGGGGAAAAGTATAGCTTACATAGATGACTTTGAAGGGGCGAAGAGAATAATTCCGGTCGGAATATCCTACACATCCTGGAGAGATCTGAGCCCTCCTGATAATTTACCAAATCTTCCCGGAACAACAGCGGCGGAGCGGATGAGTTACAAAGCAAAAAGTTTCTGGTTTACCGCAACACCTTCGAATGTTAATGTAAAAGATATATGGCCGGAGAAGGATGTAGCCAAGGCTGATCAGCAGGTTACTGTTATGGATTATGTTTACCTGCCGAACGACAGAGGAACATTTAATTATACTCCGACTCTTACAGACTTGTCGAAGAACTGGGGAGGTATCTATAAGAATCTATCTTCAACAGCCAGCAACCTTGTAGAAGAAAATATTGAGTTTTTAGAACTGTGGGTTAAAATACAGAAGGCTCCGGCAGGTTCAAGTTTTTATATTGATCTGGGAAGGATCAGCGAAGATGTTATCCCGAACAATAAGCTGGATACTGAAGATAAAGATTTTAATGATGCAATTGATCCTGATGGAAAAGAGGATACAGGTCTCGATGGTATTCCCAATGCAGATGAGCGTACATTACGTCCCGAATTAGGAGGCGACCCAAGCGGTGATGACTTTGCATTTACTTCCTCTTCCAATCCGGTTCTTTCAGATTATATCCGTATAAACGGTACGGAGGGAAATGCAATTTTGTCTGATATCGGAAGGCTTCCCGATACCGAAGATCTTAACAGGAACGGTGCAATAGATCTGGTTAATAGTTATTACAGGTACCAGGTCCCACTTGATACTGACAGAACTGTCAATCCTTATATTGCAGGCGGCGGAGATAATGCTGGATGGTATCTTTTCAGAATTCCTCTTAGAGATACAACCATAAAGGTGGGCGATCCAAGTTTTACAAACGTGGAATATATCAGAATGTTTGTTTCCGGGGTAACCGATTCTCTCTGGATAAGGATGACAGAATTTAACCTTGTAGGAAACCAGTGGGAGAAAGCGGTAAGAACAGATACCATCATGGCTATATCTGTTATAAACCAGGAAGATAATCCTGATTATACGAGCCCTCCCGGAGTATTCAGGGAAAGAGACAGAAGCCGTCCTGATGAAGAAATCTACAGGAACGAGCAGGCATTGGACCTCATAATTACTAACCTTGAAGAGGAACAATCGAGGGAAGTAATTAAATACTTATTCAAACCGATGGATGTATTTAATTATAGTGAAATGAAGCTTTTCTTTCACGGGGATGAGAACAATACACCCGGAAGTGTTTCCTACAATGATGGAGTAAATTATGATGCCGAAGTTTATTTCCGTTTCGGCAGCGACAGCAATAATTATTATGAGTACAGGCAGCCGGTTCAGTCCGATTGGAATGAAGTTAGTATAAAATTCAGTGAGCTGACTGCAATAAAACAAACCAGAGGGGATTCCATCAATATTATCACACGTGTGCCGGTTCCCGGGCGCCCCGGTCATTACTATCAGCTTAAGGGAAATCCTTCACTGACAAGTATTAAATTTCTAACAATTGGCGTAAAGAATATTGCCAGTGCTATTTATACTGGTCCTATATCGGGCGAAATATGGGTTAATGAGTTAAGAGTAATAGGAGCCGATGATACTCCCGGATGGGCATTTAGCGTCAGTACAAATCTAAAAATGGCTGATCTTATTACAGTCAATTTTAATATGGGCCGGACAGATCCTAATTTTCATAAATTATCAGACAGGTTCGGTTCAAGGATTGAATCATCAAACTGGGCTGCTTCTGCAGACCTTGATGTATTAAAGGCTCTTCCTGTACGAATGCCGGAAAGCACTTTAAGAATTAATTACTCTCACACCGAATCAGTTGGGAAACCGGTTTATATTCCAGGCACCGATATTAAAGTTGAAGAAGCCGCGAAGCAGACAACAACTAAGCCGCCGGAGGATATACGTGCTGAAAGCCAGACAGTTCAGATTTCCGATACATGGACGTCATCGAATATAAAGCTGAAAATCCCTACTGATTATTGGCTGATCAGAGATTCGTTCAATGCATTAACCTTCGGTTTCAATTACAATAGTGCATTCAACAGGAGTCCCACTGTTCTTACGAATACCAGCTGGTTATGGAATGCTACAGCAAATTATCTATTAAATTTTAGTCCTGATTATTATTTCTATCCCCAGCAGATCCCGGTACTTGGTTCTGTTGTCTCTCTTTTCAGCGATTATAAAAATGTGAAGGTCTTTTATTCACCTCAGAATTTTGCATTAAATATTTCTGCAAAGAGAAACAGGAATAATAACCTTAACAGACCTCAGGCAAACAATCCTTCTCAGGAGATAATAACAAGAGATTTTACTACTACCCGCGGGTTTAATTTTTCCTGGAAGATAACTGAAGGAGGTTTCCTTAATCTAAGTACAGCTTATACTGCAAATTTTAATTCTTCCCTGGCATATCTTGAGACGGATCAGTATAATAACCAGAGACCCGAGAAAGAGATATGGAAAGAAATTTTCTCGGGAGCATTTTTTGGAAAAGATAACCAGTTCCAGCAGAACCTTGAATTCAGGACCGCGCCAAAGCTTCCTACATTATGGGACATTAACAGGTTCTTTTCCATTACAACAGGTTATTCGGCAGGGTATCAATGGAATTTTGATTTCAGGCAGCCTGATCTGGGGAGGAGTGCAGGTTTCACTACTAAATTTAATGCGGGGTTGGTATTAAGACTGAAATCTCTTACCGATCCTCTTTTTGCTAAGGATGAAACAGAAACAGGGCAGGTACCGGGGAATAATCAACCTGGAAATACTCCGGGCGACAGAGGTCGAGGCGGTGACCGGAGCGGGGAGGGAAATCAGAATATACCCCCTGGTGTAACTAAAACTGATTCAACAGTTCAGGAAGGAACTGAATCTGATACTACCGTTATCGTTGAGGGGGAGAAGAAGGCACCGCTAAAGACAGCACTTCTGTTTCTTACTACTGCCGTAAGGGTTATTTTCTTTGAGTATGAAACCATTTCGTTCAATTTTACCAATGATAACTCTGTATCCAAATCAGGCATCCTTGCTGCAGGAACGGGATTCAAGAACTTCTGGGGATTTTCTTATGATGATAAGGATGGTCCATCAAGGGGATATATGCTGGGACTGAATTCAAGTGTGGGTCCCAGGGCATATAATGCGAACCTTCAGGATGTATATTCTCAGAAAAATAATCTGGACTTCAAAACCTCCAGACCCCTTTGGGAAGGAGCCAAAATAGATATAAACTGGAAAGTTGGATGGTCGCTGAACAAGAGTACATCATTAAACTCAGACAGTCTTGGGATGATATCTGTACTTAATCAATCTTCAACGGGTACCATAAACCGTTCATTCTTCTCACTTCCATTGGCAATATTCCAGAATGGAATTGAAAAGGTAGCTGAGCTTTATGATCCCGCTTCTCCCGATCCAGCAAAAGATCTCTCGGATGCATTTACTGAAGGATTTGAGACATTACCCTGGTTATCAAACCTTGGTTTCCTGAATGAATTTGCCAAGTATATTCCAAGAGCTAACTGGAGACTTACCTGGGACGGGCTAGAGAAATTCTTCCTGTTCCAGAAAATTGCTACAAAGGTATCTCTCGATCATGCTTATAATGCAGGCTACACCGAGGGATGGAAAATAAATCCGGAAGGGAGTCAGGAAATACAATCTCAGAAAATCGAATATGCTTTTGCTCCTCTTGCCGGTTTAAACTTTACCTTCGGGGAATTATGGGGAGGAAACCTGAACAGCAACCTGAAATATTCAACACGCACTAATTATGATCTGGGAATTACAACTAAGAATATTACTGAAACTTTCTCGAGGGAAATAGGTTTAACAGCTGGGTTCTCCAAGTCAGGATTTGAGATTCCTTTCTTCGGATTATCGCTTCAAAATGATATTGAATTCAGTTTCTCTTATACAAGAGCCGATAATTCTACCGTGCTTTATAATATGAACCAGTTTTCATCAGAGGGTACACCGCAGGACGGATCGATAAGGATTACAATTGAGCCCAGAATTAAGTACACTATAAGTTCAAAGGTTACACTATCAATATTTTATAAACGATCCGGTGTTGAACCGAAGGGCGCATCCAGGATTCCGCCTACAACAACAAATGAAGCAGGGCTTGATGTAAGGATATCGATTCAGTAATTATGATGTATTTGAGAATAAATATAGATTGATTCAATAATTGTAATTTATATAAGTGAAAACGGAAAATAAAATGAAAAATAAAAGAATTTTATGGGTAGATGATGAAATAGAGCTTTTCAGATCCCATATGATATTTCTGTCAGAAAGAGGCTATGATGTTGATTCTGCAACCAATGGCGAGGATGCAATCTCCTGTGTTAAGGAAAAGCCGTATGATCTTATTTTCCTTGATGAAATGATGCCCGGACTTGGCGGACTTGAAACACTGAGCCGCATAAAAGATATCGATACAAATATACCTGTTGTTATGGTTACCAAGAATGAAGAAGAAACACTAATGGATGAAGCCATAGGTGTTAAGATATCCGACTATTTAATTAAACCTGTTAATCCCAGCCAGATCCTGATCGTCTGTAAAAAGATATTGGAAGGGAAGAGAATATCGGGGCAGTTTGCAGCAAAGGATTATCTGCAGGACTTTAATGAAATATCGCGCCAGATGGCTTTCGGACTGGATTATGCGGAATGGATCGATGTTTATCTTAAACTGGTAAACTGGGATATTGAACTTGATAATCATACTGAACTTGGACTAAGGCAGACCCTTAATGATCAGAGGAGGGAAGCAAATAAGGAATTCTCCAGGTTTGTTGAGAAGAATTACCGTAACTGGATCAATGGAGGGGACGACCTTGATACTCCCTCAATTACTACTGAAATTATCAACAAATATGTGATGGATCATTTAAAGAATGAAAATGATTCGGTTTTTCTTTTTGTAATAGATTGCCTGAGACTTGATCAATGGCTGATTATGGAAAGGCATCTTGTAAATGATTTTAAGATAGATAAGGATTATTACTTTGCCATTCTTCCTACTGCTACTCCATATGCAAGGAATGCATTGTTCAGCGGATTATTCCCATCGGAAATAGAAAAGTATTACCCGCAGTTGTGGCAGTCATCCAATGATGATGATGAAAAGAGTATGAATAAGTATGAGAAAGAATTACTGCAGCTTCTGCTTGACCGGAAAAAGATAAAGCTCAAGAATGACCTTAAATACATTAAGATCATTGACCCGGATGTAGGAAGAAATTTCGAACAGAATATTATGTCCTATCAGAATACTCATTTTACTGCTGTCGTTGTTAACTTTCTGGATATGATTGCACACGGCAGATCTGATTCTGATATCTTAAAAGAAATAGCTCCCGATGAACCTGCTTACCGTTCATTAACAAATACCTGGTTCCAGCACTCCTCGCTTTTGGGAACCTTTAAAGCATTGGCAAAAATGAAAAATGTTAAGGTTATAATCACAACTGATCACGGCAGCATAAGGGCAATGCGGGGTGCTAAGGTCCTCGGCGATAAGGAAGCCTCTAAGAATCTCAGGTTCAAATACGGGAGAAATCTTAAAGCTGATGATAAGAATGCCATATATATAAAGAACCCGGGTGATTATAAGCTTCCCAAAAGAGGTGTTACAATAAATTATATTATTGCAAAAGAAGATTATTATTTTGTTTACCCCACTGATTATCATAAATACCTTACTTATTATAAAGATACATTTCAGCACGGCGGGATATCTATGGAAGAAATGATTCTTCCGGTTATTACTATGGAACCTAAATGATATTTCCTTTTTCTGCTGATCTCAAAGATGAGGAGGAGACATCAGCAGTTGCTAAGAATTTTGCTGCAGAAGTTAATAACGGGGATCTGATCTCCCTTAATGGAAACCTTGGAGCCGGTAAAACTTATTTCATTAAGCAGGTATGCAGTGAGTGGGGCATTTATAATGTAAACAGTCCTACATTCGCACTCGTAAATGAATATACCGGAACCAGAAAAGTATACCACTTTGATTTTTACAGGATAAATAATGCCGCAGAACTGCTTGATATCGGGTTTAATGATTACCTTAATGATGATGAAGCGGCTATTTTTGTTGAGTGGGGCAGTCTTTTCGAACAAATGCTTCCTGGTAGAAAGATCAATATCGACATAGACCTTCTTCCGGGGACTGAGCGGAAAATAAAAATACATAAAAATGAATGATCTGAAACCTCTCCTTGCCATTGAAACATCAGGAAGCTTATGCAGTGTCTGTTCATATTTTGACGAAGATAAATTCTTTGAGCTTAACATAAATCTGAAGCATTCACATTCGGAAAAACTCTTTGATCTGGCAGACCAGGTAATAAAACTTGCAGGAATTGAACTAAAGGATTATGAAGGGATAGCAGTATCTTCAGGACCCGGTTCTTTTACCGGGTTAAGGATAGGGTTTTCGGCTGCAAAGGGTTTAGCACTGGGAACAGGTCTGCCTATTTTTACGGTTCCAACATTTGAAGCAATGGCACTTCATCTTTGCAGGTACCTTCCGGAGGAAACTAAATTTGCAATTGCAGTTAAAGTAAACACTCTTGAAATTTACTTTGCCGGGTTTTATGTTAAGTCAAATAATTATATATTTATTGAGAATTTGCAGATCATAACATCTGAGGAATTTCTTCAAAAAACAAACAATTTGATAGTATTCGGCAATGCATCTTACGGAGGAACCCTGAACAGGATAAATGAACCTCCGGCAAGTTCTGTTGCCCGGTGGGCACGTTTTAAGGGGAGCAAGACTTTTGATTATGATTTTTTAGAACCTAATTATATGAAGAATTTTATCATCAAGGAGAAGCAGAAATGATAAAAACAGCTCTTTCATTTTTATTGATTGCTTTTACGTGCAGTTATGCACAGGTCTTTGACCCGCAGATAATTGCTCAATCAAGTGAACACGATTTTGGAGATGTTGCTGAAGGAACAAGTGTTACACATAATTTTGTTGTTTCCAACAGCGGCGGTGATGTACTAAAGATTACTAAAGTAAGAGCAGGCTGCGGCTGTACAGCTGCCAGTCCTGAGAAGAGTGAACTGGCACCGGGTGAATCCACAACGATCAGGGTTGCTTTTAACTCCACCGGACGCGAAGGCAGACAGGAGAAATATGTTTTTGTAAACAGCAATGATCCAAAAACTCCTGAACTCAAATTAAAGTTTACGTGTAATGTTGTTAAACAGGATAAGAATGTTGTAAACCAGATGCTCCCAAATTATCATTTGCAGCCGACCAGCACGATTTCGGGAAAGTAAAAGAAGGGGATAAAGTAGATTATGTGTTTGACTTTAAGAATGAAGGGCAAAGGCTCACTTGAAATAAAGGATATTAAAACTTCCTGCGGATGTACAGCAGCATTAGTCAGCAGTAAAAATATAGAACCGGGTAAATCAGGTACTCTGAAGGTGGAACTTGATACAAAGAACAGAACCGGAAGAATGAGCAGAACAATATCAGTAAGAACAAATGATCCGGATCAGCCCGATAAAGTGCTGACCATTTATGCAGATGTAGTCAAAGAATAATAATGCCCTGGTTTAAAAGATCAAAAGAAAATATTTCTCCCGATACTCAGAAGAAAGAACTTCCTGACGGGTTATGGGAAAAATGTCCAAGCTGCAATGAAATCATTCATAAAAAACAGCTTGAATAAACTTACTGGACTTGTGTTAAATGCAATTATCATTTCAGAATAGGAAGCAAGGAATATATTGAGATCCTGATTGACAAGGGTACTTTTAAGGAGATGGATAAAAAAATGCGCTCTGCTGATCCGCTTGAATTTACGGATACAAAAAAGTATTCCGACCGGATTACAGGAGACAATAAAAAAGTCAGGTCTGAATGATGCTGTAAGGACAGGTGTCGGTAAACTTAATGGGACTGATGTTGCTCTGGGCTGTATGGATTTCAAATTTATCGGCGGCAGTATGGGTTCTGTCGTTGGAGAAAAAATTGCAAGGGTAATTGACCGTGCTTATAAGACAAAATTTCCATTGATAATTATTTCTTCCAGCGGGGGTGCACGAATGATGGAAGGTGCATATTCACTTATGCAGATGGCTAAGACAAGCTCACGCCTTGCACATCTTGCAGAAGCTAAGGTACCTTATATTTCAGTTTTAACGGATCCCACAACAGGCGGTACAACAGCAAGTTACGCTATGCTGGGAGATTTCCATATAGCAGAACCAAAAGCTCTTATCGGCTTTGCAGGACCAAGAGTGATCAAACAGACTATCGGCAAAGATCTTCCTGAAGGATTCCAGCGATCAGAGTTTCTGCTGGAGCACGGATTCGTAGATATGGTTGTATCCCGCAAAGATCTTAAGAATACGATCTATAATCTGCTAAACCTGGTTTCCTGAGGTTACTATTAAAACTGTAACCTCTGTTAAGGAGATGCAGGAAACAGCCTATTGGCTTAATGCCGAGGGAAAGACTACCGGGTTTGTCCCGACAATGGGGTATCTTCACAAGGGACATTTATCCTTAATAGAACAATCCAAAATGCAGAATGATACAACAGTTGTATCAATTTTTGTTAATCCTGCCCAATTTGCTCCTAACGAAGATTTTTCTGCTTATCCCCGGGATCCGCAGCGTGATTATAAAATGCTTGAGAGTGCAGGTGTGGATTTTTTATTTACGCCAGAAGTAAATGAAATATATCCTGAAGGTTATCAGACTTATATTGAAGTAACCGGCATAACAAAGAAACAGGAGGGGGAATTCAGGCCTGATCATTTTAAAGGAGTTAGTACAGTTGTCGGCATATTGTTCAATATTAGTACACCCCTCCCGTGCTTACTTTGGACAAAAAGATGCACAGCAGGCAGCTGTTATTAAGCAGATGGTTAAAGATCTTAAGTATAATCTTGATGTTGTCATCTGTCCTATCATCCGTGAAGAAGACGGTCTTGCAATGAGTTCAAGGAATGTTTATCTCTCAGCAGACGAAAGACAGAAAGCTTTAGTCCTTTCCGCTTCATTGAAGCAGGCAGAAAAGCTGATCAAAGAGGGAGACTTATCCGCGATATCAGTCATTAAGAAAATAAATATGAATTTCCTTGGAGAGAAGTCGATACAGTTAAATTATATCAGGATAGTAGAGGCAGAGTCGTTTAAGGAAACAGAGCAGTTACGGAAGGGGAGCAGCTATTACATTTTAATCGCCTGCAGGATAGGACATACAAGATTAATTGATAACGTCCTGATTGCAATTTAAGGTTTACCCGAACTAAAATATTTAAAATAAAAAACCCCTGACCAACAGCAGGGGTTTTTGATATTTTTAAACAGTTTTATTCCTGATCCCGTACCATAGGAGTTGAGGACATCCTAACCAAATTGGCGAGAGCTGTTACCCTTACATCGACCTGATAAAACTTTCCGACTACGGGTGCCGGAAGCTGTTCAAGCATATTATCGATATTAGTTTTTTGTATATCCAGTAGCTGCTGTTCAATTTGGAAAGCTTTTTCTATTAAGCCCTTGGCAGTTTCATCATCCATACCATAGTAATTCATCATATATTCTTCTGTAACTGCAACTCTCTGTTCAAATACTTTATCCCTTTCGGCAATATATTCATCTACCAGCGGCCAGAAAACTTTCGACTGTTCTTCTGTTAATGTCATATTTTCTTTTACTAAATCTTTATAAGTCCCCCACATATCTTTCTTAAACATCTCGATATGTGTGCTGTCAAGGCTTTGTATCTGTGCGAAGCTGAAGACACTTAAAGCTAAAAAAGACAGAATGAATAATCTTTTCATATACTCCTCCTTGAGTAAATAAGTGATAGTTTTTGGATTCTAAAAAATCGGATTATCTAAAATATTCAATCGATTGTCTATTTACAAAAGAAAATTCAATAAGTTTATATAATTCCAATAGTTAGAAGCAGTTATTTTAGCAGTTTATAGGCGAATATGGTAAAATATTAATTGTTTAGGGATATAAAATTTAATATTTTGAGTCCTCAAAAATGCCAAACAATTTTATGCCGGAGTGGCGGAATTGGTAGACGCGCTGGACTCAAAATCCAGTGAGGCTTAAACCTCGTGCCGGTTCGAGTCCGGCCTTCGGTACATAATTCTCATAAAGCCTTGTAATGCAAGGCTTTAACTTTTTAAACTTCCTAAACGATTAATCAAGTTGAGGTCCTGTCAATCGGAAGGGGAATGTCCCGGACAAAATTTAAATGCCAATTGAGGAATGATATGACAACCCTTTCCTCAGAAGAGCAAACAGTTCTCTCCTATCTTAATCTGAAATGATTTCAGTATAGTTTAAAAAGCAGCCATAAAGGATTAACTACTTTTTCATACCTACGGGTGATTGTATTCAATTGCACCACTTAGTACTTTATTTAATATTTAAGAAAGTCTACATCATATGGAGAAAAATATAGTGAATTCTAAAAATAATAGACCTATCGTTATAGCATTTGTTTTAGTTATTGTGCTTTTCCTTCTATTCGGCGGTGGAGCATTGACAGGTGGAATGATGAATAGTGGGATGCATGGATTTAACGAAAACGGATGGATGAGTAATCGCGGTTGGATGTGGTTTCCAGCTCTGATAACACTTGGTATTGGAATCGTGATTGGCTGGGTCATCTTTAAGAAGAAATAATGACTTAGTCATAAGACTTGTATATATCTGCTGAACCAAGGATTCTCATAATTATCCCAAGCTTTATATTCCCAGAACTAGTATTTTGCCCAAGAACTCACCCCACATTTAGTTCAATTGAGCCTGCTTTTGGGTACAAAATCATCGTAATGTGTTGTTCTACAAGGCCCATTATCATTATAAATTCTTTCCTGTGAAAGCCCATCTTCTATCTTCATTTCAATTTTATTTCCCATGGATTTCATTAGAATTTCTTTACTAGTCTTTTAACAGTATTACAATCCTCTTTCAATACTCTTTCTGCAGTAATAGGATTGTAATCCCATTGTAGGACTGTAGTAGGGAAATAATAGGGCTATTGGGCATTTGAAATATAAATACAGGGGCAAAAAATAAAGATTACAAATACTTCCGGGAACAAAATCCTGCTGGCGCACTGAAAATTATTGACCGGAGAAATTTATGGTACACTAATTGCGGAGATCGGGCTATTCAATTTATTCCTCAATGGGGAGGGTTATTGAAAAAGACAAGACAGATTACTATTGAAAGAACCTGCTGACTGATAATTCAGCTGAAACAGTCGGGTCGATTCTGATGCCGGTGTATGACTCTGTTACAATAATGAAATTATTGGATGTAAAATTTACCGGCATAAGGACTTAATAGATAGAGCATATTTCAACAATGAAGATGGTTTTACTAAGATATTTATTCTCAAGGAGTTCCGGATAGTATAATGGTCATTAAATTTAAATCTTATCAATTCTCTTTAGACCGGGAGGGTTCATAAATGCGAAATTTTATGTCTTCGATCCTTTTTGTGCTGGTATTTAGTGCAGCGGTTTTTGGGAAAGGAGTATTTACTATTACTCCTTCATCTTTAAATTTCGGAGCGGTGAATATCGGTAATACTCTCACATTACCAGCCACTATCACTAATACCGGAAATTCTATATTGGTTATTTCCAGTATTACTTCTTCAGATTCTCAGTTTTCCTTTACAGCTAATTTCCCTATAAGGATTTTAGAGGGTCTAAGTACTACAGTTAATCTCAGTTTTACTCCGACAACAGAAGGGCTGCAATCAGGTAATTTGGTATTTACGCATAACGGGACAGGATCGATTACATCATTTTCGGTTTCAGGTATTGGATCCGGACCTGTTTTTAGTTTAGACCCGGTCTCTCTAAACTTCGGTATTGTAAATGTAGGAAGCTCTGTCATTTTGCCCGTTACTATAAGCAACTCAGGTGAAGGTTCGCTGATCATTTCCGATATTACTTCTTCAGACGCACAGTATACATTTACATCCCCACCTTTACCTGTTACATTGTCAGCAGGACAAAGCAGTTTACTTGATATTACATTTACTCCAACAGGCGAAGGTACTTATCCTGCAAGTTTATCGTTTACGCATAACGCATCAGGATCACCGGCAGTATTACCTGTAACGGGAACGGGTCATATTCTTGCTTCTACATTTAATATAGATCCTGTTTCATTAAGCTTCGGTACCGTAAATGTTGGCAGCTCTGTTAGTCTGCCTGTTACTATAATTAATCCAGGGGATGCATCACTGATCATTTCTGATATTACTTCATCAGACGCGCAGTATACTTTCAGCAGCAGCTTACCGATTACAGTTTTACCTGGTGGAAATACTGCAATTGATATTACATTTACTCCAACAGGTGAGGGTACTTATCCTGGAAATTTATCATTTGTACATAATGCAACTGGATCACCGGCAGTATTATCTGTAACAGGAACTGGTCATATCCTTTTTTCAACATTTAATTTAGATCCTGTTTCATTAAACTTTGATACTGTAAATGTGGGAAACTTTGCAAGTCTGCCTGTAACTATAAGCAATTCCGGAGATGCATCTTTAATCATTTCTGATATTACTTCATCAGACGCGCAGTATACTTTCAGCAGCAGCTTACCGATTACAGTTTTACCTGGTGGAAATACTGCAGTGGATATTACATTTACTCCAACAGGTGAGGGTACTTATCCTGGAAATTTATCATTTGTACATAATGCTCCAGGATCCCCTGCAGTATTACCTGTAACAGGAACTGGTCATATCCTTGTTTCAACATTTAATTTAGATCCTGTTTCATTAAACTTTGATACTGTAAATGTAGGAAGCTTTGCAAGTCTGCCTGTAACTATAAATAATTCGGGTGATGCCTCTCTAATCATCTCTGATATTACTTCATCAGATGCGCAGTATACTATCAGCGGCAGTTTACCGCTCACAGTTCTGCCTGGTGGAAATACTGCAGTGGATATTACATTTACTCCAACAGGTGAGGGTACTTATCCTGCAAGTTTATCATTTACACATAATGCTCCAGGATCCCCTGCAGTATTACCTGTAACAGGAACAGGTCATATCCTTGCTTCTACATTTAACATAGATCCTGTTTCATTAAGCTTCGGTACTGTAAATGTTGGAAGTTCTGCAAGTCTGCCTGTAACAATAAATAATTCGGGTGATGCATCTCTAATCATCTCTGATATTACTTCATCAGATGCGCAGTATACTATCAGCGGCAGTTTACCGCTCACAGTTCTACCTGGTGGAAATGCTGCAATTGATATTACATTTACTCCAACAGGTGAGGGTACTTACCCGGCTAGTTTATATTTTACACACAACGCATCAGGTTCACCTGATTCCTTGTCTCTAACAGGAACAGGGCACGTTCTTATATCTGTATTCAATACAAATCCTCTTTCACTAAATTTCGGTGATGTAACTGTAGACAGCTCCGCCACTTTACCTGTAACAATAAGTAACTCGGGTGACGCTTCTCTGATCATTTCAAATATCGCATCATCCGACACACAATACACTTTTACATCGTCTGTATTACCAATTGTAATACCTGCAGGTCAAACCGGTATAATTGATGTTACATTCACTCCGGCAGCCGGAGGAATAATAAATGCTGTATTAACCTTTACTCATAATGCCGCCGGCGGATCAACTGTATACGATATGCAGGGCAGGGGTATAATGACATCATTCCAGTTAACAGTTAATGTTGAGAATGGATGGAATATGGTATCTATTCCTGGTCTGCATCCGGCAAATCAGGAAGTACTTACCTGGTGGCCAGGCAAGGACCCTCAGGCAAATGTATTTACATATGTGACAAGATTGGTCCCGGTTCAAACACTTGTCCCGGGTAGAGGATATTGGCTGAAGAATGCAGGCGCTAATAGCTACAATACCGGGGACGAATGGCCTTCCGGCGCACGGCATCGGCGATCTCGGACAGGGCAGTGCTCATCTGGGAAAGCGTTTTCAGTGAATTCTGGGAGATGGCTTTTTCTTTCGCGGACACGTTGCCGGCGAAGACAAAACATGCTGTGAGCAAAATTGCAGCGGAGAGTGCAAGATAATTGCGAAGAAATGCGGAATAGTTCCTTTCCATTTTGACTACCTCCTGTTGTGAGCTGTATTGGAATAAACGGCACTGCCTCCCATATTATACTACGAAAATTCTGGCTATGGGCCTGTCAGAAGGCAGTAGGAAGGGACTGCCTCGTTTGACAGGCCATTTTGACATTCTGCTAGGCTTTACATCAAATATCCGGAAACGGTGGAATTGCTGATCAGGGCCCTGGATGACGACCATAAATTGGTGCGCATAGAGGCGTTGAAGGGGCTTTATCATTTCAAACCGCTATCAGCCAAATCCAAAATAAAAAAAATAGCGGAACTCTCAACGGATGATAACATCAAATGGAACGCCATCAGGACCTTGTCCCTTTACCGCGATCCCACGGCTGCCATTATCTTCGCCAAGGGACTGAAAAACCGGGATTGGCTTGTGCGGGAGGAAATCCATCAAAGCCCTGCTGATGATCAACGATTTCGCGATAAAGAATCGCGCCCGTCCTCTCCCTATATCTCCGAAGCCCTGAACGATTCCAAAGAAAGCGTCATCATCACCACGTTGAAAAACCTGGACATCAAGGACAGGGAATTGTATGCGATCATATCGAGGATCATAACAACGACGCCCTATTACAAGCAATCGCTTTATCTGGCGGCGCTCAAGGCCATAAAGGGTTATAAACTTGACAGGAAAACGCGCAATAAGGTGGTGGAATTACTCACCCATCGCAACAAGGAAGTGAGGCTTATGGCCCTCAGGGTGTTGAAATACGAATTAAACCAGGAATGAAATCAGGTCCCTTTCTGTTCTCCAACCTCTTTCTCATCTTGTCTTTATCATCTTCGGACCCGTCGAAAACCCTGTTTTTATTATCGATCACGTCGAGCCTGTAAACCCAGGGCATTTTGGTTTCCTTCGACATCTTCTCAAGGAACTGGACCTCCGAACGCTTATTCGACCGGTCGGCGATGTCTTTATACTGGGCTTCAAAAATGGTGTACACGCTCAGGAATTTTTCCTTGGCCCTTCTGTAATAATAAATGGAATCAATGTAGTAGCCACGTTCGCTGTAATCATGAGCCCTTCTAGGGAGATCGCCTCCCTCGTTCAGGGCCTTGTCAATGGCCGGATAGAGGGGGGGCACGCTCCTTTTGCTTTCGGCCACGGCCATCTTGAAGGCGATCTTGGTTTTCATTTTCAGCACATGTTCCTGTATGCTGGCGGTCCTGATTTTGTATATCTCGTTGATTTTTTTCGCAGCGCGCTTGATCTGCCTCTCGTTGATCATGAATTTGATGGCGGATTCCACATACTCATTCCTGAAGTACAGGGCGCTGGCCTCCGCATATCTCTCCACTATGACGTCGAATTCATCCGACCCGCCGCCGAAATTAAGAATAGCTGCGTTAAGGAGCTTAACGTTCCTGAAATTCTCATAACTCAACCTGTGCATGATCGGCAGCGCCTGGTAGGCCTTTTCTACGTCCTTGACGCCGATGATTTCAGCGGCTTTCCTGCCGTGTTCGTGGTCCATAACGGTTCCAATCATTTTGGCAATTTCCACTCTCTTGATGCCGCTTTCGTCGGCCTTTTTCACAAGCTCGGCGAGAATGTCTTTTTTGATGACTTTCCTGTCCCCATCAAGAATATCAGAGCTTCTTCTCTTCCTCCTCGTAGTCTTTGTCCTCCTGCGAAAAAACGGGCTGCAGAAAGAATTAGCGTTAAGATACGGGAACATACCTCTGAGAAGTTTTATTGCCATTTTAAACCTCTTAATCGATAATTATTGACCGAATTCCGCCTTCGGTATAAATTGGTATTTTAACAGAGGGAATTATATAAGTCAAGAAAATTTATTTACAATTTGATAAAATATTGATAAGAAGAAATTTTTACTTGATTTGACGAGTCCCGGTCATACAGGATCATTGCATGGATGAAATTCCGAAATCAAAAGTTATCGGGCTTATCAAAATGGCCATCGAAGAGGACATAGGCGTCGGCGATATCACATCCAGCGCCGTGTTCAACGGATCGGAAAGATCCCAGCGCCGTAATCGTGGCCAAGGACCGTGGCATATTCTGCGGCGGTGACATGGCGAGGTTCGGTCTACGAAGAGATTGACCCCTCCCTCAGGGTGGAAATCCGCAAAAAAGACGGTGAACTAACAGAGAAAGGCGACATCACCGTTTCGATCTCGGGCTCCACGAAGCATATCCTCGAAGGCGAGCGAACGGTGCTTAATTTCCTCCAGCGCCTGTCAGGGCATCGCGACACGCACATCGCGCGTGTGCTCCCTGCTTGAACCGACCGGAATTCAAATTCTCGAACACAAGGAAAACGGCCCCCGGGTTCCGATGGCTGGACAAGTACGCCGTAAAGGCGGGCGGCGGGCAAAATCACAGAATGGGCCTCTACGACATGGTGATGATCAAGGACAATCACATCAAGGCCGCCGGTTCCATCACCGAGGCCGTCAACAGGGCCAGGGCGTCCTATGGCGGCAAGTACAAAATCGAAGTGGAAACCACAAACCTCGCCGAGGTGGAGGAGGCGTTAAAAGCCGGGGCCGATCTCATCATGCTGGACAACATGTCAAAAGCGGCCATGCGGGATGCCGTGAACATCATCAACGCCCGGGCTAAAATCGAAGTATCGGGCAAC